>CAVYML010000009.1:0-1688312 GCA_963769605.1 Ignavibacteriota bacterium | reverse complement strand
TCGATAGAGAGACGGACGTTGTATTGGAGACAGCGTTTGCTTGGGCAATGACATTCCCTTGAGGAGTGCTGGTTAGACTATTGGACGTTTGGAAGTAATATGGCAATGCAGAGTTATAGAACGATGATACATACATACTCGCACTTGTAGCTCCATTTGACAATTGGACACACTGGCCTGTGGTGTTCAGAGGTTTTGCTGAAAGATTGCTGCCTGCGACATAATTTATGCAGGAACTTGGACTTTGGTTATATGAAGAATTTTGGTTCCACGCAAGGTAATAATTGATTCCGTTATCCATATTCATTGATACGCATTGTGCACCTACGCCATATCTATTAATAGTCGAAGAACCTTCTTGACGTTCGTAAGTGTATACATTCATCCATGTGCCCGAACCATCCAGATCTCCTATCCATGAACAAAATGTATTATTCCATCCATAGGTATCGGGCACAGTAACGATTGAAGGTCTATAATTTTTGCCAATCGAATTGCTTGAAAGTTGATCTACTGGGCCTGGATTAACGGAAGGAAAACCATTTACCATCATACTCATTAAATAAGAATGTTTAATCGAACTTTTCGTGCTGTTGACATCCTGTTCCCAAGCTATATCGTAATGCATGGAATCATTTGGCAGCCAAATACCGGAAGATGTTGCATTTGTAGAATTTTTATCTGTCAAAGAGATTACATTAGGAAGTGTCGTACATCCAAATCCCCCATTTACCTTCATTGGTTCAACAGAATAATTGATTCCGGGAAGGATATTTGAAACTTTGCTTTTCCTTTCCCATGTTAACAGACCAGAGCCATCTGCACCCCACACAATAGTAGGGTTCGCATTCGTCGCATACGAATCTCCCGTGCTCGGCTCAGTCCATATCGGATACTCGGGTGCGGTCTGCACAATCCACTGACTATTAGACATTGTGTAAATTATGTTCATAATTTGATAGTTAGCTTCCGCTGCCTGCTGATAGACGATAACGACTGAACTCTGATCATTCGGGCAATAAGCAATGGAGGGACACTTGCCGCCTCCGATATCTAAAGGTCCGGGATTTCCTAATTGGACAATTCCGCCAACCACGATGTTGGTTGGGCTCATGAGTGTCCATGTAGTGCCATTATCTTTACTCACTTCATACCAGACATGTCCCATACTTTCATAGACCTGATGCAGCCAACCTTTTGCGGAAGTTCTTATAAGCTTCCGTTGGCTATTGGAAAATGTGAAGGCGATGTTGGAAAGATGGACGCTCTTGAAATTCACATTAGTAGTTACGGAAGGGAATAAACTGCCAATTGTTCGGTTGCTTCCTTGAAACCCATCACTCCAAAATGTTGCATTTCCATTTTGTGCTGGTGATGGTACTGCTTCAAGAGAATACGCACATGGAAATGTGCCACTACCGGACACGCCAAAATAACCGTTATTAATTTTATAATATCCAGCGGTACTACTTGCCTCTGATGTCGGTGGACTGAGGATTATTTGATTTGTTGGCGGTGGATTAACACCTCCTCCAACTGATGTTACACAACCAGCAGTTTGCGTACTTAAAAGACTTAGTGCTTCTGTATCATAAGTCGATAAGCCCGGGACACTCCCATAATTTGGGTTTATATTTGGAGACATAAGATCTTGGTTGTCACTATAACAATGACCCAAACCTAAAAGATGTCCTATTTCATGAAGAGCCAGATATTCGAAGGAAATAAGTGAACCACCAGGCTGATTAATATTTGTTACAAGAGGTGTCTACTGATACGTGGATAGAAATGAATTTGATTTGTTAAATAAAATACCCGTACTCTCCCAGCTTGTTTGCGACGAAGTTGTGTTAACTACAAATATATTGTTATTAACAGCATAGGCTGTCACTCCGCCAGCATTTGTCTCTTTGAATTGTGTAGCATCACTGCTAAAAGAAATTTCTACTACTGGGAAGTCAGATGATTGATAAATATTAAATGTATTGTCACTGGAACTATTGCCTGTCCATGTTTGACATGCTTCCATAAATTGACTTGAACATGTAGCTGCATCAAGACCACTTGGCAGTGTAGCATCAGTCCATCCAAGACTTACAGGAATATTTTTTGCGACAGAGCTTGACCATGTAAGTATCCCTTTTGCCGTCGTTTGAGAAGTTTCTATAACATTTCCATCATCATTTAAGGTCAAAAATGTATAAGTTTGAGAAAACGTCGTAAATAGAGGTAGAAAAATACCAAAAATAAGTATTAGCAATCGTCGATTTATTGGTAAAGTTACCATGATTTTATCTCCTGAATACTTGCCTTTAGATGTCTTTCAAAATCTTCATAATTTAATGTTTGTCCGAAGCCAAATAAATTATACAAATCTGCTATTTTCTTGTCGACGATCGGATAATATCCTTCAGACCGGTCAAGATACATTAGAAATATATTTTTATAGTTCGCTTCATTCATGGATTGTAATGCTTCGCGAGGTTCAAGAGGGACAAGGTAATCGTTTCCAACAACAAACTTAAAATTATGGTTTATCCAAGAGTTATAAAATTGAAATTCTATGTTATTTCCGACTTTATTCCTCCCACTGCCCTTGTATACTGATTGCACTACGCCACTAACAATAGTCATCTTTGAACGAAAGGGGGCACGAAGAAGTTTTTCACTTTCCGATAATTCTTCCGTCCCCATTACCATTTTGACATTTGTGACCTTTATACGAAGGAGATATGGAATCTTAACCAAAGCATAAACCCCACTCGAAATATCTGTTTTTATCCTTTCCTGAATTTTCATTTCCATAAATGCAGGATGTGTTTTTCTTATAATTGTTTTTTCACTGTCAATGCTTAAAAATCTTTGAGTGAAATATATACCTATGCGAATCGGATCCGCATCGTAAGCCTCAAACATAAGTTTTGCCGCATGTTTCAATTCATTATTTTGCAAATATTTGACATTATTGGCGACTTGATTCGGCACCAAATGCACACCTTCCTTCGAATATATATGAGAATCTAAAAAGTGTGTATATGAGCCAACCGCAGATATGGTGTCTTGATTTTGCTGTGCAAACACCGCTGAATATCCAAATCCAGTCATTAACAAACAAAAAAGTATTGAGTTAAACTTGATATAGTTCTCAATCGAAAAGAGTTTAAAGATCGATTGTAGTTGAGAATATTTATTTATCATAGAACCTCCTTATATTTTAATTATTATTTATTCTAATCGTGACATCTTTCTAATTGAATTGCTTGAAATTTGGTCTACATCCTCACTCCATAGAAATTGGATTAAATGATATTAAGAGCGGTGGATTTACTTGAGTAAAGTAATGCGGAAATGATACAATAATAATAACGTGATGTCAAGCCCCTGTTTGTAGCTATTTTCACCAAAAACGTGTCGTAAAAACACCGTACGCTTGTCGTAAAAACTCGATTAGGCCGTATTCTTTTCGCTTGGGCATACCTTCTTATTAGAATGCATAAAAATCTCATCAAATTGACGCATGTTATCAAATCGATAAAGAATATGATGCTCATCGATGCATATATTATTTGAGGAGAGTCACCGCTTTCCGACTAACAAAACAGCATTTGGAGCAACCTGTCCTACTGTGATCATTGTATTACCGCTAATAGCTACCCTAGAGACTTGGTCGAAAAGTGATTTTTATTAAAGAATATTTTGGTGAACGGACGGTCATGTATTATATTTGTATAGAAAATAGATTTATCGTCTCTCACTAAGAAAAAATCATCCTATGTTAGGCAAACAAAACCCACAAAGCAATTTATTCCTGCCGGAGAATCGTCTTCGCCAGAAGATAGGCAAAGAAAGCTTTTACGTATTTTTAAGCGATCACCGGCATGAAATCTTTAACGATGAAGACTTTTCGTTCTTATATTGCCCGGATAATGGCCGTGAAAGCGTTCCCCCAAGTTTATTGGCAAGCGCCTTGCTTCTCCAATCGTATGACCGTGTATCGGATCAAGAAGCAGCCGACCGCGCAAAATTCGATCAACGCTGGCAGGCAGCGCTTGGTGTTGGTGATGAAGAACAGCCGTTTGCGAAGAGTACGTTGTGCCTGTTTCGTAATCAATTGATCATCCATAATAAAGGGAAAATGATATTCACCAAGGCCTTGAACTTACTTGCTCAAAAAGGTTATACAAGAAAGAATAAAAAAACCTTCGCAATTGACACGACACCGATATTTGGGCGCGGCGCGGTTGAAGACACCTTTAACATGTTGGCGGAAGGACTTCGACAAACGCTGAAAGTTCTTGCGCAGATTGCAGAACAACCGATTGAAGACTATTCTCAAGCCAATGATTTTTCCCGCTACAGTGCGTCGAGCTTTAAAGGTACCTGGACGATTGATTGGGATAACGACAACCAACGACAGATCGTTTTGAATTGTATCGTTGCTGATTGTCGAAGAGTGCTGTCTATGGCTTCAGAGACACTTTCATCATTGGACAAAGAGAGCGACGAGGCTCATGATCTTCTCTGGGCGACAGAATTATTCCCGACTTGTACACAGACGGATAGTTAAGATAAAAACATGCGAAATTAGTTTGAAACGCGTAAATTTAACATATGGTGTCATACTAAGGACTTCGTTAGAACATGTTTCATATCCGTACGACAAAAACTGGTTCCGGCGGCACAGCAGTGCAAATTATTCGGTATCAAAACCGGAAGATGATCATCATCAAACATCTGGGTAGTACACATGATAAGAAAGATTTAAAAGCCTTAAAAGAAACAGCTACTCTCTGGATTGAGAAGACGACCAAACAACAATCATTATTCTCCAACGAATCAGTTTCACCTACACTACAACTCAAGCAATGTCAGTATGTTGGATTTCGCTATGGTTTGATCTACGAAAGTCTTTATCAACTGTGCAAACTATTTAAATTTCATCGGTTGCGAAACAAGCTCTTGGTAGATTTAGTTATTGCACGCATTATTGAGCCAGGTTCAAAGACACAGTCAATAGAATTTCTCAAAGAGTTCATGGGAATAGAACATAAACGTCAGGAACTCTATCGGCAAATTCCAAGGTTTCTGGGTGTGAAAGATACAGTAGAATCTAAAGTACTGGCGGTTGCTGAAAAAGAATTTGCTTTTACCTTTTCCCTCATCTTTTATGATGTAACTACTTTATACTTTGAGAGTTTTGAATCAGATGATTTACGCCAATGCGGATTCTCCAAAGATAACAAATTCAATCAACCGCAAATAGTCCTTGGACTTTTAGTGACTATTGATGGTTTTCCAGTAGGGTATCAAATATTTGAAGGCAATAAATTTGAAGGACACACGTTAATTCCTGTTATTGTGGAATTTAAGCACAAACACAAGGTTGAAAATTTCACTGTGGTTGCTGACGCTGCTATGATAAGTGATAAAAATATTACCGCACTTGCCTCTGCTCATCTTCAGTACATTGTCGGAGCCAGAATAGCAAATTTGCCACTCAAGCGTATTGCGGAGATCAGCGCTCAACTTTATCAACGCGATGGCGCAACAATGCGTATGGCAACGGAGCTTGGTGATTTGATCTGTGAATTTTCTGCAAAACGATTTGCAAAAGATAAACGAGAGCTGGAAAAACAAATTATTAAAGCTCAGGAGCTTCTCGATAATCCAGGTAGCATCAAAAAAGTAAAATTCATTACCTCCAAAGATCAAACATATACACTTCATACTGCATTAATAGAGAAGACCAAACTACTACTTGGCATCAAAGGCTATTACACAAATCTGCCGAAGTCGGAAGTCAGTGATAACATTGTCATTGAGCATTATCATAATCTCTGGCATGTAGAGCAGGCATTTCGCATTGCAAAAAGTGATTTGCAAATGCGTCCCATCTACCACTTTAAACAAAAGACTATTAAAGCTCATATTCTCATTTGCTTCATGGCATTAGCAATTTGTAAATATATGGAGTTAAAAACGGGAAGATCGACCAAGTCTATTGTAAAATTATTGAAAGGCGTTACAGATGCTATAATGGTTAATACCCTCACAGGCGAAGAATTTACTCTACGCTCTATACTCATCGATGATGTCAAACAACTCTTGATAAAAATGGCTCTGTTGCTTTGATTTGGCCGTATTATTTCCCCTCACACGCTTGTCATACTAATTTGGACAAGTCAGGAGATCGTTTTGAATTGTATCGTTGCTGATTGTCGAAGAGTGCTGTCTATGGCTTCAGAGACACTTTCATCATTGGACAAAGAGAGCGACGAGGCTCATGATCTTCTCTGGGCGACAGAATTATTGAGTAAGCTCTTAGCACAGGATATTCGCGAAAAAACGCCGGAGGAGGCAGAGATTATCGATGGTGTCGCCAAAGATAGAATTATCTCTGTTCATGACCCCGAGATGCGCCATGGGCGCAAGAGTGCCAGCCAACGTTTCGATGGATACAAGGCGGCGATAGCCGTTGACACAGAGACTCAAGTGATTGCCGAAGTTGATGTTGTTCCGGGCAATGCACATGATAGTGTGGATGCTCCGGCGGTGATTAAAGAAGCGGCGAAGAATCTTGATGCCGAAATCGAAAATGTTCTTGGAGACGGCGCTTATGGAACAGTAGAAGCACGCTTGGATGCTGATGCACACAAGTATAATCTTATCGCTCCGGTAGGACGTGCTCCGCAAACAGGACGATTCACGAAAGAGGATTTTAAGATTGACCTTGAAGGCGAATCAGTCACATGTCCGGCCGGGGAGACGACTACGTGTTGGAATGTGCAAGAAGTAACGACACAACGCGGAACAACCTTTAAAAACAAAAGTTTCAAGTTCTCTGTCAGGCAATGTTGCCGTTGTTCATTCAGGAGTCAATGTCTCAAGGAGAAGACTCCATGCCGAAGTGTGTTGGTGCATGAGTATGAAGCGCTTATACGAGAGAAAAAGCTATTTCAAAGAACGGAAGAATATCATCAGATGTATCGCAAGCGAGTAGTCGTTGAACATCGCTTTGCACGATTGGTACGCCTTGGCATACGCAACGCACGCTATTTTGGGATGAAGAAAGTTCTCTTTCAGCTTGCGATGGCGGCTGCTGTGGCCAATTTGACGCTGTTTGCGTCAGTGGCGTCATTCTCTCTATTCTTTATTGCAGCGTTGCTCATTTTTGCTCTTTGGCTCACTATAAATCTTCAGAGGATCATTTATAGGCAGTTAAATTTTCAGACAGTTATTTGATCCCTCCTGCTTTTTAAGCTCTGAAAAAAAAGGGGGTTCTCGACTGAGTTCCTAGGATATGTTCCATAACCACCGGGCATTTGATTGATATAGTCAAACCACGTTGAACCATTATAATGAGCAACATCAGGAATAACATTTGAACCCCACCCTGAAACGAATATATCGCTAAGATTTGCTCCTCGAATACATCCAGCTTCAAATGTATACGCACCAGTTGTATTGTTATTCCAGACAGAGTTCGACAATGAATTAGTCGATATGATTCCATCACCGGCCAAATAATACTTTTCTCCCGGGACGAACCAGACACTAAAATACACTTTAGGAAACGTAGCAACAAGAGAAACCGTCGTTCCCTGAATTCGCATCAATTGTGTTTGCAAGGGCAATGAATCGTTTTGAGTCGCAACAGCTAATACTTCCAGTCCACCAGTTTTCGGATCTGTCGCCCCATAAACATCTGTAATATCTAACTGTATTGGACTCGATAGCTTCTGCCAGTTTGTTCCGTCGAAGTGTGCGATACCACCATTCCTTCCTACTGCATATAAATTATTATCCGATGTGCCCCATAATTTTTCAACGGATTGTCCTGCATTTAATATACCAGTGTTGCCTGGGAAATTTGCTATCCAATATACTTGAGTAATGACCTGACTTTCAGGTCAAAATATACACTATAATTTCAAAAGTTTTTTATTTACACGTTTCAAAATTAGTTCCTGCTTCTTCGTTAACGCTACAATACGAGATAATTGAAAATTCTTTTTTGCGTCACGTAAATACACCTTATACATCGACGATAACTCTTCAAGTGCTTCTTCGGCCGACATAGGAATCTTGCGGAGATGGAACTCTAATAATGATAATAGTAAATATGAAAGATAACAAATAAACACATGCGCCGTCACCCTGTTGTACAACCAATGACGAATCGGCTGTAAGTTCACAATACCTTTAAGCGTTTTAAATGATCGCTCAATGACATTCTTGTCAAAATATATTTTGATAAAATCTTCTTTTGTCAATTCTCTTGTTGCAAAAAGACACGAAAATCCGTTCGAACTCTTCGGCTTGAGCAACGACATCGGTGAGTATTTCTCCCTTGTTATCAAAATATTTTTCTAATCCCGGTTTGATGGTTTTCTTTTGACGCAATAGCTCTTTTGCGTTTTGTATCTCATCATACCGCGACTCTTGGAGTTCTTGTTTTTGAGCATTATTAAAACAGACTGCCAATATCCCGTGGATATCATCAATTGTATAGGGAATGCAGCAAACATAAAAATTACTTTTTTTCAACTGGACACGATTTCCTATGTTGACGAAATTCTTCTTCTCTCTTAGAGCGCGAACTGTTGCCGCAAGTGTGCCTCTAATCGGTAATCCGCACAGCGTATCCCAGCTAAGTGCCTTAATATCCTTGAGGTTACGGGCAGATGAAATACCTCGATCATATACGAATATGCCGCCATTGATGTTATATCGACGAAAATCAGTAACGAAATCCTGAAACATCCGTGTATCGTGAATATTGCCATCCAAGACCTTGTGACAGATCGGGATGCTTTCTTTTCTGGTAACGGCTAATCCAACTTGGATGAGAGGATGCCCGGGTTGTCCGTCCTTGGAATGGCCGAGTTTACCGAGTGGACATTTGTTTCCATACAAGTATGTGTTGGTAACATCATAGACAATACCTGTCACTGGTAAATGATAATGCTTAAGAACTTTTTCAAAGATTGTCCGTTGAATATCATGAGCCTGAAGATCGTCGATTGAGTCCATTGCCGAATAGAGCCGATCTTTCGTGAGTGCATCATGAGAAAGGATTAATGGTAAGTCTGTACGTTCATACCATTGCGTCATTTTATTGACACTCTTAAAATCCAGGCAATGCGCATACACCATCGACAAGATTTCTTTCCCATATTCTCCAAGCATCGACTCTAAATCGATGCCTTTCGCAAGTGAATCCAGAACAAGAAGCGGTCCATAGAGCTTGATTTCTGTAACTTCAAAATTAGAAATTGATGACGCTAAAATTACTTTTTCATCGATCTCTTTACCAATGTAACGAATGTGCTTTTGGACGCAATGTCCATCGATCCATTGGTTTTCGACTTCAGCAAGATATGTTTTGCCACCGTGCTTTATTTTTCTTATGAAACTCATAGTGTATATAATATACACTATCCAAATATCAATGTCAAGTATTATTTACTGATAAAGAACGATAATATGCCTGATTTTAGAGGTGATTTTTGCATTTTGCTCTTTTTAGACCTTTTCTAGTGTATACATCAAGCTGAAAGTCAGGTAATGACTTTGCCATCGAATCTCTGCACTCCTCCTCCATTTGCTAACCATAAATCTGTTGAACTAAATGCAATTATTCCTGTTGGGGTCAAATACTGAGTATAGTTAAGTCCAATACTTGTTGGCAGTTTTACTAAATTCCAGTTTGTTCCATCCCAATGTGCAGCACCGTAAGGAGTATAAATTTGTTGGCCAAGCGTATCATACTCAATAAGTAGTATTCCTGCAGCACACCATATATTTGAATCGCTAAGAATAGCTACATCATTTAAGAACGAAGCACCACCGCCATTACCCCATGACAATTGCTGAAACGTGAATGCATGGCTCGTAGTATCCGGTGGGTTGGGCGACGGAGGTTCAACCGGATTTTTTTTGCAATCCGATCCTGTAAGCAAAAGTATTATTGCAAACAGATACACAAAATATTTTGTCATAGAAATTCCTTTTTCTTTTGCCTGTTCTTTCTATAAAAAATCCGATGAATAGTATTAAACACAAAATCCTCTTTCTTCGTGTTTCAACGAATCAAGAGGATTTAAAATCATACCACTCCAACAGTCCCCGAGACCCGGTTGCAACTGCTACAATTGGATGAGCAAATAAAGCAATTCTATATTTCTGAAGTAAGTTTTTTAAAAGAATTATTTTAAAAAATCGTGCATCGTTTAACAGACGCTTGATTCGGCTATCCCCTAAACGGGTCAACCTGAGAGGCTGTTTCATGTTACGTGTAATTCCGGAGCTTTTAAAAATGAAACATTTCATTTTTATTGGTCTACCTTTTGAATATTTACAATGTTAAAATAATGACTGCTGTAACTTGAAGAATATTCTCTTGTGTATTTATAGCTGTATAATTCAAGACAAATTTCTTTTCGATCTCATTTCTCGCTGCTGCATGGCGTAGTCTCGATGATTCATTGACAACCTACGCCGGCACGATGTTGCAAATCTTAAGAATGCCTCTCGCACAATGGTGATGAAGCAGGGTAATTATGGATATTTACGGATTGCATTTCTCTTAATTGTTCAAATCGCTTTAATTTACCGCGAAGAGCTGCAAGAAGATTTTGTTCTTTTATGGGTTTGGTAAGGTAATCATCTGCGCCCATTTCCTTTCCTGTACGAACAACCAAATCATCATTGAGCCCGCTTAAAAAAATGAAAGGAACCTCCTTCAGATGCTCAATTTCTTGGATTTTTTCAAAAAAAGTGAATCCTCCCATCGTAGATGTTTCGAGATTGATGTCGCACAGAATAATATCCGGCGTAAATTTCTTCAGAAGAACATAGGCTTCATCTGAAGTGCTGAGTGGAATTGCTTCAAATCCGCAAGATTCAAGGCTCAAACTGAGAACTGAAAGCAGATCCTTATCATCATCGATCATAACAACTTTGGGCGGCTGCTTCATTTTATCGATGCTCCCTTTTTTCTTGGAATCATCAGCCGATGCAAAGAGGCGCTGCTGTTGAACATCGTTTGGGATTCGACATATCGTGGGAATGATACTTTGTTTGATGTGAGGAACTGTATTCGTCACTGAGGTTGTAGTCTGATTGATATTGTGCGGGAATGCCGCTGGTAATTGCGATGATTTCTCTTTGGCACACTTTTTTTGAGTCTCTGTTGCGAGTCCCGGTTGATTTTTTATTTGTTCTTTTTGTTGCTTGGTTTTCGATTGCACTGTAAGTAAATCTTTTATTCGCTCTTCAAGCGCAAGTACATAAACGTTTTGAGGGTCAATCTTTCTTGCATACGTCGTCTCAAATAGAGCTTCTTGCAAATCTTTAGCTTTTATCAATTGGTCAACATGCTTAAGGACTTCGCTTGCCATTTTTCTTTTTTCATCAAGTTCTGTCAATTTATGTTGCTCTTCTGTGAATGCAGTATGATTGATATGTGCCGGCATGATCGGGTCCCAATAATTTATATGGTACAGGTAAAATGATTACGATGATGATAAAACTATGTCAAGCCAATTTCTATCGTATTTTAACCAAATGCATGTAGTAAAAATCACAAAAAGCGTGTCGCAAAAAACATAAAAAGCGGCGTTTTTTCACTCGTACACCCCTTGTTTTTTAACCAGAGGGCATAATAAACACCTCGAATATGCGTTTTCAACGAATATTCGCAGTATTAGTATTGAATTGATAGAGCAGGTGGATTTAAAAGCGGTGAACGGAAATTAAAGAAGTCAAACCCTTTGAACTGCAAGAACTATTTATCCAAACCAAAGCGGTATTTAACATCAATATAATATTTTTAATATGATAATTGATTGTATGTACGCTTAAAAATGTTTTATCTGCAATGCTTTTAATTGAAACACCATTCAAAAGATCCTCAATTATTTCTTTTTCACGCCATGTAAAATCATATCGAAGAAATGAATCGTCTTTGACGGACGAAGAGATAATTCTTGAAAGCATTCCGGGATCTGCAAACACTCCACCCTGAAGTATAACGCTGAAAGCTTTAAGAAGATATTGAGGGTCTTGTATCTTATTGACGAATCCATTCGCCCCGTGTTTTATTGTAAAACGAGCATGCTCATCCTCACCGAATGCCGTAATCATGATAATTTTTGACTCTGGAATCTTCGATTTAATAGCTTTCAGAATATCATATCCCGATATTTTACTGTCGGAAAAATTGATGTCTAACAATACAATATCAGGAGAATCAAATTTATGATTCATCAATTCAAGAATTGATTCCTCTGTATAAAAAATCGAAGTATTTTTATAGTGATTGCTCTGCAGAAAATTCCGGAGATTTGTACAAAAGCGCTTGTCGTCGTCAACAATCCATATTCCCCTCTTTGCCTATATTGATGAGACAAAATACCGTATAATGATGTAACTCACAATCGAGGGCAGAGGAGCAGAATAAATGGTACAAGCACGGATAGAACAACTACCCCAGACACCCGTAATGGAAGGAGGCCGTAGGCCGACTGGAGTTACGGGTGCAGAAACACCAGAAATGGAAGTTGAGGTGGTGGGAGGTAAAAGACGCCGACGATTGTCAATTGGCTATAAGGTCCGAGTGATAGAAGCAATTGCAGAAATGAAAGCCAATGGGAGCAGCAGTTCAATCGGATCGTATTTGCGCAAAGAAGGATTGTATTATTCCTCAGTTCGCAAGTGGATTGAGCAACAGGAACGCGGAGAATTAAATTCGATCAAGAGCGGCGGTAAGATAAAAAGTCGAGTCGTTTTGCAGGCGGAGATACACCGATTACGTCGCCAATTGGAGAGCACAGAAAAGAAGCTCAAGAAGACGGAATTAATCGTAGAGCTCCAAAAAAAACTTTCGTTGATTCTGGGACTCGACCAAGTCGAGACCGACGAGAAGAAAGCCGAGCAATGATAGCAGTTCATGGAAAAGCATTAGGGATAAGGTCTTTGTGCCAGGCATTTGAAATGCCTCGATCGAGTGTATATCGTTTACCAAAGCCGGAAGATTCATTGAAAGAGCATAGTGTGCATCACCGTAGTCTTGCAAAACAAGAAGAAACCTGTGTTCTGGAAACATTGAATTGTGAACGATTTAGGGATGTGGCTCCACCGGAAATCTATACGACATTACTTGATGAAGGCCTGTATTTATGCTCTGAAAGAACGATGTATCGAATTCTTGGCCGTAATGAACAAAACCTTCAACGACGTCAAGGTGAGCCGAGAAAATATTCTCGTCCTGAACTTTTGGCATCAAAGCCCAATGAAGTATGGTCTTGGGATATCACAAAGCTCAAGGGGCCGAGAAAGTGGACGTATTATTATCTCTATACCATTATAGATGTTTATAGTCGGTATGTAGTCGGTTGGATGGTCGCCTATAAGGAATCAGCAAAGCTTGCAGAAGAATTGATTGGCGAAACATGCCGAAGGCAGCATATTGAACGCGGATGCTTGACAGTGCATGCCGACAACGGAAGCTCGATGAAATCCGTTGTAGTTGCTCAATTGCTTGTAGATCTTGGTGTCGTCAAAACACATTCTCGGCCTCATGTGTCCAATGACAATCCGTTCTCGGAGTCGGCGTTTAAAACGTTAAAATATCGGCCTGATTTTCCTGAGCGTTTTTTAACGATTGAAGAAGCCAGGATGTTCTGTCAAGAGTTCTATCGTTGGTATAATCAGGAACATCGTCATTCAGGCATTGCTATGTTGACGCCAGCGAGCGTGCATGATCAGCAGTATGAAGGCATACTAAAAACAAGAGCTGCTGTCCTTTTGAAAGCTTTTGAAGACCACCCAGAGAGATTTGTCAAAGGTGTGCCAGTGGTAAAATCACTTCCAGAACATGTCTGGATAAATCCACCAGTAAAAATTGCAGTCGGATTTGGTGGCTAACTCATGAAAATATTTGTCTCAAATGTATTGGCAAGTTCCGTTCTCGGGTTTACTTTGTATGTCTTTTTAGTCTGGATCTCTTACCTCGTGTGGTAAACTATCGAACCAATTTTTACACCATCTTCATTTGCCTCAATTCTAATATAAGAATTCATGCGATAATAGTCTATAAAATGTTCATTTACAACGTACACAGTTTTTCAGTTCACAGTTCACATTACATTCGTTTCAAATACAACAGTCCGACTGCTGTCATCGCCACCCATCCCATTACCTTGATCTCACCCTGAAAAAGTTTCCGCTCAGCTTCATCAATCGTCAACTCGACCGGTTCCATGTCTTCCAGATCATCAATGATCGGTTCGCAAACTTTCCGTGTATTGATAGCAAGGAAAAGATGCCCCGTTCCGCCGCCGTTATTCCCATTTGCCCGATAGCCGCCGAATGAAATCCATTCTTCCGCTTCACATCCCATCTCTTCTCGCAGTTCCCGCTTGGCCGCCGCAAGCGGCTCTTCACCCGGTTCCAGATGTCCGCCGACCGGAGCAAAGGATGTTCCCTCCACCGCATATTTTGTCTGATGAAACATAAGCAGCGTCCCCCGCTCTGTGAGCGGCAAAACAAGGACATAGTCGGGAGAAATGATCCAGGGCCAGTCGTCGAGAATTCTTCCGTCCGGCAATTCGATGGTATGTTTTTCGACCTTTAAAAATTTATTAAAGTCGAGAATCGTTTCTTTCTTGAGAGTCTTCCACAATCGCATCCTGTATCCTTCATTTTAATTGATAAAAATATAGGACAAAAAAAGAGAGATTGAAACTGCCCGTTATTTTTAAAACAATTGGTCCTACAATTCCTTTTTGTAGAGAGGTTGTCCAAAAAGTTCATTTATTGGCAGGATAGGCATTCTTGCCCGCCTGACTGCTGATGCAATCACGCAGGCAGGCCTGACTGACTGACACAGTCACGCAGGCAGGACTGCCTGTCCAATATTGACGATACCATGATTCTTTCTTTTTAGACAACCTCAATTCGATTCCGGCAGGCTCTTTTTGCCCGCTCAAAAAAGCGCCTGCCCGGAAAGGAATTCATGGAAATCTATCCCTGCCTGCGAACGTATCGAGTTTTCCCCAAATTCCGGCTATTTTCTCTTATTTTTTCAATGAGGATTGATTCTTTGAAATTTCTTGTTTTAATTAGGGAACCGAATTTGCGTTTCTTTCGTTTAGTAATTTAAATTCAAAGGGATACTATGAAAACAACAAAGCATTACGGAAAAAAGACGGACATCGCGCTTTCTCTCTGGGTCAAACTCGCCCGTGCGCATGATACGTTCGGCCACCTTACGGCGAAACATATTCGCACATTCGGCCTGACACAGGCGCAATTCGGCGCCGTCGAATGTCTCGGCCATCTTGGACCTATGCTGATCGGAGATTTAACCAAAAAACATTTCGTCAGCGGCGGCAATATGACCGTGGTCGTGAATAATCTTGAAAAAGAGGGAATCGTCGAACGTACGGTATGCGAAGATGACCGGCGCGCCTGCACCGTACATCTTACAGATAAAGGCAAGCGGCTGTTCAAAAAAACTTTTGGCGAACATGCGGAATATATCGTTCAACTTGCTTCCGTGCTTACGGAAAACGAACAAGAAGAACTCGGACGATTGCTGAAAAAACTTGGGACTGGCATTCAAAGCCCGTCATAATTTCTGGAAAATTTCTCTTTCATTATGAGAAATTTTTAATTTAAGTTCGAAACTAATATCGCCCGGCCGTTGTTCTTCTATGGATGGAGAATCCGTATGAATGAATATATGGTCACAATTCAGTTGCCCCAACAGCCCAGTGCGGAGTTTATTTCTCTCATTCCGATGCAGAGCGAACATGTAAATGAACTCATGCAGCGAGGGCTGCTCGTAAGCTACAGCCTTTCGGAAAACCGCGAAATTCTCTGGACCGTTATCCTCGCATCGTCCGCGGAATCCGCCTTGCGTATTCTCAAGACCATGCCGCTGTTTCCGTACATGCAGTATGCAATTACAGAGCTTATGTTTCACACGACTCCGACATTAACGGCGCCTCAGTATTCTCTTAATTAATTTTTATCGATGCCTTTTTCAACTACAGGAGGTTTCATATGAAACGATTTTTTCAATTTGCCGCCGTTTTTTTTGCGGCCTCATCTCTTGCGTGGAGTCAAGCCGGATGGAAATTAGATAAGAATCATTCCTCGATTGGCTTCAGCGTGAAGCACCTTGTGATTTCCACCGTATCGGGAAATTTTAAGGATTTCGATATCACCCTAACGACTGCAAAGGATGATTTTACCGATGCAGCAGTTCAGGCGGTTATAAAAACGACAAGCATCAATACCGATAACGCAGCGCGCGATAATCATCTGAAGTCGGATGATTTTTTTAACGCGGAAAAATACCCTGAAATCAAATTCACAAGCGCTTCGTTTGAAAAGGTGGGCGAAGGAAAATATAAAATAACCGGCGACCTGACCATACGCGATGTAACGAAGAAAGTCGTTTTTGACGCAGTTTACAACGGCTCCATTAAAACTCCATGGGGTAACACGGCAATGTCGTGGACGGCAACAACGGTTCTTAACAGGTTCGATTATAACCTGAAATGGAACAAAGCGCTGGAATCCGGCGGGCTGATTGCCGGACAGGATGTGACGATTACGTTGAATCTGGAATTGGATAAATAAACTCTTTTTCTCTGAGGTTTTCCAAAAAGAAAAAATTTGGTAGGACAAAGATTCCTGTTTGTCGTTTTTCGTCAATATTGGACAGGCCTGCCTGACTGCTGACACAGTCGCGCAGGCAGGCAAGAATGCCTATCCTACCAACAAATGAACTTTTTGGACAGCCTCAGAGTTTTTATTTTCAGTTCTCAGTTCACAGTTTAACAACTCTCTTCTTTTGGGTAAAATCGACAGGTTGACTTTCTTTCCCCGAGTTTCTGCTTTGATTTCTTTGCAGCCGCTCAACCGCATTTTTTCCTCAATACATGCTATTTTCATGGTCCTGCAGAATAAACTTTTGGTCTGATTCATCCAAGAAGAAACATTTTTCTACTATCGGGCATCTAATGCTTGATAATGAGAGAATACTCACTTATCATTTCTTAATTATTTATACATAATTCGCGGGCAGGTCGGTATAAGTTCTGTTTCAAGAATTTGAAAGGGCAAGCGCGATGAAAACTTCATTTCCGAAAGTCTTAGATGATCTAAAGATTGACGATATCGCTCATCAAACCATGATTGATAAAGTTCGCAGCATTATTACGAAGTACAACTGCAATCAAACGAGACTGATGGATATTTTGATCGACACGCAAACTGAGTTCGGCTATATTCCGCCGCTCATCGTTTCGGAAATATCCCATCAGTTGAACATATCCACAATCGATATCGATCAAACTCTTTCCTTCTATCATTTCTTTTCTACAAAGCCGACAGGCAAGTTCACAGTCTTTCTAAACAACAGCGTCGTCGCCAATATGATGGGATGCCAGGAAGTTATGCTCACATTCGAACGGGAGGCCGGCTGTAAATTCGGCGAGGTTTCACCCGACGGATTAATCGGGCTCTTCTTTACATCATGCATTGGCATGAGCGATCAGGAACCTGCCGCTCTTATTAATGGAAAATTGTTTACACGATTGACAATGTTTCGTGTTAAGGAAATTGTCCGTGATCTCAAAGCAGGAAAGACCTTGGACGAGGTGATGGTTGAAGGATTGGGAGACGGCGCTAACGCTCTTCCTGAAATTCACTCGATGGTTCAGAACAACATTCGCAAAAAAGGGCCCATACTTGCCGACGGGTATAAACCCGGCGAGGCGCTTAAAAAAATTGTAAAGATGAAGCCGGAAGAGGTTATTGCCGAGGTAAAGTCGTCCATCATACGCGGACGCGGCGGGGCAGGATTTCCAACGGGTATGAAATGGGAAATTTGCCGTAATGCGAAAAGCGATGAAAAATATATTTTTTGCAACGCGGATGAAGGCGAGCCGGGAACATTTAAGGACAGGGTCATTCTTACGGAATATCCGAAAGTATTGATGGAAGGAATGGCGATTGCGGGCTATGCAGTCGGCGCAACACAGGGAATTCTCTATGTCCGGTACGAGTACAAATATTTACAGAAGCACCTTGAAAAAATTATCGAAGGGGGAAGGCGGAAAAATTATCTTGGAAAAAATATTCGCGGAAAAAAAGGATTCGATTTTGACATCCGGGTTCAGTTCGGCGCCGGCGCTTATGTCTGCGGCGAAGAATCGGCTCTTATAGAATCTGCTGAGGGGAAACGCGGCGAGCCGAGAGACCGCCCGCCGTTTCCGGTGGAGAGCGGGTATCTGGAAAAACCGACCATCGTCAATAATGTGGAAACGTTGTGTTCCATAGTAAAACTAATGGTTCATGGATCGTCATGGTACCGCTCCATGGGAACAAAGGAATCGAGCGGGACAAAATTGCTGAGCATATCCGGCGATTGCAAGTATCCTGGCGTGTATGAAATCGAATGGGGATTTTCCGTGAACGACGTGCTTGAAATGGTCGGCGCTTCAGATGTGCAGGCCGTTCAGGTCGGCGGACCGTCGGGCACTCTGATCGGACCCTATGAATTCCAGCGCACTTTAAGTTATACGGATCTTTCCACCGGCGGATCAATCATCATTTTCGGAAGACAGCGCGATTTATTGAAAGATGTCGTTCTGAACTTTACGAACTTTTTCATCGAAGAATCGTGCGGCTCGTGTTCAACATGCCGCAATATCCCCGTATTTCTTAAACAAAAGCTGGAAAAGATTCTCAATGCGCGCGGCGTGGAAAAAGATATCGACGAGATGACGGAATGGGCGCAGATCCTGAAAGCGAGCCGATGCGGTCTTGGATCGACCGCCGCAAATCCGATTGCGAGCAGTATTAAAAATTTCCGGTCACTCTACGAAGCAAAAATACAGCAGGGAAAAGAATTTGACAGCAATTTCGATATGCTGACCGCTGTGAAGGATTCATGTGATGCAGTCGGCCGCGTTCCGATTATTTCTTGATTGAAAAATATTATCGTTGGAGCCCGTCGGATGAGAGACTCCATCCTGTTCTTGAAAGGATAATGTATGAGTACAATAGTAAAATTTATGATGGACGGCAAAGAATATCTTGTTAAGACCGGAACGTACATCATTGATGTTGCCCGTGAGAGCGGAATTTTCATTCCTACGCTCTGCAACATTCCCGGCTTTAAGCCCCGCGGCGCCTGCAGAATGTGCACCGTCAGCGTAAATGGAAGGTACAGCACAGCCTGCACAACTCCCGTTTCCGATGGAATGGATGTAAAAACCAATACCCCCGATCTGCATGAACTTCGTAAATCAATTTTAGAGATTATGTTCGTGGAAGGAAATCACATCTGCCCGGTGTGCGAGAAAAGCGGAAACTGCGATTTGCAGGCGCTTGCATACCTTTTTCAGATTATGGTGCCGAGATTTCCCTATTCATTCCCCAGACGGACGGTTGATGCTCAAAATCCATTTTTAGTAAAAGACCATAACCGATGCATTCTGTGCAAACGATGCATCCGTGCAATAAAAGATGAACAGGGAAAAGGATTTTTCGCATTCAGAAGACGCGGACATAAGATAGAAATAAGCATCGCACATAATTCAGGTCAGCACATGACTCGCGAAATTGCTGCGCGGGCGGCAGAACTTTGTCCGACCGGGGCGCTCATGGGTAAAGAGGGGGCGTACCAAATACCGATCGATAAGCGCAAGTATGAACATACGCCGATCGGAAGTGAAACGGAAAAGCTGCGCACCTGACATCCCGCAAAGCATAACGGGATAAAAGGCAATTCATGTTTGAACATAGTCTGCTCAGGATTGCCGGAAAATCTTTTTAAATATGTGAACTATATCAGTTGTAAGGGAACATTATGGAAAAGAAGAAACCAATTATTGCCACCGCTTCGTTGGCGGGATGTTTCGGCTGCCACATGTCCATTCTTGATATCGATGAAAGAATTTTAACCCTGATCGATCTGGTCGATTTCAATAAATCGCCGATCAATGACATTAAAACATTTACCGAGTATTGCGATATCGGAATTATCGAAGGCGGCTGCTGCAACAGTGAGAATGTACATGTTCTTAAGGAATTCCGGAAGAACTGCCGAATTCTCATTTCTCTCGGCGAATGCGCAATTATGGGGGGACTCCCTTCGATGCGCAACGGCATTCCCATCCGCGAATGCATCGATGAAGCTTACTTAAACGGGCCTACGGTAAAGGGACATAATCCGGAAATGATTCTGCCCAACGATACGGAGCTTCCTATGCTGCTCGACCGTGTTTATCCCTGCCATGAGATCGTGAAGATGGATTATTTTTTGCCTGGATGTCCGCCGCGCGCCGATTTGATTTACAACGCGCTGACGGCGCTGATTACCGGCAGCGAAATGAAATTGCCGTACGAATTAATCAAGTATGATTAACTATTTCAGAGAATAATATCTTGTTCAATACTTATAAGATGAGAAGCGAGACTACAACATGAACGAGAAGGAGATCCAACCCGTCGCGTGAAAGCCTCAATGCGATGCAAGAGAGCGGATCGCGGTGCGGAACAGTTTAAGCTGGATTCGATGGTTCGATGATCGACGAATCTCGTTGACAAAGGAGACAAGATCATGACGCAGAAAATTACTATTGAACCGATTACCCGCGTTGAAGGACACGGCAAAGTTACCATTTACCTCGATGCACAGGGAAACGTCGTGCGCAGCCGTTTGCATGTCGTGGAGTTCCGCGGTTTTGAGCGTATTATGCAGGGAGTGCCGTACTGGGAAGCACCGGTACTCGTTCAGCGGCTGTGTGGAATATGTCCCGTCAGTCATCATCTTGCCGCCGCTAAGGCGCTGGATGTTATCGTAGGTGCGGGAACGGGAACCGGGCTTTCACCCGTTGCAGAAAAAGTCCGCAGGCTGATGCACTACGGACAGATCTTTCAATCCCATGCATTGCACATTTTCCATCTTGCTTCTCCCGATTTATTGTTCGGCATCGACGCCGATCCGAAAATTCGCAATATCGTCGGCGTTGCCCGCGCCAATAGGGATCTTGCGGTGCAGGGTGTTATGATGAGAAAATTCGGGCAGGAATTGATTGAAGCAACGGCGGGGAAAAAGATTCACGGCACCGGTGCAATTCCCGGCGGCGTGAATAAAAATCTTTCCGAAGAAGAGCGGGATAAATTTTTAAAAGGAGCAGCGCCGCTGAATGCCGAAGCGATGATCGCACTGGCACAGTCTGCCATTGAATTTTTTAAAACATATTACAAGAAAAACAAGGACTTTATCGATACATTCTCGGTTTTTCCGTCCAACCATCTAAGCCTGGTAAGAAAAGACGGCGCACTCGATCTTTATCATGGAGTAATCCGTGCAATTGATAGTGAAGGGAATGTCATTCTTGATAATCTGGATTATCAGGAATACTACAATTTCATCTACGAGGAAGTCCGCTCGTGGAGTTATATGAAGTTCCCGTACATTGCAAAGCTCGGCGAAGACAAAGGATGGTACCGTGTTGGTCCGCTGGCAAGGATGAATACATGCTCATTCATTCCAACTCCGCTGGCTCAAAAAGAGTACGAGCAATTTAAAGCCCTTACAAACGGCAAGCCGAACAACATGTGCATGCATACGCACTATGCGCGTTATATAGAACTGCTTCACGCGGCTGAAGTGATAAACGACCTGCTTCATGACCCTTCGCTTCAGGACACAGAGCTTGTCCGCAAAGGAGAGAAAAAGCAGGAAGGCGTCGGCGTTCTCGAAGCGCCGAGAGGAACGCTTTTTCACCATTACCGCATTAACGACAACGATCAGATTGTTATGGCAAACTTGATCGTTTCTACGACCAACAATAACGAACCGATGAACCGCGCAGTGAACTATGTTGCCAAAACACGGCTGAGCGGCAAAAAGGAAATTACAGAGCCAATGACGAACGCGATAGAGGTTGCCATACGCGCATACGATCCGTGCTTAAGCTGCGCTACGCACGCACTCGGGCAAATGTCGCTGGAGATTTTGCTCTGCGATGCGGATGGAAATTTGATCGATCGAAAGGTAACATAAAAAGTAACCGGGTGTATTTTGTAATCAAAGCTTTTTTGTTCCATTTTTAAGTCCCTTGTAGAGTCCGACTGCGGTCGGACAGGTCTTTTACAGGAAGATTTTGATTGATCAATGATACACTATGCAGGTATAAATATTCCTCCAATCCTGTTACCGAACTCCATTTCATATAGTCATACCTTGTAAATGGACTATTAAACAACCTATGACTGGAGAGTAAAATGGAAAACGTACTCGGAATTTTAACAGGAATGGTAGCCGTTCTTCTTATTTTTGGTGGAATGCCCACTCTCATCGTGCTGATTTATTACTTTAGCCGGAAAGCTAAAAACAAGGAGAGAATGGCTTTGATTGAAAAAGGCGTGGATGCTTCAATTTATTTAAAGGAAGAAACGACCTTCAATCAGGTTCTTATGTGGGGAATGCTTATGGGCGGAATAGGATTGGGATTGTTATTGGGATACATTCTCTCCGTCTATACTCCAATGCGAGAGGAAGTAATTATGCCGATTATGGCGCTTCTCTTCGGCGGTTTCGGATTAATCGGCTATTATGTGTACAGAAAGAAAACAGAAACGAAATCGGCCGGATAGCAATGGACGATTTATATTTGAGATTAGTTCTTGAAGGAAACGTATCCAAATATTCATATTTTATTGAGAAATATAAAGGCATGGCTTTCTCTATAGCATACCGAATTGCAGGTAATAGAGAAGACGCTGAAGAAATCGTCCAGGATTCATTTCTAAAAGCATTCAGGTCGCTTGATAAATTCAGGAAAGATTCTAAATTTTCTACATGGTTATACAGGATTGTGGTCAACAGCTCGCTCTCGAGGACAAGGAATAAAAAGTTGGAATCGAGCAGTATAGATGCGGACGATACTGCCGACTCCATTGTTGAAAACGTAGAATCGGCATATCGCAGTCTGGATGAGTCGGATCGGAAAAAATTCATCCATCTTGCACTTGAGGAATTATGCATTGAAGACCGGATGCTTCTGACGCTTTATTATTTGAACGAAAACTCTATAGACGAAATAACGGAAATAACGGGCATTATTCAGGAAAATGTTAAAATGAAATTACACAGGGCAAGGAATAAAATGTATACGATCTTAAATAAAAATTTAAAGCTGGAAGTTCAATCTTTGTTATGACGAAGAATTCAAATATCGAAATGCTCACGAAAGAAATCCTGAAGAGCAGCTATCTGGAAGTAACCGATCCGGATTTCAACGGAACGACAATGAAAAAAATCCTGCATGAAAGCCGCAGGCGGCGCATTCTTGAAAATATTTTCTTATGCTTTCTTGCCTTCGCTGCGGTCGATACTCTTATCTTCCTTGTTCTATGGCTTTTAGGTTTGAATGTTTTTAATATCGCTCTCCAGTCAAGCAATATGCCTCGTGAGATACTTTTTCAAATCGGGGAATTGAGAAATTCTCTTGTTAAGAATGAATTTATCATGTATGTCATGTTGTCCTTCGGCGGCATCATGGCGCTGCTGACGCTCCTCGAATCAAAATTCAAATCCCGGGAAAGGGTGAAGTAAAAGGGAAACGAATATCCGTTAATTTCAAGCTTTATGCACGGCCGGTCATAATCGATTTCCGTGCTATTCTATCCGTCAACCCCGGGGCGATAAGTTTTAGCCACTGCCCTATCTTACCTCTGAAACCCATGATCAGTTCGCGCTTCCGCTTTTCTACAGCAGTAAGAATCATTCCGGCGCACCGTTCCACCGGCATAACGTTACCTTCGTCCAGATGACTTTTTCCTATTGGCTTTCCGTCCACACCTAATGCGCGCTCCCGCATTTCAGTCGCAACAAATCCGGGATAGATCATAGTGACCGTTACACCCGAACCGGCTAATTCAATTCTTAAGGAATCGAAGAATCCGGCCATAGCATGTTTGCTTGCAGCATATCCAGTTCTGGTCGGTACGCCGTTTTTCCCGGTAAGGCTGGAGATACCGACAATTCTTCCGCGAGATTGTTTAAGATAAGGAAGAGCGTAATGTGTGCAATAAACACTTCCGAGGTAATTCACTTTTATCAGGGTTTCGAACATTTCAATATCTTTTATATCTTCGAAGTTGCCGTACATCGTCAGGCCGGCATTGTTGATGAGTATATCCAAACGCTTATACGCGTTGACCGTTTTTTGGATAAGCGCCGCGCAATCCTGCGGGCGGCTGACGTCCGTAGGAATTGCCAAAGCTTTTCCGTTCAGCTGTTCGCATTCCTTTGCCAGTTGTGAAAGCTTTTCGCTATTGCGAGATGCTAATGCCAGAAAAGCTCCTTGCCGGGCGAGTTGCAGTGCAAGTTCTCTTCCGATTCCGCTGGAAGCGCCGGTAAGAACGATAACCTGTTCGCTGAATGAAGTTTTAATCATACTTTCACCTATAGAAATGCATTGGTTGTTGGTTCAATCTAAACTTTCGCGCGGGAAGAATCAACGAGGCATGCAGGGAAAAATAAAGCAGCCAACCGGATTCGCCTGCTGACACAATAGAAAGAGTCCGGAAAATGGGAATGTAATATGCCGGTATATATTTTTCTCTCCCGTGGCCATGAATGTTCGAATATACATTATTTCAGCGTTTCCGACACCCGGGAATGTTCCCACCGCAATTTTTCCGAGCAACTTTCTTCTTCTTTCTGCATCTTTCTTGTATACAAAGGAATCAATCATAGGAAATCATATTAGTGGCAAGCGACGCGGAATTACTCGAACAGATGCGCATGAACAATCAGCAGGCATTTGCCGAGCTGTACGAACGTCATAAAACCGGCATCTATCGCTATTGCCTGAAGATGCTGACCGATCACGCTGCAGCAGAAGATGCAACACACGAGACTTTCCTAAAGATGTTCACGCATGCTGGAACTTTACAGAATCCGAATGTTCTCCATGCATGGCTGTTGAGCATTGCACGGAACGAGGCATTGTCTTTTTTTCGCAGGCAAAAACGGAACGGAGCCCGTACTGACGACGATGTGTGGACCGATCAAACGCCGCATGACATGACGGTGAGAGCGGAAACAACGGAGATTATTCAATCATTGCTGTGTCAATTGAAAACGGAATACCGTGAAGTGTTGGTTCTGCGGCAATTTGAACAACTCTCTTATACTGAGATTGCATCAATGACAGGCGACACGGAAAGCTCTGTGAAGTCGCGGCTGTTTAAGGCGCGCAAAGCATTAATGGAAAAATTGAAATTGTACTACACATAGGTGAATTATGAATTGCATCCATACGCAAGAATCTCTCAGTCAATGGATAGACGGAGAACTTTCAATCTGTATTGAAGCGGAATTATTCGGACATCTCCATAGCTGTGAAGAATGCCGCGCTTTTTTAAAGAATCTTCTCAAGCTGAACCATGAACTTTCTTCTGCGCAGCCGCAGCAAGTACCGGCTTCGCTGGATCGGCGTATTCTCTCTCTGCCTTCATCGGCAAAAAATCCAAGAAGATACATTCTATGGCTGCGGCCGGAACGGATGTATTCTTTCCGCACCGCATGCCTGGCTGTATTGGCGTCCATTATTCTAACGGCATGTATCTCATCATTCTGGTATCGATATTCTTATTCACAACCGCAGCAAACCATCGTATGCCTTACTCCGCTTCCGGATGTAGATGTAACCGGTTACGTGGTCGTCGGTCAATCACCATCGAAAGGAAACAACCAATGAAAAAGAAAACTTATATCGTTGCATTTTTGACTCTTATGACCGGTGTGTTCTGCACCGTAACGGGACAGAGCAACAACTTCCCTCCTCCTGACGAGAATATTCCGCATGATAAAGAACCAGTTATAGTCAATTCGGTAAATCCCCAGTACCCGCCAAGCATGCTGAGCGGCGGCTGGGAAGCAAATGTGTACATACAGGCATTGATCGATGTTAACGGCAACGTTACGGAAACACGAAGTGAAAGAATAGAAGTTTTTTCCACACGAACAGCCGAAAAAACCGATAAGCCCGGAGAACAAAAGGTACAGGGAAAAGCATTCGAAGAAGCAGTTTACACAGCGGCTAAGCAATGTAAATTTTCCCCTGCACAAATGCAGGGTAAACCGGTAGCCGTCTGGGTAACAATTCCTTTCCATTTCAAATTAAAAGAGAGCGGCCATGCGGATTTGGAAAAAAACTCAGATTCAATTCAGACGATTATTGAGAACATTTTCCAGGGAACGGATATAGAAAAATCCAGGTCGCATATCGGGAAATCCGCTTTACTTATTTATAATACAAGGACAGTGAACCTTCTCAGTGTATTGAATGGTGAACAGAAGGATGTTCATCTTGTTGAGAAAAGGGATAAACAGAATGTAAACTGCAATATCAACATCAATGATGGAAACGATATGGCGGTCGTCGAATGGACATCTGAACTTCCAAAAGGGAAAAGTAAACGGATTCATACTATTGTTCTCTCAAAGAGTACAGAGAACACATGGAAGATCGTCCGCTGGCATGTAAGCTTTTAAAGGTTTTTTGAATAAAGAGCGACTGTGCCGGATCTTCAATATGTCCATTCAACCGACTCTATGATATGCGTCCTTTGTATAACAGGAAGCCGCACACTCACTTGTGCGGCTTTTTGTGCTTCAAGTATTTCTTGTTTTGCCTTGGTTGATACGGTTTTTTAACATATTATGTACGTGGCAAAAAATGAAAGAAGGAAAACAACGTGAAACAGTGCTGCTGGTTATGGATTATAATTCTTATCGGAATTCCCGGACATCTATACAGCCAGGGACAACAACTCTTATCAAATGCAGATACAAATCGGATTGCGGTGACATTTGACGATCTCCCGCTCAATATTGCTGCTTATGTCTCCAATACGGAGATGGATTCCATTGTAAGCCGTTTGATTACAGAAATAAAACAAGAGCATATTCCTGTTGTCGCTTTTGTGAACGAAATCAAACTGGAAGTCGACGGCATACGAGACGCAGAACGCGTCCGGATTCTAAAGAAATGGCTCGATGCAGGAGTTGAGTTGGGAAATCATACATATTCTCATATCAGCGCAAATACAGTTCCGGTTTCTGTGTTTGAAACGGACATCATTAAGGGGGAGCGAACGATCAAAGAACTCCTAACAGCACAGGGAAAAACGCCACGGTGGTTTCGCCATCCTTTTCTTCACGTGGGAAGACGAATAACAGCCCGCGATTCGATCGAGGATTTTCTGAAACAGCACGGCTACACTGTTGCGCCCGTAACCATCGATAATGGAGAGTGGATATTTTCTGCGGCGTTTGATAAAGCATATAAGCGCAATGATACCGCTGTCATGCATCGATGGGGAACTTCCTATATTGAATACATGCACAGGAAACTGAAATACTGGGAAGGATTTTCTCAAAAACTCTTCGGAAGAAATATTCAGCATGTTCTGTTGATTCATTCGAACCGCATCAACTCATATTATTTCCGCGACCTCTGCCGGATGATCCGGGCGGAAGGATATTCATTTACTTCTCTTGATTCAGCGCTGCATGATCCGGCATATCAAACACAGGATAAATATACCGGCAGCTGGGGCATTTCCTGGCTGGACCATTGGGCAATGACACAGCAGAAGCCTAAATCTTTTTACGCAGATGAACCGCGTGTTCCTCAGGAAATACTTGATTATACCGGAATTGAAAGCGAATAGCGCTTATACCACCTTGCGAAGGGTCGCGGAGCATAAAAATGTATCATCGACTTTGCGAAGGTACCCCACCTTCGTAAGGTCTCTTTTCAAATGGATCAGGTCGTCGAATTAAGTTTGAGCGATCTTATTGCTCTTGATAGCAGCTTGACTCAAATAGTGCAATTAAAACGCGGTTGGAAAGCGCAGCGAACAAATTTTAAATCCAACTGGAATTTTTCATCCTATCAATAGCAGGGCTGCTTTCTGACTCATGCACACGTCCTGCCGTCCAGCGACAGAAATAAAAATGTCCCGAAGTTTCGATTCCGGGACATTGCAAGAACAATCGATACAAAACTTCTTATGCGGATTTTCTTTCTTCGTACAGATAAATCGGTTCTTTGGATTTAAGGATCGTATCGCGCGTGATAATGCACTTGGAAACGTTATGACGCGAAGGAAGATTGTACATAATATCCAGCATCACCGATTCGATGATCGAACGCAGCGCGCGGGCGCCTGTCCCACGTTCCATTGCTCTGTCTACGACCATTTTCAATGCGTTCTCTTCAAATTCCAGTTCCACGCCTTCCAGTGCAAAAAGTTTCTGGTACTGCTTAACCAATGCATTGCGCGGACGAGATAAAATATCGAGCAACGCCGCTTCGTCCAGCGGATCGAGCGTTGCTGTTACGGGCAGCCGGCCGACGAATTCCGGTATCAATCCGTACTTCAACAAATCGTCCGGCTCTACCTGCGCCAGAAGCCGCTCCCTCGATTTGCTCTTCTTGCCGTGCACGTCGGCGCCGAATCCGACCGGGTTCTGACTGACTCTGCGTTCGATGATTTTTTCCAATCCCTCGAATGCTCCGCCGCAAATAAAAAGAATATTTTTTGTGTTGACGTTAATCAGGCTTTGCTCCGGATGCTTCCTTCCGCCTTTGGGCGGAACTCCGGCGATTGTTCCTTCCAGAATTTTCAGGAGCGCCTGCTGAACGCCTTCGCCCGACACATCGCGCGTAATGGACGCACTGTCGCTTTTACGTGCAATCTTATCGATCTCATCGATATAAACGATTCCGCGTTCCGCTTTTTCGATATTGTAATCCGCGTTCTGCAGCAGGTACACCAGAATGGTTTCTACATCGTCGCCGACATATCCCGCTTCCGTCAGCGTTGTTGCATCGGCGATGGCAAAAGGAACATCGAGAATGCGCGCAAGCGTTTGAGCCAGCAGCGTCTTGCCCGTCCCGGTGGGACCGATAAGCATAATATTGCTTTTTTCAATTTCGACATCGTCGAGATTCGGCATAGCATCGTTGGTGTCGATGCGCTTGTAATGATTATACACCGCAACGGAAAGCGTTCGTTTGGCAAAATCCTGACCAATCACGAATTCATCGAGCGCATTTTTGATATCGAGCGGTGCCAGAGACCGGCGGAATCCGATCTTGCGTGCGTTGATCGCCGCCATGTTGTTCTTGATAATGTCCACGGAACTCGCAACGCACAAATCGCATATATACACATCGGGTCCTGCGATAATGCTGTTCACTTCTTCCGGTGTGCGTCCGCAAAACGAACATGCAATTTTATCGTTCTGACGCGTTTTCTGACTCATACGCTCTCCATGTTAATCTGTTTCTTAAAACAATCGATGCTAATCTTTTTTCTTCGACTCGCTCGTGCGCTTGACAAAAATGTTGTCGATCAATCCGTATTCTTTCGCTTCCGATGCGGCAAGATAATAATCCCGATCCGTATCTTTTCCGATCTGATCGAGCGTCCGGCCGGTATGCAACGCCAGAATTTCATTGATCTTCATTTTCGTTTTCAAAATTTCTTCCGCCTGGATGCTAATATCCGACGCGGTTCCCTGCACTCCGCCCCACGGCTGATGGATCATAATCCGAGTATTGGGAAGTGCGGCTCTTTTCCCTTTTGCACCGCCTGCTAAAAGAACAGCCGCCATACTTGCCGCCATTCCGATACAGATGGTGGAAACATCAGGCCGAATATACTGCATCGTGTCGTAAATCGCAAGGCCTGCGCTCACACTGCCGCCGGGGCTGTTGACATACAGGTGAATATCTTTGTCCGGGTCTTCGGATTCGAGGAAAAGAAGCTGCGCAATAACTAAGCTCGCAATCGTATCGTCTATTGCCGTGCCGAGGAACACGATACGTTCTTTCAACAGGCGTGAAAAAATATCGAACGACCGTTCGCCGCGGCCTGTCTGCTCTACCACGATGGGTACTAATTGATTATATATCGTAGAATATGACACTTGCGTCTCCTTAAAACGTGTTACGCTTTTATAACTTTCTTTTCCGGCACTTCTTTAATTTTCGCCGAATCAGTTAAAATCTTCAAAAGCTTATCGCTGACAATACGATCCTTAATCGAATCGGAAGATTTGTAATAATTTACAAGGCGGTCTTTCGGAATTTTCATACGTTCCGCCTCTCGATCCGCCAATTTTTCCAGATCCTCAGCTGTTGCATCGATAGCTTCCGCTTTGATCAATTCTTCCCTGAGCAATGCCCATTTGGATTGGTACTCTGCGTAAGGGCGGTTTTGTTCGTTGAATTTTTCAACATCAAAATCGTCGGGAAGGTTCTTGCCAGGGTATTCGTTCTTCATTTCTTCCAGTAAACGGTTCAGGACGTTGCGGATCAGTGATTCTGGAACCTGAAACTCGTGTCGTTTGATAATTTCTTCTGTAAGCGTATTGATCACCTGACGCTCAGTCTGCTGTTTCCAGTATTCTTCAAGGTCCTTCCGGATATCGGCGCGGAACTGCTCTGCCGATACCGTCTTGCCCTTTGTCATTTTTTCGATAAGAGCCTGGTCCAATTCCGGCGTCAATATTTTTTCCACCTTAGTAACAGCCAATTCCGTATTCACGGCATGCTTGTGATCGCCGTGTTCGTGCTCGAACTGGACACGATAGACTCCCCCTTTTTTGGCATTGATGAGGGCGGTCTTAAACGGCTGCTCGAGATTTTCATCGGCAAGATAGAACCGGACATTGGAGCTTCGTTTTCCGGCAATCGGCACGCCCGATTCATCAACATCCTGCATATTGGCAGTTACAATGTGCTCGGAATCGACAACGGCATCGGTTTCCTGAAATGAAGCATTACTGCGGCATAGACGAAGAATTTCCTCTTCGACATCTATTTCCGTTACGGGATGAACGACTTTTTCGATTTCAATGCCTTTGTAGTCCTTTAACACAATCTCAGGGCGGATATCGTAGCGAATTTTAAATTTCGCTCCGGTCTCATGCTTAAAATCCAGATCGATCAAGACCGGCTCACCAATCGGTTTTAAATTTTTTTCTTTTATCGTCTGACGATAAAAATCCGACGCTATCGATTCCAGCGCTTCATGCTCGATTAAATCGCCGTACAATTTTTTTATAATATCGACCGGCGCCTTTCCTTTGCGAAACCCGCGAATTTCGACTTTCTTTCGATATTCACCGTATGCCTTATTGAAATGCGGCTGCAAATCTTCCGGCGTTGCTTTAATTTCGACTTCACGTGAAACTTCTGAGAGATCTTGAATATTAATTTCCACAAACTGTTCCTTTATTATTTTTGGTAGGCACGGAGGGACTTGAACCCCCACGGATTACTCCACTAGCTCCTAAGGCTAGCGCGTCTGCCAGTTCCGCCACGTGCCCGCGTATTTTAAATCAAAATCGACACTTTCTCCGATTGCAATAACTCCTAAATGACCAAAATCGAGGTATAAATGTTACGATTTAGTTAGGGCAAGTTTAGGTTATTATAGATATAGATTATCATATATTTATGTTATAATAATGTAGAGTATTTTATTTAGATGGTCAACTGCTATTTCGTTTGTCATTTTTTGGAGAAATATGGAGAGTTTTATTTGTCCGACTTTATGTAATTCGTCAGAACCCAATTCTAAGTTCGAAAAGTGAATTTGCTTTGGTATTGGCAGTGTTTATGATAAAAATTACGATTTATTCATGCAGTGTCGATTTAGATAAATGAGAATTCCAATAATCGTTTTATAGCCAATTATATCAAAATATCGTAATTCTCTTTAAAATTGGGTGATTTGACGGTCGCTTTTTTACGATTACGACTTCTTCGGCCATAATAGTAATTCCTTTAGGTGTATGAAAAGAAATCCCAAATTACGGTGCGATTCGGCTTTTTGCCATCAACAATTATCTTTGATATTTTATTGGTGCGGCGAGAAAGAACATAGACCAACTGGAAGAATTTGCATAGTCACTCCGGCTATTGTCGATCCATTTGCGGCAATGGTAAGGAACACTCCTGGACAATATTCGTAGCTGCTCAGCATTCCCGGATAAAGATTCAACCGAAATCGTGTATTTTGATTGTCGGAATAAACGACGGATGCAAGCAAAGAATTGTTCCGGTCATAATAGATGCCCGCCATCGGCCCTGATGTGACGGTATTCTCAGGAACTCCGTTTATCGTCGGAAGGTCTTTAACACCCGTCGAAGCGACTCCTCCTCCGAAGGAAACAGCATATTCGGAATTTGTTTTAAGCGAAAGGCCAAAGATAGCGAATTCGCCAAAATGGAAAAATAGATTGGTCGAACGGTCTTGGTTTAATGCGAGTTTCATGACGAAGTTTTGTCCCGCATTACGGATCGCAAACGGTGCGAACGACAGCCCTGTCTGTTCCGACCAATCGTTCATCTGCAAAGTCGAAGAGAAGAATTCCGAAGCGCCATCGAAACTGAACAATATAAAACCCAGAGGTTGAAATATAAGCACATCCGGAATACAATCTTCATTAGGAGATGTCTGGGGACCGTTTTCGACGGTTTCATTGATAAACTCGTATGCAACACAGGTCAATATGCCGCAGAGATACGGAACCGGGACATTGTAATAGTTATACCATTCAGATATTTTCCGGTAATCCATGCCGCCTCCAATGGTATGGAGCATGATATTCGGCACCCACTGTGCTTCATTGACATTGAGGCTTGATGGAAGTATCTCCTGCTGCATAAAACGTTTCCAGCCGAATGCACTAATGACGGGCAGAGGTGAAATGAGGCTTCGCCAGACGTTGGCAGCCGCAATGTTCCAATCGGTGTTTTGCCATGTCGGCTCCCTGTCGATAATTTGATATGAATCGAATCCGCCTATTTCAATCAGGCTAATCGGGTTAAATAATCCGTCTGAGCCGTATGTATAGGGATGAAAGAAATAATATTCTTTCTCTTGAGCGTGCAGCGAAGTCGCTAAAAAAAGGAAAAAGAGAAGAAGTATATTCCGGCGATGCTTCGAAAAAGTATCGTCCTTGATTAGAGAGTGCAAAGCAGCGACCTTTGTTCTTAAAGTATTAAGCGTATGCATATTGTGCCTTTCCCATTTACATTATGGCTGCCATCAAATATTTTTTTGTCGAATGGCATTAAATGCGGAAACCGTAGATGGACAATACATGAATCACTTTCATCAAGCATTTAATGATTCAATGAGATTGCCTTAAAATAATCTGATGTAAGTGGGGTGGCTTAAATAAGAAGCTTGCCGAGAGAGATGGGAGTAGCGGTGGGAATAAAGGCGCATATATATTCATGTGCAGCCTGCTGTTTTATTAAAAGTACCAGTTCTTCGCCTTCGGGAATCACAGAGGCTGCAACGGATGGACTATCTTCATCGATCCATTGAGAACTGTTTGAAATATGAACGGCTTGTTTTTGTATGATCTGGTGAGTCTGAGAAGCGTTTGAGATGATGATGTTGATATTTGCGTTCCCCATATCAACATTCGATTCGCCTATATATTCTTCGTGAATCAAACCATCATGGCCGATAACATCGTCGATATTGACCGTATCAATGAAGAAAGCGAAAATCAATATCCAAACTAATTGCAAAGAAAGACTATTAAAATGATGTAATTTCATTATCGTATTCAGAACAGGCGGATATTCTACCGGGCTTAAGTTAAAAACAACTCATTTATTAAGAAGCCGGTTAAATTCAGAAAGATCGATATTGCTTTGGTAAATAAACACATCTTGTTGGTGTATCCATCAAATAACATTATTTTACCCCCTACCAGTAGCCGCATACTGACTTTCTCATCTTGTTCGAATTACACCGTTGCTTTGCAACAAATTTTTACGCTGATTTGCGAACTACAAGTTCAGGCTTGAACATAATCTTCTGGGGATTGCGAAGAGTTTCTTCTCTTTGTGTCACCACCATTTTATAGGCGGCTTCAGCCATTTCCTTTAAGGGTTGTCTAATAGTAGTAAGTGCGGGCGTCGAATCCAACAATGGCGACATCCTGAGGAATCCGCACTTTCCGATCTCTTGCTACAGACAGTAAGCCTTGTGCACAATTATCTCCCGCTGCACAAAAAATGGCATCCACGCCTGCAGCCAACAGCTTTGGCATCACCTCAATACTATCCTCGCGAGAATAGTTAGGTACTTCTATTAAACATCCTTGCGGAATAAGGAGCTTAGCCGCAGCGAGTGCTTGTTGGAACCCCTTGAGTCTTTGTACTGCATTGAGACCGCCTTTCACCTTAGTCCTGCCGCTAACGATTCCAATCTTCGTCCTGCCCTTTTTTATGAGGTACTCTCCAGCCATGCGACCGCCTATAACATTATCTGCGGCAATCGTAGAGGCACCGGCGGCCTCTTCATCTGTCAGAACAATAGGAACATTTGCAGCAGTATATGCGGCAATTGTTTCGGCATCAGGCTGTATAGACATAGCAATCAGAGCAGTGCATTTTGTTTGAATGAGTGCTTGCATCAAACGATCTTTCTGTACTTTAGTGTCAGCTGTCAAAGATCGAAGCGTCATCTCCTCGGGCTTGAACAACTTTTTGAAGTTTTCACACATCGTGATGTGAATGGATACATTGAAGGCTGATGCTGCAATCACTACTTTCTTCTCTTGGTCTTCCATCTCGATATTTCTTTCGCACGTCTTGGATACAATAGATTTGAAAGAATACTACACAAAAAGAGTTCCATAAGCAAACTACAAATCCTCTTTATCCTGTACCGGTCAGTGACAGTTTATATAATCGATGAAGCGGCATTTATTTCTACAGATTGAATGCCGGCATTTTTACACAAGCAAAAAACTCTTTACCTCAAATAGAGAAAAAGCTCAACTTTCAGAGTCTGAATGATCTCTTTTGTTGAGCTTTTAATAAAAACGAGTCGAGCGAAAAGTAAAAAAGAATTTCTCTTTTTTACCGGAGTTTTAAAAAACTATTTCGACGAACGCTGCAATTCGTTGAGCTTGGTCAGATAGTCAACCGCCTCCTGCCTTGTCGGATCGACTCCGATGGCATTGTTGAAAAATTCCCGCGCTTTCTGGAAATTTTTTATATTCTGATACGCCAACCCGAGTTTTACATTCGTCGTATAACTCTTCGGGTTGAGTGCCAGGGCGTGTTCAAAGTACTGAATCGCATGCGCTATATCGCCGTCGCCCAAATATGCCGTCCCGAGATTATAATTAATTTCCCAATAATCGTTTCCCTTGGACAGCGCTGTCGTCAGAACATCGATCATCGGTTTGTAATTACCCTGTTTTAAATAGGAATTGAAGCATTCACGATAGGCACTGAGGTACAGCGTATCGATTAGATATGCACGCTGGAAATAATAAACAGCCCGGTTGAAATCTCCGGACCGATTGTAAAATTTTCCGAAAACGAAAAATCCGTACGCAAAATTCGGCGCAATAAGTGTCGTTTGGCGGTAGCGTTCCGCCGCTCCGGCTGCATCATTTTTCGCTTCCAGCTGCGTTGCTTCCTGCAGCATCTTATAAATATCGTCGGATATATGCAGCTGACGATTCGTAATAATGATGCGCATCATATCAAACCTGTTGTTCAATTCCTGTTCATAGCAGGAACGGAAAATCTTTCGAATCTCATCGAGAGCCGACGGATAATTGCCGGAGAAAAAGTCATTCACCGCTTTCAGCATGGAGTAATAGGGAAGTGTAGTCTGCATCGTATCTTTTCTTAGGTTTGGCAGAAATTCGACCGGAAAGATCGGCATGTGCGACTGAAATCGTTCGTTACAAATATGAAGAAACGTCGTGTACGATTCCCGGATATTATTTTTGGTCAAACGGTTGTTGAACTCATCCGAAATGCGCACCTTCAATTCTGTCGCTAATGTGTCGTCAAACGGTAGGGAGGAAAATGCATACGCCAGTGTTTCGATCATGTATTGGTACAAAAATCCGCCCTTTCCGGTGCTGGATCCTTCGTTTATCCATTGTACATTCTGATTGTTCAAAAGATGCTGCAGCGAATCACGAACATGTACGAGCCGGTTTAATGCTGTCAGCGATTTATCCAGTATAGGGGCAACACTTGTATCGAGTGAGCCAATGCCGAAATCCGCATTCGGCAAAGAGTCGACCACATATTTCATCAAAGGTTTAACGCTGTCGATTTTAAAAACTTTATCCTTGAGAGAGATATCTATGTTTGCGACGATCGATTCGAAGGCAGACTCGTCGATAAGGCTTAACTCGCCGAATGATTTTGTACGACTGTTCCTTATTTCACCGTATTCAGAGAAAATCTTCAGTGTCGGATCTGCAAGAATTTTTTCATACGCCGTTATAGCATCGCGATACTGAAACTCTGCAAACATGGAATCCCCGACACGACGGTTTTTAAGAAACGCGGAATACCCGGGCCAGTATTCTTTGGGTACTTTGTACTCAATTTGATTCTTTGCATCGCCGATTGGAATTTGAAAGAGAAATAATTGATAAAGTTTGAGCGTTTTGGGAAATCCGATTACAAGGGAGCCGTTTCCGTTTGTTTTTAGCGTGCTTTTCCATGCAGCGTTAATCGTTTGTCCATTTTGATACACGCTCAATTTGGTTAGTTCGCTCTCTACAAAATCCGCATCAAGAACCCAATCTCCGGCAGGAGTTACGTAAAAATAATAGTATTGATCGCCGTTCACATTATCGCTTGTCACCGGGAATTGATGCTGTTGATTCGAGAGCTCGATCTGAACAATTCGCGGCCCTCCCATCCCGAAAAGGCCTGATTTGTCTTTAATCTTTAATTGAACGCTCGGCACTTGCGCCGGCACCTGTGCATTAAGCTGCAATACAGCAAAAAACGTTAAAATCATCTTTAAGGGCGTATTCATCTCTCGACCTCGTTCATTAGTTCAGTGCAGACATCCCATAATTGATTAAGAATTTAGAAAAAGTGCAGCGGAGAATCAATACTCTAAAAATAAAAAAACATTTCAAGAATTATCAGGCCGGGAATGTTGCCAAAATATGTTAAATCCACTATCTTTCATGAATTGTGAGTTCAGAATACGGAATTGGGAACGGAGAACTATGTCTGCCGCTTGTCCCGTTCACGAGAATGAAGAATAGAAATCTGAATCCGCCGGCAGGATGAAAATCTGATCTTGAGTAATTCATCTTTTACCGCTCTTTTTATTTTTAAATTCATTTTTAGATAAGTGTAATTCATAATATGAAAAAACAAAAGGGAAAGACAGTGCGCCCTGTGAATGAGCCAAAACCGATTTTTGTCTGGCTCGTAGATGATAATACCCAGTTCACGCATATTCTCAACGAGACGTTGAGTGATTTTCCGGTCATTCAATGTACAAAAACATACGCAAACGGCGATACTATGCTGCAATCGTTCGTCGAAGAATCTGATTTCCCGGATATTATTCTTTTGGATATCAACATGCCCGGATCGAGCGGCATCGAGACACTTGCCCAAATCCGCATCTTGGCTCCAAGCATACGGGTTCTTATGCTTACTGTCAGTCTGGAAGATTCCAATATTCAACAAGCTATTCAGCTCGGTGCGGCCGGATATCTCCTGAAAACCGCATCTGTCGAAGAGATCGTGCATGCGCTCCAATCAACAATGCAAGGCGGTATGCCGATCGATCCTTTCATCGCCCGTAAAGTGTTTTCCCTCTTCTCTCTGGATGTCTCCAATGTAGAAAAATATTCTCTCACGAATAAAGAAAAGGAAGTCATTCGCTTCATTATCAAGGGATGGACAACAGACAAAGTCGCCAAGGAGCTTCACCTCAGCCCGAATACCGTCCACTCGCATTTAAAAAAAGTGTTTCTCAAACTCGATGTCCACACACGCCATGAACTTGTTGCAAAGGCGTTGCAGGAACGATTAACTTAAATGCTCCTCAAAATTTTATGAAGAAAAATACTACCGCTGTGCAGCATGCCCCCGTGCATACTCCTTTGCCGATTGCGAAACTGCGCTGGCAATGCGAACCAAAATCCCTCGGTGTGCGGTCGACGGTCGACATTCAACCAACACGCGAAATCATCGGTCAGGAACGGGCGCTGCGTGCGCTGCATGTCGGATTGGAAATGAAGCATTTCGGATACAACATTTTCGTTTCCGGCATCACCGGGACCGGACGAACGACGACCATCAAACGATTACTTCAGGACTTTGAACAACAGCCGGGAAATCTCAGAGATCATTGTTATGTTTATAACTTTAAGAATCCTGATCTGCCGATTTCCATTATTCTTCCGGCGGGACAGGGACGTGCGCTCCAGCAGGACATGGAAAATTTTATGCGCGAACTTCTTCATGACCTTCCTTCCATGTATGAAAGCCGCCGCTATCAGCAAGCCAGGAAAAAAATCGTTCAGCATTTTCAGGATCGACAGCGCAGCGTCCTGCAGGATTTTGAACGGCGTGTGAAAGAGCAGGGATTCGATCTGGTACAGGTTCAGGTCGGTAATGCGGTCCGTCCCGATATCGTTCCGGTTATCAACGCCGCCCCTACCAGTCTGGATCAAATCGAGGCTCTTGTCACAAAAGGAGAATTTTCAAAAGATCGATATCAGATTATCCGCGACACACTGGGAGATTTGGAAAAACAAATGTCGACTGTATTTCGTGAACTTCGGAATATCGAAAAAAAGATTCAGGAATCGATGGAAGAACTGGTTGATGAGATCATTATGCCCTTTATCGACGATTCCATCAATGTGCTGAAAGTGACATACAAACATACCAAAGTACAATTGTATCTGGACGAAGTCCGCTCGAGTATTCGGGAGAATTTAGAGCGATTTCACGCGCCTCCTTTCGTCGCTCAGACGGCAGAAACGGAACCGCAGCCGCCGGTTAAACAGGATGAATTTTTAGAATATACGGTTAATGTGCTGGTCGACAATTCTGAAACAAAACATGTACCGATTATCATCGAGACCAATCCGAAGCATAAAAACATCTTCGGAATGGTCGAGCGGGAATTTGAAAAAGGAGGAGTCTGGCGGACAGATTTCACAAAAATCATGGCCGGTTCGCTTCTCCGTGCCGATGGCGGATATCTGGTGCTGAACGCACTCGATGCATTGATGGAACCGGAAGTCTGGCAGGACTTGAAGCGAACGCTGCGCACCGGTTTCATCGATATTCAGGCCAATGAACCTTTCTTCGGCTTTTCCTCCAGCGGCTTGAAACCGGAACCCATTGAAATCAACGTAAAAGTCATTATGATCGGCGACACGTCGCTCTATAATCTTTTATATTTTCGGGACGATGACTTTAAGAAAATTTTCAAGATTCGGGCCGATTTCGACTTTGAAATGCCTAAGACTAAATCAGGGATTGGTCAGTACCTTCGTTTCATTAAAATGCTCTGCGACGACGAACATCTGCTGCCGTTCGACGCGAGCGCGCTCGCACAAATCATTGAATATGGCGTTCGGCTTGCAGGCCGGCGTCAAAAAATTTCTACGCGATTCAATATTATTGCGGATATCTTACGGGAAGCGGAATACTGGGCGCGGAAAACAGGAATAAAAACTGTCACGGGCGTTCAAGTGGAAAAAGCTTTGGACGAGCGCGTATACCGCATCAAGCTTGTGGAAGAAAAAATTCAGGAGATGATAGACAACGGATCTATTTTTATCGATACGAAAGGCGCCGTCGTCGGTCAGGTGAACGGCCTGTCGGTCTACGATACCGGAGAACATGAGTTTGGAAAACCATCAAGGATAACGGCGCGCACCTCGCTGGGACGAAGCGGCGTTATTAATATCGAACGTGAAGCTGAACTCAGCGGGCCGACGCACAACAAGGGTATAGCAATCCTCACCGGATTTTTCCGCAGCAGGTTTGCACAGACCCGGCCTCTTGTGGTCGATGCAAGTGTGACATTCGAACAATCGTACGGCGGTGCCGACGGAGACAGCGCTTCTTCGACGGAAATTTATGCTATTCTTTCCAGCCTTTCGGAAATTCCGATCCGGCAGGATATTGCGGTCACCGGATCGGTCAATCAAAAAGGAGAAATACAGCCTATTGGAGGAGTAAACTTAAAGATCGAGGGATTTTACGATGTGTGTAAGGCGCGCGGGTTGACCGGTACGCAAGGCGTCATCATTCCATACCAGAATATCGAAGACCTGATGCTGAGAGAGGAAATTTGCCGGGCTGTTCAAAAGAAAAAATTTCATATCTATGCCATTAAAACCATCGACGAGGGTATTGAAATTCTAACCGGCGTTAAAGCGGGCAAACTTCACCGCGGCGGATCGTTCGATCAGAAAAGCATTAATGCACTTGTAGATCAAAAGCTTGAGCATTATGTGAATCTTTGGAAAAAATTCGAAGGAAAAAATTAGTGAAGAGTAAAAGATCGTCGTGTGCAGTTTTAAGTTCGTAGTTCTTGGTTCGTCGTTTATGGTCAACCAAATACTAAAAACAAATTAACTTATCGATTCTTTGCTCTCTTTTGTAAACGACAAAACGAAAAAAATCGCTGCTAATGCGAAATACGCAGTTGTAAATTGATAGGGAACTTGCCGGGCCAGACCGATCAGGTTCCACGGAAGATACATCATTCCATCCGGCATTGCCGAATGAATGATACCGAAAAATGTAAGCACGGCCAGTGAGGCAAGATAAGCAGCCGAAGTTCTAAGGCGGCGGTCGATCAGTTCCGCTAAAAACGCCCCCCAGAGCATTGCCGTAATGATGAATCCGTTTCCAAGCGCTACGATAATCAGCAGTTCAGGAAGAGCTTTTCCCGGCAATGACGCCAAAGCATTGAATGTTTGCGGCAGTACGGCATCGGGATTACCGAGCTTGATTGCAAGCAGGCGAGCAAGAGCGGGGAAAAATGCAAACGCAACCGCAGGAGCATGACGCGCCGGGGACGCCTGAAACGATTGAACAACAATATCCAGCGCAACAAAAATAAGAATCGGTGCAAGTACAGCACGCGGAATAAGTTCTACAATAAAGGATACATAACCGAAAATTCCGCCGAGACCGATAAAGACGCCGGTCAGAAGCGTATAACCTGCGCGTGCACCCATACGTTTATAGGCAGGCTGACCGATATACGGGGTCGACTGAGCCACACCACCGAACATCCCCGCGACTAAAGTCGCAAGTGCTTCCGTCAGAAGAATGCTCCTCGTATTGTAGTCATCTCCGGCAACACGCGCACTTTCGGTTACATTGATGCCGCCGACAACGGTTAGAATTCCGAATGGAACCGCAATCGGCAGATATTTCAGAGCCGGGGCAAGCCCCTTGAGAAAATCGAGCGTCGGCAGCGGCAGTCCGAAATGCAATTCTGCCGGAGGAAAACCTGCAAACGTGCCGCCGGTTAGGCCGAGCGGTCCGAGAATATAATATAAAACCGTACCGATGAAAACGGATGCAAGGACGCCTGGAATTTTCCAGGGCATCTTGATTCCGGCAACGAGCGAATAAAAAACAAGTCCTAGAGCAATAAGTCCCACCACCGGCATTCCAAAAATATCGATCAGCGGAGTCACCCCGATCAGTCCAAGTCCGATACCGGCCAGCGATCCGAGCAGCCCGGCCCGCGGCACGACTTTCTGTATCCATTTTCCGAAGAAGGAAAAAAATAGTTTTATGACTCCCATAAACATCATCGTTGCCATGCCGATGTACCAGGTCATGAGTGCGGCATCCCGTTCCGGAATTCCTTCTGCTTTTAATCCGATAAATGCCGGACCGAGAACGATAAATGTTATCCCGATGGTCGACGGTGTATCGAGACCGAGCGGCATGGCGGTCACTTTTATATTTCCTGTCTTCTTTGCCAGGCGAAAAGCCATCCATGTATAGATAAGATCGCCAAAGAGCACTCCGAAAGCCGTTCCCGGAAACATTTTCGTATAAACGATATCCGCCGGATACTTAAAAACAAAGACAAGAATTCCCGCAAGAAAAGAGAGAACGGTAAGATTGTCAAAGATCAAACCAAAGAACCCATTCCAGTCTCCGATGACGAACCATTTATAATTCTGCCGCTCAGTTGTCATAAGGTTCTCCCTAAGAATGAGGAGTCAGAAGCCAGAAGTCAGAATTCAGAATGAAGAAGACAGAATGCAGAATTGAGAACAAGAAAAAAATATTTCTTCGAAAACGTTGCCTCTTTTATATTCTGGCTCCTGACTTCTGGATTCTTTTTTCTAATTAATTAAAATTCCTGCTATCGATGCGGTCATCCATGTTGCTATCGTCCCTCCGAGGACGGAAAGCAATCCGAGCTTCGCAATATCGGTGCGGCGGTTTTCCGCCAGCGGGCTCAATCCGCCGATCTGGATTGCAATGGAAGAGAAATTTGCAAACCCGCATAATGCATACGTCGCGATAACGATGGATTTCGGCGTCAGGAGTCCCGCTGCCACCATATCGGACAATCGCAGATATGCAACAAATTCGTTGACCACCAGCTTTATTCCCATCACGCTGCCGATGTTGAGCGCATCGCTCCAGGGAACGCCTATGGCATAGGCAACAAATTGAAAGACGAGACCAAAGATCAATTCGAACGACAGAGGTTTTTGAAAATGCGACATGCAAACCGCATTGAGTCCTGTAAGATCCCCGAAATATCCAAGCGATGCATTCAGCAGGTATATGATTGCAATGAATGCAATAAGCATACCGGCGACATTGATCGCCAGTCGAATGCCGTCTCCCGCTCCCGCAGCGGCGGCTTCAATGACATTCGAATGCTTTTTTTCAATTTTCATTTTCACTGTTCCCATAGTCTGCGGATCGCCGGTTTCCGGAATCAATATTTTCGCAACCACCATCGTTGCAGGCGCCGCCATAATGCAGGCCGCGAGCAGATGTCCGGCAAAATACACCTGCGAGGCTTCAATCGGAGCGCCGTGTGCTTTTGCGTATGCAAATCCCAGCATCTGCATATACACGGCAAGCACGCCTCCGGAAATATGCGCCATACCGCTTGTGAGAACCGTGAACAATTCGGATTTTGTAAGTGAAGAAAGATAGGGACGAATAACTAACGGCGCTTCCGTTTGTCCCATGAAGGTGTTTGCGGCAACGTCGAGCGATTCCGCTCCGCTCGTCTTCATCAACCGCAGCATGACCCAGGCAATCCCCTGGACGATGCGCTGCATAATGCCGAGATAATACAGGACACTCATCAGGCATGCAAAGAATATAATTGTCGGCAAGACCTGAAAGGCAAAAAAGACACCGAGGCTGCCTTCGGTTCCGGGACTTTTTGCCAGCGAGCCGAAAACGAACTGTGCCCCCAGACTTGCAAAACTGAAAAGCCAGACAAAGAATGTGCTGATAGAATAAAAGACATTGTGCCCGAGAGTTGTTTTGACAACGATAAAAACAAAAACGAACTGGAGCGCTATGCCGATACTGACAAGCCGCCAGTTAATGTGTTTTTTATCCTTAGAAAATAAATACGCGAGCGCGGTGACAAGAACAAGGCCGATCAATCCGCGAACAATCGAAAAAACATCCATACAAATCCCGTGCTGTAAGACAGCTTTATGAGTGATGGCAGCGAATCGCCATGAGATTTTAATGTATCAATTTCAAAAAATATAATGAATTTTCTCTTCCGATCAATGTTTCAACTGTTCTTAAGTTTTTCGGTTCATTCGTTTATTAGTTGCTAACTTAAAATTCTTAATGCTTCGTGGTTCTCTAAGTATCAATAATTGTAAATCAGCATGTCATCAAGGCTTAAAATCTCTATGTATTGCAGCCGCGACGGGTCGTTCTCGGACGCTTCCCGGAAGGTTCAAAGCCAACAGCCCCGGCGCCACTCATAAGAAAGGCATAAAACATTGTGAAATAAATGATCTCCTAAAATATGCCGGGCTTTCCAATGATTACTTATTGGCAGTTTTGGGAAATGCATGACCATGGAAGAGAATTGTTACACCTCAAAAGAATCCAATATTTTGGGACAGTATGTCTACAAATATTTATCGTGCTACTATTTACATTATTGTCTTACTTTATTATTCTATGTAAGTCGATATTTAAAGGAGATTACAATGGACACATCGATAGTCACGGTAAAAGGACAGTTAGTCGTTCCGGCAAAGATCAGGCGAAAATTTGGGATCAAAAAGGGAACAAAAATCGCATTTGTTGAACAGAACGGAAAACTTATGATTCAGCCGCTCGATAAAAATTACTTTGAAGACTTAGCAGGGATCCTCGGCACCGATGGCGATATGCTCAAAGGATTGATGGAAGACAAGAAAAAGGAACGCGAATTATGAAAATGACAGTTCTCGATTCTTATGCGGTCATCTCTTATCTTCAGCAGCAAGAAGGATATAAAGAGGTTGCGGCTGTCTTTGAAGAGTGCGTCATCAAAGATCGGGAAGCATTCATGTGCATTGTAAACTGGGGTGAGGTCATTTATCATGCGCTCCGCAAAGGCGGAGAAACCCGCGCAAAGCTGGCAGAAGATTCCATGCGGGCTCTGCCGATTCAACTCGTAGAGGTCGACAAGGAACTCACGCTCCAGGCCGCTCATTTCAAAGCATTCCATAAAATGTCGTTTGCAGATTGTTATGCAGCGGCATTGGCAGTGAAAAAGAAATGCGAGATACTCACAGGCGATAAAGAGCTCAAGCAGGTTGAGAATAAAATAAAGGTGCGATGGATAAAATAATTGCGGGTAACCTGCCGATTAGGATATTTGTTATCTGTCCCTTTTTTAGGAAGCTGGAAGCGGATCTTGGACATGAGCGATATAAGAACACCTGTTTTTCTCCCGTATGAGGAGAGAAATTATCTTGAGCAGTATACGCTGAGTTACAAATAATTATAGATCTTCTCTGCAGGCTGCTTCAGCAACAAAATTTTAAACGAAACGTAATATCAATTTACCGTTTTCTATTCACCATTTACAAGCTTCTTTATTCTGCCTTCTGAATTCTAAATTCTGTATTCTTTATTATCCCGCTCTCAATGCGTTGACAATCTTTAACCGCGCTGCACGAACAGCGGGGAGAAATCCCCCCACAAATCCCATAAAAAGGGAAAACACGATAGACGCGATGACAATCGACGGCGACAGTGCAAAAGAAAATTCCAATTCTGAGAAGGAACCGTAGTTCAATGTCGATAAAGAGAAAAATTGCAGAAACGAAGCGAGAAGGATGCCGATGCCGCCTCCGATGAGCGCAATACTTAAGGATTCCATTAAAAATGCAGAGAGCACACTGCGGCGGCGGAATCCGAGTGCGCGGAGTGTTCCGACTTCCACTGTTCGGTTCGCGACAGCAGCGTACATCGTAATCATGGCCCCAATCGTAGCTCCGAAGGAAAAAACGATCGTAATAAAAATTCCGAGAATGCGTATGAACAATGCCATCGTTTCCGATTGTTCTTCAAAAAACTTCTGTTCGATCTTCGGTTCGAATTCCTGCAAACGCTGTTCCCGGCTGAACGCCGCTTTGAATGCGTTGAACGAATCCGCCTGATCAAGTTTGAGCGTCATCGTGGAATAACCGCCGCTCCGGTGAAATGCATCCTGAAGCTGGTTATTATCCCCCCAGAGTTCGGAATCGAAGCCACTCCCGCCTGCATCGAACCGGCCTACAATAGTCCACTGATCTCCGCCGAAGGTCACTGTACTACCGATTTGTGCGCCGATAAAATTCTTATTCGTTGCAGCGCCGGCGATAATTTCCCGCGCACCGGGACGAAAGAGTCTGCCTTCCATAATGTGCACCTGCGGACGCAGGACGAACGCTTCCTGTTCAACACCCCGAACCGTAACGTTGCTCAATCCGCCGCTTTTCTTCTCCAGATTGATAATGACCACGGTCTCACCCGATACAAGCGGCTTTCCATCCGCATTCTTTGCGATATGCGGAAGCGTCAGTACCGTATTATAATCGTCCCGGAGTAAGATGCTGGAGATTTCTCCGTTTGCCGCTTTCCGGGCAACGATAACATTATCCGGCATACCGGTCGAGACAAGCGTTTTCTGAATACCGTGTGCAAGCATAAGGACGGCCGCAAAAACAAAAACGACGAGTGTAATGCCCGTGATGGTGATAGCCGTGGTAAGTTTCCGCGATTTAAAATTTCGCAGAGTATATTTTAATGGAATTTTCATGAGAACCTCAAATAAGAATATAGAATTCAGGAGACAGTAGAATGTTCAAGGTGCTGCCGTTCAATGTTATTTTGTTATTAATTCTTGGTGCTTGGTTCAGCCGGAGGCCTGAAAATGTTTTCCCGTAATAGCGGGAATCTGTTGAGAGATAGATTTTTTACTGCTGATTCCCATTCGCCACTTTCAGTTCTTTGATTCTTTTATAACCAAGAACTAAGAACTACGCACCAAGAACTTTATCTATTCACCATTCACCATTTACCATTTACTATTTTTTATCCGATAAATCTCAATCCGTCCACAATTTTCATCCGCAGCGCTCGCTGGAGCGGGAAGATGGATGCAAGAACACCGATCGTCAGCGCCGCGGCTCCGGCGAGTATAACAGTTTGGGGAGTGATAAAGAAATACGGGAAAAATCCTTTCGGCATTTTTGCTTCGATGCCTGCCACGAACGGATAGGTAATAAGCAGTCCAGCAACAGCGCCGAAAGCCGAAATCAGCATCGACTCTCCGAAGATAAGTCCGAACAGATGCCCGCCGGAGAAACCGAGCGTTTTCAGAACTGCGTACTCGCGCGTCCGTTCGCGTGCCGACATAATCATCGTATTTCCGAGCACAAGCATAATGATGCCGATAATAATAAACGAGACCGCATTCATTGCATTGAGGAGCGAACTGAATCCGGCAATAAATCCTTGCGTAAAAGCGCGTTCTGTTTCTGTTTTCGTCTCGTTGGAAGAATTCTTAAACAGCGCATCGACCTGTTCGGAAATAGCCGCAGCCTGCGACGGGTTTTTAATTTTTATAATGTACCAGCCCACCTGACCTGCACGTCCGGGCATATCTTGTTTCATCCGTTCGTCGATATACTTCCAGTGAAAAAACATCTGTGTTGCGTCGGTCACCTTATCCCGCGGGTAATAAATACCCCGCACAACAAACGACCATGGACCAGGTAAATATCTCCATCCATTGAAATGACATCGCCGATTTTAAATCCGTATTGTTTCGCAATTTCCGAACCAACAACGCATGCATTCCGCTCGCTTTTGAACGTTTCATATTCTTTCGGCGGCAGAACATATTCCGGATATACATCGAAGATTGTTTCTGCGTCTACTCCCATCCGCGCAAAAAAATTTTTCTTATCGATATAGGTTCCGCCGAACCAATTTGCAAACGATACCGTTTCCACACCGGGGACTTTTGCAATTTGATCCCGGTACGATAAGGGAAGCGTAAAAATGTACGAGACCGCTTGACGCGTAATCAGCCTGTTGACTGCCGTCGCATCGATTCCGGCATAATACATATCGACAACGGTACGAAGCACGCCGAACGCCATCACAGCAATTGCCATCCCGAGAACGGTTAATGCCGTCCGCAGTTTATGGCGCAGTGCGTTTTTATAGATGAGTTTGAAAATCCGCATAACGCCTCCTTATGACAATTCGCCTTTATCAAGATGATGTGTCACGGTCGCCTTTTCTGCTGCGCGGGGATCGTGCGTTACCATGACGATGGTTTTTTTAAATTCACTGTTCAAACGTTCCAAAAGAACCATAATCTCTTCCGCCGAATGCTTGTCTAAGTCACCGGTCGGTTCATCCGCTACAAGCAGCGTCGGATCGGTTACGATCGCCCGGGCAATAGCAACACGCTGCTCCTGTCCGCCTGAAAGCTGTTTGGGATAATGGCGGATACGGTCGCTCAGCCCGACAACGTCAAGCGCCAGTTCGACATGCTTCCTGCGTTCGGATTTGGAAAGCGAAGTGAGAAGAAGCGGAAGTTCTACATTTTCAAAAGCCGTCAGAACCGGGAGTAAATTATAAAACTGAAAAACGAATCCCACATGCTGCGAACGCCATTTAGCAAGAGCCGTTTCGCTTAAGCTGCCGATTTCCGTTCCGCCGACAATAATCTTTCCCATACTGGGCCGGTCTATACCGGCGATGAGATTCAGGAGTGTAGTCTTTCCGGAACCGGAGGGCCCCATGAGACAGAGAAACTCTCCATCCGGAACATCTATGGAAATATCTTTGAGTACCGGAACTTCAAAACTGTCCCGCCAATAAGATTTTGAAACGCCCTGTACTTGAATAATCGCTTGTGTCATAAAGAAATTCCTTTAAAACAGTGAACTGTAAATTGTAAACAGGATCTAATAAAACAAATAATTCAATAACCAAAGAACCAATGAACCAATGAACTGACTAACTGATTAAAACAATATTTCACACGAACCAAGCAGTAAGAACTAAGAACGAATGAACTATTATTGAATCTTCACATTGACTCCGTCTGAAATATTTGGACCGAGATTGTCTATCACTTTTTCTCCGACTGTAAGGCCGTCGATAATCTCTATCTGGGAACCGAGCAGTCGTCCCGTTGTAAGAGGAACGACAGATGCCATGTTGTCAGTAACGCGATAGGCTACTTTCTTTCCATCTCTTTCCGTTACGGCACCGGCGGGAAGAGAAAGGAACGGCTTATCATGCAGAGAAGCTTTGTCCGACGGTTTCGTTAAGAATAGAACTTTCGCTCCCATTTCCGGCAGAACACGGCTGTCGTATTTTATAAAAGCAACCTTGACCAGAACCGTTGCTTTCGTCCGATCCGCAGTCGGAACGATCTTCGCAACAAATCCCTGATAACGCACACCGGGATATGCATCTAATGTAATCTCGCACGGCTGGTTCGGAAAAACACGTTCGATATTGGATTCGGACACATCCGCTTCCACCTGAAGCGAAGACATATCGGCTATCGTCACAACCGCTGACTTCGAACTGACGCTCGCAGCCATTGGCACAACCATCTCGCCGATATCGGCATCTTTTGTCAGAACCGTTCCGCTGAATGGTGCACGGATTACCGTATTTTCCATGGCAACCTCCGCCCCGGTAACGCCGGCAGCAGCTACTTCGATGGAAGCTTTAACTCGCGCATATTGTGCTTGAGCGCTTTCATAATCCGCCTGCGTGGCTAGATTTTTTTCCCATAACGATTTTTCACGCCTCAAGGTCTGCTCTGCAGTAAGAAGATCGGCCTGAGCGACCGCCTCCGATGCACGCGCCTGCACAAGCGCGGCATGCATGTCGGAATCTTCGATCCTCGCTATGATTTGTCCATTTTCCACATGATCCCCTTCGACAACACCCAGATACACTAATCTGCCCGTTGCCTTGGAAGCAACAGCCGCTTTTCGCTGGGCAACGACATAACCGCTTGCGGTCAGCACAGCATCCGATTGGGAAGGGGAAATCCATGCGACCGTAGTCAATTTAACTTCAATATCCGGTGCAAAAAATTTTTTCCCGCCGTAAATTCCCCCGGCAATAAGTACGACAAGAACAACAATGCTAATAATGTAAGCCGGCAGCTTTTTCGGAGGTCCGTCCTGAGACTTTTCCGAACGGTGAATCCGCAATGCCGACAAATCAACTTGTTCCGATTCCATTCTTTCCAGGTTCCTTTTTATCAAAAGACGATATTTTAAACGAAATTAATACGGGAAAAGTTCGTCGAATCAAAACATCATTTTTTAATTCAGCGTCTTTTGAATAAATGCTTTCTTACTCCGCTTTGAATCCCCCCTGGTAGAGTCCGACTCGCAGTTCGAACTGCTCTTTTAACAGGGGGATTATGATCGTTAAATTACACGCTGTTTAGTTGCCATTTTTGAGGATAAGCCTTTCCATAACTCTCCTTTCAATATACGATTATATAGAATGAGGCGTTGCACGGAAATCGGCTAATGAAGGTATCTTTTCGGCAAACGGAAACTATATTAATTTTTTGTAACCGCTTTGGGGCTTGCGCACAAAACAAAATGAGTTTTAGGAAAATTGGTGGATTGCCGGATTATGATTAATAAAAGTTTGTAAAAGTGCTTGATTACATTAATTATTTATGTTATTATCTTGTTAGGCGTAATTAAATAATGCGTTCAATCAATTATCCCCGCATCAGGCTTCGGGGGATTAAAAGCTCAGAATAATCATCTTCTTAAAACCAAAGGAGCTTCGGGATATTAAAACCAAAAAAACAAACTAATAGGAGGAGTAAAATTATGGCAACGCCAAAAGATTTTTTTGAATTTGTAAAAAAGAATAATTCGGAAATGATAGATCTTAAATTTGTAGATCTCTTAGGAAGCTGGCAGCACTGCAGCTTCCCGATTGATGTGCTTGACGAAGATACTTTTGTGGAAGGCTTGGGATTCGATGGTTCATCTATTCGAGGCTGGCAGGGAATTCACATGTCGGATATGCTTGCCGTTCCAGATCCTAATACATTTTGCATGGATCCGTTTTTTGCTAAACCAACTGTAAGCATCATCGCAGATATTGTCGATCCGGTATCAAAGCAAAAATATACTCGAGATCCGCGTTATATCGCACAAAAGGCAGAAGAATATTTAAGACAAACTAAAATAGCTGATACGTGCTATATTGGACCGGAACCCGAATTTTTTATTTTTGATGAAGTTCGTTATGAGCAAAATCAGCATCGCGGTGTATACGAAATTGATTCACAGGAAGGCGCCTGGAACACTGCCAGATTTGAAGAACCAAATTTAGGCTATAAACCCAGCTTCAAGGGCGGATACTTCCCGGTCAGCCCAACTGATACCTATCATGATCTTCGGGGTGAGATGGTTTACGAAATGCGTAAGATCGGAATTGTCGTAGAAGCGCATCATCATGAAGTTGCTACTGCTGGTCAAAGCGAAATTGACATGAAATTTACTAACTTGTTGAAAATGGCCGATCAACTTATGTGGTATAAATACATATGTAAAAATGTGGCAAAGAAAAACAACAAGACAGTGACCTTTATGCCCAAACCGATTTTTCAGGATAATGGAAGCGGAATGCATACACACTTTTCCTTGTGGAAGGAAGGTAAACCTTTGTTCGCGGGAGACGGCTATGCCGGTTTTAGTCAAATGGGTCTTCATGCTATCGGAGGTATTTTGAAGCATGCACCGGCCATTCTGGCTTTTGCTGCACCGACAACGAATTCGTACCGCCGGCTTGTTCCTGGTTTTGAAGCACCGGTTAATCTGGCCTATTCAGCCAGAAACCGTTCTGCTTCATGCAGAATTCCAATGTATTCTCCGAGCCCGAAAGCTAAGCGTGTTGAATTCCGCTGCCCGGATCCGAGTTGCAATGGTTATTTAACTTTCTCGGCCATCATGATGGCTGCTGTAGATGGAATCCTAAACAAGATCGATCCGGGTAAGCCGTTGGACAGGGATATTTATGAAATGACGCGGGAAGAACTTAAATCAACTCCAAAGACACCGGGATCATTAGAGGAAGCCATTAATGCGTTAGAAAAAGATAATTCGTTCTTAACAAATGGAAATGTATTTACTAATGATCTTATCGAAGCCTGGATTACTTGGAAAAGAGACAAAGAATTGGATGAGATGCATCTACGGCCGCATCCGTATGAATTTCATCTGTATTATGACAATTAGTATTCTTAAGCGATCATTTCAATATCTATAAGAGGTCGATGGCCATAGGTATTTATTTTATGGCCATTGGCTTTTTTAGACCCTCCTAAGGTCCTGTAAGAAAGTTGTTGCGCTTGCATAAATAGCCAATACATCTCAGATGTTTCTTCTTGATTTGTTATTAGGGAAAATAGGGCAAATATTGTTTATATTATTACATCTACAGGTAAGTAAAATTAATTATTAAGGAGAATTATTTTTCATGGAAAAAGAATCATTGGTTTTACAGGAAACATTGGAAAATTCTTTCGCTTCTAATGTCTTTAGCGATGCAGTAACAAAAACCCGGCTGCCAAAAAATATCTATAAAATGTTGAGAAAGACCATCGACGAGGGGTTACCACTTGACCCGGCGGTCGCTGATATCGTTGCGAATGCAATGAAAGATTGGGCTATTGAAAAAGGTGCAACGCACTTTACGCACTGGTTTCAGCCCATGACCGGAATTACGGCGGAAAAGCACGATTCCTTTATTTCTCCAACTGCCGACGGTCGGATCATTATGGAGTTTTCCGGCAAAGAATTGATTAAAGGCGAACCGGATGCTTCATCATTCCCTTCCGGCGGATTACGTTCAACATTCGAAGCACGCGGTTATACGGCATGGGACTGCACCTCGCCTGCTTTCTATAAAAATAATACCCTCTATATTCCGACTGCTTTCTGTTCGTACACCGGCGAAGCATTAGACAAGAAGACGCCGCTCTTGCGATCTATGCAAGCGCTTTCCAAACAGGCGGTTCGCATTCTTCGTGCATTCGGCAACACAACGGCCACCAAAGTTACAACCACCGTCGGACCTGAACAAGAATATTTTGTCATTGATAAAAAATTATATGAAAAGCGAAAAGATCTTATCCTGACCGGCCGCACATTGTTCGGCTCCAAGCCGCCCAAAGGGCAGGAACTGGAAGATCATTATTTCGGCATACTCAAAGAACGTATTGCCGCATTCATGCTGGAAGTAGATCAGGAATTGTGGAAACTCGGCGTGCTTTCCAAAACGAAACATAATGAAGTTGCGCCCGCACAGCATGAACTGGCTCCGATATTTACCACCACGAACATCGCAACCGATCACAATCAACTTGTGATGGAAACTCTCAGAAAGGTAGCCAACCGTCATGGTTTGGTTGCGTTACTCCATGAAAAACCTTTTGCCGGCGTCAACGGTTCCGGGAAGCACAATAATTGGTCGATGGCTTCTAACGATGGACAGAATCTTCTGGAACCGGGCAAGACACCGCACGACAATGAACAATTTCTCGTCTTCCTTGCCGCAGTTCTGGAAGCGGTAGACGAATATGCAGACGTGCTTCGTGTCTCAGCGGCAAATCCAGGCAACGATCACCGCCTCGGTGCAAACGAAGCGCCTCCTGCAATCATTTCTGCATTTCTCGGCGAACAGCTGACCGACATTCTCGAGCAGATCGAGAACGGCGGAGCAAAGTCGTCGAAGAGCGGCGGCGAATTGAAGCTCGGCGTTACAACGCTGCCGGCACTTCCCAAAGATGCAACCGACCGCAACCGTACTTCACCGTTTGCATTCACGGGAAATAAATTCGAATTCCGTATGGTCGCTTCTTCCGCCTCCATTGCGGAACCGAATACAGCATTGAACACAATTGTAGCGGAAACCCTTTCCCGTGTAGCGGACAGGCTGGAAAAAGCGAAAGATGTCGATGCTGAAGCACAAGCGATCGTCAAAGAGATCGTAAAAAAGCATAAGCGGATTATCTTCAACGGCAACAACTACGCAGAAGATTGGCTGGTCGAAGCCGAAAAACGCGGATTGCCGAACATCAAATCGACGGTTGCTGCAATCACAGCGCTCATTACAGATAAGACCGTTAAACTCTATGAAAAACATGGCGTGCTGACAAAAGAAGAACTGCATTCCCGCTATGAGATTTATCTGGAAAACTATATTAAAGTCATCAATATCGAGGCATTGACCGCTCTCGATATGGCAAAACGTGAAATCCTTCCCGCCTCTCTTGAATTTGCCGGAACAGTGGCATCCGAAATAGCAGCAATAAAGAGCGCAGGATCGAAATCGGCTGCAGCAGAAAAGCTGCTTGCTGAGTTGACAGCGACGATCGATTCGTTCGGAAAGCACATCGAAGCGCTCGAAGCAGCCCTCGCCGGAGGTCATTCGGACAGCGTCTTCAAACATGCCGAATACCATCGCGACGTTGTCTTTACCACTATGGCTGCTTTGAGAATCGATGGCGACAAATTAGAAACACTCGTCGACGAAAGAGTCTGGCCCCTGCCGACCTATGCCGATCTTCTGTTCAGAGTCTAATCGAAGATCGTTCGGTTTAAAAATACAAAACCCGGGAAAGTTTTTCTTTCCGGGTTTTTTTATTTGGGTTAGCAATGAGCAATGACAAAAAATAAACATACGGAGTAATTTCGGTTACCGGTTTCGCCTTTTTATCTTGTTCGTCGGCTTTGCCGTCAGAGGATCTTCAGGCCATACATGTTTCGGATATCGGGCTCGCAGCTGAACGCGGATGTCCGGATAAACGCTGGTCCAGAAACTGTGCAAATCCTGCGTAACAGCAAGAGGACGGTGCGCAGGCGACAGCAGATGCACTAATACACTTACCGTTCCGCTGCAGATTTTCGGCGTTTCCGTTTGACCGAACAATTCCTGCAGCCGGACGGCAAGCACCGGAATTTCTCCGGAATAATCGAGCACAGCATTGGAACCGCTCGGCAGGTGCAGGTGAGACGGAGCAAGTCTTTCAAATGTTTTCCATAGCTGCGATGAAAAACGTGCACGGAAAATCTCCGGTAAAGATAATTTTTTTAGCTGTGCAGCATGTGTAATGCCGTTGAGAAATGGAGCAAGCCATTCTTCCAGAGATTCCATCAATGCCCGGCTGCTGAAATCGGGCAATTCTTTTGAAAGTGCAGAGTGAGTCTTCATCCACTGTACGCGCTGCTGCAGAGCGAAAGTTTCTTTTTCCCATGGCAGGCATTCGATTCCCATCGATCGGATTCCCTCCAGCATTGCGCGGATAACGCCGACTCCTTCTGCAATAATAGGCTTCTCGGATAGTATTAATGCGCCAATGCGAGCTGTTTTCTTTGCAATGACGGCTCGTTCTTCTTCGCTCCATGCAGTAACTTCCTCGGTGCGTATGTTTCCTGAAAAGATCGTTTCGATCTGCTCCCTTGTAAGAGATGCGGCGAGAAATATTTTTACTTCAGCGCCAAGGCCGTCCACTTCTCCGACAGCAAGAAATTCATTCCTCGCAAGCAGCGATGCGGATGGAAGTATCGCCGTCCGGCCATTTGCCAAAATATAACGCGTTCCTTCCTTCCGGCGGCGGGCAATGCGATCGGGATAGGCGAGCGCAAGCACGATTCCGGCTTCTTCGCTGTTCTGCGATTCGTGACCTTTGATTTCCATCATCCGCCGCAGTCTGAGTGCATGGGCACGCATGCGCTCGTTTACCCTTAAAGCAGGAGATAAAAAACCTGCAAGATCGATGTCGTTTATGTTTCCGCCGGGAATACGTTCTTCGAGCAATGCGGCAGCATCGCAGGCAAGAGAACCAAGCCCGATTTTTTTACTGTCAAGAAGCATGTGCGCTATACGCGGATGAACCGGAATCTCCGCCATCGCTTTCCCATGCGGTGTCAACTTTCCTGAGCTGTCAAGAGCTCCGAGATCCTGTAAAAGCAATCGAGCTTGTGAAAGATGTGCGGCAGGAGGCGGATCGAGAAAACGAAGATTCGCCCCATCCTGTGTTCCCCATTGCGCAAGGTCGAGCGCGAGCTGTGCGAGATCCGTGACTTTTATTTCGGGCTGTGGAAAATCGGGCAGCCGTTCATTTTCGTTTTCCATCCAGAGCCGGTAGCATATTCCCGCATTCTGGCGTCCTGCACGGCCGCGTCGCTGGTCGGCAACCGCTTTTGAAACCGCAACCGTTGTTAGTCCCGACATTCCGCGGTTTGGATCAAATCGTGCCGTTCGTGCCAATCCGGAATCGACAACAATTCTTACGCCGTCAATGGTTAAACTTGTTTCCGCTATGGATGTGGAGAGTATAATTTTCCGCTTTCCACTCGGATCCGGAGCGAGCGCCGCTGCCTGCCGGTCATAGGAAGCATCGCCGAATAATTCGTGAATAGCAATATCGTCCGGAAGTTTTTTTTCATAGAGCAATTGATCGACCCGGTGAAGTTCCTTCCGTCCCGGAAGAAAGGCAAGAATATCTCCTTCAGTTATTTGGAGCGCGCGGGCAATCTTTTCTGCCGTACGCTGTTCTATTGTTTTCTCCGATGCAAAAGAATCGTAAATCGTTTCAACCGGAAATGTTCGCCCTTTGCTTTTTACGACCGGGGCATTTTTCAGCAGACGGGCCGCAGCTTCCACGTCGAGAGTTGCGGACATTACAAGAATGCGGAGATCGCCGCGTAGATGTTGCTGAACGTCGAGTGCAAGCGCAAGTCCCAGATCCGCGTTGATACTCCGTTCATGAAATTCATCGAAGATCAAGAGACCCGTGCCTGGCAATTCGGGATCATGCTGGAGCATACGGGTTAAAATTCCCTCGGTCACCACCTCGATACGCGTTGTTGTCCCGGTTATTGCATCTCCGCGAATGCGGTAACCAACCGTTTGTCCTGCCCGTTCTCCGATTTGAGAAGCCATATATTCGGCTGCACGCCGAGCCGCCAGCCGGCGAGGTTCAAGCATGATAATCTTTTTCCCGGCGAGCCATGGTTCGTCGATAAGCGCAAGCGGCACGCGAGTCGTTTTTCCGGCTCCCGGTTCTGCAGAAAGCACCGCATTGTTCGATGCTGCAAGGGCAAGGCAGAGCGTACCGAGAACGGAATCGATGGGCAGTTTTTGCTGAAAGTCAAACATAGTTTTGTACTATGAAGATGGCACTCCGGCATCGAAAAATCAATCGATTTTATTGTTTTTATTCAGTTTCCTAAATTTATCGATATCCGAAATGACCTTTGTAGTCCCGAAAACAACAGACGATGCTTTCGGGTTAGCAGCGCGAATAGATCTGCAGTAGCTCAGGCAGGATAATCAACCCGCAATTCACCGTTTACAGCTCACACTTCTGACTTGTAACTATCGAATCGAATGATTACAATTGGAAAATATAAATAAGCAATGGAGCACTATGTTATCAAATCGAATTATGAGATCGATCCGGGCAGACCTTCGTGCAAGCGTTGATCTTAAGGCAAAGGAAAGTTTCCAAAAATTCTTTAAGGAAAAGATTCGTTTTTACGGTGTACGCACCGCGGCAGTGCGCAGGCTTGCAAAGAAATATTGGAAAGAACTTTCACGGTTAGATAAGAAAACCATTTTTACGCTGTGCGAAGAACTGCTTGCATCCGATTATACGGAAGAGGCTTTTATCGTTTCGTTCTGGCTGCCGATGTACGTGAAATCGTTTGAGAACAGCGATCTGGAAATATTCGAACGTTGGATTTATACGTACATCAACAACTGGGCAAAGTGCGATGGATTTTGCAATCATACCGTCGGAGATTTTATAGAAAAATTTCCGGAGAGCATCGCGCGGATGCTTGTTTGGGCGGAATCGAAGAACCGCTGGCTTCGGCGCGCTTCCGCTGTTTCGTTGATAGTTCCGGCAAAAAAGGGAAAGCATCTTGAAACGGTTTTGGCAATTGCCGATCTCTTGATTCGTGACAACGATGATATAGTGCAGAAAGGGTATGGCTGGTTGCTGAAAGAAGCGAGCAGAAAACACCTGCAGGAAGTTTTTCAGTACGTCATGAAACACAAAGCCGTTATGCCGCGCACCGCTCTGAGATATGCTGTTGAGTTAATGCCTCATTCGATGCGCATGCGTGCGATGAAGACAGAAAAAACTGTCGAAACGCAATCAACAGATCGCAAAGACTTCAGTTAAAAAGGCACATAATAGAAAAACGGGCTGGGCATAAAAAAGGCGTCCCTGAAAGAGACGCCGTTGCATTACGGAAATAATTTTTCCTGTGTTGTGTTACCAGGAGCGATGTCCGCCGCTGCCGCCGCTGCTTCCGCCGTTGCCGCCTCTGCGTCCTCCTCCGCCGCTGCTGCCGCCGCGCCGGTCATTCGTCCGCCGATCGGTCATCGGGCGAGCTTCGTTCACCGTTACCTTGCGTCCCTTAACTTCTTTATCATTAAGAGCTGCAACTGCGGCTTCTGCTTCTGTTCGAACAGGCATTTCAACAAAACCGAATCCTTTGAGTTGTCCGGTAAATTTGTCTTTGATCAACGCAACAGAATCGACAGCGCCGAATGCAGCAAATTCCTGCCGGACTTCGTCTTCAGTGATATCGCGCGAAAGATTGCCTATGTAGATTTTCATATAATTCTCCTTATAAGGACTTTCCCTTAGTTAATAAGTTTGATGCGCTGCCGACGTAAGGGATTCTTCTACAGACGTATCGTCGCGAATCAAGAAAGTGGTAGTCATATCGGATAATATCAGATACAAATCGGGCATCGCGATTAAAATAATATATGAATTTTTTTCTGAATAAAAAAGAGGAGAGAAAACCGCACACGTTTGCAGCCGCTGAAGAGGCGCTTTTTTTTGCCAAATTGTTGAAAAAAGAGTAAATTTACGGTGTCCTTATGCCGTAAGTATATAGTTTTTTTAACGCTAAGAAGCTTGCTTATGAAATCTTTTAACAAACGCCTGCAAGAAATTCAACAACAAAGAAATTCATTGGTTTGCGTCGGCCTCGATGCCGATCCGGAAAAATTTCCGGGCTCCGTTCGGGTTTTAGAACACGCCGTTATAGAATTCAACAAGCGTATCATTGAAGCGACGCACGATCTTGTGTGCGCATACAAACCGAACCTTGCATTTTATGAAGCGCTTGGAGAACGCGGCATGTTCGCACTGCACGAAACATTGAAATTGATTCCAGACTCAGTCATCACGATAGGAGATGCAAAGCGTGGCGACATCGGCAACACAGCGGAGCGTTATGCCGTGTCGCTGTTCGAAGATTTCGGTTTCGATGCGGTTACGGTCAATCCATATATGGGAAGCGATAGTGTGGAGCCGTTTCTAAAACGCCCCGAGAAAGGCATCTTTCTTCTCGCACTCACATCTAATCCGGGATCGAATGATTTTCAGAGATTGAAAATCGGTACGATGCCTCTCTATGAAAAAATAGTACGCAAAGCAAAACAATGGAACACTGCCGATAATATCGGACTTGTTGTTGGTGCGACGCATCCGAAAGAATTGCAACGGGTTCGAAAAATCGTTCCGGACATGCCGATTCTTCTTCCCGGCATTGGCAAGCAAGGGGGAGATTTGAAATCGGTGGTACGGTACGGATCCTCGAAGAACGGATACGGCGCTGTGATCAATGCAAGCCGCAGTATTCTCTATGCATCGTCCGGAGACGATTTTGCAGAAGCAGCGCGCGCGGAAACGCTTCGCTTGAGGGACGAGATTAATGGATTGAGAACGGTGAATGGTAAACTGTGAAGAGAGAAAGTTCTTAGTTCTTAGTGTTGCGGTTCGAAGTAAATTGTTGATGTGTTGTTTAGTTCTTTTATTGTTTTGATTTTTGGGAACGTGGGCATCAGTTTCAATTTGCAATTTGAATTTTGCCTTTTCCAATTTGCAATTTGAATTTTGCAATTCTATCTGGGGGAGTTATGCGGCTTCATTCACGTGCGATCCGCGAGCGATTTATACAGCACATCTGGAGCAAACAATATCTGCGGACTGGTTTGCGCACAGCGGAGGGAAAACCGCTCGAAGTTCTTTCGATCGGAAAGCAGAACTTCGGATCTGGACCGATTTTCTTAACGCGAAAATAAAAATCGACGGTACGACATATGCGGGAGATATTGAGATTCATCGTACATCGTTCGATTGGCTTCGGCATCAGCATCAGGAAGACCCGCATTATAACTCTGTTATTCTTCACGTGGTTCTGGAGATCGGTTTAAACCTTTCCCCTGCCATCGTGCAAACCGGCCGGCATATCCCCGTGCTTGTTCTAAGCGATTTTCTTTCCGAATCCCTGCAGACGATCTGGCGAAAAGGGATTCTCGATGAACGAACACGTCGCCTTAAAAAACTTCCATGCTATGCATTCGCAAAAAATATTCCGGAGGAAACTCTCCATGCATGGCTTGAAAAACTCGGCGCTATGAGGATCGAACTTAAAATCCGCCGGTTTGAAGAACGGCTGAGGCAGCTTGTGCGGGAACGAATACATGCCGTATATGAACAGCCGCTGCGGTACGAGACGGCTGCTGTGGAAGAAGCTCGATTGCTGTCCATGCCGGAACTGACACAAAAAGATTTTTCTCGAAAAGAATTGTGGGAACAGCTTCTCTATGAAGGATTGATGGAGGGACTGGGATACGGCAAAAACCGCGAACCTTTCATAAAACTTGCACAAAATGCCACGATTGGAAAAATCAAAGAATGGGAGTCCCGAATAGAAAACTTCAATCTGGAAGCAGCCCTGTTCGGCATTGCCGGATTGCTTCCGGGGGATAAGGCTGTAAGAAATCCTGAATCACGCCGGTATGTGCGCTTGCTCAGAAAACAATGGAAAAATTTTCGCCTTCATTATCGGGGAGAAATTATTCACGAGGCAGAATGGAGATTTTTTCCTACGCGCCCGTACAATTTTCCTCCTCTCCGGATTGCCGCTGCTGTACAGCTTATCCATTCGATCCGTCACGACGATTTGTTTAGGCGCATCATTCAATTGCTTAAATCGCCGGAGGTAAAAGAATCTGAACTTCTCCGGATGTTTCAGATAGAAACAAACGATTTCTGGAAGCGGCATTATTCATTTCAACATCCCCCTTCCCCAACTGCAAGAATCACGGCGCTGGGTGAAACGAGGATTCGCGAGCTTTTAGTAAATACGGTTTTTCCGGTCGCGCTCCTCTATGCGCGTATCTTCAAAGACACGCCTGTCCGGGAACGTACGCATGCTCTCTTTGTTTCCTCTCCGGCGAGAGAGCAGAATGGCATACTGCGAATGATAGAAAGTCAGGTCGTCAGGGGACGCTTCTTGTTGAACACCGCTTCCATGCAGCAAGGAGCAATCCAATTATACAATTATTTCTGTTCCGAGAAACAATGCAGCGAGTGCATGATCGGAGCCGGCCGGTCATAAAGAATCTTGCTGCAGCCCGCCGCTGTGACTAACTCTGCGTTTTTCTTGTCTTGCTATTATGCTTGCTTTTTTAAAAAATAACTTATAATTTTAAGCCGTTAGAGTTGTTTACCTTTATTATTTAAGTTCGCAATACAATCACCTTTAGAAAGGATTCCATGAAAAAGATAGAAGCCATTATACGTCCACATAAACTCGATGAAGTGCGTGAAGCGCTTCTTGAAGCGGGTTTCCGGGGAATGAGCGTAACCGAAGTAAAAGGTTTCGGAAGACAGAAAGGGCATACCGAAGTTTATCGAGGTTCGGAATATCATATCGATTTTCTTCCGAAAGTTAAATTGGAACTTATCGTTCCGGACGATCAGGTCGAACATGCCCTTGCAACAATTATTAAGTTTTCAAAAACCGGACAGGTCGGCGATGGAAAAATTTTCGTTCTGCCGGTCAACGATGCCATCCGTGTACGCACGGAAGAATCAGGAGACGGTGCATTATGAGAATAGACACAGGCGATACGACATGGCTTCTTGTCTCGACGGCATTTGTTATGCTGATGACTCCGGGTCTGGCATTGTTTTATGGCGGCATGGTTCGCAAAAAAAATGTTCTGGGCACTATTATGCAGAGCTTTATCGCTCTGGGAATTGTGACCATTCAGTGGGTTCTTTTCGGTTACAGCCTTGCTTTTGGTCCCGATTTTCATCATCTGATCGGTAATCTATCCTGGATCGGCTTGAATGGAGTAGGGCTGGAACCGAATCCGGACTACGCAGCGACTGTTCCGCATCAGGCTTTTATGCTGTTTCAGATGATGTTTGCTGTTATTACACCTGCGCTGATCACCGGCGCTTTTGCCGAACGTTTTAAATTTTCGGCATACGTTATTTTCCTTTTTCTCTGGTCGACGATCGTTTACGATCCGATTGCGCATTGGGTCTGGGGCGTGGGCGGCTGGATTCATAATCTCGGCGCACTCGATTTTGCCGGCGGTCTTGTCGTGCATATCAGCTCGGGCGTTTCGGCTTTAGCAGCGGCTTTCATTGTCGGCAAGCGCCGCGGCCACGGACATGATCTGATGCCACCGCATAATTTGACCATGACACTTCTTGGTGCCGCCATGCTCTGGTTCGGCTGGTTCGGTTTTAACGGCGGAAGCGCGCTGGCTTCCGGCGCCTTAGCGACATCGGCATTTCTTGCCACGCATATTGCCGCTGCGGGTGCGACGTTCTCATGGGTATTGGTCGAATGGAAGATGCGGGGAAAGCCGACTATGCTCGGTGCAGCCTCCGGATGCGTTGCTGGTTTGGTCGGTATTACGCCGGCCGCCGGTTTTGTCGGTCCGCTTGCAGCACTTGTGATCGGTCTTGCAGTCGGAGCGGTTTGTTATTACGGAATCGGCATAAAAAATATTTTCGATTTCGACGATTCACTCGATGCAGTCGGTGTGCATGGTGTAGGCGGAATATTCGGCGCTCTGGCGACCGGAATTTTGGCTTCGCGCGCAATCAATGCTGCAGGTGCGGATGGACTCTTGCTGGGAAACTCGGCGCTGCTCGGTGTCCAGGCAGTAAGCATCCTTGCCGTCGTCCTGTATTCCTTCAGTGTGACATGGATTCTTCTAAAAGTTCTGGATAAGATTATGGGTGTTCGTGTCACAGCCGAAGAAGAATCGGTAGGACTCGATTTGAGCCAGCACGAAGAAAGCGGTTATATCTTTTAGAAAACCGCCGGTTTGAAATAATTTTTAAACACGGCTTCGGAATAAATAAAGAAGCGGAAAGATCGCCGATCTTTCCGCTTTTTTTTGTTTGAAATGAAAACGACTCTTAACTGCAAAGCGCGTGCAGCGTCGTTTTTAATTTTTCCGCGGAAGCGCGCAATCCTTCCTGCTCTTCCGTATTCATCGTGATGGTCAGGATTTCTTCGATGCCGTTTTCTCCGACAACGCAGGGGAGGCTGAGGCAAATATCGCTGATGCCGTATTGTCCGGTCATAAGCGAAGAAACGGAAAGCACAGACCGGTAGTTTCCCAGAATCGCTTCCACAATCGACAGCAAGCCGAGTCCGATAGCATAATAGGTGGATCCCTTTCGCTTGATGATTTCGTATGCAGCATCACGGACACTTGTGAATATCCGGTTCATATCTTCCTGGCTGTACGTCTTGTTTTGGAGCGGGGCGAATTCCTGCAGCCGCACACCTCCGATATTTGCAAGACTCCAGATCGGAATTTCGCTGTCGCCATGCTCGCCGAGAATGTAGGCATGCACGCTGCGCGTATCCACGCCGTAATACTGTCCGAGCAGAAAGCGAAAACGCGACGTGTCCAGAATCGTGCCGGATCCGATAACTTTTGCCGGCGGCAGTTTCGACTCTTTGAGAGAGATATATGTAAGAATGTCTACCGGATTCGTTGCCACGAGAATAATACCGTTCGGATTATATTTGACGATCTGCGAAATGACGGAATGGAAGATTTCCGCGTTGCGCGCAAGGAGGTCCAGGCGGGATTCCCCCGGGCTTTGTGCCGCGCCGGCCGTGACGACAACGACCTTGGCGCCGGATAGGTCTTCATAATCGCCGGCGATAATTTTCATCGGCCTGGCAAACGAAAGTCCGTGATTCAAATCCATCATTTCGCCGACCGCGCGTTCAACAATATTGTTAATCAGCACCATTTCGGAAGCAATGCCGCGCTGCATCAGCGCATACGCAAACGACGATCCGACCATACCCGTGCCGACAATTCCGACTTTTTGTGAAACTTGATGTTCAAGCATGTTTAGTCTTTAAATCCGCCTTCCAATCCAAATGTGAGAGCTGATAGTTTAAGTTCATATTATTGAACAGGAAAACGCTCCCTATGGTTCCGCCGGGTATTCCCGAAATATTGCATGAACGGCGATTTCTTTGTACATTTTCACGATGAGAGTTGCTTCCGAGCCGCCTTCAAGTCGCAGAAAGATTTGTTGCGTGGCTCGCTTTATTTTAAAGAATATTTGCGGGAACGTCAACGCAGTGTTCCTCGTCTCAATATAATTGGAATCGTATTAAAAACAAATAAGGAGAAACGCGTGGATATTAAAACCATCAACGAGATGATCCAGCGCGAGAGCGCATTTGTCGATAGACTGACGGGCGAAGTCGGAAAAGTTATCGTCGGACAAAAACATATGGTCGACCGTTTATTGATAGGCTTACTGTGCAACGGACATATTTTGCTGGAAGGTGTTCCGGGTCTGGCAAAAACACTGACAATTAAAACTCTGTCATCCGCCATTAATGCAAAATTTCAGCGGATTCAGTTCACACCCGACCTGCTGCCCGCCGATCTTGTAGGAACGATGATCTACAATCAGAAAGATGGAAAATTTTTCACACGCCGCGGTCCTATCTTTGCAAATTTTATTCTCGCGGACGAAATTAACCGCGCCCCCGCTAAAGTTCAAAGCGCTTTGCTCGAAGCTATGCAGGAACGCCAGGTTACGATCGGCGAGGAAACATATAAACTGGAAGAACCGTTTCTTGTGCTTGCCACGCAAAATCCGATTGAACAGGAGGGCACATACCCGCTGCCCGAAGCGCAAATCGATCGTTTTATGCTTAAAGTAAAAATCGGCTACCCTTCGCGTGAAGAGGAACTTTCGATTATGCGGCAAAATGTCGCCGGAGATGAGAAAGAAATCAAGCCCATTGTTTCGGTAAGAGAAATTCTTTCCGCGCGCGATGCGGTCAGGCAGGTGTATATGGATGAAAAAATCGAACGCTATATTCTGGATATTGTTTTTGCAACACGCGATCCGAAAAAATATAAGCTGGAAAAACTCGTACCGCTCATCAGCTACGGCGCATCACCCCGTGCATCTATTAGTCTTGCACTCGCATCCAAGGCGCACGCCTTTATCAAACGCCGCGGATATGTCATTCCGGAAGATGTACGCGCAATCTGCCCCGATGTTCTGCGTCACCGCATTGCGGTCACGTACGAAGCCGAGGCGGAAGAAATAACTTCGGAAAATATTGTTATCGAAATTTTGAACGCGGTGGAGGTACCGTGAGAATAGTTCGTGGTTCTTGGTTCGTAGGCTTGGTTCGTGGTGCTTAGTTCTTAGTGATTGTTCGGTTGTTTTGTTCTTTTTACTATTTACAGTTTGCAGTTTACAGTTTACTATTTTACACCGTGGAAACAAAAGAACTTCTTAAAAAAGTAAGACAGCTGGAAATTCGAACGCGGGGACTTGTCAATCAGGTCTTTTCCGGCGAATACCACAGCGTTTTTAAAGGGCGCGGTATGGAATTTTCCGAGGTACGGGAATATCAGTTCGGCGACGATATCCGTACAATCGATTGGAATGTTACGGCCCGTTTCGACCGCCCATTTATCAAGATCTTCGAAGAAGAGCGCGAATTAACCGTCATGCTTGTGGTCGATATGAGCGGATCGCAGTTCTTCGGCTCACAAAGCGCACTTAAGCGCGATGTTGCGGCGGAGATTAGCGCAGTGCTTGCGTTTTCAGCCATGAAGAACAACGATAAGGTCGGGCTCATTCTTTTTACGGGCCGGATCGAAAAATTTGTTCCTCCCCGCAAGGGACGCGGCCACGCACTGCGTATTATCCGCGAGCTTCTGTCGTTCGAGCCCGCCGAACCGGCAACAAGCATCAAGAGCGGTCTGGAATATCTCAATCATATCCAGAAGAAACGCAGTATCGTGTTTGTTCTTTCCGATTTTATGGACAACGGATATGAAGCGGCGCTGCGGATTGCGGGAAAACGGCACGACCTTATAGGTGTGGTGCTGCAGGATCCGCGTGAATCGTTCCTGCCCAGCATCGGCCTCGTTAGACTGCGGGATGCAGAAAGCGGAGCAATGCGTGTTATCGATACATCGGACGCGGAAACACGGCGGCGGTTCAGCGAAAGCAGCCGGAGCATGCATCAAACTCGCAAGACACTTTTTGTCCGGTCGCATCTGGATGAAGTCGTTATCCGGCTCGACCAGCCGTATTTAAAACCGCTGACGGATTTTTTCCGCCTGCGAGAACGAAGAAGGTAACGGAACATTGTTGATACGGAAAATTTTCATACTCATGATTGCCGCTGCCGGCATTGCCGCTGCACAGGAACCCGTCCGCCTATCGGCAAAAACCGATGCGGAAACATATCGCATCGGGGACTGGATTGACGTGCATATCACGGGAGCAATCCAGAGCGTTGTTGATTCAATCGCTCCGGTTGTTAAGGACAGCGTCGGATTGTTTGAGGTGATCAAAATGGAACGCAGCGGTAAAGAGCCGATCTGGCTCCTGCGCCTCTCGAAAACCGATTCCGGCAGAGCGTATCTTCCGCCCATTCCATTCCAATATTTTGTCAAGAACGACACAACGCCGAAAACTGCATACACTAATCCGATGTTTTTAACTCTCGCCGGCATGGCGTTCGATCCGAAAGGAGACATTAAGGACGTCAAAAAACCGTTGTCCGCTCCGTGGCTCTTAATAGATTATCTGCCGTATATCATTGCAATTCTTCTCCTTGCCGGAGCCGGCGCGGCATATTATGTCTACCGGAAAAAGAAAAAGCAAAAAGCGGACGCACTGAGCATGATTAAAATTGCAGTTCCTCCTCATCGCGAGGCCCTTGCGGCGCTTCGCATTTTGGAAGAAAAAAAATTATGGCAGCAGGGACTCGTCAAACAATATTATTCCGATACGACGGAAATTATCCGTCTCTTCTTTGAAAAACGATGGTCTATTGTTGCCCTTGAGATGACAAGCGATGAGATTCTCGTGCAGATGAAACAAGTTCCGGAAGCGCTGAAGGTCTGGAACGATATGGAGACATTTTTTCTGATTGCAGATCTGGTCAAATTTGCGAAGTATCAACCCTCACCCTCCGATCATGAAAAGGAGATGCAGCTGGCGTACGGCATTGTACGCGCCATGATTCCCAAAGAAGAAACCGCAGCGGCGGCAGAAACAAAGGAGGTGGAGGCTCATGTTCGGTGATCGATTTGCAAATCCGGAATTCTTATGGCTGCTGCTGCTGCTTCCGATCATCGGTTATTACCTTTGGCGCCGCCGCCGGCTTCTCCAAGTGGAATTGCAATTCTCATCGCTTAAAATTTTAAGCGCTATTCCGCCATCTTTGCGGGAACGCCTTTCCAATACGCCGCTTGTGCTCCGCGTGGGTGCGCTCGCTTTGTTCATCCTCGCGCTGGCGCGGCCGCAATCGGTTTCTAACAGGCAAAATATTTCTACCGAAGGCATCGACATTGTTTTGGAAATCGATCTTTCGGGAAGTATGGTGGCGGAAGACTTCAATCCGAACCGTATCGAAGCGGCAAAACAAGTAGCGTCCGATTTTATTGACGGTCGTTCAAACGACCGCATAGGGCTTGTCGTTTTCTCCGCACAGAGTTTTACACAATGCCCTCTTACGACAGATTATCCGGTTCTAAAGAGTCTTCTGAAGGAAGTAAAGAACGGAATGATCGAAGACGGGACAGCGATCGGGCTTGCAATAGCTAACGGTGTAAACCGAATGAAAGACAGCAAAGCAAAAAGCAGAGTAATGATCCTGCTGACGGACGGCGTCAACAACAGGGGGGAAATCGATCCGATAACCGCGGCGCGCATTGCGGCAACGTACGGTGTTCGTATTTATACGGTCGGTGTCGGCGCACAGGGAGAAGCTCCGTATCCGGTGCAGACACCGTTCGGTATCCGACGCCAGATGATTCCGGTCGACCTGGATGAAAAAGCGCTGACTCAAATTGCAGATATGACCGGCGGAAAATATTTTCGTGCGACCGACAATAGAACATTAAAGAACATTTATAAAGAAATCGATAAATTGGAACGCACAAAAATCGATGTCACTGCGTACAAACGCTATTCGGAATTGTACGGCGGATGGCTGCTCGCAGGTCTGGCGCTTGTTATGCTTGAGGCCGGTTTGTCCTCAACTCTTTTAAGAAAAAACCCATAAGAGTTTTTATGCTGAGATTTGAACATCCGGAATATCTTTGGTGTTTGTTTGTCATACCTCTGTTTGCGGCCGGTTTTACCTTTTTAAACCGATGGCAGAAAAAGCAGATGCACCTCTTTATCGGCGAAGAGTTGTTTTTACAGATGGCTCCGGCGGCAAGCCTGGCAAAAACCATCGTCAAGCAGGCGATCGTGCTGCTGATTATCGCCGGTATATTGCTTGCTCTCGCCAACCCGCTGGTGGGGACGCGCCTTGAAGAAGTGAAGCGGGAAGGTATCGATCTGTTTGTCGTGCTGGACGTATCACTCAGTATGAAATGCGAGGATATCCGCCCGAGCCGTCTGGAAAAAGCAAAACGGGATATTTCCGATTTGTTGAAAAAACTTGCAGGTGACCGTGTCGGCTTAATCGTTTTTGCCGGCGAAGCGTTTGTGCAGTTCCCTCTCACATCCGATTACTCGGCGGCCGATCTTTTTCTTTCCGCCATCGATGTGGATGCTGTGCCTGTACCAGGAACCATGATCGGCAGCGGCATCGAGCTTTCGTTGAAATCATTCACTCAGGATGCGCCGACGCAAAAAGCAATTGTCGTTGTTTCCGACGGCGAAAATACGGAGGGTGATGTTCTTGGAGCAGTAGAAGATGCAAAAAAAGCAGGGGTTCGTGTCTACGCGGTTGGTATGGGAACTCCGGAAGGAGGACCGATTCCGGTTTACGATCAAAACGGAAACCGGACGGATTACAAGCACGATCAGTCCGGCAATATCGTGCTTACAAAGCTGGATGAAAGCATGCTTCAGCAGATAGCATCATCGTCCGGCGGGACATATCATCGCGGAACGAGTGCGGGTAATGAGATTGACGATATTTTCAAAGAACTCGGCTCTCTGCAGAAAGTCCAGTTCGGCTCGAAACAGGTGGCCGGGTACGAGTCCCGCTATCAATATCCGCTGGGCTTTGCAATTCTGCTGATCATCATCGATCTGCTTCTTTCAAAACGACGTGGAAAAATATTTGCCCGTTTAAAAAGATTCATTCCCGGTTTTACGGCGGTTCTTCTTTTGATGTGCACCGCATCTCCTGTCCGTTCACAGAGCGTTCATGCTCTGGTTAAAGATGGAAACGATGCGTATGAAAAAGGAAAATATGAAGACGCCGAAGTCGGTTATAAAAAAGCGCTTGAGAAAGACAGCAAATCGAAAGAAGCACATTTCAATCTCGGTGATGCATATTACAAAGAGAAGCGGTACGACGAATCGGCGCGTGAATACGGGAATTCCGTTCCCGGAATGACCGACACGCGTGAACAAGCACAGTCGTTTTATAATCTTGGAAACACTCTCTACCAGCAAAATCGATATCAGGATGCGGTCGGTGCATATAAGAAATCGCTTCGTTTGAATCCGAAAGATGACGAAGCCCGGTATAATTTGTTGATGGCGCAGGCCAAATTAAAAGATCAGCAAAACAATAAAAACAAAGACGATAAAAAAGACAAGAACAAGAATCAGGATCAAAAGCAGAATCAGAAAAACCAGCGGGATCAACAAAACCAGCAGCAAAACCAGCAAAATCAGGCAAAACAGGATCAAACACAGCCGCAGATTCAGAAAAAAAATCAAATGCCCAAAGAAGAGGCGGATCGAATTCTTGACCAGATGAAGAACGACGAAAAAGAAATTCAAAAAACCCTGCGCAAACGGGAAGCGGTTCATGTTAAAGTGGAAAAGGATTGGTAACTTTAATATGGTGAATTGTGAACGGTGAATGGTAAACAGTGAATGGTAAAAAGAGAAAGTTCGTAGTGCGTAGTTCTAAGTTCTTAGTAATGCAGAGCCAAAGAAATAAAAAACAGTAAATGGCAAAGAGCAGCTTGCATTTGAAATGAAACGCTCAATTATATATATAGTCTTTATATCATTAACGGCATCGCTGCCGCTTTGCGCGCAGGACGGGACGTTTACCGCATCTGTCGGTCAAAACAAAGTTGCAGCGGGAGAACAATTTCAAGTGACATTTACAGTCTCCGGGAGCGATGTGAACGGAGTTAAAAATTTAAGGGCGCCGAGTTTTGTCCCGTTTATCGTAACATCGGGTCCCAATCAATCAACCAACATGCAGTGGATCAATGGACAAATGTCCGGATCCGTATCTTATGTCTACATGCTCTATGCGCGGCAAACCGGAAAATTTACAATCGAGCCGGCAACGATTGAGTATAAAGGAAAAACACTCAAGACGGAACCGCTGAGCGTGGAAGTAACACAGGGCAAACCGCAGCAGTCGCAGAAAAAGCAGGAAGAGGTCAGCAGCGCCAGCGTCGGCGATAATTTGTTTATCAAAGCCTATGCAGATAAAGAGCGAGTCCGTCTGGGAGAACAACTGACGGTTACCTTTCGATTGTTTACGCGTCTTTCCGTCGCCGGGTACGATCTGGCAAAAGCTCCTACATTCGAAGGATTCTGGAGCGAAGATTTTGATATGCCGAAGCAGCCGGTGATGTCGAACGAGACCATCAACGGAAAACAATACCGCGTTGTGACGATGAAAAAAACAGCGCTCTTTGCAACGCAAGCGGGACAACTCAAGATCGCTCCGCTCGAGGTTAGTTGTTCCGTGCAAATGCAGTCGAAACGCCGCTCCAACGATCCGTTCGATTCCTTTTTCAACGATCCGTTTTTCCAGCAGGTACAGACGGTTAATATGAATTTTAAATCGAATCCGTTGAACATCACTGTGGATCCGATTCCCGCGAATGCTCCTTCAGGATTTTCCGGTGCAATCGGACATTTTACCTTCTCGGCAAGCGCGGACAAAAAAACCGTTAAAGCAGGGGATGCTATCACGCTCAAACTTGCAATCTCCGGAACAGGCAATATCAAACTGGTCACCATACCGAAACCGCAATTGCCGGCGGATATCGAATCGTACGAACCGAAAATTGCAGAAGATGTACAAAGAGACGGCGGCATTATTCACGGGACTAAAACTGCGGAATACCTTCTCATTCCCCGTAATCAGGGACAACGTGCTGTCGAACCGATGATCTTTTCTTACTACGATCTCGAACGCCGGGAATATGTTTCCCTCCGTTCTCCCCGCTTTGAATTTACAATCGAGCCGGGAAAAGACTTTTCTTCAGCCGGGTCGGCAAATTTAACGGACAAGGAAGATGTTCGTGTTCTCGGCGAAGATATTCGGTACATAAAACTTACACTCGGTTCCGTGCAGCAAGCCGGTGATGCGACATTTCATATCTGGTTTTTAATCGGACTGCTGCTGCCTCCTTTAGGATTTATCGGTGCATGGGTGTATCGAAAGAGAATGGAAAAAATTTACGGCGATATGCCGAAGCTGCTTTTTGAAACTGCCGGACGCGAAGTAAACAAACGGTTGAAAAAAGCGCGCGTCCTGCTTCAGCAGAGAAATCCGCAAAGTTATAATGAAGAGGTGCTCAAAGCTCTTTCCGAATATCTCGAACATAAACTGCGCACACCGAAGGCTCATTTTTCTCTGGAACGGGCGCTCTTGCAGCTTCAGGAACACAACGTCACGGCCGGAGTTCGGGAAAAATTGAAGTTCTGCATGGAGCGGGCGGAATTTGCACGCTATGCTCCCGGCGCCGATACGGCGGAAGCGCGAAAAGAACTCATCGATGCCGCGGCTGAAGCCATTCAGGGAATTGAATCGACCTTCCGTAAACGATCGAAGGAAGAAAAACGGTCATGAAGAATTTCAATCGCCCGGCTTTTTTGTTTATTCTGTTTTTGAGCGGTGCATTGTCTGCGCACATCTTTGCACAAACACCGGAGCAATTGTTCGAACAGGGTAATGTGCTTTACCGTGCCGGAGATTACCGCGGAGCGGCGGCGCTGTACGACAGCATCATCAATCAGGGATACCGGAGCGCCGGTGTTTATTTTAATCTCGGAAATTCCCGATATCGCCTCGAACAGCTTGCGCAGGCCATCCTTGCGTATGAACGCGCCGCCAGGCTGAGGCCCCATGACCCGGACATCGAACATAACCTCCGGCTTCTTTCGTTCAAGACCATCGACCGGATTGAACCTGTTCCGGAAATTTTTTTCGTTCAATGGATGCGCGCCGTCGGATCGCTGTTATCTGCCGAAACCGTTAAAGTCTTGTTTCTTCTTTTCTGGATTTTATTTTTTGTTTCACTTGCCATTCTATCGGTCGTCGTGCGTTCGGGCGTTCTACGTGCCGCGCGTATCCTCATGATCTGTTCCTTTGTGTGCATCTGTGTCTGGGGGGTGCTGATGGGCATTCAATCTCTGCAGGATACGACAAGCAACGATTCGATCATTACGGGACAAACCGTTACTGCAAAATCTTCTCCTGACGCCAAAAGCGTCGATGCATTTGTCATTCATGAAGGATTAAAAGTGAAAATGACCGATGCCGTTGCCGGCTGGGTCAAGATCACTCTCGCAGACGGCAAGGTAGGATGGATTGAAGCTGCGCAATGCGAAAAGATATAAGAGCAGTACATGGTAAACTGGAAACGATACCTGTTTATTCACTCTTCACTTTCTACTGCATATTCTTTTTCTCTTCCAGTTCATGCCAGCGGTGATAGAGGCGGTCGACAGACGCTTTTGCATCATGAAGGTCATTGGTCAGGGAGATGATATCGTTTCCATAACGGTCGTAAAAATCCGGAGAGGAAAAAATTGCCTCCAGCCGGGCGGCATTCTCCTCGGCTTTTGTAATCTCCTGTTCTAGTCCTTCAAGTTCTTTTGATTCTTTCCAGCTCAATTTCTTTGATTGTATTTTGACGTGCGGTTCCTGTTTCTTCTGAACCGATGCTTTACCGTTCTCTGTTTTCGCCAAACGGAGATTTCGTTTCTCTAAATAATAATCGTAATCTCCCTCGCTAAAATATATTTCCCCGTTTCCTTCGAAGGCAAGGATGCCGCTGCAGACGCGGTTCAAGAAATATCGGTCGTGGCTGACGACGATGACACAGCCTTCAAAAGTGATCAGCGCTTCTTCCAGAATACGCAGTGTTGCAAGATCGAGATCGTTTGTCGGTTCGTCTAAGATGAGAAAATTACCCCCGTTCTTCAGCACTTTGGCAAGAAGGAGACGGCTCCGTTCTCCGCCGGAAAGTTCTCTTACTTTTGTATTCATCCGGTCGTCTGCAAAAAGAAATCTCCGCAGATAGGTCCACACTTTCATACGCTCCTCGCCGAACATCACCCATTCGCGTCCCTCGCCAAGTTCCTGCATGACAGTATTTTGGTCATTCAGCGCTACACGCGATTGATCGATATAGTTGAAGAGCGTCCGTTCGCCGATCTCAATTTCTCCTGAGGCAGCCTGCATCTCTCCGAGAATAATTCTCAGCAGGGTCGTCTTTCCGAGGCCATTGCGTCCGATAATACCGAGTTTTCGTTTCCGCTCGAAATTAAAATTCAGTCCTTCAAATAGTTTTTTCCCGCCCGCAGTCATGCCGAGTGCTTTAAAATTCAACACGGTTGCTCCTAGTACGGGCGGCGGCGGAAGAATGAGATCGACATCCGGCTCCGGTTCAAATCCTTCCCTGTCTGCTGCTTCAAAATATGCTTTCAATCTGCTTTTTGCTTTCGTCCTCCGCGCTCGCGCTCCGCGTCTTACCCAGGCAAGTTCCCGACGCAGAAACATATTTCGTTTATGCTCTTCGGTTTCCATCTGCGCCTGACGATCCGCCTTATCGAGGAGAAAATCGCTGTAGGAACCGTCGTGTGAATAGCATTCCCCGCCGGACAGTTCAATAATGCGCGTTGCAAGCAAATCAAGAAAATAGCGGTCGTGCGTAACAAAGAGGCACGCACCCGGATAGCCGGACAAAAATTCCTCTATCCATTCAATCGATTCAGTATCAAGATGGTTTGTCGGTTCATCCAGAATGAGAAAATCGGGTCGGGAAATCATGGCACGGCACAACGCAACACGCCGTCTTTCGCCTCCAGAGAGTGTATCAATGGAACGGCTTTTTTCGGGAACGTTCAGCGAATGCATCGCTGTTTCGATCCGGTTCTCCAGGTTCCATCCGTCCCGGTGATGAATTTGTTCTTCTACCAGATGACGTTTGTTCGACGCGGCCGGAAGGCGTTCGTATTCCGCCAGCAATTCTTTGACATCGTGTGCGCCGTCTTCGATGTTTTCGTAGACAGATTTTGTCGGGTCAAGTTGAAAGTTTTGAGGCAGATAACCGATGAGAATATCCCTGCGCCGTGTGACGGTTCCACTGTCCGGTTCCATAAGCCCGGCGATAATTTTCAGGAGAGTCGTTTTGCCTGAACCGTTATTCCCGATAAGGCCGACACGTTCGCCCTGATGGATGGTCATTGTCGCGTTTTTTAAAACGACCTGTGCTCCGTAATGAACGGAAAGTTCTTTGGCGGTGATAATAACAGGACCCGGGGGCGTTGGCATCGATAACTACAGGATAAGTGTCATTGAGTGAATGGAACAAGCTGAAATCTACAATCTACAATCTGTAATCTGAAATTATACGCTATTTAGTTCCAGATTTAACTTATTTTCTTCATTCTGCAATCTTAAATCTGCATTCTGAAATTACAAGATATTCAGTCCCAGATTTAACTTATTTTCTTCAATTTGCAATCTGCAATCTTAAATCTGCATTCTGAAATTACATGTTATTCAGTCCCAGATTTAACTTTTTTCTTCAATCTGCAATTTGCAATCTTAAATTTGCAATTCTTAGAGCGGGAGACGGGGATCGAACCCGCGACGTCCAGCTTGGGAAGCTGGCATTCTACCGCTGAATTACTCCCGCAGACGGCAACTTATTATATATCAATATATTAATGGATACTTTGATTTATCGTGCAACACATATACAACAAATAATGCATGTTTGAATCCAAAAAAATGTCGGAATGCACATCTTGATTGCATCGTCTTCTTGTTTTCATCATTGTCCATACCGGAATATCTACTCATTTAATGTAGACAATTTGTTTCCATTTTTCAATATTCTTAACCGAACTGAATTTTAAATTGGACGGGAAATATATAGCGTTCAACTACAAATACGCCTAATGAGGCACAAACGACAAAGGATAATAGTGGTATGACAAAAACAAGGATTGCTTGTATAAAGCCCACCTTATACCTAATCAATGAAATTATGATTAACAATAACAACGACACCTCTATACAAAGAAAGATATATTTGAACGCATGTATATTCCATCCAACCATCACTGCGAGACTTTTTTCATCACTTGGAAGCATGCCTGATAAATATAGAACCAGTCTTTCAAATGATCCAAGAATTGCAATAGGATAGAAGAATGATACTCTCGTCCGTCTGTAAATGAACACGACAGAAACGATAGACAACATCAACGGCAGCAACGGTCCTCCGAGAAGTCCAAGAAAAGGAGTATTGCCGCCAGAAAGCAAATAATCTCGGGCGTATGACATTGAAGCTGGGTGGCCGGTAATCCAATCACATATGACATGCCCCGACTCATGAATTGGTATAAGCAGGAAACCAAAAATAATCGATGTGATTGTCAATTGCCGGAAATCTATTTTCATACTCTCATTCCTCATCATTATTTTGAATTATATCAACCGTTTTCGGTTGGAATTTCATTAACATGGCTGGGCTCGTGGAGATAGACGATGACTGAAAAATAGATAACCGATAACGACAGCCGCCATAAACGGAATGGCGTAGATTCCTCCCACCAATACACCCACAATTAAAGCACCAAGAAGACCCGCTGTAGGGATGATGAATTGCGCCCAAGAGCCGGCGCCAATTTGGCGAAGAGCTATAAAATATATGCCGATGAAAATAAAATCGCCCAGACCGACAATGGGACAAATACTTCCCTTCAAAACTATGGAAAAGGCCATAAGGTTCAATAGTGAGGCAGGGTTAAGTTGTTCCGCTGCCTTCATAAAATAGTGAGTTGGTCCCCAATTGAAGGAGACGATATCTGCTATCGAGCCTGCGATGGAAAATGATACAATCGATGGAACAGTTTTGACTCCTCTTCCAATAAGGACGCAGAAGGAAGCTGCAGAGAACAGCATAAAAGTATCAGAGAGGTAGACGCTGACTGGTCTGACAAAGAAGAGGCTGACATATATAGCCAGGCTCAAAAGAAATGTGATCAGAGTAAATCGAAATGATTTTCGCTGCAAAAAAGAGGTGAGAAAGAAATAGCACGCTGAGGCGAAAATAGTAATTACAAAAAAGAAAAGCATGGTTTTTAAGAGCATAGTTAAATTTTCTTTTTATTGATAAAGATAAGGTGATCGAAATTTAATCATAGTTACGGAAGCCTAACGGATGGGCATTGAGCGGCGGCAACTTGCCCGCCATGCTTTATCTTTTGGCGGGCGATAACCTTCCAAGCTGTGCTCTCCCGCCTGAGTCGGGCAAGCCCGCAAGCTGCTCATGATCTTGGTTCTCTTGCTTTTGGGAGAATAGTATTTACCTCTAATTTGTATTGCACTTCGTGCAATGACATCTTTATGCTTCCAGTTCACCCGCCGTCTTTTGGGCAGGTTTACCCGCCGTCTTTTTGGTGGGTTTACCCGCCATGCTTTATCTTTTGGCGGGCTCTTTATAAAATGGTTAGGTAGCAACCTATTTTAGAATTATAATTCTTTTTGTTTGAACTTTTGAACCAATAGCTATACGAAAATAATATACTCCTGATTCTAAACCGAGCGAGTTCAATTTTACAAGATATCTACCTGAATTCAGCAAAGCTTTAAATATTTTCGTGACAGAAGAACCAAGAACGTCGTATAATATAATACTAACACTATCCTTGTCAGCCACAACGAATTCCACTCCAGTTGTTGAACCATAATAAGGAGATTTATCTAATTGTGATCTTATAAGAGGATCGAGTGTTGCAATAGTATCTCTTTGAATGCGTTCAAGAGTAAGCTCGGACAATGGAAACTCTTGTTTTGCAATAGTATTCTTTGATGAACAGTTAAAGAGCGCTATTGACAAAATAAGTATCGCTATATTAACTATTGTTTTCATATCGGTTGCCACCTATGATTAGACTGCGAACCTCAGCCGCTGAACTTGGTTTTCTACTGACTCCGACTAATCCTCCCGTTCTCGCTTTTTCATAAATTTGTTATTCAAGAGGCGGCTGCTTTGTTGGATAAAAAGCCTTGGGTGTTGGAAAGGCCAACATAACTATGATCACGCTCAGTATGATGCCAAAAATAACAGGCGTTTCCATTCCCATTCTCCATTCGTAAAAAAACCAATTCGAGGTTCCAACGAAATGAATAAGAGTAAACATGAAGATGCAAATCAGTGCTAACCTTCTTGGAAGAATTGATACGAGCCAAAATATTCCCAAAAAATAAAATATGTCCCAGGAGACGTAAGCATACCAGCCCCGGATTAAAAAGAAACGAGAAATTTCATTAGCCTCATGTACGGTTTCAGTATGAAGCCAATAGCTCGCCGGCTGCCCTGCGAGCGTGTTAATCATGTCGAAAAACATAGGACCCAGCATCACCCAACGGAGCCTTTTGATGATTTGGTTCGTATTTGAACTGAGTGTTGGAAATGCCTCCAAGACAATAACCGGCACAAGCACTAAGCCGTAAATGGTCGAGGCGTTAATGCCAAGATGCCAGCGGACAGCCAACCAATTGTTTGCTCCGAAAAAATGGCCGAAAATAAAAGAAAATATTGCTATCAATGCCGCCTTTCTTGGAAGAACAGATACAAGTAAAAATACAGCCGATAAGTAAATCAGGCTGGTAAAAAAATAAGGCATCCAACCCAGCCCTAAAAAGAAATCAAAAGTGTGATTAGTTTCGTTGTAAATGGACAAACCATCGCCGCGAATGGCTGTTTCAGGATGATGCCAAAAGCTCTCCGGTTGGCCCGAAAGCGTATTAACCATGCTGAAAAGTATTGCACCAATCATTACCCAACGAAGCCTTTTAACGGTTTGATCGGAAATGAATTTGAATAATGGCATATTGTTATTTGGTTTTGTGCAATGTTAAGTATTTTATCCGTGCTTGGCCATCATTGATTGAATGAGTATTTCTTTTTAATAAATGGTTAGGGTGCAGCAATGATAATTTTATCATAACAGGAAAATATATTACTCCTGTGACGAATTTAGAATTTGGTTATACTTCTTTGTCAGCGATTGACCGAATTGCTGCAAAGTAGACGTAAAAGAGAAAGCTTCACTGGCAGTGCGTTCGATATCAGCAAGATCATCATTCGAGAAGTCCTTTAGATTCGTTTTATCGCCCAAGATGATCCCAATGCGCTGCAACTGTAGCCACTTTTCCAGCGTCTGTTGCCCAAGGGAGGTAGTCATAGTTTGCGTCTCATAGACCGATGTGTATTTTTTGATCTCTTCATAGTCCATAAGGCTGACTGCTCCAATAGATTGCGCTGTACTCCAACTATTCGAGCTTATTATAAAATCAGTCAAACCGAGATTGATGTTTATTACTTTTCGAAGGTCAACCGATCCGCGATGGGATCGTTCTTGCATGCAAAGAGCAACTACTTTCTGTAGCATTTCAAGTTCGCGAGGAATTTCTTTTGTCGCACTATCTATTGACCGGAGATTGTCCCGCAGTTCAGAGCGGATGTTGTCACGCGCCTCGCGCAACAGGTGGTGATGGTGAATCGACTCCACCGCACTTTCGAGCGAAATCGCGATCAAGATGCCACAGGTTATCGTGAACAATTCCAGTAGAAAGCCTCGGAGAGATCCAAGGTTTCCCTTAGGAAGATGAATATGCATACCAACTCCTTTAGAAATTTAGATTGCTTCATTTATATTAATCGTATACAAATGCACTGAAAATAAAATATTTTTACACCATAACGATTCTATATTCCGAAAAATAATCTCGCGATATTCCTACAATGAGATCGTCATTCCCGCAACCGCGTATCGCCTAATGCTATCACGGAACGCATGGGGAGGATATTATTTACTTCTAATTTGTATTGCACTTCATGCTATGACATCTTTATGCTCCCTGCTTGCCCGACTCTTTCTGGCGGGCTCTTTTAAAAATGTTCAGGCGGCGCCTACAAAATTTATTGAATTATCATTTTTTCTCTTCAAGTTGCCTTGAGAGTTCTTCAATCTGTTTGGATTGATCCATAATTTTTATAAACAAAATTTCAATGCCCAAGCCAGTCATTAAAGCACCAATTCTTCCCCACATATTATTGTATCCAATGACCATGATTAAAGGACCAAAAATTACTAATGCAGGAATAAATGGAATAAGATATTTAATTACTGCTCGCATATAAAATCTCCTATTATGTATGAGCTGCCTAACAACTTAGTTGTGGCAACGATAACTTTCCTCCGTGTTCTCCCGCAAACCGCGATTGGCTTCGGAGAATGTTAATTACCTCTAATATGAATTGCACGCTGTGCAACGACATCTTTATGCTCCCTGCTCTTTTTAAAATGGTTAGCTTGCACTAATGTTTACAAATTAATTGTTGCAATAAATATTATACAGGTTATATTCTTTTAAATATTTTTACAAGTATAATTACCATCAGACCAAATATGGAAAATACACACCCAGCTAATAATTTAAATATCACTACCTTTTCATCGTAGCCTAATGTTTTGAACTTTCTTATATCCGTACGTCTATAAAATGCTATTGAAGTTGTAACAATCGTGCTAAATATGAATATTCCTAAATCAATAGTCATACAATTTATCTTTCTTGTAAATTTACGCCGCTTAACGTGGCGCGTCCTAAGCTGCTCAACGATAACCTTTCAAGCCGAGTTCTCCGCCAACCGCTAAACTTGGCTTTCTCCTGACTCAGATTAACCCTCCTGTTCTCACTTCTTCATAAATTTGTTACATAGGAGGCAACAAAAACTATTTCTTGAGTTTATATAACATAATTGCATTGAACTGCAACGCATATTCATGTGCACGATAGTTTAATTCTTCCATCTCAGTCGATATTATCGCATCACCGGTTCCATCAATTACTTTGACCGAATATTTATTATAGTAACGCGAATAATATTCTTGCACACCGGGAACATCCATTGCATACCCCATTACGCCTATAAAATAAATGCTGTCTCTTTTTATTGCGTGTTCTGCATCATTCACGGCATTCGCATTTTTAAGCCATCCGAGTGATTGAAGAACTATAGATTGAGCCTTCACTTTATCCTGAGAAAGCTTTGGTTCTTTTTTGTTGCACGATGAAAATATCAATATTGAGTCCGCTCTAAAAAGCACTAATTAAGAATTTATTCTTTTGACAAATTTTATGATCTGAAATGTCTCCTGTTTTTACAAAATAATTCTTCAGGAAGAAAGATATTTCAAAACAGTCTCTTTACGTCATCAGTTATCCGTCCTTTTCAAAAAATGATGCTATCGGCAGCCATCTTAGCTGACTATAGCCATACATCATCTGTTCTTGTCTCTATGTGGCCATAACTATCTGAGTTTCTTCACCCGGAGAGATGGCAAGATCGTCCATATAACGAACAATACGCCCGAAGTTTATACCAATGCCAGTGGTAATCGCAAAGAGCATGGTCTTAAATTGTCCACGAACTTTGAGCTTATCCTTGGTCATCTTTTTCTTAAACTCTGAGACCGTCGCCTCTACGTTGGCTCTGAGCGTCCGTCGTTCCGGTGGAATTTGCAAAATGTTGTGAGCTCGTTTTATGCGCTGATAATCTTTTTCCCAAAAATAGTAAAAACGAAATTTGTTGCTTCGATCTTTAGCGAAATTGCATCGTTCGCATAAGGGACATGCCGCGCAGAGAGAAGTATCGAACGCCGCTCTAAATTTTTTTCTGCCTTTGGTTGCAACAACCGTCTGATGAGGGCAACTCACATGGTATGAATCAACATCCGTTTTCTGTATCGTTATTTCAATTGCAGCGTCTTTGCCACGAATCGCCGTCTGGATTTGCGTGATTCCTAACTCTGAACATTTTATATCATTGGCGTTTGATCCATATGCGCCGTCGTTATGCAACTCTGCGATTTCCGGTGTTTTTGCCTTCACTCTATCCAAACGCTCATGAAGATTTTTTGAATCATCAACATTGTTCGTCGAAACAGAAATATCCGTAATCAAATTCAGCTGATTCTCCGGATTGCATGTTTCTACTACATTGACGACAAATCCCCGGTAGGCCGTATTGTTCTTTTTAATATACGTTGCTTCAATATCATCGGGTGATTGCAACATATTGGTTGACAATGTTTTCACATCAACCAATGTTATCTTCTCTTCGACAACGGTAAAGTGTTCAGTGTAGACACGCTCAAATATTGTAAAGATTTCAATATCGTGATAGCGCGGGAACAGTTCTGTATGGATCCGCTTATAAATGTGACCAATGTTCTCCAACTCCGTTTGGATTGCTGTTTGATCCAATCGGTAAATGAATTGCCCTGAGGTTTTATTTACATAAGGTGCAAAAACCTCATCAAACGCTTTGCGGTCATCTTCGCTCAACACTCGATGAACACGGATAAGCATCTCGACCAACAATTGCAGACGGGAATATCGACGAATATTGGACACCGCTTGGAATGAATCTGTTCGTTGGATGTTTGTTTTGATCTTGAGCTCTTTGAGTTGATCTTCGGTAAGATGGTCAAACAGTTTTTCAAGTAAGTTGATACCGGTCTTCACGAAGTAGTCATTTAACCGATTTTGTGTATTGAAAAACGTTGCTTGATTGAAAGGAACCTCGTGAATTGTCTGTAATCCAAGCGCGACTTTTGTGAGCAGGTTAAACTTGATATTGTCAAACAACTCATTTATTGTCCAATGGTGTTTAGCCTGAAGCAAGATTGAACTAATAATACAATTGATCGGCGCATTGGGACGACTGTATTGTTCTGAATACAAACATGCGAAATCTTCTTCTCGAATTTTGGAAAAGATCAATTTGTAAAATGATGCCTCATTGGATTCTTCGATCTCTTCTACGTATAACTTAGGAAGAATCGAGGAAAATCCGAAGATATCGGCCTGTTTGTGCTTTTCATTTTTCTTGAACATTGTTTTTCCGATAATTGATTGTAATATTCTTTATCAATACAATTATCTTGCCAAAGTATTTTATGACCTTTTTAGAGTGGACTCAATATTGTAATGCATAAAACTATGTGCATGAATATTTTCATAATCTTTCCTTTTTTGTTGCATAGCGAATTGGTACTAAGCTGACGGCAACGATAACCAAGCCGCGAATGGTCTAGGTGATGAGAGGATTTCAAGACATTTCTATCAGCCTATCTTAGATTGCAAATCCTGAATAAATATTTCAGGATGAGCCGGTGTAATGATTATTTTTCTTAATATCCCTTTCTATTTTTTAGCTCCACGGCTCCACTTCCCCACAGTCTATATCCTGACCTCACTACTATTAAAGGAATATATAGGTCTGCTTTCCACATTTGAATTAATTTAATATCATCGACATTATTATAGAAGATATTAGCAACAGGAATACTAAATAATCTCACTTCAATGCTGTCCTTTGTCAGAATATAACTTACCGCTTTTCCACCTATATAATGGAATCCGCAAATTATCCAAAATATTGCTAGCATATAAAAGAAAAATTCATTCATTACTGTCTGATTACGTTGTCAAGTCGCTTAGTCTTAAACCGTTTCCAGTTTGGAACCGACTCCTCGCTACATGGTGCTCAGAGTATCACTATCGTCGGGACTTGGAGTAGAGCGCCATCTCTCCTCACCCGACCAGTTCAGGAATAGTTTACCTTGGCGCTCATATCATTATCAATAATTAAAAAACATAAGTTGTCCAAAATAGCTTTCAAATGAACATTGCAAGACATAAAATTAGGCCAATTATTCCAGCAATCCGCGAATGGCCTCGATGCTCACACGGTAGAATGCTTATCCAAATTTTATTCCGCCCACGATAGTTCCTTTCGGATATATCTTGACGAATCTACTTTTGTATTCAATTAGAATAGGATCATCTTTATGATCATTCAGCCACGATCTTACTCCGTGACACATTTCTTTACACAAATCAACAATGCTTAACTGTAAGACCGCATGTTCTTCACTGTTAAATAGATTCAGATGTGGCCCATTCTCAACTATAATAAAATCGTGCAGTATATGTCTTGCTCGCTGATTTGATATATCTTCAGATCCTTCATGCAAAAGTGAACATCTGAAAGAATAGAGATCCTCTCCAGTTAAAAACGGTATGCGGCGTGGAGGAATACCTATATAAATATCTTTCATATATTGGTTAAACCAGCCAATGTATCGTTTCTCTGATGACTTTTTAGGGAATTGAATTTCACCGCAAATATCTGGTAATGTCAAGATAATAAATAGAGCGGCATAGTAGTTTTTAGATTCAATCGCTATATCTACTGAATTCAACAAATCATCCATATTAACCTCTGCACCAACTTCGTGTCGCCTACCATTAATGATTTTATCCGTTCTTGGCCATCATATATTATATAATGCTTCTGCTTATTAAAATGGCTAGGCGACGGAGGTGCCATAATGCTTATTTTCAATTCAAGCCATTAATTATCGCCAAACCTATTAAACTCATTCCCATAAATAATGCAATAAATCCTATACGCCAAACGTTTTTATAGGGAGGATTTTTCCACATAATAACCAGTCCGATTACAATAATTACAGTTCCAAGTATAAAGTCTTTCCAGAACATTACCTAATCTCCCAGTATTAATTTTTAGTTACTCAGCGTGATAATGAAAGATCATAAATCCCCCTTTAAAAGAGAAAAATTAAGTATCATGTATTCGCATGATACATTTTTATATTTCCAACTCCCTTTTGTTCAAAAGGGAATAAAGGGGGATTGAAAACTGAGCAAAAATAATTGTTTCGGAATCATTACGATACTTCTCAAGATGTTTTGTGTTCATTTTCCAGTACGATGCCTGATTTGTTGGCGGAGATATTTTTAGCAAATGATCCATGGACAAAACAAACCCACGGATTATTTCGCCAGCATCGACAACAATTGCAAAATAGGGAACACAACCAAACGCATGACAAGCATTCTTCGCTTTCTCGAAATTATCTATGGGAATATTCACAACATCACTTTCCGTGCCCTCAGTTCTTGTTCGACTTTTTACGGAAATGCCCATGACTTCTTTCTTGTGTGGATTTCGTGCGATTAAATCTATGCCAGTATAATCAATACGCGCACATTCATATCCATACTTTGAAAGCCAATACAGCACTAATGCTTCACCAAAATCACCAACTATTTTCGCGTGACGCGAGCTTCTTGATACCTTCATAGTATATCTGCCAATTTATTTCGGTGTCGCCTAACGTGGCACATGCTAAGTTGCGGCAACGACAACATTTCAATTTTTACTTTTTTGTCGAAGTGATACTAATGATTTTTCATCAGCAACATATTGTTCAAGATAACCACAAGATGTGCAAATATATCGCGTTAGCTTAGCAAAACCAAACTTGCCAACTTTGATGACGTTATACGTACCAAATTCACTAGGTATGGTTGCTATTTTCTTTGACGAGCATTTTGGACACACACCTGTCGATTTCATGATTATCCTTTATTATTTGTAATTGAATGAAAGATTACGATTGCAATATACTACAAAGACATTGTCTATATTCCGTGCATTATTGCACAAATAATTGGCAATTGAAATTATTGTCCATAATAAATTGAATTACTACCCGGAACGGAATGAAAGCCTAAATCCTCCCGATCCGGCTTACCTCTGAAGCAATATTATAATTATTCTGATGTGTGTCTCCTGCAATATTACCGCCCCCGGAGGCGTTCACTTTTGTTGCATCGGTTGAAATTTATTTCATCCTAGAACGGAACGCAATCTCCTTCTTTTTCAATTTCCATTTAGAATTGATATCCCAGCCCCACAAATAAAAATCCGGTCAAATAGTCCTGATTATAATTAGATAGATCACGGCCGCCTTTATCATACAATATCGTATGAGTATAGCGTGCTTTGAAACCGGAAATAATAAGGAACCGATTCGGCCCATCCGATAACGGTATCTGAAAAATGATCGATGCATGTAAACCAAGCGCATACGAAATTAAACGGTCTATAAAGTCGTACGGCCATTCCGATGCCCACATCGCGTTCATATAGGGAATTGTGATCGTTCTATTAATAATAGAAAAGGCAGGACCAATCCCCCAGATAAGATTTTCGGTTATGTTTCCTCTTAAAGACAAATCTATATTGTGAATTTTTAAATCTACATTACAATAAAAGGGAGGATTGGGAGCTACTCCTATATTATTTTCAAAAGGAACCGTGTTCTCCGCGATTGAATTTTGATAGCTGTATTCGATAAACGATTGGTAACCGAGAATATTCCCGATCTCTATGCCGATCAAAGGACTGAAGAAATAGCGAAAATCTTTATCTCCCATTATACTCGTTCCATTCTCAGAATTGTATATATACATCCCATAACTTGGCGCGACGTAGACCTCTGTTTGGGCATAAGCAGAAAGAACGAAAAAGAAAATAACGAAGATGTTTAAAAACAGTCTTGTATGTTTCATGGACGAAATATAGTAGTGTTCCGAGTGATGGAAGAATCTTGATTATTTGATCCTTTTATATCGAGCACAATAAAATAAACGCCGGAAGGATAGAGGCCCGCATTGAAATTAATCACATAACTGCCTGGAGTTTGATCTGCATCGACCAATGTTGCAACCCGTGTATTATAGCTGTTTTCAAGCGTGAGAAGGACATGTGCTGCGTATGGAACATTATAACCAAATTGACAATTAGGTCCACCATCGGGATTGCCACCGTCTGTGGGCTCTGTCCGACAGCCAAAAATGATAACAGCGAATACAAACATTAAGGCGAGAGATTCTATCTTCATCTTCAGTCCTCAATTGTAGTTAGTAGAATGATTCAATTTAAAGAACTCTATAATTATATACAAATGACTGACTTTGAAAGTCTTGATCACTCGTAATAGACTAGAAAACGGTCTTAAAAAGCCGTTTTATTGCAAAAACTAAAAAATTAGAAATCGATTTCCGACACAGAAATAAAAAACTTCCCGTGAACCTGTTCGACATTAATTCCTCATCCATCCTGAAGTAGAAGCAACTTTCCGGATCCGATGCAACGCTGCTTTGGTTTGACAATGGCTTTATCAACTCGAAACGACATCTCTCATGGCATGAATTCGATCTGCGATCTCCGTCACAGTCAGCAATAGTTTTTCCTGACTGCTTGCAGGTTTGGGCAGCTATTCCAGGAGAAGTTTTTCTTCGTATCCACAAACTGCAAAGGTTTTGTTTCTATCACTTCATCAACACAATTGCAGTTTACGATTCCTTAATAATTTAGGAGTTCACGTACTAACACTTTATTATTTATAGCTTCTTTATCCTTCATGCTTTTCTTTTTACATCTTCTTTATTGCTTTCCCCTTTATGACTTATCATATTATCTGCGTGATTGATCGAGTTCTATAAAATCGGTTTGCAGCTGTCAATTATTTTGAAGAAAGAATATATGCCTATAGTTAAGTCCTTGATAGTCTTCATTTTTTCAGGATTTTGTGAAATTGGGGGCGGATATCTCATGTGGCTTTGGCTTAAAGAGAATAAGCCGCCATGGTATGGTATTATCGGGGGTATCGTTCTCGCAATCTATGGAGTCATAGCAACACTGCAAACAGCAAACTTTGGCAGGGTGTACGCCACCTACGGTGGTGTGTTCATTGTCATGTCTCTTCTGTGGGGTTGGAAAGTTGACCAATTCATACCAGACAGGTTTGATATCATCGGCGCATTCATTGCCCTGATCGGCGTCGCAGTTATGTTTTACGCTCCACGGAATTGAATCCTTATGAATGGAAACGTCACTAACTTCGACATAACATTAACGGCAATTATTTATGGACCTGAGCAAAAATATATCTCTATAGAAAAGTCACAACCATGAAATATTCAAAGGAGTAGAACAATGTTTATCCATATCTGGCTTCTCCCGATCGCAATTCTTGTCACCACGGCTGTTCTCGCTTTTCCACTAAGCCGTTTCCTTGCCTGGATCATGGACGGAAAATACAAACCATTGCCAATATTCCATTGGTTTGAAAATCGCCTTCAAAGTGGTCCGCAAAATTGGAAACAATATACGGTGTCGATGCTTATTTTCAATACCGTTCTCTTTGTATTCGGATTCCTCATTCTGTCCCTCCAGCCATGGATGCCGCTGAATCCTGATGGTAAGGGGATGCTTGCACCGAGCGCTATTCTTCACAGTGTTCTTTCTTTTATGACGAACACGGATTTGCAGCACTATTCCGGGGATCAGCATTTATCAAATTTCAGCCAGATATTTTTTGGATTTGCAAATTTCTTTTTATCGGCTTCTATCGGATTTTGCAGTCTGACTGTCATTATTCGCTCTTTACGCGGCGATTCGTCCGTCGGAAACTTTTTTGTCGATATGTGGCGTGTCGTGATATATATGTTCCTGCCGATTGCATTCGTTCTTGGGATCGTATTTCTGCAACAAGGGTCGCCGATGACATTAGACAGTTCTTATCAAGTCTCAACACTGGAACCGGGTTCAAGAGGTATAACGGATAAAGGGGATCCAATGCCTCAAAAAATTGTCGTCGGACCCCTGGCTGCCTTTGTGCCGATGAAGCAGTTAGGAACAAATGGAGGAGGATTTTACGGCATGAATTCCGCTCATCCTTTTGAAAATCCTACTGCACTTACGAATTTTCTTTCCTGTGTTGCAATGATGCTTTTTCCATTTGCTCTTGTGTTGATGTACGGCCGCATGCTTAGCCGCCGGCGCCACTCATACGTGATTTTTTCAGTGATGTTAACTCTTATGATCGGCACAATTGTTTGGGCTGTGTATTTTGACACGTTACGACCGAATCCCGGTCTCACCAGCCGCGTCACACAATCCTATGAGGTTCCCAGTTCTTCGGCGCCCGGCGGTGTCCGCCAGTTTACGGTTCCCCCGGTTGCGGGACTCCCGGTGGATCAGCACCTTGGCAATCTCGAGGGAAAAGAAATGCGATTTGGTACATCGGCAGGACCTACATTTGCTGCATTGACCGTCGATGTCACCGATGGAGCGGTGAATTGCGAACACGATAGTTTAAACCCCATTGCGGCACTATCGCCTATGGTGGGAATGTGGTTGAACTGCATATTCGGCGGTAAGGGCGTGGGCATGATCAATATGTTGCTGTACGTTATAATAGGAATTTTCATTGCCGGCATGATGGTCGGACGGACACCTGAATATCTCGGCAGGAAAATCGGAGCGCGAGAAATCAAACTGGCTGTTATCGCTCTTTTAATTCATCCTCTCATGATCCTGTTTCCAAGCGGCTTGTTTGCAGCTACAGATTGGGGAATGAAAGCCGTCAGCAATCCGGGAGCGCATGGATTTTCTCAAATGTTTTATCAGTTCTCTTCTGCATCTGCGAATAATGGTTCGGCATTTGACGGATTAGGAGTTACTTACGGTTTCTACAATAATCCGAATCCTGCACCCGAAGCCATCGCATGGGACATTGCAACTGGCATCGTCATTATTATCAGCCGTTTTATTCCGATTATTGCGCCGATTGCTATGGCAGCATTTCTTGGAAGGAAAAAAACAAGTCCATTCGGTTTGGGAACATTGCGCGACGATACGAGCACATTCGGGATTCTTCTCTTTTCAACGATTATAATCATCGGCGCATTGCTCTTCCTGCCCATCGCTGCTCTTGGTCCGCTTGCTGAACATTTAGGCCCGATACCGTTTGGAGGTTGAATAAAAGTCATTTCGTACCCGGGTGAACTGCTCGAAAAGAAGTTCACCCGGGTATTTTCAATCTTTTGGAAGGTGTTATGATTCATTGCGTGTAATGAGAATTTACTTATTAAAGTAAATAAGGCATTTCGATACTTTTTTTATAGCATTTTTATTTTCTTCACCTCCCTTTTTATAATCCCTTGATAGCTTTCCTTATCGGCGCTCATCATATTTAACGCGTTGTTAATTGATGCAATCAGAATGATACACAAGGAGATTATTATTTATGAAGAACATGTATCTGTCCGCCGTAATTTTTGCAGTGTCCCTTTTTTCAATTCCAGCATGGGGAGCAGATTCAACGGCCGCATCGACTCCGGCATCATCAAAAATATCATGGAGCGGACTGGTCGATGTTTATTACAGTAGAAATTTTAACAGCCCATACGATCAAATGAATCAGCTCCGGAATTTCGATATTTATGAAAATCAATTCGGGTTTAACCTGGCAAAACTCACCGTACAGGAACAGGCACAGCCTCTTGGCTTTCGCGTTGATCTTGCCATTGGCACCGGCAACGATATAGTGCAAGGCCTTTTGAATACATCGACCGGAGCTGCAGTTGCGTCAACAAGCACCTTAAATTTGGTAGAGCAAGCGTACCTCACTGCTATTATTCCTCTTGGCTCAGGATTGACGGTCGATATAGGGAAATTTGCAACGATGATGGGATACGAAGTGATCGAATCAAACGGCAATTGGAATTACAGCCGTTCGTTCCTCTTTGCCTGGGCCATTCCATATTATCACATGGGAATGCGCCTCACATATCCAGTTACAAGCAATTTCACCGCCGCTCTGCATATCGTAAATAGCTGGAACACGGTTATCGATAATAACAGCGCAAAATCGATCGGATTGGGGCTAAACTATTCTCCAACAGCCGCAACTACAATTACACTAAACGGCATGAGCGGATTCGAGCAGCCTGATACCATTTCATCCGGAAAGAAAGACGTAGGAGAATTAATTGTTACACAGCAGATCTGCAATGACATCACATTTGCAATGGATGCCGATTACGGACAGGAATCTATTAACGGGCTGCTCAATATCTGGAAAGGTGTCGCTGCTTACGTCAGGTATAATCTTGATTCGAAGTCGGATTTAGCAGTACGCGGTGAAATCTATAATGATCGAAACGGTTATACAACGGGAGTGAAATTTTCAAATCCGATATTTAAAGAGGTGACAGCGACGTATGAATATCGTCCATGGGATCCGATTATCGTGCGCTTTGAAGCGCGAGATGACTTTGCAAATGGCAATGCGTTCATTTCGGCCGGCAGCATGCTGCCGACAAACTCATCGCAACCTACATTTCTTGCCGGCGTAATTATAACGTTTTGAGAAAATCATAATTATGCATTTATAATAAATTTATAGTTTCACCTTTCTATTTTATGGCCTTTTGATGGTCTTTGAGGAACGCAAGAATTAAAATAATGTTATAAAGTTTTAGAAGTATGAATCTAAACAAAATTAATTGGAGGAATTTAAAAATGAATCTTTTAATCTGGCTGCCGGCAATGTTTCTCCTGGGCATCGCTCTGATGGGATTATGCTATCTCTTCATGGAAGCATGCGAGAAAATCTAATTCATAAAAACTGAGGAGACAATAAAATGATTTATTTAACCGCTGTTGTTGCGTTGTTTCTTTTCGTCTATCTGGTCGCAGCCCTTTTAAGACCGGAAAAGTTTTGACCGGTGCGCCAGAGACAAAAACAAAAGGAGTTTAGAAAATGACTATTCAAATTTGGCTATTACCGTTCCTCCTGCTCGCCGCGGCAACGCTTTTAGCGTTTCCACTGAGTCGTTATATGGGATGGATCATGGATGGAAATTATCGACCACTTCGTTTATTTGGGTGGTTTGAGAAGCGATTAGACAGCGGGCATCAAGGCTGGAAACAGTACATCGGATCATTGCTGATTTTCAATACTGCGTTGTTCATCTTCGGCTTTCTTGTCCTGGCTCTCCAGGAATGGATGCCTTTGAACCCTCTGCATCGGCCGATGATAGCGCCGAGTGCGATTTTTAGTAGCGTGATTTCGTTTATGACAAATACGAACCTTCAGCACTATTCCGGAGACCAGCATTTCTCTAATTTCAGCCAGATTTTCTTTGATATCTCCAATATGTTTATTTCGGCTGCAATAGGTCTGTGCGCCCTGACAGCAATCATACGGGCTCTGCGAAGCGACAAACATCTGGGAAATTTCTTTCTTGACATGTGGCGTGTATTAATTTATATGTTCATCCCGGCGGCTTTTGTCATCAGTATAATTTTTATCTCACAGGGAAGTCCGATGACTCTCCAGAGCGTTTATCAGATTGCCGGACTTGAATCAAATCAACAAAATATCATTGTCGGACCGGTAGCGGCGCTTGAGTCCATCAAGATGCTTGGGACCAATGGAGGCGGCTTTTTTGGAATGAATTCTGCTCATCCGTTCGAGAATCCGACTGCGCTTTCAAATTTCTTTAACGCGCTCTCAATGATGATATTTCCGTTTGCGCTCGTGCTAATGTACGGTCGTATGCTGAAAAAAATGCGCCATGCTTATGTCATTTTTTCCGTGATGCTCCTTCTGATGACGGGAACTATTGTTTGGGCTATAGCGTACGATACATATTCGCCTAACCCGGCATTTACAAGTCATTCTGCCGCGCGGATGTATGAAATTCCCAGTGCAACGGCGCCTGGTGGAAATCGGACAGTGACATTGCCCTCTGTAAGCGGTTTGCCGGTTGATCAGCACCTTGGCAATCTCGAAGGTAAAGAAATACGATTCGGAACCTCCGCAGGTGCAACATTCGCCGCACTGACGACGGACGTAACTTGCGGTGCGGTGAATTCAGAGCATGACAGCTTAAACCCGCTTGCAGCTTTATCACCGATGGTCGGCATGTGGCTTAATTGCATTTTTGGCGGTAAAGGCGTGGGTATGATAAATATGCTGCTCTTCGTCATCATCGGGATATTTATTGCCGGCATGATGGTCGGCCGTACGCCGGAATATCTTGGCAAGAAAATCGGTGCCCGTGAAGTAAAGCTGGCGGTTATCGCGCTGCTGATACATCCGCTTATGATTCTTTTGCCCACCGGTATATTTGCTGCAACCGATTGGGGAATGAAAGCCGTCAGCAATCCCGGTCCGCACGGACTTTCGCAAATGTTTTATCAGTTCTCATCTGCATCGGCAAATAACGGTTCGGCTTTTGACGGGTTGGGAGTTACATACGGCTTCTACAATAATCCGAATCCGGCGCCTGAAGCAGCGGCATGGGATATTGCCGCCGGAATTGTAATGTTGATCAGTCGTTTTCTTCCGATAGTCGCTCCGGTTGCAATGGCTGCATACCTTGGAAGCAAGAAAACCAGTCCATATAGTCTTGGAACATTGCGTACCGATACGTCCACATTCGGTTATCTCTTATTGGGTACGATTCTCATTGTCGGCGCGCTGCTCTTTCTCCCCATTGCAGTACTTGGGCCATTAGCAGAACATTTGGGACCGATCCCGTTTGGCGGATGAACAAAGCGAATATTATTTAATAGGCTTCAAATATTTTGACAACAAAGTCATAAGGAGTTCAACATGAGTGAAGTTCAGAACATAGATCATGATATCGAAGAGATAGTGGAAGCCCATTATCCGCAAGAACCGAAACCGCTCCATCGTGTTAAACGGAGAGCTCTTCTTGAAAAAAAGACCGCAGTTGCTGCATTGAAGCAGTCATTTGTTATGCTGCGACCGGACATCCAGTGGAAAAACCCGGTTATGTTTGTCGTGGAAGTCGGTGCGATATTGACGCTTCTCTATATGATAGCAGCAGCTTTCGGCAGCCAGGTAAGCCAGGTACCAATAACATACTTTATTGCACTTACCGCATGGCTTTTCCTCACCGTGTTGTTTGCAAACTTTGCAACCGCTCTTGCGGAGGCACGAGGAAAAGCACAGGCAGATTCATTGAGGAAAGCACGTAAAGACACGATTGCCTACCGTGTAACTGCTGTCGGAATAATTGAGCAGGTTTCTTCAACGGTACTTCAACCCGGTGATCGAGTTGTCGTTCAAGCCGGTCAGATGATTCCCGGAGACGGCGAAATCATTGAAGGTATTGCATCGGTCGATGAATCCGCTATTACAGGCGAATCAGCTCCGGTCATTCGTGCTGCACACAGCGATGCATCCGGAGTAACCGGCGGAACCTATGTCCTCTCAGATAAGATTATCGTAAAGATTACCAGCGGTGCGGGTGAATCATTTCTTGATAGGATGATTGCACTTGTTGAAGGAGCTATCCGCCAGCGCAGTCCGAACGAAATCGCTTTAACACTCGTTCTTTCAGCATTCACGCTGGTCTTTTTAATTGTCGTAATTCCTCTTTGGCCGATGGCATGGAACGCGGAACAATATATGGCGGGTTATCTCGGAATCTCAGAACCTCTGAAAAGTCTCGGTACAGATGTGCCGACGTTAATTGCGCTTCTTGTCTGCCTTATTCCGACAACGATCGGAGCACTGCTTGCAGCAATCGGAATCGCCGGAATGGATCGGGCATTGCAGGCAAATATCATATCCAAGAGCGGAAAAGCGGTTGAGCTTGCAGGCGATATTGATGTCGTACTGCTTGATAAGACCGGAACAATCACACTTGGAAACAGACATGCAACAGCATTCTTGCCTATAGGAAAATATAAAGAGTCCGAACTGGCGCGGCTTGCTGCACTGGCTTCTGCTGCTGATGAAACACCGGAAGGCAAGAGCATTGTAAAGCTTTATGAAAAGTTTAGCAAAGATCCGGTCAATGTGCCGACAAATTCAGTGATCGTGCCCTTTAGCGCGCAGACCCGCATGAGCGGTATCGACTTCCCTAATGGGAAGCAGATACGAAAAGGAGCGCCCGATGCAGTGTTTCAATTCGTTCGGGATAATCATGGTGCGGTTCCACAGGAGATCGATTCAATCGTCAACGACGTAGCAAAAAGGGGTGCAACGCCTTTGGTTGTCTCAGACGATTCACATGTGGTTGGCGTTATTGCTCTTGAGGACATCCTGAAGCCCAATATGAAAGAGCGATTTGACGAACTAAGACAAATGGGAATACGAACCGTCATGATTACGGGCGACAATCCTGTAACAGCTGCTGCCATCGCTGCGCAGGCCGGTATAGATGACTATGTCGCACAAGCGACACCGGAAATAAAACTTGAATACATTCGAAAACAGCAGGCTGAAGGAAAGCTTGTTGCGATGATGGGCGACGGCACGAATGACGCTCCGGCGCTTGCGCAGGCAGATGTTGCCTTGGCGATGAATGCCGGGACGCAAGCGGCAAAAGAAGCGGCAAACATGGTTGATCTGGACAGCGATCCGACGAAATTGCTTGAAGTGGTTCATGTCGGAAAACAGCTTCTGATAACCCGCGGCGCTCTGACAACCTTTTCGATTGCAAACGATGTCGCGAAATATTTTGCAATCATTCCTGCATTGTTTGCGGGAACGCTGCCGTGGCTGAAAGCAGTCGACATCATGAATCTGCATTCGCCGACATCTGCAATCTTGTCTGCGGTAATTTTTAATGCATTGATTATTCCGGCATTGATTCCGGTTGCCCTTAAAGGAGTCAAGTATCGCGTCATGGGTGCCGACGACCTGCTGAAGAGAAACCTCATCAACTGGGGACTCGGTGGAGTCATCTTGCCGTTCATCGGTATCAAACTTATCGATGTAGTTATGGCAGCATTGCATTTTGTCAGCTAAGGTTTAATAACAATGGAGGATATGAAAATGTCTAAGATTATTAAAAAAAGCTTGTTGCTTCTCATATTCGCAGTGGTTATATGCTGCGTGATTTATCCGCTTGCATTATTGGCGGTGGGACAAGTATTCTTTCCGTTCCAGGCCAACGGAAGCATCATCAATGGTCCGGATGGAAAGCCTGTCGGCTCCTTGTTGATTGCGCAGCCTTTTACAAAGGACGAGTATTTCCAACCCCGCCCGTCTGCCGCTTCGTATGACGGCACAGCATCGTCGTCATCTGCTTTGGCTGCTTCCAACTACGCTCTGCGGGATCGAGTTGCTCGAACACTTGGTCCGATCGTGAAATACTCTGACGGCCCTAAAGCAGGACAGCTTATCGCATCGGATATAGAAGACTGGTTCCAGCATGATACATATCAGGCAAATCCCCATATCGTCGGACAATGGGCAGCCATGCATACATCCGACGCTCAAGCGTGGGTCAACACGGATTCGTTACATGGTGCATATGTGAGCGATTGGGAAAAGACACATCCTGATATCGTTTCTCAATTTATAAAGAGCAATCCGAGCACACCGAAGCCAGCGCCGACGGATCTTGCTGTAACTTTTTTCCAGAGTTTTTCAAATGACAATCCGGGCAAGTTCCCCTCAGTCGTAAGCGATACAGCTCCGGACGGCAAATCCATAAAGGTCATCAAGGCTGTTAATACCGGCTCGGATATTCAGTCGATCTTTTTTGAAATGTGGCGCCAAGATCATGCAACTGTTGCGTTACAAAACATTCCCGGCGACATGGTGACAACATCCGGTTCCGGACTTGATCCGCATATCACACTCCAAAATGCCCAATACCAGCTTGACCGCGTTGCCGCGAAATGGGCATCTGATTTGAAACGGGATACGATAATAGTTCGCAGAGAGATCGAGGAAATAGTTCAAAAGGATGCCTCAGCTCCCCTGGCGGGATTGGCGGGCGAGAAGATTGTTAACGTGCTTGAAGTGAATCTCGCACTCCGCAATCGATATGGGACGCCTCAATAGCGTTCGACTGGAATACCTTTTTATGAGGTTATGGAATGATAAGCGCCGGAACAATACTTTTAATGGATGATGATGTTGAAATCCGGCGCCTTGTCTATAGAACATTGGAGCCCGTCGGATTCAAAGTGAAATTTGCCGACAAACAAAAAGAACCGCTTCAACAGGTTTTTTCCTCTCGCAGTCATTTGGTTATCCTCGGCGAAGAGTCCATCGATAGTTCTTATGTTAACATTTTAAAAGATTTGAGGGTGTGGTCAAGAATCCCCGTTATAGTGCTTTCTTCTCTCCATCCCAAGGAGGAGGTACTCGCATCATCGGTTGCAGGAGCGAACGATTATATTACTATCCCGTGCAGCCGCATAGAATTGCTTATGTCTGTCCGCTCGGTACTGCAATTATATAACACCACGAATCAAGGCGCAAAATTTGAAATAGACTCTGTAGCCATTGATTTTGAGAACCAAACCGTAAGCAAAAAAGGCAGGATGGTGGAACTTACTCCGACAGAATTTTCGCTCCTTACCCTCTTTGTTCATAATGCAGGCAAATTGTTAACCCATGATCATATTTTACGGTATATCAGAGGCCCCTGGTTTGAAAGTAAAACGCCATATACTTACGTATATGTGGGGCGGCTTCGGAAAAAACTGGAAAATGATCCGGATCATCCGCATTTGTTTCAAACAGAACTGGGAAGGGGTTACAAATTTGCTGCAGGTTAATGAAAGACAGCGGTACCGATATCCATTAATCCTGTACTTATTAACAATCGCCGCTAATTTTATATCTTTTTTATACTGCCGGCATTAGTTTTTATAAAATTTGAATTGATTAATAAGCTCGTGTTCTGCAATATTGGATCAATATTTTTGGTGTAGATGTGATTTTCGGATTTAAAAAAGGAGCATCTGTTATGGAAGAAATTATCTATGATAACAGCAAATCCCGCGGTTCGCAAACTGCAATCCTTCTTGCGCTAACGTTTATTGTTGGCCTCTTTATCGGGCTCATACTTCACAACTCGTTTGTTCAGCCTCCGACGGATCAATCGGATATCAAGAGCTGGTATCCGCGATAACCAAAAAGCAAGCGAAATTCCATCGCTGATACCGTATCCATTACGGGAATTTTTCTAAATTATATATCCGTGCCGGGCTGTCATTGATTGTAGGATGCATTTATTCCGAATTTGTATTATACATCTTGCAATGACATTTTTCCTGCCCGCCGTCTGTCTGGCGGCTTTTGAAAATGGTTATACGATAAAATCCAAATTACATTATTATTGGAAGTTAGTTGATACAAGTTCTGATCTAATATTACCATTTATCTTTTTTACAGGACCAATATTTGAAAGAATAAGATCCTCAGATTCTATGAGGGTTGAATTGATGCCATACATTGTGATTACTTCTGGAGCATGATATTTATAACATTGATATTGGCCTTTGGGAACAGAAACGAGTTCATTTGTCGAATCAACTGTCATTTGAAATGCAACCAGGGTATCGGATGCACCCGTCCATTCTTCATAACCTGAAGTATATTCTTCACCCATAGTGGCCGGATATTTATATTTTAATACGGCTGTTTTAATATCTGAATAATACACATAAATTCCGTCTTGTCTTGATGTGAGTAATTGATCGACATAGACTGTGGATACCATCAGGAACCATTTCTCACCATTCATCATTTCTTCCCCAACGATTGTTTGGGTTGTCGTATCACTAAAAAGAACAGTGTCCGAAAATAAATAATTCTCTCTAAATGTCCATTTATTCCCAACCTTCAAAGGATAGATCGGTGAAGCAACGCCTGATGGATCAGTAATTTCGTTTTCGCTCTTCCCGCATTCAAGATTTAATTGAAAAGACAATCCATTATTAAGATTCCATCGTAATATATAGATGCCTGGCACTATTGGCGCACCAAAAATAGCCGACATGGAGTATCCGAGTTGATAGAGCACTGCGGACTGATGGGACTTTAATAGCACTTGTCTTATGAGTATGACGTTGCTTAAAACTTTTGGCCCTGAAGCTATTATTTTCCCATTACCGTTTGTCAGTGACCAGGAATAATCATATTCACTTGTATTTAGCGTGTCCTCTGTTGTAGTCTTATTATATGCTGTCAATGTCATTTTCAATGTATCAAATATTCCCAATTTATCTTTAGAAACCGCAAAAGTATAAAGAATACCATTTTTGACCTTGCTGGCGCCTGACATTGGTGATGTCACTGGAGCGATGATAAGGCCTTCCTGCTCGCAGCCTGCCGTTGTCAATAATAAGATTAAAACAAATATATAATATCGCATATGCCTTCTTTAGTTCTGGAATTAAATGATTTCCACAATATAAGACAATGACATATTCTGTCTCCAGCAAACCTCTCATGGCCTCGTGCTTACACGGAATGCAATGGGAGAATATTATTTACTTCTAATTTGTATTGCACGTTGTGCAATAACATCTTGATGCTCCCTGCTTGCCCACTCTGCTTCACCTTATGGCGGGCTCTTTTTAAAATGGCTGCAAAACCTATTGTAATGTAAGATCAAGAGTAAATAACAATGAATTATATAACCCTTGCAATACATAAGAACCAGCCGCCACCGGCGCACCAGATGTATCCATAATCGCTTGCTGCATTCCAAAAATAACTACTGACTGATGAGAATTTATTATTATCCGTTGTAAGGGATATGGATTTGGTGGTGGTCCCCACATCAATATTCGTCCGCTGTCATTTTTCAGCGACCATTGAAAATTTCCTTCTGAAACCATTAATGTTTCCGGTTCCGCTGATTGATTATAAGCGGTAAATGACGCAGTTAAAGTATCATGAATTCCAAATACCGCTCGTGGTATTGCAAACGTGTATTGCATACTGTCGCTGACTTGACTTATGCTCAAAGCAGGATTTGTTACTGATGCAACTGGATTACTGTTTTTTTTGCAACCATTGATGATGAGTGCAATAGATAAAGCCAAAATAAAATATCGCATATTTCCTCCTTTATCGCTAATTCATAGGTTATTGGTTTTAATGTAAGCAAATTGTAAAAATGCTCAAATACCAGAAAGGCATCATAGCCGCAATGAACATGATTGATGCTTTTGAATATATATTGATTCGCGACATTTATTTTCAACTCATGGGTTCTCGTCCATGTTTCTAGTAACTTTTCATCATTGTTTTCCTCAAAATAGGAAAGAGTATTCTCTGCTAATGGAAAAGCACCTTTATCAGATAACGATTATGTCCTTTCTAATACCTATATCATCATCAATTTAAGAAACAGTTACAGTTCTTTTTCTTTCTGCTGTTTTTTAAAAATATAGAATGGATAAATCAAGATGCTAACCAGCGTAACTGGCAGAAGAATAGACAATGCGATAATCAACGATACTTTTAACAATGAAAGAACAATTATTACTCCGCCAGTTATCGCGAAAAGCCAGCCGCCGACAATATGTGTTTTCTTCCAGTCAATTTCTGAAGATAGTGTCCATGGTGTTTTAATTCCGATAAACCAATTTCTCGGCAATTTTGGCAAATAATTTCCGTAAATAAGCAAGAGCAATCCGATTGCTGTACCAAGCAAGTCAATGCGCAGTTTACCTTCATGTGCCGCAACAAGAGTAAGAACAAAGATGAAAGCAAAAGCTCCGAGTGTAATATCCCGTAAGAGAAGAATGAGCGTGTATTTGTATTCAATTTTTTTCCAAAGCGGATCGATAAAAGGTATAAATGTGAGCATAAGGTATATCCCAAGCATAATTCCTATTGCTAACATCAAGAAAATATTCTTCGCCATCCACGCGTTGGGTTTACCCGCAATGTCAAAATGACTGGTCATCGGATCCGGAATTGTTGGAAAGCAGTATACCATGATCCCTCCAAAAATCAAGAAAATCAACAATGGAATCAATTCCCTTTTTAAAGACCATTTCATTTTATTTTCTCCTTGTTGTTGTCATCATAAACTCAATTGCCATCTGGAAAACAGTCATATTCAGTGTGTATCGAATAAACTGGCCTTCTCGTGTCCCTTCGATCAAGTCGGCACGCTTGAGAATATCAAGATGATGCGAGAGGGTCGGTTGAGTCACTTGTATGCGTCCAAGCAATTCAGATGGTGTCAAATCCTTTTTCCGAAGACATTGAACAATTTCACGCCGTGTCGGATCGCTGAGCGCCATAAAAATATTATTGAGGTTTTTCATTTGCTCTTTTGTGTTATGGACATTTGATTAACAATTATTTATCCAATGGTTGATATCGGCGATGAGAAGTAATCAATATGATTATAAAGAACGAGCATATATCTGTATTTTTATTCATGCGTGCCTTCTTTCTTTATATATATATATATGCATATATGCACATATATAATATAACAAAGATACAATACATTGTCAAGAATAAAGAGAGCTTTTTCCCCATTTTCTCTATGATTCAACTCACTGCCCTGTGACGACCATCTATCTATTGACCAATTCGTTTCAATGTTCATTGATAGAAAATATCGCCATTCCAAGATGCCGCGTAAAGACGTGTTCCGCTAACAGCAAGTGAAATGACGTCAGTAATCGATAGTTCATTATTCACGTCCGTCCAGCTTATGCCGTTGTTTGTGGATAAAGACACTTCACTCCAATTATCTGCTGCGACGAGATTGTTACCAATAACGGCCAACGCATTAAAATTTTCTACATGGTGTACATTATTTTGGATCCTTTGAACGTTCAAGAAATATGAGCTAATAAATGTTGTAAGCATCAAAAATAAAAATGCGTTTTATGTTATTTTAACGGTTGTATTATTCGGGGAAGTAACCTCCTCTTTACCTTTGTATAATATCGATTTTAGCGGGCTTTAAGCAAGTCGTTTGGATAAAACATATTTTCGCATAATAGAACTTATACATATTGAAAGTGATGGTTTCAAATGGAATACAATACTATTATTTTGGACTGCCATTAGTATGATTATATTATAATGTAAGACCTCGTATTCTTGACTTACATTATTCATTGTCTTACATTATAAGAGTAATAAACATGAAGGGTGCAGCATGGAAACAATTGCAACAACAAAGGGCCAGATTGTCATTCCCTCCAAAGTACGTTTGCGGCTGGGAATCAAAGAAGGGACGCGCATACAAATTGAGATAAATGAAAAGGATCAATCGATCATTCTCACACCTATTACACGGCAGTATGTCCATTCCATTCGCGGAAAATTGAAAGGCCACGGTCTGGTAAAAGCTTTGATGGCCGAGAAGAAAAAAGAAAGGGAACTTTAATGGCTTCAAAACCGAAGGCCTACGTGCTCGACTCCTGGTCGGTGATGACATTTCTTGAAGATGAACCCGCGGGCGAGATGGTCGGCAATATTATCGGCGATGCGCATGAACAAGGTATACCGTTAATGATGACAACAGTGAATGCTGGAGAAGTTTGGTATATTCTTGCACGAGAAGTCTCCGAAGCCGCCGCCGACCAGATCATAAAGGATATGCGCGAGCTTGGCATAGAATTTCAGGATACAGATTGGAAACTTGCCAATCAAGCGGCACAATTCAAGGCCGTAAAGAAAATGTCATTTGCAGATTGCTTTGCAGCAGCGTTGACCTTTCAACACGAGGGATCAGTGCTGGTAACCGGCGATAAGGAGTTTAAACAAGTAGAGGAATCAATAAAGATTCGTTGGCTGGTCAATAATTAAAATCCCTAAGTCACAACTTCAATTCATTCGATGGGTCGTGATAGCGGCTGCAGTTATGCTTATCCAGGGTATCAATATCATAATTTTATCAGATTTCTCGAGGTTATGCTTCGCACAGAGGATTCTGATATTCTCTTTTGTCAGACTGCTGCCGCCTTTTGAAAATGGAATAATATGATCATAATGGAGATTCTTGGTTGAGCTACATATTTGACATTTTCCCTTATCTCGTTTCCAGACCTCTACTTTAACGTGGGTAGGGATAATGCGGTTATGTGGTAACTCAATATTACCATTCAATATAGTTTTTGTAATTGGAAGTAAGTGAAATCTAAATACCTTCCTTTTTCCATCTGAAGCGTGTTCAACATCTACTAATTCAAAAAAGCCCTTATAACACCAGATACCATTGGCAATCTTCTCATATACTTTTATTAATTCGGGATTTGGTGACAGTCCTGTTTTAAAATCAGTCGCCGCTTTAAAGAATTTTCCATTTTCCGTCCACGCACCCGTTGAAGTTGTCATTGGTTGATCTACACTTTTAGGTTCCGGAACGAGATTCGTTTTTGGATGATCATGCCCCTCATAGATTAATGCACCTGATGTGTGATTGATTTGATCTGCATATGGAGCGTTTTTTCTTACGGACATCAGAAACACTGAATAGTTCCTGCCAACCCTATAGTTCATTCCTTTTTGTAAATGAGCTTTTTCTTCATTCACAAGATCTAAATACGTGATAATGTCGTCTGGCTGCATTCGGACTCTATGGCAATTTTAGGATGTCAATTAAAATAAAAGTAATCGAATATATTATTAATCCAACGATATTAAATTACACCAGAGATGGATAAAAGGCAATTCGCTAAGGGAAATAATATCAGCACTATAAAATAGTCCAAATATCTAAAGGGCATGAAATTAATGCCAAACAAGCAGCGGGTAAACTCGGTGCATAAAAATACTTTTTCGCGAAGGCAGAGAATGATTAAGGATAAATCTCTAGCTATACATTCCGCCATCGCGGAATGTATAGCTCTTTGATATTCGCTAACGAACAAGCATAATCATCAAAAGCACGACGCCAATCCTCAAGTAGAATATAGAATGCAGAAGACAAAAGGTAAAACGTTGAAGCCATGGCGCCAAAAGTGTCGCAGCTTTATATTAGAAACATGAGATGAATTGCTCTGTTTGATGCTTTTCTCATTGTTGGAATAGTAGTTATAATTTTATGTAATCAATTGTATTTCTAGTTTATGGTAGCTCGACCGTATATTTCCATATTTTCGATATTCCTTCGGTTGTTTCTCTTTCGTATTGTTTACAAAAGGGAAATATTATGCTGACGGGTTTGTTTATACATTCCCAAAAATAATATATGCCAAAACCTAGAGTTTGCGCTTTTGTAGAGAGCGGACTAAGATATAGATTGGTGATTTTTTTTTGGGTATTTACATACTCCTGTATTACGCTGGCTGTAACAAATGGATCGTTAGCGGGAGCTAACAAATTTTCTTGTCCATCAAGAGAATATTTGTCTTCCATGGAGGCTTCCGCTTTATACGCTCTTAATAGGTTTTGTTGAAACATATCCGGCTGAAGCGAAGGAAATCCAAACATTTGTGTTTTCTTTCGTACATTCGATTTGTTTTCGGCGATATGTGCAATTAACTGATGATCAAATCCAGAGCCTATGATTATTAAATCATTAGAATTATCTGGAATAGGTGAACCTTCGAAGCCTAAAATAGGTCGCACATCGTATACCTCACTTCTCGTAAACGTGGTTTCTTCATGTTTGCAATATTTTATGGGATCCGTATATATGACATCAAACTTTTTTACTTTATTGAGATATAAATAGTAAATAAGAAACAACAAGTGTGGTCGCATGAATCCTGTAATGTCTATGCATAAGTTGCAGTTTAATAAAACAGAATTCGATCGTGAAGCATAATCAATAATTAACTCTGATTCCGTAGAGCCGGATGAAAAAGTAAAACATTTGTCTTGTTTTGGACACTCTCCCATTGAATAGCAATATTCTGGAAAGATTAACCAGTGTTTTTCCAAAGAGTTTGTTTTTTTAAATACCTTTCTAACTCTTTCGCTATTGTTGTATCCCGAAATAAACAAATCCCACACATTATTTCTATTGTAATCTTCAATAGTCAAATATTTTTTCTTATAAAATATATTATAATCCATTTGGGATTTTTCCTAATCAAAAAAATCATCATTGCTCGAATTATCACTCATAAAGGGTGCGTTATATTTCTTTAAACGCATTTTTAATATTTCATCATACTCTGAATCAGTTAACGGATTAAATATTGCATTAGCCTCACGCACAGACAAAGGAAGCTCACCTCTTTTATAAATTGGTAACTCCCATTTTGGCGATAATATTCCATTTATTTGAAATAAGGTATCCATTTTTTTATTGTTTTTATTCTTGCGGACTCCCTTGCGTATTAAGAAAGAATAATTCTCGGCGTTGCTGATTTGTTGCACAGTATTTTCTTGAAGGCTTGATAAGTCAATACTAAACGCGCAAATAGAACATTCAGGGGGAAGGTCTGAATATCTAATTTCTCTAAATAATCGGGCTAACCTTGTTATGTTATCTTTCGTGCGCTTTCCTTCGTCGCCAACATTTCTAGCGTCCTCAAAAAACCAATCCGCGGCGTCTTGTACACCCTTATTTTGAGACTCAAGTGATATTCTTGAATTACCAAAAGGCACCTCCCCAGTAAAAAGAGATTTTTTATAAATATGTCTGAGTAATTTAAGAAGATTTCTTGGAATACCTTCTGACATTTCGATAAAAGTATTAAATCCACAATAAAACTGGGTATCACCGGCGTCTAAAATAATTTTAGCAATTATGTCATATTTAAATTTTTCCAGTATTTTGTTGTGGTTTCCATTTCTCCTCGGATCATTAAAATAATCTTTCGCTTCTTGATGAATAAGTTTGCTAAATTTTTCAAGCCCGCCCTTTCCGCTGTCTTTCCAATTTCTATAAAATAAAAACAGATTAGTGCGTTCGATTAAAAGATCCTGAGAAAATATTAAATTGTTAATGATTATGTCTATATTCTTAATATTATATTTCAACAACTCCCGGTGTAATTTTTTTATATGGGGGCCAGTTTTATTCGAATAGCGTTTATTTAAGTTTCCTAGATATACTCTATAGTCGAATTCTTCAAAAAAAGAATCGATACACAAGATATCATTGATCTTTGTGGGACAATGAGCATCTTCTAATCTCTTTAAGCACAGCGTTCTGGCAAATTTGCTATACTTATCGTCGCGTCTGAAAGAATCGTCAATAGGATATTTCTCAAATTCCGATCCTTCCTTGTTTTCTTCATCATCTCCAAATGTTCTATATGTCTTTATTCCGTAGAGTCGCGAACCAATTTTAAAGGAAACCGGCAATTCCTTTTCTCTCAGAAGAGTGTTAATATATTTTTGCTGCTCTATTGTTAGGATCTCAAATTCGTCAATTAAATATAGAAATTGAATTTTATTAAAAAACTCAATATTGTTAGATAAAAGCTTTGGAATACCAAATATTAATTTTCCGGGACTTAAAAGGATTTTTAAATCACCAAACTTACCCGTTATCGCGCAATTATTTACAGCCACATCAACCAATTTCTGAAGCTTAACCAGCAACGTAACAATATCTTCAATATTTTTGTATTGCTCTTTGTTGGGAACCTCGTCGAATAGATCTACAATTTTTTTTGATAAAGCACTCTCATCAAGGATATTTGCATTATTTGATCGAATAAGGTCAATAACTATTTTGAGCACAACCTGTGAAAACCAGAGCTCTAAAAAATATGAAAATATTGTGCGCCAGACTTCATCTAGCTGCCCCTTTCCCTTGAATCTATCTGTTTGCATTCCTGTGCACCAAAAGAAAATACCAAGATATCCTTCTGATGCGATTCCACTTAAAACGTTTTCTGAATGTCTAATTTTTTGAAGAGGATACGACATATATCTCATCAAATGTGTTTTACCGCTACCCTTCCCTCCAAGAATTATCATAGGTGTGGGAGAAGAGGGTTTAATTACATCTAAAAAATTGTTCCTCGAAAAAAGAATGTCCACCCAAAGGCTATTGATTTGATCATCAGAAAATTCAACAGCCCTGGTAACATCAAAGGGATTTTTTATTTCCATAATTAATCACCCTATTTTTTGTTATATCTTTGGAAAATTGGTGTCCAATCGACGATTTTTTCATTATACCATATTATGGGCAACGTATTGTCAGGCACGTTGTGTTGGAAACCCAGTAACAATTGATCATTATTAAAACCCAGCGCATTTCTCTCTGCACATCTGTTAAGTTGTTCGGGCGAAGCATTCTTATCGGCTTGTTGACAAAGGCTATGTATAAGTTTTTTTCCATAATTCGCACACATTTGCTTTGCATAGGTAAAATCAATTTGAGCGGGCAAATCATCTTTATATCGCGACAAATGAGAAAAGCATTTAAAAGAAATATTCATTTCGAAAACCGCCTCAACTCTATTAAACTTCTTGCTAAGCTTAATCTTACGGATTCCATCCTGCATCGCAAAGAGTGTCAAATAATCAATAGTAATGTCAGGATCAATTGTTTTTATTTTGGCCACAAGATCATCTAAGTATGTGCTGGCCTGCTGTCCAGATCCACAGAAATCATCGATAAATATATAATGATTGATTTGCGGCTCTTTTAATACTTCCTTATTTGTGGTGCCGACAGAAATAACCAAGTCTCCTTGATTAGCAAATGAATCCATGGAAAGACTATTTACAAGGCGAAAATGATAGACCAACATACTCCCACTTTCAGATGGTCCTCCTACCCCAACGAATTTCGTTTTGTGAAGTCTGTCCTCAAATTCCCTTTTAATAATATCGATATCCATAGTGTTAGAATGTGTCTTTCTTATGTCTTCAATGATGGGGTATTTATATAAATCCCTATAGAGCGCCTTTAATAGTTCACGAATATGAACCGACCCAAAATACATAAAGCGTGACAATAGAAACAATGCGTGCAACCTTTCTTTTTCATTATTAAAATTGTCTAACCACCCAATGATAATAGGTTTTGTTAGAACATGATCTTTCCAGATAGTAGCGTTTAATGCTTCTATCTTGTTAAACAATTTATCCTGAAGATTAAATCGACCAGGCCTCATAATAGGACCCCTGCTTTTGTATATTATTGTTTTTCGAGCAACAAAACATATTCATCATCTATTACTCCGCCTGTTGCATGCCTCTTTGTTATCATGCCCCTTGATGCAATGGAATCACGGAGAATTGTTTTTGTCTTAAACATTCTGTTTTCTGCGGCAAGTTCGCTTAAAACAATGTGATTTTTAGCCTCAATGCCACACACATTGTTATTGCCAACAACAATTATGCAGGTTCCTTTTGGCCTGAGAACCTTATATATTGAATTTAAAGACAGTTTCATTTCATTGTAATAGTTAGAGGCGATCGCATATCGGGTTGGGTTAATATTAAACACGCGTTTAAGCATTTTGTCGGCAATGCTGATTCCTATTGGGCGAAGTTCTTTCGTTTCGTTCTGGGTAATCCGTTCTGTGCCAATAATTTTGCGATCAATTTGGTTTATTTCTTCAATTGGAACGAGACCAAGCCATGATAATTCTAGTCGGGTTGATCTAATATATTTTTGAGCCGACATATAGGGAGGCGATGTGATGACTAACCCTATTTTATTGTCCAATGCTCTGGGATTTTCTTTTTTTAATCTTCCAGATGAAATATATTTCCCCATTTTTATATCACGGGCATCGTCCCAAATGATTGTAGCCTTTTTTTGTGTTTGCCTTCCATTTAATTCTAAGTGTAGCGAAATCATTCGGTTAATATTTTGATTAACTCGTTTTTCAAATAATCCGATGGGACTAGAATGTTGCTTTTTGTTTACTATATTTGTTATTTCTTTTTTTCTATTTTTGGGGAAATTGCTTGTCTTCAGAATTATCGGTGGTGCAATAAATGGATCGGCCCTAGAAGCATCTCTAATTATCGATGAAAAACAAACAAGAAAAAAATCTCTTTCATTAACAGATACGTCGAGAGTATCTATCGCATGTTTAATTTTCGCGAGATCGTTTATTGCGCCTGGTCTAAACCAAAAATCAATATTGTCGAACACTGGTATTGGTGCCAGGTGATTCTTTTTAATAATATTAAAAAGCAATGAAGCCGCATCCTTTAACCGCTCGGGCTGAATGAGCGTAGTTTTAACTTTTGCAATCAATCTTGCCAAGGGATTAATATCAATGCCATAACTATTCCTTGGTTTAGTATGATGAACAAGAGCCTCAAGCAATACGGTGCCTGTGCCTGCAAAGCAATCTAAAATAGTTTCATCTTCACCAGAAAGTGTGCTCGCAAGAAAGCAAATAGGAACATAAGGCAATAATTTTGCGGGATAGGAATGAATATAATGCGTATAAACGTCGGACCTCTTGGCCCATGTCCATTCTTTGCACCATTCACGAAAAGAAACGTCCTGTACTCTTCCTGATGATAAATACTTATCTATTTTATCTTGAATCCTTTTATCAATTCGATCGTGAATATCCATGTGATGCATTAATGTTTCCTCAATATCGAGCAAATTAATAAAAGTTTGATAAAAATGTTGTAATAATGCCAGTTTCAATCTGGAATATTATTCCCACTACTCATCATATAATGTGTATATCGGTCGTAATCCATCAATCCCTTGCCTTGTTTGCAATCCTTTAAAGATGAAGAATTTCGAAATGAATTCGAAGAGATATCATCCCACAACTTCCACCTGAACAAAGTTTCGATGGACTAGTCCACCCGAATTCACAGTACTTGAACATGAATATTTACGGTTTTTAAAAAATAGAATCAAGTGCCGGATGAAGCCCGTTTCTATCTATAGTCTATAGAGTAGGAGAGGACTTCTTGTTTGTTTAAGAAAATGAAGAATAATTTTCCGGGTAAATGGATATTTATGTTTTCATGTAAGGAGGAGCTAATCCTAATGCTTCAAATGTAAGCTCCAATCCTTGAGGGTTTATAATGCGATGGTGAAAATGATAAACAACTTTATCGAGAAACGCTGTCCATTCTTTTAATTCATTGGCATCAAGAAACTTTTCCCTTATCATGTCATACATATGTGCGATCACAGTTTGAAGGGCAAAGAGTTCGTTGGCAAGGATTACATATTTCTTACTTTTGGATTGCAACTTAATAATCTGAATCGGCCGTAATCGAAGAATCCATGCGGCTTGATAAGCGGCAAATTTTCTGCAATTTACCTCATGAATATCATGAAAATCTTTAATGCGTTGTAGATCGGTGAAAAGATTGAGCGATACTTGTTCTACTAATTCCGGGTGGATTATAAAACAGCGGGGGGAAAGATTTTTCGCTTTAATCCATTTGTTAAAAGATTCTGTAAGATAAACAGAATGATTAAAGACTACTGATTGTTCGATATTTTCGGCATCGATTATGTCGGAGTAGTTATCAAGAGCCATAAATCCGAGAAAGCCCCTCTTCCATTTTTTTCATCGCTTTTGATTTAAGGCTTTCTGAAAACTTAATCCCCTCTTTTTCGCGATCAAATACTTCTCCAGTATTTGCAGAAAGCCACATCTTTTCCTTTCCATTGCCAATAGATTGATATGCATTCCTCAATCCCTTTAACTGTGCAGGAGTAAGAGATGTCTTTAGAGTTTTCATCGAAGAATCTCCCATGGTTGAAATAAACTTACAAAAAAAAGATGAGTTTGTTGTGAGAACAAGCACTTACTCTTTCAAGGATATTCTTGGATAACCCCTATAGATCCTTCCCCTATAATATGATTTTTAGAAACATCTGTCAAGTGAATAATGACAGCCAAACAATGATTTTGATAACAATAAACTCATATTCATGAAATCCATCAATTTGTTTATCTCTTTTTATTCTTCTTGTACGTTAATTCAGTAGATAACGCATTTCATGCATACTTATTTTCAGGTATTCTTGCAAATGCGGGTCAGCATAAGAAAACGTCCCCAAGCAGAGCTTGGGAGCGAAGTTAAGGTTATTTTTCAATCAACGATAGATGCAAGCACTCGATGTTCCGCGACCACCCTCCCGAGGCGGGCAAGCCGGTCGCGGCTACAGTTATTTCAGAATCTCATCCAGCTTCCTTCGTACTGCGTCGGTTGTTGCGGGCAGATAGATGGGCGGATTTGGGAATGCCGGAACGACATCGGCGAGGGCTTTTTCGTGATAGTCCACTTTGAATTGCGAGAATTTTAGGCCGTGTGCTGTGGAGATAACAACGACTCGGTCTTTCTTTTTTATGACTCCGCGCTCTTTGAGTTTGAATAATGCCGCGAGTGCGACGCCTGTCTGCGGGCATGTAAATAATCCCGCCCGGTCTGCCTGCGCTGCTGCATTGGCTAATTCATTTTCTGTTGCCTGTTCTACGATGCCGTCGAATTCTTTTAATACCTTAACCGCTCGTTCGTAGCTGACCGGTGCGCCGATTTGTATCGCCGAGGCAAGCGTCTTTTGTGCCTGAACCGGCGTGTACGATTTATACTTGTTCTGAAAACTTATGTACAACGGATTTGCATTCGCCGCTTGCGCACAGATGATGCGCGGCAATTTCTTTATAAGTCCGAGCTCGCGCATCAGGAGCAATCCCTTGCCGAGTGCGCTGACGTTGCCGAGATTTCCCGCAGGAATAATGAACCAGTCCGGAATTTCCCAATCGAACTGCTGTATAATTTCTATTCCAACGGTCTTTTGTCCTTCCATGCGGAGGGAATTCATCGAATTGGCAAGATAGATGGTATTATCCGCTGTTATTTCCTGAACAATACGCATGCAGCCGTCGAAATCCGTATCCAGCGATAACACCGTGGCGCCGTTGGCAATCGGCTGAACCAACTGTGCTGTGGAAACTTTTCCGCGCGGCAGAAAGACGATGGTCGGAATGCCCGCCGCGGCGCCATAAGCCGCAAGCGCAGCGGATGTATCTCCGGTTGAAGCACATGCTACAGCGCGGATCGGCTTGCCTTCCGCAATCATTTGCTTGACCACGGATACCAGAACCGTCATGCCGAGATCTTTGAACGACCCGGTGTGACTGTTGCCGCACAGCTTGACCCATAAATCCGGGACACCAAGCTGATTGCCGAGGCGCTCCGCCCAGAAGCAGTTCGTGTGACCTTCAAACATGGAAACGATATTTTCATTTTTTAAGCCGGGAGCCACCCATTCCTTTTTTCCCCAGACACCGCTCGCATACGGCCACACGTTCGTACGGATGCGTTCGTCAAATAGTTTTTTCCATGATGCAGCCGACCGGCGTTTTAAAGCCTTGACGTCATGCTGAACATCGAGCAGCGCGCCGCATGTTTCACACCGATAAATGATTTGGTCGATGGGATATCGTTTTCCACAACCCCGGATACATTCTAACCAGCTGAGCATGTTTTTTCCTTCGGAAAAAAAGTTCTTGGTTCTTAATTCTTTGTTCTTAGTTTTTTTTAACTTCAGCACTACGCACCACGCACTAAGAACTTCTTCATTAATTCAAATCCCGGATCGAACAAAACGCCCGTCTTTGCTGCGTTGGATTCGCTGAAAGGAAGCTTTGCACCGGGAGCGATATCGCTGCCGCCCATGGCGAACGGAATCGGATCGCCGACATGTCCCTTTGTGGAGACGGGCGTCGGGTGATCCGGCATGACCAGTATCCGCCAATCTGAATATTTTTTTAATTCGGCAAGAACCGGACCGATGATCTGAGCGTCGATCGATTCCAGAGCTTTTTTCTTTACTTCCGCTTTTCCTTCATGTCCCGCTTCGTCTGTGGCTTCCACATGGACGAGAACCACATTATACTTTCGAAGCGCTTGGATTGCTGCTAATCCTTTTGCTTTGTAATTCGTGTCGAAATATCCGGTCGCACCATCGACCTTTATAAAATCGAAGTCAATAAGTTTTGCCAATCCCTTTACTAAGTCGACCGCCGTAATTGCAGCTCCTTTAAGTCCGTATTTTTTTTCAAACGAATCCAGTACCGCTTTCCGTCCCTGCCCCCAGAGCCAGATCGAGCTGGCAATGTTTTTTCCGAGTTTCCTGCGCGCCTTATTAATCTCATGATTCTCGACCAGTGATCTGCTTTTTCGTATCAGGTCGATCAGAAAATCCGCATTTTTTCCTTTCGGCAGAATGCTTTCGATGCTTTTTCCGATCATGTCGTGCGGCGGCTGCGTGGTCGTGCCGTCGAAATCCAGTCCCTTGATCACAAGCAGATGCCTGTATCCGACTCCCGGATAGAACGTTATTTGTTCATTGCCAAATGAAGCATTCAGCGCATCGATAAAAACTTTTCCTTCTTCGCTGGAGATATGTCCCGCACTGTGATCGGCCATCGTTTCGTTTGCGATGGTCACAAGATTGCAGCGGAAGATCCAATCGCTCGGCGAAACCTCGATGCCTTGCGCAGCCGCTTCGATCGGCGCTCTGCCGGTATAATATTTGTGCGGATCATATCCGAGTACCGCCATCATAGCAACATCGCTGCCGGGCTGCAAGGATGCGGGAACGGTTTTGCTCAATCCGAGCATTCCGCCAATTGCGATGCTGTTGAGGTTCGGCGTTTCTGCGGCCTCAAAAATTGTCTTACCGCCTAATTCTGCTATGGGATAATCTGCCGCTCCGTCCGGAACGACGATAACATATTTTTTCATTCTTTTCCTAGTTCTTGTCCTACTGAATGCGTAATGATTTGATGGATCGGCAAAAATCCGCGAACGGCAAGATCGCCGGTCGGAAGCGATGCTTCATCCGGCTTGTCCGAAAGTCCGAACACAATCGAACCCTGCAATTTCCGGCTTAAAATAAAATCCCGGACTTCTTCCGTCAAAAGAATTTCGGTTTGCAGAAGTTCCGGGACCGGCATATCGTCATCTGTACGTCCCATCCGCTCAACGGTCAATTTGAATTCATTCGTACGGAAAGTTTTAAACGGTGTGGGATCTCCCGCCCTGACGAATTCGTACACTTCGTTATGAATTCCCCGCATATCCGCCGGCAGGGCTGCAACGCTTTTTTCCACCTGAAAAATAAATTCCTGAAAACTTTTTACCGCACCCGTTTTGATTTTCGCTATAAGGGAATCCAGCGACGTTACTCCGCTTCCCACTGCCAGACAGAGATAGACTAAGTAGTCCTGATTATCCGCTGTAAAAATGTGATACTCCGGTTTTTTTAGCGTATCGTATGCAGTTTGAAACGCATTATGATTGAACCGTCCGGTCATTTTTTCGCTGATAACGCGCTCCACGGCATCGACGCGCACGCGATCGATAACCGCATCGTTGCGGCCGCGCGCTCCAAGTATGGTTTTATCGATATCGGAAATGACGGCAGTTTGTTCATCATGAAGAAATCCGCGGGATTGACAGAGATTGTCGAATTCGGACAGAAGCGACCACCGGTTGGCGGAGCAGACAGTGCAATTACCTTCCTGTGCTTCTTCGATCTTCGGAGGCGCCGAATTTTCGTCGCCGATAAAAGCCATGCCTTCAAAATATCCCGCGGCGCAAATGTTCAGGAATGCGGTCGTGTCGTTCATCTTCGTATCGCCAAGATAAATCAGACGCCGGATTTCCTTTTTCGACCCGATCAATGATCGTGCAGCCGAAAGAAGTTCCACAATAACCTGACCGTATGCTTTCTCGTACTTGCGGGGAATAACGACTTTCGGTATGCCGATGCGTTTCGCAATTTCCGCAAGCGCAGGCAATCGTGGATCGACGGGAACAAGATTGCGATATACGATAAAGTCGCCCAGAAATTCGGAAATCGATGTTCGTCCGTAAAGTTTCATGAATTTTGTTCCATAAAAGTATTATTCTGTAGCCGACGGCGGTGACGTCGGAAACCGTCCGCGGTCATCGCCCGCGGCTACAGAAAAGCCGACGGCAGCCTGCGCGACTGATGACGCCTGCCACAATGCGCAGCAGGTAAACAGTTATTCAGGCGTATGATGTCGGATGCATCCGCGACGACCCGTTGCGGCTACAGAGAACAACGAATTCTAAATAATCTCTTTTGTAGCCGACTGCGGTGACGTCGGAACCACCCGCGACGACCCGTCGCGGCTACAGTTAATCACTTCCGCATGTATCTGGCGTACTGCCTCGTCGCCGGTATCGGCGTCTACAATCACAGAAATGCTGTATTCCGAAGAACCCTGCGCTATTGCAATAATATTGATTTTTGCCGCGCCCAGCGCTCCGAATATTTTAGATGCAAGTCCTGACGTGCTGCGGATGGCGGTTCCGACCACCGTTACAATAACTATATTGTCCATCGACCAGACGCGGTTGATATCCGCATGATCGAGTTCAAGTGCAAATTCCGTTTCAAGCTCTTTGATAACTTTCGGCACGCTGTCTGTCGGAATAACAAAACAAATCGACTGTTCCGACGACGCCTGGGAAATCATGAGCACGCTCGCTTTTTGACGAGCCACACAGGCAAACGTACGGGCGGCAATACCCGGAACTCCCATCATGCCGCGTCCTTCGACGGTGACGAGACTGAGTTTCTTAATAATCGTGACCGCTTTGACTTTCCCCTCTGCCGCTTCCGGTTCGCGTATAATTTTCGTACCTGGAAATTTCGGGTTGAACGTGTTCTTGACCCAGAGCGGAATATCGCGTTCGATCACCGGCCAGATGGTTTTCGGATGCAAAACTTTTGCGCCGAAGTAGGCCAGCTCGCTGATTTCGTTTGCCGATAATATCGGAATGACGTGCGCGTCTTTGACAATGCGCGGATCGGTCGTCATAACGCCGTCCACATCCGTCCAGATCCATACTTCGCTCGCATCGAGCGAAGTTCCCATCAATGCTCCGCTGTAATCGCTCCCGCCGCGCCCGAGCGTCGTAATGTTGCCTGCTTTGTTGGCACCGATAAATCCCGTGATGACAGGAACAGTCTTTTTTTCCAAAAGCGGAAAAAGTACCTTTTGTGTTTGCGCGCGCGTCTCGTCCATCATCGGCATGGCTTTTTGGAAGTTACTGTCCGTGACAATAAGATTTTTTGCCGATACGGATGCGCTGGCGATTCCTTTATTCCGGAGTACTGCAGCGATAACGGGTGCGTTCATGCGTTCGCCGAACGACACGATTGTGTCCATGGCGCGCAGTGTAATTTCCCCGAGAGTGGAAACCGCGCTGCAGAGATTGGAAAATTCGCCTATAAATTCAGTGATGACAGAAATAATTTCCGGCTGTTCCTTTTGGAGAACGAGTTTTTCGATAACTTCGCGATGGCGTGCCAGGAGCGTGGCTGCAATGGATTTATATGTAACTTCATCACCGCTGGCTGCGGTTTCCGCGCCGCAGATGAGTGCATCGGTAACTCCGGTCATAGCGGAAACGACAACAGCAACGGCCTCCCAGATTTTTGATTGTTCGACAATTATATTCGTTGATTGATCAATTGATTCGATAGAACCCACCGAGGTTCCGCCGAATTTCATTACCACCAGCTTCATGTTCAACCTTTCGTTCAGCATTAAAAAGACTCATAATATCACCCAGAACACCTGCAGCCGTGACCTCCGCACCGGCGCCGGGTCCCGATACCACAAGCGGAATCGCATCGTACCGCATCGTTGAAAATGCGATAAAGTTTGCGGAACCGCGGAGTGCGCCCCACGCGGATTCCCGCGGAACGGCAACAAGTCCAACCTTGCCGCCTGTGGGACTGACGCGCGCAATGTACCGGAGTACATTTCCATTTGCCTGTGCTTCCTGATTCTCGGATCCGTACATACTGTCAAGCTTAACCGTTGCCTCCATAAATTCTTCCACATCGATGGAAGAAAGGGACTGCGGGAACATCGGTTCGACCTCGATCGCTTCCGGTTCCAGCGGCCATCCGGCTGTCCGTGCAAGAATCAGCGCTTTGCGCGCAACATCCTGACCGCTCAGATCGTCCCGCGGATCCGGTTCCGTGTACCCCAGCGATTTGGCTTCCCTCACGGCGGCGGAATATGCCACGCCGCGTTCGATCTCGGCGCACAGAAATCCGAGCGTTCCGCTCATGCATCCTTCGATAGCTGTAATGCGGTCGCCGGTTTCCCGCAGCTGCCGCAATGTCGAGATCACCGGCAAGCCGGCGCCGACCGTCGCTTCGTAACGGACATTCGGATGATCGAACAGCCAGTGCACATCTTCCCAATGCGCTGCAACCGGTTTCTTGTTGGCAAGCACGATGCTGCAGCCATTTTCTAAACCCGTGCGGAAAAGTTTCAGCATTTCGCCCGATGCGGTTACATCGACGATGACGGTTCCCGGCTTCAGCATCTCCTGAACGGATTCTTTTTGCTGCGCTCCCGGCAGAGTGACGATGCGCCGGCTTTGCGAGCGTGCGCGTAAAATGGACTGCAGAACATCTTCCGAAAGTCCCTCCGGATTATACATAACGCCCGTACTATCGGAAACACAGACCGGCTGAAGATAGAGACCCGTCCGTTCGGCATAATGCTTGCGGACATCAAGTATCTGCCGCAAAACGGCTCGCCCGACGTTGCCGATTCCGATTAAAACTATAGGTATGGAAGTCATGTTCGTTTCCATTTTTTTCTTTTAAAGCCGTGAGAGAATTTCATCCCGCATCGCATCGGTCGTAAGTTCGCCCCCGAGGTCGCGCGTTCTGCAGCCGTCTGCAATTGCGGATTCGACCGCTTTCTCTATTGCCAGCGCTTCTTCTTCCAATTTTAACGAATAGCGAAGCAGCAGCGCTGCACTTAAAATCGTGCCGACCGGATTGGCGATGCCTTTGCCTGCAATATCCGGAGCTGAACCGTGAATCGGCTCATACACGCCGGGACCCTTCAGTCCGAGCGATGCCGACGGAAGCATTCCCATCGAACCTGCAAGTATCGAAGCTTCGTCCGTTAAAATATCGCCAAAAGTGTTCTCCGTTACAACGACATCGAACGATTTCGGCGACGTGATCAATCGCATTGCAGCGGTGTCGACCAGCATATTTTCCAGCGCAATGGAGGGATGTTTTTTCCCGACCTCCGCAGCCGTCTGACGCCATAAGCGAGAACTTTCCAGGACGTTCGCCTTATCGACCGAAGTGACTTTTTTCCGCCGCGGCCCGGCAAGCTGGAAAGCAAGTTCGACGATGCGTTCGATTTCATAATCTGCGTAATCCAGCGTGTCCACGGCATGAACATGCCCGTCGATTTCTTTTCGGCCTTTCGGTTCGCCGAAGTATAAACCGCCGGTCAATTCACGGACGACGATCATATCGACTTCACGGAGAAATTCGGGTTTCAAAGGAGAGGCGTTGAGCAGAGCGGGATAGGTCTTGACGGGACGGAGGTTTGCATAGAGACCGAGTCCCTTGCGCAGGGCGAGCAAGCCCTGTTCCGGGCGTACCTTTGCAAGCGGATTGTCCCATTTGGGACCGCCGACTGCACCGAGCAGAACTGCATCGGACACTTTGCATGCCGCCAGAGTCTCATCGGTCAGAGATACGCCGTGCGCATCGATGGATATTCCGCCGATCAGGTGCGAAGTAAATGAAAATGCATGTTTATATTTTTTACCGATATGTTCAAGAACCAGAACGGCAGCCCCGGTCACTTCCGGACCGATCCCATCGCCGGGCAATATGACAATATGTGCTTTCAATGAAATTCCTTTACTCGTATTAAAAAAAACTTAGCTCAAAGTCCCAAATCCCCAAAAAAAGAAATAAAGTTTCATGCATACGCATGATCATTTTGATGCTGCCGGACTATTCATAATCTTGCTTAGTTCTTCCGACCGCTTTGTGGCGATTGCCACAGCATCGATGAGCATCGAGCGCAAACCGTGCGATTCCAGTTCGTGTATGGCATTAATGGTCGTTCCACCGGGAGTTGTTACCTGATCCCGTAAAATCGCCGGATGCAGTCCGGATTTTTTTACGAGTGTGGCGGATCCGAGCACGGTTTGTATGGAAAGTTTTGTGGAAATGTCCCTTGACAATCCCATTTTCACTCCGCCATCGATCAAAGCTTCGATGACCATATAGATGTATGCAGGGCCGCTGCCGCTTAATCCGGTCACCGCATCGAGCTGGTCTTCCGCAACCGTTACCACATCGCCCACCGCCTCGAAAATCGAAATCGCTATTTTTTGCTGGGCGGCTGTGACATGTTCGCCGAACGCCAGCGCTGCCGCTCCTTCATCGACCGTTGCGGCGATGTTCGGCATCGTGCGGACTATACCGATCCGCTCGCCGAGCATTTGCTGAATATACGCTATACGCATGCCGGCAACAATAGAAATAACGAGCTGATCGGGACGAATGACGCTTTGAATCGACTGCAGCGCTTTGGATAGTGTCTGCGGTTTGACGCAGAGCAGTATGATATCGGAGGCCTGAACGGCTGCCTGTATATCGGTCGTCGTTTTTATTTTCCATTCGTCTGCGAGTATTTTGAGTTTTGTCTCGTTGATATCGCATGCGGTAATTTTTTTCGGAGGAGCGAGCTTTGCGTGAATAATGCCTTTGAGCAGCGCGGAACCCATATTGCCGGAACCGATGATCGCTATTGAACGATCGATATGATGTTCCTCATGCTCGTGGTACACCTCAAGTTTTTTTTTCTGCATCTGCAGACCCTCCCGTTAAAAAGCGTTTTGTGCTTCGTAAGCTTCCGCCTGTTTACTGAAACGGCGGAGATATTCCAGCTCATCCACATCGTTCAAGAGACAGAATTTTGAAAACGAATCGATCGGAAACGAAGCTTTCGCTCCTGATGGAAAAGATATCGATTGTTTTTCAAGATCGATAAAAATCTCCGCTTCCGGATTGGCGGCGACCTCGGCAGTCAGATGCTTGTGCTCGGCTGCCGAAAGAACCACCGGAAGCAATCCGTTCTTTATTGAATTATTCCGGAAAATATCCGCGAACGACGTGCTGATGACTGCACGAATGCCGAAAGCGACGAGTGACCAGGGGGCATGTTCGCGTGAAGAACCGCATCCGAAATTATCTCCGGCAAGCAGTATTTGCGATCCGCGATGCTGCGGCTGGTTGAGCGGAAAATCCGGTTTCGGCGTTCCGTCGGCATTATAGCGCCAGTCGGTAAACAGTTTTTCCGAGAGCCCGTTCTTATCCGTAATTTTTAAAAACCGCGCCGGAAGAATCTGATCCGTATCGATATTGTTGACGAGCAGAGGAATAACTTTCGATTTTAATGTTTTAAATTGTGCCATTGTAAATTCCTTATTTCAGCAAAGTTCGGACATCGGTAATTTTTCCGGTTACGGCCGCAGCCGCAGCGGTCAGAGGCGAAGCAAGCAGCGTGCGCCCGCCTTTGCCCTGACGGCCTTCGAAGTTGCGGTTGCTTGTGGAAACGGCGTACTGTCCGGGTTTGATTTCATCGCCGTTCATCGCTATGCACATCGAGCATCCGGACTCGCGCCATTCTGCTCCAGCCTGCTTAAAGATTACATCGAGTCCCTCCGATTCCGCCTGCCTTTTGATTTCCTGCGAACCCGGTACAATCAGCGTACGGACGTTCGGCGAAACTTTCCGTCTGCGGAAAATGCGTGCCGCTTCCCGGAGATCGGAGATGCGCGAATTTGTACAGCTTCCGATAAAGACTACATCGATCGCTTTACCGGCAAGCTGCTCGCCCGGATTCAATCCCATATACGCAAGCGCTTTTTTCAGCGTTTGACGATCCGTCTCGCTGTCCATGCTTTCCGGCATCGGTACGGTGCCGTTGACCGGAAGTCCCATGCCGGGATTCGTTCCGAATGTCAGCATAGGGCCGAGTTTGGAAACATCAAGCTCGACCGTGCGGTCGTACGCTGCGCCGATGTCAGTCGGAAGCGTTTTCCAATATGCAAGCGCCCTGTCCCATGCCGCACCTTTCGGTGCGAATTCGCGGCCGGCTAAAAATTCAAACGTCATATCATCGGGAGCCATCATGCCTGCGCGCGCACCTCCTTCAATAGACATATTGCAGACAGTCATGCGTTCTTCCATAGACAGCGAACGGACGGTAGATCCTGTGTATTCGATCACGTGACCCGTCCCGCCCCCGACACCGATCTTTGCAAGCAGGAATAATATGACATCCTTTGCCGAGACGCCGTCTGAAAGTTTTCCTTCGATCCGGACTTCCATTGTTTTCGGCAGACGCTGAAGAAGGCATTGCGTTGCAAGCACATGCTCGACCTCGCTCGTTCCGATGCCGAATGCAAGCGCTCCGAAAGCGCCGTGTGTTGCTGTGTGACTGTCCCCGCAGACGATGGTCATGCCGGGCTGCGTCAATCCGAGTTCCGGTCCGATGACGTGAACGATGCCTCGCCGCCGGTGATTTTTATCGTACAGCTGAAAGCCGAATTCCTGCGCGTTGATTTCAAGCTGGCGGATTTGTTTTGCTGCAAGCTCGTCTTCAATAGGAAGCGAAATGTCGAATGTCGGGATGCTGTGATCCGTCGTTCCGACTGTTCGATCGGGACGGCGTACTTTTAATCCGCGTTTCCGCAGACCGTCGAACGCTTGCGGCGACGTGACTTCATGAATAAGATGCAGGTCGATATAAAGAACTGCGGGTGAATCCGGTTCCTGTGCAATGACGTGCCGGTTCCATACTTTTTGAAACAATGTCAATGGCGCTGAATGTTGTGGCATAAAATTAATCCGATTTAGTTTTTGAGAACTCTAATATTTTCTCTCTGTGCGAAATTTCCATTAGACTGCAGATCGGTCGACTTCGGTTTCGACCTTCTGCAGGTCTTTCCTTTTTTTTGAAGCAATGGCTCTGTTCAAAGCTTCCAGATAAGCCTGCACGCTTCCGGCAACGACATCGGTATTTGCCGCGCGGCCGTTATACAGCAGCCCGTCGAATTCCACACGAATAAACACTTCGCCTATTGCATCGTGACCGGAATGAACTGCTTTGATGGAATATTCCGTCAGTTTTCCGCAGAGACCCGTCATGCGTTCGATTGCACGGCAGGAAGCGTCCACGGGGCCGTCTCCGGTTGCCGAATCGATAAATATTTCCGAATTCCGCCGCAACTCGACAGTCGCCGTCGGACGGAGATTCGTCCCGCTCGTAATCTGAAGATTGACAAGCTGATATTCTTCCTCCGTTGCCTGAGTGCCGGTTTCCAGAATTGCTTCCAGGTCGTCGTCGAAGATTTCTTTTTTCTTGTCGGCAATTCCGCAGAACATTTGATATGCACTCTGCAGCTCGGCATCGGACAACTGGTATCCGAGTTCCGCATAACGCTGCTTCAAAGCGTGCCGTCCGGAATGTTTGCCCAGAATCAATTGCGTATGCTTGATGCCCACCGACTGCGGCGTCATGATTTCGTACGTAATCGGACTTTTCAGAACGCCGTCCTGATGAATGCCGGCTTCGTGTGCAAATGCATTCGCACCGACGATTGCCTTGTTGCGCTGCACGATCATGCCGGTCAAGCTGCTCAAAAGTCTGCTGGTCTTAAGCAGTTCCTCGTTGTTGACGTTCGTCGTGACGCCCAGAAGCTCATGGCGTGTTTTAACCGCCATAACGATTTCTTCCAGAGAGGCATTTCCGGCGCGTTCGCCGATGCCATTGACCGTGCATTCCACCTGACGAACGCCGTTTTGAATCGCCGCTATGGAATTTGCGACTGCAAGTCCGAGGTCGTTATGACAATGCGAACTGAGCACCACCTTGCCGATGTTGGGAACACGCCGGCGGACTTCTTTGAACATCGCGCCGTATTCGTCAGGTACTGCATACCCGACGGTGTCGGGCAGATTGATGATGGCTGCACCCGCCTCGATCGCCGCTTCGACAACCTTGCATAAATATTCGATATCGGTACGGGAAGCATCCTCGCAGGAAAACTCGACTTCGGGAGCGAGTGATTTTGCATGCCGCACAGCCCACACGGCGTCTTCCAAAACCTGTTCGCGCGTTTTTTTCAATTTATATTTCAAATGCAGATCGGAAGTTGCAAGGAAAACATGAATCCTCGGCTTTGCCGTTTCCCGGATTGCCTCCCAAACCCGGTCGATATCCGCTTTGACGCAGCGTGCAAGACCGGCGATCGTGCACGAACGCACCTGCCGGGCAATCGCCTGCACCGCTTCAAAGTCGCCGACGGAGGAAATCGGAAATCCCGCTTCGATCACGTCCACTCGAAGACTTTCGAGCTGACGTGCAAGGCGGAGTTTTTCATCCATATTCATGCTGCAGCCGGGCGATTGTTCGCCGTCGCGGAGTGTCGTGTCAAAAACGAAAACTCGGTTTTCCATGGTCTGTTCTCCTAAACTATTCTTTGTTCTGTTTGTGCTAATATTCGTACCGCATCCATCAAAGAAGCGAATTGTTCCGGCGTGAGCGACTGTGCCCCGTCGGAAAACGCTTCCTCCGGATGCGGATGTGTTTCGATAATCAACCCGTCGGCTCCGACAGCAACGGCGGCTTTTGCGACCGGTGTAACCAAACTGCGGATGCCTGTGCCGTGGCTCGGATCCACTACAACCGGCAAATGACTCAATTCTTTCAGCGCGGGCACGGCGGAAATGTCGCACGTGTTGCGCGTGTAATCTTCGAACGTGCGGATGCCGCGTTCGCAGAGAATAACCTGATCGTTTCCCTGCGCCATAATATATTCCGCCGACATCAATAATTCTTTCAACGTGCTGGACATTCCACGCTTGAGCAGTATCGGTTTTTTATATTTGCCGACTTCTTTGAGAAGGGCGAAGTTTTGCATGTTCCGCGCGCCTATCTGCATGATATCCGCGTATTCGGCAATCAACGGCACATCGGTCGGCGTTATTACTTCCGTGACGATGAGCAGTCCGGTTTTTTCCCGCGCTTCCGCAAGAAGTTTCAATCCTTCTTCTTCTAATCCCTGGAATGCATACGGGGATGTGCGCGGCTTGAATGCGCCTCCCCGCAGTACACGCGCGCCGGCTTTCTTGACCTGGTCGGCGCTGAGCAAAATCTGTTCGCGCGTTTCCACAGAGCACGGACCCGCCATGACGACAAAATGTCCGCTGCCGAACACGACGGGATCCCCGCCGTCCGGCGCCTGAATCGTGACACTCGAACGCGATGCATGCCATTCGCGGCTTGCAAGTTTGAACGGTTTGAGGATGGGAACGACATTTTCCACGCCATCGAGCATTTCGAGCGCTTGCAAACGGTCTTTGCCGCGTTCGTCGCCTACACAGGCGATCACGGTGCGGAGTTCGCCGTAGATCGGATGAACCCGAAATCCAAGCTCCTTTACTTTATCGAAGACATGTTCGATTTGCTGCTTGGATGCCCCATCCTTCATTACAATAATCATAAGGTTTCGGCTTTCTTTGTCTGCACATGCGGAGAAACTTTGGTTAAATAATAATAAACGCTGTCAACGAGCGCTTTCCAGCTTGCCTCGATAAGGTTTGGAGAAACGCCCACCGTATTCCACGAGGAATGCGCGTTGCGTGTCGTAATGAGCACGCGTACTTTTGCACTCGTTCCATCCTGACCGTCGAGAACGCGCACCTTGTAATCGCCCAGAACCATATCCTTAACCTGCGGATAAAATTTCTCCAGCGCTTTGCGAAGAGCGGAGTCCAGTGCATTGACAGGACCATTGCCGTCGGAAGCAGAGTACTCGGTTTCATCGCCGACTTTCACTTTGATGATAGCTTCGGATACCGTGTATGCGTCGTCTGAGTCTTTGTGAATAATCACTTTAAAACCGCCGAGCTCGAAAAATTCCCGCCAGCCGCTGAGCTGCTCTTTGATCAGGAGCTCGAGCGATCCGTCCGCATCTTCGTAATGGTAACCGTAAAATTCTTTTTCTTTGATGCTGTCGACAATCCGCTGCGTTTCTTCCGAACGTTCGTCCAGATTGATACCGAGTTCCTTTGCTTTATACATCACATTGCTGCGTCCGGACAGATCCGAGATGAGCACCCGGCGGCGGTTGCCGATGCTTTCCGGATTCAAATGTTCGTACATAACCGGATCTTTCATCACGGCGCTGACATGAACGCCTCCCTTGTGCGCAAACGCGCTCAGTCCGACAAAGGCAAGATATTTCGGCTGCTGCAAATTGGCAAGATCCGCAACGTACCTGGAAACATCCGTCAGATGCGCCATCTGCTCCCGAGGAATGCAGGCATATCCCATTTTCAACTGCAGGTTCGGAATAATCGAACACAGGTTTGCATTGCCGCAGCGTTCACCGTAGCCGTTGATGGTTCCCTGAACCTGAAGAGCGCCGCTGACAACGGCAGCGAGAGAATTTGCGACTGCCAGTTCGCTGTCATTATGCGTATGGATGCCGATGAGTCCCGGAAATTCCCGGCACATATTTTTAACGATTTGTGAAAGCTCGGTTGTCAGCGTTCCGCCGTTCGTATCGCATAAAACCAGCCTTGATGCACCGGCGCGCTTTGCCGCTTGAAGAGACTGAACGGCATATTCGGAACTCTGTTTGTAACCGTCGAAGAAATGTTCCGCATCGTAAATGACTTCGCGTCCATGGGAAACGAGAAAAGCGACCGAATCTTCGATGAGATCGAGATTTTCCTGATCGCTGATTTGAAGCGCAGAAGCTACATGCAGGAGCCATGATTTTCCGAAAATGGTCACGACCGGCGTTTCCGCTTCGATCAACGCGCGGAGATTCGGATCGTCATGCGCCTTGTTCTTTGCGCGGCGCGTGCTGCCGAATGCGGAAATTTTCGCGTGTTTTAATTCAAGCGAACGAGCGCGGCGGAAAAATTCGATATCACGCGGATTGGAACCGGGCCAGCCGCCTTCGATATAATCCATTCCGAACTCGTCAAGACACTGGACAACTTTCAGTTTGTCCTCAACGGAAAAACTGATGCTTTCGCTCTGCGTCCCGTCGCGGAGCGTGGTATCGTATATTGATATCTTTTCCATAGCAACCTGCAATAAATTTAAACACCTGAAAAAATATTTTTCGGACGACTGCCGTTATTTTTTCCAGTTTTCCGGACGGAGCGAACGAACCGCTTCGCCTGTTTTCCACATTTCAGATTCGTGCCAGAGTGCAAGTTCCGAATCTAACTTTTCGCGGTAATCGGGCGCGCTGCACGTATTGAGGACGCGGGCAGTTTCCACGCCTTCCCTGACGTCACGGTACAGGAGCTCGAAGAGAGGCTTGTTAACCGCTTCAAATTTTTTCGACCAGTCCAGCGCGCCGCGCTGTGCTGTAGTGCTGCATGCAGCGAACATCCAGTCCATGCCGTTTTTTCCGACCAATGGATAGAGGCTTTGCGTGGCTTCTTCCACCGTTTCATTGAATGCCTCGCTCGGGGAATGTCCCATCGAACGAAGAACGTCGTATTGCGCCTTCATCAAACCCGCGATGGCGCCCATGAGAACGCCGCGTTCGCCGACAAGATCGGACAGCACTTCTTTTTCGAACGTTGTAGGGAAAAGATATCCCGAGCCGATGGCAATCCCGCATGCAAGCGTGCGCGAACGCGCCCTGCCGGTTGCGTCCTGGAAAATTGCAAAACTCGAATTGATGCCGCTGCCGGCAAGAAAATTAGTGCGAACCGTTCGACCGCTTCCTTTCGGAGCCACAAGTACCACGTCCACATCCTTCGGCGGAATAATTCCGGTCTGCTCTTTAAAGACAATTGAAAATCCGTGCGAGAAATAGAGCGCCTGTCCCTTCTTTAAATTTTTCTGGACGAGCGGCCATTGCGCTTTCTGGCCTGCGTCGGAGAGGAGATATTGAACGATGGTCGCTTTTTGAATCGCTTCTTCGATATTTTCAAAAAGATTTTTCCCTTCGACCCATCCGTCGGTACCGGCATCTTTCCAGCCTTTGCCCCCTTTGCGCTGTCCGACGATAACCTTGATTCCGTTATCGCGCATGTTGAGGGATTGTCCGTATCCCTGCGGTCCGTAGCCGATGATTGCAATGACCTCGTTTTTTAAAACTTCCTGGGCTTTGGAAAGCGGAAATTCTTCACGCGTAACAACTTCTTCTTTCACACCGCCGAAATTAATTGTTGCCATATCTTTTGTCTCCTGATGATCTATGATCGTGTTTTACTATCGTTGATTTATAAAATGCTGCGCGGGTTCCGCCAGATATGCATTCACCGCTGCAGCAGCTTTGCGTCCTTCTGTAATCGCCCAGACAACGAGCGATTGTCCGCGCCGCATATCGCCGGCAGCAAATACGCCGGGTACGGAGCTCATGTACTGCGCATCGCATGCAATGTTGCCGCGGTTGTCGAGTGCAACGCCGAGGCCTTCAAGCATTCCGGTTTTAACGGGACCGGTAAAGCCCATTGCAATCAGCACCAGGTCTGCGTCGACGGAAAAGTCGGTTCCCGGAATCGGTTCGAACTTTGGCGTCGGACCGACATGGACGGCATGAAGTTTTTTCACATTGCCCTGCGCGTCGCCCTCAAAACTCGTTGTGGCCATAGACCATTCGCGTGTGCCGCCTTCTTCATGCGAACTTTCCGTGCGCAATTGAAGCGGCCACATCGGCCATGGTGTCGACGGAGAACGGTCGCCGGGAGGTTTCGGCATAATTTCGAATTGACGAACCGATTTTGCTTTTTGCCGCAGGCTCGTACCCAGGCAGTCCGCTCCGGTGTCGCCGCCGCCGATAATAACGACATTTTTGCCGGCCGCAAGAATTTCCTGAGCCGGATCTATTTTATCTCCTGCAACCCGGCGGTTTTGCTGAGGCAGGAATTCCAATGCAAAATGCACGCCTTTCAATTCTCTGCCGGGAACGGCAAGATCCCGCGGAGCTTCTGAGCCGCCGCAAAGCAGCATGGCGTTATACGAACGGCGCAATTCATCTGCGGCAATATTGACGCCGATATGAGCGCGTGTGGCAAAAACGATTCCTTCTGCCTGCATCTGTTCGATGCGGCGGTCGATCAATTGCTTCTCCAGCTTGAAATCCGGTATGCCGTACCGCAGCAGGCCGCCGAGACGGTCGCTTTTTTCATACACGGTCACGTGATGGCCTGCACGGTTCAATTGCTGTGCGGCTGCCAGTCCGGCGGGGCCGGATCCGATAACCGCCACGGTCTTGCCTGTTCGTTTCCGCGGCGGCTCAGGACGAATCCATCCCTGCTTGAATGCATAATCGATAATCGATTTCTCGATTGCTTTGATCGACACTGCCGGCTCGTTGATGCCGAGAACACAGGCGGTCTCGCAAGGCGCAGGGCATACGCGTCCGGTAAACTCCGGAAAATTATTGGTCGAATGCAATATGCGGATTGCTTCCTTCCACCGGCCGCGGAATGCAAGATCGTTCCAGTGCGGAATGACGTTGTTGAGCGGACATCCGGTATGACAGAAGGGAATGCCGCAATCCATGCAGCGCGCTCCCTGCGTTTGAACTTTTTGTTCGGGGAATTCGATATACACATCGCGCCAATCCTGCACGCGTTCCGTAATGGGACGTCGAGCCGGTGTTTCACGTTCATATTCTAAAAATCCAGTCGGCTTACCCATGGACAACCTCCTTTGCTTCACTAACTGGTTTCACATTTTCCTTCGGTTTCCATCCGGCGCCGAGCACGCGTTTGTAATCGTGCGGAAATACTTTGACAAATTTCGGAGCAAGCTCTTTCCAATGTTCCAGAACGGCGGTTCCGCGCCGGCTTTCGGTGACTTCAATATGCTTGACGACAAGTTTCCGTACTAATTCCTCGTCCTGTTCGGTCATCGGTTCGAGATCGACGATCGATGTATTGCACATCCTGGCGGCAAACTCGCCGTCTTCGTCCAGAACGAAGGCAAAACCGCCGGACATGCCTGCAGCAAAGTTTTTTCCGGTTTTGCCGAGCACAACAACGATTCCGTTCGTCATATATTCGCATCCGTGTGCGCCGACAGATTCGACGACCGCCGTAGCGCCGGAATTGCGGACTCCAAATCGTTCACCCGCTTTTCCGTTAAAGAACGCTTCGCCGCTCGTTGCACCGTAGAGCACAACATTGCCGACGATCGTATTTTCTTCCGGTACGAATCCGGAATCTTTCGGCGGATAGACGATCAGTCTTCCGCCCGAGAGTCCTTTTCCCACATAATCGTTCGCATCGCCTTCAAGACGAAGCGTTACGCCTTTGGCAAGGAACGCGCCAAAGCTCTGCCCTGCAGACCCGTTGAAATTGATGTTGATCGTATCGTCCGGCAAGCCGGCAGATCCGTGCCGCTTGGCAATTTCCCCGCTCAGCATTGCTCCGACGGTACGGTGCACGTTGCGGATGGGCAAGGAAAATTCGACGCGGGTTTTATTTTCCAGAGCCGGTTTTGCTTTTTCGATCAACTCGTAATCGAGCGCCTGATTCAGACCGTGATTCTGTTCGATCAGACAGCGGCGGCCTATCCGCAGCGGCACGGTCGGCAGATGAAGAATGGAGGATAAATCCATTCCCTTTGCCTTCCAGTGGTCGACCGCTTTTCGCATAAAAAGCATGTCGGCGCGGCCGATCATTTCGTTCATCGTACGGAATCCGAGCTGCGCCATGATTTCGCGAATTTCTTCAGCGACGAAGAAGAAATAACTGATAACATTCTCCGGCGTTCCTGCAAATTTTTTCCGCAGTCTTTCGTCCTGAGTCGCAATACCGACAGGACAGGTATTGAGATGGCACTTGCGCATCATAATGCATCCCATCGATATGAGCGGCGCGGTCGAGAATCCGAATTCCTCCGCTCCCAGCAGTGCGGCGATGGCAACATCGCGTCCGGTCGAAAGCTTTCCGTCCGTCTGTAAACGGACACGGCTGCGCAGATCGTTCATCACAAGAACCTGCTGCGTTTCGGCAAGTCCCAATTCCCAGGGGATGCCTGCGTGTTTGATGGAAGTCTGGGGCGACGCACCCGTGCCGCCGTCATAGCCGCTGATAAGAATCATATCCGCATGCGCTTTTGCAACGCCCGCGGCAACCGTTCCGACGCCGACCTCCGAAACGAGCTTGACGGAAATTCGCGCTTTCGGATTGACGTTCTTCAAATCGTAGATCAGCTGTGCAAGATCTTCGATGGAATAAATGTCGTGATGCGGCGGCGGAGAAATAAGTCCGACTCCCGGAATCGAATGACGCGTTTTCGCAATGATAGCATCGACTTTATGTCCCGGCAGCTGACCGCCTTCACCGGGTTTGGCTCCCTGAGCGATTTTAATCTGTATCTCGTCCGAATTCATCAGGTAATGCACCGTAACGCCGAAACGACCCGAGGCAACCTGCTTGACTGCGCTCCGGCGTGAATTGCCGTTTGCATCCCGGTGGAATCGCTCTTCTTCTTCTCCGCCTTCTCCCGTATTCGATTTGGCGCCGATACGGTTCATGGCAATGGCGAGCGTCTCGTGCGCCTCTTTGCTGATGGAGCCGTACGACATTGCGCCGGTGGAGAACCGCGAGACGATATTTTTTACCGGCTCGACCTTTTCTATCGGAATGCTTTTCGTGCCCTCTTTAAATTCCATCAGCCCGCGGAGCGTAAAGTTCGTCCGGTTCAAATCATCCATTGCTTTTGAGAATTCTTTGAACGTTTCGTAATTATTGCCGCGCACCGACTCCTGCAATTTTGTGACGGTCACCGGATTGATCAGGTGCCGTTCGCCGCCTGCGCGGTATTGATAATTGCCGCCGAGATCGAGTTCCGTTTCGGTTTCCGTGATTCCCTGCATGGAGTATTCATGTTTCAACCGAGCTTCTTCCACAAGTACGTCCAGGCCTATGCCTTCTACGCGCGATGCCGTTCCGGTAAAATATTTCTGGACAAGGGATTTGTTTAATCCGATCGCTTCGAAAATTTGCGCACCCCGGTAGCTCTGGAGCGTCGAAATTCCCATCTTGGAGAATACTTTCAGTAAACCCTTGCCGATGGCTTTTTTATAATTTTTCAACGCATGACCGACATCCAGCCCTTCGGGAAGCCGTCCTTTGTTGAAAAGATCTTCTATGGTTTCGATTGCCAGATACGGGTTTATAGCGCTTGCACCATAACCGATCAATAGAGCATAATGCATGATCTCACGCGGCTCGCCGGATTCTACCACGAGGGCTGCCTGCGTCCGGGTTTCTTCCCGTACCAGAAAATTGTGCACGGCGGTCAGGGCAAGCAAGCTCGGAATCGGCGCATATTCCTCATCCGACCCGCGGTCCGACAGGATGATAATGGAATAGCCGTTCTTGATAGCAAGCGATGCGCGCCGGCAAAGGCCGTCAAGCGCGCGTTCCATTTCCTTTTCACCTCCGTGGACGCGGAACAACATCGGAAGCGTTGTGGCGAGAAAATCGCCCCAGGAAACGCGGCGTAGTTTTTCCAGATCGCGGTTCGTCACGATCGGATGCATTAGTTTCAGCGTGTGGCAGTGCTGCGGCGTCTCTTCCAGAATATTGCGTTCCGTACCGATGTAACTTGTCAGCGACATGACAAGTTCTTCGCGGATCGGATCGATCGGCGGGTTGGTCACCTGCGCAAACATCTGTTTGAAATAATTGAACATCGACTGCGGCTTGTCGGAAAGACAGGCGAGCGGCGTATCGGCTCCCATGGAACCGAGCGGTTCTTCGCCGTTGACAGCCATCGGTGTGAGAATAATTTTCATATCTTCTTCGGTATAACCGAACAGGCGCTGCCGCTGGACGATGTCTGCAGGATTGAATGCATAGACGCGGGGAGGATCGGGAAGCTGATCGAGCGTCATCTGATTTCCCTTCATCCATTCCGCATACGGCTGCCGCGAACTTAATTGTTTCTTGATTTCATCATCCAGAATGACCCGTTTTTGATTCAAGTCGACTAAGAGCATTTTTCCCGGTTCGAGACACCCCTTCATTTTTACATTCTTAGGATCAATCGGCAGTACGCCGGCCTCCGAAGCGAGTATAAAATAACCGTCGTGCGTTTCCATATAACGGGTTGGACGCAGTCCGTTGCGGTCAAGCGTCGTGCCGACTATGCGTCCGTCGGTAAAGGCAACGGCGGCGGGACCGTCCCATGGCTCCATGAGCGATGCATGGTATTCGTAAAAAGCGCGTTTCTCCGGAGAGAGGCTCGTGTCATGATCCCACGCTTCCGGAATCAGCATCGCCAGAGCGTGCGGAATGCTGCGGCCGGCGAGGTACAGAAGTTCGACGGCATTGTCCAAAGAAGCGGAATCGCTTCCGCCCGGCTGAATAATGGGAAATATTTTTTTGATATCGTCTCCGAAAAGATCGGAACGAAGTATCGATTGCCGCGCATGCATCCAGTTGATATTGCCGCGCAGAGTATTGATTTCTCCGTTGTGGCAGATGTACCTGAACGGGTGCGCCAGCTGCCAGTTTGGAAGCGTGTTCGTTGAAAACCTTTGATGCACGAGGCACAAAGCGCTTACGGCATCCGAATCCGAAAGATCGCTGTAGAATTGTGTAATCTGCGGAGCCAGAAGCAATCCTTTGTAAACGATAGTCCGCGATGAAAGCGACGGAATGTAAAAAAAGTCTTTTTCCTTCAGATCGGATTTTGCAATTTCAGATTCCACCCGCTTGCGGACGACGTACAGCTTGCACTCGAAAACTTCCTGCGTTATGGACGGCGGTGCACCGATAAAAACCTGTTCGATATACGGCTGTGAACCCCGTGCAATACGTCCGATGGCATTCGAACCGACCGGCGTATCGCGCCAGCCGAGTAAAGTCAAACCTTCTTCTTCGATCATGCGTTCTATGACGCCTTCGAACTGCAGCCGGGCCTGAGCTTCGACCGGCAGAAAGACCATCCCTACCCCGTACTTCCCTTCATCCGGCAGAGTGATGCCGATTTTGGCGCATTCTTTGACGAAGAATTTATGCGGAACTTGAATCGTCACGCCGGCGCCGTCACCCGTATCAGGGTCGCAGCCGCAAGCGCCGCGATGGGTGAGATTGATAAGAATCTGGATTCCTTTAACGATGATATCGTGCGATTGTTCGCCGCGGATGTTTACAATAAATCCGATACCGCAGGCATCATGTTCATTCCTGGAATCGTAGAGCGGAAATTGATTTTTCTTTTCTGTGTCCATCGAGATCTTCTCGTCTTTATTCATAGTGTTTGAATTCTTAGTATTATACTTCCATCTGGAATTCACGTTTCATTGCAACACGTCCGGTTCGAGCCACTTCCTTAATGCCGAATGGTTTCAACATATTGATAATAGCGTCTACTTTTTGCTGGCTGCCCGTCGCTTCCAGCGTTAAAGTACGGGGACTGACATCCACGACTTTTGCGCGGAATATTTCTGCGATCTGCAATACTTCCGATCGCGTTGTCGCGGTCGATTGAACTTTTACGAGAGCAAGCTCGCGTTCGACAAAACTTTCGAACGTCAAATCGATGACTTTAACGACATCGATGAGTTTGTTCAACTGCTTCGTTATCTGTTCCATAATCTGATCATCGGCTCGTGTGACGATGGTCATGCGCGAGACGTCCGGGTCTTCTGTCGGTCCGACCGTTAGACTATCGATATTGTATCCTTTTGCCGAGAACATGCCGGCAATGCGGTTGAGCGTACCGAAACGGTTCTCCACCAAAAGGCTCACCGTGTGCTGCTTTAATTGTTCATCGGCAGCTTTGACTGCGCCGCCGGCCGATGTCTTTGTCTGTGCCATAGAGTCTCCTTCGCAATTAGCCTTTTGTATGAATCATAATATTTTGCCGCACATGGGGCCCTTTACTCGTTTCGGAAATCGGTTCCGGGTTGTCGAGCATTTCGTTGACCGTTTGTGCCGCCGGTATCATCGGGTAGACGTTCTCTTCTTTTTCGACGACGAATTCCACGAGAATCGGCCCGGAGTTATGATCGAGCGCCTGCCGGATAGCGGCCTCCGCTTCTGACGGAGTGGAAGCGCGCAAAGCCGGAATGCCGTACGCATCGGCGAGCTTTATAAAATCGGGGCTTTTCATTTCCGTATGGGAATACCGTTTTCGCCAGAACAATTCCTGCCACTGCCGAACCATGCCGAGAAAGCCGTTATTCAAGATAAAGATTTTTATCGGCAAATTATGCTGGGCGATAGTTGCAAGTTCCTGCGAATTCATCTGAATGCCGCCGTCACCGCTGATGGAAATGATCGGCAGGTCGCTGCGCCCAAATGCCGCTCCCATGGAAGCAGGAAGCGAGAAGCCCATCGTTCCGAGTCCACCCGATGTCAAATGCGTCCGGGGATGCTGCCAGCGGAAAAATTGCGCCGTCCACATCTGCTGCTGCCCGACGTCGGTAACGACGATGGCGTCCCCTTTGGTCATTTCACCCAGCTTGTGAATAACATGCTGAGCGCGCAGTTTATCGTCGTGCCTGTACCGCAGCGGATGTTCGAGCTTCCACTGATCGATGGTCTTGATCCAATCCAGCGTATCGAGCGGTTTGACGTCCTGCAGCAAATGACGAAGGACATGCTTAATGTCGCCGACGATGGGAACGTCGACCGGGACATTTTTACTGATGGCGGACGGATCGATATCGATATGAATTTTTTTCGCTTCAGCCGCAAACGCGTCGACGTTACCCGTCACGCGGTCATCGAAGCGTGCACCGACGGCAATGAGTACATCGCAGTAATGAACGGCATAGTTGGAATACCATGTTCCGTGCATGCCCAGCATGCCGAGAGAAAGCTTATTCTGTTCCGGAAAAGAGCCGAGTCCGTGCAGCGTTGTGGTAACCGGGCATTGGAGCTTGTCCGCAAGAGCGCGCAATTCGTGCGCGGCATTGCTGCTGATAACGCCGCCGCCGACATAGAGAACCGGCCGCTTGGCTGTGTTGATCACATCCGCAGCTTTTTTTATTTGTTTCAGGTTGCCTTCAACCGTCGGGTTGTAGCTGCGCATGTTGACTGTTTTCGGATATTCGAAGACGGTCTTCTGAGCCATAACGTCTTTCGGCAAATCGATAAGGACGGGTCCCGGACGGCCGCTTGTAGCGATATAGAACGCTTCTTTTATCGTGCGTGCAAGGTCGCGGACATCTTTGACCAAAAAATTGTGTTTGGTAATAGGACGCGTTATACCCACGATGTCCGCTTCCTGAAACGCATCATTGCCGATCAGTTTGGTGGCAACCTGACCCGTAAAGACGACGATCGGAATGGAATCCATATAGGCATCTGCAATGCCGGTCACGGTGTTGGTGGCGCCGGGACCGGAAGTGACGAGTACAACGCCCGGTTTTCCGGTCGCTTTTGCATATCCTTCCGCCGCATGAGTCGCCCCCTGTTCGTGCCGCGTCAGGATATGTTTGATGTTCGTGATGTCGTGCAGGACATCGTAAATTCCGATGGTCGCACCGCCGGGATAGCCGAAGAGCACTTCGACTTTTTCTTCCGTCAGGCTTCGTACGAAAATTTCAGCGCCGGAAATTTGTTTGGGCGCCTGTTTGTCGTGTGCTTTTGTCGTGGTCATTGAGTTGTTCCTTGTATTGTTCCATGATGCAGAATTTACTTGACCGGTTGTTTGTATATCTTCTTCAAATGATTCCGATTCTTCGCTTTCCATGACGATGTTCTTCCCGGCGGCGATATCGTAGAGAACATCGTAAATGGCTATCGTCGCAGCTCCCGGATAGCCGAAGAGCACTTCGACTCCTTCCGCTTCGAGGCTCCGGATAAAAATTTCCGCCCCGCTCATCAATCGGGGATGCTGCTGCTGATATGTTTTTTTTGTATCCAAAAGGACGCGCTTTTGATTCTCTTTTTTGATTCTTCGTTTTCATTTCAACTTTTTAATACCGCACCGGTGCTTGCGCTTGTGACAAAATGCGCATACCGGCGCAGCCACCGGCTGTTTGTTGGTACTGAATGGGGCGGAAGAGCGTCGATGCGGGCACGAAGATCTTCTTCGCTCAGGCGGACATTTATTGTCCGTGCATCCAGATCGATATCGATGATGTCTCCAGGACGCAGTGCGGCAATCGGACCGTGCGCGGCTGCTTCCGGGGAGATATGACCGATGCAGACACCTCGCGTGCCGCCGGAGAATCTTCCGTCCGTAATCAGCGCGACTTTATCTCCAAGACCCATACCCATAAGCGCCGATGTGGGTGAAAGCATTTCCTGCATGCCGGGGCCGCCGCGCGGGCCTTCATACCGGATGACGACGACATCTCCGGCAGCAACCTGCCCCGCCAGAATTCCGGACTGTGCTTCTTCCTGACTTTCAAAAATTTTCGCCGGGCCGCTGTGTTTGCGCTGTGAGGCGGTAACACCGGCAGTTTTTATCACTCCCCCTTCAGGTGCAAGGTTGCCGAAGAGAATTGCCAGCCCGCCTGTCAACGAGTGAGAGTTTTCAATCGTTCGAATGACTTCATGATCCGCAACGGAGGCATCGTTTACGATGCTCCGCAGGGTTTTTCCGCTTACGGTTGCCCGGTCCAGATGCAGCAGGTGTTCTCCTTTGCGGGATATCTCTTTTAAGAGAGCCGGAATTCCTCCTGCGCGGTGCAGGTCTTCGATATGCCACGGTCCTGAGGGACTGATTTTCGAAAGGTGCGGAATTTTATCCGCAACGCTGTTGATGCGGCTCAAAGGGTAATCGATTCCTGCCTCGCGGCAGAAAGCGAGCGTATGAAGCACAGTGTTTGTACTTCCTCCCATTGCAACATCGAGCGCAAAGGCATCGTCGACCGCATCCTGCGTCAGAAGATCGCGCGGGCAAACATTTTGTTCTATCAACTCTATGATTCGGCGGCCTGCCTGTTGTGCAAGCGAATTTCGTTCCGGCGTTTCGGCAAGGGCAGTGCCGTTGTACGGAAGGGCTAATCCGAAAACCTCAAGGAGGCAATTCATGGAATTTGCCGTAAAAAGTCCCGAGCACGACCCGCATGCCGGACACGCGTACTGTTCCAGCATCTTCAACCGCTGCTCGTCGATTTTTCCGGCCTTGTAAGCGCCGACGCCTTCAAAGACAGAAATTAAATCCGCCGTCTGACCGTCCGGCATTTTACCCGCCCGCATGGCGCCGCCGGAAACGAAGATTGCCGGAATATTGGTCCGCAAAGCAGCCATAATCATGCCGGGCACAATTTTATCGCAATTCGGAATGCAGACCATTCCGTCGAATTGGTGCGCTTCGATCATTGTTTCTACACAGTCGGCAATGAGTTCCCGGGATGGAAGGCTGTATTTCATTCCACCGTGTCCCATGGCGATTCCGTCGTCGACAGCAATTGTGTTGAACTCGAACGGAACGGCGCCGGCAGCCCGGACGGCATCCTTTACAATTTTACCGAAGGCTTGCAGGTGGACATGTCCGGGAACGATATCCGCATAGGAATTGACAACAGCAACAAAGGGTTTTTTGAAATCTTCTTCCTTCAGCCCGACAGCGCGCAGGAGCGCTCTATGAGGAGCTTTTTCAAAACCTTTTTTAACAGCATCGCTTCGCATCGTTCATCCCTTTCAAAAATAACATACCGTTTCACCTGCCAGAGGCGAACGCTGCGAAAACCGGTTGAGAAATAAAATGCTTTGGTATGCTTCGCTGGCCTCTGGCGTATCCTTAGCCTACAAGAAGCAGGCTAATAATAAGGAGGCCAAGAGTAAGGGTCGGGAGTGTAGTGAGAACAGAGACCGTACCTATCGGCCGCATGATCATGCTGCCGGTTATTGTAGATCCGAATATATAAGGGTTCTGTTTCACTTTACCTCGGTAAACAAATCTATATATACAGTAAGAAAAACAATTGATTTTGTCAAGTGCCCGGTCAAAGAATACTTTAAAGATCATGAGGATGCGGGAGCGGAAAATTTTTATTTGAAAAAAGACTTCATGAAAAAATTTTAAGAATGTGTCCCGACCTAATTTTCCCTCAATAAAAAAAGGGGAAAAAGGATTTTTTTAAATTCAGGAGAAGAAGAAAAACTGCAAAAAGAAAAAAATATTGTCCGTCGCACTTGACAATTGCCTTATTTTATTATACCATATAGTTAGATTAACTTAATAAGTAAAGTAAAATGACGTAATAGCCTTAGTTCTTTAGTATCCGGGAAAGCAACAAAATCGGTCGAAATACCCGAAGAGTTCTTTAAAAATAGAAATAAAACGATCCTGTGCATTACAGACCGGCAATTTCACAAGGAGAGTTTCAGACAGGAAACGGCTGTCGGTAGTTTTCCTCCCGGCGTGAACGGCAGCGGGCGCGTTCAAGACAGGGAGCGAAATTTCAGAGCGGAAAGAGAAAGTTTCTCCATATTTTCCGAAAACGGCAGCCCGCGGCTGCAGCCGTTTTTCCTTAAGTCCTGATGAAAAATGCCGAAAAAACGCATAGACGGTTGTTTTTAATATTGCAATCGACATAAGAAAGGAGAAATGAAGCCCGAACGAAGCAGTAAAGCATTGGAACAGCGACAGAATTCAATGAATATGTTTATTCACCATTTGAAAGGTTCCGAACAATGAAATCAAGAATATCAATTTTCACAGCTCTTGCCCTCACTGTATTTGCTGCGACCGGCAAGGCACAGCCGGTAACCTATAGCGGGCTTATCGATGCTTATTACAGCTATAATTTTGCTTCACCGGTTACATATAAAAATGAACTCCGGAATTTCGACGCCAATGCAAATTCGTTTACATTGAGCCAGGCAGAACTCGTCATTCAAAGAGCTGCCTCAACAGCATCGCCTGTCGGATTCCGAATAGATCTCGATTACGGCACCACAAACGATATCGTTCAGCCTGTGAATGCCGGGACTCCTCCTACGACTCTTTCTATTTTGCAGCAAGCATACGTTACGGCCAACCTTCCCATCGGAAGCGGCCTGACGGTGGATGCGGGCAAGTTCGTTACGCACATGGGCAATGAAGTAATAGAATCCAAGGACAACTGGAATTACAGCCGCTCGTACTTGTTCGCATTTGCTATTCCGTATTATCATACCGGCATGCGTTTTACATATCCGGTCTCCGGCAGCCTGACGGCGGCGCTCCATCTGCTGAACGGATGGAATTCCAATGTCGACAATAACGGATCGAAATCGATCGGCGCCACGCTGAATTATGCCGCAACTGCATCCACGGGAATTGTGTTCAACGGTATATGGGGACACGAGAATCTTACAGGTATGGAACCCAATCCGCCTGCGGAAATCGGCGCCCGCAATGTGTACGATGTTATCGTTACACAAACGGTGACCGAGAAATTCGCACTTGCGCTGAACGGCGATTACGGCGAGGCCGGAACATCCGCCGGACTTGTCACATGGAAAGGCGCTGCAGTTTACGGAAGATATACTGTCGATACGCTTTCCGCTGTCGCTCTTCGCGCCGAAGTATACAATGATCCTCTCGGATATACGACGGGCATCGCAAACACATATAAAGAAGTAACGCTGACGCTCGAACACAAATTGTTCAACCAGATGCTCGTGCGCGGTGAATTGAGAGACGATATGTCTTTGAACCCGGCATACGATAAAAATAATTTCTTTACGGAAACGAGTCAGTTGACCTTTACCATTGGCCTCGTGGTGACATTTTAAATAATATCCTCTTGAAAAATTAAATCATTCTCAAAATAATTTGGAGAACCTATGGCAAACACAGAAATGAAAAAAACCCTCGGCCTGACAGGAGTTACGGTCAACGCAATGGCGCTCATAGCGCCCGGCGCATTTCTCTGGATTACATATCAAATACAAGCTTCCAATAACGGCGGCGCAACGGATATGTGGACCGGCATCGTAGCTGCATTGATCGTAGCATTCCTCACGGCAATTGCATTTTCCGAACTCGCGCGCCGGTACCCGGAAGCCGGCGCCGGCGGATCGTATTACTTCGCCGAGAAAGCGTTTCTCGACCGCAATAAAGCATCGCATCAACGGTATGCGCGCATATCAAAGTTTCTTACCGGATGGGCTGCTCATTTGTTCTACTGGGTTTATCCCGGCGTCATGGTTGCTATGATGGCCATTCTTATCACTTACATTTTGGGACAATTCAATATCAACCTTTCCATTCCGGGCCAAATCGGAATCGCGGTTGCGTTCTCTCTTATAGTCGGCTTCATTGCAGTGCGCGGCATCAGCGGCTCGACTAATGTCGCCATAGCCATTAATGTCATTCAATTAATATCATTGATCGGCTTCAGCGTCCTGGCAATTTCATTCCGCATGCTCAATCCGCTTCATGCGACGCAATGGGCACATCCGAGCGGATTTTCGATCGTATTTCCGCACAGCCTGCCGGCAATGCTGTTTCAATCCACCATCGCTATTTTAATTTTGGTCGGATTCGAATCATCCACATCGCTGGCCGGTGAAGCAATTAATCCGAAGAAAGATATACCACGGGGCGTTATTTTATCCCTTATCATACAAGGGCTCTTCGCTTATCTCTTTGAATACTTTGCCGCAAACTATGCAGTGTGCGAAAAATTGGTTTTCGTCGGCTCCGACGGAAGCAAACTCACAGGTATGGATGCAGCGGCTGCATCGGGAGCGCCGATCGGCGACCTGACCCGTCTCATCGGCGATGCAATGCTCGGCGGTAATGGATTTGCCTTAATGATTGTCATCGCTGTTACCGTAGCTCTGGCTGTTTTGGGAACCACACTTGCCGCTATGAATACCGCAGTGCGCGTCAGCTTCGCAATGGCGCAGGATAATGAAATGCCCGGCCTTTTGGGCGCTCTCCACAGCAAGCATGCTACTCCGCATATGGGTGTGTGGATTCTCGTTGCCGTATCTGCAATTATCGGCAGCATCGGAGTACTGAACGTTACGGCGCTCACCGGCATTACGTTGGCTTCCAATATCGGAACATTTGCTCTCTACGCGCTTATTTGTTTTCTGACATTCGTCACGTTTGTCGGGCGCGAGGAATTCCATAAAATAAAACATGCAACAATACCGTTCTTGGGTCTTATCGGAAACATCGGACTGCTCGTTGGTGTGGTATGGATAGGTCTTGGCACACCCGGTGTCTCGGCCGATGCGACTCAAATGGCGCTCTGGATAACGGGAGGCTGGGGAGTTATCAGTCTGGCATATTTTATCGTGAGCAGCAAAAAGACCGGCAAAGCAATTTTGCCTTCAGCGGCAAAGTAATATCCTGTGATATATACCATTGTATAAATAAAGCGACATAATCAATTATTGATATGGAGTTAAATAACCCAGAATTTGCGATGGATTCATTTGGATACTTCGGAAGGTCGAAGTTAAAGTTGAATAAAGCTCGTTTTGGGTTGAGAAGTATCGATTGTGTGTGCCGTGTAGTCGTGTATGATGCCAGACTCTCTCGATTGCATTGAACTCCGGAGAATACGGAGGAAGATTGAACACTTCGATATACGCCCGGTGTTCTGAGAACCAATTCCATACTTCCCGATCTTTGTGGTATGCTGCATTGTCTTGAATCAAATAGATTTTTCTTGGGTAATAAGCCCTTATAATACGTTCGAGATATATCAGATATGTAAGAGCATTGAAGACTGTCTGAAATTGATAAAGAAATCGAGCACAATAGAGCTCTATTGTTCCGTAAATCTTGAGCGTATTGCGTTGCCCAGTTGACGGTATTTCCGGTTGGGAGCCTACTCGTGACCATGTTCTGTAAAGCGTGGGGTCTTGCCGGAAACTTGCTTCGTCCTCGAAGAGGATCGCTGCTCCTTCGAAACGGGCTTTTTTTTAATATTCGGGTATTTATAGCGGATCCAACGCGATTGCGCTGCCTGATCTGCCTGCGCAAGAATTTTCTTTGGCCGTTGCACGGAAAATCCAAGATCATGAAGAAGCCGCGACACATGGGCGGGATGATAAGCAATAGAAAATTCTTCTTCGATGACTCTGGCAACCATGGGGCTTGTCCAGACACCGGAAGAGAATCCATAAGCCACGGGACCACTGTCGAGAATCTCCGACAGTTTCCGTTTCTGGCTCTGGGAGATGCAAGAGGGACGACCGGATCGATGGCCTTCAAGTATTCCATCTTTTCCCTCTTGTTGCCAGTTTTGTAGCCAAATGGAGACCTTTGATCGATGAACATTAAGAATCTCAGCAATTACCGGAGCAGACTTGCCTTCCATGTTGAATGCCACGGCGCGCAGGCGGTTGGCGACACGATAGGCTCCTTCTCGCATGGCTTGTTTGCTGAGTTCAACCAATTTCCGTATCTTTTTCTTTGTTCCATGTATCTTTATTGCTTTCATGGTATCTCCTCTGATTGGATAATACCAATATAACTATGTCGCCTTATTTATGCAAGCATATATAGCAGGATTACAGTGGTAATAACCGGGGAGAGTGCCTCATTGAGGTACCTCTCCCCTTATGTATTTTTTCGCAAAGGTTGATGACTGCTCTCAAAGCAACGGAAATAGAAGCGCATAGTCTAAGCGATGCCGGCAAGGTACGCGAAGATAATCAGGATGCCGTGTGGCTCTGCAACCCGGACGATCAGTACACGGCGGCCTTCGGCTATCTCTATGCCATTGCCGACGGTATGGGCGGACTTGCTCATGGCGGAGTTGCAAGCACATTGGCATTATCTACTTTCTACGAAACTTTTTATGATGCTGCCGATGCTGCGGTTCAGCAAAAATTGAAAATTGGAATCCAAAATGCAAATTTAAGCGTCTATCAGGCAGCACAGCGGATGAGTGCCGGCCGGATGGGAACAACTCTTACTGCGGCAAATTTAGTCGGACGAACTTTGCACATAGCACATGTCGGTGACAGCCGCGTTTATTTGATCCGCGGGAACTCGACCCGATGCCTGACAAACGACCACACGCGCGTGGGAGAATTGGTACGTATGCGTCTTTTATCTCCGGACAAAGTTCGCACGCATAACCAGCGGTCTGTCTTAAACAAATGCCTTGGACTAAATCTTTTTGTTCAGCCGGATATTTTTAGTGTACAGGTGCAGACCGGTGATAAAGTAATTTTTTGTACGGACGGGATTTGGTCGGTAATCGACGATAAAGAATTCGGACAAATGGCGGCGGAAACGCATGACATGGCGCTGCTCTCAAAGAAAATTCTCGATCTGGCTCTTGAGCGGGAAACCGACGACAACGTTTCTCTTATAACCGTATCTATTCGGCATTTGACACATCAGACAAATGCAAATGAAGGGAACGAAACAATGCTTAATCGTTTCATCCGGCAGCTATCAGGCAGAAGAAATCATGGAAGCTAAAAACAACATGATTCATTTTTCAATTCTCAATGAGGATGCGCATTTTCGGCTTTTTGCTTTTCATTCAATATTTTATTATGCTCATTTTAGAAAAGTGTCCCATGATCAAACCCTGTGGATGCAGGCTCTTGCTCTATATAAAGAAGCGGTAGTGTTATGCTCAACATATATAGATTAATCAATAACGATTCGCGGAAATTATAATGATAAGACCACCAATGCTGCAAATTGGCGATCAATTTGATCATTTTCAAATTCTGGGACATATAGCTCAAGGAGGTATGAGCGATGTGTATAAGGCATACGATCTTTTGTCCAGCAAAGAAGTCGTGCTGAAGATTCCCGATCGAATGAGTATCGGCGACCCGGCACAGTTTGAACGGTTCCAGCGCGAACTTGAAGTCATGGAAACGCTCCGGCATCCGGCCATCCAGTTAGGCCTTGGTTCAGGCCGTTATAACAGCACGCCTTACTTAGTTACGGAGCTTGTTGTCGGCAAATCCATGCGGGACTTTGTTCAGTCCGCAGCTCCGGTTCCGCCCGATCAGGCAGTTCAGCTTATTCGTAAAATAGCCGACGGTATCGCGCATTGCCATGACCATCAAATTATTCATCGCGATCTCAAGCCGGAGAATATCCTCATCACGGATGAAGGCCAGCCTATTATTTTGGATTTCGGACTCGCACTGACAAAAAAATCCTACCGTGTTACGTATGCAAATCTGAGCAGCACAGCCGGTACGCCTGATTACATGGCGCCGGAACAAATTGAAGGACAGCGCGGAGATCAGCGTACGGATTTGTACGCGGTTGGAATTATGTTTTTTGAACTGCTTACGGGACGGGTCCCGTTCTCGGGAGACAATACAATGGTCGTCATGTCCCAGCACCTTCACGCCGTCATCCCGCGTTTGGACCGCGAACGGCCGGATATTTCGCCTCAACTGGCAGCAGTGGTTATGCGCTGCTTGGAACGAGATCCGAATGACCGTTACAGCGATTTGCATGCATTTATTCATGACCTCGATAATATCAATGACGTCGATATTGCAATTCTGGAAAAATCCCGCAATCCAAAGGCTCTTTCGTTGTGGGAACGATTTCCTCTTTTTAAACCCATCGGCATAGCAGTAGTTATTCTGCTTGCCATCATCATATTAGCAGTCATCCTGCAATCGGTGCGACGACTATGACAATTCCATCAACTCCGGCACCCGACGAACTTCTGGCTCTTGCCGAAGAACGCAAAATAAAATTTATCGATTTGCAGTTTACCGATATCAACGGATCGGTAAAAATCGTAACCATACCGAAAAGTGAATTTGCGGCTGCATTGAATCACGGAATTTGGTTCGACGGATCATCGATCGAAGGATTTGCACGCATTGCTGAAAGCGATATGTACCTGGTGCCTGATGCAAAAACATTCGCCATTCTGCCGTGGCTGGGTGCGGAGGAAGCGACAGCCCGTCTTATTTGCAACGTTTTTACACCCGACGGAAATCCGTTTCTGGGAGACCCGCGGGCTGTTCTTGCTTCCGTTATGAATGAAGCGGAAAAAATGGGACTGACCTATAACACAGGACCGGAATTGGAATTTTTTCTTTTAAAGCACAATGCCGACGGCAGCTTGATACCGGTCCGCCCGCAGGACAGCGCGGGTTATTTTGACCAGCCGACGGATCTTGTAGCGTCGGGATTGTGGCGGCAAATGACGGATGCATTGACGTCGTTCAGCATAGAAACGGAAGCGATGCACCATGAAGTTGCAACGGGACAGCACGAAATCGATTTCCGGTATTCCAATGCCCTTAAAACTGCGGATAATGTAGTTTCCTTCCGCGTGATATTGAAAATTCTCGCCCAGCAGCAGGGATTATACGCAACCTTCATGCCGAAACCCGCCCGCCAGCTCAGCGGAAGCGGAATGCACATACATCAAAGCTTAAGCTACAAAGCAAACGGGTCGAATGCTTTTTCCGACCCCGGAGATTCGCACGGCCTTTCCAAGATCGCCAAACATTTCATTGCCGGTCAGCTTTCCCATGCACGCGGAATGTGTGCGGTCCTGGCGCCTCTGGTTAATTCATATAAGCGATTGGTGAAAGGTTACGAAGCCCCTGTGAGCATCGGCTGGGGACGTGTGAACCGTTCCGCTCTCATACGTATTCCGCGCGTCCATTCCAGCGCATCGACCCGGCTTGAACTGCGCTGCCCTGACCCGAGCTGCAATCCTTATCTGGCATTTGCCGCAATGCTCGCAGCCGGATTGGACGGCATACGCCGCGAGATGCCCGTGCCCGATGCAACGGAAGAAAACATTTATCTTGAGATGAACGAGAAAAAGGGATCCGTACTGAGCGTACTTCCGGGATCGCTGGCTGAGGCCATTCTGGAATTGGAAAAAGATACCGTTATACGGACTGCCCTCGGCGCGCACATTTCCGAGCGTTTCATCAGCGCAAAACGTCAGGAGTGGGATGATTACCGGCTGGAAGTGACGCCGTGGGAACTCAACACGTACCTGCCGATTTATTAATCTGCCGGTTTACCGGTGCGACAGCATCCGTTCGATATACATCCGTGCAATGTGACGGCCTTCCCCCGCAAACCCGGGAATGGAGAATTGTACGTTTTCCTTATGTGACCGGCAATGAGAGACCGCACAGAAAATCATACGATGAAAAAAAAGTCCCGTCGTTTATTGCTGTCCTCCATTACCGCCGGACTCGTTTTAATTCTCATCTATAATTTATATGCCAGCGCCTTCGACCGGGTAAGGATTGTTCCGGTCAATCCGTGGTTTATACTTCCATTTTTCCTTTTGCTTTTCGCTATCGCCCTGATGCCGTTTCTTTATAAGGCATGGTGGGAAAAATATTATATTTATTTCGTGTGTGCTCTCATTTTTATTATAGCGCTCTATTATACCGCAGCGCTCGACAGCATACCGCGTTTGTTCCTGGCATCGTATGAATATATCGGTTTTATTTCACTTATCGGCTCATTATTTGTCGTTACCGGCGGAATTCATGTGAAGATACCGGGAAAGACGACTCCGGCCGGAAATGTCGCCTTGCTTGCAATCGGAGCTGTGCTTTCCAATATACTGGGAACGACGGGAGCTTCGATGATTTTAATCCGTCCCTTCCTGCGAGTGAACCGGTACCGCATTCAAGGGTATCATATCGTGTTCTTTATTTTTCTTGTCGGGAACATTGGAGGAGCATTGACCCCTCTCGGACCGCCGCTCTTTCTCGGATTTCTTAAAGGGGTTCCCTTTTTCTGGATCACAACGCGCCTTGCACCCCTCTGGTTCGTGACGGTCGCCCTTGTGCTGCTTGTATTCTTTTTCATCGATTTACATTTTTTTCATAAGGAAACGAAAGCCAGCCGGCATCAGGCGTCGGAAATTGACGAAGCGGAAGTATCGGGACTTCATAATGTCGTTTTTCTTTTCGTCATACTTGGAGCGGTTTTTATCGGACCTCCCGCACCTTTGCTGCTGCGGGAAGCGGTTATGTGGGCTGCAGCGCTGGGATCCTACTTTACAACGAAGAAAGAAATTCACGATAAGAATGAATTTAATTTTCATCCGATCATAGAAGTGGCGGTTCTTTTTGCCGGCATTTTTGTGACGATGATTCCGGCGCTCGACTGGCTGGAGCTCAATGCCGCAAAGCTCTATATGACGACGCCGGGACAATATTACTGGGGAACCGGAATCCTTTCCAGCGTTCTGGATAATGCGCCGACGTATCTGAGCTTTTTAACTGCGGCATTCGGAATTCATGGCGCAAACATCGACAACATTCATCACATGTATCTTATGCTCGGCTTGATTCCGCCCGGAAGCGGAGGTTTTGCGAATCCTCTGCAGCCTTCGGCCCTGGCTTTGACCGCCGATACGTGGAAGTATGTTCAAGCCATATCGGCCGGCGCGGTATTTTTCGGAGCTATGACCTATATCGGCAACGGACCGAATTTTATGATCAAGTCGATTGCAGAACATTCAAAAGTCAAATGTCCGGGCTTCTTCGGTTATATTGTCCGCTATTCGCTGCCGGTGCTGCTTCCTATCTATGCGCTCGTCTGGTTTCTTTTCTTCCGTTCATAGCTGTCATCAAGACGAGTACAAATGCAAAGCCCATATTCGGTTTTTGGGGAGTCGCGTAGCATATCAATGTAACATGCGATAGCATGTTTCTCTATTTATCCCACATCAAATTACAGAATAATCGCAGAGTATAAAGCGAAGCCCATATTCTGTTTTTGGGGGGGTTAGGGTTGAGTCGAATATGGGCTTCAGCGTTAGCGCGTGGGGGAATCGTATAGACTTTTCCTTAAAGAGCACACTCTCCGGATTCTTCGGTTCGTACCCGAACTGCTTCCTCAACGGGGGTAATAAAAATCTTTCCGTCGCCGATCGTTCCCGTTTTCGCCGTTTGTGTAATGGTGGAAACGATGCGATCCACAAGCGAATCGACAACAACCATGACTAATTTTATTTTCGGCATAAAATTGACATGATATTCGGATCCCCGGTACATCAGCTTATGCCCCTTTTGCCGTCCAAATCCCCGAACTTCTTCTATGGTCATGCCGGTAATTCCATTGTCGATGAGCGCTTCCCGCACGGCATCGAGTTTAATGGGTCGTATAACTGCTTCAATTTGTTTCATAATAAGGCCACCGTTCAATTATGATTAAATAATTACTGCATATAACTAAGATTACCTTATAATATAAGGTATTTATTCGTAATGTCAAGTATTATTACGGTTTATCATTCGATTCCTAAAATAATTTTATGAGGAAATCTGGGGCAGAGGGTGTTATTCGGGAAGATTCAAAAAATCGAGATATTGGCGAACGCGGGTAAGCCGGTCGATTTCGTTTTCCATTTTTGGAAGCCTGAGTTCGAGAAACATTTGTTTTCCTTCCTGCTTTAAACGGGAGAGTACGGCGTCGGCTTCCTGCATACGGCGGGCATAGCGCTGGAAGGGAGCGAGATCGCCCTCATAAAATGATTTTTCTTCGGGAGACGGGAAAAATAATTTGAGTGTCGATTGTACAAGCTCTACTTTTGTCAGGCGCATGGATGAAGCGAGAATTTTCAACTCTATCAAGCGAAGAAGATGTTCTACTTCTTCCGGATATTCTCCAAAGCGGTCCTTGAGTTCCTGGCGCATTGCCGTGCAGTCGCTGAGGGACTCGAACCTGTAGAGACGGCGGTAGATATCAAGACGTTCTGCATCCGATTCCACATACAATTCCGGTATCAACGCCTCGCAATCCGCTTCGACAACCGATTCGGTTTTTTTGAGCGATTGCTCTCTCTGCGCCGTATCGATTAAATCGGAAAATTCTTCTTCCTTCAATTCCCGCACGGCATCTTCTACAACTCTCTGGTACATTTCGAATCCCATCTCCAGAATAAATCCCGATTGTTCCCCTCCGAGTAAATTTCCGGCGCCGCGTATTTCCAGATCGCGCATGGCAAGATTGAAACCAGATCCGAGCTCCGTAAATTCCTGAATGGCCTGCAAGCGGCGCAGAGTCGGACGCGGGAGAACGGAAAGCGGCGGCGTTAAGAGATAGGCGTATGCCTGAACGTTGGATCTGCCGACACGCCCGCGAAGCTGATACAATTCCGCCATGCCGAAACGGTCGGCGCGGTTGATGATGATGGTGTTGACGCTCGGAATATCGATTCCGGACTCGATGATCTTCGTGCAAAGCAGAACATCAAATTTCTTTTCTAAGAAATCGAGCATCGCTTTTTCCAGTTCATGCCCTTTCATCTGACCATGTGCGATATGGAAACGGGCTTTCGGAATATTATCCTGCAGCACATTCTGAATAATATCGATATTCTGTATCCGGTCGTGTACGAAATAAACCTGGCCGCCGCGATGCAGTTCTTTCATTATCGCTTCGCGCATGAGCTGAACATTAAATTCCGCGATTTCCGTATGGATCGGAAGCCGGTTGCGAGGAGGTGTCGTGATAAGTGAAAGGTCGCGGGCTCCCATAAGTGAAAACTGAAGTGTGCGCGGAATGGGCGTTGCCGTCAGTGTCAGCGTGTCCACAGTCGCGCGCATCTGACGGAGTTTTTCCTTGGCGCCGACGCCGAAACGGTGTTCTTCATCGATAACCAGCAGGCCGATGTTTTTAAAAACGACGTCCTTCGACAACAGCCGGTGAGTGCCGATGATGATATCGATGCGCCCGTTTTTCAGCGCTTCGAGAATTTCCGCCTGTTCTTTTTTTGTCCGGAATCGGTTGAGGCATTCCACGCGGACAGAGTAACGCCCGACGCGATCGGAAAAAGTTTGGTAATGCTGCTGCGCCAGGATCGTTGTCGGCACAAGCACCGCTGCCTGTTTTCCGTTCATCACGGCTTTGAATGCCGCGCGTACGGCGACTTCGGTTTTTCCGAACCCGACATCGCCGCAAATCAGGCGATCCATCGGCGAAGAATCTTCCATATCGCGCTTTACGTCGGTCGTCGCCTTTGCCTGATCCGGCGTATCTTCGTACATGAACGAAGCTTCCATTTCTTTTTGCCAGTGGACATCCGGTGCAAAGGCGAATCCTTCTTCATGCTTGCGGCGCGCATAGAGCCGTATCAAATCACGTGCAATATCTTTGATTTTCTTCCGTGCGCGGTTTTTCAGCCTCTCCCATTCCGGCCCGCCGATGCGGCTCAGTTTCGGCGTATGTCCTTCCTGGGAGGAATATTTCTGAACGCGGTTAATGAAATTCAGATTAACATACAGAGAATCTGTGCTATCATACAGAAGTTTCATGACTTCAGTTTCTACACCGCGAACTGTAATTTTCTGGAGACCGGCAAATTTTCCAATGCCGTAGTCCTGATGAACCACAAAATCCCCCCGCCGGAGCTGCTGAAGTTCTTTCTGCGATATGCCTTTGAATTTCTTTCTTCTCGACGATCCGCGTCTTTTCAATCTGCCGAATATCTCATGCTCCGTAAAAACGGCGATCTGTGCAGAATGGAAAACGAATCCGGAATGAAATCCCCCCGTAACGAATTGATAGGCCGGCATGTGCGCATCGATCCGTTCTGTGCCGCTGCTTTCGTCTATTGAAACGCCGGATTGGTCGCCGGGCGAGGTCAGTTCCTCTTCGATTAATTCGGAAAGCCGTGCGGTTTCGTCTTTTGAATCGCAGTCGAGATAAACGGAATATTTTTTTTCTCCAAAAGTCCGGATATATTCGATGAGTCGTTTGACGCTCCCTGCAGTCGGCGGCTGAGGAGAAGAATTAAATTTTATAACTGTATCATGAACGGGGACGCTGATTTGCGAATGGATGATGCACGAAAAATGGTGCATGTTTTTTTCGATATCGTCCCATCCAAAAAGATCATTAATTCCCTCTTCACTCAACTCTTCTGCTTCTTTTCTGCAAAAATCCGGTTCTTCGATGATGAACAAAGCATCCGTTTGAAGATAATCGAACAACGATGCCTGTGGATTCTGTAGTGTGTCATGTTCCTCGGCAGTTTCAGCGGTTTCGTCTCTCAATTGACCTGCGTGGATATCAGCAACAATACTTGCAGACTGCAGTTCGCGAATCGAGCGCTGTGAGACCGCGTCGAACTCTCGTATCGATTCGACGGTGTTTCCCCAGAACTCAAAACGGAGCGGATGTTCTCCGATAAAAGGAAAAATATCGATAATGCCTCCGCGGAGCGCATAATCGCCGTACTCTTCGACGAAGTCCTTTTTCTCAAAACCAAGCTTGTCAAGGCGTTTAAGCAGTTCTTCGAACGGGTACTCATTTTGCACTGAAATATCGATCGTGCGTGAAGAAAAATCTTTCTGCGGCGGAATTTTTCCGGTCAGTGCTTCGACGGATGCAATGAGGAGAATGGTTTCTTTTCGCGAGAGTGCGCGCAACGCTTCCACCTGTGCGATGGGAGCGGAAATGTCCAATTGAACCGAACGATGAGCCTGAGCGGATGCGTAGAGGTGAACGCTGCGTTCGCCGAGGAGTATCGAGCAATCATCCCGCAGCTGTTCTGCCCGGTCTTTATCGGGAACAAGCAAAACCGTCTGTTTGCCGCGCGATTCAAAAATTCCCGCTGCAGTAAAAGCGAGCAGCGATCCGCTGATTCCGGTAACAGCTATCGGCTGCGATGTCGTTATACCGCGCAGCGCGCGGAACAACGACTGGAACGGTTCGCTCTCGGTGAGTATGTTTTTTATTCTATTCACACCGGTACATTCTTTGATATAAATGAAAACACTTTACCCCGATCACGGCAGAATTCCTGCAACGATCAGGGTGGGTATAAGCTATTGAAATAACGGTAAAGAGTAAATAGTAAATGTTGGCCGGAGGTCTAATAATGTCATCCCGCAACTCGAGATGTCTGATTAATATCCATGATTTTATAAGTTAACCATCATAAGCCCTGGCATCTGAGTGAATGAAGACACGAACAGTGTTCGTGTTTGTAATAGGCCTCCGGCTGTCAGGGCTGTTTATTATTTTCCAATGATCGATGAGATGAAGCGATAATTCTCTAAATGATATATAAATAAGACGCGACTTATTCGGGATCATAGAAGCTATAATATATAGAGAATGCTATCCAAGATTTAATCTGTGGGTCTGCGCTATTTGCTCTATCATCAATGGCGGCACCATATTAATCTCTGCTATTTCTGGCCATTGTCGAACTGCAAGAATCACATCTTTAATGATATGCTTAGCATTCTTTATTCCAAACTGTTTTGCCGGTTCAAGAAGATCTTCGATAAGAAAGCCATCCCTTTTACCATTGATAGTCATTTGATGTTGATTTGTCCACGGTCCAGATGAATTGTATGCCCACATAACATCATATGCAGGTGAAAGCTGCCACTTGCCGGATCTATCCATTAAGAAAGCAATATTTTTTGTATGATCATCTTGGTTACGAGCAATAATATTGAAAACCATTCGCAGATACATTTGCTCTAGTGATTTATATCCAAGTCGTAATTGTTGAATAACTGTAAGTGCTTGTTCGTATCCATAGGCTCCCGGAGCATTGAAGTCAAAATGCGCAAGAGCACAGAGTGACTGCATATGAATTTTGTTACCATTGGAGTCTCTGTCGAAACGTTTTGTTAAAAAATGTGCGCGTCCGTTTTCTTCAAATAAAGTGCATTCCATCATTTTTATTCCTGCTTTAACTGCCATTCTATAATAGGAATATTCAATGCGGCCAAACCCTTGTGCACGGCCTAATTGCTGATCGTTCACGCCGTCAAATTTCATAATCCATGGTTCAAACCCCGGCGGCGGGAGGTACTTGACCAGAACGTATTTCATGAGTATTTCTATTCCATGCAACAAGCGCCTTCGCACGTGCGCCGCCGGCTGATGTGCCTATACGAATAATAGTTTCTATCGCTTTATCTTTTTCACCTAAATTGACAAGTAAATCCATTCGATTATCTAACACCTGTTGTGCCAGCCGAATCATATCTTCGATTTCAATCGGCACTGATTTTATTTCTTCTCTTCGAAGTGCAGGCTTATATTCTAATGCACCCATCCCGCGAGCTCCTATGTAGCAAAGTCGTTCAACGGGAGAAAAATCATTTTCTGAGCGATTATGACGAGCGAGCCATGCATTAATGAGAGCGTTACCAAACCTGTCCGGTAATGAATCAGCAAGCATCCCGGGTAAGCCATAAAAAGTTTTCTTGTTTAATTCTGGGAATGAAAATAGTTGTGGTGTTCTCTGCATCTTAATCGGAGATATCTCAACGGTACTGTTTAAAAATTCCGGTGTGTATTCAAATGTAGCGAGTTCTCTGTCTATGTCCCATGCAACAGCACCGATTTCTTTTCCCCAGAGAAGGACTTTCGCTGCGGTTACTTTTCTTATCTTTGCCATTTCTACTTTCCTTTCTCAATTGGTCGTCCTCGTCGACCCGATGCTTCCCGTCTTTGTTGTCCTGAGAGTTTTGCAAGCTGCACAGGGCTTACACCTGGCTCTGGAAGAAATAAATCCAGTTGATCGATCTTTCCGAGAACGCGAAGAATCTTAATCATGCTGCCAAGTGTGCATCCCCTTCCATTTTCTAAACTTGTCAGGACAATTCGATCTATTCCAGCGCGCTGTGCAAGATTAGATTGAGTCACATTCTGATTGAGTCGCTGCTTCCTTATTCTCTCACCTAATAAATCGAGGATTGCCAAATCATTCATTTCGCCAAAGCTTTTCATTTTTTCCTCCTTGAATTTGATCAAATATAGTATAAGAGGATTTGTTTGTCAAGCTATTATGCTGTATTTATACGGCATAATATTGATTTACAGTATAATATGCTATAATTATACAGCATATTATAAAATTATAAACGAAAAAATTAAAGTGTTGTATAGAACGGCAAGTTTTCGCTCACTAAACTATTTTATCTTTTTATCAACGGAATTTGGGCCATCCTCCCACCTTGGAAAGGTGGTCATAAAAGTACTCGTATTCCCTAACAAATATTGTGGTTATTGAGGACACCTTTCCAAGGTGTCAACCGGTAAAAAACGAAACGCAAATCAGAATATAGAATTCAGGATTGTCTTTTACCATTTGTTCCCCCGGCAGACCTTCTTGGAAAAAACTGGCACTGATGGAGTAAAACAAAACTTCATTCCAACTCAAAATACGATATTTGAAGGGTTTTACATTATCCTTGACATAAGGACAATTTCCCTATATGTTCTTTTTTTTAGAAGGACAAATGAGAGAAGCTTTGCATCCGAAAACAATTATGGCCGCGGTCAATGAACGCGTAGTGTTCCCGACATCACCGATGTCGGCTACAGAATTTCAATCCATGCCGGAGTCATCCGCTTTGGAAAGGAGGCCGTGAAAATATTCAGAATATATAAGGCAGTTGTCACTATCCTTTTATTTCTTGCCGTTTGTATTACGACAGGATACGCCCAGATAGATGTAAATTATGGAGTCAAAGGAGGATTAAACTGCTCGACATTTAATGGGAATTCGAATTGGACAACCCAATACGCTGTAGGAGGATTTGTTGAGTTTCAATACGCAGCGATTTCTATACAGCCGGAAATCCTCTATAGTGTGAAAGGGGATAAGAGTATTGATGATCAATCGTACATAATAAATACACCGCCATACTCTCCCATCTATTACACCATCGTTCATACCAGCACACTTACTTACCTCGATGTTCCTGTGCTTATCAAGTTTCATCTTCATTTGCCTGCTGTGATATCATCCTTATTCATCGGACCCTCTTTTGGATTTCTCTTGAGTGCGAATGCTCACGCGGAGGGGTTCGGCAGTACAACAAACACAGATAAAAAGAACATCTTCCCAAAAAATGATATAGGATTAGTTTTGGGGACTGGGATTGACATTCCTTATCGTACTTTTAAAATCACATTTGATGCACGATACGACATCGGATTGTCTACTCTTGATCCTTATGTTGGAATGTTTAATCGGGTCTTTTCAATTTACGTTGGTATTAAGCTGTAATGCTATCTTCTTTTTCTCAAAATGAACCACTCAACAAGAATACGCTTTTCGATGCCTTATTCTTCCCCTGCTATTTACAATTCATTATTGACCATTTACCGTTCTCAGTTTACCATTTTCTGTTCTCCAAATTGAATCCCACTGACGCGTAATAACATTTTCAGGCCCGCCTACATGACTTGGTCAGCAGTCGGCGTCGCCGCAATGCGAGTAGGCCTCCGGCTACCATTTACCGTTTACTGTTTGCTGTTTACAATTTCTTAATCTTCCAGCGTCATAATATCTTTCGGTTCCTGACCCAGCGCCCGCGCTTTGAGTACACGGCGCATGATTTTTCCGCTGCGCGTTTTGGGAAGCGAATCGACAAATGTAATCTGCTCGGGTTTTGCAATGGGACCCATCTCATGCGAAACATGCGCGCGCAGTTCTTCCAATAATTTTTCGGTCTTATCGATGCCCGCCTTGAGTATAACGTATGTATGTATGGCGTTTCCTTTGATCTCGTGCGGAAGTCCGATTGCCGCAGCTTCTGCAACAGCAGGATGGCTGACTAATGCGCTTTCGATTTCCGCCGTTCCCAGCCGGTAGCCGGAAACTTTAATCACATCGTCCACGCGTCCGATAATCCAATAGTACCCGTCCTCATCGCGGCGCGCGGAATCTCCCGTTAAATAATATCCCGGAAATTTGCTCCAGTATTGACTGACATATCTGTCCGGGTCATTGTAAATCGTTCGCATCATTGCCGGCCACGGTGTTTTAATAACTAAATATCCCTCTTCATTGGCTGCAACCGGTTTTCCCTCTTCGTTTAGAATATCCATTTCCACTCCCGGAAACGGTCGCGTACCGGATCCCGGTTTCAGCGGAACAGTCGGCGCCGGCGTTACCATAAACATACCGGTCTCAGTCTGCCACCATGTATCCATAATCGGACACCGTCCCTTTCCGATGACGCGGTGATACCATTTCCACGCCTCCGGATTAATCGGTTCTCCGACGGATCCGAGCAAGCGGAGCGACGAAAGATCGTGCCGGTTCGGCCATGCTTCGCCGAATCGCATCAATCCACGGATCGCCGTCGGTGCAGTGTACAAAATATTAATTCCATACCGCTCGATCATCTGCCACCAGCGGTTGGGGAACGGAAATGTCGGCGCACCTTCGTACATAAACGAGGTCGCCCCGTTGAGCAGCGGACCGTAAACGATATAACTGTGTCCCGTAATCCAGCCCGGATCCGCAGCACACCAGTAGCGGTCCTCTTCCTGAATATCGAAGACATATTTAAATGTGGAGTACGTCCCTACCATATAGCCGCCGTGCGTATGAAGAATGGCTTTCGGCCGGCCGGTTGTGCCAGATGTGTACAAAAGAAAAAGCGGATCTTCCGCATCGACAATTTCTACGCTGGATTGGTTGTTGGCTATCGGCAGGTTCATTAATTCGTGAAGCCACATGTCTCGTCCCGATTCCATAGAAACCGGTTCACCTGTGCGTTTTACAACGAGTACGCTTTCAACTGTTGCAGCGCGTTGAAGCGCATCGTCGGCAATGGATTTGAGCGGAACGGTTTTCCCGCGCTGGTATGCACCGTCTGCAACGATGAGCACTTTCGATTGACTGTCCTCCAGCCGTTCGTGCAGCGCCTCGACCGTGAATCCGCCGTACACAACCGAATGAACCGCACCGATCCTTGCACAGGCGAGCATCCCTATGACTAACTCCGGAATGCGTCCCATATAGAGCGTCACGCGGTCCCCTTTTTGCACTCCAAGACTCCGCAGCACATTGGCAAACTTGCATGTCTCGCGCCATAAAGCATAATAGGAGAACGATTGAAATTCTCCCTTTTCACCTTCCCACATTAATGCAAGTTTATTCCGGTGCGCTGTTTTTATATGGCGGTCGAGGCAATTGTAAGCGATGTTGGTCTTGCCGCCTGTAAACCATTGATAAAACGGCTTCTTAGAATCATCCAGGACTTTTACCCACGGCGCAAACCAGTGCAGCTCGGCTGCTTCCTTTGCCCAAAAACCCTGCAGGTCTTGCGCTGCTTCCGACCGGATTATTTCCCAGTCCCGAACGCGCGCGGAATCCAGCACTTCTTCCGATGGATAAAAAATTTCGCCTGTCAGTGTTTTGTTTGCCATGACTGTTTTCCTTCAGCTGATGATTTGAATTCAAGATTTTTCAAAAGACACTCCAGAGACTTCCTCTTTTGTGTGATCTAAAGGAACAACAGCGGCTTGAAAAAGATGGTTCCACTGCAGAATTCAGAATGAAGAATTGAGAATTCAGAATAAAAAAATATTATGAACGAGGAGGGAAATACGGCAACTGCCGTTGACTTTGATTCTGTGTTGTGCCGGGAGTGAGTTCGCTTCCGGCTGAAAACAAATCTGAAAATTCTCCGTGAGAACAATACAAATGGACGATTTATATTTTTGATCCGGAAAATTAAGCTAAATGCGATTTTCTATTCTTCGAACGCTTCCGCTTTTTTCTTCGACATACGGTTGCGGTCGTTATGGTCGAGGATTTTTTTTCTGAGGCGAATCGACTTCGGCGTCACTTCGACGAGCTCGTCGTCTGCGATCCATTCGGTTGCCTGTTCGAGTGTAAGCATTCGCGGCGGCTCCAGACGCACGGCTTCATCCGAACCTGATGCACGCATATTGGTCAGCTGCTTGGATTTGCATACATTGACCACCATATCGTATTCCCTCGAATTTTCTCCGACAATCATACCCGCATACACGTGAACTCCCGGTTCGATAAAGAACGTGCTTCTTTCCTGCAGTTTCCACATCCCGTAAGCGACCGACATGCCGTCTTCCAGCGCAATAAGCGCACCGCGCGACCGCGTACTGAGATCTCCTTTATACGGTTCGTACCCGTGAAAATTATGATGTAGAATGCCGGTACCTTTGGTCTGCGTCATAAATTCCGAACGGAAACCGATGAGCCCGCGTGCAGGAACCAGAAATTCAAGACGCGTATTGCCCATGTTTTGAATCATACTTTTTAAAGCGCCTTTGCGCTGGCCGATATTTTCCATCACCACGCCGACAAATTCATCCGGCACATCGATAATCACCTGTTCGACCGGTTCGCAGGTCACATCGGCAATCCGTTTCAGGATGACTTCCGGCCGCGACACCTGGAATTCGTATCCTTCCCGCCGCATGGTTTCGATCAAAACACCGAGGTGCAGTTCGCCGCGGCCGCTGACCTTGAACACATCCGGAGAGTCGGTCAGTTCTACGCGCAGGCTGACATTGGAGCGAAGCTCCTTCGTCAGGCGTTCGCCCAGATGACGGGTTGTAACGTATTTACCTTCCAATCCGGCAAAGGGGGAATTGTTGACGACAAAATTCATCGAAAGTGTCGGCTCCTCGATGGAGACGAACGCCATCGGCGCCGGATCCGCGGCATCGGCAATCGTCTCGCCGATATCGACATCTTCCATACCGGCAAGAGCTATGATATCGCCCGTAACGGCCTCTTCGACCTCCATACGTTTCAATCCCTGAAACGTATAAATTTTTGTAACGCGTGCGTCGTCGACAACGCCGTCCCGGTGTACGATTTTCATCGGGGAACCCATCTTGATGATCCCGCGCGAAATGCGTCCGATACCCAAACGACCCAGATAATCGTTGTAATCGATCGTTGTTACGAGCATCTGGAACGGACCCGCAATGTCGCCGGAAGGGGGCGGAACTCTTGCGAGAATAGCTTCGAACAGCGGCTCCAGATTTGTGCTTTCATCTTCAAGTTCGCGTTTGGCTATACCCTGTTTGGCGACACAGTAAATCGTCGGAAAATCGAGCTGCTTATCGGTGGCGCCGAGCGACAGGAAAAGTTCAAAAACTTCATCCAGCACTTCATGCGCACGCGCATCCTTGCGGTCTATCTTATTAATAATGACAATCGGGTGAAGATCGAGTTCGAGAGATTTTTTCAGGACAAATTTCGTTCCGGGCAGCGGACCTTCAGCCGCATCGACTAATAATAAAACGCCGTCAACCATTTTAAGCGTTCGTTCGACCTCACCGGAAAAATCGGAGTGACCCGGTGTGTCGACAATATTGATTTTATAGAGAACGCCGTCCGAATGTTTTTTATAAAACACAGCGGTGTTTTTTGCCAGAATGGTAATGCCCCGCTCGCGTTCGATATCGTTGGAATCCATGACGCGTGTTACAAGATCCTGATTGGCACGGAATGTTCCGGTCTGCCGGAGCATATAATCGACAAGCGTCGTCTTGCCGTGATCGACATGTGCGATAATGGCTATATTGCGGATATGTGCTGAATTATACATCGTTCCTCTTTAATACTCTCACGAATTTATTTCTCTCTACTCTTCAAAGAAAAATCGTAAAACCGGTCTCCGTTCAAAAATAAAAATGCCTCAGCTGTGATTTTCATCCTGAGGCTTTCATAAGTTAAGATACGGATTTTTCGGCAGAAATGAAAAGGCTGAACCTCGATGAAATTCAGCCTTTAAAAAATGCGCAACCCGGAATATTTTTTTTTACCGGAAGGAAAAACCGGCGCCGAGAGTGGCTACCGGCGTAGAAGCAAAACTATAATCGGCATGAATATCTAAAATTAAGAGCGAAAAATTTGCACCGACTGTAAACCGGGACTTGTTGCTTCCGTTTACAGTAAATCCTTGAATTGTAGATGATAAGCCCGTCGATTGATCGGTATACACGTAATTATCGACAGTCATGCTCGAACTTTCCAGTTGGTAGCCGGCATAAAGCGTTAGTATAGCAAGCTTCTTGCTTACTTCCAAGCCGTATGCAGTACCTTTGCCGGAAAAAATACTTGTATCGCTCTTCGACTTGAAATTAAGTTTCTGCGTCATGAAATGTACTGCGATATTAACGGGGCACATCGGAATCCATTGATCGATGCTGTACCGGGCGCCGAACCCTGAGGAGTTAAATTTTCCTTCGCTGCCGGCGGAGACAGTCGGTATATATCGGGCCATGACTTCGATTCCGAAAGGCAAACCAAGAGACACCTGCGGCATCGGAAGCGGAACATAAGGAAGATTATATCCAGCCGGAATAGTAAGGATCGGCAATCCGTTCACAGTGGTAATAACAGTCGCATTTTTGGGACCGACAGCTGTTGATGCAGTTATCGGCGTATTTGCGGGATACAGAACTCCGTTAACATTAACCGGCATCCCCATAATGAATTGAAACGTCTTATCGCCGTCAGAAACGTGCGCTAATGCGAGATTGACGCCGATATCAAACCCGAGAACACCGTGCAAATCAGCAGTGTGATATATCCCCGAATTCAAATCGTTTGCCCAGTTGATAAGGATCGGATCGATATACATGCCAGCAACTTGTGCATTTAGGTTCGATAATGCCTGCTGCAAGTCCTGTGCCTGAACTCGATTGACGCCGGAACAGACGCACAGTAAAAGAACAGTGACTATTGTTTTTTTAGAAAGGTTCATAATACCCTCCGTTTGATGGAAGTTTTTGAGTGCTATACGATACTCTCAACAATATAAAGAAAATATAGGAAGAAGTCGTCCTAAGAATCAACTTTTATTTTCTCTTCTTTGCAAACATGTGTCTTGACGCACAGTGCGGCATTCTCCGGAAAGATGCTCCGATGCCGGTTTTTAAAAAAACGGCGATTTCTCAAAAGGATCATCGCGCAAGTATACTTCAAAGTATGGAATAAATTCTTCGAATTCTTTTTTCATAGAAAAACGCAGCGCATCGCCGAACGTGTTTAGCATCACGATAGCATTCGTATTGGCGTCAAATGTCGATGCTTTCGAAAGTCTGCCCCACAGGCCTTTGTTTACTTTCGCAATTTTCTTGTATAAATCGTCGAGTTTTTCCAGCTTCCAATCCGCCGACAGTCCGCGCCTGCTGCGAAAATACTGCGCTATCAGGTACATCGACACAGAACGGTATGTTGTTTCCATTGTCGTAGCGAACGGCAAGTGAAATCGGACCATAGGCCGGAGGTTGTCCATAATCGGGCAGCCGCTTGTGACCATATAAATTCCGAGCAGCGAACTCAGTCCGTTCTGAATGCTTGTCTCCTTGCTGTAAATTCGTTCCGCCGTTTCAATAACGATCCATGTCTTATCATATGACGTATAATTTTTAAATTCCTCGATAAGGCGGGAAATATTTACAGCAATCGGGCATCGTGCAACCGTGCCCGGCAGCGGGCAGTTGACGCATTTCTGGTATTCCAGAAATGTCCAATCGGGAAGGCTCGGTATTTCAGGAACGATGAGCTCCAGAGTTTTGGGATGGAGAGCGATGTTGAATATTTTTTCTACTCCGCCGTCGAAATGAAATTTAGCCCGGATACGAATTGGTTCGTCCTGATTGCCGCCCGCCATAGTATTACCCTCAGTGATTTGTCGTTTCAGACAATATAATCAAATCCTGTCTGAAATTTTCCTTTTTTCTTTCGTGCAATCTAACAATCAAACCTTGCTTCTGCAAGACATGAAAATGACTTGGTTCAAAAAAAAGCTACCGCGGGCGGCCGGGGACTTCAAACCTGACCGTTTTTTCCCATGTCCGCTTTGTTCTTTTGATATAGTCCTGATACCACGCCTTGATGACGATATAAATCCACAACTGGCAGTACGAGAAGTACATCAACGGGACCAATACGATATTCTCCAGTTTATCTTCGTCGTCATAAGAAATCGTCAACACCAGTTCGAAAATGAAGAGAAATATCGACGTAACCCAGACAAACGTGTACGGCCCCGGGAGCGAAATACTGACGATGCGCAGAAGACTGATAATGAAAAGAACATCGGAAAAGACGACAGCGATAAAATAGACATAATAGAGCGACAGCGTATACAAGAGATCGAATGCAAGTCGTTTGCTCTTAAAATGCGGAATTTTTTTCCAGAATTTCGAAACCACGTAATTATTACCACGAACCCATCGCAGCCGCTGGCCGATCCAGACTTTCCATTCCTGCGGTTCCTGCTCGTAGGTTACTGCGTACGGGATAAACTTAATTTTATACCCGGCTTCGTATAAACGGATGCTCATTTCCGAATCTTCCGTGAGGGCTTCTTCGTCCCAGCCGTTGAGTTCCTCAAGTAAATGGCGCCAGATAACGTAATTTGTTCCGGGAAGCGTTGCAATATTGTGCATCTGCCAGCGTCCCGCCTGCAGCATCGATTGAAAACTTAGTGTCTCGATGTTGATGAAGCGTGTTAAAAGGTTTGCCTTTTTATTGACCGTTCGGAATTTTCCGATAACCGCTCCGAGATTTTTGTGAAGAAGAAGCTGTGCGGTGAGATATCGAAGTGAACTCGGATCCGGCGTATTGTCCGCATCGTAAATGGCAATAACGTCCGAAGTCGCCGCTTTCATGCCAAGATTCAGCGCACGCGATTTTCCCTTTCCCCCCAGACCTTTCGGGACGTCGAAAAGTATAACGTGTGCGTCCTGTGCCGCATATCCCTGTATGATTTCCTTCGTGCCGTCGGCAGAACCATCGTTAATGACGATAATTTTCAGTTTATCTTTGGGATACTCCAGACGAAGCATTGATTCGATCGTTTTGCCGATGACCTTCTCTTCGTTATGCGCCGGAATAAGAATAGAACAGGAAGGATAATCGAACGACTGTTTGTCGATCTGGTTTTTTTCCTTCATCGCTTTTACATAATTGACATAACCGAAAATTGTGAGGATAAACTGATACGCAATAGTAAACCAGATAAGAATAACCGCAACAACAAAAAGAAAACTCAAATCAAGTTCGAGAAGAGACATGGTTGTACACCTTTCAGGATGCAGAAGAGCGGCGTTTTAAAATTTTCAAGATACCGTACATCAATGCAAGCATTGAAACTGCTGTAACGCTAAACAGGGCAATCGCCGTTGAAGACCAAAAGCTTGTAATGCTGATACCGTAGGAAAAGGCATCGCCGGTTGTTATAACGGCGCTATGGTGTCCCTGCGGAAGAAAGATCGAAAAGCAATCGTTTCCCTGCATCGGACGGCACGGATACGGAGAACCATCGACAGTAACAGCCGTCGGGAGATTGCTCAGCGCAATGAGCATCCGCGCACTGCATTCATACGAAAACATAATGTCACGCGAACCGTATTGCAGCGTTTTGACGTTACCAGTCGAAGACATCACATGGGGCTGCAATTTGTTCGCAGAAAACGTTCCGGCTTCCTGTGTCTGCAGAACTATTTGATGGTTTCCGGCAGGCATGAAATACCTGTTGTCGCGGGAAGGCAGAACGGTTATGCCGTCCAGAGAAATTTCCGGAACCGCTGCGGGCATACGCAGCGTGGTTGAATAGGGTGAAGAAAAATCGATTTCATTGCCCTTTAAATGATAGCGGGAATCGGAGGCAAGAGCATTTGAAAAGAAAGCCAAATCCTGCGGATTGACCGTCGCTTCCGAATAAACCGTTGTTCGCACAGCCCCTGCTGCTGCATGAATAAGATGATAGCTTTCCGTTCCGGTTTGTATGAGCGTCGGGAAAGGAATTACTTCATCCTTATTACGGAAGCTCAGGATGTTGAGATCCAGCATAAGCTTGGCAGGATCGGAAACAAGCGCCTGATACTGCGCGCCGATTTTTGCGTAGCGCTGCGGATCCGTCGACCAGAGAGACTGTGGATCTTCGATCTGCAGCATAAATCCGAATCGATGCTGAAGCGCGAGCACGCTTTGCATGTCCACACCGAGCTGCTCCCGCAGGTTCGGCGAATTGTAGCTGTCCATCGCCGTGACGATAACTTGAAAACCGGGTTTTCTGATTTCACACTCCTGAAAAAGTGAAAGGAACCTTTCATACGCTTTTGTCAGGCTCTGCACACGGTAATCCGTAATAGCCTCGCGTACACCCGGATTTCTTTTCCAGTACGACGGCGATAACGAGTCGAAGACGGATGCCAGAGTTATACCGTAGCGTTGTTTAAGGTCGTTCTTTGCGCTCGGGTGTGCGGGAGTGAAGAGAAGCGGGTCTTCAAATCCGCGGCCGGCTTCGAAGTGCAATTCTGCAAGATCAACACCGTCCCAGTCGTATGCTTCCAGGATCGAACGAAATTCCTGCATGACGGCTCGAACACACCCGGTGTCGGTCAATGCGATCGGGAATCGCCAGGAGGCTTTTGCATCGTCTCCTTTGATGTTCTTTTCACGCCATTCAGGATGGTTTATCCAAAATTTATGATTCACTTGCGGCGGTTCCAGCCAGACATAAACGAGAATTCCGTTGGCATGAGCCAGGCGAATCAGCCGCGCATAGTCGTACGTATAGGTGGGATATTGATGCCATCCTGCCACATGGATGATCCGGATACCGTTCGTTACCCAGGAGCGAATAAGATTTTCAATGCTGTACGTATGGCGCAGTCCAGGTTCGAAATACATTTCCACCTGTTCCCGCCGCACAAACGGGCGCAGTGAAAAATAACGCCGTATATATTCCAAAAGGTACGGGTAATGCGAATAGCCCTGATCGGTCAGCGGATCGAAGAAAGAATTGATGTAAAGAACTTTTCCGTTGTCGATTTTTTTCCCTATAACCATCGGGGCATCGGTCGCTTCATCGTAGCAGAAAACTTTGTCTATATCATCCGCATCGAATTTGGTAACCAGTTCTGCATTGCGCCACGCGATCGGTTCTTCAGGGAAGAGCTCGTCACGGATATGCCGCACATCCATACGCGAGGATGCATAGGTAATTCCGAATTCTCCAGCCAGATCGGTTTTTGCGTCAAGAATCAAATTTCCGCCGCTCTTGACGAATTTTCGCACTTCCTCGATTTCAGCCGGATTGAGCGAATCCGCAATGGCAGCAGGTATGATGAGAAGATTATGGTTTGCCAGAGAAAGCGGCTGTCCGAGGAAGGCGGTATCGAGCGTAACATTCACGCTTTGAAAGACGGAAGCAAACGATGACTGGTCATGAAAGAACGCACCTCGTGCAAAATGATTCCACATAAGAAGAGGACGCACCGGCTGCCACGAATTTTCCTTTTCTGTAAAATTCTCAAAGACACGCTGAGCCTGAGCTGCAATTTTCTGGAAAAAGGTTTCCGGTTTTTCACGAAATTCCGTGGCTTCAGCACGGTAAAATTCTCCCGGGGCAAGCGTTATTTTTTTTGTCACGGAACCCAGAAGACGTTTCTCGCTCAGCGTGCGCTGCTTGATCTCGCCGTTTTCATCATAGTACACCTCCATTAAATATTGATCTTTGAGTTTCATCGTATACTGCTGGCTGCCGGAAAGTATGATCCGGTCTTTTGTGCGCACCCAGTTGGTCTGGTCGCGCATATCCATGAATGTATATCCAGCGTTCTGAAGACCGTCGATCAATTGTTCCAGCAATTCGATATCCAGAAAAGAATGAAAGAATGCCGTAGAGACTCCGTCCCGCACGTACAATTCCGCTCTTGCATTGTCGATCAACTGCTGTACCGATTTGCGGCTTTCTTCTTTATCCGGGTTGAGAGGAACATAACCGAGATTCTCCGGGTAGATCGTTTGTCCAAAGAGATCTTTCTTGATGATGTATGGGAAAAATTGACTGAAGTCAGCATCCTCAATTGCCAGCCTTTGTTCACATGCGGTGCTGAAATATTTCGCAATAGTCCTGTACAGCTTGAACGACGCCGTATAATGCGGCGTTTCCCATACCAGCGGGTAAAGGCCGTTCTTCATTAATTCCTGGATGCCCATTTCGATCCGATGTGCATCGGCTTCTTCAGTTTCCCCCACAATAGTGCTGTTCGTGTTGTCGTCCCAGAATTCGAAATCCGTTGCGGTCGTTCCTTTATACTGATGTGTGATCCCGTGCATGACGATCGTGCCACCGTTGCGCACCATGTACTGCAGTGCGTCGACTAAATCCGGTTTATCGGAAAGACTCAGGCGTGTGCCTTCGCCCGGATCGACAAAGAAAGGAATAACACCGACCATAAACGGAATACCATGCCGGGAAAAAACATCGGCAATTTCCCGGAGTTTATCCGGATTATCGTACACCGAGACATCTTCGATCCGGATCATGGCGGAATGCGATTCTTCATGCTGCTCGCCCAGAATATCATGCAGGAGATCCGCAAAATAGATGTAATGATCCCCTGGAATGGCAAAGGCAAACGGAGAATCGGCTATATATGTCAGGTTGCCGGATGTGACGATATACGGCGAACTTTTTCCCCGCGAGGTGGAGTACGCTGTTCCTGTTACACTGACTATCGCCGGATTGGTAATATGGATAAGATGAAGTTTCGGCTCGCCTTTGGTGAAGAGATGATTGTTTGCCCGAAGCTGATTGAACATGGATGTAGAATCGAGTTCAGAAACGGTGAAGCCGAATCTTTTTTGGACATCATAGCGCCGGCAGAATTCGATCATTCCCGTGTTGATCCAGATAATTCGTTTTTTAGCCGTCAGTACATCGACCAGAAACTTCGCCGGAACTTCATTGCGGAGATTGAATCCGACATAGAAAACAAAATCGTAACTATTGAGCTCGCCGAGGATATAATCGTGCACCCCTTTTATGGTAACGGAGGTCGAAAAATGACCCATGAGATCTGCCAATTGCCGGGCGTCTCCCATTGCAATGTTTTTAATATCCGATGTTCCTTCGGCAACGATAAGGATTTTTTTTATGGGATATTGTTCGTCGGCATAGAGATTTGCAGCGCCTATGATGCCGCATAGAAAAAACCACAATACATACAAATACTTCATTCGTGTCTACCTGTGTTCGCGTTTCGTGTCAATCCTGTATACTTAATAGAATAAATAATTTACGAAAAAGAGATCGAATATTCATTATCCGACCCGGGAAGGGTAGTTATTTGGTTCGTGGTGCTTGGTTCTTCATATATTGTTAATTGAATCCTTTACCGGCTAAATCTTGCTTCTTTGCCGCGTTTTATTAGATACATGATATGTTCGCAGTAAGCTCCGGGATACTTGAAAATATTTTCCATAAGCAGAAGCAGCGGAAAAGCAACAGGAAGATATTCAGAGGTGAAATTATTGCTCAACGGTCAATAGAAGCCATTTCTTGTTTTTTGAACTTCCGCACTATAAACCACGCATTCAGGACTAAATCTTCCATTCCTGGAAAAAAATCAGACGCAGGCCGATGGCGATAAGAATAGCCCCTGAGACCCTGTCGATCCAGCTTGCGAGAGAAGGGTTTTCCTGCATCATTTTTCCGCCCCGTGCACCCAGCCATCCATATCCGGTCAGTATAAAAATCTCGGGAGTCACATCCGTTGCTGCAAGAAGTGAAAATTGAAACGGAATATTCCCTCCCGGATTGATAAACTGCGGTACCAGGGCAGTGAAAAAGAGAATCGCTTTGGGATTTGAAATCTGAGTTGCAAATGCTTGTAAATAAGTGTTCTGTTGTCCCGCAGGCCGTTTGTTCATCGGCATGACGAGCGATCCCGGATTTTTAAATGAAGAGAGAATGTTCTGAACTCCGATGACGATCAAATATCCTGCTCCGCAAAGTTTCACAATAAAAAAAAGCGTTGTTGCGCTGTGCAGAGCGGCCGCCAGTCCCAAAGAAGAAAGAATAAAGTAAAAAATATTGGCCGTGCAAATTCCGAGTGCGCCGAAAAAACTTCCCCGGACACCCGAACGCGCTCCCTGCGACGTGATCAGCAGCACCGCAGGACCGGGCGTCATAGAGGCAACGATGCTCGTAATACAGAAGACAAGCCAGACCTTAAAAATCATGATTCACCACAACCCGACCTGTGCAAAAAACCACAGACCGGCAAAAGTTTTTTCAAAATTCAAACTGGCGTATGCATAGAAACCGCATCCGACAAAATGTGCCGGACGCCAGCACCATTGAGCTTCAAGCGGAAGACTGATACTTGAATTTTTTCCCGTGGTTACTGCATCGTCGTTTTCGTAGATCGCCCGCACCAGTCCGATTCCTGCACCGCCGGAAATAAGATAGTTGCCGTATTGATATGCCTGTCCGTACAGGACAGCATACTCCGCCATTTTATAAACGACATCGGAAGGACTGTATTCAAGTATGGTCGGATTTTTATTGGTCGATCCCAGCAGCCTGCCGGAGAGAATCATACTGTCGAATTGTTCTGAGTATTCAAATCCTGCCGTCATTGTACCGGCGCTGCCGACAAGCCCGGGTCCGCCTCCCATATTCACCCACCAGGGATGATGGTCAGGTTCCTGCGGTTGCGCCTTACAATGTACGGCTGCAAGAAAAAAAACAACAAGACATATGGTGATGGATTGTCTTACAATCTTTTTATTCGTCATGAAAAAATACTTTCGGCGATTATTGGGACTTGATATTACATGCTTAAATATGAGAAGCGAAGAGGGGAAAAGCAATACAGGAAAAAGTTCCTGTAAAGGATGTTGAATTCCATCGGATTTTTTGTAAATTAGAAGAGAGAGAAAGTCCCGCTGGCAACGTTTTCCCCAGCTTTTATGAGGTCGCCGACGGGAATTTTTCTTTTTTGAAAGGAAGCAGTTTGGAACATCTTTATGTATTGCCGATTTTGCTCTTTTCGGTGGTTGTGCACGAAGTTGCGCATGGCCTTATGGCGCTGCGCCTCGGGGATCCGACTGCGCGAGATATGGGCCGGCTGACGTTCAACCCGATACCGCATATCGATTTTTTCGGCTCTATTGTACTTCCTCTTATGGCTTTTTTTGCAAAGATTCCGATTATGGTCGCATGGGCAAAACCGGTTCCCATCAATCCCGCGAATTTTAAAAACCCGAGACGGGACGATATTCTCGTGTCTTTGATGGGACCGCTTTCTAATTTCGGTGTCGCCTTGTTGTGCGTGTTTGGTTATATGTTCAGCCTGTCGGCCGGCGGTCCGTTGAATACAACCGGAAACGATTTTACGCACACTTTGTTTGCTTTTATTACAAAAATGTTTGCGGCCGGCATTTCCCTCAATATTTTTCTTGCAGTGTTCAATTTAATTCCTGTTCCGCCGCTCGACGGTTCGCACGTGCTTTGTTCCCTGCTTCCGGAAAAAATCGGCGAGAAATATCGTCAGCTCGGTTTTGCAGGAATTCTTATTGTCCTAGTACTTCTCAATGTGGAAGCGTTTCAGATTTTTATGATGTCGATTGTTTACATGCTGCAGATGCCGTACGAGTATCTCTTGCATTGTTTCGGTTTTTAATGACGGGTGTTTTATGAGCAGTATCTGTTATAAAGAAAATATGTTGATGTGCGAAGAAGTTCCGTTTATTGAGCTGGCGGAAGAGTACGGCACGCCGCTTTACGTGTACAGTAAAAATCAAATTCTCAAGAACTTCCGGTCTCTCAAAGCGGCCTTCTGGGAGTTCAACCACACGATTTGCTATGCGCTGAAAGCGAACAGCAATCCGGCAATTCTAAAAATTTTTGCGGAAGAAGGAGCGGGCGCCGACATCGTTTCTGCCGGCGAATTGTATCTTGCTCTCAAAGCGGGATTCCCTCCGCACAAAACCGCATTTGCCGGCGTCGGCAAGCGCGATGATGAAATCGAATATGCCCTGCAAAAAAATATTTTTGCGTTTAATGTGGAATCGGTGCAGGAATTACAGGCTATTTCGCGGCTGGCAATGCGGCTGAACGTAAGAGCCGGAATTTCATTCCGCATCAATCCGCATATCGATGCGCAAAGTCACCCGTATATCACCACGGGACTTCATACGAATAAATTCGGCATCGAAGACACTCAAGCGCTGGAGGTTTACCTCTATGCGGCCACACTGCCGGCTATCGACATTATCGGCATTCATACGCATATCGGATCTCAGATTATTAAGATCGAACCTTTCATCGATACGGCGCGCAGCGTCGTGGACATGATCGGCAAATTGCGGGAAGCCGGAATCGTGATCCGTCATATCGATTTCGGAGGCGGATTCGGCGTGAAATATTTTAACGCCATTCAGCATGAGGCGCTGCCCGTTGAAGATCAGGCGCACGCCGCTATTCCCTCACCGGCAGATATTATGGCAGCTGTGCTGCCGATATTGGACGAAACCGGCTGTTCCGTCTGGATAGAGCCGGGGCGCTCGCTCATAGCGGATACGGGCGCGTTTACAACGAAAGTTCTCTATACAAAAGAAACATCCGGCAAAAAATTTGTCGTTGTGGACGGGGCAATGAACGATTTATTGAGACCGAGCCTCTACGGCGCTCATCACCAGATCGTACCTGCAGTGATCAATACATACGAGCACCGGCAGGTCGACGTGGTCGGACCCATTTGTGAGAGCGGCGACTTTTTAGCGAAGGACCGGATGCTTGCAAAGGTCGGCCCCGGCGATATTCTTGCCGTCCTGACGGCAGGAGCGTATGGTTTTGTCAATACGTCGAATTATAACGGACGCCTTCGTCCGGCAGAGGTCATGGTCAACGGCGATCGCGTGCGTGTCATTCGCCCGCGGCAAACATTCGAAGAACTTATATAGTACAAGGAGATCTGCTGTGAAGCTTTATACTGTAGCGGTTGTCGGCGCTACCGGTTTGGTCGGAAGCTCGATGGTCAAAGTTTTAGAAGAACGAAAATTTCCGGTCGGAAAACTTCTCCCGCTCGCATCTGCACGTTCGATAGGCAGGGAAATTAAATTCAACGAAACATCCGTTGCCGTACGGGAATTGAAAGCTGAAGAATTTTCCGGTGTCGATATTGCGCTTTTTTCAGCCGGTGCATCGATAAGTACCGAATTTGCACCGAAGGCCGTCGAGCACGGGACAGTTGTTATCGACAATAGCAGCGCGTTCCGAATGGCAGAACATGTTCCCCTTGTCGTACCGGAAGTCAATTCGGCAGATATTTTCAAGCATCACGGCATAATTGCCAACCCAAATTGTTCAACCATCCAGATGGTTGTCGCGCTCAAACCCCTGCACGATGTGTTCCGCATCAAGCGGGTGGTCGTATCGACATACCAATCGGTAACCGGCGCCGGTCAAAAAGGAGTCGATCAGCTTGAAGATGAAATGGCAAAACGACCACTGCGAAACAAAAAATTTCCGCATTCCATTGCATACAACGTTCTTCCGCATATCGATGTTTTTCTTGAAAACGGATATACAAAAGAAGAACAAAAAATGATGCTGGAGACCATCAAAATTATGGGCGAAAATATTCCGGTTACGGCGACCACAGTGCGCGTACCGGTTATAGGCGGACACAGTGAAGCAGTGAATGTGGAATTCGAAAAACCATGTACACCCGAAGAAGTCCGCAATATTTTGCAGAACGCTCCGGGCATTATCGTTCAGGACGATCCGCGCAACAATGTGTACCCGCTCGCAATCGACGCGTACGGTAAAAACGAAGTCTTCGTGGGCCGCATACGAAAAGATTACTCCGTTCCAAGCGGCGTTAATCTCTGGATCGTTTCCGACAATGTCCGCAAAGGCGCCGCAACCAATGCCGTTCAAATTGCTGAATTACTCATCGCGGGGGAAAAAAAGCTGTAAACTGCAAACCGTAAACGGAGAATAGTTGACGATAATCAATGAGTATTAATCATTGGTTACCATTTTCTATCCTTAGATAATTTTATTTCGTCTCCTGTTTTCTTATCGATAATCCAACGATTCACAATTCACAATTCACAGTTTGCCGTTCACCGTTTAAAGCCCCATATCAAACTGCAGCAACGGTTGATAGAGCGTTTGTGATGCGCCGTCCAAACTGGCATTCCAGACAAACCGTACTCCGAGAATGACAGAAAAATTATCGGCCAAACGGACGCTGAAGCCCGGTGTAAGAGATAAGAGAATCTGCGTTCTGTATTCCGAATTCAGATAGTTTTGTGAGCCGGTCATATTTGAAATATTAAAGAGCATCTGCCGGACTGCTGCCGCCTGAAGAAAAAGATGGACGGGCGAAGTCTCGGATGTTCCGTTCAACGTCAGCGCTAAAAAATAATTTGTTTCTGTTTCATTTTGCTGAAGTTGATCGAACTCGACGATGTTGTATGCAGAGAGAGTAGATGTCGTCCTAACAAATTCAATGTTGTAATTTAAATTTTGCCATTCTGCCCCGGCATCGAACCGGACTGCCACATGCTGGCGATTGATCGTGAAGAGGCTTACTATACCGTATGCCTGCCAGTACGGTTCACCGTTGAGGGATGCATAATTGCCGCCGAAACTGAGCGCAGAACCGGACGAAACAGGGATATCCAGATCAAGCCCGTACAAAACACTCGGCAAGTTCCAGCTAAAATTATTGCCCTGAAAATTTTGCGTATTGACACCCAGCGGTTCCTGATATTGATACGGCGTTGTCGTCTTAATCGTGTCGATATAAAATATACCGCTGCCGTTCACCGGTGTATGTCCGGAAATCCGTCCCACGGCGGTTTGCGGCGTAATCATAGATACGCTCGGACGCAAAGTGACGGTACACAAGGTATCATGGATCATCTGCACGGGGGGTTGAAAGAACGGGCCTTCAGCCGTTAGATTTTGAAGATATGTCGTCGAACATCCGGCAAATGCAAGTGCCAGGAGAGCACTGCAGAAGAAAAAAGTCGAACCAGTGCATTGCGGCAATATTTGTTTCGTCTTCATGATTTTCCTCTTTGTTGTCTGAAAAAGAAAAGCAGGTGAAAAATACAAAATTAATCCCCTTGCGCAAGCGAACGCCGTCACAGAGTGCCGCAGGTCACAAATTTTTTCTGCAGCCGCGAACCGGCTCGCCCGCCTCCGGAGGACGGCCGCCATTGAATTTATCCGGGCAGCCCATCGACGGCGCTTTCCAATTTTTTTCTACGGTCAAGTTCTCTTGCTTCCTTTGCATCCCTTTGAACATCTCCGGCGGTAATAGAGTAAGGACGGACATTTGCCGAATGAACAAAAGAACTGAATAACTAAAAACGGTGGAACACAACAACATTGAACCATGAAACTCAAAGCTTATTTACCATTCATTCCCGGTTTCCATACAGGTCTGTTTTCTTCCTGAGCAACATTGTAACCGACCTCGAAGAGCAGCTGCGCATCTTCGACACCGCCGGAAAGATCCCAGTCCGACCGAACTTCATCCGTAACTTTATGGTAAAAATGTGCGGTATAGTCATCGTGCTTTTGTTTACCGTATCCTTCCGGCTTGTCCCGGTAATCGTAACCCGCAGCAATGTCGAGAACCTGTACGCCTTTTTTTGCGAACTCAAAATGATCCGAGCGGTAAAAATATCCTTTTTCCGGATCCCTGTCCGGAAAAACTATACGATCCTGTTCTTTTGCCGCAGCGGCCAGAATTTCATCCAATGTCGACCTGCCTTCGCCGATGCTGATAACGTCCCGTGTTCTTCCCCATTGATTGAGCCCGTCGATATTAAATTCCGCAAGTGTCTGCGAGAGCGGGTAAAGAGGCGCGGTGCAGTAATAATGTGAACCGAGCAGTCCTTTTTCTTCCGAGGTTACAAGCAGAAACAGCACGGTGCGTTTAGGGGCGGTTTTCAAATGCATGAACGCATCGGCAACCTCCAGAATGGCGGCAACACCGGAAGCGTTATCGACTGCACCATTATAGATCTGGTCTCCTTTTAAACTCGTGTCGCGTCCCAGATGATCCCAGTGCGCGGTATAAACAATATATTCGTTTTTAAGTTTCGGATCCGAACCTCCTAATTTTGCTATGACGTTATCCGAAAAGATTTTCCGGACTGAATTTTGCAAAGATAAGTTTGCCTTCGCGCCGAGAGCAACGGGGCGAAAATCTTTTCGAACCGCCGATTTTTTCAACTCGTCAAAATTTTTCCCGCATGCGGCAAAAAACTCCCGTGCTTTATCCACCGTGATCCAGGACTCGATAGCTGTCCGAGCAGTGTCGTTGTCCGATGATAGAACATCAAAATTTTCAAGATTCCTGCTTCCAGAGACAACCTGAAAAGGATATCCGGCTTCTTTTGTCTCATGGACGATGATTGCGGCGGCGGCTCCCTTTTGCGCTGCAATTTCGTACTTATATGTCCAGCGGCCGTAGTAGGTCATTGCATTTCCTCCGAACATCGTGGAATCGAGCCGGGAAGGATCTTTCGGATCCGGGATAGGAGGATCGTTGATCAGCATGACGATTGTCTTGCCGCGGACGTCGACATCTTTGAAATCGTCCCATCCGAATTCCGGCGCTGTAATGCCGTAGCCGACAAAGATCATATCCGAATTTTTAACCGATACTTCCCCGTTGACGAATCGCCGGGATACCAGCACAATGTCATTCGGGAAATTGGTCGTGATTGTCCGGCTCCCGACCGTGAAATTCGCAGATAAGTTTTGTGCACGGAAGCCGGCAAGGGGGACATGCTGCCGGTATGTACCGTCCGGATTTCCCGGTTCCAATCCGAGCTTTTTGCATTGTTCGATCAGATAATTCACCGAAAGCGTTTCGCCTTTGGTCCCCGGTGCGCGTCCATCAAATTCATCCGAAGCAAGGACTTTGATGTGACCGAGAATTTTTTCTCCGGTGATAGCGGAGGCGGCAACAGAATCGGCTTTTTCCTGCGGCGGGCTGAATCCTAAAACGATAAGGGAAAATACGGGAATAATAATCTGCGGCGATGATGGTTTCATAACAATCCTTTCGTGCAATGGTATTGAAATAGAATGTAAACAAGCCTCAAGCGAAAGGCAAGAGGGAAAGAACGTGCGGAAGTTAGAGGTTGTTTTTTTGTTTGTCAGTTACTTTGTTACTTGGTTATTCTGTTCACTGTTTACAGTTTTCTGTTCACAATTTACTGTTCGCAGTTTACTGTTTTTTGTTTCTTTTCTTCCACAGAAAGTACACTGGAATTCCAAGCAGTACAATGATAAGTCCCGGCCATGTATACTGCGGCTTATAAATAAGCAGATCGATCGATATGGCGGCCGCGAGAACGATATACAAAACAGGAAGCACGGGGTAGCCGAATGTTTTATAGGGACGTTCTGCATCCGGGAGTTTTTTCCGCAGAATAAAAACTCCGCTTATTGTGAGAATGTAAAAAATTAAAACAGCAAAGATAACGTAGTCCAGAAGATTGCCATACGTTCCGCTTAAACAAAGAATTGCCGCCCATATTCCCTGAACAATCAGCGCCGCTCCCGGCACGGATTTTTTATTGAGTTTTCCTGCAGACTTGAAAAATAATCCATCCTTTGCCATAGCATAGGAGACCCGCGCGCCTGCAAGGATTAAGCCGTTGTTGCAGCCGAATGTGGAAATCATAATGAGCACCGCCATCATCACTGCGCCGCTGATTCCAAAAATCTGTTCCGCTGCGGCAGTCCCCACGCGGTCGCCTGCCGCAAATTGAATGCCGCGTCCCGCTGTTTCCGCCGACAGAGGATTTCCGGAAAGTGGGAGAACGCTCAGGTACGAAATGTTGCAGAGAATATAGATGAGCGTTACGATGCCGACTCCGAGTGCAAGGGAAAGTGGTAAATTCCTGCGCGGATTTTTTACTTCTCCCGCTGTGAACGTAATATTATTCCACGCATCGCTTGAGAACAGCGATCCCACCATGGCAGCGCCGAACGCCGCAAACAAAGCAAGTCCGGAAAGCGGAAGAATTTTTACAACTCCCCCGGTTGAAACGGATGTTGCCGCCTTCCATAAAGAAGAGAAATTCGATTCGAATACCTGCGCGTTTCGCTGGAGAATAATGCCAAGCACAATAAGACCCGCAAGTGCAATGATTTTTGTCGATGTGAAAATATTCTGGACGATCTTCCCTTCTTGCAGTCCGAACATGTTAATGCCGGTCAGAATCGCCAGGCTGACAATAGCCGTGCATTGCGCCGCGCTGATATGCAATCCTCCTGCATTCAAAAGAATATGCTGCTCGCCGAGCACAGGAAAAAGCATGGCAGTGAATTTACCGAATGCCATGGCAACTGCTGCAATTGTCCCTGTTTGAATAACAAGAAACAATGTCCAGCCGTAGAGAAAACCGATGCATGGATTATATGCTTCACGCAAGTATGCATATTGCCCCCCGACACGCGGCATCATGCCGGCAAGCTCGCCGTAGCTCAATGCGGCAATAACGGTCATAAGGCCGGTCACAAACCATGTAAGCAGCAAAAAACCTGTCGATCCGAGTGTTCGCGAAATATCGGCGCTGACGATGAAAATGCCGGATCCTATCATAGAACCGACGACAATCATAGTAGAATCGAAAAGGCCGAGACCGCGTTTGAATTCGCTTCCGGTATTATCCTGACTCATAGAAGCTCCTTGAATGTATGGTTAATGCGGCGAGAAGAAACTCAATCCAATCGGAAGAATTCGCATCGTCAATCCGGCTGTCGTCGATCCGCTTGAACCGATGGTAATAAAAAGACCCGGACAATATTCCGAACTGCTCAGCATTCCAGGAAACAAATTCAAACGAAAGCGGGTGTTTTGATTAGCCGAATATACAGCGGATGCGAGCAGAGAATTATTCCGGTCGTAATAAATTCCCGCCATCGGTCCCGATGTAACGGTGTTGGAAGGGACTCCGTTTATCGTCGGAAGGTCTTTCACACCCGTCGAAGCGAATCCGCCTCCGAAAGACACGGCATATTCGGAATTTGTTTTAAGCGACAAGCCAAGGAGAGCAAATTCTCCAAAATGGAAAAATAAATTTGTCGAATGGCTTTTGTTCAATGCGAGTTTCATTACAAAATTTTGTCCTGCATTGCGCACAGCAAACGGCGCGAATGACAATCCCACCTGTTCCGACCAGTCGTTCATCTGCAGCGTCGAAGAGAAAAATTCCGCAGCTCCGTCGAAACTGAACAGTATAAAACCCAGCGGCTGGAATATAAGCACATCCGGAATACAATCTTCGTTGGGAGACGTCTGGGGGCCGTTCTCGACGGTTTCATTAATAAACTCGTACGCCACACAGGTCAAAATGCCGCAGAGATATGGAGCCGGAACATTGTAATAGTCGTACCATTCAGAAATTTTCTGGTACTCCATACCGCCTCCGATTGTATGGAGCGCAATATTCGGCGCGTACTGTGCGTCGTTGATATTGAAACTCGATGGAATTATCTCCTGGCGTATAAAACGTTTCCAGCCGAATGCACTGATGACGGGCAGAGGTGATATGAGGCTTCGCCAAACGTTGGTGGCCGCAATATTCCAATCGGTGTTTTGCCATGTCGGCTGCCTGTCGAGGATTTGGTACGAATCGAATCCGCCGTCCGCAAGAAGAGAGACCGGATTATAGAGTGCGTCCGAGCCGTATGAATAGGGACGGAAGAAATAATATTGTTTGTCCTGCGCATGCAGCCCAGCAGCAAATAAAAAAACAAAGAAAAAACTGAGTCGCCGGCGGCAAAGCGCTGGCATTTTTATCGATGCAGCAGAATTCGAAAAAGAAGCGTTCAAAGCGGCCATTATGCCCGGACGGTTCCTTTCCCGTGCACGATAAATTTTGTACCTGTCAATTCAACCAATCCCATCGGACCCCGGGCATGCAGTTTTTGAGTGCTGATGCCGATCTCTGCGCCAAGTCCGAATTCATAGCCGTCGGTAAATCTCGTCGAGGCATTGACATAGACGGCGGCGGAATCCACTTCCCGCAGAAATTTCTCTCCGTTCTTTTTGTCCCTTGTAACGATAGCATCGGAGTGATGCGTTCCGTATGTGTTGATATGCTCAATAGCTTCATCGATACTGCCGACAACCTTAATTGCCATAATGAGGTCCAGATATTCATGCGGCCAATCATCATCTATCGCAGGTTTGATGTCCGCAACGATGGATACGGTTCGTTCATCCCCGCGCAGTTCCACATGTTCGTTCCGCAGCGCCTGTGCGATACGGGGCAGGAATGTGCCGGCAATTTTTTCGTGCACCAGCAGCTTTTCCGCCGCATTGCAAACAGATGGACGCTGCACCTTTGCATTGACAACAATTTTTTCCGCAGTTTTGAAATCGGCCGAACTGTCGACGTAAATATGACAATTGCCCTCGCCGTGAACGATCACCGGTATGCTGGAGTTTTCCGCTATAAACCGGATCAGTGTCTGGCTTCCCCGCGGAATAATGACGTCGATGTACTTATCCTGCTTGATCATTTCCGCAACGGCGCTCCGGTCTGTGGTTTCAATCAGTTCTACGCATCCATCCGGCAGGCAGACTTTGTTCAGAGCGGTTTTGATAATCTTCACGAGTATTGTGTTAGTCCCGATTGCTTCAGATCCGCCGCGCAGAAGAACTGTATTGCCGGTTTTAAGGCACAACACCGATGCATCCACAGTCACGTTCGGGCGCGCTTCATAAATGATGCCGATCGATCCGAGCGGAACACGCATTTTCTCAATGATCAGACCATTCGGACGGCGCTGTTTCCCAAAAACTTCACCGACCGGATCGGGAAGTTTTATAACATCCCGAATACCGGCAATCATATAAGCAATGCCCTTCTCGTCCAACCTAAGCCTGTCAAGCATCACTCCGGAGAGACCGGATTCCCATGCAAGCTGCAGATCGATCGCATTCGCCTCGCATATCGCCTGGGTATTTTTTTTAAGCTCCGATGCAATCGCTTTCAACAAAGCGTTTTTTTTCTCTGTTGCCGTATTTGCAAGAATACGGCTTGCCCGCTTTACCAATAAGGCTTTTTCATGAACTACTGACATTTATTCTTCTCCCATGACAAGATTGTCCCGGTGGATAACTTCCACTGTTGATTTGCAGCCAAGTAATTTTTCAATTTCAGAACTTTTCTTTCCTTTGATGATGCCGAGTTCCGCTGCGGAGTATGCAGAGATTCCTTTTCCGATCTCTTTGTCGGAAAGTGAGAACACGGAGATAATTTCCCGCGCTTTGAACTCGCCGCGCACTGAGGTAATACCGGATGCAAGCAGACTCTTATGCTGCTTCAGCAAAGCATTCTTTGCGCCGTCGTCGATGACAATCGATCCCTCAGGATACGAGAACAGTCCGATCCATTGTTTTCGAACCGATATTTTTTTTGCACCGGGAAGAAAAATCGTTCCGTGGAAATTGCCTTCAAAAAGGGTTTTTATGGTTTCCGGATTTTTTCCGTTGGCAATAATCATGACGATTCCGGCATTGATACATCGCTTTGCGGCCTGAATTTTGGTAACCATTCCTCCGGTGCTGAGTTCGCTCTTGCTCTTTTTTGCAAGCTGTTCGATCTGGGGCGTCAGCTTTTCCACTATGTGAATAAACGCCGCATCCGGATTGTGCACCGGATCATCCGTATACAATCCGTCGATGTCTGAAAGAATCAGCAAAATATCCGCTTCGATGAGCGTAGCGACCATGGCTGAAAGATTGTTGTTATCGCCGAGTTTGATCTCCTCAATTGCTACCGTATCGTTTTCGTTGATGATCGGAACGACGCCGTGTTCGAATAGTGCCGCGAATGTATTTTTAGCGTTCACATAACGTCCACGGTTTGTAAAATCGTCTTTTGTCAATAATATTTGTGCGACAACTTGCTGCTGTGCGCGGAAGGCCGTTTCGTAGGCTTCCATGAGCAGGGGCTGACCTATCGCCGCAGTTGCTTGTTTTTCAGGAATGGTTTTCGGGCGTTCACTGAGCTGCAAAGCGGCTACACCTGCGCCGATGGCGCCGGAAGTGACGATTGCTACATTTTTTCCGAGCGTACGTATGTGCGCGACGCTCTTGGCAATAGCGGCGAGTCGTTCCATTTGAATGCCGTTTACTTTATCGGCAAGAAGAGTGGTGCCGATTTTAATGACGATCGTATTGCGCAGCTGCAGTATGTTTTTAAGCCGTTGCACCGATAAACACCCTTTGTGTAAATGACTTTACTTAAGGAAATTAAGCAGAAAATACTGAATGAGCAATGAAAAGAAAACAGAATTCAGAAGACAGGAGACAGCAAAGAGAATGCAGTTATTTGGTTCGTAGTTTTTAGTTCGTCGTTGGCAAATCATATGGGATTCAGCATCATTTTTTAAGGACTGTCAACAGACATTGTGTCGATTGTTGTGAATGCATTTCGCAAGATCTATCGAACAGCGCTTGACTCAGGAATAATCCGGGAGCTGAAAGACAATACTTGAAAATATGCATAGAAATGTGTACTTATGCTAAAGGCAAAATAGAAAAAGGGTGCCCGAGTTTTCCAGTTCAAAGATTCTTTCTCTTGACAGCAGGGATTACGGCGCCTGTGGATAACGTGACAACCAACAGATGGAGATCTTATGAATGCTGAAATGATTAAAATCCTTTTGTTTGCAGCGGTTTCTTTGTGGATTGTCTATCTTTCCAGAAAGTCACTGTTCATTATCGGCTCTCACGGTTTTTACAGATTCTTTGCATGGGAGACGATCACTGCGCTTGTCCTCGTCAATTTCCGATCGTGGTTTATCAATCCCCTGTCGACATTCCAAATTATTTCATGGATATTCTTATGCGGATCCTTGATCGTGCTGGGATTGGGTTTTTTTTCGGCTGCGTACGGCAAGCAAACCGGGCAGCCGGCGGGAAGACGAGACTTTGCTGGAATTCGAAAAAACTTCAACTCTGGTAACTTCCGGAATATACCGCTACATTCGTCATCCGCTGTATGCTTCACTTCTCTTTCTTGCATGGGGAGCATTTCTCAAGGATATAACATGGTTTTCGATTTCCCTGACGGCAACAGCCACGCTGTGTTTGGGCGCAACTGCAAAAGCGGATGAGGCCGAATGTGTCCGATCGTTCGGTACGTCGTACAAAGAATATATGTCGCGGACAAAAATGTTTATTCCGTTCTTCTTTTAATTCTTGCTGACTTCAGCACCAAGCACTTCGCATTCAACACTTCCTCTTTGCCATTTACTGTTCTTTCGGCACGGTCACTTCTCCGCGGCGAATGCGCGCAGTGATGCAATGCCTGCGGCCGTAAGCGAAATAGATGACAAAACCGATCAGCAGCCAGACAATCAGCCGCCACCAATTTTCGACCGGGAGGGAAAACATCAAAATGGAACAGCATACAATACCGGCAATCGGCGTAAACGGTACGAATGGAGCACGGAACGGACGCTCGGCCTGCGGGTTGGTCTTCCGCATAATAAGAACCGCCGTACAGACAATGACAAATGCGAGGAGCGTTCCGATGTTGGTCAGCTCTGCAAGTATCCGGATCGGGAGCAAAGTTGCCATCGTTCCGACAAAAATCCCGGTAAGGATAGTAGACTTCCACGGCGTACGAAATTTTTCATGAATTGCACCGAAGAAACTTACGGGCACCATGCCGTCGCGCGCCATTGCAAGCAGCACACGCGGCTGGCTGAGCATCATCACAAGCAGCACGGAAGTGATGCCGGTAATCGCACCGATATCGACCAGACGCTGTGCCATCGGCAGTCCTTTTTGTGCAAACGCATTGGCCACTGGAGCGTTAATATCGATCTTGTCGTAGCGTACCATACCGGTAACGATTGCAGAGACCGAAATATAGAGCACTGTACAAATCAGGAGCGATGCAATGATGCCGATAGGAACATCTTTTTTCGGTATGCGTGCTTCTTCCGCATGCGTGGAGACGGAATCGAATCCGATGAAAGCGAAAAAAATAATACCCGCACCGGCCAGCATACCGAGTGGAACGCCGTTGCTGCCGGTTTGTCCGAACAGGGTATGTCCGAAAAAGCTGATGCCTGTATATCCGTACGGTGCAAAAGGATGCCAGTTGTTCGGATCTATATAAAAAACACCGACAACAATGACGAAGAGCACGATCACAAGTTTGACGGCTACCATGGCCGTATTGAATACGGCGCTTTCTTTGATGCCCTTCACGAGAATGAATGTGATGACGATCGTAATGAGAATAGCGGGGAGGTCGAGATACGATCCGGTGGCAAAAAACCGTCCGGCTGCCGTATCGAAATCGATCGGTGCGGAGGCAAAAGAATGCGGAATATAAAAGCCGAAGCTTTTTAGTAAATCCTGAAAATGTGCCGACCAGCCATGCGCCACGGCGGCTGAGGCAACGGCATATTCGAGCACAAGATCCCATCCGATAATCCATGCAAACATTTCGCCGAGTGTTGCATACGCATACGTGTATGCCGAACCGGCGACGGGAGCCATCGAAGCGAACTCTGCATAACAGAGCGCGGCAAAAACGCATGCCAATCCGGCAACGGCAAAGGAAAGAATGAGCGCCGGTCCTGCTTTGTCGTGTGCTCCCACACCGGTAAGAACGAAAATTCCCGTACCGATAATTGCTCCGACTCCGAGACTTGTCAAAGAAACCGGACCCAAAACACGGCGCAGGCGGTTCTCACCTTTCATTTCTTCCAATAAGAGCGATAATGGTTTTTTTGCAAACAGGGAGTTTGCCATGAACGAGTCTCCAGAATTGTTCTGTTCAGCAAATGATTTTCCCATGATTAAAACCTACACAGTTTTTACGGGAAAGGCAAAGGAAATAGGAAGAAACAGAACCGGAATCCCTTACAAAGAGATCCCGGCTGAGAAATACAAACGGAGAACCCGGAAAAAACAGTCAATGCAAGAGAATCATTTTCTTGGCCCCGGTATTGCTGCCGGAGGTTACCTTGTAAAAATAGACGCCGGCGGCAAGTCTGGATCCGTTGAATGTCAGTGTATACGTTTTCGGCACATCAATTCTATCTCTTAAAGTTACAATGAGTCTCCCAAGAATATCATAGACGCGGATCGTTGTCCGGTTTGATTCCGCAATATCGTATGTGATGGTCGTCGTCGATGTAAATGGATTTGGAAAATTCTGATAGACTGCGAACTTTCCGCTGCCGACGGAGGTTGTTGCCGTAAAGGAAGAGATTGCCGCAGAGATCGTCGTATTGGCGGTTGTTACAACAGCTCGTATGCGGACGTCACCGTTTGTGATGTGCGTCCACGTTCCGCCGGAATACTTCGAAGTGCGGCCGTCGATCAAACCTACATCGTACAGCAGCGACAACGTGTCGTTTATTCCAGTCGATTCGTACAAAACAACATGATAATCAATGCCGGAGGAAACAGGAATTGTCTGAGTCGATAGATCGTAATAATTCCAGCTCGAAGCCAGTATTCCGCTTACATCGACTGAAAACGGTCCGGCAATACGCGCTCCGGGGAGCCCGCTGCCGTTATCATTCCAGATTTCAATGCTGGGGGATCCAGAAAATTTAAACGAAGATGCGGGATGGAAAAAGACGCCGGATAACATCCCGCTGGAGGAAGGAGTAATGCGAACGGCGTATTTTTCAGTTGACGCTGCAAAAAAATCATTGGCCGCTGAACTCCTCGTCCACTGATCGTATGCAAGAAGCGTCCTCCCCGGAGCTGTAGAAACGGAGGCGATCAACGATAATGCCTTTAACACATCTAATTTGCCGTATCCCCAAAGCGGAGATGGGAGCAAACTCCCGGTATATGCGTCTGCAGTAGCGGTCGATAGAATGGCATTTCTTATTTGATCCGCGGTCAGGTTTGGATTATACTGGAGCAGCAGCGCACAGCTTCCGGCTACGCACGGGGCAGCCATGCTCGTGCCCGCCATGACCTGATGTTTTCCATCGGGTGTTACATACGGAATATTAGAAAGCGAAGTGGCGGAAAGAAAACTGTTCGGAAAAGCCGAAACCAGCCAGAATCCTGGAGCTGCAACATCGGGTTTTTGAAAGTTATCGACTCGCGGTCCCGCGCTGCTGAACACAGCAATATTGTCGCTGCTGTTGGCATACGTAGATGAATATGTGTTTCCATCGAGCGACTTCCAGTACCAGCGCGATGTATATGCAGCAGCTGTGATTGAGCTGGTGGCGTTGCCGGGAGTACCGACGACATAATTATTATCTCCGCCGATAACAGTTACAGTCGACGAAGATGTACCGAGTGAAGATTGAAACCAGCCGTGATACGTAACGGGGACTGAAGAAGTATTGTACAATTGCATAATCCAAGTTCCAGCCATCGGAGACGGTGAATTGTTATAATTGAGAATATAAGCCGCAATTTCTAATTTTCCGTTATTCGGGCTGATGTAATTGTCCAATTCCATATAGCCGTCGTTCGATGTATTGCTGGAATAATTATTCGGTACGGCTGTAACTGTGTTTCTATTCGGAGATTGAAGATATCCTGTGACATTGATTCCGTTGCTTATCCATGTATCGATGTAAACATAATCGTCTTCAGATACCCCGCTTGCGGTATAATTCGGTACGGTAAAGCTGATTGTTGCAGAATCATGAGCGCCCATTGTTCCTGTGACGTGAATATAATCTAATTCCGAATTCCCTGCTGATATTGCAAAGACACGTCCCGGTTTTGCCGATACTTCGTCAACGACAAGCTCATCATCTGCTGTGCCGTCGTGCGCGCTCAATACCGTTCCGAACGAGCAATTCACAACGAGCGGCTCGCCCAAAACCGCGGCGATGCTATCCGCCCATTCCATCGCATCGATAATGCTTGAATCGTAATAATCGGTTTCCACCATGATGATGTCTGCCTGAGGAGCCATTCCTGCATATTTGTAACTCGGCTTCATCGAAGCGCCGTTGCCTGCGATAATACCGGCCACGTGCGTACCGTGTCCATCGTTATCGGCGGTACGAACAAAGTGCGGCGGCGACCCGCCCAGCTCATTATTAATTTGCGCTTGTGTATACAGTACTCCGTAGCCTTTCACACTTGTCTCGGAAGCTGTGGCTGTAAGTGTTTGATCCCAGATAGATACAACGCGGCTTTTAGCGGTGTCGTCGGGATCGCGAAAATCAAGATGCTTCCAGTCGATACCGGTATCGATGTCGCAGATCAAAACTCCCTTGCCGGTATATTTTGTATTTTTAAGAGCGCCGTTTTGCACGGATCGTGCGCCGATGAGTCCGGCAGCAACATCATTATTGGGATGTCGTTTCCGCGCTTCGCGAATAAACGTGACAAGGGGCGATCCGGACAACTGCTGAACCTGAGCCGTAGTGACATGTGCAGTTACAAAATTTTTACAGAAGGAATTGATCTGAATTCCCGTACTTCGCAGCGACTGGGGATCAGTGGTCCGGATGACGGCCTGATAGAGAGTATCGCCGGAGGGTTGAATGATAGGTACTGCTGATAATTTTGAAAAGCCGGGTCTTTGTCCGGGAATAGTTCTTTTATTGAGAAGCCGCTGGAAAAATGGAGAGATTTTTTGGATTGTTATTGTTGAATCCGCAGCCCATCCCGCTGATACACCCATAAAAAATAATAATAAAATTAACCGAATTGTTTTCATTTTCTTCTCCGCCGATGACCGGAAAGTGTGTTGTGTTTCTTCTGAAAGTGCCTCACTACAAACCTTTTAAAACATCCCGTTGTCTATGTTTCTCTTAATATATGGAAAATTCGAGAATCTGCAAGGAAACAATCTCAATTGCACATCATAAGTCTTTTCGGTATCATATTGTTTACAAAAGTCAGATATCCGACAAACGAAAACTCCTACGAAATCGAAAGAATAACAATGAATTCGGACATTCCAGCCTCAAATTTATCTTCTTCACCCCGGCGTATTCGTGTCGGCGTTATTTTCGGCGGACGCTCGGTGGAACATGAAGTGTCGCTCGTTTCAGCCGCATCCGTGATCAATGCTTTGGATAAATCCAAATACGAAATTGTTCCGATCGGCATTGCGCATACGGGTCAGTGGCTCAGTTCCGGAGAGGCAATGAAACTTCTCAAAGAGAACTCTTCCATCGATCATGAAGCTGAACAATTAATCCTGCCGGATCCCCGAAAACAATCGCTTGTGACAATGAATGGCGGCGGCGCGGAAAACAAAATCGATGTCGTGTTTCCAGTTGTGCACGGTACGTATGCTGAAGACGGCACATTGCAAGGATTACTGGAGCTGGCCGATTTGCCGTATGTCGGTGCAGGTGTACTCGGCTCCGCCGTGGGAATGGACAAGATCGTCCAAAAAGATTTATTACGACAGGCAAAAATTCCGACGACACCTACGGTCTGGTTTTTCTACAATGAATTTAAATCGAATTCAAAAAAACTTATTGCGGAAGTGGAAAAAACGCTGCGCTACCCGATGTTCGTAAAGCCTGCGCATTCGGGTTCGAGCATCGGCATCTCCAAATCGCATAACCGGAAAGAATTGCTGGAGCATATTGAATGCGCTTCACAATACGACTGGAAAATTTTAGCGGAGAAAGCTGTTCCTCACGCACGGGAAATCGAATGTGCTGTGCTGGGAAACGAAAAGCCGGAGGCATCCGTTCCGGGAGAGATTGTCCCTTCCAACGAGTTCTACGATTACGATGCAAAATATGTCGACGGAAAATCGAATGCTATTATTCCTGCAAAATTGCCGAAGGCCGTCGTAAAAGAAATTCAGCGCACTGCCATTACTGCATACCGGACACTCGATTGCAGCGGCATGGCGCGCGTCGATTTTCTGGTCGTGAAAAAGACAAACAAAATATTCCTCAACGAGATCAATACCATTCCCGGCTTCACTTCCATCAGTATGTATCCGAAGCTCTGGGAAGCGACGGGGCTGCCGTATGCACAATTGCTGGACCGGCTTATTGCTCTTGCAGTCGAGAGGCATGAACAAAAGAAAAAACTGAACACGACCTATCAGCCGAAAAACGATTGGTACAAATAGAAGTGTCATGGACGATCAGTTTTATAGAAAGCTGCAGCCGGAAAAGCTGCTTAAGAAAATAGCCAAAGGCGCTGCGAAGAATAAACGGCGGACGATTCTTCTTATTCTTGGCGCGATTATCTTTCTTTACTTTCTGTTTGACAACAAGGGTCTTATCACGCGCATAAAATTAGAACACCAGCAAAGGGTATGGGTCGAACAGCTGAAAAAAGACAGCCTCGAAACAAAGCAGCTGCATGACCGGATCAAAGCGCTCGAAAGCAACAACGATACGCTGGAAAGAGTTGGCCGGGAACGCTATGGTCTGGCTAAAGAAGGAGAAACAGTTTATCAGGTAAAAAAACAGTGAATAGTAAACGGTAAACGGTGAACTGTGAACTATTAATAGGAACAAAGTAACTGACAAACAGAAGAACTAAAGAACAGCAATACAGCAGCACTGCAGCCTGCCCGACTGCTGACGCCCGCCAAAATGCGCAGCGGGTTGGCAGTCACGCAGGCAGGCACGTTAAACGATAACCACGAACGAAGCACTACGAACTAAGAACTACAATATCATGCCCGATCTCTTTTCCGATACTGAACACACAACTCCGCGCGCCGCATCGTATGCACCGCTCGCGGAGCGTGTGCGTCCAAAGACGATTGATGAGTTTTGGGGACAGGAACATATCATCGGTGAAGGCAAACCTCTTCGCTCACTTTTAGAAGGCGGCGAATTGTCATCCATGATCCTCTGGGGTCCTCCGGGAGTCGGTAAAACGACGCTTGCACGGCTCATTGCACACTTTGTCCGGGCTGAATTTTTTCAGATAAACGCCGTTTCCGCCGGTGTCAAGGATGTCCGCGAGATTATTACCCGCGCGGAACTGAACAACCGCAAGCTCAATAAGCGAACGATTTTATTCATCGACGAAATTCATCGCTTCAATAAGGCACAGCAGGATGCTTTGCTGCATTCGGTCGAAGAAGGCATCGTGACTTTGATCGGCGCGACGACGGAAAATCCGTCGTTTGAGGTCATCTCCCCGCTTCTTTCCCGTTGTCAGGTCTATGTGCTGGATTCACTTAATCGTGAAGCATTGAATAAAATATTGGATCATGCACTCAGGCACGATGCAGTGCTTTCAAAACGGACAATCGAGATTCAGGACCGTGATTTTCTCTTTCTTCTTTCCGGCGGAGATGCGCGGAAACTCCTCAACGGGCTGGAAAATGCCGTCCGGTTGGTGAAACCCGGCGCCGGCGGATCTGTCTTTATTCCGAAACAAAAAATAGAAGAGGCATTTCAGAAAAAATTTACGCTTTACGATAAAGAAGGGGAACAGCATTACGATATCATTTCCGCATTTATTAAAAGTATCCGCGGCAGCGACCCGGACGCGGCTGTGTACTGGATGGCACGTATGCTGGACGGCGGGGAAGATCCGAAATTTATTGCACGCCGTATGGTTGTCCTCGCTTCGGAAGATATCGGCAATGCAGATCCATACGGCATTACAATGGCAACCTCCTGCTTTACGGCAATCGATTATATAGGCATGCCGGAAGCACGGATCGTCCTGGCACAAACGGCTGTTTATCTTGCATCCTGTCCCAAAAGCAATGCTGCATATATGGCAATTGAACAGGCATGGGAGGATGTCCGGAACCTGCCGAATTTGCCGGTTCCCATCCACCTGCGCAACGCCCCGACAAAGCTTATGAAAGAACTCGGTTATGGAGAAAATTACAGATATAGTCACGATTTCGACGGCCATTTTTCCGAGCAGCAATATTTGCCGGACAACTTAAAGAATAAGATTTATTATAAACCGACCGACCTCGGCAGGGAAAAAGATATCCGTTCGCGGCTCAATGCCTGGTGGAAAAAGAAACAGAGATAAATATATTCAATGTTGGTTGGTTATTTGGTTTTTCTGTTCTTTAGGTTATGAGGTTCTATTTACCATTTTCCAATGGCTATTGACCGTTTTTTCACTACTAATTGAAAAGGAGATACTATGCCGCACACTATCAAACGCTTCGGATGGATTCCGGATCTTCCGGATCAACGCGATATTCCATTTCTTGCTCCCCGTGCAATTCTCAGAAAATTACCGCTCAAAATCGACCTGCGTCCCAAATGCCCGCCGGTGTACGATCAGGGGGAATTAGGAAGCTGCACGGCAAATGCTATCGGTGCGGCATTCGAATTTGAATTGATCCGGCAAAAGCCGATAGAGGATTTTGTGCCGTCGCGCCTGTTTATTTATTATAACGAACGGGTCATCGAACATACTGTCGATTCCGACAGCGGTGCGCAGATCAGAGACGGGATGAAAAGCATCAACAAGCAGGGAGTCTGCCCCGAATCGCTCTGGTCTTACGAAATACAGAAATTCACCGTCAAGCCCTTAAGTCTCTGTTATACTGAAGCTATGAAACATCAAGCGCTTTCCTATCATAGAGTTCCTCAAACACTTAACCAGATGAAAGGATGTCTTCTTGAAGGATTTCCTTTTGTGTTCGGTTTCACGGTTTATGAATCATTCGAATCGGCCGTGGTTGCAAAAACAGGCAAGCTGAATATGCCGAAGAAAAATGAATCTGTTGTCGGCGGCCATGCCGTTGTCGCTGTCGGATACGACGATACGTCGAAGCGATTCATTGTCCGCAACAGCTGGGGATACGCCTGGGGCATAAAAGGATATTTCACTATTCCCTACGATTATTTGCTGGATGATAATCTTGCAAATGATTTCTGGACGATTAGAATGGTTGAGGAATAAATATAAAAGTTCGTAGTGCTTAGTTCTGGGTTCTTAGTGTTGGAAAGATTAAAAGCATTGAAGAATGGCAAATGAAAACTAAGAACCACGAACTAAGCACTAAGCAGCAATGAATCTCGACAATTTAACCATATCTGAATACGGTGCACTATTTCCTATCATTCTTGCAGAACCGAATCCTGCATGGCCGGAAATATTTGCACAAGAAAAAAAATTAATAGAACACAGTATCGAACCAAAAATCGTGATAAGAGTTGAACATTTCGGAAGCACGGCAGTACCTGGCCTGCTTGCAAAACCAACGATCGATATACTCCTGGAAATAAACGACGCTCCGCTCAGCAGCCATGCCGTACGATCAGCGCTGGAGAATATCGGATACCGATATATACGCAAACCGGAGAACCCTCCGCCGCACATGATGTTTGTCAAAGGATACACGGAATATGGTTTTCAAGGGCAGGCATATCATATTCATGTGCGGTACCGGGACGACTGGGATGAACTCGTTTTCAGAGATTATCTCAAAGCTCATCCGGCAATCGCACAAGAATATGCGCAGCTAAAACAAAAGCTTGCCGTTGAGTATAAAAACGACCGCGAACAGTACACATCCGGAAAAACTGAATTCATTAAGCGTGAAATAAAACCCGCACGGCAAGAATTGCTGAAAAACTGCGCAAAACACGTTTAAGAGACACGAACCATAAAAATGCGTTCACCGCATTGCGAGGGTATCGGAAAATGCTCAGGCCCTCTTGCCTCGTCATCATTCTTCAATTTGCCAAATTCTTATTCCAGCACGGATGACCGGTGATATATCCATACGTGGAATGGAATATTCCTGGCCGTTTGAGAATTCAACCGATTGCGGACTGCGAAAATATAAATGTAATCCGGGTTGAAGATAAAACCATTTCCCGATGAAGAGCTGATAGCTCGTTCCAAATCCAAAGTCTGTCGAGTGCATCATCAGCTCTTCCAAAGTGGCTTTTTGTTCAATTCCGAAAGTATGGCGTTCGATATAAGTATAGACATCCCAGTTTTGCCAGATATTATACCCGAAAAAGATGCCATATCCAGGTTTTGCGTAATATCTCTCAAAAAACTCTTTCGAATTATTAACTCCATACGGTTCAACATCGTACGTTCCGCCGTCGATGACGCTCACTCTTACGCGGAAGCTTGAAAACCGATAGCCGATCCCCAGGTGATAACCGCCGTAGAAAAACATAGGAAAAAGAGACTCGACCTCAAATGCCTGTTCTACTTGAGATTTATTTTCGGAGAAAAGATTCCAAAATGTATTTGTGCTATCGGCCGCCTGTGCGAATGATTGCGACGATACCAAGAAAAGAAGAAGGCCTACCCTTTTGAACATGTATTCTCCAAGATCATCTGTACAATAGTGTGTACTTGATGGGAGAGCAGTGAAATGCATCGAGCATCTTCTTGCAGGAAGGAATAGGTTTAGTATTGTCTAAACCGTGTTCCATCGCTAAAAACTTCCAATCTTTGCATGCGACCGGTTTCTGTTACCCGGATGAAAGTATCTTACCACGAATTATGTACAGAACAAGAATGACAGCACCTTAGCTTGGCACTCATTTAAGCATCAACATTTTCTTGACAAGCATCTGATTACCGGCTTGCAGTCGGTAGAAATACACACCGCTTGCAAGTTTGCTGCCGTCAAATGTTGTCTCATAATTACCGGCATTTCTCATTCCGGAGAACAAGGTTTGCACTTCTTGACCGAGAATGTTATACACCTTCAATGTAACTAATCCGGTTGCCGGAACAGAGTAACTGATCTTTGTTGATGGGTTGAAAGGATCCGGATAATTTTGATTCAAGGCAACCAGATGAGGTGTTGTTCCGGATGTTGGAACACTCGTGGTGCTTTTCCACGTAATCGCTGCACTATACGCAGCCTGAACCAGACTAAATGCGCTCGCCGAGTTATATGCAGCCAATTGAGCATCATTCCAGATGAGGGAACCTATAGGGAGTCCATCAATTGAAGACATTCTGACTACTCCGGATTGAGCAAAACTTTCACGGAAATCCGTGAATTTGGCAATTCCATTGCCATTTTCTGTTTTATTCCCGTTTGCATCATATCCCGGAATTGTAAGCGGATTAAAATCTCCAAAGATGTAAGCGCTCGAGTCCATGGCACCTATTGATACCGATATACCCGGAACTCCATACATTGAGGCATCCCATTTTGCCATTAGATCTGCTACCGCCGGACTAGCTATAGCCGGAGTAACAGTCTGAACTTCCGTATTAATATAATTATTCCATTGAACTATGTTAGGATAGGCACGATTTGCAAAAAGGCCTTCTGTGCGCTGGTTCATCCATATGCTGGGAATGTTTACCACTTGATAAGGAGGAGCCTGCGGAGTAAGATAACTCGGAGGATTTGTTGCTGAAGTCCACGTCAACCAAGAAGCCGGACATGTGTCAATATAGCGTGTCCCATAAGGACCATAATTCGCCTACTTGCATGTTCTTATAGTAAGGCTTCAACCTTGCTGATGTTGTGTCCGTCCATAAAATGTTGTTGGATGCAAACTCCTTCAGATTGCTAAGACCGCAGAGGTTTGCATTAATCGTGGAATCTGCATTCATGAATTCCGGTTGAATATGAATATGCTGCTTTGTATCTGGGTTTGCTTGACTACCAACTATAGTATCGAGTCCGATTGCGCCTGTAAGCTGTGGAATTTCAGGGGAAGTTCCGCCTGCGAGGTTGTAATAATCTTCACCAACCCAATTCTGGTTGATGAAAAGATTATTAACCCAGTATCCTTCCAAATAATAAACGCCTATCAGCCAATACTTATTGTTATTGATAATAGTATTGTGGTTGTAATATGCATATTTGCACAATGAATTTTGCTGCAGGAAGGTAAGTCCGCCGCCTGTTACTGTGCAATTTTCAACCCAAACAGTATCAATATATTGCTTGCAATAGAATACTCTGCCTCCCCACCATTGGGATGCGCAAAAGAGATTACGGAAATAACAATTTGTAAATCTAAACTTCGCTCCCATATTGTAGCCGTCCATCGAGAATGTATCGAGATTGATGAATTCAAACACGCAATTATCACAATCCACAAATTGCGCATGGACGCCGTCTGTCGAACCGACAAAGTTGTTGTTGTTGAATGAACCATCACTCAGTTGGCCCAGCCAGTAAAGGTTCCGTAACCTTAAGCTGGTTTCGACTAAATTCATACCACACTGAACGCCATTGACTGTCTGCGGCAGTATGACCGGCTTCGTTCCGCCCGGCGCACCTACAATAGTTAATACTCCAGTGGGATTGACTACATTAAAACCGGCATATTGAATATAGATTGAATCTGCCTGCAGCACATACACTCTATTGATATTGGTTCTGCCTATACCGGCGGTCGTATCACCATTAATCATCGATTCCATCAATCCCGCATTGGCCTTTCCACCGGGAATGATTATGGTATCAGATGATGCTGCAATAGAATGAAGCAGGTTGATTGCTTTTTGGTGAATAATTGTAAAATCGATGGGTGAATGATTATTTTTTAATTCTCTCAGCGTTTTGGAAAACTGAGCATTTGAAATGCTCACAAGTGATAGACTTATCATCAAAGAAAACAATATTCTTCTTTTCATAGCTTCCTCCTTTGTAGTAATGTAGATTCTTCTTTCCCTTAAATAATAATCAGCCATAAATCCAATAAATGCAAGAAATAACTCTTCCGGATCAGACGATCTAATATGCTTTTGATTGTTTTTTTCTTATTTATACCCCTTACCAATGTTTCAATAATGAAATTTATATATTGCTAAGGTGAAATGCAAGCATTCTTAAATCAAGAATCGTTCACTATCCAAAATAAAAAACAATTGTTGTGATTGCTCAGCGTAATTTAACACAATTGATTTTTTTCTCAGTCATCAATTCTCCCCTTTGATTTTTTATTCGTTCAATAACACTTCGAGTAATGTCAAACAATTCAAGAACTAAAGAGATTTGAAAAATCCAGGAAAAAGAAAACCCGGAAATTTTAAGCCGTACAAAAGTTTCAGAAGATGTTTTTATCTTCGGAATAAAGCGAGGAATCAATTTCGATGTATGCTCACTTTGATTTTAACAGGCAGTGAAGTTATGAGAAATTTTTTAATTTGTGATAAAACAACCTATTCTGGGCTATTTTCACCTTATTAATGCCCACCTGATTCCGTTTCTATCGTGAACAGCTGCTTTTAATTATTCATTCCACTAATTTCATGTTATCCACCAATCCACCAACGACATATTATTATTTCAAGTCGTATCAGCTTCACTGAGTCTAGAGTCTATTGTAGTAGTACGATTTTAAATCCTCTGGATTCGTGACACACGAAGTTTGAATCCGTACAACAACTGTGACGTGCTTTAAAAGCAGTATCGTTGTAAGGTCACATATCTAAAAATATTTATACTGTTGCTTCGGAGGCAAGGCCGGATTCCCGAGAATTTTGGCTTTCAATACATCCAGAAAATTATCTTTGATGATTCGCTGTAATCTTTTCCGCCAGTGAGATTATGGATACATAGTTTAAGGACGATTTGGTGTATCAGTAATTCGTGAAACTATGACACTTAATATTCTCTCAACAATAATGGCTATTTCTGGAGATGATAAAAAATGTCTCCAGTGTGGAGCATTACATTTTAATATTTTCAAAAGAAAGGGTAAAATAATGAAAAAATCTGCCGTACTATTTACTCTGGCGTTCATATTGGGTTTGTTGCCCATTGAATTAAAAGCGCAAGGAGCAAACAATTCCAACACATTTTCGAAAGAGAAAATAGCATCCATTCAGAAAATTTCTACGCTGTTCAATAAAAAAAATGTATTTGGGATTGCACCTCATAAAAATATTGCGACGGCTGCAAACTCTCAAGTCTATCTGATCGATACAGCGATAGAATACACCTTAACGCAGTTAATTAAAACGGACACGGTCATGTTTAATTACAGCTACAACGACACAGGATTGGTAACATCGGCATTAGCGAAGCTATTGCAAAATGGACAATGGACGAATTATACTCTCGAAAAAATGTCATGGGATGCGAGCAAATTGACATTAACTATGTTGGGCGAGTTTTGGGAGAACGGTCAATGGACGGATAGTACACTTGAAATAATCACAATGAATACATTTACTAATGTGTCAACTGCACATCCACTTACGGGCCTGACCATGAAATGGCAGAACGGTCACTGGGCGGATTCTACGTCCGGTACATGGACGTACGATGCAAGCGGAAATAATCTTACAGAAACTTGGGAGATATTGCAGAACGGTCAATGGACATTTTACTACTCCGAATCATATACGTATGATCAAAATGGAAATCAACTTACAGCTCTTCAACAATATTTGAACGGTCAACTGACCGATTCTTCGCTCACCACATATACCTACGATGCAAGTGGACATGAACTTACAGATTTGTATGCAGAGAGGGATAGTGGTCAATGGAATAATTTAACACTCGATACATATACCTATAATCAAAAAGGAAATAGGATTAAAGATTTGTATGCGTATTGGACGAACAATCAATGGATAACTGCAAATTATGACACACTCACATACGTTTATGATGCAAATAGAAATATTATTTCCTTCACAGCCGCGGCAGAATTCCAAGCTTATCCATTGACGCCGGGTTCAGCATTGTCGCCGACAAACTATAGCATAACAGTCGCTGATCTTCCCAATCCCAAAAGTCTTGTCGGGAATTTTAATGGATATAATATGACAATCTCCTATGTGCTTACAAATATAACAACGAGCGTATCCGCAAATAAATCCAATATCCCTCAAACTTTCTCGCTGTCTCAGAACTATCCTAATCCCTTCAATCCATCAACGACTATTTCTTTTAACATTCCATCAAAATCTTATGTCTCGTTGAAAATCTTTGATATGTTGGGAAGAGAAGTTGCAACCATTGTTTCCGGAGAAATGCCGGCAGGAAGTTATACAAGCCAATGGAATGCAGCAAAGATGTCAAGTGGAATTTATTTCTATCGTTTAGAGGCCGGCACATTCATACAGACCAAGAAATTAATTCTTTTGAAATAGATTTGTGACTGTACCGTGATATATAAAAATCGCCGCTTGTTATTCCAGCAATAATGGGCGGTGATTTTTGTCACTTTGCCAAATCTCTTGAAACATCATGGCAAAATGTGAAAGATTAGGTAGAACAGACCAAAGAGCATCTGTAGCCGGCCGGTTGATACATAGAGAATTATATTGTAATTTGTTATCGAGCTAATTAAATTATCGGACGCTTAGCTCAGCTGGTTCAGAGCGCTGCTCCCGATTTCATCGGGACAGAGGTCGTTATGGAATATTTTGTATATATTTTATACAGCAAAATATTGGATCGATTTTACATCGGAACCACAAACAACATTGAACGCCGATTAGCACAGCATAACCGGCCTCATAAAGGATATACAAATTCCGGTCAATCTTGGATTTTATTATATTCAGAACAGTTCGTTTCCAAAAAAGATGCTCTTATACGAGAACTCTACATCAAGAAGAAAAAAAGTAAGGAGTTTATTGAAAAGCTAATTAAATCACCGGACGCTTAGCTCAGCTGGTTCAGAGCGCTGCTCCCGATTTCATCGGGACAGAGGTCGTTATGGAATATTTTGTATATATTTTATACAGCAAAATATTGGATCGATTTTACATCGGAACCACAAACAACATTGAACGCCGATTAGCACAGCATAACCGGCCTCATAAAGGATATACAAATTCCGGTCAACCTTGGATTTTATTATATTCAGAACAGTTCGTTTCCAAAAAAGATGCTCTTATACGAGAACTCTACATCAAGAAGAAAAAAAGTAAGGAGTTTATTGAAAAGCTAATTAAATCACCGGACGCTTAGCTCAGCTGGTTCAGAGCGCTGCTCCCGATTTCATCGGGACAGAGGTCGTTATGGAATATTTTGTATATATTTTATACAGCAAAATATTGGATCGATTTTACATCGGAACCACAAACAACATTGAACGCCGATTAGCACAGCATAACCGGCCTCATAAAGGATATACAAATTCCGGTCAACCTTGGATTTTATTATATTCAGAACAGTTCGTTTCCAAAAAAGATGCTCTTATACGAGAACTCTACATCAAGAAGAAAAAAAGTAAGGAGTTTATTGAAAAGCTAATTAAATCACCGGACGCTTAGCTCAGCTGGTTCAGAGCGCTGCTCCCGATTTCATCGGGACAGAGGTCGTTATGGAATATTTTGTATATATTTTATACAGCAAAATATTGGATCGATTTTACATCGGAACCACAAACAACATTGAACGCCGATTAGCACAGCATAACCGGCCTCATAAAGGATATACAAATTCCGGTCAATCTTGGATTTTATTATATTCAGAACAGTTCGTTTCCAAAAAAGATGCTCTTATACGAGAACTCTACATCAAGAAGAAAAAAAGTAAGGAGTTTATTGAAAAGCTAATTAAATCACCGGACGCTTAGCTCAGCTGGTTCAGAGCGCTGCTCCCGATTTCATCGGGACAGAGGTCGTTATGGAATATTTTGTATATATTTTATACAGCAAAATATTGGATCGATTTTACATCGGAACCACAAACAACATTGAACGCCGATTAGCACAGCATAACCGGCCTCATAAAGGATATACAAATTCCGGTCAACCTTGGATTTTATTATATTCAGAACAGTTCGTTTCCAAAAAAGATGCTCTTATACGAGAACTCTACATCAAGAAGAAAAAAAGTAAGGAGTTTATTGAAAAGCTAATTAAATCACCGGACGCTTAGCTCAGCTGGTTCAGAGCGCTGCTCCCGATTTCATCGGGACAGAGGTCGTTATGGAATATTTTGTATATATTTTATACAGCAAAATATTGGATCGATTTTACATCGGAACCACAAACAACATTGAACGCCGATTAGCACAGCATAACCGGCCTCATAAAGGATATACAAATTCCGGTCAACCTTGGATTTTATTATATTCAGAACAGTTCGTTTCCAAAAAAGATGCTCTTATACGAGAACTCTACATCAAGAAGAAAAAAAGTAAGGAGTTTATTGAAAAGCTAATTAAATCACCGGACGCTTAGCTCAGCTGGTTCAGAGCGCTGCTCCCGATTTCATCGGGACAGAGGTCGTTATGGAATATTTTGTATATATTTTATACAGCAAAATATTGGATCGATTTTACATCGGAACCACAAACAACATTGAACGCCGATTAGCACAGCATAACCGGCCTCATAAAGGATATACAAATTCCGGTCAACCTTGGATTTTATTATATTCAGAACAGTTCGTTTCCAAAAAAGATGCTCTTATACGAGAACTCTACATCAAGAAGAAAAAAAGTAAGGAGTTTATTGAAAAGCTAATTAAATCACCGGACGCTTAGCTCAGCTGGTTCAGAGCGCTGCCCTTACAAGGCAGAGGTCGTAGGTTCGAACCCTACAGCGTCCACGTACAATTGCAGATTTCAAATTGCAAAATGCAAATTGATAATTGAGGATTTATGTTCAGAGCGCTGCTCCCGATTACGTCGGGACAGAGGTCGTAGGTTCGAACCCTACAGCGTCCACGTACAATTGCAGATTTCAAATTGCAAAATGCAAATTGATAATTGAGGATTTATGTTCAGAGCGCTGCTCCCGATTACGTCGGGACAGAGGTCGTAGGTTCCCTGCCCGACTGCTGACGCTGTCACGCAGGCGGGGATCCCTACGGCGTCCACGTAGAATTGCAAATTGCAGATTGTAGATTGCTGATTTATGATTTATATACAGACCACGTAGAATTTGCAGATTTAGTTCTTAGTTCTTGGTTGGCTCTTAACTACGAACCACGAACTACGAACCAAATCACTATTTACCATTCACCGCTTCTTCAAACTCCCCTGCTTTCTTATTCTTTTTTACATTGTCCCATGTAAAATAGCGGCCGTTCATAACTATATAAACACCGTTTGGAAGTACTTGAGCAAATGCTAATGCACTGCCGAGATTGAAAAGTCCGTCCGAACTTCCGAATTTGTATGGAATCATTGCGCCTGTTAATATGATCGTTTTACTTTTAACAGATGTACCGAGCACTTTTGCAGTCTCTTCCATCGTGTCGGTGCCGTGCGTAATAACAATGCGCTCCTCTTTTGCCGTGAGACATTGCCGAACAATGATCTGGCGATCTGCATCGGTCATTTCCAAACTGTCGATCAGCATCAGCGTTCGAAGATCCACATCCACCTTGCACCTTCCCAGTCTCAGCATCTCCGGCAAGTGTGTCTCTTTAAAAAACAACTTGCCGTTGATTTCATTGTATTCCTTATCGAAAGTGCCGCCCGTTATGAACATCTTAATTTTCATTTTCCGCCTCGCTGATGCATCGCCTCTTTTAAAATGTCTATCGCCGCTAAAATCTCCTCCTGCGTATTATAATAATGCGGTGAAAACCTGAGCGTCCCCTCGCGCAGTGAGATATCTACCCGGCGCTCCGCCAGACCTTGAAACACGGAATCCGGATTGAGTCCATCCTTCGGACGGACGGTTACAATGCCGGAGCGTTCCTCTGGAGATAGAGGTGTGATCAATTCAAATTCATGCATCGATCGCAATTGTTCGATAAGAATATCCGTAAGAGCGAGAATGTGCGATTCAATCGCATCGAGACCGAATTCCAAAAGCGTTTCCAGCGCGGTGTTCATGCCTATAATGCCGGGAAGATTCAATGTCCCACCTTCGTACCTTCGTGCCGCTGCAGCGAGCGGCTGATCGAGCTTGAAAAATTGCCATGGCTCTGCAACCGAAAGCCACCCGACATGCGCCGGCGCAATTGCGTTTTGCATTTCTTGCGTAATGTACAAAAATCCGGTCCCATGCGGAGCCATTTGCCATTTTTGCGACCCGCTTGCCAGCGCATCGATTTTCATTTCCTGCACATCTATTTTAATCGCACCGATTGCCTGAATACCGTCGACTACAAACCATATTTTATTCCGCCTGCAAAGATCCCCTATCGACGCAAGATCAGCCCGAAAACCGCTCAGAAACTGTACTGCGCTTAACGCTACAACGCGTGTCCGCGGCGTAATGGCCTGTTCGATCATATCCGGCGTGATGCGTTCATGGAGCGCCGGAAGCATGTCTATTTCCACGCCGTTCTTTTTTAGATGGTAATACGGATGCACATTAGCCGGGAACTCCGCATCTTTCAGTATTATCCGATCTCCCGTTTTCCAGGGCAATCCGCTTGCAACGATATTGACTGCATCCGACGTATTGAGCGTAAAAGCTATCCGGTCTGTAGATTCCGCGTTGATGAGCCTCTGAACAGCCGAACGGCAAGCGACTACAATTCGCAAGTTTGTTCTATACGTATCGATCGCCCCCGCAGAACGCCCAGCAAGATGTTCGTTGATAGCCTTTAGAACTCGCGTAGAAAGCGGCCCTGTAGCGGCATGATTAAAATAGATGCGACCCGTTGCAATATGCGGATAGAGCGCACGAGCCTTGGCGATTGTTTCTTTGGAAAGAAATTTCGATTTCACATTCATATTAAAAATATAACGACGCAGTTCCGCAAAGGCAAATGTGAGGGGCGCTCAATGAGTTCTCGGTGCGTGGTTCGTAGTAATGAATTAACTAAGAACGAAGAACTAAGAACTAAGTCACTTTTTAATATTCATTATTTGCAATTGACCGTTTTTATTGCTTATCGCGGAAAAAAGAAATATTTTCATCAAAGGATTCATTTCTCAATAAAACACAACAATACCGATACTATGAACCGGTTCATCATTGTTCTTCTCTGTGCCGCCGTGTTTCATTCAGTTCAGGCACAGCCCGTTATCATACTCAAAGGCCTTGTTCTGGACAGTGCAGCATGGCAGCCCTTACCGTCGGCAATTTTACGCGTTCTGAATTCCTCGAAAGGAACCGCTACGAATGCCGAAGGCGCTTTTCAATTGGCGCTTGAACCGGGCAGGCAGACAATCGTCGCAAGTTTTATAGGTTATGTATCGGATACGGTCTCCCTCTTCCTTACGCCGGAAATACCGCAGCACACATTTTTACTGCGACCGTCTGTCATTCCTTTGCCGGCCATTATTGCGTATGCGCAAGAACGGGATCCGGCCGAGGAAATTATTCTGAAAGCATCGCAAAAGAAACATGCAGCGCTTTCTCAACTCCGGACCTACCGGTTCAGGGCGTCTACGAAAACCACCGTTCGGGCGGTTTCCCGGAAAAATACTGTCGACACTATCGTTGCATGCGTTTTTGAGACACAAAGTGAAGGATATTGGAAATTCCCGGATTTGTTCAAAGAAATCCTCACCGCCCGGCGCCAGCCGAAATCGCTCGACCGTCGTCTCAATACTCTTACAGTCGGTCATCTTCCGAATTTCAACGACGATCGCGTTTCTCTTGACAAATATTCAATTGTCGGACCGACCGCCCCCGACGCTCTGGAATATTATTCCTTTACGATGCTCGATACAGTTTCCATTGATAACATTCCGGTCTATCGTATCCGCATGAAACCGAAAAGTACGAACACACCGTTGTTCGACGGCGTCATTTCCATTGCTTCGAAATCGTTTATGGTCATGTCCGTCGACCTGCAGCCGAATGAAGCAATGAACCTCGCGCCTATGGAACAGTACCATATCCATCAGCAATTTTCCCGCTACGATGATATCTTCTGGATGCCGACGAACAGTACCGAGAATTGTATCATGTCGGCCTTCATTATCGAACAAACCGCACAAATATCGGATTATATTCTCAACAAAGAAATATCCGATTCTCTCTTCGATCAGTATGCGGTCACGGCAATCCCCGAAGCAGACAAACGGGACTCGGCCTATTGGAAATCGACCGATGTGATTCCCCTGACAACCAAAGAACAAGGAGCGAATCGGCGGCTCGACAGCCTGCTGCAAAGTTCGTTCCTATCGCGAACACTCCTTTCTCTTACGCAGGCATCCGTCATTTGGGATGATTTGCCTTTTACATCCTTTTCCGATTTCCTTCATTTCAACCGGGTGGAGGGATTATACGTCGGCGCTGGTATAAAAATTCCGGCCGATAAAATATTTTCCCCGTCGCTTTGCTTAGGTTACGGCACATCGAATGCAAAATGGAATTACGATGCAGCTCTCGAATATCAACTTCCCCTCCGTTTACCGGTTTTTCTCGGCGCCGGTTTATACGACCGCTTAAAATACCGGGAGGGAGATGCATATCCGGTGTTTTTTATCACTGAATGCGCATTATTCGATTATAACGATCTGGTCGATTATTTCCATGCGGACGGCTGGCGTATTTTTACGCGTGCGGAAATTTCTTACCGCATGCAGTGCAATCTTGAATACCGTTTTGAGCAGGAAAACAGCGTCAAGCAAACAACGAATTTCAGTTTCGATAAATATTTTTCAGACGACGGCCCTTATCGCTCGAATTCAGCCATTCTTGACGGGAACCTTCGCAGCATCTCATTCGGTCTAAAGTACGATACGCGGCAGTTTTTGGCTGCCGGATTTTCCGAAGAAGCTGAACAAAACCGGAATAGCTGGCAATTGAGATTCGATGCCGAGCATACCGATCGAGGATTCTTGAAAAGCGACTTTGAATTCAATCGCTGCACAGCTCTCCTGAAACGGCATCAATTGATATCCGGTGAAATGTGCCTCGATATCGACTGCTCGGCCGGATACTCAGACGGTGCACTTCCTCCGCAAAAAATGTTCGACGTCATTTCACGCAGCGACGTCTTCGAAGCGGGCACCGCCATGAGAACGGCATTGGCAAAAGAGTTTGCCGGAGACCGCATTGCAGTCGTTCAAATCGATTATACGGTCGGGAGCGCTCCCTTCCGCTTGCTCGGTATTCCGGCCATCAAAAATACCGATCTTATTTTCTTTACCGGATGCGCCTGGTCGGATGTGTCGGCAGAGAGCCTTGCACTACAAACCGTTCCCATCTCAACAGCCAGGCAGATCTATACCGAGGCCGGTTTCGGACTCGGACGAATTATGGGATTTCTTCGCATCGATTGTACGTGGAGGGTGACACAGAGGGAGCACAACTGTTTCTATTTGTCGATCGAAACTCCTGCGTTCTGATTTTTCAATCAGGGAAAAGCAATCAGCCGATTCTTAACTCCGATGCACTTCAGGACTTTTTTTTCTATCTTGATGATATAGCGTAAAATATTTTTGAATGAAGCACCTTCTCATATATTTGCTTTTTCTCATCTACCTCGGACTTTCCATATCCGCAGCACAACCGATGCCGGGCAATGCACAGCACACGGTTCTGGCATCCGACACTGCGCGCCATACCTCCATATACACCGACACAACGAAGCTTTATGTTGATTCCACCGGCAAGGCAGATTCGACAAAACAGAAGAGCGGCGTCGATACTGTTATTAATTATTCTGCGCAGGATTCTGTGATCTACGCCATTCATTCCCGCAAGATGCATTTATTCAAAAAAAGCGAGCTCAAATATCAAGCCATCAAGCTGCAGTCCGAACTCGTGGATATCGATTGGGACAGTTCCATTTTAACCGCACATGGTATTCCGGACACGACACACGCAGATTCTATCGTCGGAAAGCCGATTATGAACGACGGCGGAGAAGAGTACCGCGGAGAAGTTATACATTATAATTTCCGGACTAAAAAGGGAAAAATTAAAATCGGAACGACGGAGATGGAAAACGGATATTGCCTGGGCGAGCAAATTAAAAAAGTCGATACGGACGAATTGTTCGTCGCCGACGGCCGGTTTACAACCTGCAGCCTGGCAGATCCGCATTACTATTTCACAAGTCCGAAAATGAAGGTCTATGCCCACGACAAAATCGTAGCCGAGCCGGTCCTTTTTTACGTTGCAGATGTTCCGATCCTCGCATTGCCGTTCGGTGTTTTTCCGAATCACAGCGGACGATCATCCGGCATTATAACTCCGGGTTACGGAGAAGACGCTACCTACGGCTGGTATCTGAATCATCTCGGCTATTTTTGGGCGGCAAGTGATTATTGGGATCTTACAACGGCGTTCGATATTTACTCCCGCGGAAAATGGCGGAATCAAACAATCGTCAATTATGCAGAACGCTATGATTTCAGCGGGAGCATCAATGCCAGCATTACGAGCCAAAACACCGGAGAACCCGGCGATCCGAATTACAACCAAAGGCGCGATTATTACGTCAACATCATGCATAATCAAGACCTCACACCATCTCCCAACACGTCGAACATTGCTGTCAATTTTACATTTATGAGTTCAACCTATTTCAAGAACTTTAGCACGAACATCAATGAACTTCAGGAACAGAACATCGTCTCTACGGCAAACTATACAAAAAAATGGGATGAGTCGAACCGTTCGTTGACGATAAGTTTATATCAGGATCAAAATCTTGCAACGGGAGATATGGAAGAACGGCTGCCTAATATTTCGTTCTCACAGGGAACAATATACCCGTTTCAAAAAAAATCAAAATCCCCGGGAGCCGACGAAACGGCATCCGAACCGAATCAAAATCTGCTTGAGATGATCGGGATCAATTACAACGCTGCATATACAAACGACCGGGTTAAGCAATCGCATCTTTTTGATAGTGCATATACGGCGAGCGGCTGGATCGACAGCGTGACAGATTTTTCACAAATCAATACAAACTCTCTCAACCAGAGTTTTTCACTTAGTATCTCACCCAAGTTCGGTTATTTTACCATCAGTCCGTCGTTCTCTTGGAGCGATACACGAACGATGGTAAATGGTCACATGCCTGTGCAGCCATCCGACAGCTCGGTTATTACCAGGGACACCTCGAGCTGGACGGGTACCGGAGAAATCAGTACGGGGATATCGACAAGCACAAGATTCTACGGCATGCTTCGTCCGGATATATTCGGGATTACGGCAATCCGCCAGACTATTACTCCTTCTTTCGGGATTTCATATAACAAATACATCTACGGCGACTATATGCCGAATCACGCCTTGCTCGGATCATTCAGTATCGGCAACAATTTTGAAATGAAAGTACAGAAAAACGACAGCGCGCAGACGGAAGATAAGATACAACTTATGAACGTCTCGCTTTCGAGCAGCTATGATTTCGCTGCGGATTCAATGAACCTGAGCCCTGTATCGATCAACTATCACACGTACATCGGTTCCATCTTAAGCATTGGAGGCGGAGCGACATATAATCCTTATGTATTCGACACTACTTCCGGCACGCGTATCAATCGTTTAGAATGGGACAAAAGCGGCAAGCTTGCGGATTTGACAAATTTTAACATTTCAATTTCGACATCGCTCAAGGGAGAAAAAAAACAGGATAACAAGAATTTGAGTCCAGCAGACAGCGCGCAACAGGAACAGAACCGGGTCAACGGCGAAGGATCTTTTCAGCCCGCCCAGCAAAGAACATATCAGAGCATTTACGATAGAGAAGATGCAGATTTCAGCATTCCATGGAAATTAGGACTCATGTATATTTTTTCGCAGTCTCAGAGTGATCCGCGAATTATTTCTCGAAGCTCATCGGTCAATATCGACATTTCATTTAATCTCACCGACAAATGGCAAATATCTTCACGCGGTTCGTATGATTTTCTTGTTAACAAACAATACATCCAGTATGTTAATATCAGCCGCGATCTGCACTGCTGGCAGATGAATTTATACTATTACCCTTCCGGGACGCTTTCCGGTTACCGGTTTGAAATACGCGTTAAGGCTCCGCAGTTAAGCGACCTCAAACTCACCAAGCAAAACAACCCGCGATAAGATAAGAGCACTCATCGATGCGTGCGGCGCTTGTGTTTCCAATCAAACAGTATCAAGAAAGCTTCCGCCGAAGCGCAGCAAAAAATCGAGATTGCCAAAGGAGAAGCTCTTGCAAACCAGCTCCTCGCACGGAGCATCTCAAAAGAACTCATTCAATGAAGACAGCTTGAAATTTTGGACAAACACTGGAACGGCGCTTATCCGCAGGTAGTGGGAAGCAATGCCTGATCAATATACCTCTGCCGGACAGCAAACCCCAGGAATAGAATTAAGTGAATTTCTTCTTCACGAAAGGCTTATAGAGGAATTTTCCAAAACGATTACTCCAGGCCGGTGGTATGATAGGTTTGTTTAGTACTCTTCAGGCTTCCATTACATTTTCGATGAATGGAAGACAATGGTTTAGCGTACCGGAAAAACTACTTTTTCATGCCCCCGATAGAGTGTAACACGAGATGACAGGATATTTTCTGCCTATAAAAACAGAGATAGGTTCAGGGATTAATATTCACTCTCAATCAATTCTTATGAAGCATTGACTGTGCGCCTAAACGTTCAACAGTTAATTTGTCCTAAAATGCCAAAGAGGACCAACAATCGTTCCAGTCTCCGTCACTTCATCGATACGCCAATAGTACATGGTATTTGACTCCAGATTACCCGTTTGAAAGAAGCTCTCTTTTCTGTTGCCTGCAAATTCCGGTTTCTCGCTTTTTCCAAAATATACATTTTGTGATAGAGCGTTTCGGGCCGGTATCCACTTCAGTTTCAATCCAGTGACATTCACGTTGTATGCTGCATCCCGCGGTGTCGGTAGGAAAACAGTGGGCAACACAGCGGGCATCGTTTCTTCGGGATTCCATTGTCCATCAAACGTCCATCGTGCATCGATATCGCCTTCCTTAGGCAATCCCGGTACCGATGCAAGGTTATCCGCAAACCAGACATAGTCCCCGCCGACTCGATGACAATTATAGTAGAAATGACGATCCCCCCACTTCCACGGTCTCATACTGGATGTCGGCCTGTAGAACGGCTTGTCCGCCATCGTGTGTGAGAACATACAATGGAGAAGATAGAATTGCCCATCGAGATGATTTCGTCCTAAGGGAAATCCAGGTACTCCGTCAAACGATGAATACTTAATGACAAACTTCTGGTGTTTGTCGGATTCACCATCGTGCCAAATGCTTGCACTAAGATTGTGGCCAAAGAATGTACAATCAGTAATATAGCACCACCCGCGTGGACAGACAAAATCGACCCATCCTTCAAAAGAACAATTCGCGTGGTAGTACATTCCTTTTGTTTTGTTCCAAAGACTCAGCGCATCTCCTCCATCCGAAACAATAGTGCAATAAATGATAATGATGCGTGTTCCCAGACCCCAAACCGCGAACTGATGATCGTGGTCGCCATACAAGCTACCGTAATTATTATGCACCGTCAGGTTAGCCAATGTAATATCCGTTGCTGAAGAATCGATGTTGATGGCAGCCGCGCCCCAATCTGAGCTATCGTGGTCCTTTATCCAGTTCCGGCGTAGTTCCGGAAAAACGATCCTTGTACTGTCACGATTCTCACCGACCAGTGCAATGTTGCTTTGTGTGATAAAGAGCTTCTCGTTGTAAATTCCGTTTTTTATAAGAATAACGACACGTTGCTGGTGATCCGGAGGCACCGCATCAAGTGCTTGTTGGATGTTTCGATATTTTCCGGTTCCGTCTCGCGCGACAATGACCGTTGCGTTTTCCCCTGCCCGTGCGTTTGACCACCATAAACAGAGAATGATTATAATAAGTCTGTTTATCTGATTCATGGTCTTCTTTTGGATTGCACGATAAATAACGCGGCCGCCATCCCTCTTAGGGTTCTTCGTTCACGACATCCGAAGAACATTCAGTTCCCAAAACAATTTGTTTTTGTTCTTTCGATGCATGGATGTTCTTCAAATGGATAGCTTTTGAGCGTGACCCATTTACCTGCAAGAATATTTTTCCATATCCTGACGCAGTAACATCGTCGAGAGAAATATTGCTTGCATCCTGAAACACAAAGGCCGGTCCGCTATGCACAACAAGATGCAAATCACGAAAACTCATTGCCTCGCTATTCGTGCATTGGAGGCCTCGTTCCGCTTCAATGATCAGATGATTGAATGCGATGTTTCGTACACAACATTCCGGTAAATCGTTGATGTGAATAGCGTACTGCGCACCGACACAAGTGATATTTTCAATTGTGAAGTTTCTGAAGAACGGCAGTTCCCCCTTCTGCTCGAGAACTTTCGCCGATGTATCCGCAACGCGATCACCCGCCGCCGGAATGTTTTCATAGTAGAGATCGAACACAATCGCTTCTCCTCGAATATCCTTCATGCGAATGCCATCAATGTGGATATCCTCCACAATTCCTGTATGATTCCTGCCTGATTTCAATCGAAGTCCGACATCCGTTCCGCTGAAAATGCAATTCTGTACTGCCACATTTCGCGCACCGCCATCCGTGCTGCTCCCGATGACGAAACCGCCATGCGCCCGAAAAACGGTGCAGTTTTCTATTCTGATGTTCTCGCATGCAACGCTCCATCCACGTTCCGGATCCGGCTTCCCTAACTTCAAACAAATACCATCATCCCCCACATCTACCGTGCAATGGGAGATGAGGACATCGTGGCATGCGTTGATATCTATACCATCGCCGTTTTGTGCATTCCACGGATTACGTACTGCTGTATTCTGGATCGTGACATTCTCGCATTGCGTCGGATAAAGGACATACTTCGGAGAATTTTGAAACGATGGACCATCGAACAGAACATTCTTGCATCCGAACAGCTCAATCAAATTCGGACGTAGATATTCCCGCATGACTTCCACATTACCCGCAGTAACTGGGAGTTTTTTCTTCTTCAGCGCCATCAAGTATTCCTCGCCGTGCAAAGATTCCTTCGAGGGCCACCATACGGATCCGGCCCTATTCATCACGCCTCCGGAAGAGACAATCTCTTCCCATTCATGCGGTGAATACTTTTCTTTTTTCCTCGGCCTCCAGACATCTCCATTGCCATCGACAATGCCATCTCCAGTTATTGCGACATTCATCAGATTAAAACCGGAGATCATAGGTGGATAGGAATAATTCTTCGAAGTCGGTGTTGGTTGTGGAAGAATCGGATAGTCCGCCAGTCTCTTGCTAAAGAGAATGACGGCTCCATTTTCAAGATGCAGATTGATTTTACTCTTCAAAACGATTGGTCCCGTTAACCAAATCCCTGCGGGAACAACAACTCTCCCGCCGCCCGCTTGCGAACATGCTTCAATGGCGTCCGCAAATGCTTTTGTATTTAGCGTTTGACCGTCACCAAAAGCACCGTGAGCAATGATGTCGACGCTCCGGTCCGGAAATGAAGGAATCTGAATTCTCTTATGTCCCGGCTCGACGAACTTCGATACCGAATCCATGGCTGTTTGAGCAATAACCGGCCGGACACCCGGCACTGCACTGAGTAAACCAATAAATAAATATTCCCAATGTTTCAACTAACTGTTTCAGCCTTTCTTATTTCTTTTCAGGATTCACCATTGGATCGTCGATCAAGAACATCTTTCTGCATCGGCATCATTTTATCTCAGAATTCGATTTACATGGATCTTGCGCTTGTCCCAAGAGCCAATGGAAGAGATTCCTTGCAGCTTTACTGTTTTCAAAAGCAGCGGGAAGTTTTCGCATCTCCATATATTCGTTATAGAACCAAGGATCACCAACGGCAAAGACGAGACCGTGTCCGATGCGCGCGCTTGCCATAAATACATGACCCTGTTCTACTAATATCGGTTCTGCAGGTTCCTGCAAAGTAAGAGAACATATTTCTTTTAGAAATATCTGCTTCACATCTTTAAACGCAGGATGTAGTGGAAGTTTATCACTCTTTCCCATGTCATATGCTTTTCCCTTCACACGATGATAACTATCTTCATTGAAATGCACGCCGAACCGTTCGGCCAATTTGTTAAAATGGGTAAATTCAGCATTCCCAGAATCATTTGCCATCAACACCAGCACGCCGCCGGCTTTAACCCATGGAACAATAGATTGAATGGCGGATTCCGATACATAGTTGGGATGTGCCGTCTCTTCAGGAGTATCGGGATCAACGATCATGTAGACTTGATACTTGCGTAGCAGGCTGCTCGTAGGAGATTCATGCACTGCAGCGATTTCGGCTCCGAGACTTTTGATGATTGCACCGAGTTGCGAGAATCCGGAATTCATCGTGTCTTCCCACACATAATGATACTGCACCAGCGACATATCCACGCGTCGCCATTCGCAGTTGAAATAATAATCCAGAGCGACTATTTTCTTCGGTTTGAGAGATGGAACATCGATCGTGTGATCTCCTCGCTCCAATTCAATTGCCGCCATTAAAAAAGGCCCGTATCCTTTAAAATCATCCGTGCGCTGCGGCTCGCAGGCATAATATGACAGGCTCCCGTCGCGATACGGATTGCCGCCAAGTCCGACAACACTGCACACATCTTCGAGATGAACAATGCCCGATGAATCGACCGTCACTGCATAATTCAAGAGCCCGTTAAATGTTTCTTCCGCCCGCTGCCGAAACTCGGCCGGCAAATAACCGAGACGTGCTCCTTTTGCAAAGACATACGCGAACATCGCCGATGCGGACGATTCAATATAGTTTCCTTTTGCATTCGGTTTGTCCACAATAAGATACCACAGTTTTGTTTTCTCATCACGCATCGGAAGCAGATGAGTGCATACATCATTGAGAATTTTCAGAAGAGCCTGCTGTTGCGAATGCTGCGGGGGAATATACTCCAGCGCGTCCACAAGTCCCATCGTGTACCACCCGATGGAACGTCCCCACAGACTCGGCGAGCAGCCCGTTTCGGGATTCGCCCATCGCTGCTGCTTGCTTTCATCCCACCCATGAAAATAAAGACCGCTTTTGGGATCGAAGCAATAACCGGCGCACAGGGTAAATTGCTTCACTATATCGTCAAAGGCTGCTGAGTCGCCCGTCATCCGGGAATAGAGACCGTAGAACGGTTCCGCCATATACATTCCGTCAAGCCACATTTGATGCGGGTATATCTTCTTGTGCCAGAAACCGCCTTCACTCGTGCGGGGCTGTTCTGCGAGCTGCCGGCGAAGCGTTGCGGCGGCTGAGATGTATTTTTTCTCGCCCGTAAGATCGTACATCCTCAGCAGAGCTTTTCCCGGCGTTATGTTATCCAGTTGATATTCGTCGAAGCGGTAGGTGCGGATCGTGCCGGCAGAGTCTATATAGTAATCGAGATTTTTTTTGATGTAACGTACGTACTCGCTGTCCTCCGTCTCCTGCCATAGATGGAAGAAGGCTTCCATCATCACTCCCTGTTCGTAATTCCATTTGCGGGACTTCAACTCTGCAGGATAAGAAATAGAATCCGGATGCATCGAAAGAAAGCTTTTTGCAATTCGTTCCGACCAGCGTTCATCCTGTTTTGCTATCGTCCGTGCAGCAGCGGCTCCAACACTTGCCGACAAACAAAAGAACATGCTACATACCAAAAGTTTCTTCAGCATCTGCGTATCCGTTTCTTTTTTGCGAACCGGCATTTCTCTCACTTCATTTTTTCATTCTGCTTCGTTTGCACGTTTATGAGGGTCATATTCTTCACATTCTCGATGACGTTTGCTTCCGCAACATTTTCAAAAATGCAATCTTCGATATGAATATTCTCTGCTGGAGAGCGAACAAACGCACGAATCCAGATCCCAAACCTGCTCTTCTTACTGCTGATATTTCGCACATCAATATTCCGCACAATCGGCACAAAACCGCCGCTGTCGCCTTCTTCATAGAAGAAATCGACCTTCACGATCGCATCGGTCACCTGCCCGGCCCTGATGTTCCGGAGAAACACATTTTCAATCACGCCTCCGCGCGTGGCATTTGTCTTGATTCTCAATACTCGATCGAATTCCGGACTATCCATAACATTATTTTCGGCAAACACATTTCTTATTCCGCCGGAGACTTCACTGCCGATCACGACACCGCCATGTCCATTCTTCATAGTACACCCGCGTATAACAATATTCTCACACGGGACATTAATACGCCGGCCATCTGCATTTCTTCCTGATTTCACCGCAATGCAATCGTCGCCGTTATTGAAGACGCAATTTTCTATTAAGACATCGGCACAGGATTCCGGGTCACAGCCATCGTTGTTTGGACCGAGTCCGTCGGTTGTCACACCAATGATGGACACATTCTTGCAGAGAACGGGATTTATAAACCACATCGGTGAGTTTCTCAATGTCACACCTTGCAACAGCACATTCTTACATCGATACGGTTCGAAGAAATTCGGACGCAGGTATGCTCCTTCCCCAAAAATACGTTTCGCAACGGGAACGTTCTTCTCTGCCATCTCAAGGAGCTCTGTGCGAGCAGCCAATTGATTCGGCATGCCGGCACGCCATCCAGTTTCTCTCTTTCCTTTCCAGCTCCACCAATGCTCGTTCGACCCCTGACCTTCAAGAATACCTTCGCCTGTCACAGCAATGTCTTCCTGCTCAAAAGCATATATAAGAGGAGAATAATTCATGCACTCGGTACCCTCCCACCGCGTATACACAAGGGGAATATATTTCTTCGGATCGATACTGAACCGGATGACCGCGCCTCGGGACACGTACAGATGCACGTGACTTTTCAAATGCAGTGCGCCCGTCAGAAATATGCCTGTTGGAACGATCACCCGGCCGCCGCCGGATGCGTTACACTCTGTAATCGCCTTCTCAAATGCAGCCGTGCAATCTGTTATGCTGTCTCCCTTCGCTCCGAAGTTTGTAATATCGAAATCCTTATCGGGGAATGACGGCGGCACAATCCGCTGAAACAGGGAAGGCATCGCTTGCCATCCCGCATTTGTATCTATTTGCGCATGCGCATAAAACGAGAGAGTAGCATAAGCGAATACAAAAATAAAACAGGTTGGTCTTCTCCGGTTCATCGGCGTCATCCTTCACGTATCTCTACGCCTTTTTTCCGCATCTTCTTGCCGAAAAACATGCTTCCAATACTTCAAAACAGGAACTCCAACCATTGATTTTGTTTTTTTGTCTTATTAAACGATGTACGACGAAGAAGCCGTTTCTCCTCCGTGCCCCGTCCAGTTCGTGTGGAAGAATTCACCGCGCGGTTTGTCGACACGCTCATATTGATGAGCACCGAAGAAGTCGCGCTGGGCCTGCAGTAAATTCGCAGGCAGCCGTGCGCTGCGAAATCCATCGTAGTAGCTCAACGCTGTCGAGCATGACGGCATCCAAATTCCATTCAAGGCAGCCGTCGACACCACACGACGCCATGACTTCTGCGACTTTTCAATAGTCTCTTTGAAAAAAGGATCCAGCAGCAGATTGGAAAGCTGCGGATTCCGGTCGAATGCTTCCTTGATTCTTCCGAGGAAGACCGAACGAATGATGCAGCCGCCGCGCCAGAGCAGCGCTATGCCGCCGTAGTTGAGGTTCCATTTATACTCTTCGGCAGCCGCTCGCATAAGCACATAGCCCTGCGTGTATGATATAATTTTGGAAGCGTACAGCGCCTTTTCCAGATCACGCAGGAACGCTTCTTTGTTCTTTATATTTTTTTTCTCCGGCCCGCTTAAAATTTTTGACGCAGCCATGCGTTCGTCTTTCATTGCGGAAAGACATCGTGCATAAACAGCTTCGCTGATCAGCGTGAGCGGAATACCGAGATCGAGAGAGGAAACGCTCGTCCATTTTCCAGTCCCTTTTTGTCCTGCAGTGTCAAGAATTTTATCTACGAGCGGTTTACCGTCTGTGTCTTTGTATGCAAGGATGTCGCGCGTTATTTCGATCAGATAACTGTTCAATTCGCCCTCATTCCAGCGTTTGAACACTTTATGAATGGCGGAAGCGGACATGCCGAGCAATTCTTTCATAATTTGATATGCTTCACAGATAAGCTGCATATCGCCGTACTCTATGCCGTTATGTACCATTTTCACGAAATGACCCGCTCCGTTTTCCCCGACCCAATCGCAGCATGGAGTTCCGTCTTCTACCTTTGCAGCAATTGCCTGGAAAATCGGTTTTATATGCGGCCATGCGGCAGGCGAACCGCCGGGCATGATTGACGGGCCTTTGAGTGCGCCTTCTTCACCGCCCGATACACCGGTGCCGATGTAGAGAAGTCCTTTAGATTCCACGTACTTTGTTCTTCGTATAGTATCCGGAAAATGCGAATTACCTCCGTCGATGATAATGTCGCCGGGTGAAAGCAACGGGATCAATTGCTCGATGAAATCATCCACCGCTTTGCCTGCTTTTACCATGAGCATAATCTTGCGCGGCCCTTTCAAAGCGCCGGCAAGTTCATGCAGAGAATGCGTTCCGATTATTTTCTTCCCGCGGCCCCGGCCGCCGGTAAAGGCATCGACCTTTTCGACCGTACGGTTGTACACCGCAACGGTAAATCCGCGGCTCTCCATATTAATTACAAGGTTTTCGCCCATTACTGCCAGGCCGACTAAACCGATATCAGCTTTTTGTTCCATAGATCTTTTTTCTTCCTTATTCATGTTTATCATTGCCACACATCGTTTCAAACAAATCGAATCCTGCACGCCCACAATCCGAGCGCCGGATTTGAAATATAGAAAATCTCTTCACCATCCGGCAAAACGTTCACCCCGTCGGATAGTTTTTCCGGATTATATTTCTTCATCACCTGCCCGAGATTCGCGTAGTGAAAATTCACGCTCTCGATCTCCTGTTTCGTCAAATAGCCGGGAGAGTAGGTAATGGAGAAACGTCCTTCGGAAGAACCGTGTATAAGATGCGCCGCTGCACTCAGGTTTTTTTTCAGTTCGTCCGATTCTTTTACACGTGCAAGCGTTTCCGGCGTTCCGCGATAACCGTACTTTCGAATCAGGGCATCAATCCGTTTATCCTCGCCGAATTCTTTCAATCCCGGCGCAAGAATAATCAGCTCGCCGCCGTCCGCAAGAGCCATGCGGCTGCGGTAGATACTTTTATTCCCCAGCCATGTACTCTTGAATTCCGAAGGGTCGAGATACACGACGACTTTTTTCAACGGTTCTTCCAGCATTTCAAAATTCACTTTAAGAGAAAGTTCCGACGCCCGGTTGAAGCATTCGGCATCGTCGCCGATGTAGAGGCCGCGTACTTTCAGGCTTCCGTCGCTGCCGCGTCCAACGACGGTTAGCACATACACAATCGGCGGCAGGCTGTCTGAACAATGGTCCGATGCGTAATTGTACACACGCCGCACGGGATTATCGGCACGTCCCATAATACGTTCCATACCGTAGACTGCACCGAGAAAATGGCTTTTGTTAATTCCTTCCGGTCCGCCTGTTCCGACAAAAACATTTTTGTTATAGTTCGCCATGCCGACAACTTCGTGCGGCACCACCTGTCCGATAGAGACGATTAAATCAAAGCCGCCCTCGACAAGCAGTTTATTCACCTGCGCTTTCCAGGCATAATCGAGTTTTCCTTCGGACTCCCGGCAGATGAAATCGGAAGGCACTTCACCGAGCGTTACAACATCACGACGCCAATCGTGAACACGAAAAAGGTTGAGCGGCGTAGAACCGTACATCGTTCGCAGTTCATGTTCCGTCATCGCTGAGTGAGTTCCCAGAGCGGGAAGAATATCGGTGAGGGCATCCTTGTAATAGTTCCACAGCATTTCCGTCAGGATTCCCGCCTGAGAATGGAAGCGGGTAAAGTCCGGTGGAATGGCGAGAACTTTTTTCCTTTGTCCGAGCTTTTCAAAGGCTTCATCGATGGCCCGGCACAAATCCACATTTTCCAAAACATCATGTTCACCGCCGCGTGCGTAGAATATCATCACTCTTCTCCTTCTTTACATCTTTATATTGAGGAACAGGAAAAGCGCCTGTAACATTCCCCGAATATAAAATTCTCGGTATTGGCAGAGCAATACATATTTTTCTTCCACACTATCGTACAATCCTTGCGGACCCTCCGTCCATGACATGTTTGACTTCTGCAAGTGTCGCCATGGTGGAATCCCCGCGCGTGCTTTGTGTCAGTGCGCCATGCGCAGCACCCAATTCGACACACTCCTGAAGTTTCATTCCCTGGAGTAAACCGTAAATGAGTCCGCTGCAGAATCCATCGCCGCCGCCAACACGGTCTTCAATCTCCAGATTTTCATATTTTTTCGATTCCACAAACTCGCCTTCTGCGTAAACAATCGCAGACCAATTATTTTTCAGCCCGCTTACAACTTCGCGGAGTGTGGTTCCTACAACCTGAACGTTCGGATATGCGGCAACCACTTTCTTCACCATTTCTTTATACGCTTCCACCGGAAGATGCTTGAAACTGCTGTCTGTGCCTTCTACTTCAAATCCCAATACTTTTTGAAAATCCTCTTCATTACCGATGAGCACATCAATGTACGGGACAAGCGTCTTCGTTATAGTGATCGCTTTCTGGCATGACCAGAGCCTGCTGCGAAAATTCAAATCATAGCTGACGATGCATCCGGCATCATGTGCGGCCTTCAACGCTTCCAATGCAACGGCAGTGCAACTATCGCTCAACGCTGTAAAAATGCCGCTGGTATGGAACCAACGGGCTTTCCGATGCATGAAGATTCTTTTCCAATCCACATCGCCGGATTTCATATGGGAAACAGCTGTATGACCGCGATCATACACAACGGTGCTTGGCCGTACTCCGATCCCCACCTCGCTGAAGTTCAAACCGATCCGTTCGGTTCTACCGATACCATCGAACGGTGCCCAGACAACTTCGCTGAGATCCATCCCGCTCGCCTGTGCATGGTTGCGAATAAACTGTCCCAGCGGATTGTCCACAAGGCGGGAAATCCATCCTGCTTTCAACCCGAATCGGGAAAGTGCGTAAGCAACATTGTATTCGCCGCCCCCGGCATAAATCTCCAGGAACGGCGTTAGTTCTAACCGTTGATGACCGGGAGGACTAAGACGAATCATGCATTCCCCGAGTGTCAATAAATCAAATTCACATTTATTTGCTTCTTGAATCTTCAGTCCCATGATCTTCCTTTCAAGCGCGAGAATGCTCGCTCAGCAGTTCCTGAAAAATAAATATTGTTCATCGTTGCATTTTACCGCTGAATCCTTGCAGAGCCTCCTTTGGCAAACGAGCGAACTTGCTCCACGGTGACCATTGTCGTATCGCCGGGTGTTGTCGTCAACAAAGCGCCATGCGCCCAGCCGAGCTTTACCGCTTCTTCAGGAGATTCTCCTGCAAGCAATCCATAAAAGAATCCGCTTGCAAATCCGTCGCCGCCGCCCACTCGATCCACGACATCGAGCTCGCATGCCGGCGAAGTGTATGCTTTGCCGTCGACCCATGCAACCGCACCCCAGGTATGATGATTCGTCGAGTGCACTTCGCGGAGGGTCGTTGCAATGACTTTAACATTGGGATATTTTTTTACAACGGTATCAATCATACCGATAAAAGCGCTCGGATCGAGTTTTGATTTTGCAGCAACCTCAGGTCCGGGGATTCCCAGTCCTTTTTGAAGGTCTTCTTCATTTCCAACGAGCACGTCGGTATTTTCTACGATTCGTGCTACAACTTCCGCCGCTTTTTTCTGTCCGCCCCAGATGTTCCAAAGTTTCTCGCGGAAGTTCAGGTCGAAGCTGACAACCGCACCGGCTTTCTTTGCCGCTTTCATTCCCTCGATGATGAGCTCGCCCGTAGTTTCAGACAGCGCTGCAAAAATGCCGCCGCTATGGAACCATCGCACGCCGCCGTCAAAGATTGTATTCCAATCGAAGTCGCCGGGTTTCAACTGAGCGCCGGCTTCATTCGAACGGTTGTAGAAGACCACCGGCGGACGTACGCCGTATCCTCGATCACTGTAGACTGCAGCCATGTTCGGTCCGTTCACGCCATTGTGCGTAAAGTGCTTATAGAACGGCTGCACGCCCATAGCTCTTACACGCTCGGCAATGAGATCGCCGATGGGATAATCTACCATCGCCGATACAATTCCTGTCCTAAGCCGAAAACAATCCGCAATGTTCGCCGCGAGATTAAACTCCCCGCCGCTGACGTGGATCCGGCATTGTGCTGCTTTCCTGAACGGAATAATTCCCGGATCCAGCCGATGTACCAGCGCGCCCAGAGAAATCAAATCATATGCACGCTGCGGAAGAATATTCAAACCCTGACTCATCTCAAACTCCTTTTTCATCTGTTATTGTAATCAGTATCTTTTTTCTACACTCCTGAGAAAGCCGAGAATCCGCCGTCGATGGGCAGCACGATTCCCGTAACGAATTTCGACACAGGTGAGAGCAGCCAAAGCACAGCACCAAGTAAATCTTCCGGAACGCCGAAACGCCCCATCGGCGTATGATCAAGAATTTTTTTCCCGCGGGCAGTGAGTGCTCCGGTTTCCTTTTCCGTCAATAAGAATCTATTCTGCTTCGTCAGGAAAAAACCACGCGCAATGGCATTTACGCGAATCGCGGGCGAATACTCCTGTGCAATATGCACGGCCAGCCATTGCGTAAAATTACTGACGGCTGCTTTTGCAGCCGAGTATGCCGGAATGCGCGTCAGCGGCCGGAAAGCATTCATGGAGGAAACGTTGAGAATGATACCTTCTTTTTGTTCTACCATTTTCCTGCCGAATGCCTGACTCGGCAGAATTGTCCCCATAAGATTCAGATTCGAAACAAATTGAATGGCTTCGCTCGGAATATCGAAGAACGACTGTTCGGGATTGGTTGTTGCTCTGGGATTGTTTCCGCCGGCGCCGTTGATGAGAATATCTATTTTTCCGAATTCGGAAAGCGTTTGATCGGCAGCTTCCTGTACTTTGACCTTATCGAGCACATCGATAAATATTACCTTATGCTTGCCTTTCGTACCGTTTAATGTCGACAGAACTTTTTCGCCAAGCGAAACATCGCGGTCAAGAAGAGCGATGTTGGCATTACAGCCGGCAAGGCAGCGTGCAATCTGTCCGCACAACACACCGCCGCCGCCCGTAATGACGACAGTCTTTCCTATAAAATCATATGCTTCTGTAACATCTTGCAGATTCATTTGGACACATCGTGGAGATCGATTATAAATTCGAGCACATTTTATTTACAAATCAGTTATTGGTTTATGAAGGGGAACCAGTAATTTCATGATGCCCCATGCACTTATATACGACAACCCGCAAATTACAAACATAATCATATACGCCGTCTGGGGTGCTGTGATGAAAACATCGGTCAATTTGCCGGCCAGCAATTGAACAAACACACCGCCTATTCCTCCGGCCATAGCGCCGATGCCGGTAACGGAACCCACTGCCTTTTTGGGAAACATGTCGGATACTGTCGTGAACAGGTTCGCAGACCACGCCTGGTGCGCAGCTGCACCGATACAGATTACAGCCACAGCCATGTACATCGCCGTTCCGCCGAAGCGCTCCACATTCCCGAAGTACTGCGTAAAGAGAACTGCCAGCGGGAAAAACGCGATAATGATCATCGTAGTCATACGGGCCTTATACACATGCATCCCCTTGTTCATGAAGATAAAGGGAATGCCACCGCCGTAGACGCTTCCAATAATCGCAACGCCATAAACGATAAATGTCGGCCATTTCACATCGGCCGGCGCTAGACCGAATTGCTTAATCAAATAGTCGGGCAACCAGAAGAGATAGAACCACCAAATACCATCCGTAAGAAATTTTCCGAAGAAAAACGACCATGTCTGGCGATAGCCGAAAAGTTTTCCCCATGGCACTTTTTCCGTTTTTACCGAAGTCTGAACGGGAACGTCTCCTTCATGAATGTAATCAAACTCTGCTTTGAGAAGTTTCTTTTGCTTCGAAGGCGAGTTATAGAACCAGAACCAAAAAATCAGCCAGAGGAATCCGACTCCACCGGTATACGCAAACGCCATTTTCCATCCAAGCTGTTCGCCGTAAAACACCATACACCACGGCACAAACAGAGCCGCAATCATCGCTCCCACATTCGATCCGCTGTTGAAAATGCCTGTTGCCAGCGCCCGTTCTTTTCTCGGGAACCACTCCGCTACTGTTTTGATCGATGCAGGGAAATTGCCCGCTTCCCCGACAGCAAAAATACTGCGAATGAACACATGCACTGCGACAGATGCGCCTGCGAAGGCGTTCGCAATTCCCGCAAAAGACCAGACAATGAGCGATCCGGCCAATCCGCGTTTGGTGCCGATCCGGTCGATAACCCAACCGGCAAGAATAGTCATCCCGGCGTAGAAAGCCGTAAAGAACGAAGTGACATACGAAAAATCAGAATTCGTCCAGCCGAATCCGCCTGCGTCGATTGATTTGCAGTAGAACGGTTTCAAGTAGCTGATGACCTGTCGATCCATGTAGTTGAGGGTCGTGGCAAAAAAGAGCAATGCACAAATAACCCACCGATAATTGCCGATCTTTATTTTTTCTTCCGTTATTGAGGGCATCACTCCTCCTTCAAGAGTTTCTCGAATATTCTGGTGCTTTTTCCTGACTTGATCCGGAATTTTGGAACGCTCATTCTTTTGCCGATATCAAAATCTTCAAAGGACCTTCGATCCGCTTCGCGTATATTGCAAGGTATTGGTTCCATTCATCGGCATTCTTAAAATCGCCGCTGCGTGTCCACCCTGCACCCGCATAATACACTGCTGTCTTGCCTAATTCGGCTGTTCCTGTGACAAGAAGATGTACGGCGGTTTCGTGCATTCCAGTGAAGGTTTCTTTGGGTACGACAAGACCGGTTCCCAACGATCCGTTCTCTTCGTTTTCCGTCGTTTGCCCCCATAATGATGCCCAATGATGATCCTTATCCCAATAAACTTTTATGCCTTCTCGTTTGACAAGACCCGCTGCAAATGGGACGCCGCCCTTTGCGGAATCACACCGATAGGTTACTTCTATTTTATTGAGATTGCTTCCTGCATCCAGCGTGATGCGTTTTATTTCCCTGATTTCGAGATTCCTGAATCGTACCGGTTTGTACGAAACTTCGAACATTGCACGAAGAGGGCCTGTCGCAAGTATTTTGTATGATTCGAACACACCCGGCTGGTACAAAGAATCTCCTTCAATAAGGGCGCAGCTTCCATCGCCGAGTGAACGACCGACTTCAAAGAAATCGGCTCCTTCGCCATGGTCTTCATGATACGAGATTCTTGCAGATCCGGGCGTCTCATCGCCGCGATACCATTTTTCTACTATCGGATACCGTACACGCTTCGTCCAGACGTCAATGCCGTTATTCGATTCCTTTGCAAGCGCCGGGCCGTACATCCGATGAGCAATCCTGTCATTCTCCCACGCGACATCCTGGCGCGGGAGCATATAACGTGCATCGGTCAACGATTCGAGGACCGGTCTCTTTCGAGCAGACGATTCAACATCGAATTCTTTCGTTTCGTACGATCTCAACGAAACAAGAAAAATCACCTCTGCCGGCGCACCGTTGTCTTCCACGATCTGCAGCGGCATTTCGATGTGCGTTTTCGCTTCGAGCACATGGATCGTTTCCTTTTTTACTTCAGGTATGATTTTCCTGATCTCATTCCATCCAAGGACGATCATTTCATTCGGACGATCGATGGATAGCGGATTCGAGAGCATGATGTGTGCTCCTGTATCCTTTCCAAAAACGCAGATCGACATCGTACATAAAACCGACATGATATAAATGGTTTTTTTCAGTACCGAAATTCTAAAGAGGTTATCGAGATTGCCTTTTTTCATTTTTTTCTTCCCTTGACAGAAATTATCTTTACCGAAGCAGACTCATAGGAACATCATCCATGTCGTTAAACACCTGATTTTCTCCCCCCATCGCCCAGATAAAACTGTAGCTCCGAGTTCCTACGCCGGAGTGAATCGACCAGCTCGGATTGAGCACTGCCTGCTCGTCCCGAATGATGATATGTCTCGTTTCTTCCGGCTGACCCATGAAGTGTGCAACAACTACACTGGGCTGCATATTAAAATACATATACACTTCCGACCGGCGTTGATGCGTGTGCGGCGGCATAGTATTCCACACGTTTCCTTCTTCCAGTTCCGTCAGTCCCATCACAAGTTGACAGCTCTTTACACCGCCGGCATGGATCAATCTATTGATCGTGCGCTTGTTGGCATCCTGTTGACTTCCCAAACTCGAGCAGTCGGCATCTGCAAAGGGAACGAATGTTGTCGGGAATTCCTTATGGGCCGGATAACTGACAAAATAGAACTTCGCCGGATCGGATTCTTTTACGCTCTTGAATTCTATCGTTCGTGCACCGCGGCCAATGTAGAGTGCATCCTTCCGTTCCAGCATAAATACATTGACATCTACGATAATCGAACCCGTGCCGCCGATATTGATAATACCGATTTCCCTTCTTTCCGCAAAATACTCAGATGCCATTTCTTTCTTTGATGCCAGCAGTGTCAGGATCTTAGTTTTTGGAACAGCCGAACCTGTAATCGACCGGTCGATATCCGAATAGGTCACAGGCACTTCATCGGGAACAAAGAGATTATCGATCAAAAACATCGTTCGCAGAGACTCCGGCGGCATCGTTTTAAATCGTTCCGGATCCGTACTATAACGAACATCCATACTTCATCATTCCTTTCTATGCGAACTATTACACTTGAAGAAGATGCACTGCGTATCCGCCGATTTCCATGTCAAGATAAACCGCAGCAAGTTTACCGTTTCGTACATCGCGGGTCTCTTCCTTGACACGCACGCCTTTCAGCGCAAGATGTGCAACCGCGCGGTCGATGAAATTTGTCGCAATGGCGATGTGTCCGTGTGTTCCAAGATACTGCCTCTTTAATACTTCGAATCCCGTTCCGAGAAAAATCGAGCCGGGCGTTTCCCTTTGCTCCATGTGAAATATTTCTTCCAGTTGTTGCGCAACAGCAACTGCCTCCTTTGGGGAAGCGGAGTTCATTCCTATATGTCGAAGTCCGAATCCAAGCATGCCTGTAATTGCCAGACGAATCAATGCGCCGATTTTCTCGAACTGATTTTCCTTAAGAAGCTCCTGTTTCACCATCCAGCTTCCTCCACATGCCAGTACTTCCGGACATTGAAGGTACGGCAGAAAGTTCGATTGATCAATACCTCCGGTTGGAATAAACTTCAAATTCTTAAATGGCGCTGCAATAGCCTGCAAGTATGGCAGTCCTCCGCATGCCTCGGCCGGAAAAAATTTTACCACTTCAAGATTATATTCCAGTGCGCACTGAATTTCCGTCGGTGTTGCAAGGCCGGGAACTACGGGGATATTCCGGACCAGGCAATATTCCACCACTTTGGGATTCAAACCCGGAGAGACAATAAAACTTGCACCGGCATTCACTGCTTCTTTTACCTGATCTGTGGATAAAACGGTTCCTGCCCCGACGGTGATATGCGAAGCATCAGACGCGATACGTTCGATAACACGAACCGCAGCTTGCGTACGGAAGGTTACTTCAATCACCGGCAAAGCGTTCGCTCGCAATGTCTGTGCGAGCAAAGATGCTTTTCTCTCATCTTCAACTATGGCCACAGGGAGGATTCCCAAAAGACCGATATGCTCGAGTATTGTATTCATAGGATTCTTGATTTGAAAAAATATTTTGTTTCTCTTTTCCAATAATGCAGGGAAAGCGAGAAGCGAAAAGCACGTCATGAACGCAATGGACTAACCTATAGACTTATCTGGCCATCCATCCGCCGTCGACAACCAGCACATGTCCGTGCACATAATCCGATGCATGGGAAGCAAGGAATACAGCCGTACCTTTAAGATCGTCCGGCGTTCCCCAGCGTCCTGCAGGGATGCGTTCAATAATAGCCTTCTCGCGTTTTTGATCTTCCCGCAATGCTTTGGTGTTGTTTGTTGCCATGTAGCCGGGAGCGATTGCATTTACGTTGATTCCCTGTGATGCCCATTCGTTCGCAAGCGCTTTTGTGATTTGTGCGACAGCTCCTTTGCTCGCGGCATACGATGGAACAATGATACCGCCTTGAAACGCCAGCAGCGATGCAATGTTGATAATTTTTCCATGATGCCGTTTGAGCATATCCCGTGCAACAGCCTGACAGAAAAAAAACACCGTTTTTGAGTTAATGGCCATAACATCGTCCCAATCCTTCTCCGAGAAATCGATTGCCGGTGTCCGGCGAATAATCCCGGCGTTGTTGACAAGGATATCGACTTTCCCAAATGCGCGTACAGTTTCTTCAACGATACCGGGAATCAGCGCCGTGGTCATTAAATCTGCGATCATGGTGACAGCTTTTCTGCCCATCGCTTTAATTTCTTCTGCCGTCTTAGTGCTTGGGACATAGTCCACCAGCATAAGATCTGCGCCCGATTCTGCAAAACCTTGTGCAATGCCTCTTCCTAATCCCGTACCAGCTCCTGTAACAATTGCTACTTCGTTCAATAAGCTAAATGCATTCATCGCTTTTTCGTCTCTTTCTTCTTCCTTACAAATATACGAAGCATCCAGTCCAAAACAACTCGAACTGGATGCTTCACAATTCACATGTATGCTTTCAAAAGTCCTTATTTAAGCATCACCATTTTCTTCGTCTGCACAAGACCGGATCCCTTGCCGAGCGGCTGTGCAAAGATGCGATAGAAGTAGACTCCCCCAGCTACCGTCTTACCGTCATCCCTGCTACCCCTCCAAATTACCTGATGATAACCGGCTGGAACAACACCATCGACTAACGTGGCAATCTGTTGACCCAGGATCGAATAAACTTTGATCATAACCTTGCTTTCCTGCGGCAAATCATATTGAATTGTCGTCGAAGGATTAAAAGGATTGGGATAACTGTTGTGTAATTTAAACACGGTCGGAAGATTTGATTGTGATCCCGGAACTCCTGTAGGTGGCAGTCCGCCTGTCCCGGAAACCAAAACGGTGTCTTTCAGCGAAGGGGCATTGTGATAAAAAACAATCGACGCATTACTATTTGTGTGCGCCGCCGTCGGAGAGAATGTGATCACAAAATAGGCGCTTTGACCCGCTGGAATTGATTTCGAAACAGGCGAAATTGTAAATACCGCCGCCGTCGATTTTACCGAATCGATGACTAAAGCTGTATTGCCTCCGGCATTGGAAACAATTACCGAATCCTTTTTGCTGGTGTTCTCGCTTACAGTATCGAAAGCGATGGTTTTGGGTGTTACGGAGAAAGTGAGAACGGGGATGATACTGAACGACCAACGCGGGTCGCCAACTATCTGCCCATCCGATGCTGCATGAGAAAGATCGACGATCGAAGAGAACGAGGCGTTAAGCGTGTCCATATAAAACACTGTTGACCGTCGGTTAAAGTCATACACCCAAACGTTGTTCGTGGCATCGTGGATGAAGTTTGTGGCAGGCGTGCCGCTGGATCCTGTTTTCTGTCTTCCAGCACCGGCACCAACATTGTTTACACTATTTCCGCCAACGCCGGCAGAAAGCGGCGAATAGTACCATCGAACTAATTTCGTCATTAACGACGGAACCACGGAAGGAGCAACAGACACCTTTTGGAATGCCTTAACCGTATCTCCGCCATTTAACGCCAATTGTTTTTTTATGTTGGACGTCATAATCGGTTCTGCAGCACCGGGATACAGTGTGGACGGAGGCACTCTCATATAGGGACTTGCCAATGCCCGCAACGCCAATCCGGAATCGGAGATGCTATAATAGTTATTGGAAATATTCCACGGCGTATTATGACTCGTTGTATTCGGGCGTGCGACAATCCAACTCATTTTAGCATAACCATTCACAGGATCTAAATCGGGACTATCTGTGAACTCGCTCTGCCGCACAAGGTCAGTGTCCGGCCCCATTGCAAAGTTGTCAACAAAAAGATTGTTTTTAATTTCAAACGGACCACTGCTCATTGAGTCTACCCAGCCGAACGAAAGAGTACCGCAATAGCTCATACCATTAATGATCGTGTTGTGGTCAAATTGGATACTATGGATCGGAGCGAGAGAAATCAAATGCCTCACAATACGATCCTGGAAATTAATGAATGTATTATTGAGAATGATAAGACTGTCCACTTCCGAGTTGCGAAGGTCAATCCCTCTGCCGGCGCCAAGATTGGACATGCCAAGGAAACCCATATCTGCAAAGATCGAGTTTGTTATCCTGATTGTATTCGCATGACATGCTCCCGATGCACCTATCTGCATGAGCTGTCCATTAACCGTCTTTATCACGCAATTGTCGATAAAGATACTGCCACTGCCTGCTGATTGAATTTCTATTATATTCCCTTGCACTTTATCCAATGTACCGACTTGACTTTCGTCAATACCGCAGAGGGAAACATTCGACAAAACCAATGTATCATTCGTACCAACTAAATCAACGAAATATGCGGGAGGCGTACCGCTGACCGGGTATAAATAAATTTGAGGCCTCCAATCACCGCCATGAGCGGGAATAATATAGTTGCCTACATTTGCGCGTATAGACAACTTCCTATTTAAACCTACATTAATCTTTGCATTACACGGATAGTATCCGTTCTTCGCCAGAACATAGACTCGCGTGTGGTTTTGCCATGCGGTCGCTCCGCCAGCACCCTGCCATCCAGTCCCTGCCGTATCTGCCGCGATGATCGTGTTGAGGAACATATTTGTTCCATAGAGGTCAGGGATACTGAGGGTATCTTCCTGACTCCATGCTCTTGTCGGAACGATCAGATAGAGCAACAAAAAACCAAAGATACAACTTTTCATGATGCACTCCTTACCTGATATGAATTGATTAGTTAGTTAGTTAGTTAGTTAGTTAGTTAGTTAGTTAGTTAGTTAGTTAGTTAGTTAGTTAGTTAGTTAGTTAGTTAGTTAGTTAGTTAGTTAGTTAGTTAGTTAGTTAGTTAGTTAGTTAGTTAGTTAGTTTGAACCGAGTTCTCATCTTCATTATATTGATACCCGCACTCCAAAATCCACGGATGTGCCGTATAATTCCGCCGTTTTCGGCAGGTATCCCCAATTGAACAGATTATTGTATCGTGATGTCGTTTCCTGTTTGTTGAAAATGTTGTTCACATTCGCAAAGAGTGAGATTGTTGATGAGATTTGCTGCCTTACAGCGAGATCCCACTTCGTAAACGGATCTACAATCGCATCAGATGTTCCGGCTGCAGAGTACTGTGCCGTGTACTGGGCTTGATGGTACACGGAGAGCCTGATGGAAAATCCTTTGATGTCATACCCGAGAGCCACATTCATATAGAAAGTGGGTTGATCTTCCGATTGGTGTGTTTGCCATATCGGGACCCCGTCTTCCAGAAAATTTAATTTCGGAGGTTTTCCATGAGCTCCTGTTGTGCCGGGAGTATACGTCGTATCAACAACCTCTGTTCCGACCAGAATATTCGTCCTCGAACGCGCAAAGGACAGATTATAGGAGAGCGTCACATTTTGAAGCCATGAGACGGGAAGAAACATAAAGTTTATTTGATGCTCTATCTCCAACCCCCACGCGTACGACAGATCAGGAGAGTTGTAGGCAATATTCGCTTTGTAGGCATTGCTGGTGAGAATACTGTTAAACACAGCGTTGTTTTTCCACGAGGACAGGTTTAATTGATCGAGCAGATTGTCCATTCGATATATGAGTCCCGACGCTGCATTCGTCGTCCATCCATTGTTCCCTATGAGTGTATTAGGTCCTCCGGCAGGCCAGCTAATTTCCAAATCATTCGTTTGATGAAACATGTCGTCAATGACTTTATAGTACACCGATACGGAGAAGAGGCCGATGATATTGTCGAAGAGTTGTGTATTGACCTCGTAGTTCCATGCCTTTGCATCTTTCAGATTCGGATTCCCAAGAACAAAGACCTGAGTCGTAGTGCTATATGCAAATTGCGGCAGACGCAGATCGAAGTCCGGACGTGCCAGCGCCCGGTATGCTGCAAATCTCAACGTCAGATAGTCCGCAGCTTTATATGTCAGCTGTGCACTCGGAAGCCAAATCGTCTCCTGGTAGTTCGCAGTCGTATCCATGATCTTCCCTGTAATCAGTGAAACCGATCCGGTTCCACCCACCGATCGGTCTGAGTTCTCCGCACCGTAATTGTTGGATTCTTTCTCCACGCGGATTCCGAGAATAAGAGTCGTGCGCTGCTCTATATCAAGCGTATTCATTAAATAGCCGCTCGACACTCGTTCTATTACATTGTAGTCGCTGAGAACAGCCAGCGCATTCGGACCGTAATCGGCAGGTGAAGACGGATAGATCGCATTCTTGTTCAGGGCATACCACTGTTTGAAGGCATCTTCATTGATGAGTGGTGTTAACATGTACATGCCCATCAAATTGCGCGTAGGTACAGGTGTATCTAGAAAGTAGGAAAGAGACGGCGCCGTTGTTGTTACACCCGCAAATCGAGTTCCGGCATAACTGATCGGTGTTCCATCTGCGTTCTCAAAACTGTTGAATGAGCGATAGTTGTTCCAGTTGAAACCGCTGTTGTTCATCCACCTCGTCTTGTCCTTATACTTGCCTCCAAACTTAAATTCATCCGCAAACGCATCCCCTAATGCTACTTTTCGCGAAAGGTTCAGTTGAAATGTCTGTTCTTTGTCGAAGTTTTCTTGATGAATGATTTCAGAACTATCGAGCACGACGGTCGAAAAATTATTAGGGTCTGACCCACCCTGCTGGAACGATGCACGAAATCCATCCGGGTTTGTGATCTTCGATTGTGCATACGCAAGATTCCAATCGACAGTCAACCCTAAAAGATAATTGATTCCCTGGATGGAGGTATTGACTGTGCTGATTTGTTGTTGGGTATACTGATAGTCAAAATCCGGTCCACCATACCCATTGGGGAGTATCCTGCTATAAACCATCGTATTTTTATTGGTTTCACTATACAACCCGGAGAGTTTTACCGAACCGCTGTCTGGAGTATTCACATCGAAGATTGCCTGCCCCCCATTTCTTTTACGCTGTTCATCTGTAAACGTTCTCGTAATCTGATCCAGCGTGTAGGTATTTCCGTAAACATCGGCAGGTCCATCGAGGATAGGGAACAGACTGGCCGAGTTATTACTCATGGAGTAGTGGTTTGAGATATCCTCTCTGCTTCGAATCTTCTGCTCCGCGTTGCCCTGGATCTGCACACCGAGAATATCGTCGAAGAATCGCTCTCCATATCGGCCCGTAAAATCGGTACTGTCCTGCCGATTCCATGAGATAGTTGTAGTCACCTTTGAGATCAAATTGAAGGAGACGTTCTGAAGGTGCCTTCTTGGTGACCAGATTGATCGATCCCGCAATCGCATCTGCATCCTGGTCGGCTGTAAGAGTCTTATGCAATTCAATGCCCGACAATGCACTTTGTGATATCATGCTCAGATCCACATCGCGTGAGTTTGGATCCGTCGGAGGAATTTTAACGCCATCGACAGTGATATTGCTGAATTTCGAACTCAATCCGCGCAAAACTACGTTGGTTGCCTCGCCCCCGGACCGAATAAGGGAAACACCCGGCAGTCGTCCGATCGATTCGGCAGCGTTTGCGTCGGGCAGTTCTTGAATCTTTTCTTCCGATACGACATCTACGATCGTTTTGGATGTAACTTGCTGGTTGATAGCCTGCAGTTGTCCGCGCATTTGACCCAGAACAACAACTTCCCCCATGCTTATAGCCTTGGGAGGAAGCTGAACATCCAGGCTGGCGGAATTTATTTTACTAAAATCGATTTCGAATTCCCGTGCTTCATATCCTATACAAGTTATCCTGATACGAAATATCTTTTCAGGAATCGCAGTGAGTCGAAATTCTCCATCGAGGTTTGTTGCGCATCCAAGCGACGAACCCAAGAGAATAATATTGGCACCAATAATCGTTTCATGAGTGGAAGAATCTCTCACTGTTCCCGTGAGTGTACCTTGCCCTCGAGCAGCAAGAGGAAGGAAGATGAGACAAAGCGCCAATGACAACAACACGAAGGACAATTTCATATACTTATGACTCCTTACAAGATGGGTTCGTTGGAAACTTTTGTTTGAACTATCTCCGATCGGAATTTTTTTTCATTATCCTTGCCGCCCGCAAACGTCTTTATCATCATCCTTCGCGTCTTCCTCGATTGCGGTCGGCGGTTTCAGATTTTGTGCAGTTGTTGCTTATTCTGCAGCATCTGCTCCGCATGCTTTTCTGCAATCTCGAGATGGTGCTGCATTGCCGCGCGTGCTCCCTCTGCATCTCTCTGCAATATTGCAATGAGAATCTTTCTGTGCCATTCGACAGCAGACTGCTTCGCATCAGCTACCGTTGCATAGACAGACGACTTGATCGGTGGAATCAACTGGTGGATCGGATCTAGAATGAGAGGAATTATAGAATTTTCAGATGCCTTTGCAATGTCTAAGTGAAAGAGCATGTCCAATCGGGTCAGTTCTTTGTAATCACCATTGCTTTGCTCTAGATCATCCTGATCTTTTTTAAGTTTTTCTGCGTCTTCTTCCGTGTGATGCAAAGCTGCCGAAGCAGCAATGGGAGGTTCGATAATCTGGCGAGCATGCACAAGATCGAACACATAGTCGCGTTCTTGCTTCATTTCCAGATACAAGCGGATGGGATTCATGACCGTTTCAGCCGAAATATGACAAACGAAGATTCCTTTCCCTTTCACAATGTTAATCATGCCGCGTGCACTAAGCATACGCAGAGCCTCACGAACGGCAGTGCGGCTAACGTTAAATTGTTGGCACAACTGTGACTCCGAAGGAATTTTCTCGCCAGGCAGAAATGTTTTTTTCCGTATAGCTTCTTCAATCTGAGACTCAACAACACTGCTCAGAAGTCTTCTTTTTTCTACAGGTATGAAAATATTATCCATTGTCAGATGTATGATATGTGATAGGATATGTAATGCGATAATGTAAAAAGGTTTTTTTCAGAAGTCAATAAAAATCTTTTAGATCTCTTATTATTAAAATGAAAGGTGCATGCCTGTTTTGGTCTGTTTTCGATGATTTTTCGGTTGATCAAAAATAATAGGCCACTTCGGAAATTTAATCTTCTTCTAAGGTCAAGCACTTATAATGTATAAAATGCTTGAATAAACATGTCATCAGTCGGCATTGCCGCAATGAGGGTAAACTGGCATTGGCTACAATGAAAAAAATGCTGCCTTAAAATACTACGGGCTAATATGATAAATAGAAAAACAGAACGAAAAAAGTGGATAGGAGGTATGAATTTTTTTCTGCGCCTCTGCAATTTGCAGCTGTTCCTCCCTTTCCCGCTCCGCGGCAATTGGCAGCTTGTCTTCAGTCGTTAGCCGTATTTAAGTGAAGCCTCGAAAACATTCCACTGACCGGCAGGATTACGCTTGTGCATTCTCTCCATCTATTCGAGTTATGGAAGAACAACGGTAAAGCGTTGTTCGTACGCGGAACAATACCGGATTTGATCCGCAGGAATGTCGTTGCGCTGAGGGGCAAGTGAGATGTCGACAGTATACGTTCCTGCCGGGAGATTTTTTGTCAGAAGAGAACACTTCATCATCGAAACATAAACCGCGATAGTTTCTCTTATCTCATCGACAAGAACGTCGTCTGCATCGAAAATTTTTGCCGTTGCCGTGCCAAAATAGGGTGCGTTGCCGTTTTTATTGATGTACCAAAGAATCAGCGTCCCTGCGTTATTTTTCGCAACTCCTTTTCCGGTGATTGTTATGCCGTTTGTGAGCATACCTTTTTGATACACAGCAGTCGTTACCTGCTTAAAAATATAATTCAGCGTCGTTGTAATGTCTTTCCGTATCGTATCGACTTGTCCCTTCTGTTCGGCGCTTGTCGTTATAACGCGCGTCCAGTAAAATCCGTCCTTAAGAGAAGCCGGAACATTTGCGGCGATACGGACAATTTGTTTATCGCCCGGCTGCATAATAAATTTTTTGGGAAATAGTCTAATATACGGTTTCAGAGACAATTCTTTCTCGGTTGCCGTATCACCGAATTGCATGTTCATTGCACCGAGAGAATCCGACAACGGATATCCGAATTTAAATTCTACGGAAACTTCCTGCGGCGTTGTGGTCCGGTTTTCGATAATAAGATCGCCAAAGCGATGATCGGGACTGCAAAAAACGATCGGGGGAGCGACGGCGACCTGTGCAGAAAGACGAAGAAAACAAAAAAACATAAGAATCGAAAGCTGAAGTGTTTTCATAAGAGTCCCGTTTTTTTCGTTATTCTTTCATTGTGATATTTGCTGAACAGTGCAAGTGATGGAACCGTTATATGTCCCGGCCTGACTTTTTACGGGAGCAGAAGCAACGGTACCGACCCAGAGATAAACGGTTTGATTCGGTTCAATATGAATTGTTAAAGGCACCTGAGGATCGAACGATGTTGCCGAAGAAACATTATCGACCGGCGACCATCGTGCGCAATCGTGTTCGAAGCGAAGATCGATGCTGCTCCCGCCCCCCGGACACGATAACTGCTGCGGAAGAGTGAATTGTACCAGCACATCCATGGCTTTCGTTACGTGAACTTCAAACTTTGCGGCGTAAAGCGAGGCCGGCTGCACGTGCTGCGAAAAACCGGCGCTGATCGTTCCAATCGTCACATCGTTCCGACACACAATGCTGATCACCGGCTGCCCGTTGGAAGGCATGGGCCGGAGAAAGAAAAGGACAAAAAAGCAGGTCCTTTGTATTTTACTGAAAATGTTTTTGTGCTGAGTCCTCATAGTCCCGGTATCAATTCAAATATTGCATGAGAATTATTTTTAATGCCCCGTATTTATTTCATGCAAAACAAAATCCAGACCGGATACTTCATCTCCTTGTGCCGTTGCATGAATTTCAAACTCCCGTTCCGCCGGCTCCGAAATAAGATTTTCGGATGCGAGCCGAATTGAATCGAGCGAGATCCGGTATTTACCGGGAGGGATACCGATGTAATACAACGACCCATCCTGAAAAATCCGTATGGTCTGCAGGTACGAACCATCCTCTCTCCGCACGACTGCCTGAACATTGGTGAGCAGCTGGTCCTCATCTCTTCCGCTGCACGCTACCTTCCCTTCGATAAGTCCCACCGCAACAAAAGGGACATCGATAAGTTTGAGCGAGTTCGGATCCGTGATAAAAGAAAAAGCAGTATACTTCGGTACCCACAAATTATTTTCAAGAGCGGCATACCTTATATCGACATCGTAACGTTCGTACGGAAGCAGTTTCCACAGCTTGATTCTGCCGTTTTCCTTTTTTTGAAAAGCTGCCGCATGTCCGATGCCGGCCGAACCGTCCACCGGCGACTCGTTGGAATCGCAGCGGCCGTTGCCGTTGCGATCCAAAAACATGCGAATTTCGGCTCCGGTTGTTCCGTCCCATGGCCTGCCGAACATATCGACATTCCCGTTTGCTTCGTCGAATACAAGCGCTCCGCTGATCGTTTGTGTTGCAGCTTCATGGCTGCCGTACTGAACCAACGACGCCGTATGCATGCAATCGAAATCGAAGGTTAGTAGAATCGTGGCGGTTGTGCGGCCGTTGAGCATATCGCGTTCCATTCCTATCTGACATCGCCCCGTTTTGAAAATGCAGGCGGAAAGATTGCAGGAGAACAGACTCGCCTTCCGGACATATTGATCGAACGTCACGGAGGTATTCAAGAGCAAATCACCTATGACTGAAGAGCGCCCAAACCCGCCGGAAAATCCGCAGAGCAGCGCACCGGTGAGAGTAGAGGTTTTTCCATAAAGAACATTCCCGTCAAACGACCGGCCGGAACGCTCTATAAGATCGACACTCCATGAACCCGGAGAAACCGAAAAGCCTGCACTCCCTTCATCCGTCGTAAACGCTCCCGAGCAGGTTCTGGAAGCGGCAGCATGAAGAGAGGATTGCAAGTCTCCAAGAACGAAAGGCAAAGAAGCTATAGTACGATATGCTGCTTTTTCTGAAGCCTTGTTATAATATTCATTTTTTTCAAACCGCATCGCACTGATACCCCATTGCCATCGAGCTGGCGTAATAATCTGTACATCGGCGCCGTATCGCACTGCAGGCGAAGCTTCCACAGCGGCTAAAATACTTTCTCCGAGACGCAGTGAAAGAAGATCGGTCAGAACAGGACGGCTGCACAGCATATCATTGATAAATTCAAGAGACAAACGGTTGCTCACACGCTCGCTGATTCCATACATGCATTGCACCCGGGAAAAGAAAATGTGTTCATAAGACAGGCTTCCGGCATCGATCGTATAGTCCAGAGTTTTGGGAGGCACGAATGCAAAAGGAATCTGAATCCGTTTTCGTTCAATTTCAACTTCACCCGCCGGTCCGTACATGCGCAGCGTATAAATATTTGTACCGTACATTAGCGGAACATCGAACTGCACAACGCCGGCCGCATCTGCGCGTTTGGATTCTACAAGCTTTTCGTCCGCATAAACCCCGACAGTCCAGTCCGGATGTGTTTGCTCCCGGAGTACGATCGTTTGATACACTTCACGCGGAACAACGGGCTCGTTCGATATTTGAAGGCCGGTAAATTGTTTCGCCGTTAATCCCTCTGCGGAAATGGACCCGAGCGAAACGGAGGAAACGACTTCCGATGGATCAAAAACATATCTCCATTGAGCATAGGCATCCTCGTTTTCCCATAGATTGCGATCGTAGAGCATATTCACGGTACCGTTGAATTCACCGCCGAAAGCCTCCGCTCCGGTACGGAGCGTCGCAGACAAACAAGTATTGCCGCCGGTATGGACTCCCGTAAAAGTATAATCCGCTACACCGCCGCCAAAGAGCGCTCTCTTTCTATTATAGAGAAGCGGGTATGCACAACGCAAAGACTTTTTTTCAGCCATTTTTTCCCTGCACTCCTCACGCTCCCGTTCCGCTGCAACAGGCAGTAATTCTTCCGTTTTCAAAACCGCCTTTAACTGATTCATTTCGATTGTGAAAAAGAGATGGAACATTCGTCCGAAGAATTCCGCCGCAAGATACGGTTCACGGCCGATGACAAGCATATCGTTCGAAGAATAAAACAATGTGTCTTCATCGATGCAGGCTGCATGCCGCACATTGTCGATTTCATAGCGCCGTTCAAAAGAACAGTAAAACCCGCGAACAGCATTACCGCTGCTGTCGATCTCACAATCGACATGAAGAAGTGCAAACAATTCCCGGATGGAAAAATACACCGATGCATCGGTCGCTTGTGCCTCGACAATATCATTCACGCCGCCGCGATTATATCGAACTCTGAAAGACACCGCTTCCGGTTCTTCCGTTTCCGGAGCAGAAGAAAAGAGCGGTCGTGTAAAATAAAGAAACACAACCGCCCACATAAGAATGTTTGCCTTATAAAGAACCACGCGGCAAGTCCCCCCGGCAATGTCGCTGCATTAGTTTGAGCGTTACACTTTCTCGATCCTTGAAGAACAGTTGTCACCCATGTGAAAAATGTCTTTTTGAATCTATTGAGAAACTGTAACCGTGATCGTCGCGGAATAAGAACCGGACGCCTGATTCGAAGCAGTTGTTACGGATCCGCCGACAAAAATATAGAGATATCCGATAGAAGAGGTGTTTGCCGTACCGCTCGAATAATCCGTAAAGAGAGATGTGCCGGACGTATACGAACTGGTTGTATTGGTTCGCGGATAGACGTTGGCGTTGAACGTCATAGTGTTCGAACCGTTCTTGAGAGCTGCTGGATATGTTATGCTGACCGATGTCGACGTGCTGGCCGCGCCGTAAACCATAAACTCCGCAGCATTCGACGAATTGGAAGCTACGGAAGAAGTTGCACCCTGTGTTACCGTACCAAAAGTCAAATCGGAATTTCGCGTTACAGTAAGCATGGTCGTCATATTTGCAGAGACGTTTGCGGTCGCGCTTGCCGATTGTGCAAGTGCAATCGTTGAAAATGAACAGAGCATTACAAAAAGACAGGCTTTCATGATATCCCCCTTTTTTAAATAGTGTTTTTATGATAGTGTAAGTGTGAAACTCAGGACGATAATATTATACTGTAATTGAATTGTCAACACATAAACAGGGGATGGGGGCAAAAAACCGGATTTTTCAGATAAAGGATTACTTCGGCCATTCGGCGGGAACGGAAGCTGTGAGAAGATTAATTTTATAGATCGTCCACTCTTTGTTTGAAAACACTTTTTCTTCGGAAGCTTCGGCGCAAGTATCGAATGATAACGGTGTTTCGAAGGCTAAATAACGATACCGCTGCGCTGCCGGTACTCTCAAATCGACTGGAATTGCTGCGTCGAGGATGTTTTTTTCCGGCTTGTACGGGTACGGACCGGAATTAAGTACAAACCTTTCCGGCGCGTTTGAAACAACAAGGAGATCGAGATAATCCCATTTTCTCGTATCTATCAAGATTTTATCTCCCGGTCCGAGCAGAGGCCGGACGAAAGTGCGCAAATAGATGCCCGCATCATAACGGGTCTTCGTAAAGACAGGATTTTCTGTCATCCATGCAAGTTGACATAAAAACATTAAAATTATTACGAGAACTACGGCAGCTTTGCGGCTGTTTTTTTGAAACCGCTCCTGCTGTTCGATTATCCAAACCGCGGTAAACGGAATCATAAGACAGCTCCATAAAACTGCAATTCGCCACGGGTTGTGCGTTGTAAATTTTACGCCGGCCAATCCGGCTGCGCCGAAAATGATCACCGCAATTGCCGGCAGCAATATAATCCTGCGGAGTTTCTTATCCGTCTTGATAAATCTGATAACCGGAAAAATTCCCACCAAATTCAGCGATACTCCATTTTGAGCAATAAACTGAGCAGCAGGGTTGCGCCATAGGAATTTAAGAAATGCATAAGGATCTACAGTGCCGTATTGCTTGTGCTGCGGGGAAACGAACACCATAAAGACATGATATTCACGATAGGAATCGATAATCCAGCATACCGGAAAAGCACATGTTATAACAATGACAAGCGGAGCAAGCCACCATTTCATGAAAATCGTTTTTCGTGATTCTGAATCGAATGAAAGCAGGAGCAGTAAAACGAAAACAAAAATCCATGCTTCATAACGGACCGTTGTTCCGATTACCGCATATACCGAAGCCGCAAGCAAGGCGGAAGGTTCTGCCGTACGGATCCATCGTAAATAATAAATCATCGTAAAAACGATGAATGTCATACATTCTAATTCCGTCAACGGCACAACACTCAGGATGACGCGCGGTCCAAAGACAGCAGCCAGGAATGCCGTCAGAACCGTCGCCTTCCTGCGGTGAAACAATTCATGCGCAAGAACGATTATTCCGAGAAGCGATGTAAGCCCGAAGAAGAATGAAAGTATTCTCGGGACGACGAAGCAATTATTCAAGAGCGACAAACCGGCGGCAACAAGGATCCGATGCAGCGGAAGCCAGACATTCGACTGCGGCTTTCCCGTCCGCATCCAGGCTATCGCATCGAGCGTTCTTCCCGACTCGTCTCCGGATATACCGTAGAATCCGGAAGAAAAAAGCACGGCATGTAGAGCGGCAGCAATTAAAAATGCAAGAACGATCGCAAGAATCATTCGTCTTCGCCCGGGATCCCGCCCAGAAGACATGCTTGACGCTTCATGTGGATAAAAAAGATTCATGGAAAAGAAATTATTTTGAATCGCGCGCATACTTATCTGCGCGGAGAATAAACCGCAGAGAAATCCGATGCGTATCACCGAGGTCATTGTCAGTTCCGAAACGGGCAAAGGAATAATCGATGTCGAGTTTATTCAAATGGATCCCCGCGCCAAGCGTCATTTGTTTGACGTCGCTGTAACCGATGCGCAATGCAAGCGTCGATTTATATTCATACTCCAGCCCTTCGTGCGGGTCAAAGCTGACCGGCCCCAGGTAGGCAATCGAGGCCGTCTGCCGGTTTTCAAACCGGACATCGACATCGACCGTCGGTGAAAATCGACCGCTTAAAAAATCGAAACTATATGCCGTGCCGAATTTCAATGTCGGCGACACAAGTTCGTTCGTTCCTGTCGACCATGCAACCAGTGTTGTCGTAATATCCTGTGCATTCAGGCCTATCGACCACCGGTCGGTCGGCGTATAAAGCGCACCGATATCGAAACCGAATCCTGTAGCGGATGCATCAGCGATCGATTCGCGTATAATTTTTACATTAATGCCGTACAAAAATCTTCCGAATATTTCTGGGCGTACGAAAAATACGCGACCCAATCCGACGAATTGAAATACGTAATCTGGCTGTAATCCAGTTGGCTGAAATTCAATAATTGACCCGGCGGCAGCGGATTGCCGTTTGCGTCGACGCCGGCTGTTTGCGTATTCGCTATGCCGTCGACTCCAAGCCGCATGATGCTCAGTCCGAGCGTAGCATCGGTTCCGTACGGCACTGCTACCGCCGCATAATCGTAATTCACCAACCCGGCATAGCGTTCATCGTGCATGAGAATGAATTCCGGATAAATGATCCTTGTCAGGGCGGCAGGATTCCAATAACCCGCAGTGGCGTCGTTAGCGAGTGCAGCCTGCGCCCCGCCTAAAGCCAGAGCTCTCCCTCCGACACCGAGGGAAAGAAATTCCCCGGCGTATTTTGCAATTTCTTGAGCCTGCAGCGCAGCGGCAGCAAGGAACAGCATCAGCGTGATAAGACGAAACAGCTTCATATTCACCGATAATAAAAAACCCGACAACGCGTGCCGGGTCGACTTTTTTCACCACACAGCATTGTTAGAGATACTCGTTCATTCACATATAACTATCGCACAATTCTCTAACAATTTCCGATGCAGCTTTCCTCTATTCTCTCTATAAAGTAGATGATTCCTTTTCAAAAATCAAGCGTTACTCCATGCGTTCAGCGTCGAGTTCCCGTTTTAAGAACTGAAGCACGGGATGTTCGACTTCCTGACGGTTTCCGTTTTTTTCGATTTTTTCCTCCGGCGCAGCATCCGTCGTTTTTATTACCATGGAAACTGCATCTGGAAGCACATGCAGTACGGGTTCGACAACGACGTGTTTTCCGGAAACCTGACGAAGTTTTTCAGATAAAAATTCTTTATGACGCTTGAGTGAAGAAAAACTATAATCGTCTGCGCATGCAATACGCAGGAATCCGTTTTTAACGTCGACAATCTGTGCTTCCCGCAGGGAAGTTCCCACGGCAATTTTTTCCTGAGCGACATTGTTTACAAAGTTTTTCCAATGTTCAAGAACATCTTCTCTTGTCATGGAACGAGCCTGCGTCATGGAAACCGGCTGATTTTGCGTAACCGGAGCAAAAAAGGACGGCGAAGTCCGCGGAACGCCGGCCAGACGCGCCAGATCCGTCCCGATGAGAGAAGAGTAGGAATGCGCCGATTTGCTCTTGAGATATCCGGCTGTCGCTTCACCCCGAATCTGCAATTCCGTCGAAGAGAGCGGCATCGCTGCCTGAACAACCGGTGCGGAAGAGAAGGAAGAAGCTGCTCCGTTTTCAAGTTTTTTTTTCAGATCTTCAAACCGCTGCAGGAGTTCACCCAGGTCTTGCGATCCTTCCATGGAAACCATCTGCAGCAGCGCCGCTTCAAGGCGATACCGGGGCTGTGCAGCCCAGCGGAGCGATTGTTCAAGTTCGTTGGTTTGTTTTATATACCGGAGAATATCGGCTTCCGGGAAAATTTTTCCTTCGAATTCGTACCGCTGTTTTACATGCTCGGAGCCTTCAACGAGCTGCGTCGAGCCGGTAGCATGGACAACAAGAAGATTCCGAAAATGTTCCGCAAGCCCGCCGACAAATTCGCGCAGATCGTATCCGTTCTTCATGATCTCATCGACTAAGGCAACTGCCGCTCCGGCATTTTTCGTTTTCAAAAATTCCGTTACGCGGAAATACATCTCCAGATCGACAACGTTGAATGCTTTCAGCAAATCCGAAGCCTTAATGTCGTTTCCGCAAAACGCACGAACTTGATCAAAAATACTTTCCGAATCGCGCAGCGAACCTTCCGCCCGTTTTGCAATAATCATCAGCGATTCGTCGTCGATCGTTATCTGTTCTGCTTTTGCAATCGTGGAAAGCGTCTTGATGATTTCGTCCACGGCAATCCGCCGGAAATCGAATCTCTGGCATCGGGAAAGGATCGTCATCGGTACTTTGTGTACTTCCGTTGTTGCAAAGACAAAGACCACATGCACCGGAGGCTCTTCCAGAGTTTTCAGAAGCGCATTGAACGCTTCTTTTGTCAGCATGTGCACTTCATCGATAATGTATATTTTATATTTTCCGTGCGTCGGTGCATAGCGGACGGAATCGCGCAGGTTGCGGATTTCATCGACACCGCGGTTGGACGCGCCGTCGATCTCGATAACATCCATGCTGCGCCCGTCTATAATTTCTTTGCAAATGACGCATGTATTGTCCGGATTCTGATTGACCGGTGCGGAACAATTCAAGGCGCGGGCTAATATTCGCGCCGTCGTCGTCTTGCCGCAGCCGCGTGTGCCGCTGAACAAATACGCATGCGCCACGCGGTTCGATGCAATGGCATTGCGCAAAGTGCTCGTAACATGCCCCTGACCGACGACATCGTCGAAGATCATGGGGCGCCATTTTCGAGCTGTTACCTGATAGTCCATAAGTAAGAATTAAGAATACAGAATTCAGAATAAGAATTCAGAATGAAGAATTTAAAACCTTAGAATTATAAAATGCTTATACAACAATACAGAACTTGACAGACAGAATCCAGAGAATTTTTATATTTATTTTTATATAAGCGCATTGTAGCCGCGACAGCTTGTCCCGAGAATGTTGTTAAATATTATCGGGAGGTCGTCGCGGAATCATCCGCGGCTACAATAACAATTTCGCCATCAGCGTTTTTTGCTCTTTTTCTTTTTCCCGAATACGTACGGCAAAGCATCTTCTATGGTTTCAATGGGAACAATGGAAAGATCTTTTTTCGCTTCTTCCGCAATTTCAGTCAGATCCTTAACGTTCTCTTTCGGAATCAACACCGTCTTGATACCGCTCCTTTTCGCCGCAAGCAATTTTTCATTCAGGCCTCCGATAGGCAGCACATTCCCGCGCAGCGTAATTTCTCCGGTCATTGCAACGTCGTTCCGCGCGGGACGATTCCCTGCGGCGGAAACGATTGCCATGGCCATCGTAATTCCGGCCGAAGGCCCGTCTTTCGGAATCGCACCTTCAGGCAAATGGATATGAATTTCTTTTCCTTTATTGAATTCCGGCGAAAGGCCGAACGTTCGCGAGTTCGAGCGGATATAGCTCAATGCCGCCTGCGCCGATTCCTTCATAACATCGCCGAGCTGACCGGTCAGCGTCAGGCGTTCCGCCCCGCGCATGATGGTTACATCAACGCTTAGGATATCGCCTCCGACGCTCGTCCATGCCAGACCGGTAACGGAACCGATGCGGGGCAGCCGCTCTGCCGCCTTTGTACGGAATTTAGGCACGCCCAGATACTTCTCGATATTTATCGCATTGATCGCAATAACATCCTTTGTTTTCTTTTTGCCGCCGTTTTTCTGATCGGCAAGAACCATTTCCTTTGCCACCTTGCGGCATAAATTTGCAATTTCACGTTCGAGGTTCCGAACACCCGACTCCCGCGTATATTCATTGATAATGCGCAGTATCGCATCGTCGTCTAATTGGAAATTTTCCGGCTTCAGTCCGTGTTCGGCAAGCTGCTTGGCAAAAATATGCCGGCGTGCGATTTCCTTTTTTTCATGATCGAGATATCCGGGGAGTTCTATCACCTCCATCCGGTCCTGCAGCGGAAGCGGAATAGCATAACGGACATTCGCCGTTGTGATGAACATAACCTTTGAGAGATCGTAATCGATATCCAGATAATGATCGTTGAAAGTGGTGTTTTGTTCCGGATCAAGAACCTCCAGAAGCGCCGAGGAAGGATCGCCCCGGAAATCGGCGCTCATCTTGTCGACTTCATCCATGAGGATTACGGGATTCACAACGCCTGCGCGCTTCATCGACTGAATTATTTTTCCCGGCATTGAACCGATATACGTTCTTCGATGACCGCGAATTTCCGCTTCATCCCGTATGCCGCCGAGCGACATGCGGACAAATTTTCTTCCAAGCGCGCGTGCAATCGATTTTGCCAGAGAAGTTTTGCCCACTCCGGGAGGCCCTACAAAGCAAAGGATCTGCCCGCGCATTTCTTTGACTAAATTCAGAACTGCAATATGCTCTAAGATGCGTTCTTTCGGTTTATCTAAGCCGTAATGATCCGTATCAAGAATATTTTTAACATGATCGACATTCAGGTCGTCCTTGGTTCGCTTATACCACGGAACGGAGACCATCCAATCCAGATAATTCCGTCCCACGGAAAACTCCGGCGACATGGGAGGCGTTTTTCTGAGCTTGTTGAACTCTTCCATCGCCTTCTCTTCGATTTCCTTGGGCATCTTCGCCGACTTCAATTGAACTTTCAGCTTAGAAAGTTCCGGCGAAGCTTCGTCGTCTCCAAGTTCATCCTGCAGAATTTTTATCTGTTCCTGAATAAAATACTTGCGCTGCGATTTTTGAATATTGTCCTGCACTTTCGTGTCGATGTCCCGCTCTATTTTAAGGATATCGATTTCGGTCGTCAGGATTTTGGAAAGATCATATAATTGATCGCGCAGGTTCGTCGTCTGTAAAATCCGCTGTTTTGTTTCCACGCCCTGAACAAGGTTGGACGCTATATAAAACATTTTACGCTGCGGTTCCTTGATGCCGTCGTATGCCATGAGCGCTTCCGGCGGGATGTTCCGGTTCAAGCGCACATATTCTGCAAAGAGGGAAGAAACGTGGCGGACAAGAGCTTCGATTTCACGTCCCGCAGGCGCGTCCGAGCGGTTGATAATAATTTCCGCTTCCAGAAATAATTTGTTTGGCACGATTTTTTTTATCGTAGCCTGAGCCACACCATCCACGAGAATTTTCATCAATCCGTTCGGTAGTTTGAGCATCTGCAGAATTTTTGCAACGGTTCCTTCGCGGAAAATATCGTCTTCTCCCGGTTCATCGACGGTGGAATTTTTCTGCACCACGAGAAGTATATTTTTCCCCCGGTCGAGCGCTGCATTGGCGGCGCGCAGAGAAGTTTCCCGTCCTACGAGAACGGGAAAAATCATATAAGGAAAAACGACCACATCCCGCAGCGGTAAAACAGGAAGGATCGTAGGAATTTCATCCAGCGTTTCAACTTGCTGGAGACCTTTGATTTTTTCATTCATACTGGTAAAATCCTTGAACTACAAAAGTCCGGTTCTGAACGGGTGACTCAGAAAGCGGACTTAAAAAAAATTTCAGCAATGAGCCAGCCTGTTCCAAATATCCGAGATTCTCTTGTAGCCGCGACGGGTTTGTTTACCCGCTTGCTTTACCTTTTGGCGGGCCCGACCTGCATCATCTTCTGGCGGGTCGTCGCGGATGCATCCGACGTCACCCGCCTGAATGACTGCCAACCCGCTGCGCATTTTGGCGGGCGTCGTCAGTCGGGCAGGTCGCCGGACATTCCCAATATCAACCTGTCCCTATCTTCAGGGGAACTATTCAGAACATGCTGAACAAATTTTCAATTCATTATTTCAATGTACCGATGATTTGCAGGAGAGTCAAACGGGGTAGGAATAGTGAATGGTCAATTGTAAAAAGAAAGTTCTTGGTGCTTAGTTCGTAGTTCTTGGTTTAAAAGCTTAAATAAACCGCTTTGCATCCGCTTTGTAGCCGCGACGGTTTTACCCGACCTGCATCATCTTCTGGCGGGTCATCGCGGATGTTTCCGACGTCGGCTACAGAGGGACTGAGGTCAATTAACGTAAATCCAAAGCCGGGAATCTTTTTCATTGTCGCGGACATACAGCACGCCGCCCTGTTCGAGCACGGATTCGATCCCGTCGATATCCTTGTCGAGGTCTTTCGAACCGATCATCGCAAGCAAGATGCTTACCGCTTCAACTGATTTCACGCGCATTTGAGAAACCTTCGGTTCGCCTCCTTTATCGGAGCTTTCCATAAAGAGGCGGTCGTTCCTGTCCGAGCTTTCTTTCATATCCTGATCGAACTTCCCGCCGTAAACTTTGGTCACGCCATTATCGGTACTGTCCTTTATCTCTATAATAGACCCATCCCGGTACGTTTCCATAAGCGATTTGTACGATATTTTCTCGCCGTTGATATCGAAATTTCCATCTTCACTGGCAAAGAACTTTACCAGGGGAACGGAAACAGCGATCTTTTGTACCTGCTCGCCGTTTATTGACTTAACCATCCAAATACATTTTGTCTGCGCAGCCGCCTGATGGAATAAGGCAGCCGTAAGCAGAATGACCGAAAGTGCAACAATTTTGTGTTTCATGAGATACCTCCTTCTTAAATCCCATTCGTCTTTCATGCCGTTTATCAATAAATTGAATCCTGCCAACCTTACGAAATGGACAGCAAGAAAGTTTCAACAATGTTTTTATCAGGACAAAAGACGTCTTATTGAATATGGGCAAATAAGCTTCCGACGAGGACATTAAGACAAAAATTAATCTTTGAACTTCTTGCATGTTATTCAGGAGTTTTATATAATACCGACAGGTCTGCACAGGAGAAGCAAGGTTTGGGGAAAAGCGCAGACTTTTCATCTAACTTATTTTTGCTCTGACGTGATGGCTGGCGGATTCTTATGCCGGATCGAAAAACTTGACACTACATGTATTTAAAAGAGGATTAATGAAATAACTACCATCGTAACTACCTATAAGGGGGATTTATGAAAAACATTTCGTGGGGAATATTCTCAGGGGTCGTGTTTTTTTCACTCTCCTTCGCTCAACCGATGCAGCCGCTGATTCCCGCGGGGGATGACGATTGGGAAATACTTGCACTAAAAAAATACGAACGTATACCCGGCAGTGATCCTGCAGAGACATCAAATCACTATACGGAAACCATCTTTCTACCGGTACAAGATGAAATTCCTTTTACATTGGAAATTTTCAACGGCGATTCCGACAGCAGACAAAACCGGATCACCGGCGCAACGATCAAGGTCAACGGAGAAGTGATCTGTTCAGCGTCCGATTTTGCAAAAGACTTCGATAAAATAGAAAAAGAAATCCGCTTAAAAGGAAACTGTAAAATAGAAATTTTCCTGGAAGGGAAACGGGGATCGTTCTTACGTCTGCATTGCATAAAACATCTGCATGCAATTTTTCCAATAGTGGATAATATCGCCGTCAACGTTGATGGAAGCTTTACGGCATATTTTGGTTATCAAAACGAGAATCTTTTTGAAGTACCAATTCCAATCGGGCCGCTCAATCATTTAGAGCCTTCTCCATTTGACCGCGGTCAGCCGGAGGTTTTCAGACCGGGAGTACATCATAATGTTTTTTCCGTCATTTTCGATGGCAAGCCTTTGACGTGGGAAATCCGCGAACGTAAAGCAACAGCCGTACGTCCGCTGCTCATTGTCACCGCGCCTGCGGATGGATTCGTCACAGCAAGTTCGACCGTTCATGTCTATGGCACGGTTGCGGAACAGCAGGGCAGCCAAAAAGTCACCGTAATGATTAATAAAGTAAAAGTCCCCGTGCATCACGGAGAATTTTCTTCCGATGTGCCGCTTCAGGAAGGACTGAACACTATTATAGTGCAGGCAAGAGACAATGACGGTAATACAATGACCGTTATTAGAAAAGTGATTATGAATGCACAACCCCTCGTTCTTACGCTCAGTGCGCCGGCAGAAAATCTTATTACAAATCAAACATCCTTAACGATTAAGGGTGTGATAACTCCTTTTGCCGGCGAGACAGGGAATAATACGTTGACAATCAATGGCTCGCCTGCAGATATTCAATCGGATGGATCGTTCCAATCGGTCATGACACTCACCGAAGGATTGAATACGATTACGTGCATTGCCACGGATGCCGCTGGAAATAGCAGTTCGGCAGTACGAACAGTGCGTTTAGACACGCAGCCTCCCGTTTGCAATATCCAGTCTCCAGTTGACAGCATGATTACAAATGCTTCGTCAATCAAGGTAAATGGAGCAATCTCCGATTCCACATCCGTAACATTGACGGTCAATGGGAAAAGTGTGCCTGTCACAAATGGATCATTTTCTTCTGAAGTCATTTTAAACGAAGGAAAAGAAAGTATTATAATTGTTGCAACAGACGCTGCCGGAAATCAGACGACGGTTACAAAGCTGGTTGTATGTGATCGCACACCGCCTGCATTGGTTGTCTCACAGCCTCCCGGCTTCACTGTTACCAATTCCCCATCCGTCATTGTTTCGGGAACAGCCAAAGATTCGACAGCGATGATGCTTACAATCAATGGGATTGTCCATGCTGTAAATATCGATGGAAGTTTTATCGATACTCTGTCGATGTCCGAAGGATTGAATACGATCACAATTGCCGCAGTCGATGCAGCCGGAAATACAAGTTCAATTGTCCGAACGATAAGGCTTGATACCCAGCCTCCGGTTCTCGTTTTAAAATCTCCTGTTGACGGTCTCATAACCAATCTTCCCGCAATAACTGTCGGCGGCATGGTAACGGATTCGACAACTGTTTTGCTGACCGTAAATGGCGATAGTGTTTCTATTTTGAATAATTCTTTTACATGGCAAATTAATTTGATTGAAGGGATCAATGCAATAACACTTGTAGCAACTGATGCCGCTGGAAATCGAACAAGTTACACACTGTATGTACGAAAAGATTCGCAGTCGCCTGTGTTGAAAATTATTACGCCGACAGACTCGTTAGTGACAAAAAATAATTTTCTTGCAATTACAGGAACCGTAAGCGATTCAACAAAAGTCTCTTTGCTGGTTAATAATAATGCCATCAATGTTCATACTGATGGTTCATTTAATGATACATTGCCGTTAAATGAAGGAATGAACCTTATACAAATATCTTCAACCGATGGAGCCGGGAACGTTACCTCTTTCGTGCGTCATGTCCGTCTGGACACGCAGCCTCCAGATATAACCATTCTGACTCCATCCGATAGTCTCATGACAAATAACACAAAAGTGATTATAACCGGTTCTGTAATAGATTCAACGTCTGTCTTATTCACGATAAATGGTATTGCATTTTCTGTCCATTCAGACGGATCGTTTACAGATACGCTCTCTCTAAATGAAGGCATGAATATATTTACTCTGGATGCCGCTGATGTCTTAGGTAATAAGATTACGATACGGAGATTTATAATCCGCGATACAAAACCGCCCATCATTAACCTTATTGCACCACTCGCAGGCGGTACAATTATTGATTCGGTCGTTTCCATCCTTGGCAGCATCAACGATGCTTCAGGTACAACGATCACAATCAATGGTATACTGCAAAGAGCGGATCAAAATGGCGGGTTTAAGTCCGTCCTGAGTTTGATCCAAGGAAAAAATACGATTTCAATTGCAGCAATCGATCAAGCCGGCAATATATCGACATTCAATAGATCGGTAACAAGAGTTTTGCCGGTGCCCGATCCCGGATTGATTGCACCGAAGCTTGATACAACTATCGCAACAAACATAGGCGATGCGAGCGAATTTTTATACTCAGGATCGAATCCGATACAAAAAGGAGTAACTGCGGGAACAATTAGTAAGGCTCGCGTTTCCATCATACGTGGCAGAGTATTGAATGAAAAGCATCAACCCCTTAAAGGTGTTGGTGTCACGATATTAAAACATGATGAATACGGCAGTACAATCACCAGAGACGATGGCATGTATGATTTTGTCGTGAATGGAGGGGCATACCTCACTGTCAATTATGAACGCATAGGATATTTGTCGGCACAACGGCAAGTCGATGCACGATTACTATTATACAGGCACGCAGACGATGTTATCCTTATGCCTTTGGATACCGTGGTGCATCATGTCGATGTATCTATGCCTCAAATAGTGCAAGGAGATCAGGTAACTGATTCTTTAGGTGTACGGGAACCTGCTCTGTTTATTCGACCGGGTACATCGACGAATTTGGTGTTTGATAAGTATTTCTATAAAATATTGTCCAGCTGTTCATATACTTGTTTTAAGACGGTAACAGCCCCTCAGGTATTAATTCCTGTCTTGCTCGATAGCCTTCTGCCTGTTAATATTGTCTCACTTCGTTTGACCGAATATACTGCAAATGCAAGTGGAGAATTTGCAATTCCGGGGGTGTTGCCAACCGGAGTAGCGTATACTTTTGCCTTTGAATTGAGTGCCGATGAAATGATGAGCAGCGGGGCAAGAGATCTTCGATTCAGTCAGCCGGCAGTTTTTTATCTTGAAAATGTAATGAACTTTCCGGTTGGATTGACAATTCCTTTTGGCTGGTACGATAAGCAGAATGGAGTATGGAAGACATCAACAAATGGAAAAGTAATCAAAATAATGGATACAGTCGGGAGCATTGCATCGATAGATTATAATGGAGACGGTATTGCGGAATCATCGGATACGCTTAGCGCGAAAGGAATTTCATCGACTGAACAACAATATCTTGCTGCGAACTATAAAAAAGGTCAGTCGCTCTGGCGCTGTGAAATAACGCATCTGGGAACGTTTGCGGCGGGGTTTACTATGCTCGGGCCGTCGAACGCGCAAGAACCGCATAATGCATTGCCGGATCGCTATACGAAAATTGAAAAAGACAATGTCGTTGCAGGATCGGTTATCGGACTACAGGACCAGACACTTTCGGAATCGATTCCTCTAACCAATACCGGTATTACGCTCAATTATAGGAGCGACAGGGTTTTTGGACGTAAAGAAGCGTATGCACTCGATATTCCCCTGACGGGCGCATCTCTACCACAGGGAATTTCTGATATTACACTGGATGTGGAAATTATCGGGAAAAAGTTTACTTACAGCTTTTCTCCGCAAACAAATCTTACTTATCATTTTGTTTGGGATGGTTTGGACGCGTACGGCCGAAGAACTCAGGGCCAGCAAAACATTATGACAAAGATTACTTATTCTTATTCGGCTCAATATGCATTGCCGCCGGATTACAGCAATTGCTTTGCAACGCCGTCAGGAACACAAATGACGAAATATATCCCGACACTAAAAGCGATTCAAAAAACACAAATTTGGGAAGGTAAAATCGGCGCATTCGATATCGTATCGCTCGGCATAGGCGGCTGGAGTTTGAATATCCATCATAGTTACGATTGTGTCGGCAGAACTCTCTATCAAGGCGATGGGCAGATTCGTAATGCGCAACTCATGGATAATGTTACGACAACAATTGCGGGGAAGAAAGATGTTTCGATCAATAGCGTCTGCGCTTCTTTAGGCCTGGAAGGGACAATTGCAACACAGAATTCAGATCTTGGAATGAGTAATTTCACCTTTAGTAATACAAATGAATTGCATTATTTTAACTATATGATTCGCAAAATAGATTCATCAGGTGTCATAAGTACAATTGGAGGACTTCCGGCTAACTGGGCTGTTTATACTTGGGATGACTCAAGTACAACCAAGCAAGCAAAATGCTGTAGCTTTAGTCAGTTAGGTTGTTCACTTGCTTTCGGACCGGATGGAAATCTCTATGTGGCAGACGTGTCGAATGGAGTAATATGGAAGGTCACTCAATATGGAGAACGAATTCGATATGCCGGAATTTGGCGTGCCAATTCTTTTGGCGGAGATGGCGGACCCGCAACGCAGGCGTTTTTCTATGAACCGTCTCCTATCGCATTCGGAAAAGATGGAAGTTGCTATATCTTTGAAGGAGGCAACCATCGTATCAGAAAAATTTCTCCCGATGGCATTGTAACAACAGTTGCCGGTAATGGCGTGCAAGGTTCGAGTGGTGACGGAGGTCCTGCAACAAAAGCCGCACTTTATGGAGGGTTGCAGCCGGTTTCGGGAGGACTCCATAATGACGGAACTACAACCATGAAAGTGGCGGATGATGGCACTATTTATTTCGGTGAAGGCTTGGGTTCTCATATAAGAAAAATTACTCCTGACGGAATTATACATACGATAGCCGGAACGGGCGAAAACTATAATTCCGGAGACGGCGGGCTTGCCGTAAATGCGCGTGTCGGATACCCTTATAGCCTTGCATTAGGGAAAGATGGAACATTGTATTTTGTTACATGGGGGGCGGTCAGAGGAATATCGAGCGATGGTTACATCAAGACAGTGGTGGGTGGTGGAAGTAATTCCTGGCTGGATAATTGCCCAGCCGGAGCATACTCACTTGGAAATTATATGAATATTGCGACAGGATCTGACGATAACTTATATGTATGCGAAGGGGCACATATTTTCAAAGTTTCTCCGCCTCTTCCCGGCATCTCGCTCAGTGAGATCCTCATCGCATCCGAAGACGGCAGCGAGCAGTACGTTTTTTCGTACGGCGGCAGACACTTACGCACGCTTGATGCACTGACGGGCGTTGTAAAATATAAATTTAATTACAATTCTCTCTATCATCTTACGTCGATTGTCGACGTCGATAGCAATATTATAACTATCGATCGGGACATAGCCGGAATGGCTACGGCTATTATATCGCCGTATGGAGTTCGCACGGATTTGCAGCTTGATACGCTCGGATATTTATTGCAGGCAACAAATCCTGCGTATGAATCGAATATATTCACATACACCACCGGTGGATTGATGACGAGTAAAACCGATGCACGCGGCAATACATACAATTATTCTTATGATACGCTCGGCTATTTGACAAAAGATATGGACCCTGCCGGTGGTTATACAAATCTATCGCGGCAGTATGACAGCGTCGGATATACGGTTACTTCATTAACGGCAATGGGAAAGAAGACGATATACCGCGTGGATAAGCTGCACGATGGCTCCCGCGTGTTGACCAATACCGATGCGAACGGACTTAAAACGATAACGACCATTGGTACCGACGGTACATCGACAACAACGGTTCCAAATGGTACAAACACGCCAGATCAGCAAACGCCTGATCCACGTTTCGGCATGCAGACACCTTTGCAGAATGTTACTGTAAATACTCCGGGCGGTCTGCAATCCACCGTGGACCAGACCCGCACCATTACGCAAATGACCGGCAACAGTGTAACCGGTTTAACGGATAATGTTCAGGTCAATGGAAAGACATACACAACGCAATGGGACGGCAATGCACGGATGCTGACAAAGACCAGCGCAGAAGGAAGAAAAACTTTTTCGTTCTATGATGCAAAAGGAAAAGATATCAAAGATTCCACAGCGGGACTTGCACCAACAATGTATAAGTACGATATAAGAGGAAGGAAGATTCAAACTTCACAGGGCGGTAGGATAACGACTTATGCCTACGATTCGCTCGGCAGGCAAGCAAAGGTTGCGGATCCTTATGGGCACAATACGCAGTTCTTTTATGATGCCGGAGATAGATTGGTAGAAACTATTTTGCCGGATTCTTCGGAAGTATCATTCACGTACGACCATAATGGAAATATGCTTTCGATTATTCCTCCTTCTAAACCGTCACATAACTTTGAGTACACGGCTGTAGACCTTGAGCAAAAATATATTCCACCGTTTGCAGGTGACAGCGAGAGAGCAACGACAAAATCCTACAATTATGATAAAGAGATCACGCGAATTGCCAGACCCGACAGTTTGAATATGGATTTCTTCTATGGCGGTAAGGGATCGTTAGCTGGACAGCCGAAATGCATTTCGTACAATCGAGGTACAATGACCTTCCTCTATGACACAGTAAAAGGATTGGTCACTGGAGTAATCTCTCCCAATGGAGACTCTTTATTATATCAGTATGATGGACAATTGCCAAAGAATGTTCACTGGACTGGTTCTATCAATGGAAGTGTAAAGGTTAGATACAACAACGATATGGAAATTTTGTCAGAGACCATCAATAATAAGGACAGCATCAATTTTGCTTATGATAAGGATGGTTTGCTTATATCTGCAGGAATACTCAAATTAAAATCGGGTCCTGCAAATAACCTATTACTATGCGACACTCTGGGGAGTGTAGTGACAAATTATACTTATAATGCTTTCGGAGAAACTGCAAGTCAGCAAACACTTTATGGATCAACCATACTATATCAGGCTCGATACTCAAGGGACAGTCTTGGAAGGATCACTGAGAAGATCGATTCCGTTTCTGGCATAAAAACAAAATACACTTATCTCTACGATGCAAAGGGACAGCTTCTGCAGGTATCGAAAAACGATACGATAGTATCGACATATTCCTACGATCCAAATGGAAATCGAATTGCACATGCTGCTCTCATTCAAGTTGACAGCGGATTTTATGATGCACAGGATCGCCTTCTTCATTATGGTAATGCTCAATACTTCTATTCTCAAAACGGCGATTTAAAGATGAAGATTTCGGGAACGGATACCACTCGTTACGATTATGATGCGATGGGAAATCTTCTCTCCGTGGTTCTTCCAAATTCTTCGCGCATTGAGTATATCAGTGATGGGGCTGGACGGCGTATCATACGGAAGGTGAATGGACAAATTACTCAACGATGGTTATATAGCGATGAATTAAGAATCAGCGCAGAAGTTGACAGTATGGGAAATGTCATAAGTCATTTTGTTTATGCGACAAAGCAAAATGCGCCTGAGTACATCTTAAAAGCCGGTATTGCATATCGAATTGTGACAGACCAGCTTGGCAGCGTCCGGCAAGTAATTAATTCATCGACTGGCCAGGTTGTTCAACAGATGGATTATGATGAATTCGGCAATGTGACTAACTTCATCGGTCAACAAATTGTGCCCATGGGATTTGCCGGAGGATTGTACGACATGCAAACGGGATTGGTAAGATTTGGAGCAAGAGATTATGATGCAATTACTGGGAGATGGACAAGAAAAGATCCGCTTTTATTTGGATCTGGATCTTCGAATCACTATTGCTATACAAGTAATAATCCTGTGAATATGATTGATATAAATGGTGGGGTTGCTGATCTTGGTTTCGGAATTAACCTTGGATTTAGTATTAATAAGGGCCAGGCTGTAGCCACAGCTACTATTTTCGCAGCTGTTATAGATTTGCTTGCTATACTAGATAAAGCAATAGCCTCGGGTGGAAAAGCTATTAGCTATACGGATATTATTTCTGCGGGATTAGATATGTTTGGGATTGGTGCTGGAACAGATAATTTTGCTAGATATTCACAAAAGGAGAATGCGCACGAAGTAGAGAGCAGCGGCATTCAGGCGCTTGCAAAGACATTAGGATTTAATGAGGCAGGATGTGATCTCTCCGAAGCGATTGGTGCTGGTTTATTAGTGGGATCACTTGCCCATGTTTCTGTAATAAGTCCAAAATTTCAAAAACTTGTTTATACGATGAATGTAACCATGGCAATCTATGCTGGTGCAAAAGTTATTTGGAAACTAGATGATTATTAAAATAGAGATTTATTGCTATAATAATCTCATAGTTGGAGGAAAAATGATTGACAATATTGACTTAAAAAAAGCTATAGCCCCGTACAAAATAGTAAGTCAAGGCGATAGTTATCTCAGACTTCACAGACGATATGATATAAAAGCAATGTTTGTTTTGCTTATTATAACGTTTATCGTTTTTAGACAATTGGTTGCCGCACCTAAAATTGTTTATCTATATTTAATTTTATTATTTCTTATCATTTTTCTCCTTTATAGATGGACTGTAACTAAACATCCGATGAATATCAATGTTGAACATGATTTTCTTACTCTAGGATATAAGAAATATTTTGGCGGTATCAATCAAGTGATTATCAATTCAACAAATATTAAAGGTATTCGTGCTGATGTGATATCTTCAGGACATTCAGGCATTTTTGCTGTGATCCAAATAATTCTTTCAAATAATATAGGCGAGACGCTATATTTTGCACGTAGGCAATATAATAAAAAACTTGTCATTGAATTTTCAAAATTAATTGCTAAAACATTTGCATCCATATTAGTAGTGCCTCTTTTGGAGGAAAACGGATCATCCAAAAAATAATCCAGACATGTAATCTATAAAATGAGCAAGTCGTTATGCCTTCACGTAACATCCAATGGAAAAGTAAAAAGCTTGCAGCACCCTGGAAAAGGATTGTTGCATTCTTATGTGATATTATAATTCTTCTTCCCCCTGTCGCAATGGTTGCAGGTAAATACAATTTCAATCCTATTCCCGATGTTTCATTGTTTTCTTGGACACTATATTCACTTTGGGGAATGTATACGATCTTTTTGGGAATCGGTTTGCCGCTGTATGCAAATTTTGCGGGAGTAGGTGACGCAGTAATAAAAATCGGAGTTACAGATTTGCATGGGCATCGAATCGGCAGATTAAAATTATGCGCACGTCAATTTGTCTGCTGCCTCTTGTTGTTATGGATGATATTACCAAGTTTCTTCTATGCCGGTATTATCGTCAATGCTATTTTTTATTCAAGCAATTTTCGCAAGGATAAACGGACGGGCGCTTATATGCATGCGGTTGATCGTTTGTTTCAGACAACAGTCATGACAATTGAATTTGAAAAACAGGAAGAGCAAAGTATTTAAGAAATCTTATTTTAAAAACGTGCCTATTGAACATATTTTATTACGAAATAAGAGTAGGATAAAAAAGACCTTTAAAAGATTGTTGTGCATATTTTGACATAAGTATGAATCTTTATTACAACATATTCAAATTTTCATCACGCCATTTTGATAGAGGATTGAAAAAGAATGTGCTTTTAAATTCAATTAAATCTTCGATTATTGAATTTCTTTTGCCAACTCCCTGGGCAAAGCACATGAGTTTGCTAATCGATATAAACAAAACCGTTATCATGCTGACAGAGAGATATTACGATGTTGGGAAACGCATGTCGATTTTTATCCCCACAAAAAAAGGAAAATATGAATTCCTTAAATTAGTACAAACAGAATTGAAAAAGAAGAACATCCCTTCTACGATTAGGATTATTGAAACCTCAAAAAGAAGAGCCGTCTATTTGCGCTTAGAATGCGATTACAATGTATCTTTAATTCTTAAAGTAATATCCACAATTATCTTGAATGTTTACCAATTAAGCGAAGATACACTCTTTGATATATTAGTGAGCAAATCTGAAATACACATTCTCAAGCAAATACCTTCAGACCCAATCTATCAGGGTAATTCTCAGATAAAAAAATATGTTCATTGCTATTAGCAATATTATATGCATTGCTCTAATTATTTATTTATGCCGCTTGTTGTCAACCAATCCAGCTTAAATTGAGAATACCACGGATAATATCTTAACCAATGACGAAGAATATTTATAATTTCCGTTTTTAATATGGCTACAATCATCTTGTCAATTATTATCACTCTTTTCACCTTTCCAAGGTGGGGCACTTGAATTTTTCTCATTGTTCAAGAGATACTTGCAGCTCCTTTAATCTTTTATCCGTTAAAATGGTCAGGAAGATCAATTGAGATGTCGTAAGCTTGCTTATATTTTCGACAGATACTTCCTGACTATACTTCTCAATTAATTGTGCGTCGCGGAATTTAATCCAGAGCCTCTCTGTCAAGGGCCACGATAATTCCCCACTAAAAGGGTAATTAGGGCCACCATATTCCCCACCCCTGGGGCCACGACAATTCCCCACTCCCAAGGCCAGCATATTCCCCACTTGATCATTTGAATCATCAGAATTGCGGGAGACACCTTTCCAAGGTATCCTCAATAACCATTGGATTTATTTGGGAATTTGTAATAACACCTTGGAAAGGTGCCACTCGAAACCATAAGATTTGTTAGGAATTACAGTTATTTTTTTAACACCTTTTCAAGGTGGGTCATTAATTTCTCCCCATACATAATTGCCACATAAAAACCGCTAATATTTGCACAAAAACATCGTTCCCCCACGTGTGAATTACATAACCATTACATAAGATTCTTCAATATTTATAGGGGTTTTATGCTTGTTTTTTATCTGCGATATTACCCTTTCCCATTCAATGATGCTATGATTTCTTTAAAACTCTCCAGCCCCGCTTCCAGATTCTCGACTATGTCCGCAGCAAGGACATCAGGATCGGGCAGGTTGTCCAGATCGGCTAAGGATTTATCTTTTAACCACGTAATGTCTAAGCTGGTCTTGTCTCTGCTGATGATTTCTTCGTATGTAAATTTCCGCCAGCGGCCTTCGGGGTTCGTTTTCTCGTTGTATAACTCTTTCCGCTTGTTAGGGTTTTTTGGATTGTAGCATTCGACAAATTCTTTCAGGTCGCTTTGTTTCAATGTGCTTTTCTTGAGCGTGTGATGCACATTGGTTCTGTAATCGTAATACCAGAGTTCCTTTGTCCACGGTTCTTTGGAGGCAGGTTTCGCATCAAAGAATATCACATTTGCCTTCACGCCATTTGCATAAAAAATTCCTGTCGGCAGACGCAAAATGGTATGCAGGTCTGTCGTTTCCAATAATTTCTTCCGGACAGTCTCTCCCGCGCCTCCTTCAAACAGTACGTTATCCGGCACAACAACCGCCGCTAATCCGGTTGTCTTTAAAATAGTATGGATATGCTGCACAAAGTTGAGCTGTTTGTTGCTCGTCGTTGCCCAAAAGTCCTGACGGTTATAGGTTAAATCTTCTTTTTCCTGCTCTCCCTCTTCGTTCGTAAATGTCATGCTGCTCTTTTTACCAAACGGAGGATTTGTCAGCACATAATCGTAGCGTTCGCTGTTATCGGCAATAAGCGAGTCGTTCGGAGAGATGGTCGATTCGCTTTCGATGTCGCCGATGTTATGCAAAAAGAGATTCATCAGGCATAGCCGGCGCGTATTGGCAACGATCTCATTGCCAAAGAAAGTCTTATACTTCAGGAATGTCTTTTGTCCTTTATCCAATTCGTGATTGGCAAGTATGTAATCGTATGCCGTTAAGAAGAAGCCGCCGGTACCGCATGCCGGATCGATGATCTTCTTGTTCGGTTCGGGTCGCAGACATTCCACCATTACTTTGATAAGCGCGCGCGGTGTAAAATACTGTCCCGCCCCGCTCTTGGTATCTTCCGCATTTTTCTCTAACAGCCCTTCGTAGATTTCGCCTTTCACATCGGCGCCCATTACATTCCATTGCTCTTTATCGATCAAATCGATGAGCTTAAAGAGTTTTGCCGGGTCCTGGATTTTATTCTGGCTCTTGGTAAAGATTTGCCCGAGCATTCCTTTTTGTTTGCCAAGCTCGCGCAGTAGGGTTGTATACTGCGCTTCCAGCTCGGAGCCATTTTTGCTCTTTAAGCTTTCCCAGTTATACTCTTTGGGGATAGGCAGCTTTTTGTTATATGGCGGCTTGCCAAGCTCGTCTGCCATTTTGAGAAAGAGCAGATATGTAAGCTGTTCTAAGTAATCGCCGTACCCCACGCCGTCATCGCGGAGTGTGTTGCAAAACGACCAGACTTTGGAGATGATGCTGTTTGTTGAATTGTTCACACTCATAATTTTTGCAGCTTCTTTGTTGCCATTTTTGTTAGATAATAGCCGCCATTTTTAGGCGATCCCTTAAACTCGACAATTCCTGCTTCTTTTAAGGTTGTCATGTCTCTCTGTGCTGTTGCTCTTTTTATTTTAAATATTTCGATAATCTCCGGTAGTCGCACCTTGCCGTTTGTATGGATCCTTATTACTTCTTCCCTAAGACGATTTTTTACAGCATCACTTACAGCATCATTTACAGCATCATTTACAGCATCATTTACAGCATCATTTACAGCATCACTTATTCCCTCAATTGCACCCTTACTTTCATCGCCATCGCCAGGAATAGGAATGGCAATACCGGCATGTTTCATCATCAGTGCTTGGCTTATCGGAATCACCATTTTGAATGTATTTCCTTCAATAAATTGAGGCGAACCCTTGTCGCCATATTCTTTAATAAGACGATTCACATTGATAAAACCCGATCCCAATTCTTCGACAAGTCCCAATTGAATAAAGAATTTTGCAATCGTCGGATTTTTAGGAAAAGGTGTAAATGTTCCCAGAATAATCGGTCCATGACCGTTTGGGTTATTGGCGTTCTCGGTCTCAACACGATCCGGGTGGATAATCATCGTCGCCGGATAGGCATTGGTATATTCACGATGAACGATGATATTGGAGACTATTTCATGAAATATGGCAGTGCGAAGGCTCCTGCGTTGATTCCCCTCTTTATAGAATTTATCCGGCAAATGCTTGGCAACAAACGCCATGAGCTTTTCATACGATTCGATAAGATTTGTCTGGACATATTCCCGATCATCATATCGAGCTTTATTTTTTATTCGAAGTATGGCATCGGTTTTATAATGAGGCACAATCTGCTGAATGACTTCATCTTTTCCAAACAACAATGCCGCGGCAAGCGTATATCCTTCTTTTCCGGATTGATAATCCTTTTTCCACAATCCTGCCTTTTCCAACATTTCTTGATCGGCCAAAGAAAGCCATGGATGGTTGGCTTCATTGCTTTTTATTAGATTACGGACTTTCGGGAAAAGATCCGCCTTAAAATCGGAAAACTTTACATAGGGATAAATAATTCCTTCTGTATAATGTAAGCGTTTGCGATTATAAATCTCTGCTATTTGCTGCGGCTGCTTAACGCGATAATCGCCATCATTGCTCCTATCGAATACATCGTGGTCGGACTTATGAACCTGCGAACTCGCGGGTATTTGAATATGAATAACCTTTTTTCCACCAGCGGTATAAACCAGAGGAAACAATATATTCGGCGGGTCGAGCTTTTGAGGATTATTGGAAAGATTTACAATATCTGTCTTCAACCGATCAACCGCGGCAGGATTAACGCCCACGACTCCTCCATGATTATTTACGCCCAAGAGAATATCACCGCCGTCGTGATTGAGCATTGAACAGATTGATTCGAATAAATTAGACGGCAAAGCGTTTTCGGCCTCCTTGAATTCCAGCCGAACACTTTCCTTTTGTTTTAACAACTTTTTTACCTGTTCGATACTCATTGCTTAATTTCTACACCGTCATCGCGGAGTGTATTGCAAAACGACCAGACTTTGGAGATGATGATATTGGTTGATGTTGTTTCGTTGCTTATATTTTCTTTCTATCGTCAGGACGATGCCGACTTACTTCGTCATTGCAAGCGCAGCGAAGCAATCTCTCTCTTGCTCCGTCATTGCAAGCGACCATTAGGTTGCGTGGCAATCTCTTCATTGATTATCAGATTGCTTCGTCATTCGTCCATCGTCGATGTCCTCATTTCTCACAATGACGTTTCCTTGTTTTATGGAGTGTATTACAGAACCACCAGATTTTGGAGACAATGCTATATAGTTGATATTGTTTCGTCGCTCACATTAAACCTTCCAAATCTTTGTTGCTTTTTCCGCTAATGCTTGACCCCTCTTAGACACATTGGGAAACCTAAAATTAGATAATTTTGCTAACTCATTTGTAATTACAAAATTTGATTTTTTATAGCTGTTCTTCTTCTTTGCAAACGGGTTGTTATAGGCCTGAATGTTTAATGCATCTGCCAATAGTGTCATATTTCCAATGAGGTTAATAAATTTCTCATGAAGCTGTAAACTATTAGGACCTAGATATTCTTCCCAATCTCCATATTCTTCCTTGGATCTTTTAGTTGATATTGTTTGTGGTATCACATGTTCGAGCTCTACCTCTGAACTGCTGGCGACGATCAGCTCTCCCGTATTTCCATTTACGTGATATTCTATTTGCTCTAGTACATATTTTGCTCGATCGATTAACTTCCCTTTAAACACATGCAATGGAAAGCTATTTTTAAATGCTTCATCTGATGGAACATCGGGAGCAAGTTGTTTGCGCAAATCACCTACAATATCTGTTGATTCAATAATCTTCATTGTTTTTGAGAATATATCGTCTAGTTCGCCAGTCCTTTTTTCGCAAATGTGGCGGCGCAGCATAAATGCTTCAAGGACTTTTAGAACTTCGACTTTTATGCTTTCAGATAAGTTTTTTTGCAAAAAATGCATAAGGAATATATAGGTAGGTCTTGAAAGTATCTTGTTTAAATATTTGATATGCCTATTTACTTTTTCTTCTTCATATTCTTCTAACGATATCTTTCTATAAACTTTTGAAATCTCTTCGATTTTCTGTAGGAACTCTATAATAGTTATTTGGGAATCTTTTCCGTTATCTATTTCTTGTTCGGACGTTAATTCTTCCCCATTCGTTTCCTCTTCATCATTTAGCACTTTTTCATCAACGTAATAGCTAAATTCGCCAAGTTTATCAGCATCTTTTATATGTTTGAAATAATATTTTTTGAATTCATACACCATTTGAGATGAACTTACTTTCCTTACTAATAATGAGCAGAGATACTGCCTAAGGAAATCGTCCGAATCAATACCGTCCAGATTCGTAATTATCGATGACCATAAAGATTTCGTTTTTACGAATATCTCTGGTTCAAGTTTAGCTGCATGTCCAAGGAGGAAATTTTTAATGATATCAGTTGGAGATAGTCTTAATCCACGGTTATTGATTGTTTCAAAAAGTTTATATGCATCTTGCGCTTTTTCCACGTCAAGGCGAATAATAACTGCCACATTTGTTAAAGAGAAAAAATATTTTTGTAACTCATCGTTTTTTAAAACATCAATCCTATTCTTAAAATTATCGTATGCTTCTTTAATATTATGGTTAGTGAATTCCTTTGTCCGGTCATTTGAAAGTAGTGTGTTTAAATCATCATGATCAAGATCACCAAGTTCCAACTTTGGGAGTTTTTTCTCATCGAGACCATGACAAGTAAGCATTTTTTCTATATCAGAGACTTTGTCCATATTCTCTAATTCTAAGAACCTCGATTGCATTGCTTTTAATAGTATTGCGAGGGTTGTCAGCCGTTGTTGGCCATCAACTAATTCCGGTCTGTTAAGATCTCCGCTATGCGTTTCGCAATGCAATATAATCATTCCTAATAAATGTCCGTCTTCTTTTTTTAACATTGCTATATCATCAAACAGTGCTGCTGTTTGATTGTATCCCCATGCATATCTTCGCTGATACGATGGAACAATAAATTGTTCGTTATTACTCGCAAATAATTGAGCTATGCTTAATCTATGAGGTGCTATATTCATAGTATTTTATCCTTTATTTATGTTAACCTTCCTTCAAACGCCTTCTTCAATATGCTTTGCCGCAGCGACTCGCATTGCTGCAAGTTTGCTGTGATGGTCTCTTCTAATTTATCGCAGACACTTAAACGACTTTCGATTTCTTGGACAATCTGGTTTTGCTCTTCTTGTGGACAAAGAGGAAAAGGAATTGCATTTAATCCCTTTTGATTAATTTTTGGAAGAATAGTTCGCGATTCAGTATTTGATGCAATCTTAACAAATGAATTAGTCAACATATAATAAAGCGTATATCGATTATTATACTTGGAATCAATCGGATACATATCGGCACTACATAATCCATCGATAGGAGCGATAATAACTTTTGTCAGATTAGGGCGAATTTTTGAATATACTATTTGACCTTTAAAAAATTTATGATTTGCACTGATCACTTTATCTTCTCTGATAGTTCTATAACCTAATAATTTTGCAATTCCTTTGGATATATTATCAGGGGCAATATGGGGCATGTCTAAATATTTTAACGAATCTACGAGGTTTGATTTAATATCATGAACGTCACCAAATTTCACCCACTTCCATCCCTCCGGCAATTCGCCTTCCTTCATGTTCTTATTTGTGAAGTGGCCTTCAAACGCCCATTTGAGCACGGACTGGCGGTAGGTCTTGAGCTGCTGCTGTGCGGTCTTTAAGCTCTCGACTCCTTTATCCAAATCACTAATGAGTTCTTCTATTTTGGCAACGATGCGGTGTTGTTCTGGAAGTGGTGGAAGAGGAACATCCAGATTTCTTAGTATCGTTTGGCTTATATTCGGTTGTGCCCCGCCAAAGCTTTGTTTGACAAGGAATTGTTTCTTCGAGAAAAGAAAATGAAATAGGTATTTCGATTCTATAGATGCGCTTTTATATATAGCGCATATTGCTTGGTTTGTCGTAGCATTTATTCCGAGAATAGCCAGTTTTCCGATGGTAGCTCCATATAGTGCTATGAGTATTGACCCTTTGGGAAATAGCTTTGCATTGGAGTTCTCTATCGCATCTTTGGTTATCTTTTCCTCTGTGTCTAAAATCGTATTATAATCAAGTTCACCAGACTTTACCCAAGGAATTTTGCCAGTGTAATAATTCGGATTATTTCTTCTAGGAGTCCCACCAGTCGCTGTTTTGCATAGATATCCAAGCTTTAAGACCTTCCACTGTTTCGGCAGATTACTATTCATTATATCCACTATTTAAAAAATTAATTTTCATTCACCGTTTGAAAATCTGGCATCTCACTATACATTCTCCCATCGAGCATCCTTCCGGTCTTTTTTCGATTTGTTCCACCCCATTGCTTGAAGAAAAATGCGACATCAGATCTTTTACATTCATTTTTAATGTTCTTGACCCATTCCTTTTTCATTGGTCTTGGCGATCTTCCACTTTCTCCTCCCACAATAACCCAATCTATGCCTTTTAAATTTAATCTAGGAAGATCGCTCAACAACGGTTCACAACTAAGAAATTTTATTCGCGCTTTTGTTGCTTTTAGCATGTCAACTCTATTCATCACCTTATCATTTTCGACAGTAACTCCCATCCAAATATTATGCGTCCATTCAAGCAGTCTCTTTTTATCATATTTCAACAATATATCTGCTCGCTTCGTTAATATTTGAAATACATGTTGAGGGTTTTCTTTCATAACTCGAAATATTCTTTGAATGTACGCAACCGGCACATCCTTGTGAAATAAATCACTCATTGAATTGACAAAAACGATTTTAGGTTTTTTCCACTCAAATGGAATATTTAAATCGCTTTCATGCAAGGTCAATTTAAAAGCATTCGAGTACTTCTCTACTCCCATTGCTTTTAATCTTTTTGACATTACTTCAGCATAACAGAATTTACAACCAGTCGATATTTTGCTGCATCCTGTTATAGGATTCCATGTCATTTCCGTCCATTCAATGCTAGTTTTTGACATGCTATTTTAACCTTATTTTAATTTTGTCTGGTTCATTTTTATATAACTTGTAGCTTAAATAAAAAGCGGCTTTCCTCGCCATTGTTCCATCCGCCTTTGTTACGACCAACCTTCCATCCTTTTGAAGGTTTGTCAATATTTCGTTTGAATGGCAAGGCAAATGACCATTTTGTAGTGTAAATCGATATAATTCACCATTGGTGCATTCTCCTTTTGATAAAGTCTCTAACAACTTGTTCTCCAATTTACGAGTATTCGCCACCTTACATCCATCATCGAACAATGAATCGCCTGTTTGATAGCACCATCCTCGGCCTTCTTCAGCATCTATCTCCCATTTAGCATCAAGCATCCTATCAAATCCATAAATATGGCCTGTAAAAAAGAATAGACAAAAGAATTGATTTAATTCCCGTGTAATAATAAAGGAGTCTGTAAAATAATCGGGACCTAGCTTCTTCCGAAATGCTTCTGTTAAGGTTTCTATAAAATTGATTCCGGTATTACTGGTTGGCCATTTTTCCTGCGGCATGAGCTCGCTGATAAAATCGACTAAGCATACAGGAGTTCCCTTCGTTTCAAATCTAAACATAAACTGTGTCGGTAGAAATAAAAGCACTTCAGACTTTTTAGAGCTTAATAAATTCATAATATCCGAGACCTTAATATCTTTGTATCCATAGGGATCAATAAAAACAAATGCCTTTTCCTTCTTGAATGTATTTATTTCTTCATTTACCAAGGGAAGGAGATACTTGTAATCCATTTGTCGAATATCCAACCTTCCCATTTCTGGATAATAGAGATGCCTGTTGGCAATTTCTTCTCTCAATTTTTCTATTTTATCAGAATCTATATCATTAAACAGACAATTAAATTTATCTTTATCATTTCCTTTTGCTTTACTCACGAAATAGATCGGTTTAATCGTCTCTAAAATAATTATTGGACTGCCTTTGCCACCATTTTCATAAATTCCCTCACCACAGAACAAATCATAAATATAGATATCACCGAAGTATTTCGACATGCTTAAGACAGTCAAATATCGTTCAAGATAAAGTTTTAGCAATCTTATCTTTACTTCCGAATGCTGCATCATGATTTGCTGTGATTCTTTCTGCATCATGCTACCAGACTTTCATTCAACTCATTCAATATCGGATCCATCTGCTCTCCAAAGAGCTGCCACATTTTTCCCAATCCGCCCACGGCCTTAAACGGATCGAGTTCAAAGTCGTCTTTCTCAATATGGAATGACATCGCTACATGCTCTTTAATCATTCTGAGCCATTGCATCTGCTCGTCGGTGAACCGGTTATGCTGTCCCGCATTCTTTTTCAATATCCATTGCTGGAAATTCCTGTCCACCGTTTTATCATACAATGTTAATGTCTTATTAATGCCGCATACAGTTCGTATCAGCGCTACCAGTGCAGTCAGTTCGCTCTTTGGTGTGCCGTGCTGAGTCTTTGTATCCAATATTTCATACGCCTGCCAGACGTGCAGAGGCGCAAGCGAGGGCGCATCCAATTTCAGTTTCTGGCACAGGTCTAATATCATTGCATACGTCAGCTCACGCCTGCGGTATAGCTGGTTATAAAATATCTGCAGTGCAGTAATCTCATCTTTATGCGATTCCATCCACGCGGTAAATTCCTTTATTAATGCTTCCGCTTTTGATTTGTTCTCCGCTTGCCATCCTGCTCCGGCAAGCGTATCACGGTTCAACGTATCGATAATCTGTTCGTGTATTTTGCGCACATTCTCGATGTACGTATTCAGCACGCCGGTAAAAATCCTCGCCGCCTCTTCGAGCAATGAGGAATGATAAGTGATGAATGCTGAATGTTGTTCAGATGCTGATGCATTCTTCATCTTCCCGGCAATCTCTGCTTTGATCTGCTCAAGCGTATCCGGGTTATAAGCATTGAGAAGCTCTTTTGCTGCATGTGCGGGAGTCTTGCCGTTCGCTTTTTCCACAAAGAGCTTTCGCTCCGGCTCTGTAATTTGTCTATCTAATCGCACAAGCCGGTTGGCAAGCGATGTGAATAAATCTTCTTCCCGCACACCCACGGCAACAGATTCCAGCAAATCTTTCAGCGGCACGGTGGGCTTTCGTTCCAGCGGATGAATATCGGTCTTAATGCTCTTCGTTACGCCGATGGCATCCACAATAACAAAATGATCCTTCGTGCACTTTGCTGTTTTGGATACCTTATGGAGATCATCCAGTGACAACGTTCGTGTGCCGCGCCCCTTCATCTGCTCAAAGTAATTGCGGCTTTTCACGTCCCGCATAAAGAGCAGACATTCCAGCGGACGCACATCTGTTCCCGTCGCAATCATATCCACCGTGACGGCAATGCGAGGATTATAATCTCCTCGAAAAGACGACAGCGTGGTTTTTGGGTTATCTGCCGTATATGTAATCTTCTGGCAGAAATTATTTTCCTCTGCAAATTCCTCCCTGATGATTTGTATAATATCGTCTGCATGCGAATCAGATTTTGCAAAGACGAGTGTCTTGGGGACTTCAAATTCCCCGCGTTCATCATGGCGATCAGGAAATATTTCAGGAAGATATTCTTTAAATGTTTTGATGATAAGGCGTATCTGGCTGGGATTTACAACATCATTGTCTAATTGCTGGCCGGTATAGACAACATCTTCATCCGTCTGTTCCCATCGCTTCTTGCGCGTCAGCCGTTCCCGCTTATCGACATATTGTCCCTTCTGGATGCTGCTTCCCTGTTTTGTGATTTTCGTTTCGATGGTAAAGACGTCGCTTCCTACATTCACGCCGTCGGTCACAGCTTCTTCGTGTGTGTATTCGCTAACGATATTCTGGTTGAAGAAACCGAATGTCCGGTTGTCCGGTGTTGCTGTCAGTCCGATGAGGAATGAATCGAAATAATCCAGTACCTGTTTCCAGAGGTTGTAAATGCTTCTATGGCATTCATCGATGATAATGAAATCGAAGAACTCGACGGGCACTTTTGCATTATAGGCAACCGGCACAGGATCCTTCGGCTGGTATTTCCGCTCGTTCGGATTTTCCTCTTCTGCCGCTTCGTCCAATTCCGTTCCTTTGAGTATCGAATACAAGCGCTGAATCGTGCAAATGCAGACATGCGTATCGGTCGGGACATAGTTGCTTTTCAATCGCTGAATGGAATACAACTCCATGAACCTGCGGTTGTCATCGTTTGGCTGATAGGCCATGAATTCCTGTTCCGCTTGCTCGCCGAGGTTTTTCGTATCCACCAGGAAAAGAATCCGTTTTGCTCCGGCATATTTCAGCAATCGGTATACCGATGTAATAGCCGTAAATGTTTTGCCCGAACCCGTCGCCATTTGTATCAACGCGCGAGGGCGGTTCTCTTTGAACGATCCCTCAAGGTTATTAATAGCGCGTATCTGGCAATCGCGTAAATGTTCTGTTGGAAGCGCAGGGATTGTCTGCAGCCGTCCTCGCAAGGACGCATCCTGCTTCAGCCACTCAATAAACGTTTCCGGCTTATGGAATGTAAAGACTTCCCTTGAACGCGGCTTTGGATCGCGGTAATCGGTAAATCGCGTTACATCTCCCGTGCTTTCATAGCAGAATACCAGAGGTTGGTTATCGAGGTGCTTCAGTTTTGCTGTGGCGTATTTCTGTGTCTGCGGCTCGTGTGCTGTGAGATGGAGGCCTTCATTTGTTTGCTTTGCTTCAATAACGCCGACAGGTTTCTTTTCCGCGAACAAAATATAATCCGCCGGACCCGCATCGGTCTGATATTCCCGAACGGCAATGCCTGCGCCGGCATTGAGATTGATGTTTTTCTTATCCTGAACAATCCAGCTGGATTGCTCCAATGCCTTATCGATTAAATCGCGCGCTCGTTGTTCAGGTGTTTGATTGACCATGTTCGAATGATTGTTTATTACAACGTATTAAAATTCCTGCCAAAATGCATCAATGTCATTTGTGAACACAGCAAGCAAATCATTGTTGGAATAGATTAATATAATCCTCAAAAATAAATCTTCTGTTTCTCTTTCCGCCTGTTACTTCAATTAAAATCGACAGCTTGACAAAATCTCGGATGAGCGCATTTGCGGTAGCCGGCGTCACTTTTACACATTCTGCCGCCTCCGCTGCCGTGAGACTTGGCCGGCTGTACAAAACATTCATAAGCTCTTTCGCTTTCGGGAGTTTTCTGCCAAGTGTTATAATCTTTTCCCCTTCGATTTTCTCACGGAGCCGGACGATGCGTTCAAATGTTCTGACTCCATTCTTCGATGTCTCAATAACCGCAATAAGGAAAAACTTTATCCATTGTGCAAGGTCGTTTGATGTGCGCGCAATAGAAAGTTTATCGTAATAGAGGATTCTATTCTTTTCAAAATAATCCGATAAATACAATGTCGGTTTTGCAAGCAATCCTTCGCTGACAAGATACAATGCTATCATCAGGCGGCCGACTCGTCCATTACCGTCCAGGAACGGATGGATCGTTTCGAATTGATAATGCGCAATCGCAATTTTGATTAATTGCGGTACATCAATTCCATCATTATGAAGAAAGTTTTCCAAATCGCCCATCAGACTATGAATCTCTCCAAATGGAGGAGGAACAAAGAAGGCGTCCTGGATCGTCGCACCGCCGATCCAATTCTGACTTGTGCGATATTCACCCGGCTGCTTCGTAATTCCGCGCCCTTTACTGAGCAGAATTTTATGCGTTTCTTTGAGCAAGCGGGTTGAGAGAGGCAGCGATTTGAGTTTTGCAATGGCATAATTCATTGCTTTTACATAATTCTGCACTTCCTGCCAATCGTCCCTTTTTTCAGGATCGATATCTTTCCTTGCCAGCAATACATCGCCGATCTCCGTTTGTGTTCCTTCGATCTTGCTGGAAGTGGTTGCTTCTTTTATGACGTGCATCTCTATAAAATATTCGACATCCGGAATGCGAAGCGAATATGCATTCAATTCGCCTAATTTATGATTTGCTTCGGAGAGGAGCGTATTTATTTTCGGATCGGACCATGTCCAGGTTGAATTGATTGCTGCCGGAAAGAATGCCTGATAATGTTTTTGCTGCTGGTATCTGCCGGCTTTGTAGTCTTTTATATCCATTTTCTTTCAAGAGTATCTTAAAATAAGAAAAGGTTGTATTTTAACTTATGGCATTATCTTAAAATAAGAATTTTCTTGTTTAAATCAAGAAAAATCTCCTTTTTGAAAGTACAACAAGCTGTTCGATGCCCCTCAAAGTGAAAATTAAGAAGGGATTTCTATCGAATTCTTCTCCCAGCAAATAGTAGACTGCTGCTAAAAGGACAAACCTTGGCAAGGTTCCCAACCCTTGCCAAGGTTTCGGAAAGTTAGTATTGATAAATCATATCATGTTAATTACTACAAATTCAATATAATTACATAACCGCGCTGTTCAGAAATCTTGCAGCCGGTGCAATTTTACTTCATTTCCAAGGTAGGTCACTGCCATAAATATAAGGAATCTAACTCCATAAATTTACATTAATTTATGGACATATAAAACAACGTATTTGTGTCATTCCTGAGGTTCGGCAGGTTCCAAATCCATGTAAGCTATAAACCATGTCAAAAATATCTGCATAATTATGGACCCTGTCATGACCGCGCTGTTCAGAAACCTTGCAAACGGCGTGATTTGTTCGCAGGTCTCAACAATGTCTTCGAGAAACGAGGTCATGTAGCAGCGCGAGGCGGATGGAACGATTTAGAATAAACTGATGTTTTTCAAAATAATAAAATATGAGAATACCGATTTCATCATCACGAAGAAGAAGATATTCTCATTCACTGCATTCTTTTCATTCATTGAAGTTCGGCAAAGCGAAAGACGCTAAAGCCCTCATAAAAGAACAGCAGGAGCTCATGAAGAAATTCGGTCACGCACCGGCCCAATTTATGACCGATCTCACCGGAGAATTCTATACACTCGTCATGGAATCGACATACGAAAACCTCACGGCATTCGAGAAGTCATCGCAAGATGCGATGGGAGCAAAAGAATTCGGAGAATGGTATGGCAAATTTATCCCCCTTGTGGAATCAGGGCGGCGAGAGATTTTCAACCTCATAGAATGAAGACAACATCACGAATCAGTTCTCAATTTTTAAAAAGAAGAAATAGTGACACCTTAGTGACACCTTAGTGACACCTTGGAAAGGTGTCTCTCAAAACCATCAGATTTGTTAGGGAATATGATTACCTTTTTTGACACCTTTCCAAGGTGGGTCAATCGAATATATGTCCTTTTCTGAATTGACGGACGCTGATAATATTGAACACCGCACCGATGCCTAATAAAATTGCAAGATGCGGCAGGATGGACATAAATCCTACGCCTCTCCATAATACTTCCATAAAACCTTCTATCGTCCAGTACACAACCGTCAGCTTGCTGAAGAATTGAACTGTTGCAGGTATAAAAGAAGTCGGAAACCATGCCCCGCCTATTGAACTCATACTCAGTATCAGCAGCGTTCCTAATCCGTTTGCCTGCTGGCGGGTTTGGGAAAATGCGGCAATGAGCATCCCGAGCGCCGTGCACGCTACCGATGCAGCGATGATGACCAGCATAAGATTTAAAAAATTCGAAAATATATCTATCTGAAACATCAACCACCCAAAAACGAACATGAAAAGCAATTGAATTATGCCTAACGACATATTAAAAATATACTTGTTCCAGAGAATCTGTGTCCGCGAAACCGGAGAGGTCAGCATTCTCAAAAGTACTCCGGATCTCCGCTCATCAAATAACGATGATGATGTAGCTGTCAATGTGAACATAAGAAACATAACACCCCATCCACCCACACTCCGGGTTGCCCATGGATTCTTCATCTCTTTACCGATAAGCTGTTGGTTCTCTATGCGCACGATATTATTAAGGATATTTGCATGGCCTCCGGCAGAATCATTGCCGGTTATTTTAAAATTTGAAAGACTGGGATGTAAAATGACATTTGTATCCACTTTAAAATATTTATGAATAAGAGAAGCCATATTGCGATTGAACGTGCTTCCGGATTTGATTCCTAAATATCTCTCGGTCTGCCGCAGTCCGCTTTGCGCCATGACCGAAGGGAACTGGCTGAATACAACCTGCTGGATGAGTCCCCGTACGGTCTGCATCTCCATTTCATTCTTCGGATCATAATAGAATTTGACAAAAAGTCCGACGGATGTATCTGCATACGTATCGGGCGGCAGAACTAATGCAGCGGATGCTTTCCCGCTTCGGACATATTCCTGAATCGAAAGCGTATCGAACATAACCGTCTTTCCGGAATCCGTTTTAAAGGACTTGATGACAGAAAACGCTTTTATCGTATCGAGTGAAGATTCTATACTTTTCGCTACGGGAGCCGTGCTTTGATTTAATACCGCCAGCCGTATTCCCTGCGGGCCGGAGCCGGATCCGCCGAAAACCGCACCGAAGATGGTCATAAGCACCAGTGGCACGATAAAGGTCAATGCGACGGAGACTTTGTCATTCCAGAAAATCCGGTATGAGCTTTTAAATAATCGATAGACCTGTTTCAATCCCGCAACCTCCTTCCTGTCAATTGTAGAAAGAGCGCTTCCAGAGTCGGGCGCTGCAATTCAATCCAGGAATATTTTATTCCCTGTTTTTCTATACCGGCAAAAAATTTCGACAGTAAAAAACCATCCGCAGGTTTTAACTCATAATGATCGTCTTCTTCAAGGAGCGTTCCGAATTTCTCAAATACCGTACGATTTTTTACAGTCGATGGATTCTTGATAATCGAAATCGTTTCTTCGTAAGAGAGCTTTTCCAAAAGTTTATCTAAAGTATCCAATGCAATGATTTTACCATGATCGATAATACCGATACGGCTGCAAAGCCGTTCTGCTTCTTCCATATAATGCGTCGTATAGATAATTGTCATCCCCTGCTTGTTCAGTGACGTGAGAAAATCGAAGATAGCGTTGCGGGATTGAGGGTCGACGCCTACAGTCGGTTCGTCGCACAGCAGCACCTTCGGGTCGTGCAGCAAGCTCGCAATGATATTGAGCCGTCGTTTCATGCCGCCTGAAAATGTTTTCACTTTATCTTTGCGCCTATCGTACAACTCAACGGCATGGAGCTGCTCCCCGATACGCTTCTTTAAGAGCGTTCGCGGGATATCGAACATTTTGCCGAATATTTCTAAATTTTCCTGTGCAGTAAGCTCGTCGTACAAAGCGAGGGTTTGCGGAACAAATCCGATTTTCTTCCTGATCTCCAGTGTATCCTGAGTCACGGTGCCGCCGTCGATGGTGATCGTGCCGCTGTCCGGATTGAAATACCCGACAAGGAGATTCATCAGCGTGGTCTTGCCCGCTCCATTGGGACCCAGCAGGCCGAAGAACTCCTGCCGCTGCACTTCTAATGTTACTGCATCAAGCGCGGTGACTGTTCCATATTTTTTTGTGATTTGCTGGATGTTGATCATGATATCGCCGATTCTTTCCTTTTTCAAAATGGGTTTTTCAAGGACGGAATAAATGCACACTATAGTTTACGGAATTTTATTGGAAAAGATACAATGAAAAATATATTGTTAAAATAGGGCGAGTACAGCAAAAAACAATCTCTATCATTTCGCTTCGAGCTCGGGGGGTAATTTTACAAGAAGCGTCTTAATATACTTTGGAAATCGCCCGTGCTCCTTTTCTTTCTTCACAAGCTCCATCATGGATGCATCGGTAAAAGCAAACAGGATCGTCTCCGGTTTCTCACTGAGGGAAATTGCCCAAAGAGCATCCGAGCGGATTTTAGAAAGATCTGCCCCAGGCTTTTCGCCCGGTGTCTTGCTTGCGGTCACCGAAATAAAGCAGACAATTTTTCCATCTTCAGAAACTGCATCGAAGTAAATTTCTCCCCCTGACTGTAAACCTAATTTGCGTTTTGCAAATGCCTGCTTATATTTTTTGGAAAGGAATTCATCTCTTATCCAATTTTCAACATCTTTTATGTCTACCGATGAATTCGCCATGATATTATTTCCATTCTGACGGCTTTTGTAAAGTGAAGCCATCTGCGTTCTGTAACTTATCTGAGAAAATATTCTTTTCTAATATTGATCGTTCACCGCTTTATCCACCACCCCTGCTGAAGTTGAAATTGATACACGCTGTGCGTGTTATAGTAAAACGCCTCCGGCTGCTTGTCTCCTCCTTACTAAGGAGGAGCGTATGAAAGTATCACGCTTTGCGTGTTCTAAAGGCACGCAGACATTATTTCAAAGGGGAGGTTTGGAGTGGTTTCTCCGCTCGTTTCTTATCCACTCTTCAGCGTCTTTTGCAGCAATAGATGGGCCTGCCATAATATTATGCTACCTCTTCCTTAGCTCCTCAACAGCATTATACACCGTCTGACATACTCCATCGACATTCTTACAAACATCCTCGTTGGTAAAACGGAGAAACCGTATTCCAAATGCCTCAATGTGTTCCTGACGTGTTTTGTCTTGCTCCTGTGCGCCTGGCATAAAGTGCGAATCGCCGTCAATCTCGATAGCAAGCTTTAATTCAGGACAATAAAAATCCAGCACGTATTGATCAACGCTATGCTGGCGTCTGAATTTATATCCAGACATCTGTCTGCGGGAGAGATGTCTCCACATTATCACTTCGGCTTTAGAAAGATTTTTCCTTAATACTTTACGCCGCTGTGTCAACACAGATTTGTTATAATGTTTCGTCATCGCTTTATCCACCACCCCTGCGCTACGCTTGTCCCCTCCTTACTAAGGAGGGGATTAAGGGGAGGTTGGGAGTGGTTTCTCCGCTCGTTCCGTATCCATTCTTCAACTTCTTTTACAGCGATAGATGCGTCTGCCATGGTGTATCTCCTCATCCAAAATATTTCTTCTTTTTCATTCTAAGATGTCCGCTGACTCGGGAATGACGCAAAAAAGAAAACATCAAAACAAACTGCTTATCCCAATTGTGAAGAAAACACCATGAGGATTGCTTATGCGGTAGGTCACGTCTGCCCGGATAATCCCGAAGATCTTGCCGATACCTATCCCCGCTTCATAGTACCAGCCATTCGTTATTGAATTGCCGTTTAACCACGATTGTGCTGCCGTGGCATCTACTAAAAATTCTATACCGCTTTTATAGAGAAAAGGAATCCCGAGCATCAGGAAGGGGACACTTCGGAAATTATGCTCAACCGAGATCATCGCAAACCTGTCGCCGGTGAACTCACGCGGATAGGCAGTTCTTAAAACTCCAAACGGCGCAAACCTGCCAAGCTGGGAATCGAGCACAAAATCTCTTTGAAGCGGAAGCGTGCCGCTCGAAGTGCCTGCGGCAAACATCAGGTTCAATTGCGGCGGCAGAAGATAACTTGTCAGAAACGTTGGGAAGAAATAGGATCCGGCTATAGAGTACCGGCCAAAATCAAAATCGCTGCTGATCAATGATGGAGAAGAATATTCAGCCGACAACTCAACGGCATTGACAGGCACAATATTGAGCGGACCTTTATCAGCCCCGTAATACAACTTCAGTTGCAGGCTTCGCATTTGTCCTTCTGTTATCGGCGGATTGATGCGAAAATTATTCCCGAATGATAGAACAGCGAAATCGGTATTATTCTGCAGAGTTGTTTCCTTATCCGATTGAAAAGCCAGCATAAAAGAAGTCTGATCGAACGGTCTGACATTAAGATGGGCGCCCCATCCATACGCCATGTAATAATCCCGGTAATCGTTGCGCCCGAATAAAGAGAATATCGAGTTTAGAATTGTCGGATAGAAATCACCGTCCGGGAAATGGGCTATATCCTTATAAACATCCAGTCCCGTCGCAACCGTGTTTTTATCAAGCGGATATTCGCCGCCAAACCGCCATTTGAATATTTTATCGGATATTCCGTAACCCGCAGCAGTGCTTACGCTCCAGCCGGATTTATCGGAATAATTTGTAATTTCCCCGCTTGACGATATCGCTATGCCTCTCATTGTTCCCCCGGAAACATATTTGTAAGACCCACCGATAAATAATCCTTCAACTCTATTATATCTGATATCGATATAACGCAGCATCGGAAAATCAAGGGCCGTTGCCGCAGCGCCGCTCGGCTTGAACTGTTTCGCCAGCGTTTGCGTGCTGTCAAGAGTTGCATATGCTTTTTCCTCGACGGATGTAAAAGGAAGTATGCGGTGGTTATCCCAGAACGTCGAATCATATTTGCTCGCAAGCGAATCGACAACAAGAACGGGTTGTTTCAGTATGGTATCTGCTATGACAGTATTAAGTTTGTAGTCATAGATCACGGATGTTTGATCTAATTTGATATTCGGGAAAGATAATCCAGGTAAGCTTATCTTGCCTCCGAATGCCATTGCTATATTAGTAGGCATCCAGAATTTTTCATCGTAAAGCGAATATGTTTGACGAAATCTTATTTCAATGTCGCTGACGAACGGAAAATGGAAAGCCTCGTTCGGCTGGACTTCAATACCCATAACCGCAAAAGAAGAATCTGCGATGGAAATATTTCCCTGAAAAAGCGGGACTATCCGTGATTTCGGAACAATTTTTATCTCATAGACATCCACATGATCTTTTCGCAGTGTGCGTAAAAGCTTGTAGTCGTAGTGATCCAGCGCATTCTCCGCTATCGGTCCGATAAACCTAAAGCCGAAAAGGTGGATAGTATCATCGGTAAAGTTCACTATTTCTCCTACCGAAGCCATCATCTGAGCTTCCGGAAGATTGTTAGTCATATGCTTTTGAGTTACCACTTCCCGCAGAGAATCTCCCTGATGCCAGTACCCGTCTGTATAGGATTCTGTGATACCGGCAATTGAAGTATCCCGATAGAATGTTACGCGCGTGAATGCCTTCGATGTGTAGCTGTTCAGCAACCGGGTCAGTTCATGCTTCTTCCTGATCGCCTCGCGAACGATCTCATAAGCGGGATCCTCGGCAATGGCTGTAACTCCGGGTAGTATAATCTCCGCCGGTTCAAGCTTTATTTCGCAGGATATATTTTTTGTAAGCGATACATGGAGAGTATCTCTCTGCCATCCTATACAACTGTAGATCAATACATAATTTTCGGCAGGCAGGCTCAGGATATAGGAACCATCGCTATTGGTGATGGTTCCCCGTGTGGTTCCTGCAACCCTGATATTCACTCTATCGATCGCTTCACCGGTTTGTGAATTCGATACTTTACCGGTAATCGTGTACATAGTTTGAGCTGATGCAGCACAGCTGCATAGAATAAAAAGAATAAGAATGATGTGTATGGATTTATTCACTGAGTAAGCCACCGGGGAGATCATGAACCCTCATGTTTTTTTGGGAGCGATTTAGAAAGTCTATAAACAGGTTGCACCTGCGATGCTTTGTATAGCCATTCTAAAAAATGAATATTTGATGTTACGTATAGAATATAAATTACCAAGCAGGCAGGCCTGCTTCATTCGCTCCGATAGGAGCGAAACTGTTATAGCAATGCAATATAATAGTATTTACAAGCCCCTTCGGGGCTGCCTGTAATTCTATAGACCGGTTGCACCTGCGGTGCTCTGTATAGCCATTCTAAAAAATGAATATTTGATGTTACGCAAATAAGATAGAAAAAAATTGCCATGCCGGCGGCTGCAGAGAAACCTTCTCTCAACTCTCCGCTCTTCGGCCGAGCATGAGCACGGTGCTTCTCGGATTGACTAAATATGCGTCTTGCGGGTCGAGCAATATTTCCTGCCCGGGATTTTCGATGTCCTGACCGGTCGGCAAACTTGTATCCAGAACCCGGTACCATTTGTTCTCTCCCGGAAGCTTCGGCAGGTTGACCTGCCGCAGGCGGTAATCGGCGTGCAGTATGATAAACAAAAAATATTTGCCCAGATCCGACTGCTCCTCCCCGCCGTCCAATTGAACACACAGCGTCCGCAAATCCGGATCGCCCCAGTCGGGACTGCCGCCATCCGTGGAAAACCAGCAAAGATCCGGAATGTTGTCCGCATCCAAATCCTGACCCAGATAAAACTTGCGCCTCTGGAGAATTGTACAACGGCGAGTAAGGGCAATGGCTCTTTTAAAAAATTCCACCATGCGTTCATTCGCCGCCGCCCGGTTCCAATCGAACCAGCTGATCTCATTGTCCTGGCAATAGGCGTTATTATTGCCCTGCTGCGTGCGCATAAATTCGTCCCCACCCAGAATCATGGGCGTGCCGGAAGAAAAAAGCAGGCAGCAGATATAATTCTTAACAAGCTGCTCGCGGAGCTGCAAGATGGAAGTATCCTCTGTCGGACCCTCGACGCCGCAATTCCATGAATTGTCGTCGTTTGCGCCGTCCTGATTATTCTCGCCGTTCGCTTCGTTATGTTTTTGATTATAAGAGACAAGATCGTACATCGTAAATCCGTCGTGACACGTCACAAAGTTGACGCTGTTATAAGCAGACCGTCCGCTCTCGCCGTAGAGATCCGCAGAACCTGCCAGACGCCATCCCATATCGGAAACTTGCCCGCCGTCGCCTTTGACGAATTTTCGAATCGTGTCGCGAAATTTTCCGTTCCATTCCGACCAGTCCACAGGGAAATTACCCACTTCGTAGGATCCCAGATCCCACGGTTCAGCAATGAGCAGTACGTGGTTCAGCACCGGATCCTGCGACAGTGCATCGAAGAACGCAGATGTTTTTTGGAAGTGCAAATCCTGACCTGCACGCCCCAGAACCGAAGCCAGGTCGAAACGAAAGCCATCCACGTGCATTTTTTCGACCCAATACCGCAGCGAATCCATAATCAGCCGGAGCACCACGGGATTGTCCGCATTCAGACTGTTACCGCATCCGGTGTAATTCACGTAATAGCGGGCGGGATCGCTTGAAGGACCGGTAAGGTCGTAGTACGTCGTATTGTCTATTCCCTTGAACGAGATAGTCGGACCAAGCTCATTGCCTTCACCTGTGTGATTAAAAACAACGTCCAGAATGACCATCATTCCCGCTTTGTGTAATTCACGCACCAGCGTTTTGAACTCGGCCACCTGGCAGCCGGAATTTTTTCCGGTACTGTAGGACGATTCCGGTGCAAAAAAACCGATGGTGTTATATCCCCAGTAATTCGTCCGGCCGCGGTTCCTGAGAAAGTCGTCAACATAAAACTCGTGGACAGGAAGAAATTCCACAGCATTAATACCGAGATTTTTCAAGTATGGGATTTTTTCTATAAACCCCTGATACGTTCCCGGGTGCTGCACGGCGGAAGAAGGATGAGCCGTAAATCCTTTGACATGCACTTCATAAATAAACAGTTTTTCTAAAGGCACGGCAGGAGGAGCGTCGTTCTGCCAGTCGAAATGATCGTCTATAACAATCGCTTTCGGCACGATAGCGGCATTATCGCGCGGATCTGCAATGAGATCAGCGGCATCGGATAAAGGATCATAGGCCAGAAGCAAATTGTCTTTATTGATAAACTTGTGAGAGATTGCCTTTGCATAGGGATCCAGCAGAAGTTTTTGCTCGTTGAAGCGCAAACCGTTTTTAGGTTTGTAATCGCCCCTGACCCTGTAACCGTACAATTGTCCGTCCTTAACGCCTTTGACAAAACAGTGCCAGATATATTTTGTGCGATTCTCCAGCTGGATAATATCGGTCGGATCGCCGTCCGGCTTGTCGAATAGCAAGAGGAACACGTCGACAGCGTGCTGTGAATAAATGGCGAAGTTTACGCCGTCTTCCCGGACTGTTGCTCCGAGAGGATAGTATGTCCCCGCGGTCACTGTTTTCTTAGTAAAAGGCCTCAACCCATTTCCCATAGATCCTCCATCATAAGGGACACCTTGCGAAAGCGATATTTATTCGCAGGGAAGTATTTATATAGGATTTCCAAATTGTATATGAAAAAAATATTCTAAAGCGATAAACAATAGTGCGAGTATGGACATTGCAGCGACAAGCGTCACTTTATATCGCTCAAATCTCTTCAATTCTGTCTGCATAAGTTTATTCTTACGACGTATCCGATATCCATAGAAAATAACGTACAGATTGGCTCCTGCCAATAGAAGAGCAAGCGATTGAAATGGAATTCGTACAATTGTCTGGTCGAAGAATGAAAGGATTGGAGAAAGAGCTCCGAATAGCACTCCCGCCCCGAAAATAATGGAAAGTGGACCGAGCAGCGCAGCAGCAGCACAAGGCGCACCGAGCAGCGCAAAGAGAATTGCTCCGATGCTTGCAGCCCGCCGTTTATTGAATACCGGTTTCTTTTGAAGCGAATCGCTTGAATGAGGTGCACTGGATTTTGTCTGAATCCGGCTGATTTTTACTGCATCCGTAAACCCTTTGACATATATCGTTTCAAGCAGCATTGCCGGATAGAGCTTCATTGTCTTTTGATATGCGGACTCGTTTAAAACAATTTCGCCCGGAGCAGCTACCGCTTGCAGACGGGATGCCAGATTGACTACTTCTCCGATTGCGGTATAATCCTTCCGCTCTTTTGAACCGAGGTGTCCGACATGTGCATATCCGGAAGCTATGCTGATTCTAAACTGCAGATCCCGATTGAATTCTTCTCTCAACGGCTGCAGGCTGTCTTGAAACTCGATTGCTGCTTCGATTGCTTTTTGCGTATGATCGGCATGATGGATGGGAATGTTGAAAAACGCTAAAACCGCATCGCCGATAAATTTATCGATAAATGCATCGTGTTTAACCAGCACCTCGGTTGCTTTCTTGAACAGACTGTTGACGATGTCGTAGGACTTCTGTGCGCCGAGTTCGTTCGTCATCGATGTAAAACCCACCAGATCGGCAAAAAGAATCGTTAACTCTGCAATGCTTCCTACCTCGATGTGCGTGCTGCATCGGTTACAGATGTTCGGATTTTGCGGGCTCCTTCGAATTCCGAACATATTCATAATTCTGCCGATCGGTCCATCGAGAACCGTACCACATACAATACAGGCATTGGAATTATTCGTCTGAGACATTTTAGGTTCCTCTTAGCAAGAACGCCAAATAGTTTTCTTGCGATAGACATCTTGCGGCGGCGGTTTGTTTCATCCTCCCAAACCGAGCTTTCGCCGCAATTTTGGAATGTCGACTTTTAGAAGTTCATCTAATTGTTCCCGATTTTTTATTTCAAAATCCATGAAAAGAGATTCGAGAAGTTCACGGCCGATTGGATCCATGGCAGCCATACGCGGCGTCATGTTCCTTAATGCCGGCACCGGAATATCGACCCAGTCTGCCCAATGCTTTTCCATCAAATCTCTCATAAAGGCCTTCATTTCCGGCTGTTCTTTTAACTTACGACTTTGTTCGTCTTCTTTTTTGACTTTTGCTTTTTTCTCATTCGCTTGCTGCATCATACTTTCCGTAGATACAATTTCCGTCTTAAGCAAAACGGCTTTTTCCCCGAGACGTTTTGCAATCTCTTTTTGAACACATGTAGATCGTTTCTCCGAATTTGCTTCAACTGTAAGCGTTGTCGGTTCGATATCGAATGAGCAGAAGACCGAGTTCTCTCCCATCTTCGATTTCTTAAGCCAGTCCAAGTGAATTTTCAATATCTCACCCGAATCATTCTTTTCCGCCTCTTCAAGCATTTCTTCATCCGTTCTATGATCCATTCTTTGCTGCAGGTCTTTCAACGCATAAAATGCATCCATTAAAGAAGGTATGCGATATTTTAATGTATGGAATAAGAGAACGTCGCCGTCTGCATTGCGAATCGAGGGCTTGGAATTCCTGATATGATGGTCCAAACCAAAATACGCATCACGGAGCAGGGATTCATTCTTGATAAGTATTTCATCGGATGCAGCGCTGTTCTCCAATGACCCTTCCTGTTCCAAACGAGAACGCAGCTCTATTATGAATTCGATATACGACGGGAAAAAAGGCTGTTCACCGGTTGCTAAAAAAAAAGAAATACCTTCCATCTCTGCAATACGTGCAAGGATAATGTGACCTCGTTCAAGAACAGTCGATGCGGTTCTTTCCATCACATGGACTTCACAATTTCGTAAAATATCGCGCACCGTTAGACCGATACCATGATTAACATCAAGAACTTGATAGAAGCTGTAAGGAGAATGAATGGCTGCTTCAATAAATCGGAGAACGCCGTCCTTGAGTGTTTTTCCCATTTCAGATAAAAATATTTCCGCTATCCGCTTTGTTTGATCCGGCCGCCAGTCGAAAAAGAACCAGCGGTTAAAATAATCATTCTCCCGGGAAGTGAACGGTTTATTGAAAAAGAATTCCACCCGTGCGGCATTCATGGCATCTGCACCGTATTTCTGTCGTACAAATTTTCCCAGAAGATGGACTGCTTCTCCATCATATTGCCGGATGCGGTCGTACTTAAAATCCGGAGTAAGCATTGAAACCGCACCGCAGCAGTTCTTGTATTTCTTGCCGCTGCCGCACGGGCAAGGATCGTTTCTTCCTATAGTGTTCATTCTATTCTATCCATAATTACAATTTACAAAAATCACAGCTTAATAGCGGGCAAATGATTGATAAAGTCCATCATTCGCAGTGCACATTTCAAAGTTTATTTTCTCAAATATCATTATAGCATTTTTAGATTAGATCCAAGAATGATTTAAAGTTGACAGCGCTGATATTATTTCCCAGTATGATCTCTTTTCCACGATATACTATCCATGAGTGTTTTGCCTCTTTCGATAGCTGCATAAGCAGTCTTGTCATTTTAGGGCGAAACGTATATCCTGATTTGATCTCGATATGTTCCCTTCTGGATTTCCGATCAATGATGAGATCAATCTCGTTGCCGTTGCTTTCCTTATAAAAAAACATTTCAGCATCAGATCGTGTGTGTACTAATTTTTTATATGTTTCGGAAATTACATAGTTTTCAAAAAGAGCGCCGTACATTGGACCTTTTTCAAACAGTAATTTATTGCGAATCCCGGTCAGATAAGAAACAAGACCTGTGTCATAAAAATAGATCTTGGGACTCTTGATAATTCGTTTTCCAAGATTTTTATGAAACGGCGGTAAAAGGAAAACAATATAGGAAGCTTCCAGGATTGAAATCCATTTCTTGATCGTCGGCACACTGACGCCGATATCTCTTGCAATTTCTGACATATTCAGAAGCTGAGCTGATCGGGCAGCCAGCATCTGAATAAATCGCCGGAAATCTCTGATATCGCCAATTTCGCTGATATCCCGTACATCACGAGTCAGGTACGTATCGAGATATGAGGAATACCAATCGTAAGCACCGCGATATTTTCGTCCGACAAGTTCAGGATAACCGCCTTGGTAAATCGACTTTTCACGAAGTCCGGCGGGGACTTCTGAAAATTGGAACGGCAGTAATGCAAGGAGACCGATCCGCCCCGCAAGACTTTCCGAAACCTTTTTTATAAAGGCAAACTGACTTGAACCCGTCAAAATAAATTTGCCGTAATCGCTCCGATTGTTGTCGACAATGCTCTTGACATAGTGAAAAATTTCCGGAACGCGCTGAACTTCATCAAAAATAACTTTATCCGCATAGACCTCCATGAATCGTTCAGGATCGGTATGGAACCGATCGACCGCATTGAGGTCGTCAAATGAAACATAGCGGTACCTGGCCGAAAGCAGTTTTCGAAGCAAAGTGGATTTTCCCGACTGTCTGGGACCCGTTAATCCGACAACCGGAAAAAGTTTCAGATACGCATGAATAGTCTTTTCTAAAACACGATGATAGTAAGGCATAGAATTTATGTAATATTAAAGTGACAGTTTAAATATACATAATTCCGAAGATCTTTTCAAACAGAGTCTTATATTTCCGGATCCCCCTGAACGCCGAAGGCGATTCAGCAGGCAGGAAACGCAATGGAATAACGGCTGTGTTCTTTGCGTAACTATGGTCAATCACCCAAAGGCTCAATTGAGCTGACAATGCATAGCTAAGGGACACCTTTCCAAGGTGTATCTCAAAATTATCAAATTCCTTAGGAAATATGACTACTTTTTTGACCACCTTTTCAAGGTGTCGGCAACGGAAAAAGCAGCCGCGGTTGCCTACAGATTTTTCAATGCCTCAATGTTTCCATTTCCCTGACAATGCGCAACAGGCCGTAATCGAACCGGCCGCCCAGCATTTCATACACGCCTGTGATGTTTCCATAGCCATGTATTTTAAAGGCTGAACTGATTTCCAGCTTTTCACCCGGCGTAACGAATCGATCGACTTGTATATCTTCACCCGATACGACTGCCATCAATAGATGTTTATAGATAGTGCAGACCGCCAAATTGCGTTCTTGCGCAGTATCTTTGACGGATTTGCCGGATCGAAAAAGTTGCAATGTTTCATTTGCCGTGTCATTCATTTTTCCAGCCGATGAATGTGAAGAAGGCTCTGCACTTTCATCCGAATACTCTTTCCGTGGATTTTTTCTGCAGATGGCGTTCGATTTCCTTCATAAATATCGCGCCGAAATCTCTCAATTTCTTTTCTCCCACCCCGCTGATGCGTATGAATTCGTTCTTTGTTGTCGGGCAGCGTTGGGACATTTGCCGCAATGCAGCATCTGAGAAGATAACGAATGCCGGCACGTTGCGCTCGTCTGCAATGCGTTTGCGCAAAACCCGCAGGCGCTCGAACAGCACGGCATCGAATTCCTGTTCGTCTCTATGCACACTTACAGTTTCTGCGGTTGAATGGACTTTTGTCAGCATAATGGCCGATCTCTTCTTCAAAGCTTCAATACCGGCAGGCGTCACTTCTACCACGCTGAAACCGTTCTCGTTTTTCTGTTTCATCAATCGAAGCCGCATCAATTCCCGCCCGACGGACATCCATTCGTCCCGGCTCCGGTCTTTGCCGATTCCGTACGTGGATAGTTCCGTATGCTTCCAGCGCCGAATTTTTTCGGCATTGCTGCCGGTCAATACTTCTATACTATGCCTCAGGCCAAAATCGACGCCGCTGCTTTCGCGAATACGGAGAACGCATGAGAGAAGTTTTTGAGCATCGATTGTTCCGTCATAGAATTCACGCGGAAGCAAACAATTGTCGCAGGCATCGCAGCTTGCCTCCGGATATTCCTCGCCAAAATACTCCAGCAGCAGCCTGCGCCGGCATTCGCTGCTTTCAGCATACTTTACCATCCGGTCTAATTGTGTTTTTGCAATTTGGCGCTGCTGCTCGTCCTCTTTCTCTTCGATAAAATACATTTGCTTCATCACATCGCCGACGCCGAAGAGCAGCAGACATTCAGACGGCAATCCATCCCGCCCTGCGCGCCCGGTTTCCTGATAATACCCTTCGATATTCTTCGGCAGATCGTAATGCACGACGAACCTGACGTTGGACTTATTGATGCCCATGCCGAATGCAATCGTTGCACAAATAACCCTGACTTCATCCCGAAGAAACAATTCCTGATGTTTCGTTCTATCCGCCGGTTCCATGCCTGCATGATACGGCGCTGCGGAAATATGATCGGCATTTAATTTTTTTGATAAAGTTTCTGCAGTTTTTCTGCTCTGGCAATATACAATTCCGCTTTCCTGCATACGCGGCCGCAGAAATGTCAGCAATTGACTATAGGGATCGTCTTTGGAAATAACTTTATAGCTGAGGTTCGACCTATTAAAACTTGCCACATAATTCCGTGCATTTTGGAGTTGCAAATGCGTATGAATATCCTCCCGCACACGCGATGTAGCAGTCGCCGTCAATGCCATGCACGGTACACCGGGCAGGAGTTTTCGAACCGCGGTCAATTGACGATATTCAGGACGGAAGTCGTGTCCCCACTCACTGATGCAATGCGCTTCATCGACGGCAAGGAGTTTGATATTCCAATGAACCATGTCGGTTAAAAAACCGGAAAGTACAGCACGTTCCGGAGCAATATACAACAGCCGGTATTTTGCATCGTGCAGATCTCGAATACGGCTTCTCGTTTCTTCCGGTGTTAACGAAGAATTAAGGAACGTCGCAGGTATTCCATTTGCCTGCAATGCATCCACTTGATCTTTCATCAAAGCAATAAGCGGAGAGATTACTAATGTCAGTCCGTCGCAAGCCAGCGCAGGAAGCTGAAAACAGAGGGACTTCCCCCCGCCGGTCGGAAGAAGCGCAAAGACATCCTTACCGGCCAGAGCGTCGCGTATAATTTCCTCCTGCAGAGGCCGGAAAGATGAAAATCCGAAATTTTTCTTCAGAAGATGAAGAAGCGGTTGATCCGGCGGATTCATAGATTTTGCCGGTTGAAGTTTAAGATCATGGCCTTGCATTTTATTCCCCTCTGGTAAAGATTAAATATTGCTTCCCTTGTAGCCGCGACCGATGATCGCGGGTGCACCCGACGTCATCTTGCCCGCCGCAGGAGGCCGGTGTCGGCTACAGAAGCAAAACATCGAACACCAATCATCCGGTTTTATGTTGATAGATATGCGCATCGGGCTTTTCTTCGTTTTCCCCGAAATCGCCGGCCACGATATTGAATCCGGCCTCCGATCCTTTTTCATACATCGCCGCTAATGTATCTATGAATTTTTTCTCTCCACGCCAAAAAGGAAAATTACCCAATCGCTTCGGGAGTGCGGCATGAGTATCCGGAACTACGATTTCTCCCAAAAAGTCGGACCGGGCATCGCTCTTTCCCCAGAACGAATCCGGATCGGTCGGCAGCGCCATTCGGATGGAACGTGATTTCTTGTTTATTTTGCGTCTTGCATTTCCCGCATCCTGACGTGCAAGAGCGTTTTTATGAACGAGCGATAGTAGTGCCTTTTGTTCGATGCCCCTCAAAGTGAAAATCAAGAAAGGATTTCTATCAAATTCTTCTCCCAGCAAATAGTAGACTGCTGCAATATGCTTGCATGGATTGGACCAATCTGGACATGAGCAAGTTGTCTTAAGGTCGTTCATTTTAGCCGGGAACATGGACAATTTCGCGGTTTTGAAAACCTCTTCGATTTCATCCGGGATCCGGCCGTTCATCAGTATAGCCATGTAATACGGCTGAGCGATAAGGGCATCCACAAATCGTTTCCACGCTCCCGCGGTAAACGGGCGCAGGTGTATTTCAACATGGTATGGCGTCATTCGCGAACCCTGCACTTCCGCCGTTACGCATCCTTTTTCGACTTCTATAGATAGGACCTGTCCCGATCGGGCATATCTTCGGCCGCGCACGAGACGCGCGCCGATATTGAAACTTTCCAGCGCTTCGATCCAGCGTTTTGCCCACCAGTTTTCACCAAACGATCCATTTTTGCTCTGAGCCTTAATACCTCCCTTTACCCGCCGCGGAACAGAAGGCCGAAAATATCCATAATCATAGTAGCCCATATTATTCACCTACCATATCTTTGCGGAGCATAAACAGTTCTTTCAGTTCCCCATTGGACAGCTCGGTAAGCCATCCTTCACCGGCACCCACGATTTTTTCTGCTATCCCTTTCTTTCGTTCGATCATCTCGTCGATTTTATCCTCCAATGTACCAGCGCAGATAAATTTATACACATGTACATTTTTCGTCTGACCTATCCGGAACGCACGGTCTGTTGCCTGATTTTCTACTGCGGGATTCCACCACCGGTCAAAATGAAAAACATGGTTTCCCTGCGTCAGGTTCAAGCCCGTTCCTCCCGCTTTGAGGGACAGGATAAATACAGGCGACGCATTTCGTTCGTTTTGGAAGCGGTCTACCATCTGACTGCGCTGCTTAATCGGTACAGCTCCATGAAGAAAAAAGATTTCCCGCCCGAACGTTTCCTGAAGGTGTTTTTTTAGTATGCCGCCCATTTCGGCAAACTGCGTAAACACCAGTGCTTTTTCGCCGGCCTCGATAATTTCTTCAACCATTTCCGAAAGCCGCGTTACTTTGCCGGATCGGTCGGGCACGCTCGAGTTGTCGCCCAGAAAATGAGCCGGATGATTGCATACCTGCTTGAGTTTTGAAAGCGTCGCAAGAATAAGTCCCTTCCGCTCGATTCCGTCCGAAGAAGCAATCCGATCTTCGATATCCTTAAGCACCGAGGCATACAACGACGCCTGCTCTTTGGTCAGCGTGCAGTACGTTTTCATTTCCATTTTTTCCGGCAAATCCGAAATGATGGATTTGTCCGTCTTAAGCCTCCGGAGAATGAACGGACCCGTCATGGAACGCAGCCGCACTGCTGCATTCGGATCCGTTCCGGCATGTATAGGCACAAAAAACTTACGTTTGAATTCCGCATGCGTGCCGAGAAAACCTGGATTGAGAAATTCCATGAGCGACCAGAGATCGCCCACGTGATTTTCTACCGGCGTTCCTGTGAGGGCGAGGCGATATCCGGCTTTCAATGCTCGTGCTGATTGGGATTGTTTTGTTTCTGAGTTTTTTATATTTTGCGATTCGTCAAGCACAATGCCGCCCCAATCAACTTCCTGCAAGTGCTTTTGATCCCGATGAAGGAGCGCATACGTCGAAACGACGATTGCATGTTTACTTACTTCCTCATTAAACGCCTTTCCCTTTTTCCGCTCCGCACCGTGATGCACCATGACGGGCAGATCGGGAGTAAATCGGGACGCTTCTCTCCGCCAGTTATTGACGACAGATGCCGGGCAAACCAATAAGACCGGTCGCCGATCACCCGAATTCCAGTCACGGAGAATGAGTGCAAGTGTTTGCACTGTTTTTCCAAGTCCCATATCATCGGCAAGACATGCTCCCAATCCCCACGATTTCAGATATGTCATCCACGAGTATCCGCGTACCTGATAGGGACGTAGTTCCCCAGAGAATTTCGACGGGGGAGAAATTTCTTCATACGCAGCGCCGCCTTCGAGTTTTTGCATAAGCTCGCCTATCCAGCCGGAAGCGGTTACGCCGGAGAATTGAAGTCCATGCACCGGAGCGCCGGCTCCTAATTTCATGCGAATGATTTCCCTTACGGAGGCGGATTCTATCGGTTGTTTTTTCCAGAATTCAATTGCCTCGCGGATTTCATCCGCGTTCAATTCCACCCATTGGCCGCGCAGCTTTACTAAAGGCGTTTTAAGCCGCGCAAGATAATCGAGTTCCTCGCGCGTCAGGACTTCATTCCCGAGCGCAATGTTCCAGTCAAAATTAACTATCGTATCCAACGAAAGACTACCTGGAGCCTGTATCGACGGACTTTTAACGTTTGCGCGGACGGCTGGACGAAGTTTCGTTCCTTTGCGTGTCCACCATGCGGGAAGGAAAACACCGAATCCCGCCTGATCAAAAATCAATGATGTTTGTGTAAGAAATTCATGCGCGTGTTCAATATCGAGAACATAACCGGACGGCGCCGAATGTTTCAGGCTTTCCTCAACATCCGGGGATAGACCAGCGGCTTGTCCGAGAGACGAAAGCAGGAATTCGCGTGCCCCAGAGGCGGATCTATCTGATAGAAAAACATTTTTTGAATTCCACAATTGACTCACCGGAATGAGCAAGCTTTTATCGTCGTGCTGTTGAAGTAAATATTCAACATACCATGCCGCGTCATCCGATTTTTTTCCCGCATATTGTGCAGGGAGTGCTTCGTTGTCTGTTGTCTGAAGATCCTGAGGCTCGTGAAGCCGAAAGCAGAGTCGAAATGGTGAAGTAGAAAGGCGGTCGAGAGGCTGCCTATATCCTTCAACCTGTTCGACTAATTTTGCAAGATCCTTTGCTTTTCCGCGCAATTCGCCGTTGCGTGTCTGAAGGGCGTACAGCCATCGATCGTGAAGAATATCGTGATTGGCGGCTCGTTCAGAAAAATCCTTTTTTGAAATACCTTCATCGGCGGAAACGGAAGAACGGATCAAATAATCCATAAAGCCGGTGACGATTTGTGTAAGCAAGTCTTTTCGTACCGTTTTGGGCGGCGATTCCTGCTCAGAGCCCGTAAGCGCATGAACAACTGGCGGCATGACGTTCATAAGAAAAGCATATCGCTCTTTGTCTTCACCCAGAAAAACCGGCTGCCATTGCGCTTGAAACAATTTTTTTTCGGCATGTATTCCCGGAAGAAATTGCTCGCGCGCGCAGAGCGAACCGGCAAACCTCATCGCGTCTTTCCAGAAAACAATATCCTGACCTAACAAGACGCCTGGCACCGGTGTGCTCTTTTCTTCACAAAAGCATAAAAGATGTACAAGGTCGTTCCATGATAATTCCGTAATAGTTATCTGCCACGGCATGATACGGGGCTTCAAGGCTGAAACCGGCGAAGGATGAATAAGAGCGGAGGATGCAAGAGAGCCGTTGTTTTTTCCACCACGCCTGCCGGCGAGGGACGGAAGCCATGCAACGGCTTTATTTATACTTCCAATAGGCGGTATCGCATCGTTCCACCTTTGATGCAATAATTGCAATCCGGCTTCACCGGCATCGTAAGGAAACATCTTTAATTTTTTTTGCAGACGCGCTCGTCTGCCGGACGTTTTTTTCTCCACTTGTTCATCGGCAGATTTTTCCGCCCAGAGAACAGGCCGGTTTTCATAAATGGAAATATGGAATAATATCATTGAAATTTTTTATGCTTTTAAAGAATACTTAGTCTCTCTCGGTTATTAAATTCGCCTTTCTGTAGCCGCGACCGGTGGTCGCGGAAGGCCTCCAACGTTATTCCGAAGATATCTAACAATGTCTTCGGGACAGGTTAACATCGGATAGGCTAATCAGTATAGAAGATTAAATCCGGATATCACTATCACGTTGAACAATTACCTTGGTTATTATAACATCGCGATATTTGTTAAAAAATCAAAGTTAGACCGGTTCTTAACAGAGCAAACCTTGGCAAGGTTAGGAACCTTGCCAAGGTTTCGGATAATAATATCATATTAATTGTTACAAATTTAAAGTATTTGCACAAGTGCGCTATTGAGAAACCTTGCAAGCGGTGTGATTTTTTCGCATGTCTCGACGATATCGTCGAGAAAAGCCGGCTTAGAGCAGCGCGAGGCTGACCAGCCCCGGCCTACAAAGAATTGCTTGTATTTCAGCCACTCAGCCATCGGATGGTTTTCGTCGTATCCCTTGGGTATGCGTTGAAGTTTTTGCCATTCGAACGGCGCGAAATTTTTCTTGAACGCGCGGTCTTCCACGATTTCTAAAAAATCATTTCCACGGCTTGCAATTGCCTTGCGGATTTTTTTTAATTGATCACCGTCCGGAATATAAATCCCGCCGCCGCAATAGCATTCATCGGGATTTATTTCCAGATAAAATCCCGACCCGAGCAATCCTTTCGGCTTGCCTCGGAGAACAAAATGTGCCGCAGCGTTTGTCTTGTACGGAGTTTTATCCGAACTGAAACGAACATCGCGATAGATACGGAACAGCGAACGTTTCGGATTGAGATCGAACTCCGGAGCGAACCGGAAAAAATGCGGCTGCAGTGAAGCGATCAACGATTGCATCGGAAGCTTGACATTCTTTTCATAGTCCGGTTTATGTTTCTCGAACCATTCCCGGTTGTTGTGACGCTTTAATTGTTTGAAGAACTCGATTCCCTCTTTTGGAAATCCTTCGAACGGCGGATAAAGATCGATATCAAATTCGGGTGGACGCATAAATTATTCCTTATTCAATTTTATTTTTTTTGTAGCCGACACCGCCTTTCTGCGGCGGGCAAGTTAGTGTCGGTGCACTCCGCGACAGTTTATCCCGAGAATATTGTTAAATATTATCGGGAGATCGTCGCGGCTACAAAGCTTGCCGGACAAATCCATTCGCTTTTGAAAGAAGCTCCTTTGCTTTTTCTTTCGTGACTCCGGCCTTTGCCATGACGAGCGCTGTTTTGACATGATCTCCGGATTGTTCCAGCAGCTGCGCCGCTTCTTCATATTCAACACCGGCAATTGTCATAATGATCCGTTTTGCTCTCTCCCGCAATTTTTTATTTGTCATTTGCAGGTCGATCATCATGTTCTCGTAGACTTTTCCGAGCCGGATCATAGCGGCGGTTGTAATCATATTCAGAACAAGTTTTTGAGCCGTTCCGGATTTCATGCGCGTGGACCCCATTATAACTTCCGGTCCGACTTCCGGACAGATGGCGATATCGACTGCGGATTTTAAATCTGTAAATTCCGGCAAATCGAATTTTGCTCTCGGATTCGTTGTGATATAGATTGTTTTTGCACCGAGCTGTTTTGCTTTCTTCACTGCGCCTACAACATACGGCGTCCGGAGACTTGCCGCAATACCGCAGACGATATCTTTTTTTCCGACCCGTTTCTTTTTCATATCCGCTGCGCCGTTTTCCTCTTTATCCTCCGCGCCTTCCTGCGAACGAAACATTGCCGCATCTCCCCCGGCAATAAGTCCGATTATTGTTTTCGGATCCGTACCGAACGTCGGTGGGCATTCTGCTGCATCCAGCACGCCGAGCCGTCCGCTTGTCCCCGCACCGACATAAATCAGTCTGCCCTGATTGCTTAAAGCCTCTGTGACAGCTTCGACAGCGCGGGCGATGTACGGAATTTCTTTTTCCACAGCGCCGGCAATCTTTTTATCTTCATTGTTTATAATGGAGAGAATTTCGATTGTCGACCGTGCATCGATATCCATGCTGACCGGATTGCGCTGCTCTGTGGACAGGTCTTTCAACTGATTGAACAACGATTTCGATTCAGACACAATTGCCTTTCTTAAAATTGTACAACGACCGCTTTTTTTTCATTCGATTGAAGATACATCGATCCTTCGAATATAATATTTATAGTTTCTATTTTTAGTTTTGGATTCTTTTTGACGGCAAGATCTATTTCCTTCGTTAAATCTCCTCCTTTTAGTGCAATAAGCGCAGGAGACGGCAATATTCTGCGTTTGCCGAATTTGGCCGATCGAATTTTTTTATCGCCTGATGAAAGCAGAGGCCTTGACCATTGTATTAGATCTTCCAGCGGAGCAACGGCACGAGCAACGACAAAATCGAATCGCCGGCTAAAGTCTTTCCGATGCGAAAGCTCTTCTACTCTGCCCCATTGCGCTCGTATATCTTCCAATCCAAGATGAGAAATCATATCCGAGACTGCATCGATTTTTTTCTTTGTCGCATCGATTAATGTCAGAGAAATATCAGGACGCATTATTTTTAGCGGTATACCCGGCAGACCGCCTCCGGTTCCGATATCTGCAATTGCTGCTTTCTCCGGAAATTGAAACAATAAAACAAGCGCTGCACAGTGCAATATATGACTTTCCCAAACATTTTCTTCGTCTTTTCGAGAAATTAGATTAATACTCTTATTCCATGCCAGTAAAAGCTCGATATAGCGAGACATAAGTTTCAGCTGTATATCGTCTATCTGAAAATCATTTTTCAAGCAAAGCGTCCTAAACCAAAGCAAGTAATCCATAGTTTTCGATTGTTTCACGTGAAACATTTCAGAATAATTGCAGCCGCGTAGAGCCCGCGACCACCGGTTGCGGCTACAAAGTGCAAAACGTTTTTAGATGATTCCAATATGCTAATATATGAATATTCCGGAAAATGTTCTTCTGAGGAGAAAAGTAAAAAAATTCAAATAAATCTGTAGCCGACACAGCCCTCCTGCGGTGGGTAAGATGACGTCGGAATACTCAGCGATCATCCCGAAAACGTCTGCTGATATTTCCGCGACCACCCGCCAGAAGATAATGCAGGTCGGGCAAGCCGGTCGCGGCTACAAGAAGTATTACGAGATTGGATTTAATTCCTGAGGTATACCATCAGTACTGAAATGTCCGCTGGCGTTACACCGCTGATGCGGGAGGCCTGACCGATGGAACGGGGAAGAACTTTCTTTAGCTTTTCTCTTCCTTCTGTTGAAAGGGATTTTACTTTATCGTAATGGAAATTTTCCGGAATTGAATACGCATCGAACCTTTCCATTTTATCTATTTCATCTTTTTGCCGTCCAATATATCCTGCATATTTCAATTCTATTTCTATCTGCTCTATTATTTCCGAACGCAAACGCGTGTCCGTCAGTGAAAGAAGTTTTTTAAAGAAGGGCTGCTCGCCGAAACCATTCAATTTTATAATTTCCTGCAACTTGACCTCCGGACGCTTCAGGAATTTGTCAAGCTTATCCCCTTCTGTTCCCTCTTCCAATCCGAAGTTTTTCAGATACATGTTCATTTCTTTTGCCTGTATAGTTGTTCCGCAAGCAGCTTCAATCCCTTCCTGTATCATTTCCTCTTTTTCTTTTAATCGGAGAAATTGCCATTCCGGAATAAGTCCAAGACTGTGACCAAGTCCCATAAGTCGGCGGTCTGCGTTGTCCTGTCTGAGTATAAGCCGGTGCTCAGCGCGGGAAGTAAACATCCGGTACGGTTCCGCTGTATCTTTATTGACCAGATCGTCTATGAGAACTCCGATATATGCTTCCGATCTTTTTAAGATGACCGGTTCCTCGTTCCGGATATATTTTACGGCATTAATTCCGGCCAGAAGACCCTGCGCTGCCGCCTCTTCATATCCGGAAGTTCCGTTTATTTGCCCGGCATGAAAAAGTCCCCCGATAATTTTTGTTTCCAAAGATAATTTTAACTGGTGCGGCGGAAAAAAATCGTATTCGACGGCATATCCGGGACGAAGCATTTTTACATTTTCGAGTCCCTTAATAGTTTTTAGACCGGCAAGCTGAACAGCCGCCGGAAGGCTGGTTGAATACCCGTTGACATATACGACATTCGAATCGTAACCTTCCGGTTCCAGAAAAATATGATGCCTTTCTTTATCCGAAAACCGGTTTATCTTGTCTTCAATAGAAGGGCAATATCTCGGACCCACACCTTTAATGCGTCCGGTAAAGAGCGGCGATTCATCAAATCCGGTTCTTAGGACGTTATGTGTCTCCGGATTCGTGAAAGTAAGATACATTGGAATGAGCTTATTCGTTATCTTTTCGTTCTTATGCGAAAATGGCTGGGGATTTTCATCGCTTTGCTGTTCCTCGACCAAAGAAAAATCTATGCTATTCCGGTCGATTCTGGGAGGCGTTCCGGTTTTCAAGCGTCCGCTTGTAAATCCAAGTTTTTCAAGATTTGCGGTTAATCCCTCGGATGAGCGCTCTTTATATCTCCCTCCTGTTGCAGTTTCAGTTCCTGTAAACATCAAAGCGCGCATGAATGTCCCCGCACACAACACGAATGCATTGCACTGAATACTTGCCCCTTTTTCCATTTTTATCCCGCGAATGATAAATCCGCCTCCAGGCCGTTCCTCTATAATTACATCGGAAACGACATCTTCGACTATTGTAATGCCCGGCTGTTCTTCCACCCTTCTTACAGCATCACGGGAATACCATTCTCTATCGCTTTGACATCTTGGGGACCAAACGGCAGGCCCTTTTGAGCGGTTCAGCATTTTAAATTGAATTCCAGTCGCATCCGCAAGAAGACCCATTTCTCCGCCCAGAGCATCAATTTCACGGACTAAGTGTCCTTTGGCAGTTCCGCCGATTGCCGGATTGCAGGACATTCTTCCTATGGCGGATTTTTCCATTGTCGCCAATAAAACCGTACATCCCATACGAGCCGCTGCAAGACCAGCCTCTATGCCTGCATGTCCGCCGCCTGCGACAACTATATCATAATATTGGTTAATGGGCATTTGCTTTCTTTTCAATGATACGATGGTCTCGAAAACAACCCGTAATGATCTTCTGTAGCCGACACCGGCCTGCCCGACTGATGAGTCATTCAGGCGGGTGGTGTCGGAGATTTCCGCGACCACCCGCCAGAAGATAATGCAGATCGGGCCCGCCAAAGGTAAAGCAAGGCGGGTAAACAAGCCGGTCGCGGCTACAATATAAATATTGATAGATATTGTTTCACGTGAAACATTCTTATTTTCCTATACAGAATTTTGAAAAAATATCATTAAGTATGTCCTCGGTTGTTACTTCCCCTATTATTTCCCCGAGTGCATCTAAAGCCGCTCGTAAATCTATCGCTATGAACTCGTTGCTTGCTTTTTTACTTAACGAATCGATTGCATCCTCAAGTCCTTCCTTTGCATGGAGGAGCGAGGTCTGATGTCTTCGGCTTGTTACAGCGGCAGACGAATCGCTTGAGGAAACTTTGGCAGAACCGGTAAAGCTGGAAAGTGTGGACTTTAATTCCTCTATTCCTATGCCCTGTAAAGCCGATGTCCTGATCTTTGTAAGATTTTTAGGAAGTTCTATTAGCCTGCCGCTTTCTGCCGCCGCCAAATCTATTTTATTCTCAACAAGAATGACCGCAAATTTGTTCTGATTAAAAATTTCTTGTATAAAGAGTCTTTCTTCCTCAGGCATTTCTCTTGAACAATCGACGACAATCATTGAAATATCTGATTTTTCAATAATTTGTCTAGTCCGTTTGACTCCTTCCCTTTCAACAAAGTCCTCGGTCTCCCGTATGCCGGCTGTATCGGATATTCGGAATAATATTCCGTCGATAATCAAATTTTCTTCAATAAAATCGCGAGTTGTTCCCGGAATATGCGTTACAATTGCCCTTTCATGTCCGAGCAGAGCATTGAGAATGCTCGATTTTCCTACATTAGGCGCTCCGACAATCGCAGCACGTATACCTTCCCTCCAGATTTTTCCGAATCGAAAGCTATCCAAAAGCACATCGATTTCGCTTAAAACTCCTTCAATCAGAGTAAGGACTTTGGATTTGTCGACAAATTCCAGGTCTTCTTCTATAAAATCTAACTCAAGCTCTAAAAGTTTTAAAGCATCAATAAGCCGGTCTCTTGCCTGCCTTATATTCCGGGCGAGTTTTCCTTCTAATTGTTCAAGAGAGGCCGTATGTGCGCGGTCGGATTGTGCATGTATAAGGTCTGCGATGGCTTCTGCCTGAGACAGATCCATTTTACCGTTCAGAAATGCGCGTTTTGTGAATTCACCCGGATCGGCCGGACGGGCTCCCGCCACGACAAATGTTTCCATAACTTTTTTTACGATAAACTGACCGCCATGGCATCCGAATTCCACCACATCTTCTCCTGTATAAGATTTCGGCGCTTTGAAAAGTGTGCACAGGACTTCATCTATCGTCTTATTTCTTAAGTCGATGATTTTTCCCAATTGGACGGTATGCGACGGCTGCGATTTGAGTGCGGTTTTTCCCCGAAAACATTTTTCGGAAATTTGAATTGCTTCCGGTCCGCTCAGGCGTATAACGGCAATCGCTCCCTCGCCAGCCGGAGTCGCAAGAGCTACGATCGTATCTTCATTGTCCCGGAGTATCATGATTATAATGTACGAAAGAGGTGTCCGTTATACAAACGGCATTGCTGTCCCGAAAAATCGTCTGATGCTTTCGGGACAGGCTGACGGGAGGTGAATGGAATTTTCTTATTTTGCCTTAGGCAGCTGCGGGAGGCTTGCTAAAAACCCTCCGCGCTTTTTCTTTTTCGGCTCAACTTTTCTCAGCGGTTCATCGTTATGTTTCTTATTGACTAAAAGCTGCTGGCCGATAGCAAGAATATTGAACATCGCATAGTACAGATTAAGCCCGGAAGGAAGACTGTTAAGGACTAATGTCATCATAATAGGCATCATCCACACGGTCGCTTTTTGACGCGGATCGGTAATGGTCATTTTAGATTGGAAAAACATAGACACACCCATAACGAGAACTATTCCGCTTAAATCCTGACCCAGAATCGGAAGTCTGAAAGGCAGCGTACATATAACATCCGGTATAGAGAGATCTTTAATCCACCAGATAAAACCTGCCTGGCGCAGCTGGATAGATCCACGAAGAACGGCAAAAAGCGCATACATAATGGGAAGCTGCAGCAGCAGCGGCAGGCAGCCTCCTGCCGGATTGACGCCGTATTCCTTATACAAATTCATAATGGACGAATTCATTTTTTGCGGATCGTCTTTATATTTTTCCCTGATCTCGTCCATCATCGGCTGAAGCTTTTGCATCCGCTTCATTGACTCCATTTGTTTTTTCGACAGCGGGTGAAGGACAAGTTTAATCAGCAACGAAAAGATGATAATGACAAATCCCCAGTTCGGAACAATATAATGAATTGCAGAAAAAACCGGCAGCATGATATACTCGGATATCGGACGCACGAGCCATGCCCATCCTAGATTCATGATTTTTTCCAGATTAATTTTATATGAACTCAATATTCCGTGATCCAGCGGTCCCATAAAAATCTTAAAGGCCGCATGCTCGTTGTCCCCTCCTTTAAAGGGCATTTTCAGGGAAATATTATATGTCTCATACACACCTTCATTCGGCATGGCCTTGCGCGATCCTTCGATGTACGCCCCGTCGCTGAGCGTTGAAACCGGAATAAGAACGATGCCGAAATATTTATTTCTTACGGCAATCCAATCAATGGCTCCTGAAAAATCTTTCTGTTCTTTTTTGTCGATCTGTTTTGCATCCACATCCACTAGTTCGTTTCCGGCATAAACGTAAGCCGCTCCGAAGTTTGCTTCATCAACACTGTTTCTCTCCGCATAGCGAATGCCGCTTTCCCATGCAAGCTCATATTCATAATTTGCTACTACCGGTGCAAGATTAATAAGCTGGATATCGAGATCAAGACCCTCTTCCCCGTTTTGGAATTTCATGGTTTTTATCAGTTTTCCGCCGTTCGACGAGGGAAGGATAAAAGATATTTCAAATTTATAATTGTTTCCTTTATTCAAAACAATATGATCGGCCGGAACATCGGCATCGAAATACAGATCACGCGTATTGACAACCTTGCCGTCACTGGTCGTCAGCAAAATTGTTAAATCTCCCTTATGGTCGTAGTCCACAAGCTGAACCGGAATTCCATCCCACGATTTGAATTTTTTTAACTCCCATGTTTTAATCAATCCGCCTTTTGTAGACAGCTCGGTTTTGTACGAGTCAGATTCAATCGTAATAATTCGCTCCGATCCTTTTTTCCGGGCTTCAAAAAATTTTCCCGCACTTTCATTGGTCGTGCTCGTGCTTTGATTCTCTATCGCTGCGTTTTCCTTCTTTTCTCTTTGAAGTGCCGGTTCCTTCGTAGAATCTTTGACAATTTCCTGATTCTGATTTTTAACCTGTTGTTGTTTTGTCTGTGGAGAATTCCACATCATCCAGGCAACCAGGAGAATAAAAATTAAAACCATTCCAAGCGTCGATTGTTTATCCATAATTTTCTCTACTTATTGATGTTACGGTACAGGGTCGTATCCACCGGATCTGTGAAACGGATGACATTTTGCAATACGTTTAATTCCCAACAATATTCCTTTTCCTATTCCCCATTTTTCAACAGCTTCGACTGCATATTGTGAACAAGATGGATAAAAACGGCATTGGTTAAAGGGTAAAATGGGTGAAAGAAGCGCTTGATAGGCATGAATGGCAGCAATAACTATGCCTTTCATATTGCGTCTCCAAGGCCGCTGATAATTCTTTGTGTAATGGATTCAATGCTTTTCTTTACAGCGTTTAAACTTATCATAGAATCCGGGGTTTTTCCGTATGTTGTAAACATCAAAACCATATCTACCGCCTTGCGGCTCGCTTTTACGTTTTCAACAAAACTCCCCTTTGTTAAACGATATGCCTCGCGCATCAATCTTTTCAATCTATTTCTGTCGACTGCAGATCTACAGCGCTTTGTAACGGCAAAACCGATTTGAACGGCAGGATTTCGATCGGGCTGAACAATGAAAAAAACTCGAAGCGGCGGTACAAGAATGGTCTTCCCTTCACTGAATATCGCTGCAAATTCGCCATGTCTATGAAGAATTTCATTTTTTCTGCAGTCGATAGGACACCCTTTGCCTCTTTAAAATGAGACTCTACTTTTCATCGCTGACTGTAAGTTTTTTCCGCCCTTTTTTTCTGCGGCTGCTCAGCACTTTTCGTCCGTTCTTAGTCGCCATGCGCGCTCTGAAACCATGCGTGTTTTTTCTTTTCCGTTTATGCGGTTGATACGTTCTTTTCATTTTCTATCCTCATTTTGATTTTTTAATTTACGAAAATATTGCAGTGTTTACAAGATCAATAGTCATGTTCAAATTGTATTGTAAATTTTTCTCTTGCATACTCGATACATTCATGTTATAATACCACCCCTTGAAGAAGGCGGCAGTTCCTGTTGATAACTTGTGAAGATTTGTACTCTATATTTTTATTCTTATGAAAACGTTGTTTTGGTAATGTTGATATGTTGATAAAATGTTTTTTTGCCGGTTTGAGGCTTTATTAGTATTATTTTTTAGCCGGGATTTTGTCCGTTCTTTTTTCTATTTTTCTCTATCATTGTGTGTGTTTTTCTCTGTGGTGAATAAATTTGTTGATAACTTGTGACTTTTTTTCTTTCTCTATTACTTTTAACCTTATTATTGTATGATTCTGCCCTCGCCGACGCCTATTATTAATGGCAATGATGAAGAATTGCTTGCCGCACGAAAAGCATGGAATTCATGTTTATCCATCGTTCGCGAACAAGTTTCTTCCTTAAGTTTTAAAACATGGTTCCAGCCTGTCTCCCCAATCCGCCTATCAGGAAAAGAGCTGACCATACAGGTTCCGAGCCAATTTTTTTATGATTGGCTCGAAGAACATTATAACGCACTTATTAAAAAAGCTTTAACGTCGGTTCTCGGTGAAGATGCCTCCCTGTATTATTTTATCGGAGCCGAAGATCCTTTGTCAAACATTTCAGATTCCGATGCCGTCAATTCTTTCAAAAGCACGCTCTCCGATACACGGCACGAGCGTTTTTCTCCCCATGTTCCTATTCGCTCCGAAAATTTGCAAGCCGTTCAAAGCAATCTTAATCCGCGTTATGTCTTTGATAATTTTATCAAAGGAGACAGCAATCAGCTCGCGCGTGCTGCTGCTCTTGCCGTTGCCAATAATCCCGGCGGAACATCGTTCAATCCGCTTGTCATATACGGCGGAACCGGACTCGGAAAAACACATTTGATGCATGCGCTGGGCAATCATGCCGAGTCGAACGGCAAGGCAAAGCGTATTTTATATGTTTCCAGTGAAAAATTTACCATTGATTTTATCGAAGCAGTGCAATCCGACAAAATGACGGATTTTTCCTCGACTTACCGGAGCATCGATCTTTTGATCGTCGACGATATTCAATTCTTTTCCGGCAAGGAAAAGACACAGGATAATTTTTTCCACATTTTCAATGCGTTATATCAACTTGGCAAGCAGATTGTGCTTTCATCCGATGTTCCGCCGAAAGAATTAAAAGGACTTGACGAACGGTTGATATCCCGTTTTCAATGCGGTCTGACCGCCGACATTCAACCGCCCGATCTCGAAACTCGCATCGCTATTCTCCTGAAAAAAAGCGAAGAGAATACTTTTGAGCTTCCGCAGGATGTAGTAGAATTTATAGCCGGAAATGTTACCAACAACATTCGAGAATTAGAAGGATGCCTCGTTAGTCTTCTGGCCCGTGCGTCTCTTGAAAACCGTGAAATCAATATTGACCTTGCAAAAGATGTTTTGCGTGTCGTTGTTCATGATTTCCGGACTCCGCTTACGATAGATCAAATTCAAAATAAGGTAAGCGAATATTTCGATCTTCCTGTTGATCTGCTCAGGGCAAAAACACGCAGGCAGGAGGTTGTTCTTGCGCGGCAAATTGCAATGTATCTTGTCAAAGATATGACCAATTCTTCTCTTAAAACGATTGGATTGCATTTTGGAGGACGGGATCATAGCACAGTTATCCATGCATGCCAGGCTGTAGAAGAATATATTAAAACAGATTCCAATATCAGGCAAAGCATTGAAACGCTTCAGCGACGCATTAAACTGAATTCATGAGGATATAAGTCTCATAAGTTGTTGAAAGCTGTTTGAAAACTTGTTTGCTGAGTGTTTTTAATGTTTTATTATCCGGCTCCAAATAGAAGTTCTATCTAAGGTCTGAGTATCTATGACTTTTAAAACCCTTTGTCCACAGAGCACTTTCCATTGTTTTTAAGGTTTTCTTGAAGAATATTAGAAATTTTTGCCTTATCCACAGTATACACAGTATTATTATCATTATTCTCTTAAGCCTTTCTTTAAATATATATTTATAAGGTATATTCAATATTTTGTTGTCTTGTGTCTACGACCTTTTTTTTGTAAATTCTATTAAATCCGAACATTTATCTCCAAAGGAGTACAAAGGATGAAATTCACTGTTATCAGTAGTGATATCCAAAAAGCTCTTACAAAAATCAGCGGTGTTATTCCTTCAAAATCAACATTGCCGATTCTTGAAAATATTTTATTCTCTCTTGAAAAGGATACCCTGCGGCTCATTGCAACGGATCTAGAAATTTCAATGGCCGCTCATATAGAGGTAAAAGGTTCGGAAGACGGTACGATTGCCGTTCCTGCCCGTCGTGTTATGGATACAATTCGTGCATTGCCTGAAACTCAACTTGTTTTTCATGCCGAGCAGACGACAAAAAAAATTAAGATGATTACCGAAATCGGAGAATATAATCTTGTCGGCGAATCGAGCGAAGAATATCCGGCTATTCCTGAATTTACCGGTGAAAATGAAATTACATTGGATGGATCGGTTTTATCCGGTATGATTACAAGAACAATTTTCTCCGTCAGTACGGATGAATTAAGACCTGCAATGACCGGCCTGCTCCTGCAGCTTCAAGAGAACGAAATGCGAGCTGTAGCAACAGACGGTCATCGGCTTGTCAAAATTACATATACAAACATTAATCAGTCCAAACCTCACAAAGATATTATTATTCCTGCAAAGGCTTTATTGCTCGTATCGAAAACCATTGAAAATGATTCAAACACAATTTCCGTTAATTCGACGCATATTAAATTTTCATTTAAGAATTATACGGTTACATCCCGCCTGATTGAGGAAAATTATCCCAATTACGAATCTGTTATTCCTTTAGATAACACAAAGAAATTATCCATCAATAAAAATTCTTTATTAGCGTCGGTACGCAGAGTATCGCTGTATTCGAGCTCTGCAACACATCAGGTTAGATTCTCACTCAAAAAGAACGAAGTAAAAATTTCCGCTGAAGATGTAGACTTTGGCGGTGAAGCACGTGAAAAAATTTCATGTGCCTACAACGCAGAAGAATTGGAGATAGGATTCAATTCTGTTTATCTAATAGATATTTTAACGCATATCGAAAGCGAACAGATTGAAATTAATTTCAGCACACCTGTGCGCGCGGCAATTATTACGCCGGCAGAACCGAAACAAAACGAGGATGTGCTGATGCTGGTTATGCCGATGCGGTTGAATGTTTGATGTTCTTTGAATTTTTGAATAATAAAAAATAGCCCCGCGCCGATTTTACGGTCGGGGCTATCGTGTTGTAAGCGAGGAAGAAGTTTTGAAATTATTGCAGCTTCGTATGAAAAGTTTTCGCAATCACCGCGAAAGTTCTTTTTCGTGCTCAGAGAAGGGAAATTTGTTCATCGGGAACAACGGTGAAGGAAAGACAAATATTCTTGAGGCCATTTCGTACCTTTGCATTACGAAAAGTTTCTTTGCCGCAAACGATGGAGTCGCAACGCTTATCGGAGAACAGGGATTTTTTGTTTCCGGAGAATTTGAATCGGATTACGGAACGAAGTTCCATGCATCGGTTGAATACGTGAAAGCCGAGGCAAAAAAAAGATACAGTCTGAACAAACAGCCGGTTGAACAATCGTCGAGCGTGATTGGAAAATTTCCGCTTGTCGTGCTTGCTCCGGATCAAAACCGGATAACACTCGGCACACCGCAAGACCGCAGACGCTTCGTGGATCTTGCAATTTCACAAACGAGCCGTTCATATCTCGAGGACCTGATAGAATACAGAAAAATTCTCCGGCAGAGGAACCAGCTCTTCATGGAAAGAAGAGAGTACGGCGCCGCACTTCAAAACAGACTTGCGCCGTGGAACGAAGCTCTCGTTAAAATAGGATCGTCTCTTATCGGAAAAAGGAAAGATTTTTGCAGAGAATTTTCATTTTCCATAAAACAGGTGTTCATTGATCTTGCAGGAACAGCGGAAAATCCGGAAATGGAATACCGGCCATCGTTCGCAGAAGGTGAAAGTGCATCTTCTGATGAACGGGGAAGGCTGTTTGCCGGGGAACTTGAGCGAAGATTTACGGAAGAATGTCATGCCGGTTTTTCACTTGTCGGGCCGCACCGGGACGAGTATGTTTTCAGCATTAACGGCCTTGATCTGCGCAAATACGCGTCACAAGGTCAGCACAAAACTTTTTTAATTGCACTTAAACTTGCGGAATTTCAATTTTTAAAGGAACGCTGCAGAGAAACACCGGTTTTTTTGATGGACGATGTGCTCAGCGAACTCGATCCGTCCCGCTCGCGAAATCTTTTAAGTATAACTAAAAATGCCGGACAGATTTTTTTAACTTCAACGGAATCAACCATTGTATCTCAAGTATCATTTCCGGAGAGGCAGTGGAGGAAACACAAAGTTATTCAGGGAACAGTACAGGATGTCGACATCAGCTCAACGGCCTGAAAAATCGATCGATGCAGTGCTTCGTGAACTGATCGCTTCTCTCGGTATTGAAGAAAAACTGCAGGAATACGATGCGGTGAACCGATGGAACGAAATCATGGGAGAACAAATAGCAAAGTCATCAAACGCCGTTAGCATTAAACAAGGAATTCTCCATGTTCATGTGCAATCGGGTCCATGGCGCAACGAATTGACGATTCGAAAAAAAGAAATCATCGATAAAATCAATGCTTCGATCGGATCGGACATCGTAAAAGATATAAAGTTTCAATAAAAAAAGAGAAGAGAAACACGTGTCAAAAAACGAAAAACCAGTAATACCGGAAAAACCAGCAGGCAGCAGTTATACCGCTGCTGATATTACCGTTCTCAAAGGACTCGAGGCGGTGCGGCGAAGGCCGGCAATGTATATCGGCGACGTCAGCGCCCGCGGGCTGCATCATCTTGTCTATGAAGTCGTAGACAACTCGATAGACGAAGCGCTTGCAGGATATTGCACAAATATTGACGTGGAGATAAACGCCGACGGATCCGTCAGTGTGGAAGACGACGGGCGGGGAATACCGACCGATATTCAAACGGAAGAAAAACGATCGGCACTGGAAGTGGTTATGACCGTCCTTCATGCCGGGGGAAAATTCGACAAGAATACGTACAAAGTTTCGGGCGGTCTTCACGGAGTCGGTGTTTCGGTTGTCAACGCGCTCAGCGAATGGCTCGAAGTAGAGGTCTACCGTGAAGGGAAAATTTTTTATCAAAAGTATAAAAAAGGAGATCCCGTCGCGCCGGTAAAGTTCATTGGAAAATCGGAAAAAGGAAAAACAGGAACAAAGGTTACCTTTGTGCCCGACGGATCTATTTTTAAAAATAGAATCTTTAAGCTTGAAACCATCGCGGAGCGTTTGCGCGAACTCGCCTTTTTAAATCCGGCTGTCACACTGCGCATTAAAGACCTGCGCACAAAAGCGAAGGTTGAAGAAGAATTTCATTTTAAAGGCGGGCTTGCGGAGTTTGTCAAGTATATCGACGCAACGCGTCCTGCATTAACGAAAAAGGTTATCGTTGCAAAGGGGGAAGACAAAGACGAAAACGGCAGAAACGTTGAAGTCGAGGTCGCTCTCCAATACAACGATCAATACAACGAGAATGTTTTTTCCTATGTCAATAATATCAATACCCACGAAGGAGGCACGCACCTTGTCGGTTTCCGCTCTGCGTTGACAAGAACGCTAAACAACTTCGCGTCGAAAAACGGACTGATTAAAGACGATAAAATTCAATTGACCGGCGACGATTTCCGCGAAGGGTTAACGGCCGTTTTAAGCGTTAAGGTTCCGGAGCCGCAGTTCGAAGGACAGACAAAAACGAAGCTCGGCAACAGCGAAGTTAAAAGCATCGTTGAATCCGTTGTAGGGCCGCAATTGATGGACTGGCTGGAGCAAAACTCACCGGATGCAAAGCGTATTATAGATAAATGTCTGCGTGCGGCAGAAGCGCGGGAAGCTGCGCGGAAAGCGCGCGATCTGACGCGCCGGAAAAGCGCATTCGATTCAGGCGGGCTTCCGGGAAAACTTGCAGACTGCTCTATTGACGATCCTGAACATTGCGAACTTTTCGTAGTGGAAGGAGACTCCGCAGGCGGCAGTGCGAAGCAGGGGCGCGACCGGCGCTTCCAGGCCATTCTGCCTATGAAGGGAAAAATTCTCAACGTCGAAAAAGCAAGGCTTCATAAAATTTTGGAAAACGAAGAAATACGCGCCATTTTTACGGCTATCGGCGCCGGCGTCAGCGAAGAGTTTAATGCGGAAAAAGTCCGCTACGGAAAAATTATTCTCATGTGCGACGCAGACGTCGACGGTTCCCATATTCGCACGCTTCTCCTTACGCTTTTTTTCCGGTATATGAAGGAAATGATAGAACTCGGCCATCTGTACATCGCACAGCCTCCGCTGTATAAAGTCAAAAAGGGGAAGCAGGAATTCTATGCGTATGATGAAGATGAACGGGACGAGATCATTAAACGATTCAAAACCGATAAGAAGGGAAAAGCAGAAGAGGAAGAGGAGGAAGCGGTTCTCGCCGCCGCTGAAGAAGGGGGTGTTGTGCGGGAAGGCGGAATGGTGATTTCACGTTTCAAAGGACTCGGTGAAATGAATCCGGAGCAGCTCTGGGCGACGACCATGAATCCGGAAACACGGACTATTTTGCAGGTCAGCATAGAAAATGCGGCGGATGCCGACAGAACATTTTCCATGTTGATGGGAGATGAGGTCGAGCCGCGCAGGGAGTTCATAGAAAAGAACGCAAAATATGTCCGCAACCTCGATATTTAGATGCAACGATAAGGGAAAGAAAAAGATTCATGGCAACGTTAAGCGAAAAAATTATTCCGGTCGATATTGAAGAAGAAATGCGCGGCTCCTACATCGATTATTCGATGTCGGTGATCGTCTCGCGCGCCCTGCCTGATGTAAGAGACGGCATGAAGCCGGTGCACAGACGCGTTCTCTTCGGCATGCACGAACTCGGCAACAACAGCAACAAGCCGTACAAAAAAAGCGCGCGTATCGTCGGTGAAGTGCTCGGCAAATATCACCCGCACGGCGATATGTCGGTTTACGATACCATGGTGCGTATGGCGCAGGATTTTTCCATGCGCTATCTGCTCGTCGACGGACAGGGAAATTTCGGTTCTGTGGACGGAGATTCAGCCGCTGCCATGCGTTATACGGAAGCGCGGCTGACACGTCTTGCGGAAGATATGCTTCGCGATCTGGATAAGGATACGGTCAACTTTGTTCCTAATTTCGACGACACGCTGAAAGAACCGTCGGTTCTTCCGGCGCTTGTTCCGAATTTATTATGCAACGGCGCAAGCGGTATTGCCGTGGGCATGGCCACCAATATTCCGCCGCATAATTTGCGGGAAGTCATTGACGGATGCATTGCCTATATAAAAGACAGCACCGTTTCCAACGAGAAGCTTATTAAATATATTCCCGCTCCCGATTTTCCGACGGGAGGAATCATCTACGGTTACGAAGGAGTAAAAGAAGCGTATACAAAAGGACGCGGACGCATTGTTGTGCGCGCCCGTGTGAACGTGGAAACGGGAAAAGGGGATCGGCAGCGGATTGTTGTTACCGAATTGCCCTATCAGGTCAACAAAGCGTTCTTAATCGCAAAAATTGCAGAACTCGTCGGGGATAAAAAAATAGAAGATATTTCCGATGTACGGGATGAATCGGACCGCGACGGTATGCGCATCGTCATAGAATTGAAGCGTGAAACGACGCCGGAAGTTGTGTTGAACAACCTTTACAAGCACACGCAGATGCAGACGACCTTTGGCGTTATTATGCTTGCTCTGGTCGACGGGCGGCCGCAGATTTTACAGCTGCGCGATATGATCCGGCATTTTATCGAACACCGTAACCAGGTGATCGTGCGAAGAACAAAATATGAATTGTCGGAAGCGGAAAAGCGCGCGCATATTCTTGAAGGTTACATTATTGCATTAGACAACATCGACGAAGTTATCGCGCTCATCAAGAAATCAAAAGACGTCGACAGTGCAAAACTCGGCCTGATGAAGAAATTCAAGCTTTCCGAAATTCAGGCAAAAGCCATTCTCGATATGCGCCTGCAGCGGTTAACGGGACTCGAGCGGAAGAAGGTGGAAGACGAATACCGGGAAACTATTAAGCTAATCGAGAAATTAAAAACAATTTTAAAAAACAAACAACTGCAGCTTAAAATTATCGAAGAAGAATTACTTTCCATAAAAGAAAAGTACGGCGACGAACGACGGACGGAAATTATTTATAAAGCGGAAGAATTCAACATCGAAGATATGATTGCCGAGGAAGAAGTTGTTATTACCATCAGTCACGGCGGGTTTATTAAAAGATTCCCGGTTTCCGGATACCGGAGGCAGACGCGCGGAGGCAAAGGAGTGACAGGGGCCGCTACGCGGGAAGACGATTTCGTCGAACATATGTTCATTGCCAGCACGCATGATTATATTCTAATTTTCACCGACCAGGGAAGATGTTACTGGCTTAAAGTGTTCGAAATTCCCGAGGGAAGCAGGATTACAAAAGGGAAATCGATCAACAATTTGATTTCCAAATCACCCGACGAGGCTATCGCGTCGTTTATTTCCGTAAAAGAATTCGATGAAAAACATTTTGTTTTTATGTTCAGCGAACAGGGCCTGGTGAAGAAGGTCGTGCTGTCGGAATTCAGCAACCCGCGTAAAAACGGTATTGTAGCGGCGAATTTAAAAGATAAGGACAGACTGACGGATGTCAAGCTCACCGATGGGACTCAGGATATCGTGATCGGGACGCATAACGGCATGGCTATTCGTTTTCATGAAGACGAGATTCGTCCGATGGGAAGAAGCGCCTCGGGTGTACGCGGCGTTAAGCTCGGCAAGGGAGACATGGTAATCGGCGCAGTGAATTTGCGGCACAAAGGAACTACTATACTTATAGCAACTGAACGCGGGTTTGGAAAACGGAGTCACGAAGGTGAATACCGGATCAGTCATCGCGGAGGGAAGGGCATTATCACCGTTAAAATTTCGGATAAAACCGGAAAAATGGTTGCCATCAAAGAGGTTGTTAAGAGCGACGATATCGTCGTTGTTACAACAAACGGCATGATTATCCGGCAGCATACCTCGGATATCCGTGTTGCCGGACGCAATACGCAGGGAGTGCGCCTTATTCGTTTGAATGAGGGAGACTCTATTGCCGACCTTGCGGCGGTAGTAAATGAGGATGATGAAGATGCTCCTCTTCCAGGTGAAACGGAGAAAAGCGAATCGGAAGAAAAAAAAAATGACGTAATGCAGGAAACACTCTTTAAAAAAGAAAACACAAAAAAGGCAGAAAAGAACAAGCCTGAAGTGAAAAAACCGAAAACGTCAAAGAAAAAAAGAAAATAAGATTGTAAAACGCACCGGCAGCTTATTGCTGATGGCAAGACAAACATTGCTGAATTTACTATAAAAAGCTTGAAAATCACATTCTTAACTTCGTTTTTGAATGAAAATCAAAACTTTTTTTGTCAAAATCACCTTTTTAGAGTGGACTCATTCCTGTTTGTCATTTTTCGTCAATTTCAAAACGTGAGCTGTAAAATTAAAAGCCGCTGAATACTTACAATTTTTTCCGCTTGTAGCGCAGATACCAGAATTGAGTTTTTTTCCAGAACCCGAACGTACCCGTCCACGGAAAAACCTGAGAACGCCGAATTTCGTAAAAATCATCATATAAAACGATAGGACCGCTGTCCGAAGCAAGAGCGAAAGAGTATCCTGTCTTGGCGGCTGCGTCCCTGACTGTTTCACTCACACTGCCGTATGGATAGGCAAGTGAAATAATGCTTTTTCCAAGAAGCTCTTCCAACGCTTTCTTTGAATCCGAAAGCTCACGTCGAAGTTCTGCCGCTGGGCAGCGGGTCAGGTCGGTGTGGCTGACCGTATGCGATCCGAATTCTATTCCGGCTGCAGACATTTCCCGTATCTCGGTATCATTCATCAGTTGCTCTTGCGGTTCATCCGCATCCCAAAAGTTCGTACGCTTCTGCCGGTTTGTGACAAGAAAAACCACGGCAGAAAACTTGAATTTTTTTAGCAGAGGAAATGCATGAGTAAAATTATCACGATAACCGTCGTCGAAGGTCAGAATCACCGGTTTCCGCGGAAACTGTGTTTTTCCGATGAGAAAATCCTGGTACTGCTCAAAGGTAATAGGCGAATATCCCCGGTGCCGGAGGGAGATCAACTGCCTTTCGAAGCTGGATGCAGTAATCCAGAGGCCGTGTTTAGAACGGGCAGGAGGCTCAGGGACGACGCGGTGATACATCAAAATCGGAAAAGATGCGGGACCAAAAAGACGCGCGCGCCCAGTTTTATAGATTTCAAAAACTTCCTTTTCTATATTCCGTATGTTGAACATCTTAAGCGCGAGATGTTGAACTCCCGCGCCTGCGTTTTCCGGAATGGGCTTTTGAAAAAGGGTTACGAAATCGCGTACAATTAAATCTTTGTCCAAAGAATGATAATGGCCGGTATCGCCGAAATTTGTTCCACTCAACCGGTGGAAATTTTCTTCCGTGATTAATCCCTCATACGTGCTTTCACCGAAAGCCACCGTCGGTTTTCCGAGAATAATGGCCTCCATTGCACAACGTCCGGCGCCGACCACAATATCAGCTGCCGATAGATAAGGAAAAAGGTCTTTCTGGAATTCTATCAACCTTATGCGCTCACGGCCGAAGGTTTGCTGCGTATCATGAATCAAAGAAGAAATATCGTCCGGTACATGAATGCCGCTGATGATAAACACTGAAGCGTTTGTTTGTTGTACGAGATGCGGAAAAACCTCTTTGAGAAAAAATCTTACAATGTCTCCCTTCGGCCCGGAGAGACGGCCGACGAGAAGAAGGACACGTGCGGAATCGGGAACCTTAAAAAGTTCCTGCTTCGATTGCATTCGGGGGCGCTCCAGCCATGATTCTACATTAAAGCCGTTCCCGATTTGAGAAACGTAATTTTGATTCAGGCCGAGTTCTTCGACAAGGTGATCCTTGAGTGTTTCGCTGATTGCAATGACATGTTTTCCGTACACGTTCCATCTTGTGCTGCTGAAATGGAGGTGCTGGCGGCCGTGAACGGTTGATATAAAGACAGTTTTAGTGAAACGTGTGGCAAAAAAGCAGACCCAGCTCGCAGCACGAGAATGTGCATGCACGACATGGATATTGTTTTTTCGGATTAAACGAATGAGAAATTGGATATTTTTCCATCGCTGGCGGTATGAACGGTTTCCGATCGATTGTTGTATATATTTACCTGGAAAGGGGACATGGAGCGTATCTGAAACTAAAAGGACGTTATGTCCCTGCATTTGTTGTTCGGAGGCAAGCGTTACGGCGTACACTTCAGCGCCTGTAACTTCAAATTGTGAAAGGATGTGAAGAATATTCATGGAATATAAAAACACGCTACTCGAGCGTGTTTTTCACAACAGCCTCTAACGATTCTCGTGAAAAAGGCTTCGGGAGAAATTCTTTGACGCCAAGCTGTTTTGCGCTCTTGATAAAAAATTCGTCGACCATGCTGCTCATAAAAATCATCGGAAGTGATTTAAGTTGAGCGCCTAATTCGCCCGCCCGTATCTTTTCACAAAAAGTGAATCCGCTCATCACGCCGATTCCAAGATTGATATCACACAAAACCAGCGATGGCGATGCTGCCTGAATTGCTGAGATTGCTGCTTCAGCGGTTTCCGTGGATTGAACCGTTTTGTACGTCCGCTGCAAGACATGTTCCACAAATTTACGGATCGCGGGATCATCATCGATGATGAGGATGACGGCCGTTTCGTCCGGAAGGCCAAGTTCTTTTTTAACCCGTTTGACGAGCTTCTTATGTTCTTCGTCCGAAATACCGAAGAGTTTCCGGAGATTTTTCAGATGTGCAAAATCTTCCTCCGACTGTTGCGGAAGCTGGTACAATCTTCTGATTGTTTCAATATAGGTACGGACGCGGACATCGCGTTCCGCAACAGCATGTTCCTCGTCCGTAAGGGAAAATGAAATTTTAAGAGATTGTAAAAGAGGCGCTTGAAATTCCGACGGTACTGCAAGCTCCATCATCAATGCCATCAACGAGCAGTACGCATCAAGATAAGATTGTTTTGCTTTTTCATGTTCCCGTTCGAGAAGGGCTTTGCGCTCTTCATCCATGCGCTGGACAAGCTGCTCCTGTGCCCGGCGGTGCTCATCTTTCATTTTTGAAAATGCTTCATCCTCAATTTTTTTCCGTTGACTTTCCACGGCTTCAATTGAGGAAAAGTCGGTTTTTGCGGCAGACTGTTTCTGTATCTGTTGAAGAAGACGCTGCTCTAATTCTTCAATTTGCCGCGTCGTATCGGTTTCAATTTTCGAAATATCTTTTTTAGATTCCTGCCGCGCTTCGGTTACGGATGCTTTCCGGGCACGGTCTTCTAAAACTTGTTCCTGCTGCTCGGATTGCTTTCGCTTTTCAGAACTGAGTTCCTGCTGGCGGTAAAAGTCACGGAGACGTTTTTTGACTTCCGCATTGACGCGTTCTTCCGATGATTTTTCCACGGCACGGATGGCCTGCTCGCGGTCGCGTTCCAGGATCATGATAAGAATACGCTCCTCATAGGCGCGGGCATAAATATTCTTGATGTCGTATTCGTACACCTTGCGTATTTTATCGAGCGCGTCCTCGAGATTTTTTTTCCTTACATCCTCGTCCACCTGGCGCAGCAGGGCGGAGACTCGGGTTTTTTGCTCTTCGATAGATATATTGGGTCTAGCCATAATATACTCCTTATCCGTGTGAGGCAAATTAGACGATTTTATTAAAAGAAGCAACCGGACAAAATGCCGTATATAAGATTGAAGAAAGAAATAGTACAAATGCTGGCGTTAGTCGAGTTTTTTTTTATCTTATAGAAAAGAACAGTTCGTTGAACGAAAGGGAAAAAATGACGACACCGGAATATGTATTTCTCGATGGTAAAATTCTTCCTTATGCGGAAGCAAAAGTCGGCGTTATGACGCACGGATTAAACTATGGAACCGGTATTTTCGGCGGCATCCGCGGATACTGGAACGACAAAGAAAAACAGATGTTTGTCTTCCGTCCGCTCGATCATTACAAGAGATTTCTGGAATCGGGTAAATTACTCCGTATGGAGCTTCCGTACACTAAGGAGAGCCTGACACAATTCACTCTCGATCTCATTCGCAAACAGGAATATAAAGAAACCGTGTATATACGCCCGCTTGCGTTTTATGGAGATGAAATCATTGGTGTTCGTCTTCATAACCTGACGCCGCGGATGGCGATTGCAATCGTGCCGTTCGGCAGATATATCGAAAGCCCGGGTGCACATGTAACAGTTTCCTCCTGGCGGCGTGTGGACGACAATATTATTCCCGCACGGGGCAAAGTGGTCGGCGCATATGTCAATTCAGCTTTTGCGAAAACCGACGCACAGCTTGCAGGTTTCGACGAAGCAATTGTGCTCGATCAAAGCGGACATGTCTCGGAAGGCTCTGCAGAAAACATTATTATGATGCGCAACGGCGTTTTTGTAACGCCCCCTATTACGGAAAACATACTTGAAGGTATTACAAGGCGGACGGTTTTGCAGTTAATTCAGGATGAACTTGGAATGACGGTACAGGAACGCTCGATCGACCGGACAGAACTTTTTTTAGCGGAGGAAATTTTCTTTGTCGGAAGCGGCGTACAAATTGTGCCGATTACAAAAATTGATTTTCGAACTATTGGCAGCGGAACCATCGGACCGAACACGCAAAAAATTATGGATCTTTACTTTGATGCGGTTCATGGTAATCTGCAAAAATATCGATTCTGGTGCGTACCGGTCTATTAAGAATGCAGAATCCAGAAGACAGAAGACAGGAGACAGAAGACAGGGGATGGGAGGCAGGGGACAGAAGACAGAAGACAGGAGATAGAAGGGGCGAACAGAATATCAAAATACCTAAGAACCAAAGAACCGATGAACTAAAAAACGGATTAACACTAAACTACGAACCAAGAACTACGAACTAATAAACCGACAACTATCTTCTCCTGCATGCTTTCTGATACGATTCAACAAAAGAAGCGAATCCGTGAAGAAGCGTTTCGGTTAATGCCTGCCGTCCAAGTTTCGTATCAATTTCGTACGCCATGCGCATGCCGGCGGTAGCCCCGTAATTTCCCATGAACGATCCCGAAAGGTTTGCATCCATCAACAATTCTTGAGTGCGGGATGGCGTAAGTTTCGAGGAGTTGAGCTCATTAAGAGCTTTATTCAAATTATCCAGCGATTGCGATGTTTCAGTAAACCATTCCTGTGAAAGCGGCCTTCCAACACGATGGATTTCCATTGAAAGATAGTACGCTATACCTTCATTTTGCACGATGTCGAGTAAATATTCCGACGGGGTATGAGGTTTTGTCGAATCGGGAAGAGATTGTTTAAGAACGGAATACGTAGCATGAAAACATTCATGCGCCAGTGTAGAGAGCATTTCAAGGTATTGTCCCTGCACCGCCGGTTCGGTTTCCAGGACGCGCAGGAGATTGACGATAATTACCGGCTCCCCGTCATTTTCGCCGACAAAAACAGGTTCGCTGCTGTGCCAAACAACACGCCGAACGAACGCTTCCGTTTTTTCATTTCCCATAGCAACCACATACACGTGGAAAGACGCCGATATTTTTGTGTCGGCAGGAAAATATGCGGAAAGTGTTGCCACGACGCGCGAATCGAGACGATGTTTTTTCGCTTCCGCAAGAAGTTTTCTCAATTCGCCGATGTGTTTTTTGACCGCCATCAAACCGTAAATATCATTGTTATACTGGCTGCCGTTGTGGAAATTTTTCAAAGACTGCAAAAAATCTCCGTCCGGACGATTGGTACGGGCGAGCAAAATGCTTGTCGCAGCAGCAAGCCGGTTTCCGGGGAGTGCGGCGACTGCTTCGGGATTCGCCCCGCGCCAGTCGAAATAATCGACAAGCTGCTCGGCGGCGCTATAATCAACAATGAATGAAACATCGAAATTTGTATCGGGTTGAGCGAGACCCTGTGTCGAGATCAGAAAAATGCACAGAGGTACGATGAAAAAAAAAGGCTTTATCAGGTGTAAGAAAATTTTCATAAATCACTCTCCGGAACAAAAAATAAGGGGAAAGGACGAGGATTGCAACGCCTTCCGTAAAATTTCGACGTACCTTCTGCATTCCGGAATTTTGAATAAGGATCTGCAATTTGAATTGCTTTTTCTGAAACAATAAAAATGTTTCTTAGCGGGGAAAAACTGTATATTAAAACCGGAATCGAACATTCTATTTCGTGCTGAAGGCCATGCATCTGAAATTGTCAAACAACCAAGATACGCATCGGGCAATTATTGTGCTTCTTTTTAAGTTGAAATCTAATGAATCATAAAAAAGGAATCTGGTACGCAATCGGCGCGTATGCAAGCTGGGGATTGCTTCCGGTATACTGGAAGCTGCTTCGTCATGTGCCTTCCGTTCAACTTCTCAGTCATCGCATCGTCTGGTCTTTTTTTGCATTGCTGGCAGTTCTCATCGTTTTGCGCAGCTGGAGATCTTTCCTGAAAGCTGCTTTCACTCCGCATGTAATAAAGGTGTATCTCATGGCCGCGGTTCTGATAGGAATAAATTGGGGGACTTATGTCTGGGCGGTTAATACCGGACACATGGTGGAAGTAAGTCTCGGATATTTCATCAATCCGCTTTTGAGTGTATTGATGGGAGTTATTTTCTTCCGTGAACGGCTGCGTCAGAGGCAGTGGATTCCCATCGTCCTTGCCGTTGCAGGCGTAGTATATCTTGCCGTCGTTTTCGGTTCCGTTCCGTGGATTGCCCTGGTGCTTGCGCTTTCGTTTGCATTGTACGGGGCGGTGAAAAAAATAGCGCCGTTAAATTCTCTTTATGGCCTAATGATGGAGACCGGTATCTTACTTCTTCCGGCGCTTTTGTTTCTATCGTTTTCCGATTATTCCGGCGCCGGCATTTTCCTTCACGCGGGAAAATTAACGGATGTGCTTCTAGTAGGCGCAGGCCTGACGACCACGATTCCGCTCCTTATGTTTGCTTCTGCAGCTCAGAAAATACTACTGTCGCATATCGGCATTCTGCAATATATTTCTCCGACATTGCAGTTTTTACTCGGCGTTTTTGTATACGGCGAACCTTTTTCATTTCTGCAGTTCATCGGTTACAGTATCGTATGGGCAGCGTTGATTCTCTTCGGCCTCGAAGGGTACGCTGCATATCGTGCATCGGTTATAACGACGGAAATGCGATTAGAATGATCCGGGGCAGTTTGATTTTTGAGGAATAAAAAAGTGCTGCGGTTCAAGGTGCTGCCGTTGACAAAGCAGTAAATAGGAGTGAATGGTCACAAAACGTTGATTCTACCCGTACTATGAACAGGAAGCACCGTCATCCCGGCATGTGATTCTTCGGAAAGATCCTTATTTTTAAATCAGCCTGTCAACTGCAATATTTATCCAGCGCGTCCCTTGCGTTTGCATGGTTGAGATCGGATGCCTTTTGAAAATCCAGACAGGCGCCTTTCCTGTCTTTCAATCCGATTCTGCACATGCCGCGCATATAATAAGCATCGGCAAAATTTGGATTCAATTGAATGGCCTGATTGAAATCCGTCATTGCATTTGTGAAGTCCCGTAAATTAAACCTGCAAATACCGCGGTAGTTATAGAGTTTTGCGTCGGTTTGAATCAGTTCAATTGCTTTTGTAAAATTCGTGATTGCCCCGTTGTAATCTTGTCGGGAAGCACAATCGATTCCGCTGTTATAGAAGAACTCCGCAGTCTGAGCAAAAGAGGATTGCGAAAAGAAAGGAAGAATGAACATCACCGGTAAAAATAGTTTTCGAAGTTTCATTGCCTACCTCCGTCTTTGCTTCAACAGTTTTCTAATACATGTTGAATACGGGAGAACAGGTACTAGTTTTTAGGATAGAAAGCAAATGGAAAAAGGAACAAAAACACCTAAGTAAACAAAAAAACAGAAAACTTCAGCGCTCTTAACAAAGCACAATAAGCGATGCGCCAAAGATTATTGTTTTAAAGCTCTTTTTTATAACATCTCCGGCGTTTATGCTGCCGTGCATCGTAAAATCGCCATTGAGCCTGAATTTTAGCGTTATCCTCAAGCTCCCTATTTGTTTCGACTCTCTGAATATTGTGCTTGATGAATGCCTTGTGCATCTCATAAATGAGTATGGCGTTGATTCCCTTGTTTTGCAGATCGGGACGCACGGCAGTAAGATACAAATCGGCTTTTCTGTTGTTTTTGAGAGCTTTTAAAATATAAAGTATTCCGAATGGAAAAAGACGGCCGTTGCTTTTCAGCATTGCATGAGAAAGCGAAGGCATGGCGATGCCGAACGCCGCAACCCTGTTTTGTGCATCGAGTACAACGGGAACGAATTCCGGAAGTATAAAGCCGAAATATTGTTTGATATACATGTCAACCTGCTTGTCCGAAAGCTCGACGAAACCGTATAAATCTTTATATGCGGAATTCAACACTGCAAAAATTTCTTTTGCATAGGGAATCATTTCTTTCGCTTTCCGCACTGCAAGAACTTTCAGATGATTTCTTTCCAGCGCAATTTCGGCGATGCGTTTAATTTTTTCCGGAATTTCCGGGTGCATCGTAACGTCAAACTCTACCCAGTCTGTATCTTTAACATACCCGGCGCGCGTAATATGTTCGGAGTAGTACGGAAAATTATAGATCGATCCCAGCGTGCTGACTTCTTCAAATCCTTCGACTAATGTTCCTTCGCCGTCCATGTCGGTAAATCCTAAAGGGCCGTGAATATGATCCATGCCGTTTTTTCGAGCCCATGCTTCTACGGCGTTTAAAAGTGCGGAGGAAACTTCAGGATCGTCTATGAAATCGAACCATCCGAAACGAGCAACCTTTGCATTCCATTTTTCATTAAAACGCTTGTTGATAATGCCTGCTATGCGGCCGGCGATTTTTCTGTTCTTTATAGCCAGCCAATATTTTGCATCGCAAAAATCGAAAGCCGGGTTTTTTTCTTTTCGCAAATAATTCAATTCGTCGGAGCGCAGAGGGGGAACCCAGAAGCGGTTCTTTTTGTACAAATCATAAGGATATGTCGCGAATATTTTTAATTCGTGCGGTGATGTAACTTCTTTAATTTGAATTGCCATATTTTAGCTCCCGGCCCAACCGGCCGTGAAGAAGGGTTTTCGGGGGACTTTTTGCTTTCCATGCGCCTATTGATCTATGGAATACGACGGTATTTTACGAAAGTACCCGTAAAGATGCAACTATACAAACGCAACACGGCATCGTCGAAAAAGCTTGCATTTTGCAACTGGAGAGCTTAGATTAAAGCCGACGGGATCTTACTGAAAGCCTTCGAAAAGCATGTTCGTGTGACAGGGCACACATCGGAAATAGGTTTACAATATTATTATTATCATACGCAGGCAATACCAAAAAAGAGTGTTATGCTGCGGGAAGAACTCTCTCGGGTGCGTGAACGACGATATCACCGCTATAGACCATGTAGAGTGATTCGTTTTGCGCGCCGTGCAACGGTCCGGTGTTGCTGTCGTTGCGGACTGGAATGAAGATAAAATTTTGATGGGGATAAACAGGCGGCAAACTCCTTCGATCATAATGCAGAATCCCGGTGTGTAGAAGAATAATCTTATTCATACTCGTTTTCTTTTCATTCGAAACAACAGTGTGCCAAATCCGGGACGTCAAAAAAAATTTTTATGACATATTTGTTTTCAGCAGCAGCGATTTTCTTGCCGGAAACGAAGATGTGCGGTATCATCCTGCGGGAAGAGAACTTGTGACGGAATTAACGATGCAAACGAACGTGCGGTATCACGATGTGTACCGGGAATGGAACGACGAAAACGGTGGCGGCAAAACCGTGTATCAATACGATCTGGGTCTTGAAACGGCATTTCCCGTCGTCCTACTGAACAATGACTGCAGGATCGACGCAGGTTTTCAGAGGCAAACATTTTCTTCCGATTATAGCAGTGAATATAAAGAAATAGAATTCAGCGGAAACAATTTTCAAACGTATTCATTCGACGGTGCATTTTTATTTGATGGAGTGCGGGATAAAATCGGTGTGCGTGTGAACTATGCGGCAGGGAGAAACCGGGAGACCTTAAAAATCAATCAATATCCGAGCGATACGGCCGACGCCTTGCTCGAAGACTATTTTTACAGCTTGCTCGAACCGGCGTTCGGCAGCATGGTCGATTTCGATATAACCGGTCGTGCAGTGAATTATGCTCTGGAGTACAGGAGAATTGTGAGCGCTTCTCTGACTCTCGGATTAAATTTTTATCAGGAAATCGACGGAGAGAATGCGGGAATAGAATATTACAGCAGTGTCGAAAAAATTGCGGGTTGGAAAAGTTTAAGCGGATTATTCCGCCTGAACCGCTGCTCGGGCGGCCTCACGTGCGAATATACGATGAATAATTTCGTTTTCAGGTCTTCAGTGGCTTTTTCAGCACCTCATTATACGCTGACGATAGATCAGAATGGCTCTTTACAGGGCGGCGGCGTGAATTTGGAAATATTGAAATTAGCCGACGCAAACTGCACCGGCACGGGCGCAAGTTTAGGCGCGGGAATATCCTGCGCGATTGGATCCGGCATGTCTGTCGGTTTAGGCTATATGTACATTCGGAATACCTATACGGGACAGGTCTATGCTTCGACTCCCGTTCTCGGATTTGAAATAATTCCGATTGCCCACCAGTTGAATGTGAACTTCGACGATAAGATGAACAACAATCTTTTTTCCTTCACATGGAAGCATGCAGTGAGCAGCTTGTGGAATTATTCCCTCAGCATCGAATATCTTTCTTCGAACAACAATGTTGCTTACGACTCGAAAGTATCCACAGAGTTCGGAATCGGAGGAGCGAAAGAAGAGAGCGGAGATTATATCGTCGTCGATCTTTATAAGATCGATGTACAAACGTCCGTCAATATAAGCAAAACTACAGGGCTGAAATTATTTTGTACACAATACGTACCCGTCGTAAAAACACGTACACATGAAGACAATGGAGCGGAACAGACGCCAATCCCGGGTACGGTGAATAATCAAAGGAGCCGGGGAGGCACGATCTACGGCCTCTCCGTATTTTATAATTTTAACTAAAGAGGCAGCCTATGAAAAAAATACTTGCAGTGCTTTGTCTGCTTTCGGTTCATTCTCTTTTTGCTGAGAATGCCGATTTGACATTGACGACCGTAATCTCTTCCGGTTATGTTACATACTTAAACAACGAATTGACGGTGTGCAACGGTATTCTTGCAGGCTCTCCTTCCGACACGCTGGCCATGAAAACACATGCGATGAGAATTTTTATCGATATATCGCTGATTCAATGCAAGGCGGACAGCGGGTTCAAATGCGGGAAGACGATTGTCGACTCCATCAATACCACGAATCAAGACGTCGTGAACTTTTATAACTCGAGCATAGCGACGCTTAACGCGGCTAACGGCAAGTCGTTTTTCAACAGCCTGCTGGCGCTTTTTAAAGACCCGAAATACGGACAGCTCAAAAGCGATATTCAAAACATCTCAGGGGACTACAAATCGGAGTTGTCCGATTTTAGCGCCCGATCGCAGGATTTGACGGAATATGCGTCCAATAAATTGCAGCAGATAAGCGCCGATTTCAAAGTACTCAAAAATAATGTCGTTCCTTTTCATCTGCAACTGCAGGTTTCCGGCCGCGGGTTCAATGAATCCTTGAGCTTCGATCAAACGCATTTTAGGGAAACGGGTGCAATTATCGATTTGTGCAATGAATCGCTCGCCTCTTTCGACCAGGCGGGGAAAAAATTTGCTTCGATGCAGAACGGAAACGCTCAGCCGGCAGACATGATCGATTCCCTGAAAGCGGCGATTCATGATGTTTCCCTGGGACTGGATTCGTTATCGCATCTGCTTTCGAACGATCCTTTGACAGTTTTCAGCATCAATACGTCGTGGATTTCCGATGCACAGCAAAGCCTGAGCAATTTGACGGACATCTTAAATGGAGAAGTCTTTACGACGGGAAGTGACTCGCTCAAAATCCGGCCGGTTGCGTTGATCGAACATTCGGCGGACGATTGGGTTTCGATTATTCTGGATTTTTATCGGACCGCGAATCGATACAGCTACACCTTCGGAAATTTGTTTCCCAGCGCTCTTCCGGCATCGTACGTAAACAAGCTGAAAGAGGATATGATCATCAATGCATCCGACGGCGAAGACGCTATGAATGCGAGAATGTTTGCGTTGAAAACGAAGTACCTTGACTCACTGGCAAGCAACCCCAATAACTCATCTGCCAATTTGGGAGCGGCCGCAGCGCAGACGTATTTATATATGGTCGATCTTAATAAGGAAATCAAGAATTTCGTGAACTACGTTAAAACCGGAGATTTCAGAAACGGATTTCAATTTCTCGTCCTCAACAATACAGCCGTCACCGACAGCATTTCCCGCTTCTACAATGCAGCCTGCAGCGACAGGCAGCTGGTGTTTATAGCGCTGGTGATAACGAATACTCAGGCCCAGCCCTATATCATGAATTCGTCCACTGAGTACGTTCCGCTATTCATACCGCAAACGGCTATTGTTAATCTCAGAAATTTTTCAAAGGATCTGACGTACTCGGTGCGCGATCTGGGAAACCATTTCCACAACATGGCTCAAAGTATAGACACTATGTTCAATATGAATCTTGATCCGAATTACCTCGATTTTTCGAATGTCAAGACTCCTCTCGATTTAATTCTTGCGCTGAAAGCATCGAATCCGAACTTCCTCAATATTACGCCGTACGGAATCGCAAAAATGCAGGATATGCGCGTTCAAATACGGAAGGGATTATCGGGCTATGCGGCAGGACTGGATACGGTCAATCAATTTCTCGATTCCCTGGCGATATACAGAAGCGAATTTAACTTGAACGGGTGGAACGTGAAACAAGCTTTTTCGAATCTAAACACGTTCGTACAGCAGGTGAATACGGATTTTCAACAGCCCGATTCGACTACGATGATCGACGGGGTTAAGGTGAATCTTTCCGCATGGTTCGACAATCCGCCCCAGAACCTGCTTTTGAAATTGCAATGGTATTTCGACAACGATCCATCGACCGATAATACGCTGGGCGGGCTTTTCCCGGGCGAAAGTTCCGGGACCGGAGTTCAGAATAATGTGCAGATACCGGCGGCGTATTCATTGTCTCAAAATTATCCCAATCCCTTCAATCCTTCGACATCAATTTCCTTCAGCCTGCCGTCGGCATCGGCCGTTACGCTGAAGGTCTACGATATACTGGGAAGAGAAACGGCGGTTCTTGTTTCCGGAGAATTGCAGGCGGGGAATTATACACGGCAATGGAATGCAGCGAACATGAGCAGCGGGATATACTTCTATCGGCTTACGGCAAATGCCGTCGGTTCGAAACAAGCCGGAAGATTTTCGGAAACAAAAAAACTTATCGTGCTCAAATAGTATCGCCCGGACTTTGCGCTTCTTGAAAAGAAGGCGAAGAAGCCGGAATAAAACGATCGGCAAAGAGCAGGTATTGAGGGAAGCCTGCTCTTTTTTTATACGCCGCTTGCGGTGCCGTCAGCCTGATCGGAGAAAAGAAATTTGAACCCTTTTTTCAAGAAACGCCTTGGTTATTTAATAATGAGTTATTAAATTAAATTAGTTAGCGAAACGCCGCAGTATTAAAAAACCTTTCCACCAAGTTACTCATCAATTCAGCGAGGGTACCGTATGAAAAAAATTGAAGCAATACTTCGCCCGCATGCCGTCGACGATATACGTCAGGCGCTCCAGGAAGCGGGCTTCCATGGAATGACGCTGTCGGAAGTCAAAGGTTTCGGCAGGCAAAAAGGACACACAGAGATTTATAGGGGAGCAGAATATCATATAGATTTTTTGCCGAAAGTTAAATTGGAAATTGTCGTGCCGGAAGCAAGGGTAGAAGAAGCAGCCTCGATCATTATTCGCTGTGCAAAATCCGGAAATGTCGGCGACGGAAAAATTTTCATATCACCCGTGGAAGAAGCCATACGAGTACGAACAGAGGAGACTGGAGAAGATATTTTATGAAAATAGATACGAACGATTTGACCTGGATAATGATTTCCACTGCGCTCGTCATGCTGATGACGCCGGGATTGGCGCTGTTTTACGGCGGTATGGTGCGCAGAAAAAATGTTCTCGGCACAATCATGCAGAGTTTTATAGCCCTTGGCGTCATTACGCTTCAATGGGTCCTGTGGGGATACAGTCTTTCCTTCGGGCCGGATTGCGGACATGTTATCGGAAATTTATCATGGGCGGGTCTGAACGGTGTCGGCCTTGAGCCGAATCCCGATTATGCCGCTACCATTCCGCATCAGGCATTTATGATATATCAAATGATGTTCGCAATCATAACTCCTGCGCTTATCACCGGTGCGGTTGCTGAACGATTTAAATTCAAGACCTATATAGTTTTTCTTCTCCTGTGGTCTACGCTTGTGTATGCGCCGATTGCTCACTGGGTCTGGGGTGCGGGCGGGTGGCTGCGTTCAATGGGAACATTGGATTTTGCCGGAGGGTTTGTCGTGCATATCAGCTCGGGCATATCTGCGCTTGCCGCCGCCTTTGTTCTGGGTCATCGTAAAAATTACGGTCATGATCTTTTACCGCCGCATAATTTAACAATGACGTTAACGGGCGCTGCATTGTTATGGTTCGGCTGGTTTGGATTCAACGCCGGCAGCGCTTTAACCTCGGGCACGCTGGCCCTCACGGCATTTATCAATACTCAATTTGCCGCTGCATCGGCAACATTGTCTTGGATGTGTATAGAATGGTACAAACGCGGCAAACCGACTGTTCTCGGAGCTGCATCGGGAGCGATAGCCGGACTCGCTGGTATTACTCCCGCTTCCGGATTCGTGACTCCGCTGGCAGCAATCGTTATCGGTCTCTGCCTGGGTGTTGTCTGTTATTGGGGTGTTTCGCTGAAAAAATATATCAATTTGGATGATTCCCTCGACGTCGTTGGTGTTCACGGTGTGGGCAGCGCTTTTGGCGCTCTTGCAATCGGTTTGTTTGCAACGACAGCTGTAAATGTTGCGGGGAAAAACGGACTTTTTTACGGCAATTCATCCCTTCTTGGTATTCAAGCGATCAGTGTTGCAGTAACCGCAGTTTTTTCGTTTGTGATGACCTGGTTGATATTAAAATTTCTTCAGAAGACAATGGGCCTTCGTGTTCAAGGTCAGGAAGAAGAAGAGGGACTCGATCTCAGCCAGCATGGAGAAAGCGGTTATATGTTTTAAGGAATCATTTTAAGTGTTCATGAAAAGAACAGGCATGGATGAAATGCCTGCTCTTTTTTTTGAATCAAACCATCCGATCAGTTTGATTTTATTCGCGAAAAATTATCGTTAAGCAAATGCATTTTCGTACCGGTCGATCATTCCATCGATCCATTTATTGGTTTCTTCTTTCACAACCATTCTTGCCGGATCCGATTCGAACCAACGGATTGTTCTTTTGATTCCTTCACGAAATGGGATCGTTGCAACAAAATCCGGCACGAATCTTTTAATTTTTGAATTATCGAAGACGACGGATGTTGCCTTATCGCCCACCAATCCTCCGAGTAGTTCTTTATCGTACTTTGCAAGCACTTCGGAGGGAATATGAATGATATGTGCTTGAGAACCCGCTGCTTCGGCCAGCGCTTCGTGTATTTGATTCCATGTCAGCAGTTCGTCCGATGTGATATGAAACGAATGCCCGATTGCCTGCTGGTGTCCCAGTAATCCTGCGAATCCTTTTGCAAAATCCTCCGCATGTGTAATTGTCCAGAGGGAAGATCCGTCTCCATGTACGATGATCTTTTTCCTTTTCTTTATTCTGTCCACGATGGTATATTCGTTCCAGCCGCCGATGGGAACCGGAATGACGGTATCGTAGGTAAGTGAAGGCCTTACAATGGTAACGGGAAAATTATCTTCTCTATAGAAAGCATTCAGCTTCATTTCGCACTCGATTTTATTCCGGGAATACTGCCAGTATGGATTTGCCAGCGGTGTCGATTCCGTGACGATCGGATGTGAAAGAGGCCTCTGATATGCCGATGCGGAACTGATGAAAATGTACTGTTTGGTTTTTCCCTGAAAGAGTTTGAAATCTCTTTCGATGTCCTGCTCCGTAAAAGCAATCCAATTGACGACGACATCCCATTCATGATCTTTTAAAACGGAAGATATCGCGGGATCCGTAATATCGCCGGTGATGGATTTTGTTCCGGCAATTCCGGAAAGTCTTTTTCTGCGATTGAGGAGATACAATTCAACACCGCGGCTGACGGCGAGCCTGCTCACGGATGTGCTTATATTGCCCGTACCGCCGATAAATAGTACTTTCATACTTATACTTTGCCTTTCGCTAAATTGTTTTTTGTCAAATAGGTATAACTGCCTTGCATTCCGTCGAAAATACTTCCGGCGTACTCATCGAACTCAACGATCATCCATTGAATATTTTTGCCGCCCGCTTTGACAATGGCAGGAAAATCCATGACGCCGCTTCCGGCTGGAACCATCGAGTACATGTTGCCGTCCTTTGTCGCAGGACCGTCTTTAATGTGGAGGAACGGGGCGCGTTTTCCGAAATCTGCTATTACTTTTGCGGGATTTTGCCCGGCAGTTTTAGCCCAATATGTGTCTATTTCGAAAAATATATCGGGATCGAGGTGTTCTAAAAAGTAATAGGACGGATACGTGCCGTCGGATTTTTCAAATTCCCACCAGTGATTATGAATCCCGAAATGTAATCCTTTTTTCTTCAGCGCTGCGCCGATTTCGTTATATTGTTCGGCGCGTTGTTTCATTTTATCGACTGTTTTGAAAATTTCCGATGCCCGCAGAAAAAGATCGGAATCCTGTGTGGAGAGATCTTTCGGCCAGCCGGGATAGACGACAATGGAGCAATGATACGCATCGGACATTTTCATTATGTTATCAACCTCGTCGCCCACAGGCAATTCCGTATGCATACTGAATACCATCAACCCGTTTTCTTTAAAAACTTTTGCCGCCCGCTGAAGATCGATGTTGGACGGAAGCGGGTAGGTTTCAACACCCAGATATCCCATGCCGGATATTTTTTGGATAGAACCTTCAAGATCGGCGACGATTTGCCGCCGGACGTTGTACAATTGAAATCCGATATTTGCGGCCGTCGTTTTTATTTTGGCAAAATTGAGCGCAGGATATGCCAGCGCTGCAGCAGCTCCTGTTCCAATGAGCTTTAAAATATCTCTTCGCGTGTAGATGGTAGATTCCATATGCACTCCTTTCGGTTGTTTATCGTTCCATGCATCTTATGGCATGACTAATCTATAACTTACAAAAGAGAATTGTTTACTGTCCGGCGACCAGGAAGGAACGTTCATAGTTCCCTGCCCGCCGAAGAGTTTGGCCAGCACTTTTATTTCTCCGCCCGTTACCGGCATCGCGCGCAGGAGAACGTTTTTATTTGCCGGATGTCCTTCCACGTTTTTATCGTACGAAACAAACACAATCTGCTTATTGTCGGGAGAAACATGCGCAAACCAATCGCAGAATTCATCGTTCGGTGTAAATTGAATCTGTTCGGCTCCATCGGCATTCATCCGCCATATTTTCATTTGACTCGTGCGAACGGAATTAAAGTAAATGTACTTTCCATCGGGAGAATATTCCGGGCCGTCATTTAAACCGGGAGCCGAAGTAAGCTGCTTTTCTTCGCCGCCGGCGGCGGAAATGGTGTACACATTAAATTGACCGTTTCGCTCTGCGCAATACGCAAGAGTTTTATTATCCGGCGACCATCCGTGCCAATACGATGGACCCTGCTTCGTGATAAGTTTCGGCGTGCCGCCTTCGATCGGTAAAAGATAAATCAATGACTTTCCGTCTTCCGCATGATTACTGATCGCCAATTGTTTTCCATCCCAGGAAATTCCATGATCGTTGTTGCACTTTGCTGCAAAACCGGTGTTGATAAGCAGCGGCTGTCCGCCGGCTGCAGGCAGTGCATAAATTTTTCCGCCCGAATTATAAATAATCGTTTTTCCATCACGGCTCCAGTTGGGAGCTTCAAAATGTTCTTTTGCCTGACGGACAATTGTGCGTACGCCGGTTTCAATATTCATGGTTTCCAGAGTGCTTTCGACAATTCGTTTATCGTCCGGAACGAAACCTTTTGATGAAAATTGAACATCGGAAAAAACGGCGGATTCTTTTACGGTGGAATCGTGAGAGCACACGAAAAGCCCGGCATAGAGAGTCCCGCTGAATCCGAGAGTGACGGTCCCGACCGGATGAACAATGCCGTCTTTACCGGATACATAAAATGTAAATTGATCGCCGGTTCTGTCTAATTGTATTTTCAATGCACCTTTGATAGGGAATTGGACCTCATTTGTTCCATCGCCTTTTGTTTTGCGGTACTGCATAGAAAGCAATCCGTCGCCATGAAGAACCGCATCGATATACGGATCATCCGGTTCTAAACCGACACGAACCATCCAGCCGGCTTTGCGGTGGGGATTTACACCCTTGCCTTCCCATGCAATATCCGCCGTGCAGGAGATATCGCCGTCGATTTTATTCCAGACAAAATAAAATGCATCCCGGCTTCCCCAGATGTTTTCTCCGTTTCCGGTCATTCGTATGGCGCCGTTCAATGAATCGAATTCCACTGAACCGGGAATAAGAACTTTCCCGACATCGGTTTTGCCGGAAAACACAGGGACATTACTGAACATGTTGACAGAGCCAAAGCTTACAACAGCAAGCATTATGAATACAAGCCTGAAGAGATGTGCATGTCCCCGTGAAAACTGCGTTTGAAGCGAAAAAATGTTCATTTCATTTTCCTTTCATCGTCGGGATAAGGCTGTGTGTATGAATGGTCTTGAAGTCTTTCTTTCGGGAAAAATTTTCATTCAACAATAAAATATTACAACTGTCTATGGCATCCTATTAAATTTGTGTAAGAACATACAAATTACTAAACAATTCCGCAAGATTTCCGTAACTGGTTGCACCAGAATAAGTTGCATGCTACGGCTTTGGAACAATTCGTTTGTAAATATACCCGGAGTTCTTTAAATTGAATCATTCCACCAACGAAGGATCATAAAAGATGAAGATAAAATATCTCGCCTTAATGTTTGTATTTGCCGTTATCGTTTTTAGTTGTCGGACGATGCCTACACAAGGTGGTGGATCAATGCTATTCCATTTTATTGTCCCATATGAAGCACATGTCCTTCTCACATTTGAAAATAGCTATAATACACGAGTAGCAACATTCGTCGATACAGATGAGAATCCAGGTGAGTATGAAGTTTATATTGATGGAAGTCTATATCCTTCCGGCGTCTATTTTATCATCCTCGATATAAAGGGATCAAATAATCAAGATTCTACGGTCACTCAAAACACTATTATATTCAACCCATGAAACATATTAGATTATTCTTTCTGTTCGTTTGCATTGTTCCTTTTTCCTTTCACTATTCTTACGCTCAAACAGAAGTCTATGCTGCACCGGGTTATGGAGCATATATTTACAATTCTGAGAATGGGACGAGCATTATGGGAGATAAAGATTTTCGCTATTTTTTCAGTCCTTTGCTCGGCATAGGGATCGGGAATATTCTCGGTTACCAATCGTTTATCGAATACAGCTATCAGAATTCACTCGCGGAGAACACGGTTGCATTTCCTACATTTCAATACGGCCCTGGTATCGAATATCCTCTTTATTATTATTGTAATGTAGATCTGAAAATTAACAATATAGATTTGTCTTTAAGAGGAAATATAACCGACAATATCACATGGGGGATTGGCCCAGCCTTTTCAATTATAAATAGATCGATCAGAGTTCCCTATATTAACGCGATGTGGGCCTCGGAGTGGCAATATGACTTTATAGACCGTTTAATTTCGTATGCGCTTGGTTTACATGCATCGATCAATTTTCAGATACCGTTATCGGATGGGCCTAATCGTTTCCTTCTTCTTTCGGGTTTCAAAGCACGCTATACTCATACGGTATTGTATGATAAAGGCGGCCGTGATCTTTCCAATTACAATCAGGACTATTTGACCGGATTTTTATTTGTGGGGCTGGGTTATCAATTCTAAACATATTTCAAGGAGCTTCGTATGAAATGGTATCATTATGTTGCATGTTTATTCGCCGGTATTTTCCTGGCAAATACCGTCCCGCATTTTGTGCATGGCATATCCGGCGATAGTTTTCCGTCCCCCTTTGCAAATCCGCCGGGAAAAGGACTGTCATCTCCGACGGTAAATGTTTTGTGGGGTCTGGCTAATCTCCTTGTTGGGTATATTCTTTTGAGAGCAGGCAAGGTCTCCCGAACAAATAAATGGAGTCTTCTCGCATTTTTTGTCGGTGTCGTATATATTAGTATAACTTTAAGTTTTGCATTTGCCGATAAGATGCATTAGAATCCATAGAATATATTAATTTCACAGAAGATTGCGGTCAACGGGGCGGCAATCAAAGGACTGTGGTCAAAAATAGTATAGGAGAGACCCTTGAAAATAAATATCGACAATCTGAGTGCATCGGATCTTATCGAACTTAACAATAGAATCGTTCAACGTCTTCGCATATTAGACAAAATGCGATCTCACAACGAAATGATGAAGTTCAATATTGGTGATCGAGTGACATTTCAGCCTGAAGGACGCCCGGCAGTTGTCGGGATGTTGACTCGTTTTAACAGTAAAACGGTTACCGTTATAACGGATGATGGAGAGCATTGGAATGTAATGCCGAAATTTCTGCATAAATATTTGACCTCAGAAGACATAAAAAGTAATAATTCAAACGTCATTCGGATGAAAGAATAATATAGGCTCTACTCACGTGGTATTATTAGATTAAAAAATCTCCCTCTCTTTCAAAGTCTGCGACTGTCCAAAAAGAAGGAATTATGGTAGGACAAACATTCCTGTTTGTCAATTTTCGTGTGTGGAGATTGAAGGTGTGCGTTTCCGCAGCCCAATACTTAAGCGGTTCATGAATATGTTAAAAATTCATTTGCTTCCGGCAATCGTTTCAATAGCCGCGATAGGTTTCGTGCTGAAGAACCTAAGCGCTCAGCCCATGAATCCGACATTGCTTTCCGTATCGAGTGATAAGTTCCTGGTCGACAAAGTGTATAAAAGTCCGAAACGCATGGTCAGCGGAGTGGATCCGGACGGAGCTGTCGGCGTCAATGCAGAATGGGAAAAGGAGTTGTCTAAACATTGGTTTATCGAATTGCAACGATTTGGGGCCGATCTTATCCAGATGGGACTTGCGGCGAAGAACAACGATCTGATCGAGGAAGGAATCAGGGTTCTGAATTGGGGGTTTGCACATGAAGCGGACGGAAGCTTCCCCGGTACCGGAGATCCCCATCACAGTATTTCATTTTTTTTGGAAGCCGCAAGCCGGTCGGTCATTCTTTTTCAGGAAGCAGGCGATTATATTCATTTGAACGAACTGAAAGACTGGAAAGAAAATATCCGAAAAGCGGCGGAATGGCTTATCACACCGAATGTTTTTCCGAGAGACCGGGCCAGGACGATGGATCCATACACACATCGTTTCTTTCTCTGTGCCGCAGCCCTTGGCCAGGCCGGTGAGATTCTTGATAATTCCGAACTAAAACACGCGGCTCTCGTTTTAACCAAAACCGGATTGGAGAAGCAGCAATCCGATGGTACGAACCCTGAAAAAGGCGGATTTGACGTGAGCTACCAAATTGTAGGAACTGTTTTCGCTTCGCGCTACCTGTTGGTATGCGAGGATACGACGGTGAGTACAAAAATGCGGCTTATGATTAGGAAAACACTGGAAAAAGAAAAAACCGCTATCGACGAGAACGGAAATGTCTCGACTGCAGGGAGCACTCGCGTAACTCTGGAAAAAGGCCGGAACGGTCGTCCCAAAACAATGGATTACAAAATGCTGCTGCAAGCGCTCATTTTTTTGTCTGATATCTCGGGGGAGTCATCTTGGCGGGACATTGCCGGGCGCGTGGCCGTAAATCGGAATTGGTAGAAAAATATTTTAAAAATCCGTCATCAAATCATAAGGACGGATGAAACGATGGCCGATCATCGAGTTCGGATCAGCTAAAACAATGAGGTAACCGCCATGAAAAAACTACTCTTCCTTCTTATCATTTTCCTTTTACCGATTTTCGCTTTTGGCCGGGAGAAGCAAAAAATAATTTTCGATTGCGATTTCGGCGGCGATATCGACGATGCATTCGCTGTAGCGCTTGTTCTCAACAGCCCCGAGTTCGAAGTTCTTGGCTTTGTCATGGATCATGGCAATACCCCTCTGCGTGCAAGAACCATTCTCAAGATGCTCTACGAAACAGGAAGGGAAGATATCCCGGTTGTTGCAGGCAACCCTACGCCGGCTGTTGTCGGTGTTGATAAAGAAATTGCCGCCCCAACCAATCAATTTCTTTGGTCGGAAGGATTTAATAAAACGAAAGCATTGAACGTTCAGGCGGCAGATTTTATCATCAGCAATCTCAGAAAATATCCGAACGAAATCATACTTTTTACGGTTGGGCCGGTCTGCAACATTAAAGAGGTCATCAAGAAGGACAAAGATGTATTGAAACTCGCGAAAAAAATTGTCTCAATGTTCGGATCGTTTCACATGGGTTATAACGGCGGTCCGGTGCCGGATGCCGAATGGAACGTGAGGGCCGATATCGAGGCATCAAAAATGTTCGCTTCAAGCGGCGCAGAGATCGTTTATGCAGGATTAGACGTGACGACATTTGTAAAATTGAATGAAGCCAACCGCAGCCGTCTTTTAATGCGTCAATCTCCGCTGACCAACGCTTTATGCGGTTTGTATTCATTATGGCTTTTCGAAAGTTTTGCAAACCCCGATCCGACATTGTACGACGTCGTCGCTGTCGGCTATGTCCTCTGGCCCGAACTTTTTTCCAGCCGTAAATCTCATGTAAATGTCGACGACAACGGCTACACTGTGATGGATGATTCTAAAAAGCCGAATGCAGAAATCTTGATGAGCATCAATAAAGACGAATTTATCAAACGGGTCATGGAGCGGTATCTAAAACAAAACCTGGGCCGTGACAATTAACTATGTTCAGGAAATTTACGGCTGCCGTTGAGTCTTCATCATTGGCGGATACTAAAAATCTCCCGAAGATACATCTGAGCTTAGTAATTATTTCCTTTTCCACCACGGGAGCAGTAAGAGTGCCGCAATTATTATCAACACGCCACCGGTTGCATACACTGCCCATGGATTGGCAATACGGGATTCGACAGTCATGGTATAACCTGTGTAGGCAAATCTGTCTTCATTAAAACGCCATACAGACTTGTTTCCTTCCACGGTATTCGCATTGGTATTCAATATAATTCCGGGCATCTGTACTTCATTCAAATAATCGCCGCCTGCGTCCATCATAAACTGGATATCGGCTTCTATTGACTTCGTAATATTTTCGATTGGCCTTTCTATTTTTCCTTTCAGCTTAAGGCCAAGAATTCTCTCCAGATATTTCACGATGTCTTTTGTCTCCCCCTTGCCAAATTCATGAAAACCGATATCCTGCTTCTTCGTAATAAATACACTTGCAGGGATAGACGGATCATGCAGCTGTTCTACCGAATCTATCAACTGGCTGTAAAACTCTTCATAAATATTGGCCGTGAGAAAATCATCCAGCCTTTTCTTTAACGCTTTACCGGTATCCCCATGCTCATATTGAGCATATTCTTCTTTTGTTAAAAAGTTCTGGATAGTAATTCTTTGGATTGGCAGCAAGGGCTTATATGTTTCCTGATAGCTGAAATATGTAAAGAACCATCTGAATTTTTTTTCGAATGTAATATCGATGCCGGCTTTCTTTGCTCTTCGATATTCGTTATTCAACCGGTTCACATCATCGAACTTTTTCACGGCAATGAAAGATTTATCCGTATCGCCTTCCAAATGGATATCCCAGCTTTTATCAGTGGGGATGGGAAAGGTCGACGATGTATCACTCACGGGATTGACAGCGATAGTTCTTACACACGATCCGTCGTTATTGATTATCGTTGTTGTCTTTTTCTCCTTTTTACAACCGGATGCAATCAGGAGAAATAAGACGATGAACGTTCCAAACCGGTATTTTATGAAAATGTTCATGGCTGTACCTTTGTATTATTGCTTTGTTCCAATTCCATCTTTAGGCGTTTAATTTCGTTTCGAAGAGCGGCAGTTTCTTCACGGTTCTTTTCGGAGCCGGGCAGGAGGGAAGGCTCCGCCTCTATATATTTGTCGTACATAGCATTGAGGCGCGCCTTCGAAGCTTCGTCTAATGTCTTATAATCTTTGAGCAGGGCTTGCAGATCGGCTTTCTTTATAATGACCAGGGTCTTTGTTAATTCTACCGACGATGCATTTCCATTCGAAAAATTGTAGAAATCGTGCAAAAAGTTCAAAATATTAATACCCTGATAGAAAACATCGGCATGGTTCGATATGCTCTGATTCCCCAGCCGATGCTCTAAACTTACGATCGCTTTTGTATCATTGTATTCCATAAACAAATATGTCATTCCGCAGAACAGAAAAACGAGAGCACATGCAAAGCGGGCAGCTTTCAAAATGAAGACATCCTTCAAACGATTAAGGATAGTGCCTGCACGAACATTTGCAGCCTGTCTTTTACTGCCGGCGATTGCAGCAATAATAGATCCGGTTAACACTTCTTCGTTTGGGATGCGGGGTGCTGTTTCCTTAATCCGGATCAGGAACCGGTCGGCGTTTGATACTTGACGAAAAACGGCTGCACAGGAATCGCATTCCAAAAGATGGTGTTCGAGAAATTCCCGCTCAGCCGTACCCAACTCGTCGATTCTCGCCGAGTACAGGAGATTCTGAAATTCTTTGCAGGTCATATAATCACCTTGAGAGATACTAATTTTTTTCTGATGTGTTGTCTTGCATAGCACAGATTTGTCTTTATCGCTGATTCTGACATACCGGTTATATCGGAGACTTCTTTAATGGACAGATCCTGTAAATCTCTCAGCAGAAAAATCATCCGTTGTTTTTCAGACAACCCATTGCCAAGTGATTGAATCAATGCAGCCATCTCCTTATTGGATAATTCCTGTTCCGGATCGATATGGCTCATGTAATTCTCAGAAAAGGAGTCATTGTTTAATCTTGTAAACACGTTTGTTCTTCTTTTATTACTTTTAGTTTTGTCATAACAAAGGTTGACGACAATCTTGTACATCCACGTCTTAAACTTCGTCCTGGAATCGAAATCTTGTAAATGACTCCAAATCCGTATAAAGCTTTCCTGGACAATATCTTCAGCATCAAATTCATCGCACATAAACCTAAAAGCTATTGCAAATGCATACGACTGATGGCGCCCGACGATTTTTTCAAACGCATGAATATCGCCGTTTTGGGCTGCTTGAATGAGTATCTCAAGTGAATCGAGTGCTTTATTATTCTGCATTTGAAGGTTTCTATCTTCCAATAATGATACGACGTAAAAAGATAAATGTTAAATCAATGATAAGTTAGCGGCAGCCATAGTGAAATATTCAACCTTATGTTTGTGCTTAAATTCGTCAATAACAGGGATTTACGCGTGTCCTTCAAATATTGGGTTCCTAAGAGTCTTTGAGAAATTTTATTGACTATGTCTTTGAACCTCTCTCAATAATGCACGAAACAACTAAATCTACAAAGAGCATGTTTCGCAACGATAAAATTTAAACAGCTTGCACAGTTGATAAAGACTTTTGGAGATCAAATCATAGCGAAATCCAACATACCGGGATTGCTTGAGTTGGAGTGCAGGTGAGCATAATTCGTTGGAGAAGAATGATTGTTATTTGATCGACTTCTCGATCCCGAGAGCAGCAGTTTCTTTTAACGTCTTTATATCTTCATTATCATGTGTACTGCCGAGATGTTTAACAAAGATATTTGACGAAGCCTCAGGTTGCTTGAACTTTCTCAATATCATCGGCTTGATACGCATTCATTCCAACTTCTGCTATTTCAAAATCTTGTTCACCGGTTGCACCGCTAAAAACCGTTAAAATAAATCCAGTTTGAATTTTTTTTATCGTTCCGCCCTGGTAGGCGAATTCTCCTTGATACGCCGGCCTAATTTTGCTTCCGCTGTTCAACTTGGTATCGGCCATTTCCGCTGCTTTAGAGTAAGCAATCCCGATAAAGTTATAACCAGGATATGGTTCCTGCGCAGAATTTTCCGCAATAACTTTCATTGTGTCCACAGCTTTCATTCGGGATATCCACGAAAAGCCGGCATCGTCCATGCTTGCAACTATAATCACGCCTTTCACTCCAAGTTTTCTTGCGCGACTTTCCATTTCAGTGATCATCTTTTCTGCAACAACTTGAAAAATTTTCATAATGTCTCCTTACGCATTTTTTTTCTCTTTTTCAAACTATCTGCCAATGATAAGTTAGTATTCATTCAATGTCAATCAGGGCAATCTGATAAGGAACAAGAAGAGCGTAAGTGGGGGCTCTTTTCTTTAGCCAAACGAGCCTCAACAAAAATATTTTTTGTTTCTATAGGGCAAATCGATTTCCTGTTTTTATATTTTTGGGATAAAATGGCCTCCTATGGGCGCTTGCATCTCACTATAGCAATATATAAATTTGGGCAATTATAGGTTCACAGGTAAGCCGGATCGGGGGGATATTTGCTTTCATTATCCCATCCGATAAAAAAATCAATGTGATCAATAGCTGCACTTGGGTATAAGGATTTTTTGGCCCAAGCACGGATAAAATCATTAACGTTAGGCAACACTTGCATGACTCAATATAAAATATTTCACAAATCAATATTGTATTTATTTGTGCTATCTGCTGTTTCGTTCGTAGCAATAATTTATTTTGGCTGGAAAGCAGATCAATCAATGTCTAAAGATGGATTTGGTAATTATCAACAATTTGTGTTTTGGAATAATTATGCTGGGTATGCTCTATACTCTTTTTTAATATCTATAGTATCGGGTTTTATTATTTTACTTGTAAGATCGATTAGGGCTATTAAATATTTATAATGTTGCCTCCATTTTAAAAAGTAAAACACGCGATCAATAATGGCCAAGCACGGATTGAATCATTAACGGTAGGCAGCACACAAAAAAATGTGAGTTATTCTTGAAAAACCTAAAATCAAAGCGAATTATCCTCCGCCCGTTGCTTATGAAAGATGCACGAGATATTTTATCATATAGATTGCAGGCTGATATTTATCAATTTCAATCTTGGCAGCCTAAAACAATCGTAGATGTTGAGAAATTTATAGAATCTCAAATAGTTGGAGAACCTAATTTGCCTAATACTTGGCTTCAACTTGCCATCTGTAAATTCGATCCAGATGAACTTATCGGAGATTGTGGTCTTCATTTTTTTGAGAAGGAATCAAGTCAAGTTGAAATTGGTATTACATTGAAACAAGAAGAGCAAGGTTTGGGTTACGCAACTGAAGCGTTAAAATTGGTTTTTAATTTCGTGTTTTGCGATCTAAAAAAGCATCGCATTTTCGGATCGGTCGATCCAAATAATCGTGCATCAATCAGATTAATGGAACGAATGAGGATGCGAAAGGAAGCGCATTTCATCGAAAGTATTTGGTTTAACAATCGATGGTCGGATGATATTCTTTACGCGATATTAGATCGTGAGTGGAAAACTAAATAACAATATCCGTCATGTGCTGAATCCTGAGTAATCCCCTCACACTGTAGGAGCGAGGGTAATTGACAGACAAGATCATCGGCGTCATAGGGATACAATCAAGGCCATTCGCGGTTTGCGGGTGCATCTATCTCATTGTAGGAATGCCCCGCTATTTTTAGTAATATAGAATTCGTTAGGGATGTGCATCAATAAATTGTTCAAAAGGAAAATTTCTTTATGATTACAACAAAGGAAAGTAAATACAATGGAAACGAATCTCACCGCATGCAAGAGTTGCATGGTCTGCCTCTCGCATCTTTTAAAAGTCGTGCAGGAGCTTTTTATGTGGATTTTCTAATAGCTGCCTTTGTATGTATGCCTATCTTAGTGTTCGGTGCCAGCCTATTGCAACGCATTGGTCTTGTAAAAGGAGATTTACATTTAGAGTTTGATTTTGAACATTGGTACAGCATTATTCCTCTTGTTGCATATTTTTCACTTTCGATCTACTTTGGTAAAGGGAAAACACTTGGTAAACGACTTATGGGTATTAGAGTCGTTTCTGTTGTTCATGAAAAAATTGGATTCTGGCTTGCGGTGGAACGAGCACTTGGATATGGCGCTTCATGTTTGGAATTTGGTTTTGGTTTCTTACAATATTTTATTGATCCTAACAGGCGAACAGTACATGATCGCATTGCCGAAACTATTGTCATTCAAGACCGGAAACCTAAGGTTTAATCAATCCGGAAGTGTTTGCGCCGGGAATTATTTCAGGAAAAGGAAGATTGCATTGCTTTCCGGCTTTTTCCTCTAATGGTGGGGAATAACGTGGCCCCCGACAGGAATTGCTTTTAATCTTCAATTACATTAGTTTTATACAATTCCACCACTAATTGTATAGGCTATACCGAATCGAGGGGACTGTTGTAATAGTACGATTCTAAATCCTTTGGGTTCGCTGAAAAACGACTTTCTATCATCCAGTAAAGATGATGCCCTGGAAGTATTGTTGCAGGAGCGCGCAAAAATGATGCCATTCGAAAAAGTAAATACAATACTAAATTAAAGGAACTAGAGACGTAGACGAAAAGTCGGTTCCGCGGGAATTCGTGTCTCATTCTAAGACGGATTCGCGACATCTATTTGCAACTCATGAGTTCTCGTCCACGTCTCTAGTTCGAGTTCTATGAATACACGATTGCTTGGAATCGGCAGCCGGTCTCTCTGCGTCATTAAAGCACTTTTCGTTTTCGTTATAAAACTCTTTAGGGGATTTATGCGGAAGTCTGGCGAGGCGCTATTAATTTAAAGCTTGCAGTGTGAGATCGCTGGTACCCGATGTATTTGGATAATCCAGCGGATAACGCATTTTTGTCACACGCCGTTTGCCGTCGCTGTTCGTCTCTACAATTCTTGTAACTTGCAAATGGCTCGGATTTTCAAAAAAATATTGTTTTGTGAAAGCAATCGGATTCTGTCCGTTCTGATCATAATTTGTTGTCGACTCTGAAGCAAGTTGTGCGAGACCGGACTCAAAATTACACTCTTCTCTATCGGTTATATGAAACCATCCGCCGCCCGATGCTCCACCATACGTACAAAGCGGATAAGCGTACCGTCTAAATACCCACCCCACAACGAGTTCTTTGAGCATATAAGTGTAGCTATATTGTTTATTGTTTTGCAGAATTCCAGCAGCATTATAATGGTACTCGGAAATTAATTGACCAAATCGCCAATCGTTTGAAGAATACGGCGCAAGAAGGGAATAAGCTGTTGGCACCGTGTGTGCGCAAAAATTATATATCGATTTTCCACAGCATCCATTTGGACCTAACAATTCTGTCACCTTAGAATATCCCACTGGAGAACCTTGTGTCAATCCATTTCCGGATCTCGGATAATTTGAAATCGTGATCGCATAACCATCTGGTATTGGCGCGCATATACCATTAAATCGTGGATATAAATAGAGAAAGGCATATTTAGGAACGGTTTCAACCATCCTTCCAGAGGATCTTGAAGAATCATCTGACTCGACATATCGATATTCCTTCATTTTCTGACCACCCATAGCATCAAATTGTGTAATACGCCGAATTCTTATTCCCCCGGAAATAAATTTTTTATGTTCGACAATTTGACTCACTTGTAATGAAGCCGAAATAGAGGCAGTTACTTTTTTATCTACTCCTCCTATAAAACCTCGTGCAGTTAATAAATAGGTACCGACAGTCAAATAATAATTTTTGGACTCTGTTTGGCCTTCATTTCCTAAATAATATATTTCATCACCAGTGCTCACCCTTATAAGCTTTGCCTCGGCGATACAGTCCGAAGAAGCAGAAATAGCAGCGCTTACTTTTACCGTATCATTTCTATTTAAAGAAAAAAATGCCGAATCGATTTTATTGGTACCGGAATTACAGGAAGCTAATCTTGTCCAGGAATATTCTGTCGTTGCCGGGATATTGCCGCAATCATTGGGTTCATAATCAAAATTCGACAATCCTCCGGTCGGATAACTTATTTTCGTCAATAGTTCCGCCCTAACGACCGATGCGTCCGGATCACGATTCGTTTCTCCTGCCGACATAGAATCGGGAGATAATGACGGACAAAGAAATTTTACAGCGGCTAAACCTATGCCACATGCATTATAATAGCCCCAATGATCGGCATTTCCTCCGTATGTCTGGGGTAACTTCGGACCGCAATAAGCAAATCGATACGAGGGTAAAGGCGAATTATTTTTTCCGCTTTCCTGCAATGAATCCAGAAGTAACCGTTCAAAAGAATTATCTGTATAGAATAAATGGAATTTGTTTATTGCATTTCCATCAACATTTATCAAAATGTCATTTAATTTTTTGTCAAGGGAATCTGCCCGGTCTGACATAGAAAAAGTTATCGTTTCCCTTCCGGCTGAAATGGAAGCAAGTCTTACAGCGCTTGTATGTCCGCCGAAATCCCCGGAACTTTCAAAGCTTACAGGTCCCGAATAATATACCATATGTTCTTCCCACGGCAAGGATACAGACTTAAGGCTAAAATAAGGTGAGTATGTGAATTTAATTGTATCGTTGCCTATTGCTGAGACTATCTTTGATAACCACCAACTGGACTTATAGATAGATCTCGTTGTCGAAGTAATCTCATAATTTTCAAAATAATATTTTGTGCCGTCTTCGATTGTAATAATAAATGTAGAATCCGAATGTTCTTCAATTTTCATTTTCTCACATTTACCCAGACTTACGCTGCCATCAGGTTTGAAAACAAACTGGCCGCTTCTGCCTGCAAAATTAAAAAAATATCTATCTGGCTGGCTGTCCCATTGACCGTCTACGATTCGTCGTATAGCTTCATCGGAATATCCAATTTCGTTTGGAGTATTTACTCCAGGATTTGGCGAAGAAGCAAAGTAGTCATATTCATCGGGTTTGCCCATCACAGTCCTTGTAATGACGCCTCCTGCATCCAGCGACCAGCCGACGCCTGTCCAGCCTGGAACCTCCTGTGGCTTATTGCCGCCGGCATGATAGGTCAGTTTGATATCAAGGCTTAGTGTTCGACTCGATACTTTGTATAATGGAACAGATATCTCCGGCACTCCGGTATACATGCTCACAGGAATATCACCGTATTTTCCAAGTGCCGCCGGTGTCGGAGAAGGCAGCGATGCAAAAAATGAACTTTGTAAATTATTCTCATCCTGTGCGAAAAGTCTTATTACAAATACATGACTGATTATGAGCAAAAAGAAAAAAGCAGAAATGAGAGAATTCCCCATTTTTAATTTTATTACTCGATAAGTTTTCATGGCTCACCTGTAGTAGTAGTTGGTAGTTTTTAGAATTATCGATACGAATATCAGAAGCTTCCTCAAAAACTTTATGATGAGCAGCTTCTAACAAATCACTTTTTTTTGAACGGGTTATTTTTTATCAAATCGACCAATCAAAGGATTCCATGTAAAACGATGCCGATTATCCTGCCACCATTGTCGATGCGCTTCAGCAATTTCTTGCCGCTGCCGCCTTTTTACCGGCAGCACGGATACCTTTCGTGTAATGCTGTCGGCTGCAGCTTCCTGTGAAGCCGTCATTGGTTCTTCCCATTCCACTCCGGTCCAGTTAAAAATACCTTCACATGCTATTTTCCCGATACTCTTCTGAAGGAACTTTACCTGCGTTGTATCGTCGGCATTGAATGCAAAAAGCATGATGATTGAATCATTTGTAATAATTCGATTCCCCTGTGCAATCTGGTTATAAACAGCGGCAAGCGTATTCATTGCATGTCCGCGTATCTCCGGATCATAATCCTGCGAAGCAATGTGCATCAACGCAGTAAACGCCTGTGCCGTTCCAATCGCTTCCAGAACCATAACGACATAGAGAGAATTTCTCTGTGCCGCTATAGAATCGGTTTGATTTATTTGTCCGTCAAGAATTGATTGAAGAGCCGGAATTGCGTTGTTTCCTTGTGAAGCGATAATGGGAATAGTCTGAAAAGGATCTCTTTTCCCTGATCCCATCTTGTTGAAAAGATTTATCAGCTGAGCAGCGCTTGGAATTGAGGAAATAGTATCCTGATCTTCTGCTCGATCGCCGGCTTGATCGTTTTGTGCTTTTACCTGAAAAATAAAACACGCAGGTAAAAAAAGTATGATAGTGAATACGTTGAGTAGTTTCATAATACCCCCTTTATTATTTACGACAACGTTTTTTAAAATGTTATTTTATTGTGTGTTTTTATTCCTTTACATCATAGTCCTCCGATATGAATTATACGACGATGCAATAATCGCAAATGCATCGCATTCTTTTTATACATCTTGCTGCGTGCAGAATGAAATATTTTTTTATATAGTGTAACTCGAAGCGTCTTAGAATACAACCAACGCCGAGTCCCCTTAGACTCGTTGTCAATTTAACTTCACCGCTATTATGTAAAAATAAATTTTAAGATGCAAGTAAAATCTTTGACGCAACACGCGGCAGCGGTGGTAGGACAAACATTCCTGTTTGCCATTCTTCGTCAATATTGGACAGGCGGCCTGCCCGCGTGACTACGTCAGCATTCAGGCGGGCAAGAATGCCTACCCTGCCATTAAATGAACTTTTTGGACAACCTCATATAGGAGGATGATAATTGAATAAAAAACCGTAACTCTTACCCAGTGTATTTTGATGTACCCTTGTTTTTGTAGCCGATGGCGCCCTCCTGCGGCGGCAGGCTGACGTCGGGAATCCTCCGCGGTCACCGCCCGCGGCTACAAGGAAAATCATGAACAGGCTGAGTAAATACAAAAAACCAATTGTTTAAAGAAACACTGAATTACGAAATAAATTATTGAACAAATCAACCGATAACCCAATCACCTAATGTCTTATCTTGCTTTTCCATGCCATTTTCTGTATTCTTTTACATTATGACAAGGGAGTCCATTTCATGAAACGCTTCTGGGTGATTCTTCTGCCCCTTCTGAGCGCTGCGGCTCAGTCTATCGATACGTCCGCATTGACCGGTTATAAAACGATTCAAAGCGCCGATCTTCGCGCTCATCTTAGCATCATTGCTTCGGACAGCATGGAAGGCCGGGAAGTGAGTTTTCCCGGTCAAAAGAAAGCGGCACGGTATATTGCAAACGTCTTTGAAAAATTGAATCTTGTTCCAATCGGCGACGACGGAACTTATTTCCAGCATTTTAATGTGGAAGTTCGCCGCCCGGATCCGAATTCTAAAATATTCCTCTCCTCCAACGGATCGATAACTGCCTTTTCCTGGGAAAAAGACTATATCGCGGAATCCGTGTGCGATACGATTGCCTCGGGTCCTGCAGTTTTCCTTGGATTTCCCGATAACGATATCAACGACTCGATAAAAATCAAACTTTCCGGTCATATCGCATTTGTTTTTGCCGGAAAACGGGAATTTGCAAACGATACTTCGCATGCGGCAATGCTCCGCAGGCTCTATGCCTTCCGCAGGGAAACCGGAATAAGCGCGCTGTTTATAATCACCGATAAAGACGGCGCATCTGCATTTGCAAGCGTGCTGACCTATCTTCGCGGTCTAAACGTTTCCAAAGGCAAGATGCGCATGGCCGATGGAAGGCCATTCGAGCTTCCGCACAGTATCCGTTACTTTGCATCCTGGCACATGGCAGAAGAGGTTTTGAAATCGTCCGGTTTGTCATTGGAAGAAATTCGGAATAAAGCTCTGCAATCGGAGGCTTTCAATCCTGTTATTCTTCCTGACGTTAAGATTACGATTCAAAGCCGCGTCCTTTATGAAATACGGCAGACGGAAAATGTCGTTGCTTTGCTCCCGGGCTCCGACCCGCAGTTGAAACATCAGGCTGTGGTTTTTTCCGGTCACTACGATCATCTCGGCAAGGATGAAAACGGCGCCATCTATTACGGCGCGGATGACGATGGAACAGGCACTACAACAGTGCTGGAATTGGCGCGTGCGTTTTCTCAAAATCCGGTTAAACCGAAACGAAGCCTTATCTTCATTACGTTTACAGGAGAAGAAAAAGGACTTTTTGGTTCGAGTTATTATACCGATCATCCATTCCTGCCGTACGACAGCACAATTGCCGATCTGAACATCGACATGATAGGCCGCATAGACCCTAAACATGAGCAGCAAAATCAATCCAACTATACATACGTTATCGGATCGGATAAAATCAGCCCTGAATTGGACACTCTGCTGAATGACGCAAATGAAGAAACCGATTCTATGGCTTTTGATTATCAGTACAACGACGAAAAAGATCCCGAGCAATTTTACCGCCGCAGCGATCATTATAATTTTGCCAAACATAATATTCCGGTGGTTTTTTTCTTTACCGGCACGCATGCGGATTATCATAAACCGACCGATACGGTCGATAAAATTCTCTTCGACCGGATGGTTAATATCATCCGGCTTATTTACGATCTCGGCTGGAAACTCGGCAATCTCGATCATGTGCTCAGGAAAAAATAATAAATCCTCAGCATGTTGCTGACGAACAAAGGCATAATTGCTCATCAAAAACCCCCTAAAGTCCCCCTTAAAAAAGGGGGACAAAAATAATAAAATTGATTATCGTTTACAAGCACGACAAAATGCTGGGTAGTTACAAACGATAATATAATTCCGGAACATCTACGATGTATTCCAAACAAGAACTGCAGAAAGGTTTATCCGTTTCCCTGATCGGGAAAAAATTTTTTACATTCGAGACAATAGATTCCACCAACTCGTGTGCAAAAACCCTCGCGGAAGCGGGAATGGAAGAAGGGACGGTGGTTCTGGCCGATTTCCAGAGCGCCGGAAGAGGAAGACTCGGCCGCACCTGGCTTTCCGAACCGGGAAAAAATCTTCTCTTTTCATTTATCCTCAGGCCAGCCATGGACTCCAAAGCCGTCGGCACACTTTCCCTCTTTGCCGCCGCCGGTGTTGCGCATGGAATTGAAACGTTTACGGGCGAGCGCATCGAATGCAAATGGCCGAACGATCTTTTGATTCGCGGAAAAAAATTCTGTGGAATTCTGCTGGAAAGTTCTTTTTCTGCAGATAAGTTGGACTATGCCGTCATTGGCGCCGGAATAAATGTCAATCAGACAACATTCAATTCCGGACTTCTTCAACGTTCGACATCTTTATGTACTGAGACCGGAGCGCCTGTGGATCGAATGGCGCTCTTTCAAAGCATTCTCCATTCTCTGGATTCCCTGTACCATCATATACAAAACCGGAACAATTCAGAAATCATGAAAGAATGGCTTTCCCGGAATTCTATGACCGGAAAGAAAACGACAGTTTTGCATAATGGAAAGGAAATAGACGGAATTGTACATGCATTCAATGAGGACGGGTCGATGGTTTTAAAAACTTCCGGGGGATTGCAGTCGTTCTATTCCGGCGATGTTACGCTGGATGCAGAGGAGAAATAATAAATGCCGGTCATATCAGGAAACGATTTTACAGAAGACCGGTGAAAAACATCCGCGACGACCTCCCGATAATATTTGACAATATTCTCGGGACAAGCTGTCGCGGCTACAAAAGAGGGACTTGACAATTTTAAATTTGTTTCGATATATTATACTTGGTACATTTTGCAGAAGACTGGTGAAAACATCCGCGACGACCTCCCGATAATATTTGGCAATATTCTCGGAGAAGCTGTTGCGGCTACAGAAAATAATGCTGATATAAATATGTTTATTGCTGTCGACATAGGCAACACGCATACGGTTCTTGGAATTTACCAGAATTCCAGATGGATTCATGAAAAACGTTTTGCCGATCCTCCCGCGCTTGATGAAGCCGCCGTACAAAAACAGGTCGCTTCCTTTTTTTCCGAACATTATGTTAAGCCCGAAAACATTTCCGGAGCCGGAATTTCCTCCGTCGTTCCTTCATTGACAAAACCATATCAAAATTCGATCTGCACGCTTACCAATATTAATCCTTTTATCGTTTCCGCCGAAAAAGAATCGGGAATAAAAATTCTCTATGAGGACAAACGTTCGCTCGGATCCGACCGCCTATGTACTGCTGTGGCCGGGTTCGCAAAATACAGCGGGCCTATCATCATCGTCGACTTCGGAACGGCGACAACATACGATGTCGTCACCGAACACGGCGAATTTTTAGGCGGAGTCATTGCGCCCGGAATCGGGACATCCATCAAGATCCTGCATGAAAAAACGGCGCAGCTCCCTGCTATCGAAAACGCCGAAATCACGCTTCCTCAATCCGTCATCGGCACAAATACCGTTGCCGGCATGCAATCCGGAATTCTCTACGGAGCAATCGATGCATTTGAGGGAATGATAAAAAGAATATCCGGCGAAATACTGCCGCTTGCACGGAAAAATGCACGCATTATCATTACGGGAGGATTTGCATGGTTTATCTCTCAACATTCAACCCTGGAAATGAATGTCGAGCCGTCGCTTGTTCTGGAAGGTATTCGCCTGATCGGCGAGCGGCAGTATCGAACAAACTAATCTATTTTGGATCCGTCCCGCCGCCCTCGATTTCCTGTTTAAGCCTGTCGACCTCTTTTTCTCCAGCATGATGCGCGTAGAGAGTGCGGTACAAACCCAAAAGTCCCCGTATCGACGTTTCCAGTTCCAGCATTTCTTTTTGCAGATGACGCAAAAAATTCCGAAGCTGGCTCTTCGACGAGTCCGGAGCCGAATTATAAATCTGTTCACCCTGAAGTTCCAGTTCAACCGCCATATTGGCCAGTGCGTTATTCAGTTTCGGCGTGAGCGTATTTAAAAGATCCCGAACTTTGTCCGTTGTTACCGCGTTCAAATGAATTTCGTTAGCCCGTTCCTTTTCCATGGCCTGTGCGACACGAAACAGAAATCGCTCGCGTGTACCGCTGATGACCACATCCAGATGATAAAGATCGATTTGTTCTTTCCGGACATAATCATACGCCCCTGATTTCATCGCTTCCACGGCAACTGTTTCCGAACCGGCAGCAGTCAGCATGACAACCGGAGTGTCGATGCCGCTTTCGCGAATCCATCGCAGCAATTCCAGTCCATTCATGTACGGCATATCGTAATCAGTCAGGATAATATCGAATTGATGGTGATTCTTCGAAAGGATATCTTTTGCTTCCTTGCCGTCGTGCGCAATGATCGTTTTGTGTTTAAATTCTTCGCTAAGTTGACTGGCAACGATTTGTACAAAAAATTCGTCGTCATCAACAAGCAAAATACTGAGTGCTTCTTGGTCCATGAATATCCGGAATTATGAAAGTGAGCTTATAATTCACTTGATAATGGAATGTAAACAAAATGGAGTAAATGTCAAAACGAAAGCGTCACAAAAAAATATATATTCAGGAATCGCCGTATAATTGATACCGTCAATATCGTAACTCAGCGTATTTTAAAACAGTTGTTTCTCAGTTATCAATCCCCCTGAAAATAGTATCACATAGATGTGATTCATTTTCAGACCTCCGGCGCTTTTAAACAAAAGGGAGTTGGAAACATAAAAATGAATTATGCGAATGCATCATACCTAATTTTCCCTATTTAGGGGGATTTTATTATTCTTTGAATACCACGATGAGTAATTACAAAATATCAATGAATGCCCAGCATACCGAGCGATGCATTGGCAAAATCGACTAACGGAGTAAAATAAAGGCCAAAGAGAAGCGTCGGAATCAAAAGGAGCAGTGTAACGGCAATTTCCCCTTTCAGAAGTGTAAACGGCGCGCTTTGCGCATCCGGCTCGCGCAAGTACATATAACGCAATATGCGGGCATAATAATACAGCGAAACGACACTGTTCAAGACGCCGACAACGGCAAGCCATATCCATCTGGAATCGACAAGCAGCGCGGCAAAAAGATAAAACTTTCCGATAAAACCGCCCGTCAGGGGGATGCCCGTCAGAGAAATCATAAACACCGCCATTGCAAAACCGAGGAACGGAGAACGATAGCCAAGTCCCCTGTACGCGGAAATATCTTCGCTGCCGGTTTTATTGGCAACAAGCATAACCACAAAAAAAGCACCGAGGTTCATAAACAAATACACGCCGAAATAAATCAACACGGCAAGGAAACCTTTATCGCTCATTACGACTACGCCCATGAGCATATAACCGGCATGGGCAATGCTCGAATATGCAAGCAGCCTCTTAAGATTATCCTGCCACACCGCCACAAAATTCCCAAGCGTCATCGTCAGCACGCAGATGACGGCGAGCATTTTATTCCATTCAAAGCCGCCGAGAGACGTCCACGTTCCTGCCGGTATTTGCACTGCGCCGGTATCGATAAAAACCGTTTTCAGGAATCGCATCATCATTGCAAAACCGGCGGACTTCGATGCAACAGAAAGCAATGCCGTGATCGTGATCGGCGCCCCTTCATAGACGTCGGGAGTCCAGAAATGGAAAGGTACCGCAGAAATTTTAAAACCGAAACCGACAAAAATAAAAATCATCGCAAGCAGCAGCGCTAAATAATTCGGAACACCCATTGCCAGCGCATGGTTAATGCCGCTGAACCCGACAGATCCCGTAAGTCCGAAGAGAATGGAAATACCGTACAGCATAATCCCTGATGCAACGGCTCCGTAAATAATATATTTCAGCGATGCTTCGCTGGAATCCAAAGCCTCTTTTGTATAACCGGCAAGCACATAGGAGGATAAACTGACGAGTTCCATTGCCAGCACCATCATAAGAACATTCGCCGCACCGGCCATCAGGAACATGCCCAGCGTCATTGCAGACAGCAGTGCATAATATTCGCCCATGCGTCTTGCATTCTTTTGCACTTCCGAAGAATAATGCGAAAAAAGAAGTATGAACAGCATCGAGAGCGCCGCGAGAGTTTTAAAAAAGTCTGCAAACGGATCGACGGCAATCATACCGGAAAAGAGGGATTGACTCGCACCCGCCTGGAATATTACCGCGGCAAGAGCCGAAAGAACTCCGGCAAAAACTACATATCCGGCAAGATATTGTTTTTGTCTGAAAATCAACCCGGTAATGACGGCCAGGCAGAACGTGGCTGTAAGTATCGTTTCCGGTATAAACAATGTCAGATTTTGAAGCGTTTGCTGAATAATCATAATCTTCTTCTATTTGATTGCCGCCCGTTACGGCAGCATTGCTGCGGCAGCGCCGCTCTTTGCAATGAAATCTACAAGATGATTCACCGAAGAAGTCATTACATTTAACAGGAACGACGGATAAATTCCCAGCGCCAGGACAATCAAAGCAAGCGGAACGAGCGTAAAAAGTTCGCGCCCGTTGATATCGGGCAGGCCTGCCCATTTTTCATTCGCCTTGCCCAGGAACACACGCTGCAACGTCCACAGCATATAAGCAGCCGTCAAAACAATTCCCAGCGTCGCAACGATTGTAATGACGCGAAGGCCGGGAGCCTGAAATGCGCCGAGGAATGAAAACAATTCGGAGATGAATCCGCTGAATCCCGGCAGCCCGAGAGCGGCAAAAAAGGCGACCGTCATAATTCCGGTATATTTCGGCATGGTTAACGCCAGTCCGCCGAATGAATCAAGATCGCGCGTATGCGTACGGTCGTACAATACGCCTACGATAAGGAAAAGCATTGCAGTTATCGTTCCATGATTGAACATTTGAAAAACCGCGCCCATCATGCCCTGCGTATTGAGCGCCGCCATGCCGAGCAGGACGATACCCATATGACTGATGCTGGAATAGGCTATAAGTTTTTTAAAATCTTTTTGCGCCATGGCACAAAGCGCGCCGTAAATAATATTGATTACTGCAAAAATTCCCAGAGCAAAAGAAAACTTCAGCGCCATTTCCGGAAACACCGGATAACTGATGCGGATAAGGCCGTATGTTCCCATCTTCAACAGAACGCCCGCAAGAATAACGCTGATGGCGGTCGGCGCTTCTACGTGCGCATCCGGCAGCCATGTATGGAAGGGAAAGATCGGAACTTTAATGGCAAAACCGATGAACAATGCAATGTACGCCAGCGTCCGGAGCCACGTTCCCGCACCCGCAAGAAGCGAACCGGCAATGTAATTTTCCGGATTCATCATGGCTAAGAGACTGAAAGAATGAATTTTTTCTCCCGTTGCAGGATCCACGACCGCAACGCTGAAGTAGAGCGCCAGCATGACTAAGAGCATCAGCACACTGCCGGCAAGCGTATAGAGGAAAAACTTAATAGCCGCATATTCGCGGCGCGGTCCGCCCCAGACGCCGATAAGAAAATACATCGGCAGAAGCATCACTTCCCAAAAAACGTAAAAAAGGAAAAAATCCAGTGCGACGAAGACGCCCATCATTCCCGTATCGAGCAGCAGGAGCATCGCCATATATCCTTTTAATGCTTTCTCGATATTCCAGGAAGCAAACACGGCAACAAAGCAGATGAGCGCCGTCAGAATAACCATCGGAACGCTGATGCCGTCGACGCCGAGAAAATATTCTATCCTTATATGCCCGAACGAAGAGACGTTGCCGATGTCGATCCATTTTGCGCTTTCGACAAACTGCATCCCTTCCTTTGTATTGATGCCGCCGAGGCTCTGGTTGAAATTGATGTAAATCAGCACTGCCAGTACCACCTGCAGCAGGGTAACGATTGCGGCTGTCCATTTCATTGCCGATTTGGCTTCCTTTGGAATGAGCAAAATAATAATCATTCCGAGGATCGGCAAAAATGTTATAGCACTTAATACATGAAGAGATTGTAATGTCATCAGTTTCAACTCCTATAAAAATCGCATCGCACGCTTAACGGAACCATAAGAAGAAAATCATCACGCCAAAAAGGACAAACACGATATACGTTTGAACTTTTCCCGTTTGAACACGGCGCATCAACAATCCGAAAAACCCGGAAAGCCACGCGATAAAATTCACCATTCCATCGATCACTTTTGCATCGAATCCGCCGATACCCATAAAGAGCAGGAAGAAGGATAATCCGGAGACTGCAAGTCCGAAAATTCCATATTCAATAATTTTCCAGGCCGGGCCCCATTTCGGCATCAAGCCCGCCATGGCAAACCAGCCCGCTAAGAGAGAAAGACACGCACATCCGATCGTGTACAATACCGTTCCGGTCTTATTCCCTTTCCATGTTTCCTTTGTGCCGTGCGTAAGAGCCATCGTGAGTTTCGCCGTTCCGTTCACAAGTCCGTCCACAATAGTATTGTCGAACCAGGAAAAGATTTTTGCAATTCCCTTAGTCCCCGAGACGAAAACAAACTCGTATGCTTCATCGATATACCATTTATTGAAAGATCCTTTATACAGCCACTTGATGACCGGCGCCCGGACTAAAGCATCGGCATCGATTTTCTTCCACCGGTACATCGCAAAAGCAAGGAGAATACCCAGTCCGGCAATGGACAGCGAGAGCGCCATTGCGGGAACATGCGATTGATGGACGGTTTCCTCGAACACATCTCTGTTCACCGCCGCAGCCGGGGCCGGCACGACTGACTCCGGGCGTTCGACCGCTTGATAAAACCAGCCGGATGAAGCTCCAACCGGATTGAAACTATAAAACATAAAGAACGAAAGCGCCGCAAAAACAACTAAGGGAATGGTCATCACGGCCGGAGATTCTTGAATTGACTCGTATCGGCGGCGGTCTTTATGCTCTCCGAGAAAAGTCAAAATGACTAAACGGAACATATAGAACGCCGTCATTCCGGCCGCAAGAAATGCAAAGAGGGGAATGAGGAAATTTCCGGTCAGGGTTCCGTATGCCAATGTGCCTGCAAGAATTTCATCTTTGCTCAGGAATCCGGAAGTAAACGGAATGCCGCAGATCGCAAGTGTATATGCTAAAAACGTCAAATACGTAATCGGCATCCGTTCCCGCAATCCGCCTATATTGCGGATATCCTGCGGATCGGTTTGATGATCGTTCGTTTGATGGAGCGCGTTGTGCATGGCATGAATGACGGAACCGGAACCGAGGAATAATCCCGCTTTGAACATGGCATGCGTTGTCAGGTGGAAAAATCCGGCCGTGTAAGCCCCGACGCCAAGTCCCATAATCATGTAACCGAGCTGGCTCACAGTGGAATATGCCAAAACTTTTTTAATATCGTTTTGCGTAAGCGCAATTGTTGCGGCAAAAAATGCCGTAATGGCGCCGACGTAAGCGATGACGGTCAGGGCATCGGCGGTGAGCATTGCGAACATCCGTGTGACAAGATACACGCCCGCAGCAACCATGGTTGCCGCATGAATCAGCGCGCTCACCGGCGTCGGGCCTTCCATAGCATCCGGCAGCCAGACATGGAGAGGAAATTGAGCGGACTTTCCGACGGCGCCGCAGAAAATAAAAAGTCCCGCAGCAGTCAGCCACCATTCGCTTCCAAACGGAATGTGTCCGGATCGAATCGCTTCAAAAATGACATCGAACCTGAACGAATGATACGTTGTAAAGAGGATCAGGATTCCGATAAACATGCCGACATCGCCTACGCGTGTGACAATGAATGCCTTTTTTCCTGCATCGGAAGCCGATTTTTTTTCGAACCAGTGGCCGATCAACAGATACGAACTCAAACCGACCAATTCCCACGAGACATACATCATAAAAAAATTATTCGTCAGAACGATTCCCAGCATGGAAAACGTAAAGAGTCCGAGGTACGCAAAATAACGCCCATAGCGAATATCATTGTGCATATATCCGATAGAGAACAGGTGCACGAGCGAACTGACCGTACAAACGACGACGAGCATAAGAGCTGCGACGTTGTCGATCATCATACCGAGTTCTATTTTTATTTCCCCGATGCCGGGAACGCTTCCAAAATCGACCCATGTAAAAGCCGCCTGCAGAGTTTGATCGTGATATGTGCCGAGCTTGACGAACAAGATGGTCAGTCCGGCTGCAAGCGCTGCAAAATGGATGGAGGTGCCCAGCCAATCGCCGCCGCGCGGCAGCCGCTTGTTCAAAAAAATCAAGACTGCGAAGTCCAGCAGCGGAACTATCCAGACGGCGACAGCAAGCAGCAATAAGGTTTCAGAAGACATACGTTCTATTTTCGATTCATAATATTCAATTGACGATATTCCGCCTGCATGACGGTTGTCAGTCTTTTAGTTCACTAATTTCATCAACGTTGACCGTGTTGAAGTTCTGATAAATATTCAGCACGATTGCAAGAGCAATAGCCGCCTCGGAGGCCGCAAGTATAATGACAAAAATCGCTACAGCGTGTCCTTCCAGCGAACCGGCAATGTACCGGGAAAAAGCGACAAAGTTAATGTTTGCCGCATTGAGAATCAGCTCGACTCCCATCAGCACCATTACGGCATTGCGCCGGGTCAGGACGGCAAAGAGGCCGAGTGAAAACAACAAGCCGCTGAGGACGAGAAAATGGGTCAGTCCCGGATGCTGCAGCCAGAGTAAAAAATCCTGCATAGTCGATCTTTCTTTTTAAACTTTCTTTTCCCGCCGCGCGATCATCGCCGCGCCGATCAACGCCACGAGCAGCACGACCGAAGAAACCTCGAACGGCAGCAGATAACTTGTCAGCAGAAGAACGCCGAGCTGCTGTGCGGTTGTTTGGAAAACGGGCGCCTGCGGTACAATGCGCCAATCGGTCGTTCCAAGAACTCCGACAACCGTTCCGGCTAATGCAGCGACGATAAACACTGCCGGCAGTACTTGAATTGTTCCGGTTCTGATATCGACATTGATCTGCCGGTTTGTCAACATTACGGCGAACAGAATAAGCACAAGAATTCCGCCTACATAGATCAGCAGCTGCGTAACGGCTATAAAATCCGCAAGGAGAAAAACATAAAGAGCGGCTACGCCGAAAAAAGCGAAGAGAAGCGCAAATGCAGACCGGACGATATTGCGGGAAAAAACAACGATACATGCGCTGCCGAGCGTAATCACGGCAAACACGTAAAATAGAATTGTGTAAAGATCCATAGACACTTTCATGAGCGCAAAAATATCACTTCCGATATTAAAGAAACATCCTGTAATTGCCAAACGCGATTTAGGCTGTTCCGTTTTTCTGTAGCCGACGTCGGTGACGTCGGGATGTTTCCGCGGTCATCCCGAAAATATCTTCGATTGTTCCGGGGCGAGCCGACTGCGGCTACAGGAAGAATCGCAGCTAACAAGACCATACTGATCAATAACCACATCCTTGAGAAGACAAATTAAGTTTTCCCCGCCTCAGGCGGCTTTGGTGTATCTGGAGGCGCTGCCTGCGGCTTTGCTGTATTAGGCAATTCCACCCTGACCTTTACCGTTTGCGGTTGTACTGCTTGCGGCTGTGCCGCTTTTTTAGCAGCCTGATCCGCTTCATACTGCTTCAGCTTTTCTCTCGCAGTCTCCGTTTCTACCGCCGTCATATCGGCAAAGCTATAAATCAAGTTTTTCCGGTCGAGTTCACTGAATTCATACACATCCGTCATGACAATGCATTCGGTCGGGCACGGGTAGACGCACAATCCGCAATAACAGCATTTGCCTATATCGATATCGAATTGGGGAACATACAAGCGTTTTTTCGTTTTCTTCGACGTCAGTCCGAGATCGACATCCGGAGTGGATTTGATCGTTTCGATTGTAATACAGTCCACCGGACATGCCGCCGCACACTGATCGCATCCAATGCAATCGTCGATATTCACATACAAACGATTGCGCGCGCGCTCCGGAATCGCTTTCTTGACCGTCGGATACTGAATGGTTGCCGAACGCGTAAAGATATGCCTGACCGTTATCTTCATTCCCACCAAAATAGTAAAGAGCGAATGGAAGATGTTATAAAAATATGTTCCGGCAGCAGACATGAGTACTTTCGATTTTTTAAATGACTAAAATAAATCCGACAGCCAGCAGACAAAAAAGAAGCCACGGCGTCAGGACTTTCCACGAAACATACATCAGTTGATCCACGCGCAGGCGCGGCAAAGTCCAACGCACCCAGATCTGCAGCACAACGAATGCGAACGACTTTAGGATGAACCAAAAAACTCCCCAGACCGGGCCGCTCATAACGGCGCCGAAGGGACTCGACCAGCCGCCGAGAAACAACGACACGCCGACTGCGGATACTGTAAAGAGATTTGCGTATTCGGACAAATAAAAAATCGCAAAACGCATACCGCTGTATTCCGTAAAGAACCCCTGCACGAGTTCGGATTCCGCTTCCGGCAAATCGAACGGCGTCCGGTTGACCTCTGCTATGGAAGAAATAAAAAGAATCAGGAATGCTATCAATGTGAACGGCAGCAGGCACAGTTTCTGGGTCAGCGGCAGCGACCCGCCGAAGAGAAGCCAATTTTGTATGCCGCCATCCTGAAATTTGGTCACAGTCTGCAGATTCAACGAACCGGTAATCATTGCAACCATGACAATTGCAAGCGATGTGGGTATTTCATAACTGATCATCTGCGCCGCGGAACGGACGCCGCCGAGCATCGACCATTTATTATTGGAAGACCAGCCAGCCATGAGAATGCCGATGACAACGAGTGATCCGGCGGCTACCAGAAAGAAGACGCCAAGGTTGATGTCTGCGCCGATAAAAAGAGAAGAAAACGGAAGTACGGCATACATTGCGTAGGATCCGGCAAACGCAATGTACGGCGCAAGACGGAAGAACAGCTTATCGGAACGATCCGGAATAATATCTTCCTTCAGGAGCAGTTTGATCATATCCGCAATATTTTGCAGAACGCCGTGCCATCCGGTGCGCATATATGCAACGCGATCCTGAATATGCGCCGCAATTTTCATTTCCGTATAGAGAACCACCAGCACATAGGTCAGCACAAAAACCAGCGGGAGGGCGCTTAACAGCACTGCCTGAACGATGGGATTGGACAATATATATTGAATGGTTCCCATAAAATTTTACCGGTCTACTTCTCCGAGGACGATATCGATGCTACCGGCGATCAGGACAAGGTCTGCAATCATAACCCCGCGTGCAATTTCCGGCAGAACGCTTAAATTCACAAACGCAGGTCCGCGCGCTTTGACCCGGAACGGGCTTGCTGTTCCGTCGCTGACCACGTAAAATCCAAGCTCCCCGCGGGGGGATTCGCTCCGTACGTATGCTTCCGCATCTTTATCCGGACGGATACGCTTTGGAATTGCGGCCTGCACATTACCTTCCGGCAGTCCGGCCAGCGCCTGCTCTATTATATTGAGGCTCTGTTCCATTTCGCGCATGCGGACGATGTGACGATCCCAGCAATCGCCGGGCGTGCCCATCTCCCCTTTGCCGATCTGCGGTTCCCAATCGAATTTATGATACACGGAATACGGATCGTCCCGCCGCAGGTCCCAGTCGACGCCTGAACCGCGTAATTGCGGACCGCTGACGGCGTAATTGATTGCAATGTCTTTCGGAAGCACGCCGACATTTGCAGTCCTCTTGACGAAAATTTCGTTATAGGAAAGCAGGTCGTTCAGCATTTTAATGCGCTTGCGGTAATAAGCGCAGAACTCTTTTGCTTTATCGACAAACTGCGGCGGCAGATCATGGGAAAGTCCGCCAATCCAGATATAATTATAGAGCAGCCGCGCTCCGCAGGTCATCTCGAACAGATCGAGAATTTTTTCCCGGTCGATAAATGTATACAGGAAAGGTGTAAAAGCGCCGGAATCGATGCCGTACGTTCCGACGGCGATGATATGACTCGCAATGCGCTGCAGCTCCGCCATAATCACGCGGATATATTCTACGCGTTCCGGCACCTGAATCTTCAGCATTTTTTCCACTGCAAGCACGTACCCGAATTCGTTCGTCATTGCCGCGCAATAATCCATACGATCCGTATAAGGAATTACCTGCTGGTAATTTGTCATTTGTTCGGAATGTTTTTCAAAACACCGGTGCAAATAGCCGATATGCGGAATGCAATCCACCACGATTTCGCCGTCAACGACGATCTCTAACCGCAGGACGCCGTGCGTGGACGGATGCTGCGGCCCCATGTTGATGATCATCTCTTCCGTACGGATTGTTTTGCCGGTGGACGTTTTGATGTGTCCCTGCTTTACGGTATAGTCGGTCGGAAGAGACGGCGGCTGTATGAGCGGATTTTCCATTCGTGCAATTAGTACGGAACTTTCATGCCGTGATAAAATTCTTGAACTTGATAATCTTTGCGAAGCGGATGCCCTTCCCAATCTTCCGGCAGAAGGATGCGCCGCAAATCGGGATGTTCATCGAACACGATTCCGAACAGATCGAACGCCTCGCGTTCATGCCAGTTTGCCGTGCCCCAGACTGCAGCCACGGAATGCACATGCGGATTTTCCTTCGTGCAAATTGTTTTCAAAATAATCTTATGTTTGTGCACCATCGAAGCCAGGTGGTAGACGACGCCGAGTGTGCCGTTGTTATAGTCCATCCCGCTCAGGCAGGAAAGATAATCGAACTGAAGAACGGTCTCATCGCGCAGGAAGAAAGAAATATCTTTAAGAGACTGCGGGGCGACGCGGATCCACGGCTGGAGTACGTTGAGTTTTACTTCGATGATTGATTCACCGAATTTTATTTTCAAAACATCGAAAATTTCTTGCGGAGTCATGTTTCCTTTTTTCGGTCTTATGCGGTTTTTTTCTTCACGAGGCTCTCGTGCCGGATTTTTTCCTGCAATTTTATAATTCCCTCCAGCAGCGCTTCTGGACGCGGAGGGCAGCCCGGAACGTAAACATCTACGGGAATGACGCGATCCACGCCTTTAAGAACGTGATATCCATGTTCCCAGTACGGGCCGCCGCAATTTGCACAGCTTCCCATGGAAAGCACATAGCGCGGTTCGGGCATTTGATCGTACAGGCGTTTGATGCGCTGTGCCATTTTCAAGGTTACGGTTCCAGCTACAAACATAACGTCCGTCTGGCGCGGTGTTGCGCGGGGAAGCACGCCAAAACGCATGATGTCGAAATCCGATGCCGAAGCCGCCATCATTTCAATTGCACAGCAGGCAAGTCCAAACTGCATCTGCCAGAGTGAAGAAAGGCGCGCCCAATTCAGAAGATTATCGAAAGAAGTAATAAAGACGTTGCCGTTTTCAAATCGCTGATCAAGAAGTCCCACAAAATCTCCAGCTTATACTTTGACAGCCGACGGACGATCGGTTTTGATTTCCGAAGTCAGGGTTCGGTTCAATTTCGGCGCAACCGGCTGCGGTTTATCCCAGTCCAGATCCCCTTTAACCCATACATACGCATATCCGACAAGGAGGATGACGAGAAAGACAACCATTTCCAGGAAACCGAATACACCGAAGCCTCTAAAGGCGAGCGCCCATGGAAAGAGAAACACGACTTCGACATCGAAAATGAGAAAGATAAGCGCTATGACATAAAAACGGATATTGAAACGTATCCAGGAACTTCCGACCGGCTCTTCGCCGCATTCATAGGTGGCATTTTTTTCCGCGTACGGACGGTGCGGGCGCAGAATCCACGCGGCAAAAAGTCCCAGGCCGACAAACACTCCGCCAATGATTAAAAAGATGAGAATTTTGCCGAATTCGGTAAGCATAAGTTGTCATAACGCACATTGGTAAGACATACACCGAGCGAATAATATAACGCAAACTTGTCCGTTTGTCAAGAAAACGGGTACTATCTTTCGTGAGCGATATAAACTTTGGGAAAAAAACGAACGCTGATTATCGTTCTTCTACTTTAGGCTCATCGAAAGTTCGTTTACGTTCCGTGACATCCGTAAAAAAGATAGAAAGTCCGTCGGGTGAAGGGTAGATGCGGGTTTCAAACCATTTGCGCCATGGAAGATAAAGATCCTCCATGAAAATTCTTTTTTGTTCTTTGAGAGCGCGGTTATATTCGTCATAGAATCGCTGGCCAACCGAATCCGGAAATTCCTCCCAAAAGTTTTTTTCCCTCAATTCTTCCTGTGAGGATCCGAGCATTTGCGCTCCGCGGGAATTCACATAGGTTACTTTTCCTTCTGCATCGAGAGCAAGGAATCCGTCCGAAATGCGCTCAAGAATTTCCGTTAGCTGCTTGTTAGCCCGGATGAATGCAGCTTCCGCTTTGATGCGTCCTTCAATCGCATGTTTATGTTCGATCGCGGAAAGGACTGCTGCAACCAATCGTGCCGGATTGGTTTTCAGAATATAATCGAACGCGCCTGCCTTCATGCACTCGATAGCTTTTTCTTCGCCGACGGTTCCGGTAAAAACGATAGCCGGCGTTGTCGGTGCAAGTTCCGATGCAATGCGCAGCGCCTGCAGTCCGTCTATATCGGGAAGAGAATAATCGATGATGAGACAGTCGAATTTTTGCGATTCCAATGCATCGAGAAAAGGGGCGCGCGATCGCGCACTGCAGATGGTAAACGACGTATTGGCAATTTCTAATTTCCGGGAGACAAGCCGAATGCCCGCGGGATCGTCTTCGAGAATAAGAATGTTTCCGGATGCCGTCATAGTGTTCTCCTGTTGGTTCATCGTCGAAGGTTTTGCAAATTCAAACGGCAAGAATATTTTCGATGCAAAATAGTTTATGTCTCCATGAAAAGCAAGCCTTATGGCAGACCGACTTAACACGCACGACACGGCCGGTGGCCTGATAATGAAATATGCGTCAGCAAATTACTGTGCAATCCGTCCTTGCCAAGGTTTAAACCCTTTAAGGGACACCTTTCCAAGGTGTCCCTTAAAACCATAAGATTCACTAAGAAATACGAGCATTATTCTACCCACCTTGGAAAGGTGGGGTAATTGAATACTCTTCTCGGTAAGAACCTTATCATTAAGGTTTTATCATGACTTAATATTTTTATTTTCGTCCAGCACTTCTCTCACTATCTGGAGCACTTCATTAAGATTATACGGCTTCAGAATAAATCCTTTGGCGCCTTCCCTGAGCAGTTCGGATTTTGTCTCAAGCGACATGAAGCCGCTGGCAAAAATAACCTTGACATCCGGGTTGATCTCCTTCAGCATGACAAATACATCTGTTCCTAAAAGCTTGGGCAATCCCATATCGGTCAGCACGAGAGCAATACTCTTAAAGTGTTTTTTAAAGATTTCAACGGCTTCTTTTCCGTTCGCGGCGACAATTACTTTATAACCCATCGATTCAAGTGTCGATTGCACGATTTCCCGCAATAGCTCTTCGTCTTCTACGAAAAGGATCGTTTCAGATCCTCTTTGCATTGCTTCCGGTTTTACTATTTCGCCATCCCGGATATTCTTCTCTTCCTGCGGCACCGGAAGATATAAGTAAAATGTCGTCCCTTCTCCGACTTTGCTGTCGATTGAAATAAATCCATGATGCTCTTGTATAACGCCATAGACAACGGATAATCCCAAGCCTGTTCCCTTCCCTTTTTCTTTTGTGGTAAAGAATGGATCAAAAATACAGCTTTTTGTCGACTCATCCATCCCGACGCCTGTGTCGGAGACCCTGATGGAAATATACCGGCATTTCTCCGCTTTGGAGAATTGTTGAATGAGTGTTTCAGAGGCGACCGTTTTCACTTCAATGCCGATGATTCCTCCTTTCGGCATTGCGTCCCTTGCATTGACACAAAGGTTTAATAATACCTGATGCAACTGAGTTTGATCGGCATTGATGATCGGAATATTTTTTTCTACGCTGGTTTGAAATTCGATTACTTCCGGGAATGTCTCGTTTAACATGGCAACGAGTTCGTAGATCAAATCAGAAACCCTCATCGGTTTCACCGCCACCCCCGTTTGCCGTGCAAAGGTCAGGATCTGACGGACAAGCGTTGTGCCGCGGCTTACGGCCTGCGCAATGGCAGTGGTGCTCTTGAGAATATTCTCTTCGTTTGCTTTTGACTTTTCCAGAATGGAATTAAATGCAAGGATGATACCGAGGATATTGTTAAAGTCATGCGCTATCCCGCCTGCCAACGTACCGATGCTTTGGACCTTTTGTGTCTGCATGAGTTGATTCTGGTACAACTTACGATCGGTGATATCGCTTATACTGCCTATGATTTTTTCCGGATTACCTTGAGCGTTGAATTGTAATTTTGCCGAAAGAGCACAGGGAATTTGCGAACCGTGCTGATTCTTGAGTGTTACTTCGAAATCCGAAACGCTTCCCCGCTCCAGTATTGCCGATAGGAAAGCCTGATCTTCTTCAATATTGATGCAGAAATCGTTCATTGACTTTCCTATAAGGTCATTCCTTTTGTATTTATTTTTCGATATTATTTCGATGGAAGGGCTGATTTCAAGTATTGTACCATCAATCAATGCCTCAAAATATACATCCTGCACATTCTCAAAGATGCGGCGGTATTTTTTCTCGCTCTCCTGCATTTCTGTTGCAGCTTGTGTCCGTTGATCTTCTATTTTTAAAGAATAAAGTGCATAAGAAACATCCATCGAAAGTTCTTCAAGAAGTTTCATTTCCTCTTCATTAAAAAAGTCCTTTTCACTTGAATAGAAATTTACGACCCCTATAATTTCATCGTCGATATGAAGCGGAAATGCAGCCAGAGCGCGATAACCGAGGGCAAGCGCTTTTTTCCGCTGGGATGCCAACCGATCGTCATGTTCAATATCGTTGCTGATTACAATTTGGCCGTTTAAGAGAGTTCTATAGAATGGCGCTCTTTTCGCCATAATTTGAATGATAGATGTGTGAAGATATTCAAGATATCCGTCTGCCTTACCAGCGCTGGCGGCAAGTTTGAATAGATTTGTTTTAGGATCAATGATTCCGATCCATGACATTTGGAATTCGCCTTCTCGAATGGCAATATTGCATACTTCATTTAACAAACTCTGTCTCTCTCCTTCGCGAACGATCAATTGATTGATATTGCTCAGGACGGCATAGACACGATTAAGTCTTCTGATTTCCCGTTCTTCCTGCTTGCGTTCGGTGATGTTCTCGATCATACCCAAATAATACAAAAGCGATCCATCATTATTGCGGATGCTGGATATAACAATGTTTCCCCAAACAATCTCGCCCGTTTTATGGATGTATCGCTTTTCAGTTTTATAAAATGGAATTTCGCCGATTCCCAGTTTTTTTATATTCTCGATATCGTTGCCAATATCGTCCGGATGAGTAATATCGACGAAACTCTTCGACGCAAACTCTTTTGCGCTATATCCGATCATTTTACAAAACGCGGGATTGACTTTTTCGAATCGAAAATCCGGGTCGGATAGAATCATGCCAAACTGACTCTCTTCGAAGATTTTTCGAAAACGTTCCTCATTCTTTCGCAATTCCTCCTCCATTAATTTGTGCTTCGTCATATCTCTGGAGATGCCGAAAGTACCGATGATGTTCTCTTTGTCATCGTAAAACGGAACCTTGGTTGTTGAAGCCCACGTTACCCGGCCATCCGGCCACGTTTCTTTTTCTTCCAATCCCACTATCGGGCGTCCGGTTTTTATGATTTCCTGTTCAGCCTCATATGTCAGACGGGCATGTTCATCCGAAAAAAAGGAGAAGTCTGTTTTACCCACAGCATGAGCGGGTTCGTTTAGTCCGAATCTATTCGCTTGTGCTTTGCTAATCCTGATAAAACGGCTTTCGTTGTCTTTGAAATAGATATGGTCAGGCATGTTGTCCATGAGCGCAGTCAGAAGGTTCCGTTCAGACACAAGGTTCATTTCCGCTTGTTGACGTTCGGTGATATTATTGAATGTAACAATGAGTCTGTCTGCCACGAAAGCTGCATGCAGCTCACATATGAGTACTGAACCATCGCGGCAGGCAATCCGAAATGCTCCTGCGTTGACTGCCTGAACGGACAATCTCGCCTTTTCCACGAATGGTTTCCACCGATCAATAACCTCGCGCCGGTAATCGGGATCCGGGTACGCTTTCAGATACCATTCGTCTGTGGTGGGGGCGGTATGACCGAAAAGAGTAAGGGCGCTACGGCTCCAGTATTCAATGTTATTATCCAAAACATCGACAAGAGCAATAGGAAATGGCGTAGCATCAAGGATGGCTCGCAGTTTTGCTTCGCTCTTCCGTATGGATTCCTCTGCCTGCTTGCGTTCTGTGATGTCAACAACAAACGCAGCAATTTCTTCCCGCGGCCCTGGAAGCAAGGTATGGGCAACAAGCACAGGAACACGTGTTCCATCTTTTTTTCTATATTCCTTTTCATAAGGTGAACACGTTCCTCCTTCACGTGACTGCTTGATCGCTTTCTCATCTGCAGGCAGCCAGTCGGTCGGTGTATTCGCCCGCCAATCGACTTTTCCGGACTGAAATTCCTTGCGTGTATATCCCAACATGGTCAGATAGTAATCGTTTGCCTCTATAATTTTTCCATCGGCGGTTGCGATGATTACACCGACAATATTTGAATCAATGAACCGTTTGTGACGCGAATATTCCAAATACAGCGATTCTTCTGCCCATTTACGCTCGGTGAGGTCTCTCATATTGCACTGGATGATTTTGCTATTGTCCACTTGATAGACAGTACCTGATAAATTCCACATCAATCTTGCGGCCATTATGAGTTTCCAACTGAAGATTTTTATAGCGGATACATTCTTTTTGTAATTCAAGAAATTTGTCATAGGTAGGCGCAATATCCTTGAATGATTCTAATTCCCAAATTTTCTTTCCCCGAAAATGTTCATAAGGGAAACCTAAAACTTCAATTAAGAACGGATTTACATCGATAATCGTCCCCGTATCAGCATCGAAAAGAAGTATACCATCTCTGGTCGCTTCAAAGAGCCGGCGATATTTTATCTCTGAATCCCGAAGCTCGTCCGCAAATTTATTCTGTATCCGATAAAAGAGTCTGCGCTGATATCTCCGGATCAATCCAACGCCTGCACCCGCACCGGTAAGCAATGCACCGACAAAAATAAAAATCAACCACATTCGCCCTCGGAGAAGTGCATAGATCTCCTTCATATCCATATATGCAGCTAAAAACCAGCGTGAGTTCGGAACTACGCACATGTCGGCAAGAACAGGCGCTCTGAAATTGTCTACACCTTCAACGATCCCTTCCTCGCCTATCACTGCTTTCACAAAGACAACATCTCTATTTTCCAACGGAAAACATAGTTTCAATGCCGCATCCTTCCGGTATTTGGGATCGTTCAGAAATAACGCATCGTTTCCATTCCTGCGGATGATTAACGTTTCGGCTGTCCGGCTTGGCGTCGGCCATTTTTCGATGAGGGGAAAGAGATATTCCTCCGGACTAATCCGGAACGCAAGAACAGCAATGAATCGTTTTGGAGAACGATCTTCCAGAATCGGTACAAGAACTTTCAAATAAACGTGATGATCCTGATCATTAAGATAAAAATCCTTAAAAGCAATATTCCCTGACATCAATACTTCAGCGTTTTTTGGGTCAATGACTAAACGCGCTCGTTCTTTATTTTCCGGAAATACTAATAACGTTTTCAACTGCGCATCCAGCAGCGCCATGAGATCATAGTCGCCTGCATTCTGTATTTGATCCATCCATGTTAGATTTTCCTGTTTCGTGCTGCGGTCGTTTAGGTTTTGGATGTACCGTTTTACGACCGCAGAAAACACAACGTTCTTGCAAAAGATTTGTCCGTCCCCCAGCCGTTCTTTTCGCCACCTTTCAATCTGATCAACCTTCAAATGCGCTCCAGCGGCAAGCTGTTGCTCCACTCCACCTAGATAATTTTTCTGATAGGTTTGCAAAGCAAAGTAACCTCCCGCAAGTATGCCTAAAGCAAAGAGCATAAAAATCAAAAGTAAAACATATGGCAAATGCAGGCCAGCTATTTTTTTCATTCTCTCGTAAGACCATAGTTGAAATCCGGCACTCATAAGCAGGCCAAGAGCGAGGAACAGAAAAGCGAGCATTGCGGGAAGCGCCGGCGGAACGAAGACTCCGTTGTACATCACGGGTGATGCGAACAGATATGCAATGAGAAAAAGTGACAAGGTTATGATAAGAAGAAGAGACAACACCGAAGCAAAAACTGCACGCATGGGTCTTTCAGCAGATCGTGATACCGTCAACAGAAAAGCCCCTGCACTGGCTAAAAAGAAAATCGCAGTCAAGGGAGACATATAGGAAATACCATGCGGCGAGTCAACGATTGAAAAACCAAGACGTTCGATGCCCAGATATATTCCACGGAAAGAGGAGAAGAATAGGACAAAACTCGATAACGCAACAAATGTACCTACGGACAGGCACGCAGCGTGCGCACGGCGATTTTGCGGCATACCAATATGAATGGCAAAAGCAGATCCGTTCAGGATAAACAAGAGCGCCGTACTTGGCGCCATCGGTATCAGATTTGTGCCGAAGCTTGTAAGAGAAGAAAACCGAAAAATCCATCCAAGCAGCACAAGAAGTCCAATTGCAGCCGTGAGAATTCCTGCTGCTCTCATAAAAATATTTTGGGCTTGGAAGTCTCTCTGTTCAGAATTTTTCATGCTCTCGATCCTTCCCGTTAGCATTCATCATCATAGCCGTTCTCCTTACCCGCTCAAGATCAATACGTGAACTTTATTCAAGCGGTGATTTTTTTAAATTGCCCGGAATATCATTGAAATGCAGCATCCCTCTCAAAATATATCCAAAGGGAAATATAGAGGGATTTATCGCTAAAAATTTTTTTTAAATTATATTGGGTAATTGTATTTTTTCGGCAAATTCAGCATGATATGTTGAAGCCAATGTTTCTATCGCTTCAATTGCTTGCTCGAATTCGGTTGTTTTATCAAAGAAATATTTAATTCCCAGTTCCATGCACTGTTTTCGCTCAGGTTCAGTCGCAAAGTTTGTAAGTACGAGCACTGTCGTCAAGAGATTATTGTCCTTGATATTATTTATAACGTCGAAACCATTCGCCTTTGGCATGCACAAATCGAGAATTATTAGATCAGGCATCAATTTCTGAATCGCTACAAGTGCTTCAACACCGTCGTTTGCCGAGCCAACAACCTTAGTGTTATTAATAAGGGAAATCATTTTGATAAGCCGGTCTTGTATAATGAATGAATCTTCAACAATAAGCACTTTTAGCATAATTTTCTCCTATTGTCAGCAAAAGCTTATTAAAATGGAAAAGAGAGGCAACTTCACATAAATCCATTTTTAGAATTGAGAATTATTGGCCATTGATGCCATCAATAATATTTTTCTATATATCGTGACTATTCAGCGTGAGTTTTATATTTGTAAATCAAATTACCCAACAAACTTCTGCAGCCGACACCGGCCTGCCCGACGGATGACGCCCGCCAAAATGCGCAGCGGGTTGGCAGTCATTCATGCGGGTGGTGTTGGAGCATCCCGCGACCAGCGGTTGCGGCTACAGAATGATATTGAACGTCGTCCGCGACGAACATCTACAATGGGATATTTAAAAACTAATTGTAAATCGGTTTTCATAATTCGCTGAGTATTTACCAAATATCTATAAATAAGTCTGCTTCCCTATAGGCTGCAGACAATCAAGTGAAATTGTTGTTCTGGAAATAGAGAATATCCGATCATAGAATATTTGTTATCGGGGCAAGCCTATCAATGGCGAATGTTGCCTCCAATCCGGGCTTCATGCAAGATTTTATGATAAATCCATCCGCTTTTGCTTCCAGCGCCTGCGCTCGATATACTGGATTGTCGTATAAAATCTCAACCATGACTTTGATATTTGGCCAACACTGTTTGATAATGCGTGTTGCCTCAATGCCATTTCTCTTCGGCATCATTACATCCATAAGAATTATATCTGGCGACAAAGTTTCAGCCTTTTCAATTGCTTCATCACCGTCAATATTTTCGCCGACAATATCGATATTCGGCACCTGGCTTAAAAAATCGGTCACAACACGTCGGAAATCACGGTGGTCATCGACAACAAGTACTTTGATTTGTTTCATATTGCACCTTGCACTGGTTAATTTGGCATTATTCTGTCGGTCTGCATTGTGGTTATTGATAACCGTTTTTTATTTTCCAATATCTTTTCTTCCTTATATGGTGACCAACGATCTCTGTTGAACTTGCAATTCTCTAAAATACTATGGTACTGATTCATAACAGGATTTTTAAAAACCAAGGCAATACAAAATTGCCCAATAAATGTAAAACCATGTCAAGTGAATATCTGTCGTAATTTCACCAAGGTTTTGTAGTAAAAATCATAAAAGTGTGTCGTAAAAATGATAAACAGGCATTGTTTTTTCACTCATAACAGAGTCTCCATTTAATCAAAAAGCATGAAAAAAGATTGAATCTGTGCTTTTGGTCAATATTCGTAGTTTTTTATTGTCGAATTATGGATAGAGATGAGGAACAAAGGAACAGCAGAAGTTCAGAGATTAATTCTCAAGCCAAATTGAACGGACTGGAACCAAGCCGAGGTGATGATAAACTTGCCGATTGCAATGTTGTCGCCGCACGATCACTTATTCTTAAACTAAATTCGAATGAACTTATTCGGTGTACTTGATTCTCAGGAATAGAACGAGTAGAATTAACTATCATGATAATTCCTTTACTATCTATCTGTCTGTTTCTCACACCTCTCCCAATTATCCAACAAATTCGCACTTTACCGACAACAGACGTTGATACTGAAATACTTGTATATGACGTTAGTTGGTTGCACATCAAAATCGCTGCCCTTCGAATACAAATTCTTCGACATACTGAAGGTGCATCTTCTTCAATTGCAAGGACAACAATTGAATCCGATTCGACATCGCACATTGCCAATCTTCATTTAACTGGTTGTTCGGAAATGGACTCCATGGGGAATTCCATGGTTTACTATTCATACGAAAAAAAAGATAAACAATGGGAAACGATGCTCTACGAATATCATCCTGAGCTTCATTGCATTCTATTAACAAAAAACATTCAGAATAATTCGCAACAGCGGCCATTGCCATCGATAAAGCCTGATACACTGGCGGCATATTCTTTTCCCATCCAGGATGGAATTTCACTGATCTATCGCTTGCGTTCATTCGTAAGAAAAAAAGGCTCGCTAAGAATGCCGACCATTTCGATGGGAAAGATTGGTGAAACCCAAATTTATAAAGAACGTGAGACGACAACGGCTGAAATCGATTCATGTAAATATCCGGTACGCGTTTTAAAATTTTCCGGAAAGCTGCACTTGGAAGGGATTTTTGGTTTGAACGGTGATTTTGACGTATGGTTCAGTGACGATGAAGAATCTATACCGATTGTCGCCAAAATGAAGGTTCTCATCGGGAGTATTCGAATAGAACTGAAACAATGGAACCATGGAACGTGGCGTCCCCCCGCCTGACATTAAAAATTTTAAAACTGTGTGTTCTTTCTCTACTTCACCTTCATGAGCAACATCATTCCTTTCCCGGGTATCGTTGGCATCATGTTATTCTCAGGACAATATAGAAAATTCGATTCTACCTTCATATTTAAATCATTCATATAATAATAACCTTCTTCTTTCGGCATGATCTTTGAAAATATCAGCATCGGAATTCTTTACAATATATCTGTAATCATTGAATAATTTTGGGGCATCAATATTTCCTTACATTGCCGTGGGAACTGCTTGAAACAGACACCTTTCCAAGGTGTCCCGAAAAACCATAAGATTTCCTAAGAACTACGAGCATTATTCTACCCACCTTTCCAAGGTGGTGTAAGGTGGTGTAATGAATAACACCGATCGAGTTAGATGCTGCTCTTGATGATAATGTAGACAACTTATTCCTAAAGAAATATTGAAGTTGTCAACAAGTTGTCTGCAAACGTAACTTCCTAGTGTTTTTGAAATAAATGCCTTTTTGGTCAGTTTTGAATCTCCCTTGCAGAGTCCGACTCAGCCGGAGGCCTAATAATGTAACACTCGGAGAGTGTTCCTAAATGCTGCCTGTCCCTTTTAATCTGTCCTGCTGCGAGCAGGACTCTACAGTTGATTTTTCAGTGGCAGATATTTTTATCCTCCCATTCCTACGGAACTCATTACTTCAAACATCGGCATGTACATGGATATCAATATTCCTGCAACTACAATTCCGAGAAAAAGAATAATGACCGGTTCGATGACCGACGATAATGTTTCGACTTTGATGTCTATGTCTTTTTCATAATATGCCGCGACTTTGAGCAGCATTGCGTCCAATTCACTTGTCTCTTCTCCTACCGCTATCATCTGGGAAACCATCGGCGGAAAGAATCTTGATGTTACCAGCGGTTCCGCTACTGTGCGTCCCTGCCTTACTCCGTCAATAATGCCTTGAATTTCCCGCTGCAATTGCTCGCTTTGAAATATACGCATCGTTACACCGAGCGCTTCAATAAGAGAAACATCTGCCTGAAGCAATGTTCCGAGCGTTCTGCAAAACCGGGCAACGTAGTTCTTCATGAGTATATCCCCGATAAGCGGGACGGATAATAATTTTGTTTCTATCTTTTCGCGAAACTTTTCCTTGTTCAACGTGGATTTGAATCCCATGACAAGAGCAATAATCGCAAGGAGTGCAATCAGGCCATACCGTTCCAGAGCTTCACTCAACGAGAGCACTATTTTTGTCAAGGCCGGCAGTTCGATTTGCATGCTTCTGAACATTTCTGCAAATGCAGGAACAATAAACATGAGCAAAAACCCGACCGCGCCGGCAGCTACGGCAATCACGAATGCCGGATACGTCATTGCCTGCCTGAATTTCCTTTTTAAGGCTACCACTTTCTCAAGATATTCCGCCAACTGCGCAGGTACTTTTGGCAATTGTCCGGATTCCTGTCCGATTTCTGCCGTCACGACAAAGAGACGATCAAAAACTTTCGGATGCAGCGATAATGCTTTTGAGAATGAATTTCCTTTCTGGATTTCCTTTACCAGCGAATTGACCACGTCCTTCATGGCTTCATTTGTCGTTTGATCCCGCAAGACCTGCAATGATCGTAATAGGGATACTCCGGATTGCAGCATTACCGAAAGCTGAGTGCAAAACTCGGCAATAGTCTTTTCATCTATCCGAGGACGGAAACGAATGAAAGAAAATGATTCCGATTTCTTTTTCGTCCGAGTTTGGGAATATGTCGATGTCATAATAATCTTTCAATGAGCGTTTGAAAATTCTCCGCGCGAGCTTGCAAGAACTGCAGCTCTTGCAAGTGCTTTCCATGAATTACTTTTATATCCGCCTTCTACATCTACATCGACGCAGCGCACAATAAATCCGGAGTCTTGTTCTGCCCGGACTATTTTAACGACAACCGTCATGCCTTGCTGATAAAGCAGCGGCGCGCAGTTGCGGTAGATGCTCCCATTTTTAAACAAAAACGCTGCATCTTTTTCATAGGCAGATTTCAAGATCAAGGTGGTGTCGGTAATTGCATCTATGGATTTCGATTTCTGAATATCGTACACCACCTGCTGCAACACTCGCTCAACAGCCTCGCGTCCTTCGCTTTTTAACTGCCACGAAAGGAACAATTTATGAGTGAACACATAAACTGAGAAACTCAAAGAAATAAGAAGAGATCCCACAATAATAACCACTAAGAGTTCCTGGATGGTAAATCCGCATTCATCTCCTGCCGCCTTGCGAAAATTATTTATAACAGCTCTTTGCGTTTTCATAGTTTCATTGCGAAAGTAAAATCGATTTATCCAACCCGACAATAATTTTCTGCGGTTCTTTAAGAACGGCAACGGTTATGTGTACTCTTACAATTCGCGCAGCGGTTTCTATTTTTCGTTCGATTATAAAATTTTCTGTTATCTTTTCTTTTTCTTCAAAATCCTGCATAAGAGCAGCCTGATTCATTTCGGATTCCGCCAGAACCGTCGCATGCCGAAGTATATCCGATTTATTGTCCATCATAATATTTCCGACACTTACCAGCAACGGTATAAATACCGCCAGAAACAGGGACATCGATACCACCGTCTCTACCAATGTAAATCCGTTCTCATTTATGTAGAATTGCTGTTCTTTTTCCAAGTTATCCATTACAACCAATCCAAAACATCTAAGTTAGGGGAATCCGAGAAACCCGGCGGGACTAAATAACTCTTGGGAAGCGCTGTTCTATTGATTCGTGCGCTTTTAAGCCAGCCGAGATAGCTTGTCGGCGATTGATAAAAATAAAATTCTTTCGTGATGACCGTTCCATCGATTGAACCATCCAATGTTATATATGCCGTGGAGTATAAAGAGCCGGTTATCTTTGAGCCGTCTTTTAATATTACAACAGCCGTGTCGGCTGCAGGAGCAAGGAACAGCATGGTTCCTTCTAAGCGTGAGCCGTTTTCCATGATAATTTGATTTTTAGGCGGATGTGAGACCTGTAATTGCATCGAAACAGCAGCAGATGGATATCGTGCCGCAGCAGTCGAACTAAATGTAAGAGAGGGTGCAAATAATTGCGCGCGTAAGCGATTCGACAAGACTGCAATTGAAATTTGGCTGTAAACAACCGGAAAATCAAATTCCACATTCGGTGCAATAGTTATCTGCTTCCCGGCAAGAATTTTTATAAGCCCGCGTATGCGAGCGCTGTCGCTGAAAGAGATACTGCCTGAGGCGGCAATTGTCAACGGATTTTCTGTCCTTACATATTGTCCCTGAATAATAACGTCGCCGTTGATATATACATTGGAAACAGACGGAGCAATAACCTGAGGCTGAAGGATAGTGGGAGAGCCGCGGAAAAAAAGGGTCGTTTTATCGCCTGTCCCTCCACCGTTTGCCGCGGCGAGCAGTTGATCCCATGCACTCAGCTCATTCATCAGTTCTGCTGTACGAAATTGCGGCATTTGGATATTTGCCTGCCGGCTTATTTTTCCCTGCACGGGAAGTGTGCGAGGCGTCGGCAGACCGTGCAGCGTTCCCGTTATAACGCCGCCTTTACCTGTAAACACATCGCCCATAATGGTCGTTGTCCCTGCACATACCAGTTGATGGTTTGGATTCGCAAATATCAGTGCATTATTAAAATCGCTTGTGGGATGATCTGCTGCCGCAGCAATTATATTGATTTTTACGGCGCCGCATATTCCCGTTGACCGAACAAGAAAGAAACATCCCCATCGGGAAAGAGTGACCGTCGCTTTTGAATTATAGGGAAATGAATATTCAGATGTACCGTTCAGGTCGATATGAGAGAGAGACGTTTGCTGCGCGAGAAATTCGTTGATACCGCTTTGAGCCGCATAGTGCGCATGGACTTTGGCAAGATCGATCATTGCTGCTTTCCGCTGCAGATAATGCAGCATAACAACCGAGAGCGCGACAAGCGAAAGGATCGTAATAAGAAATAAAATGGATGGAAGCGCAAAGCCTGCTTCTTCCTTTTTAGAAATCGTATGCCGGTAAGCGGTATTCATCTTTTAACAGAGCAGAAATTCCTCGAAGCTGTTTTTTTGATTCTTCGGCGTTTATGGTTCAAGCCGTACTATCATTGAATTAAAAATAAATGTAATTGCTCAGCGTAATTTAACACAATTGATTTTTTCTCAGTTATCAATCCACCTTTTTCGAGGCTGTCTGATATTGTCGCAAAATGACAAACAGGAATGTTTGTCCTACTGTAATTCTTCCTTTTGGGACAACCTCATTCTCTGAGAAAGAGGGGATTTTTTTATTCTTTCAATATCACGCTGAGTTACAAAAATAAAACTGATGTCTTTTATCGAGCTTTTATTGAGTTTTGTTTACTACCAATTCGCCGGCTGTATTTGAAAATTTGTAGCGTACGACATTTTGATCGATACCCAGAATTTTCACACCTTGCAGCGTGTCTCCCTTGCCGAGAAACGATACCGTCCCGTCTTCGGATTCCAAGATGGCCGTCTGCCGCCGGTCGTTGTTCACAATACCGAGCAGCCGCAATGGAAATTTCGGAGGAGCAGCCGGAACGGGCTTCATTGCCTGATCCTTTTTTAGTCCATGATGAACAACGGGAACCGCAAACTGAAACGGATCTTTAATATCCGGCGTGTATTGAAATATTTTTATTTTAGTCTCATGGCTTTTTGTTAAGTCTCCGTTAATACTCGAGTCGGATTCATCGCCGGAATGCATGGAGTGGATAATCTGGTAACCTACTCCTCCCCAGATGCAGAGCAGCAATCCGCCAAGAACCCAATTCAATATCTTCTGATGTTTCTTCATCGCGCTTTTTCAACCGGCAGCAATACATTGCCTTCTATTGAAGCTTCCAGCATCGCATTGGAAGCCTGCACGGATGACATTTCCAATTTTATTACGGCAAGCGGAATGCGGCCTGTTTCCAGTGCATTCACAAAACGTCCGAGATCATGATAATGGGCAAGGACGTCTACTTTCAATGCCATCGAAGTAACGGTGTCTTTGGATTGAATTTCAGATGGAGACAGCGCCTGTATGCGCACACCGGATGTTCGCGCTGTTATGTGTAAAGATTTTAAAAACGCAAATTGATCGATTTTTCCCGAATGATCCTGACCCAAGTCCTTTTTCAAGAGCGTGAGTTCGGCCTCATAACCCGTTTTTTGTTGATGGAGTGTATTCGCATCGGGCGTTACCTCATTTTTCGACCGCCAGTCTTGATAGTATTCCAAACTTTGCTGCCACCGATCTGTAATTTCCGTTGCAAGAAGATAGAAAAAGAACAAGAGCATTCCCGCGATTATAAACTGATATTTTTTCTTCGGCGTCATTCGCTTATTCTTCCGCTGTCGCTTTAATTTCAAACGTTGTAAAAGAACCGTTTTTGGGAATTGATGCTGCTTCCGCAGGAAGCGCGCTTCCGGAACGAATCAGCCGTGGAGAGCAGCGCTCCGTTTCTAATCTTTTTAAAAAGTCCATAATTTGTTCCGGATCGTTTGAATATCCGCGCAGTGTCAACTGTATGTTTTTCCTGTTTTTTTCCATCGACAATTTATAAAGCCAGACTTTTGCCGGCATTACTTTACCGATTGTGTACATCAACCGGCTGATTTGTGCATGCTGCTGAACGCTTTGCCGCTCTGTATTCTGCCGCTCAAGTGTTTTAACCTGAGATTCCAGCGCCGCGGCCTGCGCATAGAGGGGATCCGACAGACGCTGTTCTTCCAATGCATCGATCTTACTCTGAAAAAATATATTTGCAGCAACCGGCAGTAATAAAAGTAACAATATTACGGCGCCTCCGATAATCACAATGCGCTGCATCAGAGATTTATAAATTGAAGTCTCGTGTTTTTTCTTTGATGCTGTATCGAGGACATCGAAGTTTGTTAAGGAAACGCCTAATCCTCTTAATGCCAATCCGATTGCGAATGTATATTCAGACGGCAACGAAAGCGGCTTAAGGAGACCGGCGCCGGAGGGAACGTAATCCGGCGGAACATCTCCGCCAATGCTAACGGATTGCCTTGCAGGAGAATTCGAATCGATCTCTTTCGAATGCATCGATCCAATTTCCCCGATATCGGAAATTGGCATCATTGTATGCTTTTGGATTGCGCCGGATTCGATCTGAAAGCAGTGAATCAGGTCTTTTGAAATGTGATATTGCAGAGCGGTTGTTGTATTATAAGAAGGATGGAGCAGCGCCTGAGTATTGAGCACATCAAAGACTCCTACGCCAAGCCCTATCACTTCTAATCCAAGTTCTCGAACAAATGCCAGATGATCGTCGATATCGGACTTCCGCACAAAAGCAATTTCTACGAAATCCTTCCGGACTTCATAACCGTAACGGATATCTTTAAACGGTATCGGCAGACGGATTAATCGTTCGTAGTGTTCTTCTATCCAGGCATCCCAGGCATCGATATTTTCCACATCCGGCGGCAGAGGCGTTTCAATTATTTTCAGACCCGCGGTCTGAATGCTGGATACGACATGCTTCGCGGTTATTGCGTGATCGTAAAGAAGTTTCTTTACAATCTCTGCCCGTTCAGATCTCGACGCAGAAGGTAAAAAGGTATTGGAAAAATAATGTTCTACAGAAAATTTCGGCTTATGCCGGTTAAAAACGTTGGCGTGTTTTTGAAGTTCAACAATACGCAGCGTTGTCCCGTCGTCATCGAATCCCAGAACAGAATAAATACCGGCAAGAAAAGGAAGATCGAGCCGGTTTATTGCATCCGCGACATTCATTGCTCGTCGCCCGGCGGGGCAAATGCTCGGAATGCCTCGCCATGGGAAATATGCGTCGTTACATAAATCAACAACTCGCTCTTTTCATGACTCGTAGAGGTCGTTGAAAAGAGATATCCAAGGAGCGGAATGGAACCGAGCAGCGGCACCTGTGTGCGATTTTCCGTATCCTGATCCTGTATCATGCCGCCCAGCACAATGGTTTCACCTTCACGTACGACGATGGTAGAGCTCATAGACCGCCTGTTAATCGTCGGCGGTACGGCCGAAGAAAACGTTCCAACGGGAGTTTTAAAGTCCGGTTTAATTTCAACGGTAATCTGGCCGTCAGCTCCGACAAACGGTGTAATTTCCAATTTTACATCCGCATCGATTTGCGAAAATGCCTGACTCGATGCAATGGAGTTGCTCGTAGCCGATGGAAATGTCGTAGTCGTTGTTAAAAGGTAATACTGCGTCGTACCGATGCTGAGACTTGCCGGATTTCCGCTTAATGTGGCAAGCACGGGCCGGGACTTGACATTTGCCACGCCTTTTTGTTCCATGGCATTCAATTGCGCGTAAAAATTATCGGGTAATTTGCCGATGTTTGCCACTCCCGATAAAGATTGTTTCAGCGTCGCGCCGGTGAACAGCATACTCACATTCGATATAAATGAATCGTTTTTGCCGGTGTTCAAGGTCGTATCCGAAGAACCGCGAAATCCGGCATTTACGCCGAGTGACAACGCTTTTGTTCTATCGTAATCGACGACAAGCGCTTCAATGAGCACTTGCGGCACCGGCTTATCGATTTCCCGGATGAATTCTTCAGCCTGTGTAATGACATCGTTGGAAGCAACGATGACCACTCCGTTTAATTCTTTTATTGCCTTGATAGCCGCTTGAGAAGAAATAAACTGCGGTATTAATTCCAGCACCTTATCCGCTCGCAAATATTTAAGACGGAGCACTTTTGTTGCCGTCATCGTCTTATTGCTCTTCTCGCCGATAAAATACATATCGTCCGATTGCCGGTACGTAAAAGTTGTATTGCGCAGCAGCAAACTGAGAGCTCGCTCGATGGGAATGTTTGTTGCCCGCGCCGTTACGCTTCCCGTAACTTGATTATAAAAAATAACGTCGGTGTTTAATTGACGCCCGATATCCATCAGCACACGATCGAGCGGTGCATTCGTTACATCGATTGTTACAAGAGAATCATGCACGCTTATCCAGTATGGTCCGGCCTTTTGGTCCCCTTTCTGCCCCCCTTGCGATCCCACAAAATAATCCAGACGGCAGACCGTATAAACGCCGTTTTTTTTCTGAACTGCAAAACCGTTATTATTCATCAATTGCGTAAAACCCAGATCGAAATCGATGTCATTGAGTGTGCCGCTTATGCTGCCAGTAGTTCCGTTTAACAATAAAATATTTTTTTTGCTCTTCTCTTGAATCCTTTGAATAACGGCATCCAGATCGTCGTTCTTAAGCTGCACCGAAAGCAAATCATTTTCGTAATAAACCCACGGTATTTTTGGCGGGGGCGGTTCCGGCTTGGGCTGAGGAGGCGGGGGCATGATTTTAAAGATACCACCCTCCAGCTTCAGACTGAGTTCCTGTTGTTCGCAAATGAATTTAATCGCATCAAATACACGGACATTGCTTAAGGAAATCGTGACGTGCTTGTTGATTGAATTATCGACAAAAAGATTGAGATGATGCTGGTACGATAACGCCCGGAACACATCGCGTACATCCGTATCTTTAAAATTGAGAGAGGTTGTATCTTTTGCCTTCAGGGGAATATCTGCTTCTTTAATGACAATCGTGTCGCTTTGAGGCGATGCCGATATTTCTGATCTGGCAGTATCTGCATTATTTTTAGCTGCGGAATTTTTCGTGGAATCGCTTTTAGATTTGGCCGGCGCTGCAATGTCTGCAAGTTTTAACGAAACATCACTCCTCGTTTTTTGCGAGATGCCGGGAGGCCGGTTATAGTTGTTTCTCGTCGATGAGGTGTCCTTTCCGCCGCCTGAAAAACCGGTGTTGATGTTTTTTAACGAATCATTTTGCTGACCGTATAAAAAACCCGCAGATGCAATGAGCATGCACAACATATTTATATTTCGGTTTTGCATAATAACCCCTTCCGCCCTCTTTTAAGCAAAATAAATACACAGAGTCTATATTGCTGTTTCTCTTATAACTTCATCAAGCGTAGTGACACCCTGTTCTGCTTTTTGCAGCGCCGCCTGTCGTAAAGTTTTCATACCGTTTTTTTGACCGATGCTGCGCAGTTCACTTGCCGTAATTCCCTTTGCAATTTGACTGCTCATGCCGTTTTGAATGGAAAGCACTTCGTAGACCGCCGTTCTGCCTGAATATCCGAATTGATTGCACTGCCGGCAACCTGCATTTTGATAATATGATACTTCCTTTTTTATATTTTCTTTACCGATCTCCAGAATTTGCTCCGGAGTCGGTTCTGCCGGCTTCTTGCATACAGGGCATAGTTTCCGGAGCAAGCGCTGAGCAAGAATCATTTTTACCGATGATGCAACAAGAAAAGGTTCGATGCCCATATCGATTAATCTTGTAACGGCCGATGGTGCGTCATTCGTATGAAGAGTGGAAAAAACCAGATGTCCTGTCAAAGCCGCCCGGATGGCTATTTCCGCCGTTTCGCCGTCCCGAATTTCTCCGACCATAATGACATTGGGATCCTGACGAAGAATAGAACGGAGCGCTGCGGCAAATGTCAGACCGATATCCGACCGCACATGCGTTTGATTGATGCCCGTGAGATTATACTCGATAGGGTCTTCAATCGTAGTGATATTCACTTCAGGCCGGTTGATGGAATTAAGCGCCGCATAGAGCGTCGTGGTTTTGCCGCTGCCGGTTGGACCGGTGACAAGTATCATTCCATAAGGCAAGCGTACCGTTCGCTCGAACCATTGCAATTCCCGTCCTTCAAATCCCAGTTTTTCAAGATTTAATTCTAATTTACCTTTATCCAGAATACGCAGGACGATCTTTTCACCGAAATCTGTGGGCAGTGTAGAAACGCGAATATCGATGGTTCTTGCGCCTTCTTTGACGCGAATGCGGCCGTCCTGCGGGCGGCGCTTTTCCGCAATATCAAGATCAGCCATAATCTTCAAGCGGGAAAGCAGCGGTTTCACTTTTTCCATTGGCGGCTGCATTACTTCATGCAGCACTCCGTCGATACGATAGCGAACACGCATAAGCCGTTCGTACGGCTCTATGTGAATATCGCTTGAGCCCATCTTGATAGCATCCGAGATCAAACGATTGACAAGCGTTACAACCGAACCATCCGTTGACGAGTCCGTTTGCCGCTCCTCTTCGCGCACCGAAAGAAATTCGGGAGCTGCTTCCGTTGCTTTTTTCATCTCGATGGTTGATATATCGTAATAACGCTGCAATGCTTCCTGAAGATCCTTGGCCGGAACCAGCTCGGGTTTTACTTTCTTGCCCAGATAAAATTCCAGATCGCTTACAAGCTGCCGTTCATACTTCTCGGAAACAGCTACCACAACAACACCGTTTTCAATCCGCAGCGGCAGGACAGACAATTCTGCCGCCGTTGCTTTCGGAATAAGCTTAAGCACATCCGCATCGATTGTTATTGATTGAAGTTCCACCATACTCTTAGTGATTCAGAAATAGTTTGTTGATACCAGAATAGTCCCGCTGCCGAGACGGCCAGGAAAGAACCGAACGGAATTTTTATGTTCAGCGCTCCACTATTACTTGACGCAGCGCCCGGAATTAAAGACTGCATTGGTTTTTCAGTTTTTTGGAATAAGGTTTTCCATATACCATAGATTGCACCAAGAATTGCAGCCAGCCAAAATGTTATTATAAAATTTGAAAAGCCAAGCCATAAACCAAGAAGTCCGGCAAACTTCACATCGCCAAAGCCTAAAGTTTCCTTTTTATAGAATAGATTGCCTAAAAATCGTATCACAAAAACAAAAAGAAAAGCCGCGGTAGCATTAATCAAACCGGTCGTTATCGAACTCGTTCCATGAATTAATTGAACCAGCAAACCCAGTCCAATTCCGACGAATACCAAAATGTTGGGAATAACGAGATGTTCCCAATCGATGATAAAAATTGTCAGCATTAAAAGAAGAAAAACACATGCTTCGATAAACTCCAAAGATAGATACCATTTGAAGAACGAGGCCAGAACAATAAATGCCGATACTATTTCTATCGCAGGATACCTTTTCGAAATAGAAGCATTGCACGAACGACATCGCCCTCGTAATAGGATATAACTGAAAAGCGGAATAAGTTCGTACCAGCATAGCTGCCGGTCGCAGGTTTCACAATGAGAACGACCGGAGACAATGGATTGATGACGCGGCAGGCGATACGTAAGCAATCCGATAAAACTTCCCAATGACAGACCTATTAATATAAGAATTGCTTCGATGAACATAGCGATTTGTTTTCCACTACTTATTGCGATTAATCCGGGACTTTTTCTTTTATAACACCGGAAGTATCCACTGCCCAAACGTTAAAAACTCCGTTATTATTAAAATCCACTATCGCCGTAGCCAGCGCGACAAAACTTTTTTCATCTGCCGATGCAATTTCGATTTTATACCGCGCCTGTCCGCCATCCGTAATTAGTTTTTGCTGTTCAAATCCGATTTCGCTGAGCGATGATGAATAGCGGTCATTTTCGTATTTGAAACCCTGTTCGAGTGTCAGCACCTGTTTGAGCATAAGTTTTGCTTCAGTTGTTTTCGCCTTCGTTACAAGCGGAGTCAGTTTTGGAAGTGCAAGCAGGACTAATATTCCGATGATAACCAGAACGACCATTAATTCGGTAAGTGAGAAGCCGTCATTTTGGGAAGAATAACGCAAACACCTTTTCATTTTGACCCCCTCTAAAAATGAAAATCAGTAGTTACCGGCTGGAATATACCTTGTATAGAACAATATGCGAACTGTATTAATGAAAGTCCAGAAAAATATTCATATAATATTTCCCGATAATAAAGAGGCCTCACCCTCTCTATATACCATTGTATAAATTACCGTTCTTTTATAATAATTTATGAGTCCACTCTTAGCGACCAATGATTATATTTGGGTTTTAATCGAATTTCATCGACATGTTGAAAGTTTTTAACTTCCTATGAACGCCAGCAATTACAGAATTTATGAATAAATGCATAGTTATAATTAATTCTAAATCTTTTGAACTTTGCCAATATATAGATAGGCTGTTTTATTTTTCGCCATCAAATACAAGATCCTCTTCTTGAAGCTGCCCGCCTTTGGGCAACACATAGAAACCATAGGAATAATCGACGGTCTCTCCACCACCTTCGTATTGCACATATACTGCATCAAGCAGTGAATCCGGCGAAATCACTCGATTTAACACGCTGCTATCGGCAAGCATATCAGATCCAGATCTAAATGTTAAAACTAATGATAAAATTAAATTACCTATGAATCCCGACTTGTACACAGACGGATAGTTAAGATAAAAACATGCGAAATTAGTTTGAAACGCGTAAATTTAACATATGGTGTCATACTAAGGACTTCGTTAGAACATGTTTCATATCCGTACGACAAAAACTGGTTCCGGCGGCACAGCAGTGCAAATTATTCGGTATCAAAACCGGAAGATGATCATCATCAAACATCTGGGTAGTACACATGATAAGAAAGATTTAAAAGCCTTAAAAGAAACAGCTACTCTCTGGATTGAGAAGACGACCAAACAACAATCATTATTCTCCAACGAATCAGTTTCACCTACACTACAACTCAAGCAATGTCAGTATGTTGGATTTCGCTATGGTTTGATCTACGAAAGTCTTTATCAACTGTGCAAACTATTTAAATTTCATCGGTTGCGAAACAAGCTCTTGGTAGATTTAGTTATTGCACGCATTATTGAGCCAGGTTCAAAGACACAGTCAATAGAATTTCTCAAAGAGTTCATGGGAATAGAACATAAACGTCAGGAACTCTATCGGCAAATTCCAAGGTTTCTGGGTGTGAAAGATACAGTAGAATCTAAAGTACTGGCGGTTGCTGAAAAAGAATTTGCTTTTACCTTTTCCCTCATCTTTTATGATGTAACTACTTTATACTTTGAGAGTTTTGAATCAGATGATTTACGCCAATGCGGATTCTCCAAAGATAACAAATTCAATCAACCGCAAATAGTCCTTGGACTTTTAGTGACTATTGATGGTTTTCCAGTAGGGTATCAAATATTTGAAGGCAATAAATTTGAAGGACACACGTTAATTCCTGTTATTGTGGAATTTAAGCACAAACACAAGGTTGAAAATTTCACTGTGGTTGCTGACGCTGCTATGATAAGTGATAAAAATATTACCGCACTTGCCTCTGCTCATCTTCAGTACATTGTCGGAGCCAGAATAGCAAATTTGCCACTCAAGCGTATTGCGGAGATCAGCGCTCAACTTTATCAACGCGATGGCGCAACAATGCGTATGGCAACGGAGCTTGGTGATTTGATCTGTGAATTTTCTGCAAAACGATTTGCAAAAGATAAACGAGAGCTGGAAAAACAAATTATTAAAGCTCAGGAGCTTCTCGATAATCCAGGTAGCATCAAAAAAGTAAAATTCATTACCTCCAAAGATCAAACATATACACTTCATACTGCATTAATAGAGAAGACCAAACTACTACTTGGCATCAAAGGCTATTACACAAATCTGCCGAAGTCGGAAGTCAGTGATAACATTGTCATTGAGCATTATCATAATCTCTGGCATGTAGAGCAGGCATTTCGCATTGCAAAAAGTGATTTGCAAATGCGTCCCATCTACCACTTTAAACAAAAGACTATTAAAGCTCATATTCTCATTTGCTTCATGGCATTAGCAATTTGTAAATATATGGAGTTAAAAACGGGAAGATCGACCAAGTCTATTGTAAAATTATTGAAAGGCGTTACAGATGCTATAATGGTTAATACCCTCACAGGCGAAGAATTTACTCTACGCTCTATACTCATCGATGATGTCAAACAACTCTTGATAAAAATGGCTCTGTTGCTTTGATTTGGCCGTATTATTTCCCCTCACACGCTTGTCATACTAATTTGGACAAGTCAGGAGGCTGTTTTATTTTTCGCCATCAAATACAAGATCCTCTTCTTGAAGCTGCCCGCCTTTGGGCAACACATAGAAACCATAGGAATAATCGACGGTCTCTCCACCACCTTCTGCACATATACTGCATCAAGCAGTGAATCCGGCGAAATCACTCGATTTAACACGCTGCTATCGGCAAGCATATCAGATCCAGATCTAAATGTTAAAACTAATGATAAAATTAAATTACCTATGAATGAAAGAATAAACATCATTACAAATATTATGAGACTCATTTATTTAAAATTGGCTTATTGAAATTTATAGCTACTCCCGGAACCAACGATGCTTTTTATAAAAGCTTCTTTATCATATACTTTTAGATCTTTCTTAAATTCATCAATTGCTGAATTCTCAGATGGAAATTCTGTCGAAAGATTATTGATAATTGATGCTGCACTATCTTTTTCATCCAGCATAAAATATAGGAATATTTCATTCTGCCTGTTTAATAATTTATTTTTGATGCGATTACGTTTTTGATAAGTTCTTAAACTACGAATATATTGCACGCGCGCTTCTCTTATTTCGCCTAATATCTCATAGAAGGTTCCGATCATCATATTTCCTTCTGCGTAATCTTCACATTGATCGGTAATGAGTTTCATACATTGAATTGCATCTTGCGTCCTATGAAGTTCGAATAATAAAGACGCCTTATTACAATATGCAATGTAATATGTGCTATCTATAGCAATAGCCGAATCAAGGAGACTTAAGATACTTCTTGTTTTCTGGGTGTCCTTATTAATTGACATCATTTCTGACCGCAATATACTCGTAGCTTTATTGTTTAAACTAACGACATGAGAGTCATAGCTTTTTTGGGAGAAACAATAACCATCCTCCTGTTTTACTTTCTTATCAGATATTTTGCAACTGCTTAAGCATGATACTAACAATACAAATATCGGCATCAACATTCTCTTTTTCATTTTAATTATCGGAACTTGCCTCATGTCTTCCCTTATTAAACATTCCAACGGAATCAATTATTTTATAACTTCCCTGAATGGCGTCCGCAAATGGATTAGCACCGAAGAGACAACCCGCAATAGAGCTCTCAAGAAAACATATTCGACCCACAAAATTAAATGTCGAGAATAAGATATATATCATAATCCCTTATAGCTTTGAATTATTATTGTCGTGTTTTAAAAGACATCTTCTTCATTGTTCTTCGATAATAATCCTTCCATCTGCCCAGGGACTCTTTTGCCATTCTTCAAACGAAAGACGATGCACCCACTCACCTACAATTCTTCTTAATTCATCATTAGAACCTTTTTCTCGTGCAATATCAAACCATTTGCACCCTCTGTCCTTAAATTCTCTCAAAAAGATTTCTAATATCTGTTCAAGAGTTATTTGATCTTTATATGGCCAATACGAACTTCAAGGTAAAACATCCTTTGGTGTCGAAAATAAACTTACGTTAAAAGGAATATTAACTTGCATATTATTTGTAATATCAAAAAGATAAAAATTAATTTTACACTTGCCAATAATAAACGGGTTCCTTGATTTATCATAGGGATTATCAAGATTTCTAACATTTACCAATAATATTATTTCTGCAATAGATTCACGTATTCTGCTAAACTCATAACTTTTAAATCGAGCATGGATATATCTTTTGGGAGAAGTATAAATTCCAAGTGATTTTAACCTGAATCCTGCGTGAATATAGATACAAAACTTGATTATGTATAGTGAATACAGTATAATTTCACATAAGTGTGAAAAAGATTTAACCTACCTTTTAGTTAGGTTTGTTCAGAATGCCCAGAGGGCCCAAAAATCTCGATATTTCATTCACCGGAAAACATCTTACGCATTTCGGTGGAGTATATCTTGTCTCTCTGTTCCTTCGCCGATTAAAGTTCAAGGGCTTGTTGTGCAATGCTCTACCACAACTTCAACGCAACAATCATTACTCGATTGCAGAAAGTATTCTTGCTCTGAGGTATCCGAGTATGCTTGGCGTTGGTCGTATCGAAACGACAGATCTTCTCAAACACAACGGAGTGTTTCAATATCTTGTTGGTCTTCCTGCATATCCGAATCCAACAACTCTACGACGATTCCTACAACGCCTTTCACCCAATGGAGTAATGAAACTCCGATCAGTTCATTCTCAGTTATTAAAGATGATGTTGCAAAAACCTTATCCAGCCAAGAATATGATTCTCGATATGGACTCCACCGTTCTGACTCTCTATGGAAAACAGGAGCTTGCTCTTGTCGGATACAATCCGACCAAACATGGACGTCCATCATATCATCCGCTCTTATGCTTCGACGGCATCACCAAAGATTGTATCCATGCGGAACTTCGAGCCGGCAACGTGTATACATCAGCCGGAACGATAGACTTGCTCGATGCATCATTTGCCAAAATACCACCGGCCGTAAAACGTGTTTTTATCCGTGCAGACAAAGGGTTTTACGATCACGAGATTATCGAGAAGATCGAGTCCGTGCCTTCGCGCATGTTTGCCATTGCGGCAAGACTAACCAGTCCGATCAAGAGACGTCTTTCATCTCTACGGTACCACAGTCCAACGCCCGGGATCCAGACAGCCGAAGTTTCCTATCAACCCAACAACTGGAAACGACGCTACCGGTTTGTTATCATTCGACGACCGATACCCGAAGATCCGACAGAACAACTTTCTCTGTTTTCTATGGGCAAATTCAGTTACCAAGTTATTGTGACCAATATGGAATTGAAGCCTCTCAATATCTGGCGCGTCTACAATGGCCGTGCTGCGATAGAACTTATTATCAAAGAACTCAAGAACGATTATCCATTAGCAAAGATTCCAACAAAACATTTTGCAGCAAACGAGTCATATTTCCACATTCTCTTGTTTTCGTACAACCTCGTCAATTGGTTCAAACGCCTATGTCTTCCAGAAAAATATCATACAATGACTCTCAGTTCACTCAGAGCGCGTCTCTTGCTTATTCCGGGAGAACTGGTTCATTCAGGCAATCGACCGATACTCAAATTACCAGAACATTTTTTTGACCAAGACGCTGTTACATTCGCTTTACATAATATTTCTAAATTGAAATTATGACCATTTTTCACGCAGGTTTCAGGTTTAATTCTGGAACGAGCTTTTTCTTTACTGCCGGAACAAATTTAATAGCCTTCCATAACTCATTGTATTGATTAAAATAATCTTGTAAAAGTCGCATTACTATTTTCTTTTCATCATTTTCCATAGATCAATCCTTTATTGTTTAATAAGCCAATAAAAGCGCGCCCTCTGCAATTAGAATTAATGCAGCAGTAAGAACAACTTTTGGATCGGGACTCTTTAACCGTTCAAAGAGCTCCACCGGTGAAAGGCTCGGGCCAGTATAGACAACACTATACGATAATAATCCTGGTTCAAAAACTGCAAATGAGGAGAAAATTGATTATTACTTTTGAAATAATTGAGATATCTGCTATTGTTTTTATATTGATTCCCATTCTTTTAATGCTTTTAACATCGGATTATCAAGAGCTTCAATATGAGACTTGATATGATGTACTAGTTCAAAATAGATATCATAATAAAGTTCATAATTGAGTTCATGAGTATTGTCCATTGTTATCCTATTAATTATCCCCTTTAACTTGTCAACGCCTTCAAAAAAATCAATGAATCCTGCGTAGATAGCAGATTTTTCATCCTCAGTCAATGAAGTTGTTTCCTTCAATAGTAAAGCTATAATATCATTTAGTTCCTTCATATACCTCTCCTTGCCATCTCTTGTCGAACGATGTCTAATTGTTCTTGGAATGTTCTCAGTTTTCCAATTCTACACTTCTGGTCACCGATGAAAAAAGGGCTTATAACCTGATTTGGACTGTTTTCAGGATACCCGCATATCGGACAACATGGATTTCGTTGTCCAATAGGCCTTTTGTTTTCCCACATCATCTTAATAGAATAAACTCTTGATCTACACTTCGGACATCTTGCAAAAAAACTTTACCATAACAGATTGAATGCCCAAAAGATTGGCACGATAATAATTAATTCACCATAACAATTTATATTTATCTTATTATTTGAAAATAAAATAGTAGCAACAAAAAAAAGCCTAAATTTATATAGGCATTCGCAACGTACGTTCTTATTTTCCATTTGATATTTTTACTATTGATAAATAAATTATTATTCATTTCATGATTCCTTTTTGTGTTAAACGACCATCGCTAAAGACGGTTGCTTCCAAAAACAAAATCATTAAAAGTCTATACTTTATATCAATTCCGGTCTTTAATTTCAGCTTATCGTTTTGCTCTATCAAAAAATCCGGCAAAGCCCACTGTACATAGCCACCGCCATAGGCGGTGGGTTTCTAAGCCTGATTAAAAACATGGCACAAATGAAATTGCCCTATCATATGGCGAAATGATCTTAAGGGCAATGCCTCTCACAGTTTTTTTATCAATAGCCCCAAATTGTCTACTATCCAAGCTCTTTACACTATTATCCCCAAGTACGAAGATAGAATCTTTCCCAACGATATAAGCATTATTTATTGCAAACTTAATTCTATAACCTCCAACATATTTGATATCCCCAAATAATAACCGACGTCCATTTATATATAAATCACCGCCGGTGATTAAAACCGTATCTTTTTCAAATGCGACAGCTCTTCCGCAGAACGTTAAAGGCGGTTCCCCGGGTAAATTTGGCTCTGTATATGCAATAAAATTTCCTCTTTCAATAGAAGCAAGGGAGGGATCCAACTGTAAGGTGTAATCATTTGATTGAATTGTTGGCTCATTCCAGCTATTTTCATGTTTAGCTACCCAGATTAGATTGTTTATATACAGGATAGAAATAGCAATGATGGTATAAATGATGACACACAGAGTCCCTGAGAAACGGAGGTTTTTAAGGTTTTTCCAATAATGCCACACCACATACAAAATGGACACAATCGATAATACATATCGACCAATTGAAAATATTCCCCAATGATAATACAGCATCCCAGTTATGAATATTAATAGAAACAACGAACCATCTATCCATTGCCGCATGTAAACTTGGCCAAGACCAGGTACCCATTGGTTTAAAAAGATGGCACAAAATGGATCAGCTTTAAATGCTCCACCTATGGAATTTTTTAATAATTCTTTCCCGTTTACACTTACAAAAATGTGGATAATGTTTAGAAGGTAGATACCAGTTGATATTGTAAGTATGTTCCATGCCCACTTTGGATCTCCAATTCTTGACAACATTTCATAACTACCACCAATCAATGTTAAAATAAAAGTTGTAAACCATAGAATTGCCGTTTTAATATAACCGCCGTGAAATTGACCCGCCCCCGGTATCAAGCTGGATAGTAATATAGACAACCAAGGTTCTTTTATGGTTTCATATGACTTTGGTACTTTATTTTGCATTTCAATTCCCTTGAAAGTTCTGAATTAATAGCCTCTATTTTGTGCTTGTTGCATCAGATTCAGCAGTATAGAAAGGAACTATCGTGGTTGAGTCTGGGGCAAACAATTGTTGAAGAGCATCGGAATCTGCAATAGCCTTCTGTCTATTTGATCATTTTTTGAATTCTGCATTAAACCTTTTTTTGTATGGCACATCTATACGGTCATAGTGGTCACCAAACCACTTATAAACTGTTGTCATAGTTGGTATATATGTTTCTTCGCCTGTTTTCTGATCCTCCACCCAGATTTTATGTGTGATGAGAATAACGTATTCAGAATCAACATTCGTAAGAACTAATTCAGGCATGATTTTACTCCCACCTTTTAATACAAGACGAACGCTTCCTTCCAAATAAGAAAACACAGTAAAATGATACCCGCTGCCCGCTATCCATATTACTATTAGATTACCATTGTATTCGCACGTCTGATAAATTCCCACCATATGATAATCAATTGGATATTGAAATATTTTTTCATGATCTATGGAATTTTCTATATAGAAAGAAAGCGCTGACGATGTTCCAACTGAATCATCGGCTCTTGAAGAATACACACACATCAATAAACCATTTTTTACATTCCATGGTTGCATTCCTTTAATGATTTGCCCTTCACCTATAAGCCTTTGATTTAAAACGTTATCTTGTTTATTTATGGCAAAAGATAAATTTAAAATTACAAGAAATGCAAAAGAGAGTATTTTATACATACATATTCCTTTCAAAATATATGACCTTCAATACATCATTTTCATAAAGAACATCTATTTCTTATACACTTTCGCAGCAATGTTATTTTTCATCGTGTTTAATATTTTCATAATATCCTTCTCACAAGGATTTTTTAATAATTTTAATGCTTTTTCGGCAGCGATTATTTCCTTACCATAGGCATTATCAATGGTTTCCCACCCATTATACTCCCCTAATCCATTTTCCACATTTTCTCCTGAATAATTAATCCTATTTTCCAAATATAATGATCCCGCCTGAATGTTTTGAGCATTAGAATTTTCATCATACTCATCTGGATCTGATGTAAAATCCTCGTACGGATATCCAACGTCTATACCAGCATCTTCTGAGACTTGCATCAGACCTGTAATAGTTCCTGAATTCCACGATAGAGGTTCAAAAGTACTCTCGGCGTATGTAAGCGCCAAAATTAATTCGTCACTTTGTCCAGAGAAATTATTTTCATGTATCAACTTTTGCATATCTATCAGTTTTATTTTTTCTAATCCACTTGGATCAATATTATTAATTGGGTCATCACCAACATATCCGTATAAACATGGTTCACCACCAGCAAAATAAATCGGATCCTTACAAGTCCATCTGCCACTGAGTGCATCATAATCTCTCGCACCGAACCTCACCAATCTTGTTTGCGCATCGTACAACCCTCCAGCAAATGCAAACGGTTGAAAATCTGGGTTGCTATCTGAAAGCACATTCCCAAATTCGTCATACTCAATTTGCTGTACCACTGCCCCGCTATTTACATCCACAACCATCCGTACGCTTCCGAGATGATCAGTTATCAACTGGTACGTATTGCCATACTTTATCATTAACGATCCGACAAACTCTGCGGTAACATTGTAGGCACTATCAAGTTCTGCTATCGGAGATAGGCCTCCGGCATAAATCCATTTCTTTACAATTGCTCCATTTATTTTCTTACCAATTCTCCCGTTTTGCCCATCGATAAGATATTCTATCAAATCGTTGTTCGGAAGTCGAACGCTCAATAAATTTCCAAAGTAATCATAGACATAACTTGTCGTATCCGAACCGATTATTTTTTTTTGAAGTTCTCCATTTTTAGAATAAATGTACTGAACGTTTCCATATGAGAGCATCCGGTCTTGTGCATCATACTTTCCGCTATCGGTCTCTATTTGAGTCCAATGAGTGATCCTATTCCCATTTGGATCATACGAATATGTTGAGACGAGCGTGTCATTCTTCCATACTTGAGATAATCGGCCTAAAGTATCGTACGCATATTTTTTAACCGTCATTTTCCCCTGATTTACTTCTGTTAATATGCTGATTCTATTGAGTGAATCTCTCTGGTAGCTCGTCTGGAAAATGGAACTCCCACTATAATCTGCTTCAAAATAGGATATTGCTCCGCTTGAATCGTAGTCCTGGCTTGTGGTTACATTACCAACAGATGTGTTGGTCGGCAGACTTTGCTTGGTTTTTAATATAATTTGAAATATTCCGATACTAATATTATAGGTCCTAAAATTAGTGGAAACCAATAATTCAATACGGTGAATCCACTAAAAATATTACTTAATAAAAAAGCAGGTATCAAAGAAATAATCATAAAAATGAGAACATTTATTATTACACGAATAAAGGTAAATTGTTCAGCTTCCTTTAAATATTTTATGAGACTAATTAAAAACCAAGGCATCGCGATTATTATTAATATGATGCCTAATCCACTATGTCGATTAAACAATATTTTATTAACATTTGGTATAATAGAAACTACTATTATTACAATAGTTAAGATATATATATGAATATAATTCCTATATTTTAACATAAACAACTCACTTTCTTTTATCTCATTGCTCCAGCAACATTTCCACTAAGTAAAATTATACTACTCATATACGTATTCATTAGAGATTCTGTAGATGGATTTAATTCTGTTATAATATGATGTAAATCAGAAATCCAAGAACCATCCCATCGACTATAATTATGCAATTGTGCCCATTGATCCTGAACTGCATGAAAAGCGTCTCCAAGTGCATTATAATATGAATCACAATCACCTGTTTCTTTATAATTATTGACTATTTTTAATAAATTTGTCAGATAATCAAATACAGCTTTCTTTGCTTGTGCTGTTGTCTGGTTATCCCCAGCCATTGCATGCATTCTTGTTGAAAGAGGTGATGTTCCCTGAGCATAATCATATGTGTCTGTTTCTACTGCCGCCCAAGCAATTTTTGCTGCCGCAGAAGTAGAAAATCCTATTGCTTTTGCTGCTTCATATGAAATAGCAAAATGTGCCGGTGGTTGAAATAATCCGGAGAAGTCAAAATTATTTAACGGATCATTTCTAACATAACCATACAAGCTCGTTTCTCCACCAACAAATAGAATCGGATCCTTGCACGTCCATCTCCCTACGCTTGCATCATAATCCCTCGCTCCAAACTTTACCAGCTTTATTTGAGAATCATACAACCCTCCAGCAAACGCAAACGGTTGAAAATCCGGGTAAGGTTCAATATTACTCATTCTCTTTTTTTATTCCTGAAGTATAAGACTTATCCGGTCTTTCAAGATTTTTTTTTATTTCTGAATAGGCTTCAAATCTTTCCCTTCCCAAAAAATGAGTCGTGATGTGAAATATGCGAGGGAAAAAATCATCGTTACGTTTTATTATTATAAATATATTCCCTGAATTAAACAGGAGCGGACCTTTTACTTTTATCCATTTGATATCTTCACTAGAGACTTGGTCGAAAAGTGATTTTTATTAAAGAATATTTTGGTGAACGGACGGTCATGTATTATATTTGTATAGAAAATAGATTTATCGTCTCTCACTAAGAGAAAATCATATTATGTTAGGCAAACAAAACCCACAAAGCAATTTATTCCTGCCGGAGAATCGTCTTCGCCAGAAGATAGGCAAAGAAAGCTTTTACGTATTTTTAAGCGATCACCGGCATGAAATCTTTAACGATGAAGACTTTTCGTTCTTATATTGCCCGGATAATGGCCGTGAAAGCGTTCCCCCAAGTTTATTGGCAAGTGCCTTGCTTCTCCAATCGTATGACCGAGTATCGGATCAAGAAGCAGCCGACCGCGCAAAATTCGATCAACGCTGGCAGGTAGCGCTTGGTGTTGGTGATGAAGAACAGCCGTTTGCGAAGAGTACGTTGTGCCTGTTTCGTAATCAATTGATCATCCATAATAAAGGGAAAATGATATTCACCAAGGCCTTGAACTTACTTGCTCAAAAAGGTTATACAAGAAAGAATAAAAAAACCTTCGCAATTGACACGACACCGATATTTGGGCGCGGCGCGGTTGAAGACACCTTTAACATGTTGGCGGAAGGACTTCGACAAACGCTGAAAGTTCTTGCGCAGATTGCAGAACAACCGATTGAAGACTATTCTCAAGCCAATGATTTTTCCCGCTACAGTGCGTCGAGCTTTAAAGGTACCTGGACGATTGATTGGGATAACGACAACCAACGACAGATCGTTTTGAATTGTATCGTTGCTGATTGTCGAAGAGTGCTGGCTATGGCTTCAGAGACACTTTCATCATTGGACAAAGAGAGCGACGAGGCTCATGATCTTCTTCGGGCGACAGAATTATTGAGTAAGCTCTTAGCACAGGATATTCGCGAAAAAATGCCGGAGAAGGCAGAGATTATCGATGGTGTCGCCAAAGATAGAATTATCTCTGTTCATGACCCCGAGATGCGCCATGGGCGCAAGAGTGCCAGCCAACGTTTCGATGGATACAAGGCGGCGATAGCCGTTGACACAGATACTCAAGTGATTGCCGAAGTTGATGTTGTTCCGGGCAATGCACATGATAGTGTGGATGCTCCGGCGGTGATTAAAGAAGCGGCGAAGAATCTTGATGCCGAAATCGAAAATGTTCTTGGAGACGGCGCTTATGGAACAGTAGAAGCACGCTTGGATGCTGATGCACACAAGTATAATCTTATCGCTCCGGTAGGACGTGCTCCGCAAACAGGACGATTCACGAAAGAGGATTTTAAGATTGACCTTGAAGGCGAATCAGTCACATGTCCGGCCGGGGAGACGACAACGTGTTGGAATGTGCAAGAAGTAACGACACAACGCGGAACAACCTTTAAAAACAAAAGTTTCAAGTTCTCTGTCAGGCAATGTTGCCGTTGTTCATTCAGGAGTCAATGTCTCAAGGAGAAGACTCCGTGCCGAAGTGTGTTGGTGCATGAATATGAAGCGCTCATACGAGAGAAAAAGCTATTTCAAAGAACGGAAGAATATCATCAGATGTATCGCAAGCGAGTAGTCGTTGAACATCGCTTTGCACGATTGGTACGCCTTGGCATACGCAACGCACGTTATTTTGGGATGAAGAAAGTTCTCTTTCAGCTTGCGATGGCGGCTGCTGTGGCCAATTTGACGCTGTTTGCGTCAGTGGCGTCATTCTCTCTATTCTTTATTGCAGCGTTGCTCATTTTTGCTCTTTGGCTCGCTCTAAATCTTCAGAGGATGATTTATAGGCAACTCCTGACTTGTCCAAATTAGTATGACAAGCGTGTGAGGGGAAATAATACGGCCAAATCAAAGCAACAGAGCCATTTTTATCAAGAGTTGTTTGACATCATCGATGAGTATAGAGCGTAGAGTAAATTCTTCGCCTGTGAGGGTATTAACCATTATAGCATCTGTAACGCCTTTCAATAATTTTACAATAGACTTGGTCGATCTTCCCATTTTTAACTCCATATATTTACAAATTGCTAATGCCATGAAGCAAATGAGAATATGAGCTTTAATAGTCTTTTGTTTAAAGTGGTAGATGGGACGCATTTGCAAATCACTTTTTGCAATGCGAAATGCCTGCTCTACATGCCAGAGATTATGATAATGCTCAATGACAATGTTATCACTGACTTCCGACTTCGGCAGATTTGTGTAATAGCCTTTGATGCCAAGTAGTAGTTTGGTCTTCTCTATTAATGCAGTATGAAGTGTATATGTTTGATCTTTGGAGGTAATGAATTTTACTTTTTTGATGCTACCTGGATTATCGAGAAGCTCCTGAGCTTTAATAATTTGTTTTTCCAGCTCTCGTTTATCTTTTGCAAATCGTTTTGCAGAAAATTCACAGATCAAATCACCAAGCTCCGTTGCCATACGCATTGTTGCGCCATCGCGTTGATAAAGTTGAGCGCTGATCTCCGCAATACGCTTGAGTGGCAAATTTGCTATTCTGGCTCCGACAATGTACTGAAGATGAGCAGAGGCAAGTGCGGTAATATTTTTATCACTTATCATAGCAGCGTCAGCAACCACAGTGAAATTTTCAACCTTGTGTTTGTGCTTAAATTCCACAATAACAGGAATTAACGTGTGTCCTTCAAATTTATTGCCTTCAAATATTTGATACCCTACTGGAAAACCATCAATAGTCACTAAAAGTCCAAGGACTATTTGCGGTTGATTGAATTTGTTATCTTTGGAGAATCCGCATTGGCGTAAATCATCTGATTCAAAACTCTCAAAGTATAAAGTAGTTACATCATAAAAGATGAGGGAAAAGGTAAAAGCAAATTCTTTTTCAGCAACCGCCAGTACTTTAGATTCTACTGTATCTTTCACACCCAGAAACCTTGGAATTTGCCGATAGAGTTCCTGACGTTTATGTTCTATTCCCATGAACTCTTTGAGAAATTCTATTGACTGTGTCTTTGAACCTGGCTCAATAATGCGTGCAATAACTAAATCTACCAAGAGCTTGTTTCGCAACCGATGAAATTTAAATAGTTTGCACAGTTGATAAAGACTTTCGTAGATCAAACCATAGCGAAATCCAACATACTGACATTGCTTGAGTTGTAGTGTAGGTGAAACTGATTCGTTGGAGAATAATGATTGTTGTTTGGTCGTCTTCTCAATCCAGAGAGTAGCTGTTTCTTTTAAGGCTTTTAAATCTTTCTTATCATGTGTACTACCCAGATGTTTGATGATGATCATCTTCCGGTTTTGATACCGAATAATTTGCACTGCTGTGCCGCCGGAACCAGTTTTTGTCGTACGGATATGAAACATGTTCTAACGAAGTCCTTAGTATGACACCATATGTTAAATTTACGCGTTTCAAACTAATTTCGCATGTTTTTATCTTAACTATCCGTCTGTGTACAAGTCGGGATTTATAGGCAACTGAATTTTCAGACGGTGATCTGATCACTCCTACTTTTTAAACTCTTGAAAAAAGGGGGGTTCTCGACCGAGTCTCTAGGAATTGTCACTATGCGCAAAGGGCAAATAAAGGCAATCCTATCTCTTTCTGCTATTATTTTACCAGCATATCTATCATATGATTTTAAGAATAGTAATATTACAATGATTGAATAAATCCAGGCCATATAACCAAATATATCTACGGCAACGATAGCCAATATAATTGCCATAATGGTTGGAACTAAAAAAAAGATGTTTTCTATACCAGCTCGAATAATTGGGTAAGATGAGCTTGTCTGTTCTATTGTGAATCTTGTTTTATCATATTTATTAATTCGTATTTTCATAGAAATATCCTTTATTTACATTTGGCATATTTTTCAATCAAAATACTTAGAAGCGTTTTCAAGGGTTCGGGTAGACTATTTATATTATAAGTTCCAGTCGACCATGTATATGTACCTTCAATACCGGCTGAGTAGCCATAACCAACGGTGCCTCCTACCCCATATCCATAATTACCATTTGAATTTGCAGGAACATCCTCTGACGCACCAAGAACATCTGCGACTGCTGCCGCTACATCCCATCCCCAACCAGTGATATCATCAGGATTATTAACTTCTATAGTACCTCCCCCAACTGAAACAACTATTCCCCCACCGAAACCAAGACCAACTCCGACATACTGATAGCCTCTAATTTGTTTAGTGTCTGGATCATATAAATATATATTGCCTCCTCCACCCGCGAGAGGGATATCTTCCGTGCCACTTGACGCAGAACCATAAACAAACACATATTTCTTTTTTGTTCCACTTGCATCCCTGCTGTTTATAGGTTCATCATTGCAATAAGCATAAATATTTACATCCTCACCTCCAAACCCAATCGGATCTTTGCACATCCATCTTCCTGCACTCGCATCATAATCCCTCGCACCAAATCTTACAAGCTTGGTTTGCGAATCATACAGCCCACCAGCATAAGCAAAAGGTTGATAATCTGGGTTGCTATCTAACAGCACATTCCCAAATACATCATAATCCAATTGTTGTGCAATATTGCCGGAATTAACATCCACCACAAGCCGCACACTTCCTAAATGATCGGTTATCAATTGGTAGGTATTACCGTTCTTGATCATCAACGATCCTATAAACTCAGCAGTAACATTTCCGGAGCTATCAAGCTCGGCTATGGGAGATAATTGACCTGCGTAAATCCATTGCCTTACAATCGACCCATTGAGTTTTTTGCCGATTCTCCTATTTTGACCATCAATGATATATTCTATAAAATCGCCATTGGGAAGTACAACTTTCATGAGATTGCCGAAATAATCATAGGCATAACTTGTTGTATCTGTCCCTACAATCTTCTTCTGGAGTTCTCCGTTTCTGGAATAAATGTACTGAGCGTTTCCATAAGAGAGCATCCTGTCTTGTGCATCGTACGAACCTGAATCAATTTTGCTCGGTGTCCATCGTGCAATCCGGTTTCCATTTGCGTCGTATGAATATGTCGAAACAAGCGTGTCATTTCTCCTTACCTGTGATAATCTGCCAATAGCATCGTATGAATATTTTTTTATAATTGTCCGGCCTTGATTTACTTCGGTCAATTGCGTAATTCTGTTGAGCGAATCTCTTTGATAACTTGTCTGGAATATCGAACTTCCCCCGAAATCTGCTTCAAAATAGGATATTGCTCCGCTTGAATCGTAGTCCTGGCTTGTGGTTCCATTGCCCAAATTTGTTCCAGTCACTTTTCCATTATTTGGATCATAATTTATCGTCATCGCTGGTCCAGGATTTAATCCGCTGGACGTTACATCATACAATGAAATTCCTGTTATATTTCCATCATTATCATAAGCATATTCAGATAATTTATCGAAATCATTACCTGATGTATCAGGCACCCACAATTCTTGGTCTGTGACCTGAAAATTATTGTCATATGTATAATTCAAGTATTGCCTCTGGATATTTCCTTTCGAAACGGATGTCAATAATGACCCGTCATAAGAATATACCAATGAATCACCTTCCGGCGTTTTAACCGTTTGCAATCTCCCTACGGTATCATAACTGTACTTTTGCGTGCCGCGATCAAACGTGACAGAATGAATACGAGCAGTCGTTCCACCACATCCACAACCCGCTGTATCGTATGTAATACTTACATTTCCGCTATCCGGTCTTACAGTTATTATAAGACTTTTATCAATATCATAAAAATATCTCGTTGAACGTGCGCTGTCTCCGGCATACGGTGGCGTATACAGATTGTTGAGATTGTTCACCGTATAATCAAACGAATGCTCCGGTTTTTGAGGTGGAGTTAGTCCAAGCAGGTTGCTGTTTTTATCGTATCGATATAATATTTGTTTTCCATCAGGCAGTGTTTGTTGTGTGATTCGGTTAAGAGAGTCATATGCAAAACTTGATACATGCTGCATAGGATCAATGGCAGATGCGATTCTTCCCAGCGAATCATATACGAAACTTGACTTGCGATCGCCTTGGGTGACAGTGGTGACACGTCCTCTTGTGTCGTAGACATAATTTGTAGAAAGCACCCCGGAAATAGAATCCTGAATAACGCGCCCAAGTGTATCAAGGAATGAATATGACTGCCGCCCTTCCGGCGTTGTCGACGCGAACATCTGCTGAATTCCATCAAATACCTGAGTGTATGTTCTTCCATTGATATATAAAGCATCCGTCAGTCCGACAACAGTATTACCTTGCAATTGAGAAATCGTTCGTGTCTGTATAGTTGTAGATGACAACCCGGATGGTGTTGTAATTGTCGTTGTTACTAAGGGCGATTGCATTCCAAATCTCGGATCCGGAGCCTGTAAAATCTTTGAAATGGTCCCATCGGGTGAATTAGTCACAATCGATCCATCAGAACCATATTTTGTCGAATTTATCAGGCCTTGTGCATCGATGGTTGTGAAGGTTTGCTGCCCGATCGGATCTTGCGACACACTATAAATAGAAGCATCGCCCAGTGCTGTTGCAACTTTTACAGAATAGCCATTTTGGTTGTCCATACGGGTTAAAGACTTAAAGCCGCCTGCCGGGTCTTCATCTTCTATCAATCTTCCAAGTGTATCGTATGTGAAGCTATGAACGTTTCCTTTTGCATCGGTCAGAGACTTCATCAGTCCATCGGCTGAATATGTGAACCGTGTCGTATCATTACCGGGATCAATAATAGCCGACAGGTATCCCGTAGTATCTACCGATAAAAGCGTTCGTTGTTTGTACGGAGAGATAATCGCTTTCGGATTTCCATTAGCATCGCGTTTAATAAATGTTTTTAAATTGTTACGTTCCGTAATTGACTTAAGCAAACCGGTTGAATCATAGCCAAAAGTGAATAGAGTTACGCCCGCATAGTTCCCAACAGTTTTAAGATGCTTTCCATTAGGATCATAGAATTGAGAGAGATTTACTATGCCGGCTCCGGATGAAGCTAGGCGCTTAGTAAGTCTCTTTCGTGATTCTTATGGAAAACTCTATCCAAATGCTGTTGCATCCTTAGACGGTGTCCTTCCCGAATTATTTACTATATGTCTAAGATACTTTTTATTCATTTTTATGTGGTGATGCAAAACAAATTCAATCTTGACGTACATATTTTGTTATTAAGCAAAACGATTTTACCAATTCTTCAAATGCCGGCCATGATGTATAGTAATATTCCCTTATTCTTGACAGTAATGTGATTTCCACTATTACTCCTTTGCAACGAATATATGAAATTGCTTCATAGGTGGAATCTCTAAATGAAGAGTAATAGTGAGTCTGAGCAACCATATTATTTTTCACGACTATAGACTTAAGTTTTTGAATTACAATGGATGAATCTTTTGTTCTCATTAATATTTCTTTTTTCTGTATGTATTCATCCATCTGATTATCATTCATCAGATTATAACTATTGACAACAATATACATACGAAGTACATTTTTATCAGGTACATTATTATTATAAAACGTAGGCCCATCTAAATCATATGAAAAACTATTTTCATCCCAACACCATCCGATAGGAGATGTTAATTCATATGCACATTGTCTGAATATCGACCTTGTATCACGCTTTTTAGTCGTATCTTGGGAATAACAATAAGAATTAACCCCTCTAATGTTTACTGTACTTATTAGACCATAAATTATCAATAAATGCTTGATTTTCATTTTGTATTCTCCTCTCGTTTCGATGTTACCACTAGAAATAATATCTTCATTGCGGTGTGACTTCTATTGGATCATAAGTTCCTACGTATTGATATTCATCTGTTACAATATTTGCATTTACAATAGCCTCAGTTTCAAATGGTTGTAACCCATAGGGCAATAATAAATTCTGCATCCAGATATCATTTACAAATTTATCAAATGGTTCAGAATGCGCCTGCAATACATGCGTCAATTCATGAGCAAGAGTCCCAATACCATTTTTGGTCGGATTATTAGTGCTAAATATAATGACGCTTTTTACTACCTGATTTCCGGAACAATCTGTGTCTAAATAAGAATTTATTTCAGCATCCTCTTTTGAGTTTGAGCTTGTATTCCCAAATTGAATTTTTACATCATACAAATCAGCCAATGCGTACAATGAGGCTCCCAATGGTGTTCTTTGCATTTGAGTCGCATAAATATGGAGCAGATCAGTATTTGCTCCCACAAAGGTTATTTTTAATCCATTTATGTCAATTAAATTGACAGGATTGGAATTGCAATAATTAAAAAGATTTATAGATTTTCCACCAAATCCAATCGGATCCTTGCACGTCCATCTTCCCACATTTGCATCATAATCCCTCGTGCCAAATTTTACAAGCTTTGTTTGCATGCCATACAATCCGTATGAGTACCCAAATGGCTGGAAACCAGGATTAGAATCATATATAATATTACCGAATTCATCATAATCGATTTTTTGCGCAATATCTCCTGTGTTAATGTCAACCACGAGGCGAACACTTCCAAGATGGTCGGTTATCAATTGGTAGGTATTGCCATTCCTCATCATTAACGGTACAACAAACTCCGCTGTAACGTTACCTGCGCTATCGAATTCAGCTATTGGAGAGAGTTGTCCGGAGTAAATCCAACACTTTATATTTACCTTGAAACAATTTTAACGCAAATGCTTGTTTTCTTTTTTATTTTGATTATAGAATATGTATATAAATCCTATTATGATAAAAGCAGCGCCTGTATAACCTAAGTATTGCAATTGATTGTTCTCTTGTTTGGTCAAATAAAATATTGTGCCATGTACATTATTGGCATAAATCCTGCCGATATTAGGATGCTGTATTTTGGGTCTGTTATACATATAATAATAATCTAAAAATGTTACGGAGCCAAGACATATAAATATTACGCCGATTATCGCTACTGCAATAATAATTCTAAGACTTTTCATAATTTGTTCTCGATTATAAATTATTTTTCTACTTATATTTTTAAAAAAATAGTTTCATCAAATTATTTTGTCTTTTTATTGGGGCCCAATAGTTATCACAGGCGCCATAACGGGCGGTGCCACCGCGGTAGCGTCAGACGAAACTGTTGTTGATGACGTTTGATTTAAATAAGTTTGAGAATCCGTATCACCTATAACAGACATATATGTAACTGTCATCGTTACGGACCCTACGGCACCCTCACCTATCCCCAGAGTTATCCCCCAACCTGTTACTTGTCCATCTATACTCATCCCAGTAAAGCTATTTGCTGAACCATATGCACCTAATCCTCCTCCTCCACTCGCATTCGCAAATGGACCCGATAGATCACAAACAGTTTTTGCATTTGAGACTGATATATTTATGCCACCAGATAATCTTTCGCCAACCCCTAATCCTCCACCCCACGACCAATATACTCCTAAATTTCCTTGAAGGTCGATAGCAATACCTGCAGTTAAATTACCATTAAAAGGACCCCATAAGCCATCAATTGTTACTCCTACTGATAAAGTTTGTTTCCCACTTCTATCTACCTTATTGATTGGATTATTTATAGTGTATTCGTACAGATTTGAAACTTTCCCTCCAAACCCTATCTGATCTTTGCACGTCCACCTTCCACTCATCGCATCATAATCCCTCGTTCCAAATCGTGTCAGTTTCGTCTGTGCATCATACAACCCTCCTGCAAATGCAAATGGCTGAAAATCTCGATTGCTGTCTAAAAGCACATTGCCAAATTCATCATACTCAATTTGTTGGGCAACAGTCCCGCTATTTACATCTACAACCAACCGAACACTTCCAAGATGATCGGTTATCAGTTGGTATGTATTACCGTTCTTTATCATTAACGATCCGACAAATTCAGCTGTAACATTTCCTGCGCTATCAAGTTCAGCTATTGGAGATAATTGACCTTCGTAAATCCATTTCTTTACAATTGCTCCATTTACTTTCTTGCCAATTCTCCGGTTTTGTCCATCGATAAGATATTCTATCAAATCGTTGTTCGGAAGTTGAACGCTCAATAAATTTCCGAAGTAATCATAGACATAACTTGTTGTATCTGTGCCTGCAATCTTTTTCTGGAGCTCTCCGTTTCTGGAATAAATGTACTGAACGTTTCCATATGAGAGCATCCGGTCTTGTGCATCATAGAAACCTGAATCGATTTTGCTCGGAGTACGTCGTGCAATCCTGTTTCCATTTGGATCATAGGAATAGGTTGATATCAAGGTATCATTGCGCCAGACTTGCGATAATCTGCCGACAACATCATACGCATATTTTTTAACCGTCATTTTCCCTTGATTTACTTCTGTTAATATGCTGATTCTATTGAGTGAATCTCTCTGGTAGCTCGTCTGGAAAATGGAACTCCCACTATAATCTGCTTCAAAATAGGATATTGCTCCGCTTGAATCGTAGTCCTGGCTTGTGGTTACATTAGCACATACCGTTCCGTTGACGCGTCCCGTTGCCGGATCATGCTCGATTCCCATGCTCCCCCCATACCACCAACCCCCATCGATCGTATATTGGAATAACGTCAAGGTTGTCAAGAGCCCATCTTGATCATAATCATAGAAATTCAGTGCATCAAAATCTTCATTGTTCGGATTGGTTACCCATAATTCCTGATCCGTAACACGGAAATTATTATCATAATCGTAATACAGATGAGCAGCAGTATTGCCCGTTCCGGAGACTGAGGTTAACAAAGATCCATCATAGGTATATGAAGCAGTGTCTTCAGGAGATATAAGTGTGTCAATCAGCCCGGTCGATGCTGAGTATTTAAAATCTATCGATCCACGATCAAAAAGTATTCGTTTCGGCCTGCCGAGCGTTCCGCCGCAGCTGCCACAACCGACAGTATCGTAAATAGTTTCGATTATTCCACCATCAGGCCTGATGACATTCAGGATCTGCTTATCTTTATTATACTCGTATCTGGTAATCGTTGCCATTGAATCCAACATAGGCGGCGTATATTTTGAAGTCAAGTCCACGCTTGTATAATCGAAGCTGTGTGCCGGCTTAGCGGGCGGCGTTAATGTTGTGAGATTCTCATTTGCATCGTATGTATACAATATTTTGTTCGTATCCGCTTGCTCGTCGTCTTTTTTGCGGGTAATGTTTGCCGTACAATCCTTCCAAAATATTTATTAGAGTTGAAACACTCCCGAGCATCCTTAACATATTTTTCATTCACAACTGCTTCACCATCGCCGTTGGCAAAATCAAAAGTATATGGGAATCTTCCATCTTCCCAGACGCACTTTTTCGATTTCATATTGTTGTAATCTACTTCTCTAATATAGTGATTTCAAAGAAAACTGATAAAATCTGTGAATACCCATTTCCCTTTTTCTTTTTTTAAGCTGCACTCTAAGGGTGTCGGAAAATCATTGGAACAGAATAGAATTATCCAATGCTTGTTTTCGGATTTATTAATCTTAAGTTCTATTTTAATCGCTTTTTTAAAATATGATCTTATCGAACTATTTCCATAATACAAATATTGATTTAGCCAACTACTATCATCCAACGATTCTTTTTCTAATTCTAATAGACTTATATGAGAGTCTATATATGACAATCCTTTCGCTGATACATACTTTAAAATAATTTTATTGTCCTGCTCCATAATTGCCTTTTTAATTTCAGAAGCAATTTTGGCAACTTCGAGACTATCTCTAGATATATTCCTTTGACCACCATCGCAAAATGAAAGAGAAGTGAGAAATATTAGGAAAAACAATACTTCACAATGATATATTAGAATCTTCATTTTATTTATCCTATCCTAGTTATATAACCAATTAAAGACTTTCCGAACGATTTTCATTAGATTAATTCTCCAATCTGATTTCTTTGCCATTTTATCACAATCCTCATCCCCATTAGATGATCCATTCAAATGTTCCATCGGATTAATTTTCTCGGCACCGCGACTTGGCCTGTAGGTGTAATGCAAGTGTGGATCGACTCCACCGCTCGCATCGCTATAACCGATAATTTGACCCTCTGTAACTTGGCTCCCATTATGAATATTAGATGGAGCAGTATGAGCATAACCTGAGACACTCCCATCATTATTATATATAATTATTTGGTTTCCTCCTTTTTCATCATAATACACAACCCTAACAACATCAGCATCAGTTGAATAAACCGGTTCTCCAAGTGGATTTCTGAGATCAACTCCTGAATGAAATTCATCTCCCCTTTGACCGTACGGAGAGGTTACCACCCTATAATTTGTGGGCCATCTTGTTTCACCTGTTAAATCAATATAATTGATCGGATCATTTCCAACATAACCATATAAGCTCATTTCACCACCAGTGAACGACCACCGCCGAAGGCGGTGGCTTCCAAAAACAAAATCATAAAAGCCTATATCTTATATCGATTCCAGTTTTTAATTTCAGCTTATCGTTTTGCTTTATAAAATAATCCGGCATAGCCGACTGTACATAACCACCGCCATAGGCGGTGGGTTTCTAATCCTAACTAAAGAAAGTCGGATCTTTGCACGTCCACCTCCCCACACACGCATCATAATCCCTCGCACCAAACCGTGTGAACTTCGTCTGACAATCGTACAGCCCACCAGCATAACCGAATGGTTGAAAATCGGGGTTGGTGTTTTGAGTTACATTCCCAAATTCGTCATAATCCAACTGCTGGGCGATGGCGCCGGAGTTCTTATCAATAACTAATCGCACACTTCCAAGATTATCTGTGATAAGCTGATACATAGTACCATTCTTATACATTATGTTCCCGATGAACTGTGCCGTGACATTGCCTGAACTGTCAAGCTCGGCAGATGGCCTAAGCTGGCCGGAATAGACCCAGCGTTTTACAAGATTTCCATTAAGTTTTTTGCCGATTCTTCTGCTTTGGCCGTCGACAATGTAGTCGATCTGATCTCCAGACGGGAGCAGAACGGTGATGAGATTTCCGAAGTAATCGTATATATACGATGTCGTATCATTTCCTGCAATTTTCTTTTGCAATTCCCCATTCTTCGTATAGATATATTGAGCAGTTCCGTATGTCAGCATTCTGTCTTGCGCGTCGTATGTTCCACTATCGGCTTTTGTCGATGTCCAATGTGCAATTCTGTTTCCATTCGGATCATACGAATACGTCGTGACGAGCGTGTCATTTCTCCAGACTTGCCATAGTCTTCCGGCAATATCATATGCATATTGCTTTACCGTTGTTTGTCCCTTGTTCACTTCCGTCAGGGTCGTAATACGACCAAGTGAATCTCTCTCATAGCTTGTCTGGAAGATATTACCATTATTGTAATCGGTTTCATAATCTGACAACATGCCAAGTGAATCATAATTTTGACTTGTTGTAAGTTCAGGATCGTCATAAGGGAAACCCGTACCATTTTAACCTATAATCGGACACTACCAATCGTATATACATTCTTACATCCTATTCTGAAAAAATGATTTCAGCTTATTCCATCTATATTGAATGCCGCTAATGATCTTGTGATCGGTCCAATATTTTCCACTTAGAGAAATTATATAATAAATGATACCTGCATAGATGGCAGTCATGCTTACGTAAAAAACTATTTCACTATGAAATAGAAGTGTTCCAATGTACTGGCTTAACGCAGCTATGAATCGTAATAGTAAGGGTAATTTCTTATTGGTATGGGTCACCCAACTTACAATACCAATAGCAATTGACAAACTAACGAATGTGTGTACAAAATTATGAGTTCTTTTCATCAAAATATTCCTTTCATTGATATAAGTCCCTGAAAATAACCCCAAGCTTGAATAGTAGCTTGATCAAGATCGCTTCCAGGGCCTGGATCATAGTTTTCTCCTAAAACATGAGAAATGGCACTCAAGTGATATTCGCCATACCACGTTTGAAATCCTTTATGAGAGGGAGATGTCGCATCCTGCAAAGTATGCATAGCATTCCCTAAGTGCTGCATTGCTATAATATGATTTGAGCGGCCACCAGCATGCTCACAATCTTGCGCTGCCGTAATTTCATTTCTAACGAAATTTTCAGCCAAAAATCTAGCATACCATGCAGGTTGACCAGGTGCACTCATCGCATGCTTGAAGGCACCTTCCAACGATTCATCGGCATCCATTATGGCTTGTTGTCCTTGCAAAATCAATATATCTTCAGGAGAAAAGAAATTATCTAATGTTCTTGCAATTGAATTTTGATGAACTTTTGGGGAACCATATTTGCCGGTCGGCCATAGCCCATTATTATCAACCATATTTATTGGATCATTATATGAATACGAATAAAAGTTATTTGAACCAGCAAATCCTAGTGGTTCCTTGATACTCCATCTCCCAACTTGTGCATCATAATCCCTCGCACCAAACCGTACAAACTTGGTCTGCACATCATACAACCCTCCAGCATACGCAAACGGCTGAAATTCTGGGTTACTATCAGAAATCACATTACCAAATTCATCATAGTCCAATTGTTGCACAATATTGCCGGAATTCGCATCAACAACCATTCTTATACTACCAAGATGGTCGGTTATCAATTGGTAAGTATTGCCATTCTTGATTATTAACGAACCGACAAACTCAGTAGTAACATTGTAAGCGCTGTCAAGTTCTGCTATCGGAGAAAGTCCTCCGGCATAAATCCATTTCTTGACAATCGACCCATTGATTTTCTTGCCGATTCTCCGATTTTGTCCATCAATAATATATTCTATTAAATCTCCATTGGGCAATCGAACATTTCAACGCAACTGGATCTATTTTCCCCGAACGGTTGTTAATATTCTTCCCGAAGGATTTTCAATGAAAACCCAAAGATCATCGCCAAAAATTACAATGTCTTTCCCTTTTTTTATGGGGAGATAGTATACAAGCCAGAAACATTTGTTATGAAGTTTTTTTTCTAGCCCATTATTGTCATCTTTAAAATCTTTGAAGTACCAATGATGTTTTCGCAGTTCTTCCCACGTAATTGTTTTGCCAACAATTCTAATTTCCATTCTTTCGATGTTATAATTAAGTTTTCGTGCTTCAATATTTGACAATTCGAGTGCTTTTTGAATTGTTATGTTGGATTCCTGTGCTTTTCCTAAAGTAATTGGCGAAAATATTAAAAAGATCATAATTATTATCACTCGCATCGATGGCCCTCCTTTAATATTTAATTTTGTATTACTAAACTTTTAACTATTTTCAAACCTTTATAAATTGAGTTTAAATAATAATCACACGTCATCTAAGGACAATCACAAGGAACTTCTCCTTCATTTTCTGCGGGATATTGCAAATTCTTAGTAATCCAAGTATTTGGATCAAATTTTTTAATCACACCTTGTGGTGTGCCAAGATATGAATTTCCAGGTAACTCTGCCGCCGCTATTTTATCGGCACCTGAAAAGTTTTCGTTATTCATTCCAGGTGTGTTGGCTCCATGCGTATGATAAAGCGCAACGGTTCCATAAGGTTTTTGCAAATTACCACCTGCTTCACCGAGTGGTATTGGTGTGGTATAAGAATATGTACCATTCTCATTTTGTATTATAAATCCTGCATATTCACGATCTTCTTGAATGGACTGATAGTTAATTGCGTTTACTGCTTGAGCACCGGCAAGCTGCTCGCTTGAATAGCATTTCTTTTTAAGTCCGGATGGATCAGCCCAATTTATTGGATCATTTCCAACATAGCCATATAGACTGGTTTCACCACCTGCAAACATTATTGGATCCTTGCATGTCCATCTTCCTGCACTCGCATCATAATCCCTCTCACCAAACCGTACGAGCTTTGTTTGCGAGTCGTACAATCCTCCAGCATATGCAAATGGTTGAAAATCTGGGTTGGAATCTGAAAGCACATTTCCAAACTCATCATATTCCATTTGCTGTACTACCGCCCCGCTATTTATATCCACGACAAGCCGCACACTGCCCAAATGATCGATAATCAATTGGTAAGTATTGCAGTTCTTGATCATTAACGATCCGACAAATTCAGCAGTAACATTGTAAGCGCTGTCAAGTTCGGCAATTGGAGAAAGTCCTCCGGCATAAATCCATTTCTTTACAATCGACCCATTGAGTTTCTTACCGATTCTTCTATTTTGTCCATCGATCATATATTCGATGAGGTCGCCGTTGGGCAACGTAACTTTCATGAGATTGCTGAAATAATCATAGGCATAACTTGTTGTATCTGTTCCTGCTATCTTTTTCTGGAGTTCGCCGTTTCTGGAATAAATGTAATGAGCGCTTCCATAAGAGAGCATCCTGTCTTGTGCATCATACGCGCCTGAATCAATTTTGCTCGGCGTACATCGAGCGATTCTGTTTCCATTTCCGTCGTATGAATATGTTGAAATGAGCGTATCATTTCACCAAACCTGTGACAATTTACTTTCATATTGTATAGATTGATCCAACCACCTATTTGATGTTCTATGAGAACTTTTTCCCTTAACCTAATTTATTTTAACAGCAGTGGCTGGATTCATAACTTACAACGAATTTAATACAATCGCTTATATTTCTCTTTTTTGTGACTATCGAATGGATCAAAATAATAATCATATACGATAGATATGATTATAAAAACCACCATCGTAAAAAAAAGCCATTGAAGTAAAGAATCTTCTTGTTTAGTTAAATATACTATGGTGCCATGTACATTATGGCTATAAATCCTGCCAAACTCAGGTTGTTTTACTCTAGGTTTAGTATATGCATAGTCAAGATCAAAATATACCAAAGAACCGAGAAATATAAATATTACGCATATATTTATCACGCCAATAATAGTTTTCAAATGCTTCATAGGATCCTCTGCACATACTTATAATGACCGATTTGCTAAATAAATAAAATTTATCTCTCGTCAACTGTTTGTCTTCTGTAGCATGGAAATATTCTAATTCTATTCCGCGTTCCCATAAATCATATTTTAACTCAACAAGATTAGAAAAATTCAGCGGAAATGGTCGCAGCGCAGACACAGCAGAAATGATAAACCGAGAAGTACCCTTTAGAGAAAAATCAAAATCCCCAGATTCATCAAGAAATACATATAGAATCGGTGGATTGGTAGAAGATCGCGGAGAGGACAAGTTTATTATTTGGCCCCCTATAAGTGCTTAAAAATGACTGCCCCACTATCCTTTCGGAAAAGCTCCATGAGCTTTTATTATAGGGGCAGAACCTTTTAAAACAGACTTGTTAAATTTCGACATAACAATTTTAAAAGTCAATGAGTGTTTTAGGCCGTGGAATCTCAGTTAGAACATGCGCAAGATGTTAACATCTTTATGTCTCCGACTGGCGCCTTTGAAAAAGAGAAATGAGTATCATGCATCCGCATGATACATTTTTATGTTTCCGACTCTTTCAACTCTTCTTCTTCAACAATGTAAAATCCCTGCCGGCATTATGACGCCTTTTTAAGGTTCATCATTTTGTCGATTCGCATTTTATCCATCGCGCGAATCATACCTACGACGACTCCCACTATCTTGAAATTCTCATCGTATTTATCCACGAGGATCGGCTTGTACTTTTTATTTGCCGGGACAAGAGAGATCGTAGAGCCTTCCTTTTGAAACCATTTCACGGTCGGTTCCCCTTCCACAAGCGCAACAACCATTCTGCCGTCTTTAGCTTCAATATCGGGATCTACAAAGAGCAGGTCGCCTGTTGCAATGTCGGCGTCTTTCATGCTGTCACCCCGGACGTAGAGGCCGAAGACATTATTCGAGGCGGAAATATATCTGTGAACTTCAAATGTATCTACGACATTTTCCTGAGACATGAACGGATGACCCGCCGGAACAAAACCATAAATAGGAATACCCTCAGGCTTTGTGCGGAGAAGTTCTATGCCGCGCGAAATATTTGGAATGCATCGAAGGACTTGTTTGCGCTCAAGTGCGCGCAGGTGATCCCGGACTGCATTGACATTGATTTGCAGCGCTTGTCCAAGCTCGGACAAGGTGGGGGGATACGAATTGTTCTCCATAAATTCACGAATGACATTCAGAACGTTCTGCTGTATTTTGGTTAATGCTGTGTTCCTCTGATTCGTCTGGTGTGCCGTTTTCATTGAATTCCTTTCAGCCGTGCTGTTCTTATTTTAATCGATGCCAGATGCTCTTCCTGAGATGTATTGGGATCTTTCAACTCGATGAATTTCATGCATGGTAATTCCGCGCACCCGCCGCAGTTTTTATAGCCCCTCTCGTTCACCGCGCAGTTGAATAACGCGCAGGTTTTGCCGGGCAATGCTTCCTTGGCCCAGAAGGTAGATCCTTTGACGGAAAAACATCCGCTGCACGTGTTCGGATACCATGAGCACGCGGAGCAATCCAATCCGCAGGCCGAAATAAGTGATTCCATTTGTCCTCCTCTGTATAAATATATACTGTAATAATATACAGTATTTGCGAATTGCTGTCAAGTGATTTTTTTACTGCATAGCGTGAAATTTAATGATCGACATTCCCCTGTAAAAAAGCTAAGTCTGACCAAAAAGTCCATTTGTTGGTCGGATAGACATTCTTGCTCGCCTGACTGCTGACGCCCGCCAAAATGCGCAGCGGGTAAACAGACACGCAGGCAGGCCCGCCTGTCCAAGATCGACAATATAATGACAAACAGGAATGTTTGTCCTACCATGATTTTTCCATTACGGAGCGAAAATAATCTCTTTCACAATGCACTGAGCTGTGACAAAATTCCTTTGTTTTTCATAAAGCATCTCGTATATTCTTCCTCACTATCTCTTTAGATCAATTCGGTTGCAGGGATGCCCATATACCGGAGGGGCAAACAGTGCGGCATTGCATTGACCCGGTATGTTAGATCGCCGCTTATTGTAGAGAGGAGTATTGAAATGAACAATCCGATCGTTCCGATGGAATTAAGCGATATTTTTGAAAAAACTTTTACTCTTATCGGCAAAACTTTCTTCCGCAATCTCATCATCGCGATATTGTTCCTCGGACTTCCGCTCATCCTGATAGCCATTGCCGCCGATGACTTCTCTTCTTCCATCGCAGATTTGCAGGAAACAATTAAAAACACACACGCAGAAAACTGGTTCGACCTTTTTATGACAATGCTGGAATCATTGTCGTTCTTTGGCGCCGCATCACTCCTGCTGATGCTCGCATCGCTGTTCGCTGAAATTGCCATTAGTGTTGTCGTAAGGGAAGAAATGGCGTCCTATTCCATTTCTGTTACGGATGCGATTGATGAAACATTCAGCGGCAAATGGCTGTACGGCATCGGCCAGGCTCTGCTAAAAATTGTTATTTTTGCCGGCGCCGTCCTTATCGTTGTTATCGCCGCAGTTATTCTTGCTGTCGTTTCAAGATTGCTCATGGTGGTGTTCCTCCTGATTTGCTGGATAGCTCTTGTACCGATTATGATCAATGTGACGTTAAAATGGTACTTTGCGCTGACAGCCGTCGCAGTGGATGATTTGACCGCGGTGGAGTCTTTAAGAGAAAGCTGGAACATGGTAACGGGGTATTGGTGGAGAACATTCGGCATTCTTTTTTTGTTCTCGATGATTTTGCAATTGATCATTACAATTGTCTCGCTGCCGATTTCATTCGGCGGTATGTGGAATGCCTATAGAGAATATTTTACGATTCTTGGAAAAACCGGCGGCAAAATCGATCCGATGACAATGAAGAATCTTGAAGCTTCGTTCGGCCCGGGCATCAGTATCAGCACCGGTGTAAGCGCCCTGCTTACATTGCTGATTGCGCCGGTTTATACCGTCGTCATGTATTATGACCTGCGCGCCAGAAACCAGGCTCCAGCTCAGACTTTTTCGACCCCGGCTTTACAGGATCCTCCGCCGATGGATTTCGACGGGATGTGACCGTGAACCCGGCGGAAGCACAAAACCCGCGGAACCTGCCCGTGCTTGACGGCTCATGGGAACGGGCGGGACGAAGTTCGACGGCTGCTGCTTTCCTGGGATTTCTGATAGTCGGTGTCGTGTATTTTCACGCTCAGGCAATCATCGGCGGGATCCTTTTTTTCATCAATGCTGCCGGAAGTCATACATCGCTGCACGAAAAAACATTTATCGAACAGCTGACCCGGATGACCATGGCGATGAAGGAGCCGATGCGCATCGCCGTTTTTATTTCTCAAGTAATTTTCATGCTCCTGCCGACCTTATGGATTGTAAAACGCTGGCATTCGACGAATGCAGCTTCGTATCTCCGGTTCAATCGCATTCCCGTCTTCGAGATATTGCTCGCCGCAGCGATTACGATTTGTGTTTTACCTCTGAATGAATATATAGGCGAGTTTTTTGCAGAACGGCTGAAAATTCCGGATTTTTTATCGCGCATCAATGAACAATTGTTTACCTCCTACAGCAGCGATGAATTAATCTGGCTTATCATTGTAGTCTGCATTACGCCGGCAATCTGCGAGGAAATACTTTTCCGCGGATATGTGCAGCGGACGCTGGAGCGAAGACTCGGCATGAAAAGCATTTTTATCACCGGCGTGATCTTTGGATTATATCACATGCGCCCCATCAACCTGCTGTCGCTTGTGCTGCTCGGAGTGCTGTTTGGATTTTTTTTCTACCGGAGCCGGAGCATTTTCCCCGGTATGGCGGCGCATTTTACCAACAATCTGCTTTCCGTACTTGCTCTCTACAGAACACCTGATGATCATCCGGCATTGGAAATTTTTACATACCAGCCGACATTTTTCGGAGTGATTGCCGCATTGTGCATTGCCGGGATATTACTGACGGTCTTTTATTTTTATACGAAAAGAGATATGGTTGGTGAATGGTAGCCGGAGGCCTTAAAATGTCATTACGCGGCAGCGTAATTCAAATTAGGAGTAGGTGGATAAATAGTGAATGGTAAATGGTGAATAGTGAATGGTGAATGGTGAATGGTAAATAGTGAATGGTTAATTGTAAATGGTAAAAAATAATAACGACTAAATTACTCTGCCCTTTTTAAAATCTCCAGAAACCGGTCGGGTCCAACGAAGCCTGTCAGGCGTTCTACTTCTTCCCCGTGCGCATTGATAACGAGAACGGTCGGCATGCCGATAATTTTAAACTTGCTGCGCAGTTGTTCCGTTGATGGCGAAGCCGACTGCGTCATGTCTACCTTGTAGCACGAAAAACGCATCAACTCCTGCATTACTTGCGCATCCGAATAGGTCTGCGCATCGAGTTCCTTGCACGGTATGCACCAATCCGCATAAAAATCCACAACCATCCGTTCGTTTTTGTTGAGAGACGATTCATACGCCGCTTCGCTGAAACTTCGCCACTCCGGCGAAACATTTCCCTGCGGAATCAATGCGTAGCCGGAAACGGCGATCACCAGTACGGAGAACGCTGTCTTGAATATTTTAAAACCTTTCACTGTTGCAGCAGTCGAATCGAAAAACAGCAAGATGATCGCTGCCAGAATACCGAAGGACGGAAGAGCCTCATGTGCGGATGCAGCAGGCAGAAGCGGACCGATAAAATAAATCGCCATACCCGTCAGCAAAAATCCGAAAATATGTTTTACTCCGACCATCCAATCACCCGCGCGGGGCAGGCTTTTGATTTTCCCGGAAAAAAGCGCAAGTATCAAATATGGAAATCCCAGTCCGACAGCGAGTACGAAAAACATTAAAAATCCGTAGAGCGGATCCCCTTTAGCTGCAACATAGGTGACTAACCCGAGAACGAACGGACCGATGCACGGCGCTGCGACAATTCCCATGGTCAGTCCCATAAAAAAAGCGCCGAATACGCCGCTCTTTGCCCCGCCGGCTTTTGCAGTCCATGAATTCGGAAGATTAAATTCGTACACGCCGAACTGACTCAGCGCCAGAACGATGAATAGAAGGGCTATGCCGATTAAAACAGCCGGCTGCTGCAGCAGTGCGCCGAATACCGCCCCGCTGAGAGCAGTAACGACGCCTATGATCGAATAGGTCAGCGCCATGCCGAGAACATACAATAATCCGAGAAGAAACAAACGGCTCGTTTTTCCTTCCGCCTGTCCGCCGAAATAACCGACTGTGATCGGAATAAGCGGATATACGCACGGTGTGAGGTTCAAAGCAAGTCCGCCGATAAAGACGAAGATCAGACTCAGCAGCAATCCGCTTCTTTCCAATGTGGAAGCGATCGATGCATCGTTCTTCTCTGTATTATTTTTTGCAGAAGACGGTTGAGCTTCCAGGGATTGTAGTTGCTTTGGCTCCGGTGTTACATTCGTAAGCGCCGATGCTGCTGCGCCGCTTTTCACGTGCCCGGTGTCTTTTTGTACGAAGCCTTCAGAAATTTTTGCCGGTGCAGCGGCAGCAGATTTCACCTCTAAAGTGAATTCTATCTTTTCGCTTGCCGGGGCCATACACACCCGGTCGCTGCATCCCTGATAATCGAATTTGAGCGGGATGGAATACGCGCCGCCGGCTGTCGTTTTTTTGACCGCGATCGTAATTGCTATATCAATTTCGTCTTCAAAAACAGAAACCGGTTTTTCGGAAACGCCGAGATTTTTTTCTTTCGGTACGGGGAAAACGACGCCGGTCAGCGGAAATGAACGATTACCGGAAGTCAGAACAGCCGGAATAAGAAATTCATCGTTCGGTTTATTCGAGTTGATATGCCATCCGTGTTCGATGCGCGCATGGAGGACAAATAACAAATCCGTTCCCGCATCGACCGTCCACTTTTGTTTGTCAAGGCTTAAAGAAACCAAACGGGATTGTGCATGTGCGAATGCGCCGAGACCGAATATAATACAGAATAAACCTGCGAATCGAAAAACTTTATTCATCATGACTCCGTCATTTTATAAAATCGGCTCCTCTCTAAAATACCATATCTCTTTATGATGAACAAGTCGATATATCTAAATTCAAGGAATGGCCGGTCTTTTTCAGATGTGCCGGTTTTCACATTTGACGGCGGTATTGAATCGTTTAAACATCCCGGAAGATTCCGGAAATAAGGCATATTTCTTTTTCCAGAATCGTCAGGCGCTCCGCAGGTAATGCTCCGCTATTTTCTTTGCTCTGGTAAATCCCGGGTGGATGGCGACAGGCTGTTCGTCCTCATCCAGTAAAATGACGGTCGGTACGGTCATAACGTGGTATAATTCCGTTGCTTTTTTATCTTCGAGCGCATTGATTTTCCTGATCTTAAACTGTTTCCCGGATTGCCGCAGAATATTTTGCGCAGCGGAAATTTCCCGTTCTTGTGTTTTGCATTGGATGCACCGGTCGGACCAAAAACATAGAAGGATCGGCATGGAATGATGAACAGAATTCCGGCTCGCGCTCAATGCGCTGCGCGTTCGCCATGCCAAAAAGGATATAAGAATTTTCAACAGTCCCGTCATTACAGCGGCAACAACGATTGATATAGCGAGTCTTTCGATCATGATGATATTCCCGGCGGCCGGATTGAGATGAACGAAATCCGGGGATATTCAATCGAGCAAGCTGAAAGTACACGAAGCAGCCCGCACAAAAACCGAAACCGACATTCACTGCTGCCAGGATGATAACGATCCATGCCATCGCCCATCCGGCCGTTGCCGAATCGAGATACAGCAAAACGGACCCGACCGTAAGAACGATTCCCCCAAAGAGCTGCGCAAAGTTATGCGGAGCGGGCGATTCCCCGGAAATTTCCGGCTTAAGAATATTAAGCGGGACGGCAGCCCGGCGGTAGATCAACTTAAAAAGAGCGGCCTGCGGCAGAATGCTGCCGAGGACCATTACTGCGGCCACAAACACAGGCAGCAGCTTTAGATCAAGGATAAAACCCAGGAGCGTCAGTGCTATAATGGAAAGTTGGTTGAATTTTAATGCATTGAGGTCGACCCTCTTGGATGCTGTGCTCATGATGTTTCCTTTCTTAAAATAAAACATTCCGGACGCCGGCAGCGTGGCGGGTAAACTGCCGGATCCGGATTATGGACGAACTTTCCTTATGCCGGGAAAAGTCCGTCTACGGAAAGATACCGTTCGCCGGTATCGTAATTGAACGTCAGAATTCTGCCGCCCGGACGAAGATCGGGAAGTTTTTTGGCAACTGCCGCCAGAGCTGCGCCGGATGAAACGCCCACAAGAATTCCTTCTTCCCGCGCCGCACGCTGTGCGTATTCGTACGCTTCTTCTTTTGTAACCTGAAGAACACCGTCTATCGCTTCCACATGAAGATTCTTCGGTATAAAACCTGCGCCGATACCCTGAATCGGATGCGGCCCCGGTTTTCCTCCGCTGATAACGGGCGAGAGCGCGGGTTCAACGGCAAAAACTTTGAGGTTCTTCCATACTTTTTTCAGCTCTTCTGCTACGGCTGTAATGTGTCCGCCGGTACCGACGCCGGTAATAATGAAATCGATGCCCTGCGGAAAATCTTCAAGAATTTCCCTTGCCGTTGTTTTTTTGTGTATTGCGATGTTTGCCTCGTTTTCAAATTGCTGCGGAATCCAGGAATTGGGAGTCGAGGCAGCCAATTCCGTTGCACGTTCGATTGCACCTTTCATTCCTTTTTCGCGAGGAGTCAGTTCAAGCTGCGCGCCGTACGCTTTGATAAGCCGCCTCCGTTCAATGGAAAACGATTCCGGCAAAACGATGATAAGTTTGTATCCCTTAACGGCCGCAACAAAAGCCAGACCGATCCCCGTATTGCCCGAAGTCGGCTCGATGATGACAGAATCTTTGTTCAGAATTCCGCGCCGTTCCGCATCTTCTATCATTGCCAGCGCAATACGATCCTTGATGCTTCCGCCCGGATTTGCGCGTTCGAGTTTTATCGATACTTCTTTATTTCCAAAAAGCCGGTTCACGCGCACATGCGGCGTACGGCCGATGGTTTCCAGTATATTTTTTGCTAATGCCATTTTTTTCTCCTTTATGAATTTATTATTTTCTGTTTTTTGAAACTGTATTATTGCATCAGACTTTTGCGGCTTCGGCGATAGCCTGTTCAAAATCGGCCAGGATGTCGTCGATATGTTCGATTCCGGCGGATACGCGCACCAGTTCCGGAACAACGCCTGAAGAACGCTGTTCCGCATCGGACAATTGCTGGTGTGTAGTCGATGCAGGATGAATGACCAGCGTCTTGGCATCGCCGACGTTCGCCAACAAACTGGCAAGTTCCGTGCTTTCGACAAATTTCTTGCCTGCCGCTACGCCGCCTTTGAGGCCGAAGGAAAGCACGCCGCCGAATTGTCCATGGCGCAAATATTTTTTGGCGCTCGCATGATACGGGTGACTTTCCAGACCCGGATACCAGACCCACTCGACCTGTTTATGCTTGCTTAAATATTTCGCCAGCGCCAGGGCATTTTCATTGTGCCGTTCCGCACGGAGCGAAAGCGTTTCCAGTCCCTGCAGAAAAAGAAACGCATTGAACGGACTGAGGGCTGCTCCGAGATCGCGAAGCTGTTCCACGCGCGCACGTATGATGAAGGCGATATTGCCGAACTGGCTCTTGGAGCCGAAGACGTCCCAGAAGTTGAGATTATGATAGCCGGGACTCGGTTCCGTGAAAATAGGGAAATTGCCGTTACCCCAGTCGAACTTTCCGGAATCGACGATAACGCCGCCGATGGAAGTCCCGTGCCCGCCGATCCATTTTGTAGCCGAGTGAACGACGATATCCGCACCGTGTGCAATCGGATTCAAAAGATATCCGCCCTGTCCGAATGTATTATCGACGATAAATGGAACCCCGTGTTTATGAGCTGCATTTGCAATCGCTTCAAAATCCGGAATGTTAAGCCGGGGATTTCCGATGGTCTCCACATAGACGGCTTTTGTTTTGCCGTCGATTAGTTTTTCAAGTTCCTTCGGATCATCGCCTTCAGCAAATTTAACATTGATGCCGAGGCGCGGTAAGGTCACTTTAAATTGATTGTAGGTTCCGCCGTACAGCAAACTGGATGAAACGATATTTTCTCCCGCCTGCGCAATGGTCGAAATGGCAAGGAATTGAGCGGCCTGACCGGACGCGGTTGCCAGCGCTCCGACACCGCCTTCCAATGCTGCAATGCGCTCTTCAAAAACAGCGACAGTGGGATTCATAATGCGGCTGTAAATATTGCCGAATTCCTGCAATCCGAACAGACGCCCGGCATGGCCGGCATCATTAAAAACGTACGACGTCGTTTGATAGATTGGCACGGCACGAGCATTTGTCGTCTTATCGACAACCTGCCCGGCATGCAGTTGAAGTGTTTCGAATTGATATGGTTCTTTGCTCATTGGTGCACCCTTCTGATATATGTTGTGAAATATTATTATTTCCTTTTGTGACTATTCAGCGTGAATTTGTAATTGCTCAACGTAATTTAACACAATTAATTTTTCTCAATTATCAATCCCCCTTTTTCCCCCTTTTAAACAAAAGGGAGATTTTTTTATTCCTTCTATATCACACTGAGTCATTACGTAAGTTTTATATTTATAAATTGAACTTCTGCAGCCGACATCGCCCTCTTGCGGCGGGTAAACAAAGCGATGTTGGAGCATTCCGCGACCACCCGCCAGAAGATGATGCAGGTCGGGTAAACCGGTCGCGGCTACAGAATGACATTGGACGTCTTCCGCGACGAACATCTGCGATGGGATATCTAAAAACTAATTGTAAATCGGTTTTCATAATTCGCTTTGTAATTATTTCCACTTTTTATCTTGTTCGTGTCCTTCTTTGCAACAGAAGGGAATAAAAAAACCTCTTCCGGGAATTTTCCGGAAGAGGTTTATTAAATTTCCTCATCTCGTTATTCCCTCAATCACGAGTCGATTGAGGATAATGATCAGCTTACGTGGAGAAAGAGCTGGTTATGGCCGTATCGGGTTTTGCTCCGCCGGTCTCAAAAAAAATTTTCTGGGAGGATATTACTAAAAGGAGGCCGATGAACAACCATTATCCGAAATCGCTGCGCGAACTTGCGTCCGACAACAACAACGGCAACAACAGCTCTTTGCCGTTCGGGCGAACGGTTTTGATGTCTGCGATTGCGATACGTCTAATGTGTTTTTCATCGTTCTATAAAAAATTGTCTTACAAACTGCTCTTTTTATTATAAACTATTCTCAAGGGATTGTCAAGAGGCGCGGATAATTTTTAGAAAGTTTTTTCTCGGACATTATTTTTCTTTCATCGGAAGCGTACGCGCGGCAACTTCGGACTGAAACCCGCAGGTCTTATGTGTTCCGTCGCAAAAAGGTTTATCCTGGCTCTGGTTGCAGCGGCAGAGCGAAATTTTTGTCCGGCCGCTCAAATCGAATTTTTTCCCTTCGATATCGTATAATTCAAAATCGCCTTCGACACGAATGCTTCCGTTTGTTTTAACAGTTATTTTTGCCGGCATAAGTTTTTCTCCCGGGTTCAGCGCTTCTCACCGGCGCGCAATGAAAAATCAATCGAAGCTTCTGTCTTTTCCCACGACAAGCGCAGGACGCCTTTTCGAGCCGCCGTTTTTTCAAGAACCACTGTAAATTTTTCCACTGCCTGCGGAAGCTTTTTTATTTTCATCGGCAGAGAAAGCAGGTCGAGCCCGGCGCTGTGCACCGTGCCCCATTGTCCGGTCTGCTTGTTGATAAGAAGCTTCCATTGCTTTGCCGACGGAACCGTGTAGAGCGTATAGGCACCCTTAGGCAGAATCATTTTGCAGAGACGTATATCGCCTGTTGTCGTTAACCCGGTTGCAGCATTGGCCCCGGTCCGCCAGACTTTTCCGTACGGAACAACTCCCCCCATGATTTTTCTTCCGCGCATCGATGGCCGCCCGTAATTGATGCTGACGGTTACGCCCTCGAGGTCGACAGACGCGGAATCCCTGGGACTCGGCAGTAATCCGTCCTTGCTTATTTGAAATGCGGCTGAAAGTTCGGTTTTTTCCCATGCAATCCGAAGAATGCCGCTGCTTTCAGATTTCTTTTCGATTTTAAAGGTCAGGGCTTCGACGGGAGATTTCAGGGATTTCACGTCAAGGTCGACGCGGGCAAGGTCAAGCTGCGGATTATAAACAGTCCCCCACTGTCCGGTCTGTTTATTGATAATGAGTTTCCACTTGTCCTTTGCAGGAAACGTATAAAGAGAATATGTTCCACGCGGTACGACAGCGCCGTCGATTTCGAGATCGGCATCTGTGGTCAATGTCGTAGCCGAGCCATTGCCTGTCCGCCATATCTTATAGTACGGAACAAACTCGCCGAATATTTTTCTGCCTTCCATCGACGGTTTTCCGTAATTCACGAAAATTTTATTTCCGCCGAAGAACGCCTTAACGGAATCCCACGGAGCAATTGCCTGTTTCTGTGCGAAAGATCCGGCCGTAAAAAGAACGACTGCCAAGCAAAGGAATAGTATGTTCGAATTTATTTTCATTCTTTTTCTTCTGAGAGTATAACTATTATTTTCGATAAATAGTTGCATGCGGCATTATATCATTTCCTTTTCTGCCCCGGTGTACGCTTCCAGCGTTCGCTTATCGAAGCAAACGACAACAACGTTTTCAAGCAGCGAATATCTCTGCAGAGCATGGAATATTTCTTTGAGCGCAATGCGGGAAGCGCGCTCGACCGGAAATGCATAGACACCGGTACTGACCGATGGAAATGCAATAGATGTAAGTTTCCGTTCACCGGCAATTTCAAAACAGCGCCGGTAGCAGCTTGCCAGTAATTCGTCTTCATGCCGGGAGCCGCCGTACCAGACAGGCCCGACCGTATGAATGATATATCGTGCAGAAAGGCGGTATCCGTTCGTTATTTTTGCATCGCCTGTTGCACAACCGCCGAGCGTCCGGCACTCCTCGAGCAGTTTGGTTCCAGCGGCGCGGTGAATCGCTCCATCGACACCGCCTCCGCCGAGCAGCGAATTGTTCGCAGCATTGACAATCGCATCGACATGCTGAGTTGTAATATCACCGAGAACGATCTTTATTTTCGGTTCAAGCATGAGATTAAAAGTTTGTAGTTCTTAGTGCTTAGTTCTTGGTTCTTAGTTTCAGATCTATTTTCGTTGTATTTTAACTCCAGCACTAAGCACAACGAACTCAGAACTGATATATTGCACAGTTTTCCATTCATTCAAGGTTCGAGCGCTCTCATAACGATAATCCCCGTCTGTTTATTATTTTTTTCCAGATATTCCCAGAGCGGCATCGAAGTGATTTGCACTTTCTTTCCGGGCACGGGGGCATGCATGAATCGGAGTTCCCCGTCTTTCCATATTGCGATTCCGGTATGGGAACAATCCATTCCCTCCAGACTCGTCGTAATGCCGAGGATATCACCGTTCCGGATCTTCGATGCAATTGATTTAACACGCGATTTGGGAATGTAGAAAATCTGCCTGGCGTTCATTGAATCCTCGATCTTTTTTATTCGATCTGCAAATTCCGGATTTGTCTTTAAAGCAGGATATGCATCCGGATGCGTCGACATAAAATCGATTTTCTTTTTTAACGGAACTCCGCCGAGTTCGGAGGTGATGTCTTTGAGAATTCCCTTTTTTTCGCTGTCGTAAAAATAATCGGAAGTATAATGCAGGCGGCTCGGGTACCCGTCTAATTTTCCGCCGCGGTACCGTACGAACTGCAGTTCTTTTTTATAATCGTCGAAAGTTGTTGTTCCTTTTTTTATGCAGCGCGCCAGCACGAGTGAATTTTCATAGAACGTCACGCAATCCAATGTCTGCAAGTCGACGACAAGTTTTTCCTCGCCGGCAGACTCAAGCGTATGAGCGGCATAATCGGTTCCGATAAACGATTTCCCCGCCTCCGCAATCAAATCGCCGATCGGTCTCGTTTGCAGATGATTCGCCGCAGCCCAGTTGAATTTTGTTGAACAAATAATTTCATTCGTATCGGAAATCTGCGCCGGCGCAGTTCCTGTAAGGAATAAAAAAATTGGGAATATGGAAAGGAAGTAATTCAAAAATTGTAAACTGTGAACGGTAAACGGTGAACGGTGAACTGATAGCCGATAACTGACAACCGACAACTGACAACTGACAACCGACAACTGATAACTGACAACTAAGAACCACGCACTACGAACGAAGACACTAAAAAGGCGTCTCATCCGCCGGTTCGGCGGGCATAAGGGAATCCGGTCTGAACCCGAGCCGATTTTCGAACCGGGCGTACTGTTTGACAAACTGCAGTTTAATTGTATCGACGGGACCGTTCCGCTGCTTGCCGATTATAATTTCCGCAAGACCTTCCGTTCCCTCTCCCTGCTGTTCATCGATGCCGTACATTTCCGGGCGGTGCACAAAAATAACGACGTCCGCATCCTGTTCGATCGCTCCCGATTCCCGCAAATCGGCAAGAGCCGGTCTTTTATCCGTCCTTGCTTCCACGGAACGGTTCAACTGGGAAAGCGCAATCACGGGAATGTTCAATTCTTTTGCCAGAGCTTTGAGCGAACGGGAGATGCCGGAAATTTCCTGTTCGCGGCTTTGCGAACGCGGTCCCTGCATCAATTGCAGATAATCAACGACAACCAGACCGACATTATGCTCTGCTTTCAAGCGGCGTGCTTTTGCCCGGAGTTCCAGAATACCGAGAGCCGGCGTATCGTCGATAAAAAATTTCGCCTTGTAAAGGCGTCCCACACTTGTGCTGAGCTTTTTCCACTCATCTTCGGGCAGGCGGCCTGTACGAACCTTATGCGCATCGACACGCGCTTCGGCGCACATCAGGCGCATGACAAGCTGCTGCGCGGACATTTCCAGACTGAACATACCGACCGGAATATCGTGCATAACAGAAGCGTTCCGCGCCAGCGAAAGCACGAGTGCGGTTTTTCCCTGAGAAGGGCGACCGGCAATGATAATCAAATCGGAAGCCTGGAACCCGCCCGTCAGGTTATCGAGGTCTGCAAAACCGGACGGAACACCGGTCACGCCGCTGTGTTTGCCATGAATGCTTTGCAGCATATCCATCGTCTTATGAACGGCAACGTTCATCGAGACGAAACTTTTTTTCATCCGCTGTTCGGAAATATCGAAAATGCTTTGTTCGGCTTCGTCGAGCAGTCCGAGTGCATCTTCGGCTTCGTTATAAGCCTTGTTGATAACGCCGGAGGAAGCGACGATGAGCTGCCGCATGAGCGCTTTTTCCAGAACGATGTGCGCATGGTATTCCACATTTGCGGCGCTGGTAACGCGCGAGGTTAATTCGGCAAGAAAATATTCCCCGCCGATTTTTTCCAGTTCTCCGCGCCGGCGCAATTCTTCGGTGAGCGTAATAAGATCGACCGGCTCGCTCTTCTCGAACAATGCAAGCATCGCACGGTAAATGCTTTGGTGTGCCGGTTTGTAAAACGCGCTGTCATCGAGCACTTCCACGGCTTTTGCGATCGCTTCTTTTTCCAGAAGCATTGCGGACAGTACTGCCGCCTCCACATCCATTGCCTGAGGCGGCACGCGCCCTTCGACGGACAGGGATTGTGATAAATTAAAGTCTGTTGTTTTTTTCGGTTCAGCCATAGTTATATGTTACTATTTCCATTTTAGTATATTTTAAGATTGTCTTGTCGTTTTGATCAAAGAGAAAAATCCATGCCCCTATACGGGCATCTTACTCACTTTACTTCTGCAAATAACATTTCTGAATATTTCATAGATCACTTTTTATCATTCTCCCGATAAGATTGTCTTTGGAAAAAGAATAAGTTCATCGTAATCTTTATTTAAACTTAACTCTATTTTCTTTTTTCTTTCTAAAGCTTTTGATTTATCCATAAAAATTTCTGGGTCTTGAATAATCCCGCGATAAACGTGGCATAAAATCCATATCTTCATTATTTTATTCTCCCTATTGTCCTTTTAAACCAACCAAACACATCTTTGTACTCCATGAAACTGCATAAATCAGTCAATCCACTTGCGCGAAAAGTTTCTCGATTAACCTGACGTAGGAACAAAGATCGACGCATTTCATTAGAAACAATATTAAATCTTGCGTTCAAATTAGGCTCGATAAGATGCAAATCATTAAATCGCAATAATCCTGAATAAACGGGAGTAGAGTGTTCTACTTCAAACAATGCCGTTAAATCGCTGGCTCCTTTTTTTAGCCATAGCACATCAATTTCCTGAATTACACTTTCTATTTTTCCGTATCTTTTTGGTATTTCATTTTTGAATTCAAATCTATTTGTGATATTCCAATCAAGCTTATTTCTATCAATCGATGGAATCCAAATGTCATATCCCATCAACGCTCCGATTGAACCAATCATTGTTTGAATTTGCGAGTGTGTATAATCGGGAATCGTTATTAATTTACTTCTATCTATTAATTGATCAAGAAAATCCCATCCAATAAATCCTTCAATATTAAATCTGCCGGCATTGGCTAAATATAGCTCTATGCTATCCGTTTTTTTAAATATTTGTGCTTTGATTTGTCCATCTGAAGATGGTTGTAGCTGAGCAAATATCTCTTCAAATTCACTATATGGAATAAAAACTGGGTCTCTTTGTTTGTCCCAAAGAAAACAAATAATAGAATTATGTCCTGCTAATTGGTTGAGATCATCTTTTCTGAGGCCGTAAAAAGTTTGATCTTTAGGATGTATTTTTGAATATCTTATATAAATAGTGCATACTCCATTATTAAGCTCGAACAACGAGAGGCTGTTGGGTAATTTTTTAAGATTACCATAACGTTGTTCCATCTGCTTAAGAAATTCTTCTTTAATAAGATTTGGCATTAAATATACCTACCATCATCCTAACGCGGGTGCAAGAAGCCGGCCTATACCATACGTAATCATTGCCTCGCCCAATCCGACGGCGGTCATTTCCAGTCCGCTTTTGATCCACGAGCGCCCGGTCACGAGCACTTTCGATGCACCGACCGTAAAATGGGCAAGCGTGCTGACGATTAAAGAAATAACCAGTCCCTTCATACCGGTCCAGAAAAAGAAGGGCAGCACCGGTACAAGAGCGCCAATGGCCGTGCTAATAGTTGCGCTGACCGCGGAACGCATGGGATTCGGGAATGTTTGTTCCGACAATCCAAGTTCCTCGTGCGCCAATGTTTTGAGCAGTTGATCCGGCTGTTCGGCAAGTTTGCGCACCATTTTTTTTGCTTCATCGGGAGAAAATCCTTTAAGCTGATAAAACAATTCCAGCTCTTCCATTTCTTCTTCCGGTTTTTCTTCAAGCTCCCGCCGTTCGCGGTCTAATTCCGCCTGATAGACTTCACGTTCGGATTTGGAGGCAAGGTACGCGCCGCTTCCCATAGAAAGTGCGGAAGCGATTGCAGCGGCAAGCCCGCTCAATAAAATAAACTGCCCGTTCGCCGATGTCGCCCCTGCCACGCCGCTCACGACGCCGAATGCAGCGCCCAGGCCGTCGTTGACGCCGTAAATTGCCTGACCGATCCATCCGCCTGCAGTCACATGCCAGTGCTCGCGGCCGAGAATCCTGTCAAGACGGCTCTGCGGATGCATGCTCAAGCGCGGGCGGGACATTTCCTGCAGCATCATACTGTGAGCATTTTCTTCGCGCTGTGCTTCCAGCAAAGCCTGGCGGTCGGAATCGTTCTCTGCCGCCGTTATCATCGTTTCGTACAGCTTATCCGCTTCTGCTTCACCCGTCTCGAGCATCTGTGCAGCAGTTTCCGGAGAACTTTTCATCAGCATACGGCGCCGCAGCATCTCTGCCGGGGACTCGACGAAAGTACTCGTTTTTTCTCCGAGTTCCTGCAGACGCTTCAGCCACCGGTCTGCATGACGGTCTTCCGCCTGCGCCATGCGATCAAGAATCGCTTTGCGTTCCGGATTTTTTTCCTGTTCCGCAAGCGAGCGATAGTTTCTGGCGCTTACCATCTCATCCCGCCACGCTTTGCGCAAATTGGAAATAAATCGTTTTTGCTTTTTGTCCATCAATTTAGTTCGTAGCTCTTAGTTCGTTGTTCTTAGTTTCTATTTTCTGTTAACTTCAGCACTAAGCACCACGAACTCAGAACTGAAATACCATTCACTGCTTTTTCATTTCTTCGTACAATTTCCGGAACTGCTGAACATCTTCCCAGCTTCGAATTCGACCGGATTCAGCAAACGAAGTGCAGCTTAATCCGTTGTCGAATTCAGAATCCCGCCTGTTTTTGGCGGGAACGGATACACTACGATTTTTCTTCATATCTCATTTGTTCGTACAATTTCCGGAATTGCTGAACATCTTCCCAGCACGGTCTTTTCCAATTCGGATTCCTGAGCAATGCCGCCGGATGGTAGGTGACCATCAGCGGAATACCGCGGTAATCGTGCATCTTTCCGCGCAAGTTTCCGAGAGAATCGTTGGTTTTCAGCAGCGACTGCCCGGCAATACGTCCCGCACAGAGAATCATTTTTGGTTTGATGATTTCCAGTTGTTTCCACAAATACGGTTCGCAGAATTCTATTTCCTCCGGCTGCGGGTCGCGATTATTCGGCGGACGGCATTTGAGAATATTGCAGATAAAAACTTCTTCGCGCTTAAACTGAACCGCTTCTAATATCTTGGTCAGGAGCTGACCCGCACGACCGACGAAGGGTTCTCCCTTTTCGTCCTCATCCGCTCCCGGCGCTTCCCCTACAACGACAACTTCCGCTTTCGGATTCCCGACGCCGAAGACGAATTTTTTTCGCGTCTTTCCGAGCGAACATTTCATGCAGGTGTTGATCATTCCGTCGAGGGATTGTAGATCCGCTGAAGATGCCCATGGTTCATCCGGCATTAAAGATATGTTTTTCGGCTGCGCAGTATTTTTTTCCGTCACTGCATTACCAAAAATATCCGTTTCCGGCGGAATGACGGTTTGTTTTTTTTTCATAATTTCCGTATCGAGGTTGACCGGATGCTGCTGTGCCTCCGGTTGTTTGAGAAAAATCGTATCGCCGTACAATTCCTGCTGCTGCCTGAAAAACTTTTCCGTGTCGGCAATCAGTATCCGGATTTCATCTTGATGCGGCATAATTTTTTCCGTGCTGGGCGTGGAAAATTATAAGAATTTTTTTACGGCGTCGAGAATGCGGTGTGCAGCCTCAAACTTGGGAAGTTTCTCCAGCGTCGTTTTTCCCCCTTTACGGTCAATGAGCGTTACTGTATTGATATCGGAGCCGAAAACGCGGTTCTTTTGATTGTACGCATTCAAGACGATAAGGTCGAGATTTTTGGACTTGAGTTTCTTTTTGGCATTCTCGATTTCATGTGCAGTCTCGAGCGCGAACCCGACAACGACCGCTTTCCGCTTTTTCGTATCGAGCATTTTCAAAATATCTTCAGTAGGATACAGTCTCAGGTCCAGCGGAGCAGCGCCGCTGCCTTTTTTAATTTTGTTCTTCTCTTTCTTAACGGGAGTAAAATCCGCCACCGCCGCCGCCATAACGACAACGTCGAATTTTTCCGCATTCGCTTTGACCGCCTGCAGCATATCATCCGCAGATTCGACATCGATCCGTTCGACATTGCGGGGCGTTTCCAGATGCACGGGTCCGGCAATAAGAAGCACTTCAGCGCCGCGCTGGGCTGCGGCACGGGCAACTGCAAATCCCATTTTTCCGGAGGACCGGTTGCCGACGAACCGCACCGGATCGATCGCTTCATAGGTGGGTCCGGCAGTTACGAGAATTTTTTTCTCCAAAAAATCCTGATGCGCATGATCCAGAATTCCGGCAACGGCATCGACAATCGTTTCGACTTCCGGCAGCCGGCCGGGTCCGTGCAAACCGCTCGCAAGTTCTCCGGAGGGGGCGGGAAGCACGAAATATCCGCGTTCTTTTAAAACGGTCAGATTTTTTTGCGTGATCGCGTTGAGGTACATTTCCGCATCCATCGCCGGCGCCAGAACGACAGGCCGCGGCGAAGCAAGTGCAACAACCGTTACCATGTTATCGGACAGCCCGTGGGTCAGCTTAGCAATTGTATTTGCCGATGCCGGAGCAATGACCAGAGCATCGGCCCAGTTGGCAAGATCTATATGCTGCGTGCTGATATCTGATTGCGAAGATTGGTTGACCGTCCACAAATCCGTAAAGACCGGGTTTCTGGAAAGCGCAGCGAACGTGAGCGGCGTAACAAAACGCGCCGCTGCCTCGGTCATTATGACTTTGACATCGGCTCCCGCTTTCATAAACTCCCGCACGAGATATGCGGCTTTGTATGCCGCAATTCCGCCTGTGACGCCGATGAGAATATGTTTGCCGTCGAGGCGCGGCATCATTACTCTTCAGCCGGAGTTTCTTTGGCTTCTTTGGTTTCTTTTGTTTCTTTCGTCAGGAAATCGATCGGCTCCTTATAGTGATAAGCGATTTTTCTTTCTCTCAACTCATCCAATGCGAGTTCGGTCGCTTTCGGGCGTTTTTCGAATTCCAGACTGATTTTAAGCTGATCCGGATTTGCGATCGTTGTTTCGAGTTCGTCTTCCGTTTCCGGCGCCGCGGTCAGCGCTTTAATGGTTTCCAGCCGCTGCGCCAGTTCGATTTTCACATCGTCGTGAATCTGGCGCGCACGCTTCGATGCTACGATGACCGCCTCGTAAACATTGGCGGCGCATTCCGTGAATTCCTGAATTGCAACAGGTTTTACTGCCACTGTAATGCTCCTTTGATAATGAACGTTGCTTTTTATTTACTCTCTTTAATACAGCGAATGACTATGGCATCGATCTCTTCGACGGCTTTCTGCAAATTGTCATTGACAACCTGATAATCAAACGCGTTTCCTTGTTCCAATTCCATCGGCACGCGATCGAGCCGCCGCTTGAGCGTTTCCGGATCTTCCGTTCTGCGGCCTTCCAGGCGCTTCTTCAGCACTTCAAAACTCGGCGGCTTAATAAAGATCGCCGCCGTATCGTCCGGAAAGCGCCGGTGAATCGACAATGCGCCTTTGACATCGATATCGAACAGCATCGCTTGTCCATGCGAGAGCGCACGGTCGATTTCGCTTTTAAGCGTGCCGTAGTAATTGCCGAAAATTTCTTCCCACTCGACCAGGCCGCCGTCTTCACGCCGGCGGAGAAAGTCTTCCTGCGTCAGGAAAAAGTGATCTTTCCCTTCCGTCTCGCCGCTGCGAATAGGCCGCGTCGTGGCGGAAACGGAAAACAATATTTCGGGATGTCGTTTTAAAATCTCTTTTGCAATGGTCGTTTTACCGCATCCGCTCGGTGCAGAAAGAAGAATGAGTTTCTTTTTTGCCATGAAAACCATACGCCGGCTGTTCTTTGAATTCTACACGCGGAATTCCGAAGAACCCGCCGTTCTTATTCAATATTCTGCAATTGTTCGCGAATTTTTTCCAGTTCCTCTTTGACATCGACTATGAGATGGGCGATGGCGGCATCGCAGGTTTTTGAACCGATGGTATTCGCTTCGCGATTCATTTCCTGCACCAAAAAATTCAGCTTCCGCCCCATTGCTTCACCTTTGTCCATGGCTTCGAGGAAAAACTTGTTATGACTCCGGAACCGTACGCATTCTTCCGTGACATCGAGTTTATCCGCCATAAGGGCAATTTCCAATTCGAGCCGGTTCTGATCGACGACAAACTTATCTTTCACAAGTTCCGTAATGCGGTCCTGCAATTCTTTCCGTTCTTCAGGAATACGTTCTTTGGAAAGTTTTTCCACCTGATCGACTACGCCGCTTATCCATTGCACGCGTTTGGCCAGATCGGCGGCAAGTTCGCGCCCTTCCTGATTGCGCATGACATTCAAATTCTCAAATGCAGACTTTATCGCTTGCTGAATGACATCCCATTCCAGTTCACCGGTCTCTTCTTCGTCGACAGGCTCGAGAATTTCCGAAAAGGTCAACAGGTGCTCTAATTTCACTTTTTCCTTCAAGCGAACGCTCTTGCGCAAATCGTTCAGAAGTTTATAATACGATTTGGCAGCGTGCGTATTGACCCTCAGGGCGGCCGTGCCGTTCGATTCCCGTTCGAGTTTGACCGTTACATTCACGGATCCCCGGCTCAGGAATCCTCTGATCAGGTCTTTTAATTCGCGTTCACGCTGAGTATGCTGCCGCGGCAATCTTGCGGTAAGATCGAGATAGCGGCTGTTTACACTGCGGACTTCAACGCTGGCTGTTACGCCGTCTTTGCTGACCTCGGCGCGTCCGAAGCCGGTCATACTGCAAACCACGATATTCCTTTCAATCTGTTCCGACTAATAAAGGTACGGAAAAATAGAGGGTTCGGCAAGAAATTGTTTTTCACAAACTTTTCACATATCTGTTCACGAGTTATCCACAATAAAATTGCTATTTCGAGCAATTTTAAGGATTTTTGTACCCGGTGTTGATAACCAATTATGATTGCTCACTATTATACATTGCGTGCTTTGGCCGGCGAGATACAAAACGCCGTTTCCGGAAAAACTCTGGAGGCGCTCTTTACACAGGATCGCGGAGAACTTGTCGCAGCATTTTCTGATTTTCCCGGCGCGCTCATCATCAACTGCGAGGGGGCTCACAATGCCTTCTACCTTCGAAACAGTTATGCACGAGCGCGAAGAAATTCCGTTCGATCTTTTCCGGGACGCCTGCGGTGCGGCGCTCCGCAGCGTTGCGATCGATAAAAGCGATCGTCAGATTTTTATGGAGCTTGAAAACGGCAGCCGCATCATCGCTCAAATGTTCGGACCGAAGGGAAACGTACTGCTGGTCTCGCCGAAAAACATTATCGTCGATGCTTTTCTTCGCAGGAATGAAATCGTCACAACCGTTTACACGCCGCCGGCAGAACGGCAAATTTCTTTCGATCCCGCTTCCCTTACCGTTATGCCGGATCAAGAGAAAGATTTGACGCTGCCGCAGTTCATGAAAAAAATATTCCCACAATTCGGGGCGCTTCTCAACCGGGAAATTCTTTTACGCTCCGGCATTGCCGAATCGATCCGGACGGAGCTGTTGACCCGGAATGAGCTGGAACAGATTTTCCATACCGCCCAGGCGCTGCATGAAGAACTTATTGTGGCGCCTTCCCCGAGAATATACTATGACGGGCAGATCCCGCTACGCATGGCTTTGATTCCGCTCCGGCAATTCGGAGAATTGCGAGCACAGATCTTTCCCACCGTATCCGAAGCCGTTCATATATTTCTCTCGGCCTCTCAAAAGAGCGCACAGAATATTCAGCAAAAAGGTCTTGTTCTTCACGCTTTGAACAAGGAACTGGAACAGATCGAACGCACATTGAAAAAAATAACCGGCGAAGCCGTGCCGGCTGAAGACGCAGATCGGTACGAACGATTCGGCAAACTTTTAACGGCACATCTGTACCATATTAAGAAAGGAGAAACCGAAGCTCTCGTGGAAGACGTACTGACCGGTTCCGGAGATGTCGTCGAAATTCCGCTCGATGTTCATTTAACGCCCGCAAAAAACGCCGAACGTTTTTTTCAAAAGGCTCATAAGATCCGAAGCGCCGTCGAAGAGCAGTCGGTGCGGCGGGATGAACTGCGGCTGCAGCGCGGGCGCATCTTCCCCGTCCTTGAATCCTTAGAGCAGGCTTTGACAACGGAGGACGTACATGCTGTTCTTCAGGAACATGCACCGCTCCTTGCGGAACTCGGCATACGTGTGGACAGGCAGGGTCATACCAAAAAACAAGAGCCGGTTCCTTTTCGGGTCTTTACAGTCGCAGGCGGTTTTCAGGTCTGGGCCGGAAAAAGCAGCGACAACAACGATCTGCTGACAACCCGGCACACAGCAAAGAACGATTTGTGGTTTCATGCGCGCGGCGTCGGCGGATCGCATGTAACTTTGAAAGCCGGAACGGGGAAAGGAGAGATTTCCAAACAGGCTGTCGAACAGGCTGCGGGAATAGCCGCATATTACAGCAAGATGAAAAATTCCAAACTCGTTCCGGTTACGATGTGCGAGGGAAAATATGTGCGCAAGCCGAAAGGCGCTCCTTCCGGAACCGTAACGGTCGAACGGGAGAAAACGATATTTGCAAAACCGAAATTACCGGTGTAAAGGTATTTCGTTCTTGGTTCGTAGTTCGTAGTTCTTGGTTCGAAGTGCTTAGTTTCCATTTACAATTTACTATTTACCATTTACTCTCTGTCCATTATGCGTACTTTTAAAGTTATTCTCTATGCCTGCTTGATTGCAGTACTTGCTCATTTCACATATTATCTTGCGACGGACTATCAGACATTTCCGGGACGTGCTCATAATATGCCGTTCGTTTTGTGGACGATCGATACAATAGATCTTTTTATCCATGAAGCCGGTCATCTGGTTTTTCGCATCTTCGGCCAGCTGCTTTATTTTATGGGAGGATCATTGTTTCAAATTATACTTCCTGCTGCGGCCGTTATTGTTTTCGGAAAAAATAATTTACATACGCTTCCCTTTACGCTGTACTGGATGGGACAAAGCACGGTCAACGTTTCCATTTACATCGGCGATGCGCCGTACCAGCATCTTCAATTGATTTCCCGTCACCTGCTGCACGATTGGCATTGGATCTTTCAATATCTCGACATGATGGAAGATGCAGAGACAGTCGCCTTATGCGTCAATATTCTCGGCATTGTTCTTTGCTGTGCAGGCATCGGAATAGGAATATGGCTTGTCATCCAGGAGATCCGCGAAATAATCGCTGAAAATTTTTAAAGTTGTTTGGTTAGTCGGTTTGCCGGTTTGTCGGTTGTTTGGTTCGTCCGTTACTTTATTTTTAAAGTTTAGAGTTCACGATTCGCAATTTATTATTTACCATTGACCTTATTTCCGGAGGATCTTGCAATTCCATTAAAGTTTTTCTACCATAAGTTTCCAGTTTGATGTGGAAGGCGCTTGAAATGCGGACGAAAGATCGGTTTAGCAGAAATTTGTATCTTCTGAGATAGATTCACGGCTTCTATTCTCAACTTTTAAGTTCTTGTCCACGTCTCTGGCGCCCAAACCCTTTTTTAATAGATTATTCGAATGTATGCAAACACTTTGGTACCTTTTTTATAACGGCATTTTTGTCGGAATTTTCCGGCTCGGAGCGGCAATAGCCGGTTTGGTTAATCCGAAAATCCGGCGTGGCATTCAAGGACGGAAACATCTCTTTGAGCGGCTCGAACGGAACGTTCAAAAACTTTCCTCGAAACGCCGTATCTGGTTCCATTCTTCTTCGATGGGAGAATTTGAACAGGCAAAGCCGATCATCGCCGCGCTCAGGAGGAAATATACCGACCTCCATATTATTGTCACCTTCTTTTCTCCGTCCGGATACGATCACTCCAGAAATTACAAACTTGCCGATATTATCTCTTATATTCCTTTCGACAGCCGCGCCAATGCAAAACGGTTTCTCGATCTCATTCAGCCGACTGCAGCCGTCATGGTGCGTTACGATATCTGGCCGAATCATTTATGGGAACTGCATGCAAGGAACATACCGACATTTATCGCAAATGCCACGATGCGGAGCAGCTCTTCCCGTTTTCTGCCGCTCATAAAAAATTTTCATCACTTTCTCTACGAACAGTTTACTTCCATCCTGTGTGTTTCCGAAAGCGATGCCGTGACATTCCGCCGGTTCGATCTTTCCAAACCGCATATCGAAGCGATCGGTGAAACGCGGTACGATCAGGTATGGGAGCGAAGCGCCGAAGCACGCCAGAAAAAGCTGATTTCCGATCATATTCTTGCCGGGAAAAAAGTCCTGGTCGCCGGAAGCACTTGGCCGGAAGACGAAGAGGTGCTGCTTCCGGCGATAAAAAAAATGCTGATGGAAGATAAAAATTTTCTCGCTGTCATTGTACCGCATGAACCGACCGTCGATGCCCTTGAGCAAATCGAACGGCAGCTGGAGAACGGCCAGCGTCCCATTCGATTTTCAGAAATGAATGCATACAACGGCGAGCAGATGATACTTGTCGACAGTGTCGGCATTCTCATGCCTCTCTACCGCTACGCGCAGGCCGCCTATGTCGGCGGAAGTTTCCGCCAGGGGATCCACAATGTGCTGGAGCCGGCTGTTTACGGCATTCCGGTTCTCTTCGGCCCCCGGCATACGAATTCGCAGGAAGCAATCGAGCTTGTCAGGCGCGGCGGCGGATTTGTTGTGGATGAGACGAATTGCCTTGCCCTCCTGCACCGCTTTTTCGATCAAAACGGAGATCGCATCGACGCCGGAACTGTCGCCCTTACATTGGTCAAAGAAAATATCGGCGCCACGGAACGTTTTCTTGCACATCTCGAACGCGTTCTGTAATTTATCTTCTGCACAATCGATGCATGCGTGCATCACCATATCAATTTTTATTTCCGGACAGAGAATATGAAAACTGCATATTTCGATACAATCGGCGGCGTCAGCGGCGATATGACGCTCGGCGCATTCGTCAGCGCCGGCATTTCCATCGACGAACTTATTCAAGCATTGAGCGGACTTCAATTGACCGGCTTTGAATTGCAGGCGCGCCATATCGAGCGCAACGGTATTGTCGCCGTTAAAGTCGACGTTGTGATTTCCGAGCAGCCCCATTACCACCGGCATTTAAAAGACATCGAGGAACTGATCGATCGCGGAACCCTGAGCAGCAGCGTCAAAGACCGTGCAAAAAAAATTTTCCGCACGGTCGCTGTGGCGGAAGCAAAAGTTCATAATACGGATATTGAAAAAGTTCATTTTCACGAAGTCGGCGCTATCGACTCGCTTATCGATATCGTCGGCGCTGCTATCTGCATTGAAAAACTCGGCATCCAGAGTATTTATTCTTCGCCGGTCAAAACGGGCAGCGGCGGATTTGTCAAGTCACAGCACGGGAAACTGCCCATTCCGACTCCCGCTACGATGGAGATCTTAAAGGGCTACCCGACCATGCTCACCGACATACCGTTCGAATTAGCGACACCGACCGGCGCCGCAATCATCAGGACATTGTCGGGAGGAATGCTTGCATCGGAAAATATAACGGTAGAGCGGATCGGCTACGGCGCCGGCGGGCGCGAGATTACAGAAGTGCCGAATCTTTTAAGGCTGCTTATCGGCGAACTTGCTCCGGAATATTCTGCAGAGGACATCGTCAGCATCGAAACCAACATCGATAATATGAATCCGGAATTGTATCCGTATGTCATCGAACAACTCCTGGCTGCAGGAGCGCTTGACGCATATATGATTCCGATTCTCATGAAAAAAGGGCGTCCCGGCATCATACTTTCGACGCTTGTGGAGCGCGCTCGAATCGACGCTCTCCTTGCCGTTCTTTTCCGCGAAACGACGACTCTTGGCGTGCGTCTCCAGCCGGTCGGGCGGAAAAAACTCCCGCGGGAAATCCGCACGGTCGGTACTTCATTAGGACCCATCAATGTAAAAGCAGTTCTCCACGAAGGGAAAGAATACCTGCATCTGGAATTTGAAGAATGTAAACGCATCGCCCAGGAGCATAAACTTCCTTTACGCAAAGTGTATGCAAAATTAGAACGGGAAATCAATCAGCAGTGAACTGCGAAAAGTGAACAGTAAACGGTATATCAGTTCTGAGTTCGTCGTGCTTGGTGCTGAAGTTAAAAGACAATGAACAACAAATGGAAACTAAAAACTACGAACTACGAACCAAGAACTAATTACGAACAACTTATTAGCAAATATCGCTCTCCCTCTTCCGTTAGATAAAACGTTTACATATCTGGTTCCGCCCGATCTTTTTTCTCTGGCACAGCCCGGCAGACGGGCAATTGTTCCGTTCGGAAAAAAGACGCTCACCGGTGTCATCGTCAATCTTCCGGAAAACACGACGGTCAAGGGACTCAAGCCGGTTCAAGATATTCTCGATGATGAACCGGCATTTTCAGCGGAGATGCTCTCGCTCACGGAATGGATAGCGGAATATTATATGTCGCCCTGGGGAGAAGTTCTCCGCGCCGCAACACCGCAGGGACTTTCACAGGAGAGCAAAAGATCGGTTCATCTTCTTGCTTCTTCCATCGAAACCCTTTTAGAAAAGACCAAAGGCCGGGCCCGGTCGCAGCATGTCGTGCTTCAGGTGCTCAAAGACACGCCGCACATCTCCCTTTCCTTACTGCAGAAACGTTCGCACGTCAAATCGATCGTCGGCATTCTCACCGGCATGCAGCAGCAAGGATGGATATCCCTTGAGGAAAGCGTCGAGGCGCCGAAGGTCAGGACTAAAACCGAACGAACGATTCGATGCACAGCCGCAGGGAAAGAAGCTGCAGAGCATGAAAACTTAAACGAGCGTCAGCGCGGTTTTCTCAAACTTCTCCAGACAGAGAGCGCGGACGGCACGGAAGAAATTGCAGCCGCTGATTTTTTGAAAAAATATTCCCTGTCTCTTTCGATCCTCCGGACGCTTGCTAAAAAAAGATTCGTTGCCTTCGGTACGCGTGAAATTGTGCGCATTTCCGAGTACGACACGTTCGGGCTGCCGGAAAATATCGAGTTGAACTCCGACCAGCAGCATGCGCTCACGGAGATCAAAGAAGCGGTCGATGCGGCCTCCTATAAAGCGTTTCTGCTCCACGGCATTACCGGCAGCGGCAAAACACAAGTTTATATCGAAGCGATCCGGAATGTTCTTGCACTCGGAAAGACCGCCATCGTGCTGGTGCCGGAAATTTCACTGACCCCTCAGACTGTCCGGCGGTTCAAATCGCATTTCGGCACCGATGTCGCCGTCATGCACAGCCAGATGTCCTCCGGCGAGCGGTACGACACATGGAGACTTGCACAGAAAGGCCGGGTCAGGATTGTCATCGGTCCGCGTTCGGCGATCTTCGCTCCGCTTAAAAACATCGGGCTCATCGTCGTCGACGAAGAACATGAAAGTTCCTACAAACAATTCGATGCAGTGCCGCGTTACAACGCGCGCGATGTCGCCATCGTCCGCGCGCTGCGGTCCAATGCTGTGGTCGTCCTCGGCTCTGCAACTCCCTCTATCGAGAGTTACTATAACGTTCAGCAAAAAAAGTATACTCTGCTCGAGCTCCCGCATCGCGTCGACACGGCAAAGCTGCCGGAAGTCAGAATCGTCGATATTGCGCGCGACCGCAAACAGGCATACGAAGACCTCAAAGAGGAGATCAAGAAGAGCGGCAAGCCTTTTCCAAAGAGGCTTCCGGACAGATCGATTTCGAAACTCCTGCGCGATCAGATCGAAGTCCGGCTGATGAAAAAAGAGGGAATTATTTTAATGCAAAACCGGCGCGGATTTTCGCATGTCTTCGAGTGTTACGACTGCGGGTTCGTGGAAAAATGCGGCAGCTGCGAGGTCTCACTGACCTATCACGCAACAAAGAAACATTTGAGATGCCATTACTGCGGATATATTAAAAAACCTTCGACGGTTTGTCCGAAGTGCGGCAGCACGGAACTGCGCATGCATGCTTTCGGTACACAACAGGTGGAAGAAGAATTGAAATCCTTGTTTCCCGCATCGATAATTCTGCGCATGGACAGAGACACGACCACGCACAGGGGGGCGCATCATCGTATCCTCGAGCAATTCGGAAGCGGCACGGCGGATATTTTATTGGGGACTCAGATGGTGGCAAAAGGACTCGACTTTCCGCGTGTAACACTGGTCGGCGTAATATCCGCCGATACGCAGATGCTGCTCCCCGATTTCCGGGCTTCGGAAGATACGTTTCAGCTGCTCACACAGGTCGCCGGACGGGCCGGACGGAGCACGCTTACCGGCGAAGTGATCATACAAACCCTCCAAACGAACCATTACAGTCTTAAGCACGTCATGACGCACGATTTTCCAGGATTTTATAACGAAGAACTGGAGTACCGGCGAGAACTGAATTATCCCCCGTTTTCACGGATTGTTCTGATTGAATTCAATGGAGAGCGGGAAAACGAAGTTCAGCATCATGCGCAAAAATTCAAAGACATCCTCCAACGATTCGCGGGCGGCGGGCATTCTCTTGTGCTCGGACCCGCAGATGCGGCAATTTCCAAAATTAAGAATCTTTACCGCAAACACATTGTAGTGAAAAATCTTAAATCAAAGGATCCCTCCGGCACCGCTCTTCATACTATGCTGCGCACTGCAAGACAGCAGTGCGAAGATTCCCCGCTTTTTTTAAATAAGAAAGTAAAAATGATTATCGATATAGATCCGCAGGGGATGATGTAAATACTTAGTTCTTAGTTCTTAGTTCTTGGTTCGTAGTTCGAAGTTTTTAGTTTCCATTTGCTGTTCATTGTCTTTAACTTCGCACTAAGCACAACGAACCGGGAACTGATATATCCTTTACCATTTACTCCTATATTGACCGCTGTTGACACTTGTACAAAACTCCCGCAATTGAGGAAATTTTAATATTAAATTTTCCGGAGCGGGGAAGCTTGTGCCGGGTTTTAGAAGGCGTTTCAATTCCAATCCGTTGACCAAAGAATTGATCTTCGTATCGTTATGAAAAACGACATACGTTCGGTGCGCATTTTGTTTTATCCTGAGAATAAGATCGCGCAAATTTTCCAATTCTTCTTTTGAATAATCATAATCGTACCGATCGCTTTTGCCGCCGGACTTCCAACCCTGAACGTTTTTTCCCATCATGCGGAAATACGATTCCGATTGCTGAACGGGCATCCGGAACGGCATAAATCCGGGAAGCGCCGGAAGATCGACGGAGACGAGATGCAGCTTTTTCTCCATGCAAAAATCGTAGAAGTCCTTGTTGTCCCATGAACGGTGCCGCAGCTCGATGAACAAATCGAATTCCCCGAACGCTTTCTGAAGTTTCAGAAAATATTCCTGATGTTCTTTTGTTCTTGCAAAAGAACCGGAAAATTGCGCAACGAGGCATCCCAATCTTTTTGCATCGGCGAGAGATTCGAGAAGATATTGGGTTTTCAGCGCATCTTTTGCGGCGGCGTCGAAGGTATGGGTAAATCCGCGGAACAGTTTGAGAGTAAAAAGAAAACGTTCGTTGCCGCGAACATCCTCAAGCCATTGCTGTGCTTGTGCGGGAGACAGCGAGGTCGTGTAAAAGGTTGCATTGATTTCTACAAGATCGAAAAACCGAGCATAATATTCGAGTTTGCGGAATCCACGCCCGATCTCCGGCGGGTAAAAGACAGTATGAAACGACGGAATATCCCAGCCTCCCATTCCGACAACGATATCACCGGCAGGTTCGGAATCGAGTTCGGAATCTTTATCTGTACTCATAGCTGTTCGGAAGGAGGCTGAAGACGTTTCACGCGGACTGAAGACACCGTATTTTCAAAGACCTTCTCTATGGTAATTTCCAGATTGCCGGATCGAAAATGCTCTCCCACATCGGGAAAATGGCCGAGTTGTTCGATGGCAAATCCTCCAATTGTGCGGATATCGAACGGCGAGAGTTCCGCATCGAACATCCTCTCGACATCATTTGTCGTTATCGAGCCGTCGATCAGATATTCATTTTCGCTTATTTTTGTCAGATCCGGCGCTTCGCGGTCATACTCGTCCTGGATATTGCCGACAAGTTCTTCCAAAACATTTTCCAGCGTAATAAGTCCCGCTGTTCCCCCGTACTCGTCGGCGAGAACGATCATGTGAACTTTCTTTTGCAGGATGGTCGAGAGCACATGTTCCAACGACGCGGTTTCCGGCAGAAAGACCGCATCGTGCAGAACGGATTGCAGAGTAAAACCGGCCTGGTGATGGAGGTCCTGCTTAAAAATATCCTTCGTATAGACGATGCCGACAATATTGTCGATCCCTTCTTTGAAAACCGGAAAACGGGAATATTTATTGGCGCGGATGATCTTCAGGTTTTCCTGCCATGGAGCTCCGGCAGATAAAGCGACGATGCCGGTGCGCGGGATCATGGCGTGCCGCGCAAGCTTCTGGCGAAAGTCCATTGCACGGAGAACGATCATCCGGGAAAGTGTCGAAGCGTTCCGATCCTGTGCTAGAATAAGCCGAAGTTCCTCTTCCGAATGTTCCACGTCCTTGCTGAGCGTCGTGCGCAATCCTGCTGCCCGCAAAAGAGCGCTGGAAGCCGTATTAAGAAGAAGAATGATCGGACGAAAAATAATATAGAACAGCCGGAAAGGATAAGAGACGGTCAGGATTACAGGCGCTGCTTTCTGGATGGCGAGGAATTTCGGCGCTTGCTCGCCTACAATAATATGGATTGCCGTGATAAGAGAGAAGGCAACGCCGAAAGAAACGGCCTGCACCATGGAAGGCTGTGCGATGCCGAGCAAATGAAAAAGGGGGCTCAGCATTTTTGCCGCCAGCGGCTGGCCGATCCAGCCAAGCGCAAGGCTTGTCATCGTAACGCCAAGCTGTGTAGCGGAAAGGTACATGTTCATGTGGGAAAGAATTTCTTTGGCGATTTTGGCCCGGCGGTTTCCCCTTTTCACCAGCGGTTCAATTTGTGTGAAGCGCACCTTCACGATGGCATATTCGGTTGCCACAAAAAAGCCATTCAGGAGAATAAAAAAAATGACGACAACACTATCACCCAATATTTGCCAGAGAGACACTCAGCATACCTTTCGTTGGACTTTTGAATATAGTTGTTGATTGGTCATCGTTCAAGATGCCTGAAGCGGGGCTGTTTCGATTCGGTGAAAATGCGTCTTAGCGGCGAATTTGTTCGGAAATCCATGCCAGATAGGTCTCGATGCGCAGGAGAAGACCGAAATATGCGGCAGACCATTCGTCGGGAGTGCCAGGCTGGTTTTTCCCAATCAGTTCCTGAAAAATACGTGAAATTTCGGAAGCTGTTTTTTGTTTTCCATCCTGCAGAATCGTTTCGATATCCGATGAAAAGAACGCGTAGATTTGATGAATATCGGAGCGAATTCGTGCTTCCGGTGTCTTTTCCGAAAAATAGGAAGACTCCGGAGTTTTACTGCCGGTCAATGTATAGAGCAGCATGTTCCATTGTTCGAGAGCTGTGCGGAAAGTTTTTTCATTTTCACACACATCGAACGGCAGCCGCCGAGCGGCCAAGAGAGAGGAATAGGAACTCTGTATAAGCACGAAGCCGCTGATGAATTGCGAGAGGAGGTTGATGTCTATTCGGTATCCGAGCGAACGGCAAACAGCACTGTAGGTATCCCTTTCCCTAGTCCCGGTCTGCGGTTGCCCTTCGCTCTTTTTTGCCGTCATCCTTTTCATATGAATTGCCAGTTCATGATCTTCTTCGACAGGAACCCTTTTTTCCGGCGAAATATTTTGGATCTTCCTTTCCCCGCGCGAAAAAAGTTGGGAGTATTGCTCGATATCGAGAGCGTCATATTTTTTCTTTGCGTTTGCAAATGACGGTTGTCGTTCATCCGCCGCTGCCTGCAGAAGGATCAACAAACGCGTGATGAGACGGTCTTTGTATACATTCCGGAAATGCGTCATATCCGCAATAATATAAAGATCTTCGGATGCACAGGAGAGAATAGTGTTCACAAGCTTAATAATTTTATGCTCTCCGACTTTTTTATCGTCGAGTGAACGCATGGTATAGTCGACACCGGCCATTGTTGCATCAAAAATCACGGCCGGCTTCCGGCGGTCGCAAAAACTCTGCGGTGTGCCGATTTCAATGTTTCGCATTCCGCGAATCCGTGCCTGCAGTTTAGTATAGAGCGTAGGACCGATAAACGGTACGATAACGCCGATCTTGCCCGCCGACCTGTTTTTTTCCAGAAGCGCATGCATGACGCACTCCAGAACAATTTTTGTCTGCTGTTCATTGTACGGCGATATTCTCTTCTTGCCGGCATACTGTTTGCACGCAGATCGGAGGCTGGAAGTGTCGATAAAATAAATTTTCCCTTTCGGGTTCTTCGGAGGAATGACCTCGATCGTATTGTCGTACAAAACAGAAGCCATAAATTCCGATATCTTGGGCGTCGCTGCATAATGAGTTTGGAGCTGGATCGACCATTGGTGGTTTTGTTTCGACCAATCGAACAGGCGGTGAAGTTCTCTTGTATTTGCGGCATGAAGAAAAATATCCGTCTGCAGCCACCGCTGTGCCGCTTTTGTGTTTGTAATCGAGTCGGATTCTACTTGAAACGGATCGCCGGCAAGAACGAATTTTTCGCCTGCAAGCGAAGCGAGCGCAACGAGTGTCGGCAAATCAACGCGCTGTGCTTCTTCCAGTACGATCATATCGTACCGCCGGGAGCGGATGTTTTTATCCATAAATAAAGCAGCGATATTTGCCGCGGTCAACCGTTTGGATTCCATGAGTGACGGCTCGTCGACCGCAATAAATTGTTCTACGCTTTGCGTAACGGTTTCGAAACCGCCGAGTTCGTCGATGCGTTTGTGAGCTTCCCGGTATTGCTTCCATTCTTCGGCGGAGATAGGAGCATCCAGCTCGGCCGTCGTAATATCGTTCGTGACGGTTTGTTCGAACGAACGGATTTGTTTCATGCGCTGCTGACAGGATGCAAGTTTCTGCTGTGCATCGAGCAATTCTTCTTTTGAAAATCCGGATTTAACACGATCAAGAAAAGATGCATTTCCTTTGCTGCCGATCACGGATGTCCACCGCGCAATTTCTTCACCTATTTGATCGGCCTGACGGCGTACATCTCCAAGAAGATCGCGGAGGGATTGGATCTTCGAATAAAAATCCTCATGCAAAGCCTGCTGCTTTCGGACGTTCCAATAAGTCCGGAGAAGGGTTGTACGCTCTTGAAAAATATTTCGCTTTTCGCTTTTGAGCTGTTCTATTTGATGCGAATAAGCATACGGCATTAATTCCTTAAAAAGTCCGGTTGAGGGAAGGCCGAAGCGGCAGGCGATTTTTTCCATCGGCAGTCCCAGCGATGTTCCGTACGATACGGTTTTTAAAAATGCGTCATCCATGTAATCGTTGGTCGGAGCTGTCAGAAGAACGCTTTTTCCCATCAGGAGATAATTGGCGGCAGCAAGCGCCACAATATGCGTTTTACCCGATGAAACCGGTCCCCAGAGCATGGTTACTTTGTTGTCGAAAATTTTTCTTATCGCATCGCATTGATGCGCAGGCGTGTTTTCGGGAAAGCTGGGCTGTTCGAACCCTACAAAATGCAAATTTTCCGCCTGATTCCGTTTTAAAAGAAACGAAGTCAGCGGAGTCTTGCAATCGGGTCCCGAAAGAATATCCAGAATCGGCCGGAGTTCTTTTTCGTATTGCAGCAGGCATCGAATTTCCGGAATGGCCTGGCCAAAGTCGTGCGGCAATGCCACCGTGATAAATTGATTGTCCGCTTCAATAATGGTTCCTGGAATTTCGATTGAATGTTTTTGACCTATTGTAAAAACGGCATGTCCCGTTGACCGGAAAAAAAATTCTTCAGGAGCTTCAAACCGGTAATAGCTCCAGCCCGCAAAGGTTCCCAGACATTCCCCTTCACAGAGAACAACAGTTCGCTGCATGGAATTCAACTGGTCGAACTCACCGCGTAAAGCCTCTGCCAGAGCCGTTAAAGTCGATTCCATTGTATCGTATTCCGGAAAAAAATCGTGCAAACATGCAGAGTCAAACGCATGCATAAGCCTGCCGCAGGAAAGATTGTTTCAAGGGAGCGGCGCACGTGCGTTTTTTTCTCGTGCATAAGGTCCAATTCTAAAACCTATTTTTCTGAAACGAATTGTATCTAAAAGTACCAGAAATGTCGTTAAAGTCAAGGAATTCGGATTATCGGCCCTTCGATTTCCTGTCCTTTTCGGAAGTCTTTTTTCCTCTTCCCTCAGCAATTTTAGAATCGAGATGATGCAATTCTTTTTCAAATTGAAGATAATGTTCATGCCGGCCGGGAGACAGCGTTCCATCTTCGACAGCGCGGCGTACGGCACACAGGGGTTCGTGGTTATGTGTGCAGTCGCGGAAACGGCACTCCTGTGCGAGCTTATCGATATCTTCGAATGTTTCCTGAAGGCCGGAATCCGTTTGCCATAGACCGATTTCCCTCATTCCCGGCGTGTCGATAAAAATTCCTCCATCTGCTCGGACAAGAAGCTGCCGGGCCGAAGTCGTGTGACGTCCCTTTGCATCGAAGGGACGGACCTCGCCGGTCGGAAGAATGCGGCTGCCGATGAGAAAATTGATCAAGGTCGATTTTCCGGATCCGGAAGGGCCTATCATGCAATAGGTTTTTTGGGGCCGGATGAGCGAGCAGAGCTCGCGAAGTGAGCCGGGATCAAACGCGCAATATGCGATGAGGGGAGTCCGGCCGCATGTGGTTTGAGCTTCTTGAAGAATAGAGGGCAGGGTTTCCGGGGAACAGAGATCCTGTTTGCTCAAAGCGACGACTGCCGATGCCCCGCTCTCGCGGACAATGACGAGCGCGCGCTCGAGCTTGCCCGGACTGAAGGTCTGATCAAGGGGAAGGATGATAAAAACTTCATCAATGTTTGTCGCAATGATTTGATTTTCCGTTCGCTTGCCCGGCGATTTTCTTTCGAGAATAGTTGTCCGGGGAAGAATATACTGAATAACGGCCTGCTCCTGATTTTCAAGGAAGGATGCAATAACCCAATCCCCGACAGCAGGATAATCTTTCCGGTTTTCGGCGCGATACATCATGCGGCCTGCAATGCGGGCGGTCATTTCCAACCGTTCATTCTGAATGCAATAGCTCTGCCGGTGCTCTTCTATAACGCGGGCAAGCGAGAATCCTTTTTTAAGATATTTCTTTGCGTGCTGCAAAATTTCCGAAGTACATCCCAGTTCTTCCAAAGTGATCATAAGGAAAGATAGGAGAGTAGGGAATAAAACGCAACATGAGCGGAAAAGACCGCTCTTTTCGGCGGTTGTTTTTCAGAAAGGTTTTGCGTAGTATAATATAATATCCATGGTTATGAGGAGAGAGCTATGCCCGCCCAATCAGCACTGCAAGGTAAGAAAATTCTTATCGTAGAGGACGATTACGTCTATAGAATTTTCCTTCAGTCGATTCTCAAAAAATCGGGCGTATTATGCACCATTTGCGTGAACGCCGAATACGCAAAAATGAAAATCGCTGCCGAAAAATACGATGTGCTCATGCTCGACTATCTTCTTCCGGGTTATAATGCACTGGAGATCATCAAATGGATTCGGGAACAAAACATTTTAACACCGGTAGTAATCGTAACCGCCTATCCGTTCGATGAACTGACCAAAAAATGCAAAGAAGAAAAAAATGTCGCTATCCTTATGAAATCAAAAATTACCGTCGATAATTTTCCTGTCTTGCTCACCGGTGCATTGGACAACATATCAACGGATACAAGTTCGAAAGAATCAAAATAAAAACAGAACGGCGTGAGGATCGTAGTGGAGGCAAAATCTGCGGGAAAATACATGGACGGTGAGCATCAGATGAATCAGTATACCACATGGGCCTCGCTTTTACGGATGTATTCACGCGAAGATAAAAAACCAACCGTTATTCTCCTCCTTGCGGCGCTGCTTCTGACAACATGGCGGTATTACGGTTCGCAGGCATTTTATTTCAGGCATCTCACGTCCGGTTTTCTGCTCTTCAGCAACATCTCCATGACGGCAGAATGGTATACGTATCTGTCTGCGTTTTTCTTAATGGGGTTTGTTTCAATCGTCGTCGTGAAAACGATTTTCAAGGAGAATCTCTCGGATTACGGGCTGCAAATCGGAGATTGGAAATTCTGGGTCCCTGCGGCTACTGGAGCGGGTTTGATCATGATTATCCTTTCATATTTTTCTTCAAAGGATCCGCAATTTGCGGCGGAATACCCGTTGTTCAAGGGCGCAGGAGAATCGGCCTTGAGTTTTGCGTTTCATGCGGCAGGGTATCTGCTGTTTTACACAGGATGGGAAATTTTTTTCCGCGGCTTTATGCAATTCGGCCTCCGCTCCCGATTCGGCGATTGGGGCGGGATTCTTGTTCAAATGGCGCTTTCCTGCATCGTTCATATCGGGAAACCGGATATGGAAATTTACAGCGCCATTATCGGAGCGTTTTTTTGGGGCATACTTGTCTTTCGAGCGCGCTCTCTCTATCCCGCAATTCTGACTCATTGGATCCTCGGCATTTCTCTCGATTATTTTATCCTGTTTCATTAATTGCTCCCCCCTATGACAACTCAACGACTTCGTATCGGCACCGTTTCGCTCCGGGCCGCGGATGCTCTCATTCTCGGATCATTGCTGCTCTTTTCCCTCCTTTCAGTTCTGTTCTTCAAACGGGTGGAATCATGGTGGATCTTGTTTCTCAAGAACATAGCCGTGGGCATTCTTTATGTTCTGATCAACCGTTTGAGCGACCACGTCGCCGGAAAATTCTGGAAATTTTTCCTTCGCATGGCAACGGTTGTGCTGGCCTATGCTTATCTCTTCGGCGCTGTCGATAAGCTGCAAATGATTTTTTACGATCACTGGTTCGATGACGATATCCTGGCCTTTGAGCAAAGGCTGTTCGGCGTACAGGTCAACGTGTGGCTGCAGCAATTCTATTCTGCTCCGCTGACCGAATGGATGATGTTTTCCTATGTCGTGTACATTCCGCTCTACCCTGTTCTCTGCGGCATCATTTATGCCCGTCATGGAGAGCATGCAATGGAGGATTATTTCTTTACACTTGGTCTGACGAATATCCTTTGCGATATCGGATTTATTCTTTTCCCTGTGGCAAGCCCGATGTATCATCCCATTCGGAACTCTTTTACAGTGCCGCTCGACGGTTATTTCTTTACATTTCTCGGCGAATCGATCCGCGCGCATCTTCATTTTGCCGGTGGATCGATTCCGAGTCCGCACACCGCTGCGGCAACCATCATGTGGGTTATGGCATACCGGTATCACCGGGTCTCGTTCTGGATTCTGGCGCCGGTCGTTTTGACGCTCTATTGCTCTACGTTCTATTGCCGCTATCATTATATAACGGATGCTTTCGCCGGCATTCTGACGGCTTTTCTCGCGCTTGCCGCTGCGCCGCTTCTTATTAAGTTCTGGGACTTATTGGTAAAAAAACGTTCCTCATTGCGTTAGTATGCCGAATCTGCTATTTTTATAATCAATTATTAAGCGAGGCTCATATGCAAAAAAAATATCGTGTCGTCTTATTTTTTCTCGCTGCTGCCGGAACAGCAATGGCACAGCAGCCTGCGGGAGACCGGCTTACCGTCGATCTGACCATTTACAACCAAAATCTTGCATTGATTCATGAAGTACGCAGTGTCGATCTGTCTCAGGGCATCAACGAAGTAGTCCTTCCGGATATTCCATCAACAATCGACGCGACGTCGCTTCAGCTTACGAGTCTGTCGGATCACTCGGGCATTAAGGTTCTGGAACAGAGCTACCAGTACGACCTTGTGCATCAGGCCAAGCTTCTGGAAAAATACATCGGCAAGCAGGTGGAGTTCATTCGAATATCGCCCGATGAAAAAAAAGAATACAGCGTTAAAGGAAAACTGTTGTCGACCGGCTGGGAAGCTCGACCTGAAAACGGTTCATATTCAGCATCGGGAAAACTGATAGCAGAAATCAATGGAAAGATCGAAATAGACCCCGCAGGAAAGCTGATTCTCCCGAGCTTGCCCGATGGATTGGTTTTGAAACCCCAGCTTCAATGGCTTATGAAAAGCGAAAAAGCGGGGACGCAAAAAATCGGAATCACCTATCTTGCAAGCCAGATAAGCTGGCATTGCGATTATGTGGCGTTGCTGGGGGAACACGACGATGCCGTCGATCTCAACGGCTGGGTAACGGTTGAGAATCATTCCGGGACGACATTCGAAAACGCAGGATTAAAACTTGTCGCCGGTGATGTTAATATCGTTCAGGAATCGAATGCCGCTCCACGGCAAAAACGGGTATTCAACGCAATGCTCGCACAGGAGGATCAGCAATTTCAGCAAAAAGAATTGTTCGAGTACAAACTGTATTCGCTGCAGCGCCGGACGGATATTGTTAACAATGAAACAAAGCAGATCGAACTCGTCGCCGCGCAGCACGTTGCCGCAAAGAAGGTTCTTGTTTATGACGGGCTCGCGGGTCAATGGCGCAGCTGGCGCAACCAGCCGGCACATCGGGAACAGGCGGCATTCGGGCAGCAGTCGAATCCGAAAGTCGGCGTTTTTGTAAAATTAATAAACAGCGAAGAATCCGGACTCGGCATGCCTTTGCCGAAAGGAAAAGTACAAGTGTACAAAAAAGACAGCGACGGTAAGGAGCAATTCATCGGCGAAGACGACATCGATCACACGCCGAAAGACGAGGAGATTCGTCTCTACATGGGCGATGCGTTCGATGTTGTCGGTGAACGCGTGCAAAAATCGCTTCAAACCGTTGTGACGGGTCACAGCGTAGAAGAAACGATGCAGATCAAAGTTCGCAATCATAAAACGGAACCGGTCGATGTCCTTGTATATGAACATCCGTGGCGGTGGAGCACATGGGAAATTACGCAAAGCAGTACGGCGTGGACAAAAGTCGACCAGTCGACGCTGCAGTTCCCGGTTACACTTACGCCGGATGAAGAAAAGACCATTACCTATACGGTTAGGTACACCTGGTAAGAAGGACAGAAAAGCTGTCTTCCGAAGCCTGAAGACAGCTTTTTGTTTTAAACACGCCGTTTGCCGAGAGTTTTAGTCCAGAACGCGATTTGTTTCTTGACCTCGTGCGGATTTGTGCTTCCTGCCGATTGTTTATTTTCTACGCTTTTCTGCGGAAGAATCACTTCGAAAATACCGCCTTCGAATTTCTGCGAAAACTGTCTGAGCGTCTCAAGATCCAGATTGCCGAAATACATTTTATGTTCGATGCAATGCTGCACGACCTTTCCCGTTATTTCATGCGCTTCACGGAATGGGATTCCTCTGGTCACAAGGTAATCCGCCATATCGGTGGCAGTCAGAAAATCTGTCCGCAGTTCTTCGTTCAGATGTTCTTTGGCGAAGGTCGTATGAACCAGAACATGCGCAAAAATGAAAAGACATTGACGAGTCGTCTGGACGGCTTCGAACATCGGCTGTTTATCTTCCTGCATGTCCCGGTTATAAGCGAGCGGCAGAGCTTTCATCGTCGTTAAAATATTGAACAGCGATCCGTACAGCCGTCCGGTTTTTCCGCGTACGAGTTCCGCCATGTCCGGATTTTTTTTCTGCGGCATGATGCTGCTGCCGGTTGTATAGGCATCGCTGATCTGTGCAAAAGAAAATTCTTTTGTCGTCCAGAGAACGATTTCTTCGGCAAAGCGGCTCAGGTGCATCATGGTCAGGCTGCATGCTGATATGAATTCGATAATGAAGTCGCGGTCGCTCACCGCATCGATGCTGTTTTCGACGATGCCGTCGAATTGCAGTTTGTCGGCAACCATTTGCCGGTCGATCGGGAAAGTGGTCCCGGCGAATGCGGCAGCACCGAGAGGAGACTTATTCAAGCGCTTGCGGCAGTCCTGCAATCGTTCGAAGTCGCGTTCGAGCATGAAGATATACGCCAGCAGGTGATGGGCAAGCAGAACGGGCTGAGCCCGCTGCGTGTGCGTATATCCCGGCATAAGAACTCCGAAATATTTTTCCGCCTTGTAAAGCAGAACCCGCTGCAGGTTGACGATCAGTTTGCTGATTTCCCGTATGGAGCTGCGGAGAAAAAGCCGTTCGTCGAGAGCGATCTGATCGTTGCGGCTCCGGGCGGTGTGGAGTTTGCCTCCAAGAGGGCCGATTTTTTGCGTCAGTCGCTGTTCGATGGCGGAATGGACGTCTTCAAATTCTCCGGTTAGGTGAAATTTTCCCGTTTCAATTTCTTTCTGAATATTTTTAAGAGCCGTACGAAGACGGCGCATTTCTGCTGATGTAAGGATATTACAGGCGCCGAGCATTTCGACATGCGCAATGCTTCCGGCAATATCTTCCACATAGAGAAGTTTATCGAGATCGATAGAAGAGGAAAAATTCAATGCAATTTCCGCCAGCGGTTCTTTAAAACGCCCGCTCCAAAGAGTTTGATGAGGCATACGATAATTCCCCGTTTAAATTGTTTGATATTTTTTTGTTTCCTTTGTTTTAATGTACGGAAAAAACAGTTACCAATGAACTCAAGAACCCGCGAACAGAATGTACAAAGAGGACAGGGAAACGGCAAACGGTTGATTGTTGCCGGAGGTCTGGAAATGTAATCCCACGCAAGTTGAATTCAATTCGGAGGACGGTAAATTGTAAACAGAGAGAGGTTCTTCGTGCGTAGTGCTTAGTGCTGAAGTTAAGAAACAATCAATGGAAAATAGAAACTAAGAACCATGAACTACGAACCACGAACCACGAACCACGAACCACGAACCACGAACACCGCAGCACGTTGAACCTCTCAACGTTCTTTCATAACCGCATTATTCCGGAGATATTCCTCGAGTCCGGCAGCTATGCGTTCCGCAATCCGGCCCCGGAACGTATCGTCTAAAAGAAGCATTTCTTCTTCCGGATTGGAAAGAAATGCGGTCTCAATAAGAACATTCGGCATCTGGGTAAGCGAGTTCAGCATAAAATTAAAATTCCCGACCTCGCCAAATTGCGGCAGGTGCAGGTCGAGCATCTTTGCATAGACCGCATCGACAAGCGGTTTAAATCCGATATACTTGTAATAGGCGCTTGTACCGCGAATAGTGATCGGGTCGGATGCGTCCCCGCACGAATTGCAATGCACTGCTATCAGAAGATCGGCGCCGGAGTTAACGACCTTCTCAATCCGGTCCGCCATTGCAGGCGCTTCGGTCTCCGTGCGCGTCATCAAAACCGCCGCTCCTTTCGAACGCAGGAGCTGTTCCAACCGGCATGCGATGGCAATAGTAATATCTTTTTCCAGCGCTCCGGTAGCGCCGATCGCTCCATGGCTCTCTCCCCCATGACCGGCATCGACTGCAATAGTCAGTCCGGCAAACACGGAATCGCGCACAGCAAGAACTGGAGGCCTCCGAATTTTGATTCGCATCGTCGTCCCGGCATAATCGATATCGTACCCCCAATGCGGGTGCGTGAGTTTGATGAGCAAGCGGTAATGATCGGAGGCAATCTGACTGCATGTGATGTTTTCAATTCCTTTTGCGGATAGATTTTTTCCGATCCAGTTCGTGTTGGAAGCAGCACCGTACACATCCACGGAAAGAGCAGTCGGATCGGTCAATTGCTCGCTTGTATATGGGAGCTTTTCGCCGAGGTTCAGCGTCACGAGATCGAATTCAGAATGCCCGGCGGCAGCTATGGCGCCGGCGGCGGCGTGCGGCCGGGGTGTACCGGGCGGAAGAAGCTTTGCAAATTCTTCCGGAAGCCATCCTTGCAGTGTTTGCGTCAATTGAACGCGGTACTGCGAACCGATTTTTCCCGTGATAAGTACACGAACACCCGGCTGGAGAAATCCGATCTTCTCGCCGCCGAGCCTGTCCGTGCCCAGGCTTGCATTCAGGAACGGTCTTTTTCCCGTAAGCTCCGCAACGCGGGGAAGTTCTTTCGGAAGAATGGAAATTTTTCCTTTTGAATATGCACACTCTTTGTGCCAGAAACTTTTTTTCAAATGAAAAACAATCCGGGCGTCGTGAACTTCGTCCTGCGGCATTATTAAATAGCGTCCGCAATACACCCCGGCAAATCCGTCCGCTTCCTTTGGGGACAGTTCATGCATCGGGATGCCGGATTCAACGTCGGGAATTTCGAACCACGCCTCCCAGCCGGGACTTCCTTTGAACCGCACTTCGAGCATATCGCCGGCCATGAGCCAGAGGTCTTCGGAGGGCTGCATGAGGGCGCTATCGATGACCAGCGTATCATGCGGCGAATCCTTCATCGGTTCCGGACGGTTGATGACGAATTCATGCCAGAGAGAATCGCCGTTTGCCGATTTGACCGTCAGGCGCAAAATATTCGTTCCGAATGAATAATTTTGCAGTCCGGCAAATGCTCCGCTCGGGTACACTTTAAGCGGCTTTCCGTTAACGAATGCTTTTGCATCGGGGCATGTGCATGCGGCAAAACGCAACTTAGGGCCGTACCATTGCGTTGTATCCTGCGCCGGCATCTGCACGTTTAAAAATAATACTTCCCTGGCCGGGACGCGAGCGGTATCGGCATTCTGTGCGAACAAGTGTGTGGAAAAGAAAAGAAAAAAGAGAATGAATAAACAGCGTTCTATCATAATGAATGAAATTTGGGATAATTCCCGAAAAAATGCAAGGAAAGAGGGCGCGAACTCAACATATATGCTTTTAACTGCTTTTGCAGCCGGGTGGATGCACTTTTACCCTTCGCGGTTTGGTGTGAAAAATCCTGCTGCTGCGCCGCCTGTTCTCTCGATTGCAGCGGTCATATTTTGGAATATCCGCATAGTTTAAAACGAAAATCCAATATACGGCAAAATGAGGGATGTGCTCTGCGTATGGGAAATCCTTCCGCTTTGTGAAGAAGTTCCCATGCTTGTCGTATACGGGATATCGTATTTCGGCTCACTATATATATATCGAACTCCCAGAACCAGATGTTTCCAAAACGTGAATTCCAATTCTCCGCCGTACACCAGAGCTGTGCTTGGAGCGGACTCCAGCTTAATTATATTTGTCGTTCCGGATTCAGAGATCGTTGCCGTGATGTTCGGGCTCGTTGCATATATTGCGCCGACAAGCGGTGCAACAAAAAAATTAAATGGCGAAGAGTTATCGGTTCCGATTGTTATTCCGGTTAAGACAAGAAGTGACGTCCATTTATCGGTCTCCAGACTGACCGTCGTGTAGGTTGATTGTGAAGTCGGATATGTCCAGTCGGGATTGTGTGAAAGATTGTTTCGTGCGTACACGGCATTGATGACCCAGCCGACCGTTCCGCCTGTACAAAATTGCAGACCGGCTGCGACACCTTCTCGTGCGCATCCGGTTCCAGGAAAACCGGGGTTTTGCAAAAGGCCGGAATTAAGTATGTTATTAATCCATGCAGGAAAGGTCGTTCCTCCTTCAGCTTCAAAGTTTCCTGTTGTTGCTGCGGGACCGCCGAAGAAACTGAACGATGCCCCCTTTCCCGATTCATCCGCTTGTGCGGATTCTTTATTGATCTTGTCGATCTCCGACATTTGATAAACAAAAACGTTGCCGTCTGCCGTTTCAATTTTAACCGACTTTTCCGGTATGATCTCGACAATGGTACCCCTGATGATGCCGCCGTTTTTGAGAAAGACGACATCGTGTGTGGATGGCTGCGCCGCCGATACGGCCGCACAAAGGATGAATATTACTGCAAGCAGGGAAAAATGAATTTGCATTGATAATTCCTTTCTGATCCGTTCCGAAGCCTGACTTCGGGCGCCTATTGGATGGCTTTGCCTGTATGCAATACAATGCCGCTTCATGCTTTATAGATACGCTTTTTCCTGTGCACTTTCAAGCAGGAATTAAAAGGGCATGTTAAAAACAGAGAAGAACGCCGCCGCCGGCAGATTGTTCATCGTACTCTCCGGATAAAAAAGAAGAAGCCGCGGCGCTGAAAGCGCCGCGGCTTCTTTCATATTTAACCACCGCAGCGAAATTATTTTTTCCCGCCGCGAAGTTTTTGGTTAATCTGATAAAACGTTTTTACGGGCAAGCCGTAAATTTGAATGAACCCTACGCTCGATTTGTGGTCGAACTGATCCTCTTCCGTATACGTAGCAAGTTTTGTGTCGTATAGCGAATGGGGGGAAGTCCGTCCGGCAATCTCCAGGTTCCCTTTATAGAGTTTCACTTTGACGGTACCGCTGACCACTTTTTGCGTCTCGTTCACGAAGCAATCGAACGCGCTTCGCAGCGGTGTAAACCAGAGCCCGTTGTAAACGATGTCCGCATAATCGCCGGCAAGTTTTGCTTTGTAATGCTGCGTTTCTTTATCGAGCGTCAGACGTTCCAGTTCGCGGTGTGCAAAGTGCAAAATAACTGCGCCGGGCGCTTCGTAAATCTCACGCGACTTGATGCCGACCAGACGGTTTTCCACCATGTCGAGTCTGCCGATTCCGTTTGCCCCGCCGGTTGTATTTAGATAATCGATCAGCGAGACGCCGTCCATTTTATTTCCGTTCAGTGCAACGGGAATGCCTTCCTTGAATTCGATTGTACAATAGGTCGGCTCATCCGGCGCTAATTTTGGAGCAATGGTGCGCTGGTATGCATCGGCCGGTGGTTCGACCATCGGATCTTCAAGTACGCCGCATTCGATGGCGGTGCCCCATAAATTTTCATCGATGGAATAGGGATTTTTCTTCGTTGCCGCGACCGGAATGCCGCGCTGCTCGCAGTAAGCAATTTCTTCTTCGCGTGATCTGAAATCCCATTCACGCACAGGTGCAAGAACCTTTAGTTCCGGGGCTAGTGCCGCAACGGAGACTTCAAAACGAACCTGATCGTTTCCTTTGCCCGTGCAGCCGTGTGCGACGGCGGTGCATTTTTCCTTCCTTGCAACATCAACAAGAGCTTTCGCCAGCAGCGACCGGCCGATTGCCGTTGCCATCGGATATGTATATTCATAGAGAGCGCCGGCTTTGAGTGTCGGCCAGATGTATTCGTTGACAAATGTTTTCGAAAGGTCCTGAATATAGACTTTTATGGCGCCGGACTTGAGCGCTTTTTCTTTTAAACCGACGAGTTCTTTTTTCTGACCGAGATTCCCCGTAACCGTAATAACCTCGGCGTTGTACTGTTCCTGCAACCATTTCACAATAACGGATGTATCGAGCCCGCCTGAATAAGCTACGGCAATGCGTTCCTTTTTCAATTCAGCTTCTCCTTATAATTTAGTTCTTGGTTCTTGGTTCTTAGTTCTTAGTTCTCAGAACGTGTTATTAAAACCACGAACGAAGAACTACGAACTTCAGCACCACGAATTTTATTATTTATTTCATCCATATCACCGTAATGCCGGCGTTCGCTGCGCCGAAATCGGCATCTTTCGTCTTCCCGCATTCTTTGCGCAATGCCAGAGCATCCGTATGAAAAAGATCGTATTCGGTTCCGGGGATGACGGCGCGCAGCCGGCTCCGTTGACGATACGCCCAGTTGAGGGCTATTTCCTTAAGTACGGCAGGACATCCGTTCGATCCTTTGCCGTGAATGATTTTTAAAACTCGGCCATGCGGATGAGATCGAATTGTCTGCAGCGCTTCATCGAGCACTTGTTCTGCCTTTTGTGCCGTCAGAGGAGGGTGGGCAATATCGACCGTATACATCGAGAGACCAATCTCATTCCTATGATCCGTGCGCATTTGCCAATGCCTGTTTGATGTCTCCGATGGTCTCCGCAATTTTTTTTACCGAACGGGGCAAAATTAAAATAGTATTATCGCCGGCAAGAGTTGCCAGCACCGATGAAAACTTCATGTGATCGATGATTTCTGCAACCCCCTGTGCCCGCCCAGGCAGCGTTTTGACAACGACAGTCGTTTCGTTTGCTTCGACATTTTCTATTTCCATTCCAATCAGCGTCGTGAGCCGCTCTTCTTCCTGTTCCGGACTAAGCATATAGCGTGCTCCGCTCGGCGTATAGACCCATGCGATTCCGATCTCTTTCATATCGCGGGACAACGTCGCCTGTGTAGTACGGAATCCCATTTTCCGAAGCGCAAGAGCAAGTTCGCTTTGCGTTGTGATGGTGTTTTCTGCGATGATTTGCTTAATCGCCGAATGTCGCTGGTGTTTTTTCATATACCTCGCTCCGTTGCAATTCGTAAAGAGACGGTTCTCAAATTTACGATTCGTGAATCATCTGTGTCCCGATACCTTCGTCGGTGAAAATTTCCAGAAGCATCGAATGCTTTACCCGTCCGTCGACGATATGGACTTTATTGACGCCGGTACTGAGTGTGGAAAATGCGGATTGTACTTTGGGAATCATTCCGCCGTGAATGGCTCCCCGTGCAATAAGCTCTTCCGCTTTTGAATGGCTGAGTGTCGACACCAATTCGCCGTCGACCAGAACCCCTTCGATATCGCTGAGGTAGACGAGTTTTTCCGCTTTCAATGCGGAAGCAATTGCTCCGGCTGCCAGATCGGCATTGACGTTTAAAATCTCTCCCCTTTCGCTTGAGGCAAGAGGGGCAATAACCGGCATCATGCCGTTTTTCAATAAAAGGTCGATAAAACCGGTGTTGACCAAGTCCACTTCTCCGACCAGGCCGAGATCGACGCCGTCTGGAAAACTTCGTACTGCGCGGAGCAGTTGATTGTCGACGCCGCAGAGCCCGATTGCGTCACCTCCGTTGGAATTGATCAGGTTGACGATCTCTTTGTTTACTTTCCCGGCAAGCACCATGAGAACAATTTCGATCATCGTTTCATCGGTATAGCGCTGTCCGTTGACAAATTTCGTTTCTTTGTTGAGTTTCGCCGCCATGCCGGTGATCTCTTTTCCGCCGCCGTGAATGATAATGATGTTGACGCCTATCTTTCGCAGGAGTGTGACGTCCTTTGCGAACATTGCTTTCAATCCTTCGTTCGTCATCGCTGCACCGCCGTATTTAATGACGAACGTTTTTCCTTCGTACTTCTGTATATACGGCAGTACTTCGATCAGTACTTCTTCTTTATTTTGAGAGTCTATTTTTATCGGTGTCATAGATTTTTTTTAAGGATCAGGTTCGGTAGCTGGCGTTAATGTTAATATATTCTTTTGTCAGATCACACGTATAGAACGATGCGATTGCCGTTCCTTGATGGAGATCGATGCGGATAATGACATAATCGCGCGACAGTACATCTTTTGCTGCGCCTTCATCGAGAACGATTTCATAATTCGGTTTCAGGACGGTCAATGTATTGAATGCTATCTCGACCTTTGCAGGATCGAATTCGATTCCGGAATATCCGACCGCGCATAAAATTCTGCCCCAGTTGGCATCGGCGCCATGGATGGCAGTCTTGACCAAGTTGGAGTTTGCAACGGAACGTGCGGCTTGTACGGCTTCCCCTTCGCTCTGTGCGCCCCCGACTACGATTTCAATCAGTTTTGTTGCTCCTTCTCCGTCCCGTGCGATCATTTTTGTAAGTTTTATTAAAACATATTCAAGTGCCTTGGAAAATTTTTCAAATTCAATCGAGCCTTCAACAATTTCCTGATTGCCCGCAAGCCCGTTCGCCAGGATGATTAACGAATCATTGGTGCTCATATCGCCGTCTACTGTCAAGCGGTTGAAAGACCGTTCGTTGGCAAATGAAAGCGCTTTCTGAAGGGCCGCAGGAGAAACGGCTGCGTCGGTCGTAACAAACGCCAGCAGCGTCGCCATATTCGGGGCAATCATGCCGGACCCTTTAGCAATTCCGCCGATCGTAATGGTGGAACTTCCTATGGTGCACCTGATAGCTGCTTCTTTGGAAAACGTATCGGTGGTCATAATTGCTTCCGCGGCGTCCTGGCTGCCGTTCGCGCTTAATTTTTGCGCAAGCTCGCGAATACCGTCCAAAATTTTTTCGATCGGAAGGTATTGCCCGATAACGCCGGTGGAGGAAACGAGTACCTGGTTCTCAGGAATGCCGAGCGCTTCAGCAGTCGCTGCGATCATTTCCCTCGCATCTTTTATGCCCCGTTCCCCGGTGCATGCATTTGCATTGCCGCTGTTGACGACAATAGCGGAGCAGCGTTTGGACTGCTGCAAATGCTGCTTGTCGAGAAGAACAGGAGCGGCTTGAGTTTTATTCGTCGTAAAAACGCCCGCAGCCGCGGCCGGGCTGATTGACCGGATGATGGCGAGATCCTTTTTGAGCTTGCGAATTCCGCAGTAAAGTCCTCCTGCAACAAAGCCTTTTGCCGCAGTTATACCGCCGGAGCATTCCTGAAAAATATCAAGAGCCATTAAAACAATCCTTCCGTTTCGTTGAATCCGAACATGATATTCATATTTTGAACCGCCTGCCCCGCTGCGCCTTTGACAAGATTGTCGATGACGGAGAAAATGACGAGCTGTTTATTTTCCGGGAATATTTTGAATCCGATATCGATGTAATTCGTTTGTACAACATTTTTAATTTCCGGAATGGCTGCCGTGGACCAGCGGACAAAAGGAGCGTGCCTGTAATATTTTTCGTATACATGATAAATGTCCTGATCGGAGGCGCTGCCTGTCAATGTCGTAAAGATGCTTGTATAAATGCCCCTGGTGATTGGAATCAGGTGCGGTACAAACGTCAGCGGTGTCCTGCGGCCGGAAATTCTTTCCACGATAGTTCGAATTTCCGGTATATGCTGATGGGAACCGACCTTGTATGCACGAACCGATTCGTTGATTTCAGTGAACGACATGTCTGCTGATGCGCTTCTTCCTGCACCGGAGACACCGGAAAGCGAACTGACCGCAACGGAATTCGGATCGACCAGGCCTTCCTTTACGAGCGGTGCAAGCGGAAGGATTGCGCCGGTCGGATAGCAGCCCGGGTTGGAAACGAATGCGGCTGTTCGGATTTCACCGGCAAACCATTCCGGCAGGCCGAACACAGCGCTCTGCAGCGCTTCGGGAGCAGTGTGCGGACGCTTGTAATAACGTTCGTAAAGCGCGGTGTCTTTGAGGCGGAAATCTCCGCCAAGATCGATGACCCGCTTTCCTTCGGCAAGAATTTGCGGGACAATCTTCAGCGCTTCGCCTGATGGTAGTGCAATACAGATAAGATCGCTTGTTTTTATTTTTTCCGGGGAAAAAATTTCAAGTTCCGCATCGATGGTTTTTCCGAATGCCGGGACGACTTCATCGAGGCGTTTTCCGGCCGATGTGTTGGCAAAAAGACGGTCGATGGAAACACCGGGGTGACGTTTGAGAATTTTAATAAGTTCGATGCCGGAATATCCGGATGCACCGATAACGGAAACTTTAACAGTTTTCATGCACCTATCGCCTGGAGTAAAAAATGATTCGTATAAATATACACTTAGATAGATAATTATACAAGAAAAAATAATTAAAAAATATTAAAAAATGCCGTGAAAACCCGCGCAGCTTCCGTTAGTGGATTTCTTGGATTGCGAGAAAAGGTTGGCTATATTACGACAAATTGGAAAAAGGAAAGTATGGGTTTTACATGCGGTATCGTCGGGCTGCCGAATGTAGGCAAGTCGACATTGTTCAATGCTATTACGGCGGCGGGAGCGAATGTTGCTAATTATCCGTTCTGCACGATCGACCCGAATGTCGGAGTTGTGGCCGTTCCGGATAAGCGCATCGACCGGCTTGTGGAAATCTATCAGCCTCCTAAGATTGTGCCGACCACGCTCGAATTTTTAGATATTGCAGGATTAGTCAAAGGAGCCAGCCAGGGAGAAGGCCTTGGCAATCAGTTTCTTTCCCATATCCGTACCGTCGACGCCATTGCACATGTTGTACGGTGCTTCGACGACGAAAACATTATTCATGTGAACGGAACAATCGATCCGAAAAACGACATTGAAGTGATCGAGACCGAATTGATCCTGAAGGATTTTGAAACATTAGATAAAAAAATTGCCGATGCGGATAAACGCTTCCGGACAGGAGACAAAAAAATAAAAGCGGAACTGGAATTGTACCATTCGCTGAAGGCACATCTTTCTTCCGGACGATTGGCGCGCTATTATGAAGTGCACGGTGAAGACGAACAATTCTGGATGCGGGACATGCATCTGTTGACCAACAAACCTGTTATGTATGTCTGCAACGTTCACGAAGCGGATTTGAAAACAGGCAATGCATACGTCGAGGCTGTGCGTACGGTTGCGGCGAAAGAGGATGCACGTGTCGTCGTTGTCAGCGCTGCCGTCGAAGCGGAAATAGCGGAACTTCCGATTACAGAACGGTCGGACTTTTTGGCGAGCCTCGGTTTGCAGGAATCCGGACTGAGCAAGGTCATTCGCGAGGGATATGATCTCCTGAAACTCATTACGTTTTTTACCGCAGGTCCGAAGGAAGTCCATGCATGGACGGTGCATAAAGGTTCGACAGCCCCGCAGGCAGCGGGAGAAATTCACAGCGATTTTGAGCAGGGATTTATTCGGGCGGAAATTATAAAATTTGCCGATCTCGACCGGCTCGGATCCGAACTTGCCGTGAAGGAAGCCGGCTTGCTGCATATCGAAGGACGCGAATATTGCATCGAAGACGGCGATCTTTTAGTTGTCCGTTTCAATGTCTGAAAGAGAAACACATTTGCCAAGCGAGAACCGTATGCAAACATCCGCAATGCATATAACAGAAATATTGCAGCAGCCGGGTACGCATTTCAGTTTTGAATTTTTTCCGCCCCGGTCGGAGCAGGCTGCGCAGACATTGCTGCAGTCAATGAAGGAATTGACGCCGTTGAAACCTTCCTATGTCAGCGTTACATACGGTGCAGGCGGATCGACACGTCAGCTTACGCACGAGCTTGTCGAACGGCTGCAGCGGGAAACCCAAATGACCGTCGTTTCCCATATTACATGCGCCGGCGCTGCCAGAGATGAAATTGCCGCGATCCTTGAGAAATACAAGGAATCCGGAATTCGCAACGTCATGGTCTTGCGCGGAGATCCGCCGAAGGGACAATCGGGATTTATTCCGTCTCCCGGCGGTTTCCGGTATGCTGCCGAGCTTGTCGCGTTCATAAAAAAATGCTTTCCAGACATGGGCATCGGTATAGCCGGGTTTCCCGAAGGTCACCCCGAAACGCCGAATCGGCTGAAAGAAATAGAGTATTTAAAAGCTAAAGCCGATGCCGGAGCGGATTATATCTGCACCCAGTTCTTTTTTCATAATCACGATTTTTACGATTTCTGCGAACGGTGTGAAATCGCCGGAATCTCTATTCCAATTATCGCCGGCATCATGCCGATCACGAGCCGCAAAGGAATGATCCGCATGTCGGAGCAGGCGCTTGGTGCACGCTTTCCTGCCAAACTGCAGCGCGCGCTTCTGCGTGCAGAGGACGACACAGCTGTCGAAAAAATCGGCATACACTGGGCAACGCAGCAGGTTCTGGATTTGCTCGACCATAACGTTCGCGGAGTTCATTTTTACACTTTGAACCATTCCCGTGCTACGCTCAAGATATACGAATCGCTGGGCGTCAAGTCATCCGATGCACTGAGAAAATAAATTTTCTATCGGATTTTGAACCGATTTGGGCCATTTTCCCCTGATTTTTTTAATATCCTCATCGCCCTGCGAACGGCAAGAAAGATTATGACCGGCATCGAGAGTAATATTCTACCGACTATTTTCGATATTCCTTTTTCGGTACACTTGAATGATGCCTCGCCATTCTTTACATTTATATACTCATCGAAATGAATTCGTTACTCACGCCTTTATGAAGGAGGATATATGAAATTATTGAATGCCGCGACACTCATCGTGCTGACCGTTATTTTCGCCGGCTGTGCTGCACTCGTTCTTCAACCCGCGAATTTTGCCTGGCCTATAGAACTTGTTCAGAAACCTGACGTCAAAGGCATGGTGCATGATGTGCGGTATCAATTCAACTGCAACGTCAAGCCGCTGCTCTTCGAAGAGCGTCAGGATTCGATTCATGTGACTTCATACACCCTGCGCATCATTCGTGATCAGGCAGGATACTATTATATCACCGGCAAAGGTTTCAAGAATGTCTATATCTTTGCCCAGGCAGAAGGCGCTTTGATACTGAACAATAAAATACAGGTAAACGAAAAAGGACTCGGAGCTCCTGCTTTCAATCAGAAAACTTCCTCCATTCAGCTTGTGGATGAAGAAAATGACAATGTAGCTCCGATTCTTTTAAAGAAAGACGGAATTCAACAAGGAGGAAAAAAATGAATGCCCAACGTTTTTTTGCGACGATCATGATCGCCCTTTTCGTGCTGGCGCTGCCCGTGTCCGCACAGAAGTCGGATCGCGCGATTGTCGATAATTTCGAAAGCCAGACAAAGTCATTAATCCCTCAGATCGATTCGGCGAAAACGGTTCAAGAATGTGCGGATATTAGTGCTGCAATAGATGAAATCGAAAAAACATTTTTAATACACATAGATCTTCTAAATAGAGCTCTCTATCCCGATGACTATGCGACAACGCTGACAAATTTAAAAGGCCGGCTCCTTGTGCGGCAGAAAGATCTCGGCGTTATCGAAACCCAGTTCACCCGCATCATGGAACTGGAAGCTCAGGTGAGGGAACTCTCCGGTAAAGTGGACAGCCTGAGCCGGCAGAACGACAGGCTGCTCGGCGATGCCAAACGCCTGGAAGCTTCGGTCAAAGAAAACCAGGGCTTGTTCGATTCGCTCAGCAGCGTCATCAAAACGCTGAGGGAAAATTTGAAGCAGCGCGACGATTTAATCTTCGCGTTAGTCGACAGCCTTTTCTTGCAGTACGATAAGAATGTTGCATCGCTGAACGATGTCGAAAAACAGGGTGTTGCCGGAAAATTAGAACGGCGCAATGTTCTGACAAATATTAAGAAATCGATATCCGATAATATGAAGTTTATAGAATCGACATCACTGACACCGGGCGATTTTGTACAGCTTCTTCAACAGCACAATAAATTCCAGAGCCAGTGGAAAGGCATCGGTTCCAAGCTCGCAAGCGTGTATTCAAGCGGCAAGCAGAAAAAGAACGATGTTGTACTTATCGATTCGATGCTGTCGACATGGTCGGTTATGATCAACAGCGGAACATGGAAGACGATATCCGGTATGTTCGAGAAAAACGGTATCGTTATAAAGCCGTTCGCAAACGGCGGCGAATTTTATGCGAACTTTACATCCTTTGTCGATGCCGAGACCAAGAACGAGAAACAAGAACATAAAGATGTTCGAATAAAACGATTCCAAAATTTCAACGATTACATCTGGAATGCACAACTTGATACACAATGGCTGCCGGCATTGGTGGAAGCGGGCATGCTAACCCCCGACCAAAAAATCGATATCGAAAAGAAAGTCGACGCGTGGCGAAGTTCAGTAGCCCCGACCTCATGGACGGTATGTGTTCTTCTTCTCCTCCTCGCCGTGATTGTTATTGCGGTGCTTGTGCGTTTCCTTCGCAAAAAACCGGTTCCAAATTGATCCGTGCAATCGATAAAATCAGACCGCTCTCCAAAAGAGAGCGGTTTTTTTATATATGCCTGTCCAAGGGGAAGGAAAAACGTTCTTATGTTCTTAGATCGTAGTTCTTGGTTTCTATTTATTATTTTTTAACTTCAGCACTAAGAACCACGCACTACGAACTTCTTTTATTAAACATTTACCCTTTCCCATTTACATCATTTTTCCCCAGCCGCCCGGTATGCAATATCCGAATTGTTTCCCCTGAATTTCTACAATAAGGGAATCGGCCGAAACCGGAAGAATGCCGATAGAAGAATTTTGCTGCAGCGTGTCTAAGAAGAAGGTCAACTGCAGCCCCTCCTGCGTATGAATGATCGAGGCAATCATCGAATTCTGATCCAGGTGATTCCGAAATCGTTCCGAAAGCTGATTTTGATCCGCATATTTTAATATTACATTCTGTCTTAATCCCGCATGGGCAATAGTCAGCGAAGATGCATCGCGTACGGGCATGACAGGCACGGCAATTCTTTGAGGCAAAATTTTCCCAATAATCCAAACGACCTGACCGTCAGGCTGCTTTTGAAAGACAACTTCCCGGCTTCGTTCTCTTTCACCAAATTTCGCTAATTGCAAAAGAAGCGCTCCGCCTAAGACGAAAACGACCGCAGCGGCAATACTCACCGCCTGGATCCATCCCATTTGATTTTCCTTTGTGTCTCTTAATCGTTCATTGAGCCTCCGCTTCATTTCCAACCGGCCTAAAGAACGGACACCGAGAACAATTTCACGTTCACGGGAAACACGCGACCTGCACAAATTGCATTCCGCAAGATGTTTCGCACATTCATTCTCTTCATCGGAAGAAAGCCGATGTAAAAGATACGAGTCTATCTTTTCGCCGGACTCTGCCCAGTGGGATGTTTTATCGATCATGGTATATACTCCAAAACGGCTTTCACCATTTTTTCCAGCGCCTTTTTACATTGATATTTTTTGGCTTTTGCCGTTTCAGCATTGGCAAATCCGAGCTGCCCGGCAATCGTTTCCATCGAGGCCTCTTCCCAATAAAACATAAGTAAAAGCCGGCGGCACGGCTGACCGATTTTTTCCATAGCATCTCGAACGGCACCGATCCGTTCGTTGTCCTCCAATTCTTCAAGCGGAGTGAAATCCTCACTGGGTACATTGTCCGCATGTTCGTCCAGATACGTTTCTCTCCCTTTCTTGTGCAGCCTGTGGTACCAGATTCTCTTCGCGGTTCCGTAGAGAAATGTACTCAGTTTCGCTTCGTACCGAAACGAGTTGTTGTGTACCCGTTCCCATAAAATAATGAGCGATTCCTGCAGAACATCCTGAGCGTCGGCTTCGGTACCGCGTGTACGGGCGACTAAACTGCCGATCGATCGCAGATTTTTATGAAAAAGTTCCATAAGCACCGATTCATCGCCTTTTCGAATCGATTCCAGAATCCTGCTGTCATCATGTATAAAAAATATAGGGTGCTCCATTTACCTTTTGCCTGTTAATGTCATCTATAGATGAAAGGTGAACGATAAAGAGAAACTGCTTTATGAGTATAGAAAGAAAAAAACATCGATTCAATAAACGATGAACATACCAAAGGAGCAAGCCATGAAAACTCAGATAGCCGCATATGGATACAGCGAACTTCGAGAACAGTATAAGCAGAATATGCTTATAGCATTGGCCATTGCATCGATTATTGTAGGAGAGCTGGCGGCCGGATTCCGGCTCCTTGACCTTGCAAATAACCTTCCGAAAAGCAATGAATTTTATGATCATGTCATATTTCTCGACCACCTCCCGCCGCCCCCGTCTCTTGATCCGTCCCATACCATGATCCATGTGGATGCGGTCTGTCAGAACCTCGAAAAAGGTATTCCGGTGCCGGTACCGGACGGAGAGGTAATGCCGGAAAAAGAATTCGCGTCGCAAATCGACCTTTCAAGAGAGGCCGATCGATTAGCCGCAGAATTCGATAAAGAAAGAACCGGGAAGACTCTAGTGGACGCAGTCATTACCGATCCGGAACCATCACCGACGGATTTTCGCAGTGTTGAACAATTCCCCCAAATGGTTACAAAGGTCAGTCCGGAGTATCCGGCATTGGCAATAAAAACCGGCATAGAAGGGTTTGTGGTTGTACAGATACTGGTCGATACAAACGGTAAAGTGCGAAAAGCACATGTGCTTAAATCCGATTGTCAGATCTTTGAAAAAGCGGCCGTCGATGCGGCAATGAGGACAACCTTTACACCGGCTATCATGAACGGACACCCTGTCATGTTTTGGATGACCATCCCGTTCAAATTTCGGCTGTCACGGTGAAGAGTTGTTGGTTCGTAGTTCGTAGTTCGTGGTTCTTAGTTCTTGGTTCGTGATTCTTAGTTCGTGGTGCGGATGTGCTACAGTTAGGAAATTGTTTAGTTAGTCTGTTTACTGTTTGCTGTTTACCATTCACCATTCACTGCTTTAAAAATGCACCGTAAGGCTCAGACCCGATCCGGTTTGAGAATAATACGGAGTCAGATTTACTTTCATACCCTTGCTTTGTTCAGCCAGCGGCGATCCGCCCGGATGCGCTGCCACCATTCCGAAATAATATCCGATAAAAAGCCCGAGAGGATAGTCGCTTACCCAGTGAATACCGTTGCACAACATACCGAGTCCGACCAATGCTGTCGCCGTATAGCCGACAGGTCGAATCCATTGTACTTCAGGATAGTTCTCTGCAATTGTAATGACGGTAGCCATTGTCGTGCAAAGATGTCCGGAACAAAAAGCATCGTTATACGGTACCATCCTATGGTAATCGATCTGGTTTGGAAAGATTTTCCAGACGCCGGTCGGTGATGAACGAACGTACGGACTTTCGCGCCCGGTCACGTGTTTGATCACTTGTACAACGGCGCCGGATGAAAGCACGACCGACGCCACTTCAATACCAGTCCGGAGCGCTCGAGTATCATCGAAGATAAGGCCGTAAGCTGTAAAGGCTCCCGCAAAAAAATACTGGGAAGTCCCCTCTCCAAATTCCGCCAAATTATTGCTTATGTTTCTTGCAATGGATGAACTATTGTACAACTTTCCCGCCGGAACATAGGTCGCATTATCGGTCGCAAACGTTGCAAGAGTCAATCCGCCGACCCAAAGCCAATCGTTCGTACGTTCCGCGCTGAAGGCAACATCACACCAATCCTGCCATTGATGCGGAATATACTCTATTACCGAATACCAATAAATCGGCTGTCCGGCCTGTGCCGGGGGTACGGCGCGGAGTGTATCGGAAATGCTTTGCCCGCTGACGGGTGCGCATATGAAAAAAAACAGAAGAATGAACGGTGAAACAATATTTTTCATGTTTTTAAAATTGAACGGTAAAATGTACGCCGCAGCCGGATGTCTTGACTTCCGGCAGCAGGCTGAATGATGCAGATCCATAGTTCCATTTCTCAGTAAGTTTCGTTCCGTAATGGCCGAGGAGCGCGCCGACAAAACAATCGCTCAGCCAGTGTGTGCTTTCCATGATGCGGCTGACCGCGACCAAGCCTGCCGTGGCATAAGCAGCATAGGGCACCCAGCCGTCCGAATATGCATCGGCAAAAGTCGTGGCCATCGCAAACGCCGTCGTTGTATGTCCGGAAGGAAAAGAATCGAATGAGGCAAGACCTTCATCTTTCGATCTGCTGAAATAGGCAAGCGGTCCATGCCAATAGCCGCCCTTGCGTGTTGCCGCACTCGGCCTTTCCCTGCTAAATGTATATTTCAAAACCTGACATGCAACACCTGTCAGAGCAAATGATTCGATTCCGATCTTTGCCGTTTCAAAGGTTTTCTGATCTTGAAAAATCAAGCCGTACGCCCCGAATCCGCCGAATACAGTCAGCGGGAACACTCCATTCCCCATTTCTGTAACGACGGGACTGACCTTGTTAAGGATCGGGCTTCGCATTTTCCATCCATAGATGGTATTATAAGTGTCCTGATCGGTTTCAAGCAGCCCGAAGGTAATCACGGAAGAACCGAGAAGAATCAATCCTGTTTTTGACAGGTCCGAACAAGCAGTATCATGCGCCGCAAACTCCATGGTCTGCGCAAAACTGTAACGAATCAGAAGTAACCCCGTTAAAAATATTATGATTATTCTTTGTGCCGGCATTTCAGTTAAAAATTTTGATGTTTTTTTCCGGTGGGGGAAAAAATAATTGCGGCTTCTGCTTTTATTTTCAAGATATACGCCGCCAGCTCTTTTTATAATATACGAATTTATAGCTGTATTGTGTCAAATAAATCCTCAAACAGAAGTGTATCCGTCACTTGCATTCTTGCACTTTCTTCGTACATTGGACAAAAATCGGACAGTGAGAAAACAATGGAAGTGCTCAAACCTAAAAGATTGCATCCGGGTGATGTCATCGGCCTTGTCGCTCCTGCCAGCAGACCCTCGGCCGACGAGAAAGTGGGAAAAGGAGTTCAGTATCTTGAACGCCTCGGCTACAGGGTGAAAGTCGGACGGCATGTTTATGATTTGCACGGGTATCTTGCAGGGCGTGATGAAGACCGCGCCGGCGATTTCAATGAAATGATTCGGGACAAAAACGTCAAAGCAATCTTTACCATACGCGGCGGGTACGGAACACCGCGCATTCTCCGGTTTCTCGATTACCGGACTCTTGCGCAAAATCCGAAAATCATCGCCGGCTACAGCGATATCACGGGACTGCAGCTTGCCGTGTTTCGAAAAATCGGATTGGTCACATTTTCGGGTCCGATGATCGGCGTCGAAATGTGGAACGAAATCGATCCGTTTACGGAAGAATCATTCTGGCGGCAAGTGACCTCGGGAAAAAAAATCGGAATACTGAAAAATCCTGAAGGTGAACCCGCAATAATTTTGCGCAGCGGAAAAGCACAAGGGCAATTGCTCGGCGGGAATCTTTCGCTCACCGTAAGCTTGATGGGTACTCCCTTCATGCCGCCGACACGCGGATCCATTTTGGTTCTTGAAGATGTGGATGAGGAACCGCACCGCATCGACCGAATGCTTGCCCAGATGCTCAACGGGGGCATATTGCCAAGCCTGGCAGGTCTCGTGTTCGGCAAATTTATAGAGTGCGTGCCGGGTGATCCTGATGAACCAAACCTGACGCTCGAACAGGTGCAGTATGAGTATACCCAAAAAATTAAATGCCCGGTTGTTGCCGGTATTCAGTACGGCCATGTTCCGAAAAAATTTACCATACCTTTCGGCCTGCAGGCAACTCTCGATACAAAACACGGCTCTTTGAATGTAATCGAGAGCGGCGTTCTCTAAGAATAAACATAGGAGAAAACGATGAATGCAGAAAAAAAAAGCGCTCTTGTCGCCGGTGCGACCGGATTGGTCGGAAGGCATTGCGTCGAACTTTTACTCAATCATGAAGCCTATGCAGAAGTGAAAATTCTTGTCAGGAGACCTGTAGAAATGCGCCATCCTAAATTAAAGGTCTGCCTCGTCGATTTCGACGAACTTGAAAATCATGGTTTGGATTTAATTGCCGACGACGTTTTCTGCGCCCTTGGAACCACTATCAAGAAAGCCGGTTCTCAAGCAGCTTTTCGCAAAGTCGACTTCGATTACACTGTTAAAATAGCGGCTCTGCTGCAGCATGCCGACGCCCGTCAATTTCTCCTCGTCAGTTCGATCGGAGCAGATCCGCAATCGAGAATATTCTATAATCAAGTCAAGGGAGATGTTGAAGAAGCCGTAAGAAGGATTCCGTTTAATGCCGTACAGGTTTTTCGACCGTCTCTCCTGCTGGGAAAGCGAGAAGAGCAGCGATCGTCAGAGCAGATCGGTGCGGTGCTGATGGCAGCCATGGGCTGGGGATTTGTCGGATCGATGCGAAAATGGAGAGCTATCGAAGCGCGCTCTGTTGCGCGTGCTATGGTCGCAGTTGCACAGAACGAATCGTCCGGTTTTCATGTTTATCCGTCTGACCTCATTCAAAAAATATCCGACGGAGCATAAATTTAAAAGGTTTATAAAAGAGACCGCTGTCCTTGCCGGATCCATACGGGAAATCCGATGAATCATTTCGGCAGGACGCAATTCTGAACAAAGCGATTATCAGATTTCAATTTCCTTCGGGTCGTTCTGATTCTCCGTCACCTTCCATTCTTGCGTCACCGGATCGAAATCCGCTATTTTAGATAACGGCATGCGCCAATAGATGCCTGAGGCAGTTGCGGCAATGTCGCCGTTCGGCAGCAGGAGTTCGCCTGTGCCTTCGAATGTCCGGCCGGTTTCCTTAGTCACTCTTCCTACAATGCGAAGCTCCGCACCGAGGGGAACCGGCTTTTTAAAGCGTGTTGTAACCTCTGCGGTTACTCCCCAAACTTCTTCCTCGTGACCGATCAGAATTGCCCGTCCGATTGTTTCATCGAGCATCGCTGTAATAATGCCGCCATGGAGCCGGCCGGGATAACTTTGATGTTCAGCTTTCGGCGTAAGGATGCAAACGAGCTCGCTGCTCTCCAATTCATAAAAGGCAGCCTGCAAGCCGAACGGATTCTTCAGCCCGCAGAGAAAACACATTTTGCTGTTCTGCTGCTTCCGAATAATTTTCTTTTTCATAATATTTCTTTCTGTCTGCCTTAATTATTTACAATTCGTAACTTCGTTCACATTTTACGATTGACAATTCACGATTCGAAATTCACGATTTTTCAATTCGCCATTTACAGTTTGCAGTTCACTGTTTACAGTTTACGATCGATATAAAGACATCCGGCATTTTTACCCAAAAAATCAATCCCGGGACATACCCGGGACTCAATAAAAGAAGAATGAAAAAAAATGCGCAGTTTTAAATTGCACCGGCGACAACGTTGATTGCTGTCACGGTTACAATATCCTCCGCCGTACATCCGCGTGAAAGATCGTAAAACGGCTTTTTCAATCCCTGCACAATCGGCCCGAATGCTTCTGCGCCTCCCATGCGCTGCGCGAGTTTGTAGCTGATATTGCCGGAATCAAGGTCGGGAAAGATCAGCACATTGGCTTTTCCGGCAACCGGGCTGCCGGGAGCTTTTCGATCTCCAACTGAAGGAACGATAGCTGCATCAAGCTGCAATTCGCCGTCGACTTTCAGGTCGGGACGTTTTTGTTTGACTAATTCGGTTGCTTTGATCACTTTATCGACGCGGGGGTGCGTTGCGCTTCCCTTGGTCGAAAAAGAAAGCATGGCGATGTTCGGTTCTTCGCCGGTCAGCCGCTGATGATTGCCGGCCGCAGCAATTGCAATGTCGGCTAATTGTTCGACGGTCGGATCCGGAACCACCCCGCAGTCTGAAAATGTGTAACTCTTATGCGGAAAGACAATCAGAAAGAAACTCGACACAACGCTCATTCCGGGCGGCATGCCGATAATTTGAATTCCGGCGCGCAACACATCGCTGGTGGTAGAAATCGATCCGGCGACACTGCCGTCGGCAAGCCCTTCCCTGATCATCATTGCTCCATAGAAGAGCGGATGCGCCATGGTCTTTTTTGCCTCTTCGAGCTGCATGCCTTTAGTCTTGCGCAGTTCATAATACTTTTGAACGAAGCTTTCGAAATTCGATGCGCGTAACGGATCGACAACGGAGATTTTATCCATATTTACGCCGATCTCTTTCGCTTTGGCACGAATATCATTTTCACTCCCGATAAGCGAAACAGCGGCAATGCCTTTATCCGTGACAATACGGGCAGCCTGTATTGCCCGCTCATCTAATGAGTCGGGAAGAATAATGTGTTTTTTCATTTGCTGCGCTTTTGACCGAATATCCTGAATAATGGTATTTGCCATAATTTTTCTCTCTATAGTAGATTGGCAGGGGAATATCCCCTGGTAATAGTCTTCTATTTTTCACGAAATAACAGCTTGTTGTAATATACAAATGCATTTTTGAGCAGTCAAACCATTTTTTTAGACCCTTATGGCGTTGACGTCTGCCGATTTGACAATATACGCCGCTGATTATTAAAAAAAATTTAGATTGTGCTTACTATTAAATAACATTAATGATGCCATGCTTTTATTGCAGGTCTGTCAGAGTTTCATTATCATAGATTCCACATAAAAAGCAATGAAAACGAAACGACAGGTATATTTAGAAACTTACGGCTGCCAGATGAATCTTGCCGACTCCGAGATCGTACTCAGTATTTTGAATGAGAACGGGTATCGACGAACGGAAAGCATCGGATCTGCAGATGTGATTCTCGTCAATACTTGCGCTGTTCGTGAAAACGCCGAGCAGCGTGTGTATGGAAGACTTGGAGATTTCAGCCGCTGTAAGAAAGAGAACCCGTCAGTCGTGGTAGGAGTGCTTGGATGCATGGCCGAGCGGCTTCGGAAAGAACTGCTCGAGTCGGAAAGTTTTGTAGATCTGGTTGTCGGACCGGACGAATATCGAAAATTGCCTGCGCTGATCGAAGCGGCAATCGAAGGTGAAAAAGGAATTGCGGTAAGACTTTCCCGCGTGGAAAATTATGATGATATCGTTCCCCTTCGTACCGATGGTTTGATTGCATGGCTTTCCATCATGCGCGGATGCGACAAGTTTTGTACGTTCTGTGTGGTGCCATTTACGCGCGGGCGGGAACGCTGCAGGACGATGATAAATATTATTCGGGAAATCGAAGAGCTGTCGCGGCGCGGTTTTAAAGAAGTAACGCTTCTGGGACAAAATGTAAACTCGTACCAGGACGGCGCAAATGATTTTTCCTCCCTCCTTGCGTCGGCTGCCGCAGTCGATCGCTCCCTGCGCATCCGTTTTATGACATCTCATCCGCAGGATATGTCGGACGCATTGATCCGAACAATAGCGGAACATGAAAATATTTGCAGCTACATTCACCTGCCTGTGCAGTCCGGGTCGGATAGAATTTTGGAATTAATGAATCGTTCATATACCGCGGAACAATATCGCTCTCTTGTGAAGAGAATCAAGGAAGCCATACCGGGCGTTGCATTGTCCACGGATATTATTGCAGGTTTTCCCACGGAAACGGAAGATGATCATCGTAAAACTCTGGAATTGATCCGGGAAGTAGAATACGACGGAGCATATACGTTCAAATATTCTCCGCGCGAAAACACGAAAGCCTGGCAGATGACGGACGATGTCCCGGAAGAAACGAAGCTCCGCCGCCTGAACGAAATTATCGATGTTCAGCGTTCGATTTCGCTATGTGCGAATCGTTCGCTCATCGGCAGTACTATGGAAGTGCTGGTCGAAGGAACGAGTAAAAAATCGGAATCGGATTTCTGCGGCCGCACGGACACGAACAAAATGGTTGTGTTTCCGAAAAACGGAGACGCTGCCGGAAGTTACCGGCGGGTCAAGATTGATCATGTCAATTCCGCAACGCTCTTCGGCCTTCAACTGCATGCTTCGGCGAACGGATAGGATGGGGGATGCGATGAAAAAAAATCTGCTTTTCGTACTCTGCATTTTAACGGCTGCTTTCTCCGCGCCCGCCCTTACTCAGACGGACAACGGTCCGGATATCCGTCACCGGCTGGAAATGATCGAGAACGGCCAGGCGGAAGCGGTGCGTGCAGAGCTGCCGTCGTTGATAACGAATTACCAAAATAATCCGGGCGTTATGTATCTACAGGCCGTTCTTACAGCCGACGGCTCGGAAGCAGCGACACTGTACCAAAATATCGTCGACAACTTTCCCAAGAGTGAATGGGCGGACGATGCGCTCTATAAACTCTATGAATATTATTATTCCATGGGCCTGTATAAAACTGCGGATCAGAAATTGCAGCAATTGAAAGAACAGTATCCGTTCTCCGCGTATGCCTCGGAAAAAAGTCCCGTAGCGGAAAAAAAGGCGGAGGTCAAGGAAAAACCCGTTACGTTGAAAACCGGAAGTTCGGCTCAAAAATATTCCGCCGGATTTACAGTACAGGTCGGGGCATTTTCGACGCTTCCCAATGCCGAAGAGCTGAAATCTAAATTCGAACATGAAGGCTATTCTTCCGATATTTTTACAATAGTCAGTAACGGAAAAAAACTGCATAAAGTTTGGGTCGGAGACTATAAAACCTACGAGGAAGCCAAACGGCAGGCTGTTGTTTTAAAGAAAAAATTTAATCTTTCATCCATCGTCGTATCGCGCTAATGGAACGATCAGCATTTCAAAAAACATACGGATTGATCGGTCAATCTCCTGAAATGCAGGAGATTATCGACATCATACAGCAGGTGGCGCCGACGGACATCACTGTTCTGATCACGGGCGAAAGCGGTACGGGCAAAGAGGTCGTTGCAAAAGCGATTCATGCCGCAAGCAGCCGCTCTCAGAAACCGATGGTCACAGTGAACTGCGGTGCTATTCCCGAAGGACTGATTGAAAGTGAGCTTTTCGGACATGAAAAAGGGGCGTTCACGAGTGCAAACGATATGCGTAAAGGTTTTTTTGAAATCGCCGACGGCGGGACAATTTTTTTGGATGAAATCGGCGAGATGCCGCTCTCGACGCAGGTAAAGCTGCTTCGTGTACTGGAAAGCGGCGAATACACGCGCGTCGGTTCTCCTGCGGCCCGAAAGGCGGATGCCCGCCTTATCACAGCGACAAACAAGACGCTTGAATATGAAGTTCAGCAGAAACGGTTTCGTTCCGATCTGTATTTTCGCTTGCGCTCGGTCAACGTTCATTTGCCGGCTTTGCGCGAACGAAAGGAAGATATTCCGGCTCTTATCGAATTTTATGTGCGCGAGATCTCGGAGAAAAATAAACTGCATTTTGCCGGATTTACCGACGATGCCGCCGGATTGCTGATGGAGTACCGCTGGCCGGGAAATGTGCGTGAATTGAAAAATGCTCTCGAAAGCATGCTAGTGCTGGAAAAAGGCAAACGGTTGAATGCGGAGAATGTGCGGAAATACTTGCATGAACAAATGCCGGTAGTCGGCGAACGCAACTTGCCGGTCTTTACAAATAAGAGCGTTGAGCAGGCGGAACGCGAACTAATTTACCGGGCGCTGCTGGATCTCAAATCGAATATCATCGAAATGAAGGAAATGATCGACGATAAGTTTCACTCCAACGGCAACGGTGAGCATGACAATCAGGTCCTGACGATGAACGAGATGGAACGCCGGATGATTCAGGGCGCTCTGGAACGCAATAAAGGAAACCGGCGGCTTGCCGCACGCGAACTGCACATCAGCGAGCGTACACTCTATAGAAAAATTCACGATTTCGGTCTGGAATGAAAAAAACATCGACAATCGACAATCGACAATCGACAATAGTTAAGCGGCTATCGGCTGTTGACAATTCCCGCCTGCGTTATGAAATAACTTCGGCGGGCAGGCGCAATCGGCAATTGGCGATGTTCTGTTTGCTGTTTACAGTTTGCAGTTTACTGACTTTGACCGGCTGCACTATTTCCTTTAAGGGCGGTTCGGTTCCAGCGCATTTGAAAACGATTGCAATACCGATTGTGGAGGATCAAAGCGGATTCGGCGATGCATTGCTTGCGACTACATTTACCCAGCAATTGACGGCGCGTTTTGTCAGCGACAATTCGCTCCGGTTGACCGATAAAAATTCCGCCGACTCGGAATTGGACGGCGTCATCATCCAGGTGTCCGATGCACCTTCGATTCTGCAGGGAGTCGAAACGGTATCGGCAAGGCGTGTTACGATTCAGGTTCATGTAACGTTTCAGGATGTGAAATTACGGAAAAAAATTTGGGATAAGACTTTCAGCGATTGGGGAGATTATGCTTCGGGCAATACGCTGACCCAGCGTGAGGTTGGAATTCAAACAGCACTCCAAAAATTAGAAGATGATATTCTTAACGAAACAGTTGCAGGATGGTAATATGATACTCGCATTTTCTTTCTTTACACCGAGCTTTTTCGGCAGCCCGCTCTATACGGACGTAATTCTCTATGCATATTTTATATCATTGTTGATCTTGTTCGCTTTCGGCGCGCATGGATTCGTCATGGTATATTATTATATGAAACAGCGGGGACAGCATTCCCCGCAATTGCCTCTGACCGAAACGCCGGTCGTAACCGTCCAGCTTCCGCTCTACAACGAACTGTACGTTATCAATCGTTTGATCGATGCGGTCTGTGCAATGGATTATCCGAAGGACAAATTGGAAATTCAGGTGCTGGATGATTCGACGGACGAAACGATCGAAGTGTGTGCAAAAGCTGTCGCGCAATACCGAAAGCTCGGATACGATATTAAGCACATTTGCCGCACTGATCGGACCGGATTCAAGGCCGGAGCATTAAAGTGCGGCCTGGAATCCGCGCGAGGCGAATTCATCGCTATCTTTGACGCAGATTTTGTGCCGAACAGAGATTTTCTCGAAAAGACCATTCCGTATTTTTTCAACGATTCGAAGGTCGGCGTCGTGCAAACACGATGGTCGCACTTGAACGGCGATTACTCGCTCCTCACGCGCGCTCAGGCATTTGCCCTCGATGCGCATCATGTGGTCGAACAGGACGTTCGCTGTAAAGCGGGGTTCTTCATTAATTTTAACGGCACCGGCGGCGTGTGGCGCAAAGCCGCCATCCTGGATGCAGGCAACTGGCAATCCGACACATTGACGGAAGATCTCGACCTCAGCTACCGTGCGCAGTTACGCGGCTGGAAGTTTCAGTACCTGTGCGATGTCACCTCGCCGGCGGAACTTCCTGCGGAAGTCAATGCACTGAAGACACAGCAATTCCGCTGGACCAAAGGAGCTATCGAGACTGCGCGGAAAATGCTTCCCGAAGTGTGGAAATCCGATCTGTCGCTGCGGATAAAAATTCACTCAACTTTTCATCTTACGAGCAATATCGTTTTTCCGTTTATTATTTTGGCCGGAATTTTGAACGTTCCGCTGATTTTTATAAAACAACATGGCGGACATGAGGCCTACTTTACCATGATGTCGATTTTCGTTATTGCATTCATCGGATCGTTTATGTTTTATCTTATTTCACAAAAGTCGATCTATTCCGATTGGCGCAGGCGCATTATGCTCTTCCCGCTCTTTATGGCCGGCAGCATGGGATTTGCCGTAAACAACACACGTGCGGTTTTTGAAGGCCTTTTTAAGCGAAAAAGCGAGTTTGTGAGAACCCCTAAATATGCAATCAAAATAAAGGGCGATTCGTGGAAAGCGAAAAAATATGTAATGAAGAAAAAATTCGATTGGATTGTCGCCATTGAAATAATACTTGCAGTCTACTGTTTATTTGGCGTTATTTCTTCATTATATTATTTGGAAATTGCTGCATTGCCGTTCCAGTTGCTGTATTTCACGGGCTTTGCTACTGTTTCGTGGTTATCTGTTCGGCATGCGCTCGAGGCAAGAAAATTCCGCCATTAGGAATCGTAAATAAAATGACACAGCAAGAAATTGCCACTCTGGAGAAAAAAGTAGGAGTGCAGGCGCGCTCGCCGTTGTTTGCGATGCTTGCCCAGCAATATCTTGCTGCGGGAAAATCACAGGAAGCGTTGAAACTCTGCGATGCCGGACTTGCAATTTTTCCCTTTTATACCACCGGGCACCTCGTTAAAGGAAAATCTCTCATTGCATTGAACCTGCTCGCTGAAGCGCGGCGGGAGTTCGAATTTGTTCTGGATTTTTTACCGGGGAACAATGCAGTAACGGCGCTTCTTGCCTCAATTCCGCGCAGTAGCGATGAAATTCTCACTGCGGAAGTTCCAGCCGCTCAACCCTCCGCGTCCAAACCATTGGTGCCGTCCGCAGCGCCGGTTGTGCAGCAAGCTTCCGAAGCACTGCTTCCTCCGCCTCCCGCTCCGGCTGCGGAAGAGAATAATTTCGGGATGTATGCCGCGCCATCTTCTCCACCCGAGTCCGATTTCGGTTTTGGGATTTCCACTCCGCTCACCGAGCCCCAGCCGCAATCCGGTTTTGCGGAGAGAACTTCTGCCCCGCCGGTTTCTTCCGATACCATGGCGCAGTTTACTCAAACTCCCGCAGACTCGCCTTCTCCGGTTTCACCGGAGGAAGATCCTTTCGGTTTTTTGGCAGCGAATTCATTTGAACCTCCGCAATCTGGTCCATCGTTCGATATTCAGCCCGGCACTTTCGGATCGTCACAGCATCCGCCCGCAAATGTAGCACTTCCTCTTTCACCGGAGGAATCCGCCTCATTCGATGTCTATGCCGAGCGAAAAAAGAATGAGCTGACCGGAATAAACACTCTTTCGTTTGAAGAATTTAAAAAATCAAATTCGCAGGCATTTCCTCAGGCATTTCCCGAGGCATCTCCTTCAGCAAGCCCCGAAACGACAGGAACGGATTTTTCTCAAGATCATATCGGCGAGCTAACTGAAAAATTACAGAATGTTCAGCGCATGACACCGGTTATCAACTTTGCCGAAAAAGAAACCCCTGCATTATCGACAGAAGACTCCACCTCCAGCATGGGATTCGTAACGCCTACGCTGGCGGAAATATATGCAAAGCAGGGATGGTATGACGATGCCATTAAAGCATACAAAACTCTTGCACAATCCAAGCCGGCGGAAAGAGAAAGATTCGAAAGACGCGTTACCGAGATAGAAGAGATAAAGAAAAAAGCGGCGATGAATAATAAACCGTGATCGGTAAATGGTGAATGGTAATAGGAACCAATAAACTAAAGAACCAAGGAACTGAAGAACTGAAAAGCTAAATTGAAACAGAAAAGCCCGGTCATAACAATCGGGCTTTTCTGTTTTGCAAAAAAAATAAAATTATTTTGCTGCCTCGGACAGTTTGTTTACGTGCTTTGTCAATCTGGATTTCTGATTGGAAGCTTTGTTTTTGTGGATAGTGCCTTTTGCGGCGAGTTCATCCAAAAACTTAACGGCTGGAGTAAGGGCTTTTATTCCTTCCTCTTTCGATTTTGCCGTGCGTACAGTTTTGACAAGTGTTTTTACTTTGGAAAGCAGCGCTTTATTGTGCTCAGTGCGGCGCTTGCTTTGACGAACTCTCTTTTCCGCAGATTTATGTTGTGGCATTTATATCTCCTTTTTCAACTCTATTTATTTCTATCTTATTAAAATAGCCAAGATTTTTTAGAAATCCAAAGGTTTTTTTGTGCAGCGGCGTAAAATACGGGTTATAGTGTTTGCGAAAATGCCTGCAGAGACATTAACAATTCGCGAAGAATAGATGCTGTAGCTCCCCAGATACAGTGTTTTCCGAAGTTATAAAAATAGACAGGAAACGATTTCCCGTTCAGTTCCCGCATTTCCCTTCGCTCATTTCCATGTTCGAGAAAAAATTGCACTGGAACCGTGAAGACCTCATCCACTTCCGCCTTATGAATTCTTAGTGAAGGCATTTCAGAAAGAAAACCGATTACCGGTGTAATGCAAAATCCGCTTGGAATCGGAAAATCTTTGTAAACTCCCAGAATCTCTATCGATGTCCGTGAAATACCTATTTCTTCTTCGGTCTCGCGCAGAGCAGTGGCAATCCTATCCGCATCGCCTAAATCGACAGTGCCGCCCGGAAAAGAAATTTGTCCCTTATGATGTTCCACGCTCTCTGTTCGTTTTGTGAAAACAAGATGCAGCCCGTCCTGCCTGAGAAGAAACGGAACAAGAACTGCGGACGGCCGCAGCAAGGAATCATGAACAATGCTTCGCTGATACGAAGAAAAGAACGTACGAAGCAATGGGAGATCAACAGGCATGGATTGTTACTTCGCAGGACTTGCGATATCGAGCAGAAGATTCGTCCCTATCGCTTTCGGGGTCGGGAACGAAAGCAGAGCTCCGGCGGTCGGCGCGATATCGCACTGCGTATGTTTTATCGTTACGATGCCGCCCGCAGGGATATCCCGTCCGATGGCAAAGAGCATGATATGCCGGCATCCTTCGCAGGAGCAGCCATGATTACTGAATCCGCCATGCTCATCGTCATGACGACCGTGATCGTTGGTCACAAACAATGTCGTCGAATTGCGATAGATGGAGTCGGACTGAATCAGGTTCCATAATACCAGTACCAGAGAGTCCGCGGTTTTTATGGCAGAAAGATAACCATTCCAGTCGTTCTTATGACCGATAATGTCCACGCTGGGAAAATTGATCAATACCAAGCGAGGATGCTTTTGTATGAGAACCGATTTGACCTGTGCAAAAACCGACGTATCGTCGGAACCGAGATAGAATGCCGACCGGTATTCTTTACCGTACTCGGGATCACTGCTGTACGTCAGTATTTCCAGCTTCTTCTTTCCTACGATGACTGCCGTCGATTGTTCATCTGCATGCGATGCTTTGCGGAAATATTCGAAGAATGTCGGCTGATGCGGCCGGTCGATTCCGGAATTATCGATATTTTGCCAGACGCCGGTTTCGATAGTGGAGTGTCCCGGATCCGTTTTCGTTATGCTGTCATTCCGGAAGTCCGTCCATATCGTTCCCTGCGGCCGCAAGATGTTCCAGATGTCCGGCATGTATACCGCCTTTGCACCGAAGGTCTCGGAGTACCGCGCTCCGTCGATAACAAGGACAATAACATTTTGTCCGAACGCCGCAATAGAAACCGCAGCGAGTAAAATAAGTGTAAGTAAATTCCGAAGTAATATTTTATTTTTCATGTTTTTTAGTTCGCGGTTCTTAGTTTATGGTTCTTGGTTCAAGGTGCTGCTGTGCCCGCCTGAATGACTGCCAACCCGCTATGCATTTGGGCGGGCGTCAGCAGTCGGGCAGGCTGCGGTTCAACGTTATTTAGTTCGTCAGTTACTCTGTTTGTCTGTTTACAGTTCACCGTTTACCATTCACAGTTTACAGTTATTAAGTTAATCAGTTGCTTTATTTTTTACTTTTGGCTTCTTTCTCCTGATTCCCGTCTTCTGTCTTCTTACTCCTGACTCCTGACTTCTTTCTCCTGAATTCTGCTCTCGGTTTCGTCATATTCTCCGGCAAAAGAATATTTTCTAATTGTGCTTTTGAAAGGTATCCTTTTTCCAGAACAACATCGTACACGGAGCGATTGGTTTCCAGAGCTATATGCGCGATCTCGGCGGATTTTTCGTAGCCGATGATCGGATTCAGAGCCGTAACCAAACCGATGCTGTTTTCAACCATTTTCCTGCATACTTCCGGGTTCGCCGTTATGCCTTTGATGCAGCGTTCCGTCAATGTCCGGCATGCACGCCCAAGCATATCGGACGATGTGAAAAGGTTAAACGCTATAACAGGTTCCATCACGTTCAATTCCAGCTGACCCGCTTCAGCAGCCATAGTGACCGTCATATCGTTCCCGATGACCGAGAAAGCCACCTGATTGACTACTTCCGGAATAATCGGATTGACCTTTCCCGGCATAATGGAAGAGCCGGGGGCCATAGGCGGAAGATTGATTTCATGAAATCCAGCGCGCGGTCCTGAGGAAAGGAGTCGAAGATCGTTGCAAATCTTGGAGAGTTTGACTGCAACACGTTTTAAAACACCGGAAAGCTGCACATAGCCGCCGGCATCCTGCGTCGCTTCGACAAGATTTTTGGAAAGCACAACCGGCACTCCGCATAATTCGCGGAGTATTTTCGTTACCAAAGGAGCATATTCGGGATGCGCATTCAATCCGGTGCCGATGGCAGTCGCTCCCATGTTTACTTCATTGATCAGCGACTGCGCTTCATGAACGCGCTCAATATCTTCACCGACCATCACTCCCCACGCGCCGAATTCCTGGCCGAGCGTCATCGGCACGGCGTCCTGCAATTGTGTGCGTCCCATTTTAATGACATCTGCAAATTCCACGGACTTTGCTTCGAGCGCCATACGCAGTCCTTCCATCTCCTGCGTAAGCCCGTCCATCTTCTGGCTCAAAGTGATACGGATGGCTGTCGGATAAACATCGTTCGTGGATTGCGACATGTTCACATGATTCAACGGATGCAAAATATCGTACCGCCCCTTTTCATAACCCATAATTTCGAGCGCACGATTGGCGATCACTTCATTCGCATTCATATTGGTCGATGTACCGGCGCCGCCTTGAATGACATCGACAACAAACTCGCTGTAGAATTTTCCGGCTATAATTTCGTCGCACGCTTGAACGATAGGATCGGCAAGGTTTTTTTTCAGCAATCCGAGCTCGTAATTTGCCAGCGCCGCGGCCTTTTTAATAGATGCCAGCGAGTTGATAAATCTCGGATAATGGGAGATCGGAATTCCGGTAATATCAAAATTCTCGATTGCCCGCAGCGTCTGTATGCCGTAATAACAATCTGCAGGAACATCCCGCTCACCGAGCAAATCGTGTTCGCGTCTTGTTGTGGACATGGTTGTTAATCAGTGAATAGTAAATTGTAAATGGTAAATCGTTATAAATGATCCGTTAAAATGTCGATTATTTACTGTCAACAATAATCAATTATCAATTATCAAGCAACTCAAGTGCAGTAAACTGAAAACTGCGAACGGTGAATTGTAGCTGGAGGCCTGATAATGTTATTCTGTGTCAGCAGGATTCTATTGAGAAAACAAAATATAATAAACTGTAGACAAATAAACCGAATAACCAAATAACTGATTAGCAAAACAACGTTGAACTTTGAACGATTTACTTGCCTTTCCAGAGATTCTCTTTTAGATTGATACGTATGATAGAAGCGGTTATTTACGATATGGACGGTGTTCTGCTGGATTCCGAACCTCTTTGGCACGAAGCGGAAATAAAGGTCTTTGCTACGGTCGGACTGAACCTCACGGTTGCAATGTGTCTGGAAACAACCGGAACCACTGTTGATGAAATGATTACTTTGCGGTTCCGCCGGCATCCGTGGGAGGGAAAAACACAGGAAGAAGTGATGCATGAAATTGTCGATGCAGTTGAGCTGCTCATTCTGGAACGGGGCGAGCTGCTGCCCGGGGTCAAAGATTCCATCGCGTATTTTCAACGAAAAAATCTTCCGCTTGCGCTCGCTTCCTCTTCTCCTGTGCAGCTTATCGATGCCTCGTTGAAGAAATTTACTCTCCAGCATTCCTTCCGTATCGTACATTCAGCGGAACATGAAGAATACGGCAAACCGCATCCGGCTGTTTTTCTTTCCACTGCCCGCCGTCTGTACATAGACCCGATGCATTGTGTGGTCATCGAAGACTCCGTCAACGGCCTCATAGCTGCAAAAGCGGCAAAGATGAAAACCATCGCCTTTCCCGCAGCACAGCAGTTCGACGACGAACGATTCTCAATCGCCGACATCAAGCTTCATTCACTTGCAGAGTTTACTGAAGAACACTGGTTAAAACTAAACAAGTAACCGTGCTGCAGTGCAGAGGTGCTGCGGTTGATAGTTCAGAGTTCTTGGTTCTTGGTTCGTAGTTCATAGTTGATTTTTATATTGTCTTTTTTACCTCAGCACTAAGCACCAAGAATTTTTTTTTTATTTACCAGTTACCATTTTCAACGATTGATTCGCGATCTGCAATTCAAAATAATCAATTTACTGGGTCTTCTCCCAACTGAGTGGGTGAATTTTAGCAAAAAGATGAATAGCGATCAATAATATCAAGGTATTTACGTATTTTAGGAGTAAAAAAAGTTGATATATCTTTATGAGTAAAGACAAACGATTGAGCGATGCATATGGATTTTCAGGATTCGTTCCTTTACAGATTGTAAAAGGAATCTTTGGTGATCCTAAAGCAAGAGTGATCATACTGAAGCGTAGGACAAAAAAACAATTTGTCCCGCATGTGGAAAGGCGAACAGGAGCTTTTATGATCGCAAAAAGCGCCGTGTGCGCGACCTCTCCTGTGGCGATACACGAGTATTTCTGGAACTGGAAATACGCCGCGTCCAATGCCGGGGTTGCCGCAAGGTGAAGCAGGAGCAATTCGCCTTTTTGGCGAACAATCCGTTTTATACCAAGCGTTTTGCGATGTATATCGGAGAACGGTGCCGGAGTTCGAGTATCAGCGATGTTGCCAAAGAATTTCGTCTTGATTGGAAGACAGTGAAGGAACTGGACAAACAGTATATGCAGGAGCAACTTCGTCGTGCCACTAAAGCACGACCCAAGGTGATTGGCATTGACGAAATATCTGTACAAAAAGGACATACATACAGGATTGTCGTTAGTGATTTGGAGAGACGGCGTGCCATCTGGTTTGGTGGAAAGGATCGTTCTCAAGAGAGTATGAATATGTTTTATCAATGGCTTGGACCCTTGAAAACAAGGCGTATTCGGCTTGCAGTAATGGATATGTGGAAGCCATTCGAAAAGGCAGCAGGTATCCACATCCCACAGGCAGCCATTCTTTATGACAAGTTCCATATCATTGGGCATTTAGGTGAGGCCATAGACAAAATCCGTAAGCAAGAATATGCACGTCTCTCCGGTCATAAGCGGCAATTCATCAAGGGACAAAAATATCATCTTCTGTCTCATCGAGAGAATCTCACTCTTTCCGGAAAGAAGTCATTAAAAACTCTTCTTGAGGCAAATAAGCGTTTGAACATTGCTTATGTTCTCAAAGAATCATTCGGACAGCTTTGGGATTATAGCTCCGAAGCTTGGGCTCACAAGTTCTTTGACAACTGGAAAGCATCTCTTCGATGGCAGCGCTTGAAGCCGTATGAAGAGTTTGCTCATCTTATCGAACGACACTGGGATGGCATTGCTGCCTTCTGTAAACCAGAGAATAAAGTCCCTCTTGGTTTTGTCGAAGGATTGAACAATAAGATTCGTATCATTCAACGTCGTGCATATGGTCTACGGGATGAAGAATATCTCCGACTCAAAATTTTAACTTGCATGCTGAACTAATAATGATACTCTCTTTTACCTGTTTTTCACCCACTCGCAAAGGAGAAGAGCCAATTTACTATTTTCCATTTTCTGTGTTCAATTCACAATTGGCAGTTCGCGATTCGCAATTTACTTTTCACCATTCACTCCTATTCACTTTTTGAATATAATTCACTATTCTTTCCTTCATGAAGAGCATTCCGATGTATGACGTACTTGTGATCGGTGCAGGTGTCAGTGGATTGAGCGCTGCCGTGGAGCTTGTGAGCCGCGGCTTGAAAGTGCTTGTCTGCGAAAAAGCCCCTCATGCAGGTGGACGGACTTCTTCGTTTTTCGATAAACCGACTTCCGAATGGGTTGATAACGGTCAGCATCTGATGATGGGATGCTACACGGCTGCACGGCGGTATTTACAGATAATCGGATCGGAACACCTCGCGGAACTTCAGCCTGTGCTTAATATTCCGTATTATCGGGCCGGATCGGAACGGACGGAACTCAGATGTTTACCCCTTCCTTCTCTGCTGCATGCCGGCTCCGGGCTGATTCGCTTTTCAGCAATTCCATTCCGGGAACGGCTGCTGATAATAAGTGTTGTGAAGGAAATTCTTTTTCGGTCGAACCCAAAGGAATTAGACGGAATATCTGCCGCGCAATGGCTTTCCCGTTTAAATCAATCCCACTCTGCAAGAAAAGACCTGTGGGACATGCTCTGCATCGGTACGCTGAATAATGCGCCGGAAAAAGTTTCCGCACTAATTTTTTTCCGCGTCTTAAAAGCAATATTTACAGGCGTGCGGACAAATTCCTGTTTTCTCCTGCCGCGAGCGCCGCTGAGCAGACTGTTGATCGATCCCGCTTTGGAATACATTCGCAGCCATGGAGGGGAAATTCGCACCGGGACGGTGGTTCAGAAACTACGCATTGAGAATGACCGAGTGGTTTCAGCACAACTCAACGACGGAAAGAAAATTGCGGCCAAAAGCATAATCGCCGCCGTTCCCTGGTATGCGGTCAACGCGCTGACCGAGCCGGAAATAATTTTGGACAAATCGGCATTTTGCTCCGCGCCTATTATCAGCATACAACTCTGGCTCGACCGGAAAATCCTGAACGATAAATTTGCAGCCCTGATTGATACATCCGTGCAATGGGTATTCGATGCGGGCGTACTTTTGAAAAATCAAGAAAAGACCGGTCAGCATCTGTCGTTCGTCATCAGCGGAGCGGAAAGTTTCAGCAAAATCACAAAAACTGAATTGATTGATCTCGCATGGAATGATTTGTGCTCGGTGCTTCCTGCTTCAAGTCAGGCGAAGATTGTGCATGCATTAGTGATAAAAGAAAAGCGGGCGACATTCATACCGGCTCCCGGATTAGAGTCAAAACGTCCCGCTGCGCAGACGCGGTTTAAGAATTTATTTTTAGCCGGCGATTGGACCGACACAGGTTTCCCCGCAACAATCGAAGGAGCGATACGGAGCGGAGTAAAAGCGGCGTTAAGAATAGTGAATGGTAAATAGCGAATTGTAAATGGCAGGTTGAAAATTGCGAATCGCGAATTGTCAATCGTGAATTGTAAACGACAGCCGGAGGCCTCCCCGACTGCTGAGGCATTCGCGCAAGCGGGCTTGATAATGTTAGTACGCGATAGCCTAATTCAAATTGGGAATAGACCAGTAACCAATAAACAGAGTAACTAACAAACCAAAAAACCAAACAACCTTTAACTTCGGAACTACGAACCACGAACTAAGAACTCATTCTCTTTTCTATGCACCAACGTCGCCGATGCCTGCATGGTCGGCATGATGATTATTTCGGCAATTTGAACATGCGGCGGACGGGTTGCCGCGAACAGAACGGCGTCCGCGATATCATCCGGTGAGAGCGGCGTCATACCCTGATAAACATTTTTTGCTCTCGCATCATCTCCATGGAAGCGAACGTTGCTGAATTCCGTCTCCACTAATCCAGGATCCACCGTACAGACGCGCACAGGTGTGTCCACAAGATCCATACGCATGCCTCTGGTCAACGCATCGACTGCATGTTTGGTAGCGCAATAGACGTTTCCGTTCGGGTAGACATCGTGTCCTGCTATCGAACCGATGTTGATGACAATTCCCTTTTTGCGATCCACCATGCCGGGAATCACGGAGCGGCTCATGTAGAGCAGTCCTTTGATGTTCGTGTCGATCATTTCTTCCCAGTCCTGCAGATTTCCCTGATAGAGTTTATCCAGACCGCGACTGAGACCTGCATTGTTGATCAAAATATCGATGTTGCGCCACTCGGCGGGAAGTTTCTGGAAAAACCGGGTTATAGAAACCGGATCACGAACATCAAGTTTATCCGCAAGTGTAAGAATTCCATATTTATCCCTGAGTTCCGATGCCAAAGTGGTCAGCCGGTCGTTTCTTCGTGCAAGGAGGATGAGATTCGCTCCCGCTTCAGCAAATTTTTCCGCGCAAGATCGGCCGATGCCGCTGCTCGCACCCGTGATAAGGACGATTTTCTTTTCAAGTGAAATCATAAGATTCTTTCTGTAGCTGCGGGCGTGTGACCGCGGAAACCTCCCACAATGGGTTCAAAAATACGATAATTAAATGTACGTTGAGTAATTAAAAAATATGAAAAAAATACGAAGAGGTGCGAACAATAGCAAGGCGAACTATTTTATTCAAATCTATACATTCGGTCGAATAAGTTAACAGATTTATTCTTCTTGCAAAGCGTCGGATAGGTCCTGTCAATGAAACTCCCCGCCGCAAGCAGCGGGGAATTTACCCTAAGTCACTAAAATTAGCGGATACTCATAATGCAAAAGGAGGTTATCATCATCCGGCAACTGAAGAGTTCTTGAAGATACACCACACAACAACCCACCCCTCTTCTTTCCGGAGGCGGGGATTATTTTTGATGCCATACAAAGGCAGAATCTCCTATTGAATTGAAAATTACAGATCTTATTCCAGCCGGACTTTTAAATCCCTCCTTTTTTAATCCAGAGCATCGACGGAGATGAACCGCACTCCAAATTAACGGGAATCCAAAAGCTGTCTTTCTAACTCAAGAGCTTTTGGAAAGAGGATATTGTTTTCCAGATGGATGTGCTTATGCAGATCGGACTCGAAGCGTTTCAGCTCCTGATATGTAACGTTAAATGTTGCACAGGCGTCCGGCGGTAATGTAAAATTATTGGCCACCGACCTTATCGCTTCCAGATTATTCCCGGCATTATCATGCTCGCTCTCCATCATACGAATCGGATTCTGGATGGTTCCAAACGGAGGCTTCTGAACCGGTTTTCCTTCACGTTGAGATGATGCTAGAAGTTTTATATAGGGAAAAAGAATTATCTCTTCCTTTGTCATGTGCTGTGTCAACTCTTCGCTCAGTTCCTGAAACAATTCCTTTATCTGTATCACTTCAGGATGCCGTGCCCCATGCTTGAAAGCCACTTTCCCGCAGTAAGCGGTCGTAACAGGAATAGCTTCCTTCACATAACGGTGGTGCGTTTGAATAATATAATCGGACAGCTTATCGCTTTCCCATGCATCGTATGCCTCATCCGTGTTTTTATCCGCAGCAGAAATGAGTGCAAGTTCTGACTGAATGTTATCTACTGTCACTCCGCTTTTTTTGCAGGCTTCTTCGAGAGAAACTTTGCCATGGCAGCAAAAATCGATTGAATGTTCTTCGAAAACCGCTGCGGCGCGAAAATCCTTTGCAACGATATCGCTTACAGTTGTTTGTTCCATTGAATGATCTCCTCTATCTGACTATGGAACGCTATGGAATTTTTTGGGGTTCCAAACGGGAACATTCTGCATTGATAAAAATGACAATTCAAGACAGGATTATCATATGATGAGAAAGAGGCGCAAGCAATAGCAAGAAGGAAACGAGCTTGTCCGAAATCAAAAATTCTGTCAGTGACATACGGAATTTTAAATCTATATACCGGTCTTTCAAATGTTTTATGATCATCCAATCATACTCAATGAGATTCATCAATTTATATTGTATTCCATTGCATGTATTTTTCCTTTCGATTTTCTCTTCCAAGGACACAACTCAAGGAATCGTGAAGGAAAAAAATACGCAGCGAAATATTTATTGACTCAATAAAAGTTTTTCAGCAACCCGCTGGCACGGAGATGACCACAACTATATGCATTGTGGCGAAAGTAAGATACCCCATAAACAGGCTTGACATTATCTTAAATTAACAATACAATCTATTCATTATTTCAGACTACAGAATAAAATTAAACACTTTTTATTTAAACCCAAGCTGAATTTATCGATTTTTCAAGAGATAAATTGGCTTGAGCAAGATATTAAAAAGTTTTTATGTGTTTTATATCAATTTACTTTTGTGGGATTGGCTTTCCAAACAGCGATTCAATTTTATTAATTATGAGGCTTTTGTTTTAACTATTGAAGATGTATGCTCCACAATAGTATGGTCAAATATTTCGAATGTGATATTGCATGGTAATACGGGCAGGTTGCTTCAACTATTTATAACTTTACGAAAGAATAGAATGATGAAAAACAATCTCCGATTCTTTTTTACAGGGTTTTTTCTATTTTTCAGTATAACTCCATTACACGCCAAATGGACACAAACTAATGGCCCTTGCTATGCTGGCATTCTTTCCTTTGCCATAGCCCAAAATGGGACGGGCAGCGCGATTATCTATGCAGGAGGAGTCAATGCCGCAGGTGTTTTCCGTTCCAGCAACAACGGCGAGACCTGGACCTGGATGAATGTCGGATTGAATAGTAATGACGGCTACAATGTTGCAGCTCTTACCATCATTGATACCAACCTCTTTGTGGGAACAAGCGGGGGCGGACTTATTCGTTGTCCCTTGAATGGGAAACGACCGATTGCCATTGGTAACGGGATAACGAATGCAACTGTAAATACTCTTGCTGTTATCAATACATTCTTTTTTGCCGGAACTGCTGGAGGGGTTTTTCGTTCCACCGACAAAGGTGCAAGCTGGACTGCTGTCGATTCAGGATTGACGATTGGTTTTGTTGCATGTCTTGCTTCCTGTTCCGATGGTGCGGGCGGTACGAATCTTTTTGCAGGCACCATGTTGGATAATGGTTATAGATTCAGCCTTGGTGGCGGTGTTTTTCGTTCCACAAACAACGGTACCAGTTGGTCAGCGGTTAATAATGGCTTAAAAGCTTCTCCTGTTTTTGCTTTTGCCGTTTCCCCAAACGGGACAGGTGATAAGAACCTTTTTGCCGCAGGCGACAGCGGCGTTTTCCTTTCTACCGATCACGGCACAAGCTGGACTGCCGTCAATAATGGTCTGCCGAAATATTCTATCCATGCTCTTGCCGCTTATCCAAATGGGGCAGGCGGTATGAACCTCTTCGCTGGAACTAATGGCAGTGGAATATTCCGTTCCACTGACAACGGTACAAGCTGGACTCAAGTCAATGCCGGATTGACAAATGGCACTGTCTATTCTTTTTCCATTTTCTCCTCCTCCGACGGAACAGGATCTACGAATATTCTTGCCGGAACTGATGGCGGTGTTTTTCTATCCGCTGACAACGGTTTAACATGGTCTTCGTTCAATTCAGGTTTCTCAAAAAATTCTAGCCTTTCTGTTCCTGCTCTTGCTTTTTCTGACTCGAATTTAATAGCAGGAACATATGGCGGAGGTGTTTCTTCCTCTACCGATGGCGGCACAATCTGGAAAGGAGAGAGTGTCGGTTTGACGACCAGTAATATCCCTTGTTTATTTGTTTCACATTCGAATTATTTTGCCGGAACCGGGAACGGTGTTTTTCTTTCAATCAATAATGGTGCAAGCTGGAACCAAATGAATAATGGCTTGATAGACAATGGTGTAAATTCTTTTGCCGCTTCCGGTATAAATCTCTTCGCGGGAACTGGGAACGGTGTCTTTCGTTCTTCAAACAACGGTGCAAGCTGGAGTCAAGTCAATAACGGACTGTTAAACATTTCTGTTTATTCTCTTGCCGTTGAGGATACGAATCTTTTTGCCGGAACTTCTGGCGGTGTCTTTCTTTCAACCGACAACGGCTCAAGCTGGAGTGCTGCCAGTACAGGTTTGAATGGCAATGGTGTATCGGTTTTTGCTGTTTCCGGCAAAAATATTTTTGCGGGAACTTATTACGGCGGCGTGTTTCTTTCCACTAATAACGGCACGAGCTGGAGTGCGGTCGATTCAGGATTGATAAGCTCTCCTATCAATGCTTTTGCGGTCAGCGGCACAAATATCTTTCTCGGTGATAATGCCGGCTTTGTTTTTCTTTCAACCAACAATGGCACAAGCTGGAGCGCAATCAATGGCGGCTTGGGCGGTTTGGTGGTCGGTACTATCTCTTCTCTTGTCGTCACTCAAACGACCCTCTTTGCAGGAACCGATGCCGGTGTCTGGAGCCTACCGCTTTCAGACATCATAACTTCTGTGCCCGCTAAAGGATCGGCATCATTGCCGACATACTTTAAGCTTGATCAGAATTATCCGAACCCGTTTAATCCATCGACGACTATTTCTTTTAGCATCCCGCAGCATTCTTTTGTGTCCTTAAAAGTGTTCGACTTGATGGGGAGAGAAATATCTACGATTGTGTCGGGAGATCTGCAGGCGGGCAGCTATTCCCGGTGCTGGAATGCGAAAGGTTTCTCGAGCGGTGTATATTTTTATCGTTTACAGGCAGGTACATACACTCAAACCAAGAGATTAGTTTTACTTAAATAATCTGCCTGGCGGGTTGCTGATGGACAAGTAAATTATCAAGAGTCTTTTTGGATTTAAAATATGTAAGAATAGAAGTATCGCATTACAAATTGCTTAATAGACAAAGACACAATCCGGATTTGAAGGATACGTATATGAAAAAACCTGTATTGATTAAATCTTTTGTATTAGCTGCGATATTCTTGTCCCAGCATTTATCTTATGCCCAATCGAATTGGTTTTGGCAAAATCCTCTACCTCAAGGAAACGATCTCAACAGCGTCTTCTTCACCGATGCGAACACAGGCACGGCAGTGGGATCGTGCGGTGTAATTCTTCGAACTACCAATGGAGGTACAAGCTGGGCAATCCAATCAAGCGGAACGACGATGCCTCTGTACGGTTCCTGGTTTACCGATGCGAACACAGGTACACTTGTGGGAAGCAGCGATACAATTCTTCGAACAACCGATGGCGGAGCAAGTTGGGCAATCCAGTCAAGCGGAACGACGAATAATCTCTACGGCGTCTGTTTCATGAATGCAGACACCGGAATAGCTGTTGGAAACGCCGGCACAATTCTTCGAACAACCGATGGCGGAGCAAGTTGGGCAATCCAGTCAAGCGGAACGACGAATAATCTCTGCGGCATTTGTTTCATCAATGCCGACACATGGACAGCAGTGGGAAACGCTGGTACAATTCTTCGGACTACAAATGGCGGTGCAAGCTGGACAAGCCAACCAGGCGGAACAACGAATAATCTCCGCAGCATTTGTTTCATCAATGCCGACATCGGAACAGTGGTTGGGAACGCTAGCACAATTTTTCGAACAACCGATGGCGGGACTAGTTGGACGAATCAGTCAATCGGACCAAACAATCAAACTGGAATCTCCAATAATCTTTGTGGTGTTTCCTTCAAGAATGCCGACACCGGAATAGTAGTCGGTCAATGCGGTACAATTCTTCAAACTACCAACGGCGGTGCAAGTTGGACAAGTCAATCAAGCGGGATGTATTTTGATCTCTCAAGTATTTGTTTTACGGATGCAAACACAGGAACTATAGTGGGAAGTACCGGCACGATTCTTCGCACAACAAATGGCGGGATAAGTTGGACAAGCTTATTGAGCGGAACAACCCAGCCTCTCAGTAATATCTGCTTTACTGATTCCAACAAAGGAACAGCAGTCGGAGGTAATTATAATTATCAAACAATTCTTCGCACTACGAATGGCGGTGCAAACTGGACAAGCCAGATAAACCTTCTTCAACCTCCTCTTTACTCTATCTTCTTCACCGACACGAACACAGGAACGGCGGTTGGAGGGTATGGTATAATTCTTCGAACTACTGATGGCGGCATAAGTTGGACAAATCAGCCAAGCGGAACGTCGAATGTGCTTTATGACGTTTGCTTTACTAATACCGATACGGGAACGGCAGTAGGAACGAACAGTATTCTTCGCACAACAAATGGTGGAACAAGCTGGACAAATCAGTTAATCGGGATGTCTGATTCTCTTTATGCGGAGTTCTATGGCGTCTGCTTCACTGATGCCAGCACAGGATGGGCAGTGGGAAGTGCCAGCACAATTCTTCACACAACAAATGGAGGGACAACTTGGACAAGACAATATGGTGGAATTATACAGTTACCTAATGGAGGAATTATGATCCCGGGGGATTTGTCCGGCATATGTTTTACCGATGCCAACACAGGAACGATAGTGGGAGGTAGTACAATTCTTCGCACCAGTGACGGTGGTTCAAGTTGGACAAAACAGTCGAGCGGAACGACAGCGTCCCTTTCTCGTGTCTCCTTTACAAGCGGCAACATAGGAACGGTCGTCGGAAGCGGCGGTACAATTCTTTGCACAACCAACGGCGGGGCAAGCTGGATAAGTCAGCCAAGCGGAACATTGAATTGGCTCTCAGGTGTCTCCTTCACTGATGCCAATACCGCATGGATAGCGGGAGGTAGTGGGACAATTATTCGTACAAAGAATAATGGCGGTGTGCCATTACACACTTCGGTTCTTTTAAGCTCCAGCTCGCTTTCTTTTTGGAAAGTTATGCTCAGCAAGTACAAAGAAACCACCATAACAATCAAAAACGCAGGCAGCGATACACTCCGCCTAAGCAATTTCACATCCAATAATCCTGTTTTTTCCGTTCGACCCGGCTCGCTGAATATAGCACCGGGTCAAAAGTCGATAGATACAATTCGCTTTACACCATCTGCAGTTGGCAATGCCGCTGGAACAATCCTGGTGTATAGCAGCTCTCCTTCATCACCGGATACACTGAAAGTTTACGGGAATGGATTTACCACCGGTGTCACTCAATTAGGCGGCAATAATATTAATTTCGGCAGAATTTTGATCGAGCATTCCAAAGATACGAGTGTAACCATTAACAATATAGGCAACGATACATTGAAGATCAGCAGCATCAATTCAACCGGTCGTGCATTTATAAGCCATACAGCTATAATGAACATTCTGCCGGGCGCTGCATTTATCGATACAATCTCCTTTGCACCGACAACTTTAGGAGCACAAGGTGCGGGCTTTATAATCAAGAGCAGTAGTCCGACATCACCCGATGTGCTTACTGTTTCCGGTATTTGTTTCGGGATTCCGGCGGTACAATTCAATGCAAAAACAATATCCTTCGGTAAAGTTGGAACAGGTCAACATAAGGATACTACCGTAACGATAACAAATACTGGAACCGATACGGTCAAGATAAGCAACATCGTTTCATCGGACTCGCTTTTTATTCCAAGACCGGCGGATATCTGTATTGCACCCGGGCAGTCATCAAGAGATACATTGCGATTTTCTCCTTCGCTTTTAGGGACGGATTCGGCATGGATAATAATCCTGAGTAATGTACACAGTGTTCCCGACTCGATCAAAGTATCCGGTATTGCCGATATAGGAACGAAAGTTGATCACGGAACGGAACTGCCGAAATCATTTGCTCTCAGTCAGAATTATCCGAATCCATTTAATCCATCGACAACCATTGCATTCGCTCTTCCATCGCGTTCTTTTGCAACCCTGAAAGTATATGATATGTTAGGAAGAGAAGTGGCTATTCTGGTCTCTGAAGATTTGGCGGCGGGCACTTATACACGCCAATGGAATGCAGCAAATTTGAGCAGCGGAATTTATTTCTACCGTTTAATAGCAGGATCTTTTACACAAACGAAGAAGCTTATTCTTTTGAAATAGTGGCGCCAAAAAAACTGTTTCTGAAACGGCCGGGTGCAGATATAATTTTTTACTTTTCCGCAGGTCGGTAGGAAAGAAGAACAATACCGCTCCTGAACGTCCGTGTCGTTATAAGTTTCAGGTTCAGTTTGTTCTTGATGTCTTTGAATATCGTTGCGCCCTTGCCAAGAACGACGGGATCCAGCATGATTTGATATTCATCGATCAAACCCTGTTCTGCAAAGCGGGTCAAAATGCTGCCGCTTCCCATAAGCGTCATATCGCTACCGGATGTCTTTTTCAGCTTCTTTACTTCTTCCACGATATTGGCTTTAATAATCCTCGTATTATTCCACCCGGCTTTTTTAAGCGTTCTTGAAAAGACAATTTTGGCTGCCTTGTTTATTCCATTGGCAACAATCGGGTCGTTCTCTATTGCCATCGGCGTCGACCAGTAGTTTGCCATCATTTGATATGTTTTGCGTCCGAACAGAAGCGTGTTCCCGGCTTTAAGACTTTTAATAGCATAGCTGTTTTCCTCTTCTCCATGCTTATGCCAGCTTATATCCCCTTTTGAAGCTTCAAAGAAGCCGTTCAGTGATATAAATATAAAAGCGCTTAATTTTCGCATATCAATCTCCTGTTATTGTAACCTTCAACAAATCCTCCCGCTGCACGAGTTCCCATTGATAGATGTTCCTTCAATCGCAGATTTTAAGTATGATGAATGATAGAAAGTATTTCAAAATGCATTATACGAGCGCTGTAGAGTCCGACTCGAAGTCGGACACAAGTGAATATATATTTTTATCAGAATATTCATACATTGAATTAATTCTCATTTAAATACTAAAATAGAAGGTTTTTTATGAAATACACACTCCTGTTTTTGGTTTTTGCGGGATCATGCTTGAATGCCCAGACATCCAGTTCAACGGATAATTTTACAATACGCACCGGCGTGAATATTAGCCATTGGCTTTCTCAAAACGACAATCGAGGAGAGGAACGGAGCCGGTACATGACCAAATCCGATTTCGATACAATCGCATCTCTGGGATTCGATCATGTACGAATTCCTGTAGACGAAGTCCAGCTTTGGGATGCGTCAGGTCAAAAAGAACCTGAGGGCTTTAAATTATTACACAATGGTATCGAGTGGGCATTAGCCGCTCATCTGCGCGTGATCGTCGATTTGCATATACTCCGCGCCCACTATTTTAACGCAGAATCGAATAAACTATGGACCGATACTCTTGAGCAGCAGAAATTAGTCGATCTCTGGCTGCAGCTTTCGGAGGAATTGCACGGCTATCCGAATTCGAAATTAGCGTACGAAGTATTAAATGAACCGGTCGCGAATAATCCGGACGATTGGAATAGAGTTTTTAATAAAGTTATTGCAGCGGTGCGAATTCGGGAGCCCCATAGAAAAATTGTTGTCGGCTCGAACCGATGGCAAATTCCTGGAACATTTCAACAATTGAAGATTCCCGAAAACGACAGGGATTTGATTCTGAGTTTTCATTTCTATACGCCGATGGCGCTTACACATCACCTTGCATCATGGACACCGATTGCAGAATATAACGGACCGGTCGCATACCCCGGACAAATTGTTGATACTGCGAAATATAAAGGAATGTCATCAAAAGCTGTGAATGCAATGAAGGAATATGCCAACGGGTATTTTACAAAAAGCGTTTTAAAAGAACAGATGATGCCTGCGATAGAATTTGCACAAAAGCATAATCTTCCACTCTATTGTGGCGAATTCGGAGTTTATCCTAAAATTCCGGAAGACATCATGCTTAGATGGTATAAAGACGTGTGCGATAATTTTAACAAGAATAATATTGCCTATTGCCATTGGGGTTACAAAGGAGATTTTCCGATAGTCGATGAAAATCTTACGCCAAAGCAGAAGCTTGTTTCGGTGCTGACTGGCCGTTAATCCATCAAATCTATCCGAAGGAATCGTATTCTCGTAGGAACGTATGGCCATACGTCCCTACACAGATCGCTTACTATTTGAGTAAAATGAGTTTTTTTGTCTCACTCATTGTTCCCGCCATAAGCCGATAGAAATAAACTCCGCTCGGCGCGGTTGTTGCATTCCATTGGCGGGTGTACTTGCCGGCCGGCAATTCTCCCTCAAAAAGATTCGCCACTTCCTGTCCCAGCATATTATAGATGCGCAGGGACACATAGCTCTTTGTATTAATAGAAAATGAAATCGTCGTCGATGGATTGAATGGATTCGGATAATTCTGTTCCAGTATACACGATGAGGGAACGGCCGCATTGCCTTTGGGAATGGACGTTGGAGTGGAAACAAAGGAGACTGGAATTTCTTCGAATAACGGATTAACCGGTAAAACACCTGTTTTTGGTTTGAACGCTATTTCCAGATGAAAAATATCCGGCTGGAAAATTACTATCTGCTGCGTGCTGGAATTATAAATATTTCCACCCGACTGAGATTGAGGAACGGCGCTATGATCGAACGAAGCAATCTGTTTCAGCTCGGCCAACGAAACCGTATCTCCACAAAGCTGAAGCTGCGACTTGATACTGCTCCATCGCTGTGTGTTGGATAATATTCCCGTATAGTTGTCGTAATTGCCTGCAAGGAGAAAAGCATTGACCGCGGCTACCGCATTCGAAAATCCCCATACGACGCCGGGATTGAGAGCAGACGCATCGCTCCTCAGCGCTCTATGTATATTCGTGCCTGCTCCGGAGAAATTATTCTCCAGAACTTTCGACGTATGAATATCGGACAATAAAATTAAATGGTTATACGTATAATGTTTTGATGTATCGGCCATGTATGCACCGACATCTGCTGCGGTGGTGTCGTGCTCCAGCGCGTATCGCAAATCCCAGATGTACGACCGCTTGCCGCTGGAAGAGTATGCTGTCCCTGTAGGAGAATCGAGAATACCGGCGAAGACGCCGTTATCATTGAAGCCCGTAATAATTCCCAGGATACTTAAATATCCGATTGTGCAAAAGGACATGCTGCCGTTTTTAATTGTCGTAACGGCTTGAATCTGCGCCAATTCATGATTAACGCCGTCGTACCAATCCAGAACGCGAGCGGTCATGGTATTGCCTGTTGCCGATCGCGGGCCGTAGACCGAAATGCCCGAACATTGCGTCGACCGGCCGACATCTGTAAAGAGTTCCAATACGTACAATTCGCTTTTTGACAGCTTGCCGTCGCCCATCGTATTGATATTGCCGCCGCTGAGCTGCGATGCCATTCCGCCTATTTCATCCTGATAATCCTGCGGTATTTGCGGCTGAATGTCCTCAACGCGGCCGAGCACAGTATAGTAGGTAGTCTGATCCCCGACAATTTCCGCAATGTAGGAATCCATCAGCTGTTCGAAGTTGGGAACCGCTGTTAATATTTTTTTCATCAATTGCTGACCCATAACATAATGGCTGACACCTGTCGTGTAATCCAATGTGACCGCAAAATAGTCTCCACGATCCGCAAGAGAGACGGTATCCTGCGCAATGAGCGGTGACAGATTTCCACACATGATGATACTGCCTATGACACACCATAGCAAACGTAAACGATTCATTTCGTTGGTCTCCAGAGTTGTAAGTATCTTTTTCATACGATCACAATAATACTTTTGTTGCACATGAAAAGTGCAGCATATCACACAGTTCACGTTTCTCTATTCGTTTAGGGATAGTGTTTTCAAAGTATTAAGGTACAAAAAAATGTAAATAAAGTGCCTTCGACATTGTAAACGCCTGCAGCCGCGGGCGGCCTGTTTACCCACCGTCTTTTTGGCGGGTCCCGGAAATATCTTTGATTTTTTCGAGATGACCGCGGAGGATTCCCGACGTCAGCCTGACCGTCTAAGGAGGGCGCCATCGGCCGCAAATTTACACGATCGGATTAGATCTGCAGCTTAATGGAGGATGTCCTCGCGGGAAATCTTATACAGCACATGTCTTCTTAAAGGATGTCCTTCTGCAACATTCGGATGTTCAAAGTCGCCAGCGTATGCCATTCCGATTCGCTTCATCACATTAATAGATCGTTTGTTTATCTTGGCCGTAAAGGAAACAATTTCTTTGAAGTTGAGTTTGGAAAATCCATATTCCAAACAAGCTTTCGCACCTTCTGTCGCAAAACCCATATTCCAAAAGCGTTTATCCATGCGCCAGCCGATTTCTATGCAAGGAGTGAAATAGGAAGAAAATGACGGCCGGGCGAAACCGATAAACCCGATAAAAATTTGATCTTGTTTCGTTTCAACAGCAAACAAACCGAAACCGTTTTGTTCGAGGTCTGCTGTAATTCTTTTATAGAAAGCTTCAGTTTCCTCTTGTGAGAGTATCTTTGGAAAAAACTCCATAACCTCAGGATCCCGGTTCATCTCAGCAAAAGGAATAATGTCCGACTCCTGCCATGTTCTAAGAACAAGTCGTTCGGTTTCGATAAGATTCATCGGGCGATAGCGTTCTCTGTGCTTTTCAATTCCAATTTATGCGCCAAACAATGCAAGCAATTATTTTCTTCGGGTTATGCTCTTTTAATGTAAGACAAGGAAAAGGATGTTGTCATTCCTGCGGGTTTTAATCGAGTTAGATAAGACCTTTTTATCAAGCTTCCGACCTTGGAAAGTCTACCCACCTTCCAAGGTATCAATTGTTCTAAATAACTGGGATTTTAGGGTTATAATCTCTTTTCCAATTCGATTTCATCACGCAATGGAATGTCGTCTTTGCCAATAATTGGAATCTGAGGCTTTAGATGACGCGATATTTCAATTGCGTTGCGATATATCGCTACAAGAACATATCCTCTCCGCTGATAAAATCGCAGAGCATGAAGATTATCGTTTGTTGTGATAAGCCATATTCGATTGCACCTTTTCTCTTTAGCGACTTTTTCAACGGATTTTAAAAGAGACGATCCTATTCCACAACCATCAGAAAGACTATCAAGCGATACAACCTCACATTCTCCTGCATCAAAGCGATACGTAAGAAGACCCAATCGATTATTTTTTTCAATAGCAACAAAACCGGAAAGTTCATTTGCTGCCTGAATGATGCCACGAGTAACGATTGCAGTCGATCCCCATCGATCAGTGAGAATGCGATTTATCCAAGTTTTATCAGTATTATTAATAGATCGAATGCTAATCGTTGTCATAAGTACAGCTCCAATATAGCGCGCCTACCGTTAATGATTTTATCCGTGCTTGGCCATCATTAATTACTTGATCTTTCCTTTTTACAATGATGAGGATCGTTCCGAGTCTCGCATAAAAATGAAAGCATGATTCTCAAATGCGGATAGATTTGAAAACCTTCCATAGTTACAATAATAAAGTTGCGAGAATCCTAATTGCGTCATAAGGGAGCGAAGGTCGTTGTCCGTAATCCCCCATTGGAAAATATTGTGTATATCGCCCCAAGGCTTGCCGTAAGTTGGATGAATCTCTTCCTTTTGAGCATATACTTTGCGATAGAGAGTCTCTCTTCCAACAGGAACAAGTTTTATATAGTCTTCTAAAGGAAGTTCTGTTAAGCGAATAGTGTCTTTACTCCTGATATACTGCTGATTGAAAATCACAAAACACCTTGCTACGCGAGCATAAGCGGTAAGCACTTTGTCCCAATTCGGATTGGCCTGGTGAAGAAGCACATCAAAGAAATAAACCAGATCGATCGGTTTCACCTGGTCGATCAGTTGTTGAGTAGTGAAGTCGCCTTGAAGCACGCTGAGCTTTGGAAATTTGCTTAGCGTACGCTCTACGGCTTGCGGGTAATCCGTGTCAACAATCACACCCCGGTCAATGCTGAAGCTCCTGAGCGTGTATTTCGTATATGCCGCATTGACCTTCCATACACCGCCTAGATCAGCAAAGGATCGCGCGGGAGGATTTAATAAGCTAAATGCGCGATCAATCAGGCGCAATTTTTCCGTATTAACATAGATATTATAACCTCGAAGAAGGTTGGGAGCATTTCGCACAACCCAACCGATCCGATGCATAATATGTTGCATTCTCTCCTCCATTATGCTGAACGGGCCAACCGTTAATGATTTTATCCATGCTTGGCCAAGTGAACGAAGCCGCTCATTTTATCCTTCCTTCTCCTGCTACAATGTTTTTTAAATCATTTTTTAGAATTGGAGATCGCAATCCGGGAGTGTTAATTCGATCCAAATTTGCCTTTGGGGGAAGCTTTATGGATTTGTCCACCGATCCATACGCCAAAGAGGCTTAAAAGAAAAAACATCACAATTGGACCGATAATATCTCTGACGATCTGGTAATTCCCGCTCAAACTTCCTAACATTACGAAATTTATAATTATGATGACCAGCATGAGAAGAAAGAGTGTAGTAATCGCAGCAAGCACAGGTTCCCAAAACGCTGATCCCTTCGAACGATATGCTGCAATAGCAGCTACGACGGGAATATCTCCGATCACCCAAGTGATACAGATAATCCCTATGAACTTAGAGGGCACAGTATTTCTCGTCGCAAGGAACAGCAGAAATATCGGCAGCAGATAAAAGAGCACATACATCATCAGACTTGTGCGAAAATATTTCCATTGAATTTTCGATGGAGTTGATTCCGATGTGTCCATAAGTTCCCTCCTATGAATTATTATTTGGTTGACCTAAGAATTCTAATAATACGTAAACAATAATATCGCGTATTTTCCCGCAAGCCGCCATGGCCTCACTTAATGAATTGGTATCAGGCGCTCATTTAAGCAATAGCATTTTTTTTGTCTGCGTGAATGTGCTAGATTGTAATCGATAGAAATAAACACCGCTTGCCATATTTATCGCATTAAACGTTACCGTGTGATTTCCTTGTGATTTTACTTCATTGACGAGTGTGGCAACTTCTCTTCCAAGCACGTCATATACCTTTAAAGTAACCATGCTCGCACTTGCAATTTGATAACTGATGATGGTATACGGGTTAAAAGGATTCGGATAGTTTTGAGAAAGCGAAAACGTCATCGGCGTGTTCATCGGAGGCGGCAGAGCGGTAGTTATCATTTCAGAAATGGGACGTTTCCAAACGATTCCCCTAAGATCCGCATAAAGGTTCGAGTCAGTGACGGCAAGATAATCTATACGATTGGATGTTAAAGGCAATCCGGTATTGACCGCAGTCCAACTCGCGTCGTCATTATTTAAAACATAGATGCCCGCTGTAGTCCCGGCAAAAATATTTGTTCCCCGGAGCGCCAAGCATGTAACCCACTGATTAGTGCCAGGAAGCCCATTATCAATATAGTCCCATTGTATTCCTCCGCTAAATGATCGAAGAACTCCTCCCCAAAAATTTCCTCCAGACAAGCCCATAAACCCGATAAACATTTCAGAACCTCTAAACACGATAGCATTAATACTATATTGTAATCCTAACGAGGGAAGGGGAATAGTATTCCACGTTGAACCTGCGGCCGTCGAGACATAAAGAGAATTTCCGAGACTAACCGCATAGATATCCGTCCCAAAAGCAACTAGAGTGGAGATGTTCGAAAGACCTTTTTTGTTCCAGCTAATACCGCCGTTAGTGGAAAGGTAAACGCCGCCTTGGCCGCAGGGAATTCCACAGATGGATTGGGTCCCTAAATAAAAGTTGGTACCTGCGACCGCAACTGTAGTGTAGGCAAAACCTGTCGGAATACCAGTATTCAATGGTGTATTCCAAGTTTTCCCTGTGTTGGTCGAATAACATATTCCAGTGCTATTAAAACCATAAATAGTTGAATCTGTAGCAGCAAGAGGCCCCCCAATATTTGGAATGGCTATCCAATCAATTCCACTTTGAGAGGATGCGTAAAGGTTGTTGGGTGTAGTGACAAAAGCCGTATTTCTGGTTGCAGCAAGTGCCATAATGCTGGTTTCCTCGAGCCCTGTGTTAGCAACTGCCCAGCTTTTCCCGTTGTCCGTAGAACGATATATTCCCCAATCGATAGATCCATAAAAAAGATTTGTTCCTAATGGTGTAAATGCACCAGGAACTGCATTATTGGCTGGTAAACCGATGCTGCTCAAAGCATCCCAGTTCGTTCCGTTGTTAGTACCTGAGGAAAAATCCTTGATTTGAGGTTTTTGCAATAACGTAATTGCCATTTGCAGACAATCCAATTATTCCGCTGTTAGGTAAACCGGAATTTGCAGAAGTCCAAGTAATTCCATTGTTCGTGGAGAGGTAAATAGCGCTATTCGTGCTTGCATAGAGATTTGTTCCACCAAGAGCAAAAGATGTAACAGCACTATCTGTCAAACCCGTGGTTGTCCATGTTGTTCCATTATTTGAAGATATATATATGCCATTGCTGCTCCCAATAAAAAAATTGTTTCTGGCAACGGCAAGTGCAGATATTCCTGAAATGGCTCCTACATTAACACTTGTCCAGTTTGAACCATTATCTGTTGAAAGATAATATGCCTCTGGTTCCAGGGACATAGATGTAAAAACATTATTACCTGAAGCAACAAGTTTATCTACAGAACCTGTGGCTCCACTGATCCAGGGGTTCTGGGGTAATCCGTTATTAACAGTCTCCCAACTTATTCCATTGTTAGTAGAAAGGCTAATTCCTTCACCTGTTGCAGATCCCGCATATACAAATTTACCGCTGACTGTTAAGCATCTAAAATATGTACTGGTCATCCCTGAATTACTGGGAATCCATGTTGCGCCATTGTCTGTCGAACGGTAAACACCAACCCCGATTGTCCCCGCGAAAATAGTAGAATCCGTTGCTGCAAAAGAACAAACTGAGGCTTCATAGGGCCCATTCGTTTTCACCCACTGTGCATTTGAATTATGAAGTATTCCAATCAATAAAGCAATTAGTAGAAACGATGTTAAGCTTGTCTTTTTCATTGCATTACTTGAGTTTAGTAAAAACACAATTGAGGCCTAATGACAAATAAGCTGCGCCGCCAAAAAATTCATATCGCAATATCGACGCGTGAGCACTAATCATTACATTCCGCACTGTACTCTCCGCAAACCGCTTATGACCTCACATCTTTTGACCTGATTTATGAACATCCTAAGGCAACAGATCAAAGTGCAATGCATCATATATTTGTGCTTGCTGATCCGTGAGTCCCTGGTGATTTTTAATCGTTTCTTCGTATTTCTTGCGATACCGAATGCATGGCATCGCTGTTACCATTATTCCCCCCGGTATTATTGTCATCATTTCTTGACGCGAATTTTTAAGAACGGAAGTTACTTAATTTAGAGAATTTAAGATCTTACTACTACAACAGTCCCCGTAATTCGGTGCAGCTGCTACAATTGATTGGTGGAATAGTATAAAGCTAATGTAATGGAAGATTAAAAGCAATAAAGCTGTCTTTATCCGGCTTCAACAGCTTGCTACACCATAGAGGGTCGTGCGAAGCGGTAAAGACAAACTTTTCTGCTTAAGCCGCTTAAATTTGATTTACCATTAAGAGTTGACTTTTCCCTTTGGTGTTTTACGTAACATCAGTTAGTGCATAGATGAAATTGCAAGAAAACGGGAGTGATTACAGAAAAGAAGTATGTATCTATTTTATAACGATTTTCATGAGGATGAAATTATTTTTCAAAAACGTCTTGCTTTTGTGAAACCTATATCGTATTATTACGATATAAAGAGTATGGGCACATCGAAGAAAGAAAAATTTAGTACTAGTCAAAATCGGCTGGCTGATCTGGCAAAAGCATTGGGTCATCCAGCACGCATTGCAATACTGCAATTTCTGGCAGCAAAAGATGTTTGTATATGCGGAGATATTGTAGACGAACTCCCGTTATCACAAGCGACTGTTTCCCAGCATCTTGCTGAATTAAAGCAAGCCGGCCTTATCAAAGGCGAAATTGAAGGTCCAAAAGTATGTTACTGCATCAATCAGAAAGCATGGCAGGAAGCAAAACAACTTCTTGCACAATTTATGACTGATGTAAAATCTTGCTGTTGAAAAATTTTTGTATTCATCTATCGTATTATTGCGATAATTATGGAGAACAATAATGAATAGCGAAAAAGAAATAAAAGAGATGGTGAAAGAAAAATATGGAGCCATAGCACAACAATCTAAACAACAGAACCAGTCCTCATGCTGCGGGAGCGGATGCGGCTGTTCGAATATAGAGTTTTCTATTATGGCGGAAGATTATTCAAAGCTTCCCGGCTATGTTCCCGATGCCGATCTTGCTCTTGGATGCGGCTTGCCGACCGAATTTGCCCGGATGAAATCAGGCGATACAGTCGTCGATCTCGGCTCCGGTGCAGGCAACGATTGTTTTATAGCACGTTCTGTTGTCGGTGATACCGGAAGAGTTATTGGTATTGACATGACGGAAGCGATGATTGCGAAGGCACACACGAATGCAGAAAAGCTCGGATTTAAGAATGTTGATTTTCGCTGGGGTGATATCGACAATATGCCCATCGAAGATACTACAGCAGATGTTGTTGTCAGCAACTGCGTGATGAATCTAGTGCCTGACAAACAAAAAGCATTTGCCGAAACATTCAGGATCATCAAGAAAGGAGGACATTTCAGCATTTCCGACATCGTTCTTGACGGTGAACTTCCAGATGAACTCAAAAAAGAAGCGGCATTATATGCCGGATGTATTTCAGGTGCAGTCCAAAAGGATGAATACCTGCGGATTATCAAGGAATCCGGCTTCGTCAATATCACAACTCAAAAAGACCGAAAAATTGACATTCCCGACGAAATTCTTGCTAATTTTCTTACAGCAGATCAATTGCGAGAATACAAGAATAGTCATATCGGGATATTTAGCATAACCGTATATGCGGAGAAGCCATGAACATATCATATTGTCAAGCAACGGAAAAAGATACTGAAGCTCTTCGTTCGCTTCTGGAAAGCCACAAACTTCCGACAGAGACTGTCGGCATGGCGGCAACCGATTTTTATATCGCATCCGATAATAATGTTCTTGCCGGTGTTGCGGGATTTGAATATTACGGCGAAGATGCCCTGCTCCGGTCTGTTGCGGTGCCGGCCTCTTTACAAAATAAACAAATCGGCTCACAATTGGTGGATTGGATGCTGTTATTAGCAAAGCAGAAAAACATGAGGAGAATAGTTCTGCTCACAGAAACTGCATCGAAATTCTTTGCCGGAAAGGGCTTCGTTATCATAGATCGTTCTTCCCTAAGAAACGAAGCGATGAAAAAATCGTCGCAATTTTGCGGGGGCTGCTGCAGTTCGGCCTTATGCATGAAACTCGATTTATAAATCAATAAAACACAAATTATCGAAATCAAAAACTATTGTTGGGGCAATTCTATGACAAACAAATCAATCGGTTTTATTGGCGGCGGCCGTGTCGCAAAGATCATATTGCAGGGATGGAAAAAAGCCGGAAAGGTTCCTGCACACATCGTCGTTACGGATATCGATGCGCAGGTTTTGGGAAATCTGCAAAGTGAATTTCATAATATCGAAACGGCAGTCAACAATTCTAAACTTTCCGCTTCGAGCGATATCGTTTTCATCGGACTCCATCCGCCGGTTCTTGGCGGGATTCTTCAAGAAATTAAACCGGTCGTTAAACCATCGACTATTGTAGTGTCGCTGGCGCCTAAAATATCGATTGCGAAGCTTTCCGAAGATTTAGGAGATATAAAAAATATCGCACGCGTAATTCCAAATGCTCCTTCCATCGTAAATAAAGGATACAATCCCGCTGCATTCTTTCCTGAGATAAGCGCTGGAGCAAAACAAACCGTACTCGAGCTTTTCCGTCCGCTTGGCGATACACCCGAGGTTGCAGAAGAACTGTTGGAAGCATACGCCATCTTCACAGCCATGGGACCGACTTATTTATGGTTCCAGCTTTACGAATTACAGGCGCTTATCATGTCTTTCGGTCTATCAGCGAACGCAATTCAAGACGGTTTGACGAAAATGCTTGACGGCGCTGTACAGACAATATTCGAATCCGGGTTATCACCCGCCGAAGTAATGAATCTAATTCCGCTCAAACCGTTGGCAGAAGAAGAAACCGTTATCAAAGGATTTTATCAGAACAGATTGACTGCACTTTACAAAAAATTGAAAAGCTGATAACAATGAATAAACCCATTCAAGAAATCATTAGACAGCGCTATTCCTGCCGTTCATACATAGATAAACCGGTCCAGGAAGCGCATCGACAGAAACTAATGGAGGTTTTAGAGAATCTGCAGGTCGGTTCTTTTGGTACACGTGCACGGTTTGAACTTGTTGCAGCCGCACAGGACGACAGACAATCTTTGAAAGGACTAGAGACTCGGTCGAGAACCCCCCTTTTTTCAAGAGTTTAAAAAGTAGGAGTGATCAGATCACCGTCTGAAAATTCAGTTGCCTATAAATCATCCTCTGAAGATTTAGAGCGAGCCAAAGAGCAAAAATGAGCAACGCTGCAATAAAGAATAGAGAGAATGACGCCACTGACGCAAACAGCGTCAAATTGGCCACAGCAGCCGCCATCGCAAGCTGAAAGAGAACTTTCTTCATCCCAAAATAACGTGCGTTGCGTATGCCAAGGCGTACCAATCGTGCAAAGCGATGTTCAACGACTACTCGCTTGCGATACATCTGATGATATTCTTCCGTTCTTTGAAATAGCTTTTTCTCTCGTATGAGCGCTTCATATTCATGCACCAACACACTTCGGCACGGAGTCTTCTCCTTGAGACATTGACTCCTGAATGAACAACGGCAACATTGCCTGACAGAGAACTTGAAACTTTTGTTTTTAAAGGTTGTTCCGCGTTGTGTCGTTACTTTTTGCACATTCCAACACGTAGTTGTCTCCCCGGCCGGACATGTGACTGATTCGCCTTCAAGGTCAATCTTAAAATCCTCTTTCGTGAATCGTCCTGTTTGCGGAGCACGTCCTACCGGAGCGATAAGATTATACTTGTGTGCATCAGCATCCAAGCGTGCTTCTACTGTTCCATAAGCGCCGTCTCCAAGAACATTTTCGATTTCGGCATCAAGATTCTTCGCCGCTTCTTTAATCACCGCCGGAGCATCCACACTATCATGTGCATTGCCCGGAACAACATCAACTTCGGCAATCACTTGAGTATCTGTGTCAACGGCTATCGCCGCCTTGTATCCATCGAAACGTTGGCTGGCACTCTTGCGCCCATGGCGCATCTCGGGGTCATGAACAGAGATAATTCTATCTTTGGCGACACCATCGATAATCTCTGCCTTCTCCGGCATTTTTTCGCGAATATCCTGTGCTAAGAGCTTACTCAATAATTCTGTCGCCCGAAGAAGATCATGAGCCTCGTCGCTCTCTTTGTCCAATGATGAAAGTGTCTCTGAAGCCATAGCCAGCACTCTTCGACAATCAGCAACGATACAATTCAAAACGATCTGTCGTTGGTTGTCGTTATCCCAATCAATCGTCCAGGTACCTTTAAAGCTCGACGCACTGTAGCGGGAAAAATCATTGGCTTGAGAATAGTCTTCAATCGGTTGTTCTGCAATCTGCGCAAGAACTTTCAGCGTTTGTCGAAGTCCTTCCGCCAACATGTTAAAGGTGTCTTCAACCGCGCCGCGCCCAAATATCGGTGTCGTGTCAATTGCGAAGGTTTTTTTATTCTTTCTTGTATAACCTTTTTGAGCAAGTAAGTTCAAGGCCTTGGTGAATATCATTTTCCCTTTATTATGGATGATCAATTGATTACGAAACAGGCACAACGTACTCTTCGCAAACGGCTGTTCTTCATCACCAACACCAAGCGCTACCTGCCAGCGTTGATCGAATTTTGCGCGGTCGGCTGCTTCTTGATCCGATACTCGGTCATACGATTGGAGAAGCAAGGCACTTGCCAATAAACTTGGGGGAACGCTTTCACGGCCATTATCCGGGCAATATAAGAACGAAAAGTCTTCATCGTTAAAGATTTCATGCCGGTGATCGCTTAAAAATACGTAAAAGCTTTCTTTGCCTATCTTCTGGCGAAGACGATTCTCCGGCAGGAATAAATTGCTTTGTGGGTTTTGTTTGCCTAACATAATATGATTTTCTCTTAGTGAGAGACGATAAATCTATTTTCTATACAAATATAATACATGACCGTCCGTTCACCAAAATATTCTTTAATAAAAATCACTTTTCGACCAAGTCTCTAGGCACGTACGGCTTTATCAAGAACCCGATGGGATTTATCATTGGTGCAATAGAGCAAGGACCGAAGAACCTCGAAGATTATGGATATTTTTTAGAGCATGCAATTCTTTCAGCTACCGATATTGGTTTAGGAACATGCTGGCTTGGCGGTTCATTTACTCAAAGCAGTTTTGCAAAGAGAATATCTTTGCGCAATAAGGAAACAATTCCCGCGGTCATTTCTATCGGATATGATGAGGACAAAAGAGGAAAAGATGGACAGATCCGGAAATACCTTAGCGCTGCCCGGCGTCTGCCGTCGGAGCAATTATTCTTTTCAGATACATTTGGCAGCGCACGAACGATAGATGCTGCTGATAAATATGCCGAACCGCTGGAAATGGTCCGCTGGGCTCCTTCTGCTTCCAATAAACAGCCCTGGCGTATCGTTCGAATCGGCGATGCATGGCATTTTTATCTTCAGAGGACAAAAGGATACGGCAAAGGAACAATGTTGTTCAGCATTCTCCGGCTTGCCGATCTCCAGCGTGTCGATATGGGTATTGCCATGTGCCATTTTAAACTCACCGCTTGTGAACTTGGTTTGACCGGCAGATGGATTCTTGATGATCCGCAGCTTCAAATACCCGAATGCGCCGAATACATCGTGACATGGAAAACAGAGGAGAAGTAATATTATGAAGAAACGAATTCTTATTCTTTGTACCGGTAATTCGTGCCGAAGTCAGATGGCCGAAGGCATATTGAAATCGTTTGATTCCTCGCTTGAAGTCTATTCGGCAGGGACAAAACCCGCTGGTAAAGTTCATCCCAAGGCTATTCAAGTAATGAAGGAAATCGGAATTGATATTTCATCCCATCTGCCGAAACAAGTGGACAAATTCCTTCCCGAATCTTTTGATTACGTAATTACCGTATGTGATCATGCAAAAGAAACATGTCCATTTTTCACCGGCAAAGTCGTTCATCGTTTGCATATTGGTTTTCACGATCCAGCGGATGCAGCCGGTTCGGAAGATGAGATTCTTGCGGTATTTCGAAGAGTTAGAGAGGAAATAAAAAAGGGATTCTTTGCTTTCTATAAACGATCCATTCAACCGGAAAAAGGAAAAGAAAAATGAATCTTGCAATTTCATGCTGCGGTTTGTCCCGATTACCAGATGATGGAAAAACGGTATCGAACGTTCTCGATGCACGGATAGCACAAAATAATATCGGACAAGTATACGATAAACTTGCCGGAGTCTATAATGTCTGGGGACATCTTACAGAATCCCGCGCGCGGAATAGAGCTGTCGAACTTGCACGGATTGAAGACGGACAAAACATTCTGGAGGCAGCGGTCGAAACCGGGCTCACATTTTACGAAATAGCAAAAAGGAATCCCAACGGTATGAATACGGGCATCGATCTTTCCGAAGGAATGCTCCGAAAAGCAAGGAAAAGGCTGCAAAAATTATCAGGTGCAAAGTTCACACTTCAGCAAGTATCCGCCTTTAACCTTCCGGTTGAAAATCACTCAATCGATACATTGGTGAACAATTATATGTTTGATCTTATTGCAAATGAAGATATGGATAAACTTCTGATCGAATTTAGACGTGCCTTAAAAAAGGATGGAAAGCTCGTTTTAGTCAATATGACAAGGGGAGAGAGTGCAGCCAGCAGCGTGTATGATAGAATCTATAAAATATCACCGGCGGCGATGGGCGGATGCCGCGGTGTGCTGTTATCCGACAAATTGAATGATAATGGTTTTGAAATTGTAACAAGGGAATACTTTCAACAACTGTTGTTCCCATCTGAAGTGCTTTTAGCAAGGTCATAGGAAAGATTTTTTATGGGATGTGCAGATAAAAAATGCGAATGTGGAGATTCTAAGGGATTGGTATCTCTCCAATTAAATAAATCAATCGAGAAATGTGGATGCCAAGGTGTTGACGGCGATAAAACTTCAGCGCCGAAACGATATATCACGGTAAGTATCAAAACGCCGGCAGGAAATATTCCCATAATCTCAACCCATCTTGATTGGAGTGATTACCTTGGCGCTCTAAGAGTACGATGTGGCATTAAACGAGTACAATATCGGATTGAACCGGGATTATATGCAGTTGGAACACCTGATGAGCGCTCCGATGTTATCGTGACGGCGAACTATAAACTTACGTTTGATGCCGTTCGCAAGAATATGGATGGATTGAACGCCTGGCTATTGGTTTTAGATACAAAAGGCATCAATGTCTGGTGTGCAGCCGGAAAAGGAACATTCGGAACAGAAGAGCTTGTCCGGAGGATTGGTTTAACATCGCTCGGGAAAATAATAATTCACAAACGACTCATTCTGCCTCAATTAGGAGCAACCGGTGTTGCTGCGCATCTGGTAAAGAAAAATTCCGGATTTACTGTTTTATTCGGGCCTGTAAGGGCTTCCGATATTCAACCATTTATTAATGCAGGTTACAAAGCTTCAAAAGAAATGAGACAGGTAAATTTTGGATTGTACGATCGTCTTATTCTTGCACCGAATGATTTTATTTATGGAATTCGTTATATCTTTGCAGTTGCGGCGGTCTATATTATTCTATCCGGAATCAATCGATACGGTATATCATTTCAGCAGGCAGGCGGGCAAGCTCTCAGGGTGACGATAAATATCGGATTGGCCTATTTTGCCGGAATTGTTTTAACGCCGATGTTATTACCATATATCCCGATTCGAATGTTCGCATTCAAAGGATATGTCGTCGGTCTCATTCTCTCGATAATGCTGGCAATGAATGGCATGCTAAGCGCTCATTTGCTTGGAATGCTTACTTGGTTTCTTCTGCTGCCAGCTATTTCTTCCTTCATGGCTATGAATTTTACAGGGTCGTCAACCTATACGTCGCTCTCAGGTGTGAAAAAGGAAATGAAAATTGCAGCTCCCTTTCAAATTGCTTCGGCAGTTGCAGCTGTGATTCTGATGATTACTGAAAAATTATTATGAGGAGGCCGGCCAAATGAATCGATTTTTGTATTTACCGGATGTTGTGACGCTAAAACTTGATCCCGAAAAATGTAATGGATGCGGTATGTGTGTTAAAGTCTGTCCGCATGCAGTTTTTGAAATGGTAGATAGGAAAGCAGAAATCGTTGGCCGTGATTTCTGTATGGAATGCGGTGCATGCGCAATGAATTGTTCCGAAGATGCCATTTCAGTCAGGGCAGGCGTAGGCTGTGCCGCCGGTATCATCCAGGGTATTCTTAGAAATTCAGAACCGACCTGCGGATGCTCCAATGAAAAAGTCAGTTGTAATTGATATGAATATTCGTAAGAGATATAAATAATGATAAAACGACTTTCGTTCATCGATCGTTACCTGACACTCTGGATATTTCTTGCCATGATTATAGGTGTGTTATTGGGATATCTCTTTCCGGGTGTTGTAAATTTCTGGAATTCCTTTCAGTCCGGTACAACTAACATTCCTATTGCCATCGGTTTGATTCTCATGATGTATCCACCGTTGGCAAAGGTGAAGTATGAAGAACTTACGGATGTGTTCAAGAATACGAAAGTGCTTTCTCTTTCGCTGATCCAAAACTGGCTTGTCGGACCGGTGATGATGTTTATTCTTGCGATCATATTTCTCCGCGGATACCCGGAATATATGGCGGGACTTATTATCATCGGACTTGCTCGTTGTATTGCTATGGTTATTGTGTGGAATGAGTTGGCCAAAGGAGATACGGAATATGCCGCGGGACTTGTTGCCTTCAATTCAATCTTTCAAGTGCTGTTCTTTTCTGTTTATACCTACATTTTTCTGACAATCATTCCTTCTTGGTTAGGCTTAAAGACCTTTGCTATGGATATCACCATCGGACAAATAGCTAAAAGTGTCTTTATCTATCTCGGCATTCCTTTCTTTGCTGGAATAATAACTCGATTCTCTTTGCTTCGATTAAAGAACAAGCAATGGTACGAACAGAAATTCATTCCTAAAATATCCCCGATAACATTAATTGCGCTTTTATTTACAATCGTGGTTATGTTTTCGTTAAAAGGTGAATACATTGTTAAGATTCCATTGGATGTCCTACGCATTGCTATCCCCCTTGTTGTCTACTTCGTATTGATGTTTTTCATATCATTCTACCTTGCAAAGAAGGCAGGAGCCGATTACGCAAAGTCCGCAACACTTTCCTTTACAGCCGCGAGTAATAATTTTGAATTGGCAATTGCAGTTTCCATTGCAGTATTTGGGATTAATTCTGGCGTTGCATTCACAGCCGTGATCGGCCCGTTGGTAGAAGTACCCGTTCTCATCAGTCTGGTACATGTATCCTTATGGTTGAAAGAAAGATACTTTTCTACTCCACTTTAATCAGCCGATGATATCGCTGCCAATCATTGAAGAATTATTCCCTTGACAAATCAATGTTTATTCACTATCATATAAACAACCATTTATATAAGTAGATATTGATATGGATGATGGATTAAAACTACAGAATATTTTTCAAACCTTAGGAGATGTCAACCGTCTGAGAATTATTCGGATTATTGGAAACGAGAGCCGTTCGGTTTCAGAAATCGTTGATGCTGCAAAATTATCCCAGCCTTTGGTTTCACACCACTTACGAGTGCTCCGAGAACAGGGAGTCCTGAAAACAAAACGAGACGGCCCTTTTGTCTATTACAAATTGTCTGATGTGCGAATGTTAGATGCCCTTGGCATACTCTCGGAAATCCTTATCATACCTGATAGAAGAAGTAAAACAATGAACAGTATGTTTTCCTGCCGAGAACAATTCATAAAAATGATGAACAAAAAATAACATAGGAGAAATCTAAAATGAACATTAAAGATATAATGGCGGATTTCATGATGGGGAAGATGACATCAGAAGAAAAAAGTGCAATGATGGATCAGATGATGAACAAGTTCTTTACAGATATGAAGCCTGAAGACAAGCAAAAGATGATGGGTGGCATGATAGAGAAATTTATGAGCACAATGTCTGCTGAAGAGAAACAATCGATGATGCAAAGCATGATGCCGAAAATGATGGGTTCGATGATGGGAGGTGGCTCGGGTTCACCGATGATGAATATGATGAGCATGATGATGGGTGGCAAAGGTCCAATGAATATGATGGGAGATCAAACATCCACAGAGGGTCAGAATGAAATGCCCTGGGATATGTGCAAAAAAATGATGTCATCTATGAGCAAGACGAGTGAATTAGCGACATTTGCAACACCCGAAGTTCGACAACTTTTTGAAGAATGGTCGGCTCAGATTGAAGAAGAGATTATGACTTATATCCGGGAATCCAAAACCAATGAAACTGATAAGATCGCTGAGCATTTCAAACTTTCAAAAGAGAGTGTAGCCTATTTTCTTACTCGCCTTGCAAGTAAAGGCAAAATAAATTTGAAAGCACAAAAAGCCGAGTAAAAAAATATCTTTTTATATAATCGGTTAATATAAATTATTTTTAAAAGGAGATGATATGGAAATGGGGAAAAAGACTTACGCAGTGTATCTTATGCTCATCTTATCGTTAATCGGAATAGCGATCGCGTTTTATGATTCCTTCGAAGTCTATACTGGTGGGTTGCTGTGGTGTCCCCCACCTATTGACGGATGCAACACTGTCGCCTATAGCCCATATGCACGCATTTTCAATGTGCCGCTTGGATATTTAGGTCTTGTCTTTTATTTGTCTATGTTCGCAAATGCAGCGCTTCTTGGGTATGACCAATTCTCGCGCGGTTTGCGCTTGGGCGTGTTTCTTTTAGCTGCATTAGGTTTGCTTCTCTCAATATGCTTTCAATACATTGAGATCACTCTTATCCATGCTTTCTGTGTTTACTGTTTGGTATCATTCATCTTAACGCTTCTTCTTTTTATCTACGCACTTGTACAGGTCAGAGCGATACGTAGATCATCTCATATAGATGATTTAAAATTTGAATCATAAAACCCTCGTTGAATGATTATGCACTCCTCTTCAACAAGAGGAGACCGATTATGATAAAAAGGCTTTTGTTAATGCACAAATTCTGGATATTGAATTTGAAAATCGGATACTGAAAAGTTTTTCTATGGGCTCTGGCCAGAATGTTTTTCTAGATATGAAAACTTTCTCATGTTCCAAATAGCCATTCGTGTAATCCGTTTTTTTACTATCCCTAAATATGGGGCGAGGATAAAAATTATTTCATTAAGTACTCCTTCGTCATGCCTATAAGATTTCCCGCTCATTCGAATTTATGAACAATGAGACAAAATACCGGCTAACGTTTCCAATGTAATTTGTGTCTCAATTACTTCATAACGTCGGATTGCACCTCTCCGTCTGCATTTCAATTTTTGTCCATTTAATATTGTGCACTCCTTACGATTTCTATATAACGAAAAATATAATGGCGGTGTTTTAGAATCGTAAATCGATCATAGCCTCTGTGATTCATGAGTATCAGATGATACTCATTTAAGCACCAACATTTTTTTCGTCTGTGTGAATGCGCCGGCCTGCAATCGATAGATTCATCCTCAATAATCTTAAATAATATGCAGACGACGAATTATATGCAAAACGCCGTTATCGAAAAATGGGTAACCGATTCGATGAGCGCTAATACGGTTTTCTCAGGCCAATTAACACTTTATAGAGTATTCGGAACTCAAGTTCTACCGTATCAAAGATTGGTTCTATCGGTTGCAAATCCTATCACGGATTTTGCATCTGCATACGTCCAAAATAGTACATTCAATTATGATTATCGCTACATTCCTTTTGAAACCTATACATCGTATGATCAATACGGACATTTGCTTAGCGGCACAGATGCAAACGGCAACCAGATAAATCTGTTTTATGGAAGCAATACAGATCCGTTTAACAACAATGCAGCAACCCTGCTTAACTGCTGTCTTACCGGTATACAGCGATACAAAAATTCGTCGAATTATCTGCAAACTTCCGCACAGTACGATGCTTTCGGCAATATTACACAAATTAAAGATGTCGATAATAATCTTAGCACAAACTTTCAATACGATTCATTCGGAAGGCTCCAGACAATTTTAGATCCGCTCGGGAATACCTCAAAGACCTATAATTACTATTTAGCAGGCAGTAATATCTCAAGTTCAAATCCGAACTATGTATCAGAAACGGATTTTCGATCGGCAAGCGATGTAACAGTTACCAAAACATATATCGACGGTTTGGGTTATGATATTCAAAATCAAATAAGTTTTGGCGATAATGATATAGTCATGGCTACTACCTATGACAGCATGCGAAGACCGCAGCGCAGCTATCGGCCTTTCCAGATGAATACCGGACATAATTATGATCCAAATTATCATAATGATGCAAAAACATATTATGCCGGCATGGGAGTCCCGGTTGGAGATTATCCATATACAGAAACGTCATACTTCAGTGATGCGCTCAATAGAACGCAATTGCAGGGATCTCCGGGAGACGCCTTTAAGATCGGATCTGGAAAAGAGATAAAATATTCTTATTGGACTGACGTTTCAAATTTATGGACCCGGACTCGAAAACTTGATGAGAATAATCAAACCGTAGATACCTATAAAGATTTTTTTGGAAATGTTACGCGTTCGGCAGTCGATTCCGGCGGATTAAATTTAACCACGAATTTTGCGTATGATGTATTGGGCCATTTGACTCAATCGATACCGCCAAATGGGGATTCATATAAAACCACATATTCATATAATACGCGCGGATTGCTCACGCAGAAAACTTCTCCCGATGCCGATACAGTCCGGTACCTTTATGATCAAAATGGTAATCTTCGCTTTATCAAGGATGGAAATCATAAAGGTATAAGTCAGAATAACCAGAGTTGTACTTCTCTCATTTCATCCGGTTCGGTAACAAAGACCATAACGCTGAATATGCCGGGCACACTAACAATATCGGCGTTTGAAACATATTCCATTTCAGGGCCTACCTGTACGGTGACCCTCAAACCGCTGAATCAAAATGTCGTTATCACTTCTTTTACGGCAAACAGCTCTGCGGTGGTTTCAACTTCTTTCCGGAAAGAGTGAGATTCTCTCGATGAGACAGAAGATGATATTTTTGTCCCTTGATGAATTGCCGCTTATGACCGGAGAGACGTGCATATTCTTGCTTACGGATTTTGTCTATGGCCTCACCTAAATGCCCAATGATATGGAACTTGTCATAAAGAATGGCTGCCTGTGGGATGTGGATACCTGCTGCCTTTTCGAATGGCTTCCACATATCCATTACTGCAAGCCGAATACGCCTTGTTTTCAAGGGTCCAAGCCATTGATAAAACATATTCATACTCTCTTGAGAACGATCCTTTCCACCAAACCAGATGGCACGCCGTCTCTCCAAATCACTAACGACAATCCTGTATGTATGTCCTTTTTGCACAGATATTTCGTCAATGCCGATCACCTTGGGTCGTGCTTTAGTGGCACGACGAAGTTGCTCCTGCATATACTGTTTGTCCAGTTCCTTCACTGTCTTCCAATCAAGACGAAATTCTTTGGCAACATCGCTGATACTCGAACTTCGGCACCGTTCTCCGATATACATCGCAAAACGCTTGGTATAAAACGGATTGTTCGCCAAAAAGGCGAATTGCTCCTGCTTCACCTTGCGGCAACCCCGGCATTGGACGCGGCGTATTTCCAGTTCCAGAAATACTCGTGTATCGCCACAGGAGAGGTCGCGCACACGGCGCTTTTTGCGATCATAAAAGCTCCTGTTCGCCTTTCCACATGCGGGACAAATTGTTTTTTTGTCCTACGCTTCAGTATGATCACTCTTGCTTTAGGATCACCAAAGATTCCTTTTACAATCTGTAAAGGAACGAATCCTGAAAATCCATATGCATCGCTCAATCGTTTGTCTTTACTCATAAAGATATATCAACTTTTTTTACTCCTAAAATACGTAAATACCTTGATATTATTGATCGCTATTCATCTTTTTGCTAAAATTCACCCACTCAGTTGGGAGAAGACCCATATTAGTGTTGAACGACAAGGCACATCATTGTTACCGCGAGAAGCCACTTACAGAAGACGAAGAAGATTTGAAAGGAGATGAAAAGAAAGAAGCGGAAGAAAATACCAAAGCTGCCCGAGTCTGGATTAAAGGTCTCGAAGCCGTAAAACATAAACTCGGCATCGCGCGAGTCATTGACTTGTCCGCCACGCCATTCTTCCTAAGCGGTTCTGGCTATGCTGAGGGCACACTCTTCCCTTGGACGATGTGCGACTTTTCGCTCATGGATGCCATCGAGTGTGGTATCGTAAAACTGCCACGCGTCCCTGTGGCCGATAACATTCCCGGTGAAGAAATGCCGATGTTTAGAAATTTGTGGGAACACATCGGTGCGAAGATGCCGAAGAAAGGGCGTGGGAAATCCAACACCCTCGATCCACTTAGTTTACCTCCACAACTCCAATCGGCCCTTGAAGCATTGTATGGTCACTACGAAAAAACCTACACTCTATGGGAGAAAGCGGGCATCCGCGTACCACCTTGCTTTATCGTCGTCTGTCAGAATACCGCCATTTCCAAACTTGTCTATGACTTTATCTCCGGCTTTCTCCGTGATAATGATGACGGTTCAAAAACACCAATAGCCGGTCGTCTCGCACTGTTCAGAAATTTTGATGAGTATGGCAACCCATTCGCTCGACCAAACACGCTACTTATCGACAGTGAACAACTTGAATCCGGCGAAGGATTGGACGATAACTTTCGTAATATGGCTGCCGATGAGATTGAACGCTTCCGACGCGAGATAGTGGAACGTGGTGGAAAGCTTGCTAATGAAATTCAACAAGGTAAGGAACTCGATGATGTTACACTACTTCGCGAGGTGATGAATACAGTAGGTAAGTATGGTCAGCTTGGCGGATCGACCCGTTGCGTCGTCTCTGTATCGATGCTCACAGAAGGATGGGATGCGAATACCGTTACTCACGTGTTGGGTGTACGAGCTTTCGGCACTCAGCTACTCTGCGAACAGGTCATAGGCCGAGCTCTGCGGCGTCAGTCCTACGATCTCAATGAAGACGGATTGTTCAATGTGGAATACGCAGATGTCCTGGGAATACCATTCGACTTTACTGCAAAGCCGGTGATTGCCCCTCCACAGCCACCGCGCGAGACAATTCATGTAAATGCCATGCGGCCCGAACGTGATGCGCTCGAAATTCGTTTCCCTCGTGTTGTCGGTTATCGAGTTGAGTTACCAACAGAACGACTTACAGCACAGTTCAACGAGGATTCTGTTTTAGTTCTAACTCCGGACTTGGTCGGTGCGACGGAGACTCAAAACTCCGGAATCATTGGAGAACGAGTAGACCTCAATCTCGTTCACACGAGAGATGTTCGGCCATCGCAAGTACTCTATGAGCTTGTGTCTCATCTTGTTCTCACAAAATGGCGCGATCCAGGCGAAGATCCCAAGCTACATCTTTTTGGACAACTCAAGCGAATCACTCGTCAGTGGCTGGAGGGCTATCTTGTTTGTAAAGGTGGAACCTATCCAGCACAATTGAGATATAAGATGTTAGCAGATATGGCCTGTGAACGCATCACCGCAGGCATTACGCGCGCATTCGTGGGTCAGCGGCCGATCATGGCGGTGCTTGATCCGTATAACCCAATTGGCTCCACCGCGCAAGTCAATTTCAACACATCAAAAAAATCTCGATGGGAAACGGACGCACGTCGCTGCCACATCAATTGGATTATCCTCGACAGCGATTGGGAAGGCGAGTTTTGTCGTGTTGTCGAGTCACATCCTTGCGTGCGAGCGTATGTTAAGAATCATAATCTGGGTCTTGAAGTGCCGTACCGCTATGGTTCTGAAATGCGTAAATATATTCCCGACTTTATAGTGTTAGTTGATGACGGTCATGGCGAAGATGATCTGCTCCATTTGATTGTCGAGATAAAGGGTTATCGACGAGAAGATGCAAAAGAAAAAAAATCCACCATGGAAACTTATTGGGTACCTGGCGTTAATAACACTGCTCAATATGGTCGCTGGGCATTCGCTGAGTTCATAGAAGTATATCAGATTGGAGCCGATTTTAAGGCAAAAGTTGAAAGTGAATTCAATAAGATTATCGGTTCTGCCACGGTTAATCATGTGGCTCAAGGGAAATAATTATGGCCAAATCAAAAAAACAAATCTACAAGAAAACAGTCGAAGCGCTTAAGCACGATGCTGACAAACGGAAGAATATTCCCACTGCTGAATATCAGAGTGTGATACAGAAAGGTGAAAAGAGTCCGGTCCAAGTGGCTTACCAACGTCGCAACCGTGATCTCGACCTGCAGCTTGTTTGGCGTGGTAAAGATGAGAAGGATTGGAGTGATCTCATCGTTCATGCAGCCCCTCTTTACATTCAAGAAAAAGTCCATCCCAAAGTTCTGATTGATGATCTATTGCGCGAAACAAAAGAGCGCCGACACGAAACTGGAGAGATTACACCAGACCTGTTTGCAGATTTTAATGGTATTCCGAAGGGTGTGGATAAAACTGAGTTCTACCAGCACGATCAAAATTGGTCAAACCGCATGATTCTCGGGGATTCCCTACAAGTTATGGCAAGTCTTGCCGAGCGTGAAGGGCTCCGAGGAAAAGTGCAGTGCATTTATTTCGACCCACCTTATGGTATAAGATTCAATAGTAATTTCCAGTGGAGTACTACTGATCGAGAATCTAAGACAGAAAGCACAGACAAGATTACTCGCGAGCCTGAACAGGTCAAAGCATTCAGGGATACTTGGCGAGATGGTATCCACAGTTATCTTACTTACCTTCGTGACCGTCTTACTGTTGCACGGGATTTATTGGCAGAATCAGGTTCAATCTTTGTTCAAATTGGTGATGAAAATATCCATCGCATTCGAACGTTGATGGATGAAGTGTTTGGTGATGAGAACTTTATCCAATTGATTCCATTTCGCAAAAAACTTATGCCATTGGGTTCAACAACGCTTGAGGGTATGACAGACTATTTAGTTTATTATTGTAAGAATAAAGATTTAGTTAAATATAGACCAATTTATAAAAAAGGAATACCAAGGGCTGAATCGCGTTGGTCCAGCTTTCAAAATGAAGATGGAAGTAGGATCAAAGTCAACGCTAATGATTTATCTAAAATCGTTAATCCAGAAAGAATATATCGTTTAGTCTCTCAAAGGGCACCTTCTTACTCTGACCAAACAATTTATGATTTCATGTTTAGAGGTAAGCTTTTTCAAGCACCCAAAGGAGGCTCTTGGGTTACGACTCGGGACAAAATGAATCGTTTGGAATATGCACATAGACTCGAAGTTGAAGGGGGCAGTCTTAGCTATGTTTATTTTTTTGGAGATTTCCCTTTTCAAAAATTGAATAACTTTTGGGATGATACAGCACCAGCTCAAAACAAACAATATGTTGTTCAAACCAATCAAGATGTTATTCAACGATGCCTTCTGATGGCAACTGATCCAGGTGATCTAGTGCTCGACCCAACCTGCGGTTCTGGTACCACAGCAGTAGTGGCCGAGCAATGGGGTCGGCGCTGGATTACGATTGATACTTCTCGTGTGGCATTAGCGTTAGCAAGAGCTCGAATTATGGGTGCGCGTTATCCATTTTTCTTACTTTCCGATTCACGTGAGGGTCAGTTCAAGGAAGCGGAAATTACTCGTGCGGCTCCAAGTTCACAACCTGTGCATGGGAACATTCGCCATGGTTTCGTTTACGAACGTATCCCGCATATTACGCTTAAATCAATTGCAAATAATGCAGAAATCGATGTCATTTGGAACAATTGGCAATCTACATTAGAGCCTTTACGTGAATCCCTAAATATTGAACTGAAGAAAAAATGGGAGGAATGGGAAATACCACGCGACGCAGATGCCAAGTGGTCGGACTCAGCGAAGAAGTTTCACGCAGATTGGTGGAAGACTCGCATCGCCCGGCAAAAAGAAATTGATACCTCGATATCTGCTAAGACAGAATCGGAATATCTTTACGACAAGCCTTACGAGGATAAGAAGAAAGTTCGCGTGGCCGGTCCCTTCACTGTTGAAAGTCTTTCTCCGCATCGCATGCTCGGAGTAGATGAAAACGATGAGTTAATAGATAATGTGGCAGATAACAAATTGGGTTACAAGGGAGCACAAAGTTTTGTCGATATGATCTTGGAGAATCTTAAAATTGCAGGTGTCCAACAAGCACATAAAGAAGACAAACTTGAGTTTACTGCGCTCACTCCATGGCCTGGGGATCTTGTTTGCGCTGAAGGTCGTTACTTTGAAGGTAAATCCGAAAAACGTGCCGCAATTTTTATTGGTCCTGAGTTTGGCACCGTCCAACGTGCCGACCTGGTTGAAGCCGCCAAAGAAGCAGGAGATGCCGACTTCGATGTTTTAATTACTTGCGCTTTCAACTATGATGCGCACACGACAGAATTCAACAAACTTGGACGCGTCCCAGTGCTTAAGGCACGGATGAATGCCGATCTGCACATGTCAGAAGATCTCAAAAATACCGGCAAAGGAAACCTCTTTGTTATTTTTGGTGAACCTGACATTGTCATTCTTCCTGCTGAAGATGGAAAACTTAAAGTTAAGGTTAACGGTGTTGATGTGTTTCATCCGCAAACCGGTGAAGTCCGAAGTGATAATGCTGATGGAATTGCATGTTGGTTTATCGACACTGATTATAATGAGGAAAGTTTTTTTGTACGCCACGCATATTTCCTAGAGACTCGGTCGAGAACCCCCCTTTTTTCAAGAGTTTAAAAAGTAGGAGTGATCAGATCACCGTCTGAAAATTCAGTTGCCTATAAATCATCCTCTGAAGATTTAGAGCGAGCCAAAGAGCAAAAATGAGCAACGCTGCAATAAAGAATAGAGAGAATGACGCCACTGACGCAAACAGCGTCAAATTGGCCACAGCAGCCGCCATCGCAAGCTGAAAGAGAACTTTCTTCATCCCAAAATAACGTGCGTTGCGTATGCCAAGGTGTACCAATCGTGCAAAGCGATGTTCAACGACTACTCGCTTGCGATACATCTGATGATATTCTTCCGTTCTTTGAAATAGCTTTTTCTCTCGTATGAGCGCTTCATATTCATGCACCAACACACTTCGGCACGGAGTCTTCTCCTTGAGACATTGACTCCTGAATGAACAACGGCAACATTGCCTGACAGAGAACTTGAAACTTTTGTTTTTAAAGGTTGTTCCGCGTTGTGTCGTTACTTTTTGCACATTCCAACACGTAGTTGTCTCCCCGGCCGGACATGTGACTGATTCGCCTTCAAGGTCAATCTTAAAATCCTCTTTCGTGAATCGTCCTGTTTGCGGAGCACGTCCTACCGGAGCGATAAGATTATACTTGTGTGCATCAGCATCCAAGCGTGCTTCTACTGTTCCATAAGCGCCGTCTCCAAGAACATTTTCGATTTCGGCATCAAGATTCTTCGCCGCTTCTTTAATCACCGCCGGAGCATCCACACTATCATGTGCATTGCCCGGAACAACATCAACTTCGGCAATCACTTGAGTATCTGTGTCAACGGCTATCGCCGCCTTGTATCCATCGAAACGTTGGCTGGCACTCTTGCGCCCATGGCGCATCTCGGGGTCATGAACAGAGATAATTCTATCTTTGGCGACACCATCGATAATCTCTGCCTTCTCCGGCATTTTTTCGCGAATATCCTGTGCTAAGAGCTTACTCAATAATTCTGTCGCCCGAAGAAGATCATGAGCCTCGTCGCTCTCTTTGTCCAATGATGAAAGTGTCTCTGAAGCCATAGCCAGCACTCTTCGACAATCAGCAACGATACAATTCAAAACGATCTGTCGTTGGTTGTCGTTATCCCAATCAATCGTCCAGGTACCTTTAAAGCTCAACGCACTGTAGCGGGAAAAATCATTGGCTTGAGAATAGTCTTCAATCGGTTGTTCTGCAATCTGCGCAAGAACTTTCAGCGTTTGTCGAAGTCCTTCCGCCAACATGTTAAAGGTGTCTTCAACCGCGCCGCGCCCAAATATCGGTGTCGTGTCAATTGCGAAGGTTTTTTTATTCTTTCTTGTATAACCTTTTTGAGCAAGTAAGTTCAAGGCCTTGGTGAATATCATTTTCCCTTTATTATGGATGATCAATTGATTACGAAACAGGCACAACGTACTCTTCGCAAACGGCTGTTCTTCATCACCAACACCAAGCGCTACCTGCCAGCGTTGATCGAATTTTGCGCGGTCGGCTGCTTCTTGATCCGATACTCGGTCATACGATTGGAGAAGCAAGGCACTTGCCAATAAACTTGGGGGAACGCTTTCACGGCCATTATCCGGGCAATATAAGAACGAAAAGTCTTCATCGTTAAAGATTTCATGCCGGTGATCGCTTAAAAATACGTAAAAGCTTTCTTTGCCTATCTTCTGGCGAAGACGATTCTCCGGCAGGAATAAATTGCTTTGTGGGTTTTGTTTGCCTAACATAATATGATTTTCTCTTAGTGAGAGACGATAAATCTATTTTCTATACAAATATAATACATGACCGTCCGTTCACCAAAATATTCTTTAATAAAAATCACTTTTCGACCAAGTCTCTAGGTGCAAACGATCCCTATAGTGCATTGAGGACTACATTAAAAGCAGAAATCAACCAAGAAGCCTGGGCTACACTCAACAGCGATACCTCGCGCGCATTCCCAAAACCGAAGTCCGGTCGTATCGCTGTCAAAGTCATTAACCATCTTGGTGATGAAGTGATGAAAGTGTTCAAGGTTTAGGGAGAATTTGTAAGACTGTAATTTCAAGCGAAAATCGCTGATCTACTAAAGACAAAAACATAAAATATGCAAATTATTGAACGATTTTGTTTGACTTTTCAATATTAGGAGTTATATTGCAGATAATCTGCAATAAACATCTTAACTTTAATTATAAGTCAAATACTATGCTAATAGAATTTAAATGCTCGAACTTTCGATCAATTCGCGAAGAACAGACATTCAGTCTTGTCGCGAAGAATACCGATAAAGACCTTCCGTCCTGCATTATTAAGCGAGATCTCCCAGGACTACCGGGTGTGAATTATCTAAAAGGTGCCGCGATTTTTGGAGCAAATGCTTCTGGAAAGACAAATATTCTAGAAGCCATCAGATATTTATGGGGATTTGTTGTGTATTCTGCAACTACAACTCATCCTGGAGATAAAACTGGTGCTGAGCCATTTAAACTCGATAATGATTCTATTTCGAAGCCGTCTACATTTGAGATTACATTTGTTGCTGAGGAGGTGCGATATCTTTTTGGATTTTCAGTTACTCCTGAAAGAGTGATCGAAGAATATTTGGTAGCATACCCTAAAGGTGTGGCTCAACGATGGTATCAGCGTAATTTTAATGAAAAAGAAAAAAAATATGAATGGTCAAGACACTCACCAGCTTTTACGCAAGATAAGAGTCTTCAGGAAAAGACAAGGGAGAACACTTTATTCCTTTCTGTTGGACCTCAATTTAATCATCCGGATTTGACTCCAATATACAATTGGTTTAAAACCAATCTCCACTTCATTAACCTTGGTGTTGAGTACGGATTAACTCCAACGTTTACAGCAAGACAATTTACAAATGATCAATATTACTCTAAATTATTAAATCTATTACGTAGTGCAGATATTGGTGTGTCAAGTGCAAAAATTCAAGAAAATGAAATGACTGAAGAAGAAATTAAACGTCTTTATCCTTCTTCTGTACTTACAGATAAAGAAAAAGCAAACCAACTTAGAACAAGGAAACGGATCGAAATAAATCTAATCCATAAAGTTGAAGGAATTGAACCTGTAGTTTTTGATTTTGATAATGAAGAATCAGCTGGTACCCGTCGATTCTTTGCTTTAATCGGTCCATGGATGGATATTCTCGATCATGGATATACTGTTTTCATCGATGAAATAGAAACCAGCTTGCATCCAATTTTGGTGAAGGAGCTTCTAACACTCTTGTTTTGTGACAAAAATAATCCAAAAGGTGCACAAGTTGTTTTCACAACTCACAATCCTTTTCTCTTGGACGGTAATTTAATAAGACGCGATCAGGTATGGTTTACAGAGAAAGCGCCCTCAGGCGCGACTCAACTTTATCCGTTAACCGATTATCAACCTAGAAAAGGTGAGGCTCTTGCAAAAGGATACATCGCAGGGAGATATGGTGCAATTCCATTTATACCCGAGGGGCTAAAACTTGAGTAAACAAAAAATAATCTCTCGAGGCCCCAAACATTATCAACGTGGAAAGCCTAAATACCCATCAACAGGGAAGGCTTTCCTTATTGTCACCGAAGGAGAAAAAACTGAGCCGAACTATTTCAAAGCGTTACGAGAACGCCTCCAACTCAAGGCAACAAATGTAGTCCTCATTCACCCTAAAGGTACCGATCCCATAACACTCGTAAAAAATGCAATCGAGTTAAGATCTGAACGAAAGAAAGAATCCAAGAAAGGATCTGGAGTCGCGTATGATGAAGTGTGGATTATTTTTGATCTTGAAAAACCACACGATGCACGCCGAAAGCTTGCAAAGGAAGCAAAAGAACTGAAAGAAGCCAAAGGGATCAAATTCGGTGATTCAGACCCTTGTTTTGAATTTTGGCTTCTCCTTCACGAGGAATTTACTACTGCACAATTCGTAGATTGTGATGCTGTAATAGTACGTTTGAAAAACCATATACCCGATTACTCAAAAGGTTGGACGCCAAGTTCAGAATATTTAAAAAAACTTCCTGATGCTATAGAACGTGCACAACGCTGTAGGAAACATCATTTTGATACAAACGGTGATGGTAATCCAAGTACTGAAGTTGACAAACTTGTCTCAAATTTAAACCAGGCTACTCGCCCCCATTTAAGACTTGTTAAGAAGCCTTAGTTATCTAACAGGGATGTATAATGGAATTCCGTATAGCCGATACATTCACAGACAGCCTTGCCAAACTTACAGGAGAAGAGCAAAAAGCAGTAAAGACAACTGCATTCGATTTGCAGCTCAATCCTGCCAGCCCCGGAATCAGTTTCCACAAACTCGACAAAGCAAGAGACAAAAACTTTTGGTCGGTACGCGTTAGCAGTGATATTCGGTTAATTGTCCACAAGAGTGAATCTAGTCTGCTATTATGTTACGTTGCCCATCATGACAAAGCCTATCAATGGGCAGAGCGACGTAAATTGGAAACGCACCCAAAGACGGGAGCTGCGCAACTTGTAGAGTTACGAGAATCGATCCAGGAAATCTTCGTTCCGAAATATGTCGATGTCGATCAACCCTTACCTCCTAAGCCTTTGCTTTTTGCTAATTTATCAGATGATGAACTGCTCAGCTATGGTGTTCCAGTTGAGTGGCTTGCTGATACTCGTAAAGTGAATGAAGATACAGTGCTAGAATTGACCGATCATCTACCGAGTGAAGCAGCAGAAGCTTTGTTGGAACTTGCAACTGGTGGGATACCACAAGTTGCACAACGAGTGAACATCAGTACTGATCCATTTGAACATCCTGACGCACAGCGTCGCTTCCGTGTGATGAATGACTTTGAAGAATTGCAGCGTGCCCTTGAATATCCATGGGATAAATGGACAGTATTTCTGCATCCAACACAAAGGCAATTAGTTGAAGGTAACTATAATGGTCCAGCCCGCGCCTCTGGCTCGGCTGGCACAGGAAAAACTATCGTTGCTCTTCACCGGGCTGTGTTTCTTGCACATTCCAATCCCGATGCTCGTGTACTCCTTACGACATTCTCCGAGATCCTCGCAAATTCATTGCGCACAAAACTGAGACGGCTCATCAACAATGAACCTCGACTTGCTGAACGATTGGAAGTGCACGCCATAAATGCGATTGGTCAACGACTTTATGAGCTAAATATCGGTAAACTAAATCTTGTATCAAGAGAGGTTATATCCAAACTTCTTCAAGAAATTTCTTCCCAGGTGGAAGATCAAAAGTTTAGTCTCCACTTTTTACTTTCCGAGTGGGAGCAAGTTGTGGATGCGTGGCAGTTGGAAACTTGGGAAGCATATCGGGATGTGATTCGATTGGGTCGTAAAACCCGGTTACCAGAGAAACCGAGACGTTTGCTATGGTCAATCTTTGAACAGGTTCGAGCCATCTTAAAGAACCGCGGTCTCGTCACAGCAGCTGATATGTTCAACATCTTGGCTTCAGTTCTTGCCAATAAAAAACACCAGCCCTTTGACTTTACAATAATAGATGAATCCCAAGATATTAATGTGCCGCAGCTACGATTCCTCGCAGCATTGAGCAATGGAAAACCTAATAGTCTGTTTTTTGCGGGCGATCTGGGACAACGTATTTTTCAACAAGCGTTTTCGTGGAAGTCACTCGGTGTCGATATTCGTGGACGTGCGACGACACTTCACATCAATTATCGAACCTCTCACCAGATCAGAATGCAATGTGATCGATTACTTGGTACTGAAGTGTCCGATGTAGATGGCAATACAGAAGAAAGGCGCGGCACTGTTTCGGTATTCAATGGCCCGCAGCCTCATATTCTGATCTTGGGTACACAGGAAGATGAAATCAAATCGGTCGGACAATGGCTTTTGGATATAGCGAAAGCGGAAGAAATTAGACCTGATGAGATAGGCATTTTTGTGCGGTCACCAGCTGAACTTGTTAGAGCTTGCGCAGCTGTGAAACATGCCGGCATTCCATACAAAGTGCTTGATGAGCATGTTGAAACGAAAAGTGGTTAGGTATCAATTGGCACCATGCACCTTGCTAAGGGTCTGGAGTTCCGCGCAGTTGTTGTTATGGCTTGTGATGATGAGGTCATTCCTTTACAGGAACGCATCGAAACGGTTACGGACGACTCGGATCTTGAAGAAGTTTATGATACTGAAAGACACCTTCTCTATGTGGCTTGCACACGTGCACGAGACTTTTTGCTCGTCACAAGTGTAACTCCCGCTTCTGAGTTTCTTGATGATCTAAAAGGAGAAAAATGATGGAGCTTATAATCCTTGTGTCGGTACAGATTGTTTTGACTATTGTTTTCGGCACAATTGTTTTGTTGAAGCTTCGCACGAAAGAAAAGGGCGACCCTCAGTCGGAAGTCCGTGAAGAATTGCGAATGGCACGTGAGGAAGCATTAAGAAGTGCAAAGGAATTGCGCCAGGAAGTTTCAGAGAATCAAACGCGATCTACTGAAGGCATAATAAAGACTTTGACTCTTATTGGCGATGAGCAAAAAAAATCTATTCTTCAGCTAACGAAGGAAATCGATCGTCGGCTTGGAGTTATCGTGGATAATTACGAGCGCCATGGAACAGAACTGACGAACAGCGTCATAGATCTCAGAGAAATAAACCGTAAGGAATTGGAGAAACAGGGAGTAGCAATTCAAAAACAAATCTCAGAAGCGCAGCGAATTGCTAAAGAATCATCTGATGAGACCAGAAACACGCTTGATGCAAAGCTGAAACAACTTCAGGAAAGCAATGAAAAGAAACTCGAAGAAATGCGGCAAACAGTTGACGAGAAGCTCCAAACAACGCTTGAACGACGACTAGGAGAATCATTCAAGCTGGTTAGTGAAAGGCTTGAAGCTGTGCAAAGAGGGTTGGGAGAGATGCAAACACTTGCCACTGGAGTGGGAGATCTCAGCCGTGTTCTCACCAGTGTGAAAGAACGCGGTACTTGGGGCGAGTACCAACTGGGAGCAATTCTGGAACAGATCTTAACTCCGGATCAATATGCGAAAAATGTTCAGCCGACAGATGGAAGCGAACGGGTCGAATATGCAATCAAGCTTCCGGGGAAGGGCGATCCAGGTGGAAAACCGATCTGGCTTCCCATTGATGCGAAATTTCCCAAAGAAGATTATGAGCGACTTGTTGAAGCCGCTCGCAAAGCGGATGCCCAGGGTGTCGAAGATTCTACTAAAGCTTTGGCTGCTGCCCTCATGAAATCGGCAAAAGACATTCATGATAAGTACATCAGTCCCCCTGCAACAACGGATTTTGCACTCATGTTCCTGCCAACTGAAGGGCTCTATGCTGAAGCTCTTCGGCAGCCTGGTTTACAGGATGAGCTCCAGCGCAAGTATCGCGTGATGATTGCGGGACCGACAACCTTATCTGCCATTCTTAGCAGTTTACGTGTTGGATTTCAGACATTGGCGATTGAGCAGAGAGCCCAAGAAATTTGGTTGGTTCTTGGGGCCGTAAAAACCGAATTTGGTAAATTCGGCGGTGTTCTCTCTAAAGTTAAAAAGCAATTGGATACAGCATCAAAGACTCTTGACCAGACTGAGGGTTGCTCTCGCGCCATGGAACGAGCGTTGCGAAAAGTGGCTGAATTACCAGAATCAGATGCCAAAACAAAATTGATTCTACCTGAAGTTTCCGATGATGACGAACCCTCCGAAGCGATTAATGCCGAGGATGAATCGCCGGATAATCAATAATAAAAGGAAAGACCTTTCACAGTATATCAAATCGAGCATCCAATAGTTTTGTGAACCTTATTAGGGTTTCAAACCTTAATAAGGTTAGAGGAAAGAGTATCCGCAATTCTGGTGATTCAAATGGTCAAGTGTGAAATATGGTGGCCCTGGGAGTACCCTACTTTGAAAAGGTGGTCATCAAAGTGCTCATATTCTCTAATAAATATGATGGTTATTGAGGATACCTTGGAAATCCAGGCTATCGAAGACGGTGGGAAGCAAAGCTCAATTGGTACAAAGAAAATAAAATCCTTCCATGGGAAGATGGGAGTGGAGAAAATGGAACACCAATGATTACTCAGGATTCTCCGGAAGGTGGCATTTCCTCAAAGGCTATTGATGAAATTATTGAGAAAGTAATATTGAAGAAAACAATATCATAATAAATGATATGTGCCTGATTCATTCGTGTTCTCATTATCGACCTTTTTCTTTGTGAATATTGGTGATACATAAACCATGATTGGAGTGAGAAAGTGACTATCAGATTAGAATGTAATATAGAAAATGTTAAAGAGGCTGATAAACATCTTAAAGTCGCTCTGCCAAAGAGCAAGAAAGAGCGAGCCAAGGCAATTCTTGAAATGAATTTCAAGCCTCAAGAAGTACAGCTATCAGTGATAGGAGCAATGTACCGTCTTCGAATAGCTTCAGGATATTATGCCAAGGTACTCCTACCATTTGTATTCTTCGACACAATAGTGAAAAACTGGAAAGGAGAAGTATTCGCTGCATCATTTGACAACGGTGTCGTCACGTTTGGTGGATCTTCTTTAGAATCTGACGCAATCAAAATCGTTCATCTCGAAAACCAACCGAAAATCGATCTGCCCATTAATTATTCAGATCTAGATCTTCTTCGCTCTGAATCGCAATACTCATTTGAAGAATTAAAGCGAATGAATCTTTTTTCGAAGATTGATAAAGCACGAGAAAATCTCGATAGATCAATTCGTGCAGCGTTATCAGAACTTTCTGTCTATGGTCTCAAATACGATGATATCGAAAAAATTATAAAGGAAAAAATAAGAAACATAAAATAGTTACTCCACCTTGGAAAGGTGGTCATGAAAGCATTCGAATTCCCGAATAAATACGATGGTTATTGAGGACACCTTGCAAAGGTATCCCCCGACTGATTACACAGTTTGCGAAGATAAAACTTTTCTGTATAATCCATAAATCAGTATCCATCAGTGACATAGACAATTGAAGGATTATGGCAGACTCAACAATAGCAACAAGAGATGTTGAAAATTGGATAAGAAAGGAATTCCTTCCCAAGAAATATCATCAGGCTTTTGCAAAACGCAAATTGGGTGTACAGTCCGGCGGTGAGTTTGAATGCGATGCGGTTTCTGAAAATGGAGGGATTGTCTGTTTCATATCAACAAGCTCCAGGAAGACAATTAGTGGAAAGTATGGAGCAGGAAAGTTTGCGAAAATTCGCGCAGATGCATACTGGGCTCTTTCTTTAAAGAAGAAGCCGCAGAAAATCTTATTTGCGTTTACAGATAAATCGATGGTTGAACTTGTCAAGCAAGAGCAAAAGAATGGGCGTTTCCCGGAATATATTGAAGCTCTTCCAGTCACACCGCCAATATTTATTAAAAAGAAGCTTGCGAAGATGAAGAAGAAGGCGGCAGAGGAAGTATCAAAACAGAATAGAGAATCAGAAGAAGTTTAATATGGGTAAGGATTTAACAACTTTGAAGATAGACCGGCAAAATATACTGAATAATCCGTATGCTATCGAAGAGGTCCGAATTATTGAGGGAAAAAGCACTTGACACCTTCGGAAGAGTTTGTTATGTTGTAGTATTACTACAACAACAATATATACGGAGAATGTTATGGGATACGGTCAAATGCTGCGAGATATCCGGACTCAAAAGGAAATCACTTTACGTGAACTTGCTCTGCGATCCGATATTGATGTCGCGTATTTATCCAGAGTTGAGCGTGAGTCTGTCTTGCCTCCTCAAAAAGAGGAACTCATAGATGCAATAAATGAGGCATTGGAATTAGATACTAAATCGGCAAAGGCGCTTAAAGATCAAGCCTCATTAGATAATCAGATGCTGCCGAACGATATCGCAGTAAAATTGAAGGCGATGGAAGGTGTACCAATGCTTTTAAGAACTGTGGCAAATAAAAAGCTTGACGGAAATCAGATAAAGAAATTGACCGACTTTATCAATGAACGCTATTAATATACCCAAACTGCCGTTCATTGGTTTTGTAGAAGCAAAAACTATTGCTGAAAGTTATCTCACAGGGCATGGTGTAGTTTTTCCAGCCCAATTACCCATTCGTCTTCCTGTCAATGTAGAATTAGTAGCAGCAAAGGCCGGCTGTCCGGTTTCAACAATCGATGGACTTCGTTCTGAATTTGATTTGCGCGGCTTAGTGTACAAGAACGTCCCCAAAAATAAATTCGAGATAATAATAGATAGTCATCATTATCAGGAGGAAGAATATTCCTCTTCATTTACAATCGCGGAAGAATTGGCACATCTTATTATCCACAAATCGATATTCGAACAAATACAATCCGTTGAAGATCGAATAGAGCTTGATTCTGTTATAAATGAATCCACTCGCCGTCTTATTGAAATGCAGGCAAAAAGAGTAGGTTCAGAACTATTATTGCCGGACTTTCTTTTTCGGCCATATATGATAAAATGGTTTGAAAGTAACCAAAAGAAAGTAGAAGATGATCGGCCTATAGATAAAAATGATCTATTATTGTTTGTATCAAGTGAAGTTGGCCGAAGATTGGGTCTATCTGAACACATTATTCGTCGTGCTTTAGAAAGAAGCAATCCAATCTCTATCATCGATGAATTAATGAATACGTACAAAATTAAGTTTCTCTCATAGAGACGTGGACGAGAACTCATGAGTTGCAAATAGATGTCGCGAATCCGTCTTGGAATGAGATACGAATTCCCGCGGAACCGACTTTTCGTCCACGTCTCTAATCGTTCTTACATAACCTAACTCAAGACAGACATGAATCATCAATTCTATGCTACCTGAAGAAGCATGGAATTTAATGCCCTACAAGTAAAGAGATTTTAAATATGGCAGATTCAACAATAGTTACAAAAGATGTTGAAAACTGGATAAGAAACGAATTCCTTTCCAAGAAGTATCACCAGGCATTTGCAAAACGTAAATTAGGTATGCAGTCCGGCGGAGTTATTGCAGAAAATGACCTTCCCGTCGAAATAATGTCTGCGTGCCTTTAGAACACGTAAAGCGTGGTGCTTTCATACGCTCCTCCTTACTAAGGAGGGGACAAGCAGCCGGAGGCGTTTTACTATAACACGCAAAGCGTGTATCAATTTCAACAGAGGTGGTGGATAAAGCGAAGATGGCAAAATTGTCTGTTTTATATCAACAAGCTCGAGTAAGACAGCGGGCAAAAAACCTGGAGCAGGTAAGCTTATAAAAATTCGTAAAGAAACAAACACATGATCTCAAATGAAATCTATAAACGGCTGGCGAAAAGGTTAGACGAACTGCCGAACCGATTCCCGCCTACACAAAGCGGAATCGAATTTGTAATGCTGGCAAAGGTGTTTACGCCTGAAGAAGCTGTTCTTGCCTGTGCGATGCATCTGAAAGCTGAACCGGCGTCTGCGATTGCGGAACACGCAGGCGTCGATCCGAAAGAAACGCGCGATACACTCAAGCGGATGGTCGCGAAAGGATTGGTCGATTTGAAAAAAGGCGAGGGAGAATTTGCATATGCACTGCGTCCTTTTGTCGTCGGATTCTATGAAGGTCAGCTCGCCCGCATGGATGTGGAAATGGCGGAATTGTTTGAGCACTATTATCAGGAGACGCAGGGCGGTGTACTGCGTCCAACGCCTGCTCTGCATCGGGTTATACCTGTTGATAGGGCGATTCCAATTAAAGTGAATATCGAACCATACGAACGCGCCTCAGAACTGCTGGAGAAAGCACAATCGTGGAGTGTGCGGGACTGTATTTGCCGCAAGCAGCAGCAACTGCTCGGAAAACAATGTCACCATAAGCTGGAGACTTGTCTGGTCTTTGCACCGGTCAAGAATGCCTTTAACCGCAGTACGGTGGAACGGGCTCTCACGAAAGAAGAAGCGTTCAGCATTTTGCGGGAGACCGAAGAAGCGGGGCTTGTGCACTCCTCAGGAAATTATAAAGACGGGATCGAGTACATCTGTAATTGCTGTACTTGCTGCTGCGGAATCATGCGGGGTATTGCAGAGTATGGAATCATGAGCGCTATTGCACATTCTGATTTTCAAATCGCAGTTGTAGAAGAAAACTGCTCGACGTGCGGTGCATGCATCGACCGATGTCAGTTTAAAGTGCTGTCGATACCCGATATTGTTCTCAAGGCCGACCTGAGACGATGTGTTGGGTGCGGATTATGTGTGCTGGTATGTCCGGAGGATGCGATTCATCTCGAGCATCGTGGATCGAAAGAGATTATAGTACCACCTGCGGATATTCAAGAGTGGCGCAATCAACGCGAAAAGATTTTTTAGCCGCGACCGGCCTGCCCGCCAATCTTAATGGCGGGTGATCGCGGTTTTAAGGAAACATACCCCACCTTGGAAAGGTGGTCATAAAAGTGCTCGTTTGAACCTTGAACCTTGTTAAGGTTTGGAACCTTAACAAGGTTAGGTGTCTATAATTCTGGCGATTCAAATGGTCAGGTGGGGAATATGGTGGCCCTTAACACTATATATTCGCCAGTTTGTCAAGATAATAACATAGCAATACCTATTGATACTGTATCTCACCAGAATCTCGCCAATTTGGCGAGATGGAAAGATGTTATCAACACTGTAGCAATCGCAAAGCATCGAGACATATATCGCGATATTATGTCGCGATAGGTTTTGATGATAAACATGGACATGAAGACGGACAAGATGTCCATGTCAGAGATTACCCCACCTTGGAAAGACGATCATAAAAGTGCTCGTTTGAACCTTGTTAAGGTTTCGAACCTTAACAAGGTTAGGTGTCCTGCTGTTATTGAGAACACCTTGGAAAGGTATCCCCCGTAACTTCCTAAACCAATCTGGAAAAGCAATACATACTAATTTGCGAAAGTGTTCATCTAAATCAAAGAAGGTCGTCGAGATTTCTTGTGGCATGAATTATACGATGAATTTCTATTGTCTGTTTCCGGAGAATATAGAATATGAGGTATGAATCAATAATGAGTGTGAGGTATCCATATTCTTTTAACTTTGTATGTCGTGGTTCTCGTCCCAGAAGAGGTTGTTTTTCTAATAAGCCGATAAGTTTGTCGAGCTTTTCAATAAACAAGAGAGCTCGATTTGGACTGTCCTGAGCAATCCAATCAAAAATTGAAATGAGATCGTCTTGTGCTATAGGAAGATATCGAAGTGAATATTTATCCGGCATGAACCCTCTGCCGGAGTTTCGCCATCATTTGCTTATGGCTTATTCCTTTTTTCCCTGCAGCAGACTGGGCTTGTGCTTCACCAAGCTTCTGAAAGAGGTCAGTTTGAGCTTTGAGTCTTTCATAATGGCTGATACTCATAACCACAAGATCGCCTTCACCATTTGTAGTTAAATACACCGGCTCGTCTTGTTTATGGCAAATATCGGCAATTTCTCTCGTTCTGTTCCTCATGCTGGAAATGGATTTTATAATGGGCATTGTGTATTTCCTAAATTATTCTTGGTGTAAATTAGTGCATAATTATGATACAATCAAACATTTATTTGTGCATCGTGCCGGTGACATTAATTGCAATGGTTTTAAGATTGGCGCGTTACCCAGGTGTGAACCTTGTTAAGGTTTCGAACCTTAACAAGGTTAGCAGGGTTAGAGGAAGAAGAGTTCTGCCTGCTATTATTTCCGACAACTATGCCATTATGCTACAATTGTTATTGCTATTATGGCAGATGATCTGCCATCGATGTCTGGCAACTTTTTTTATTGCCGTTTATATGTCATAATCGCCGATTTTTCCTCTGGCATATCGGTTGCATCTATTGTATCAAATATGAAACGGAATTATGAAGGTTCAGTCGATCTTTTGTAGAAAACTGGTGAAAATGTCCGCGACGATTTCCTGATAATATATGGCAATATTCCCGCGACGACCCGTTGCGGCTACAGAAGAGGAAATAGATACTTTAAACTAAGGAGAAATACAATGTTTGTCAGATTTGATGTTCCTGATACAATCAATAGCATCCTGGAAGATTTTGCATTTAATAATGTAAAACCTACATATATGCCGGTTTATCCGGCGATTAATATTACCGGAGATGAAAAACAAACTGTCGTCACAGCGGAAGTGCCGGGCGTGAAAAAAGAAGACGTTAAGATCGTTTTTGAGAAGAACGTTCTTACGATCAGCGGCGAGCGCAAACCTTATGAGCTGCCTGAAAATTCACGCGTGTGGCTGAACGAAATGCGCGTTCGGAATTTTGAACGCTCTATTGAGTTCGATCACGATGTCGATGCGGATAAAATTTCCGCCGAAATCAAAGACGGATTACTGCGCATTGTTCTGCCGAAGACAGAAGCTTCGCAGCCGCGGCCAATCCAGGTTAAGTAAAAAAGCGAAGTATGAAAGGATATGCAAATATGGAAAACGAAAACAATAAAACATTAGTGTCGTGTAACTGCAGCGAAGCGGTTCAAAATGAGACGTCCCAAAGGACAGTCGTACCTGTGTCGGATATTTACGAAACCACAGATGCCTTTGTCGTAAAATTGGATATGCCGGGTTCTTCAAAAGATGGAATATCCTTGAGCGTGGAGTCGAACCGGATGGAAGTCCGCGGGACCGTAGCTCTGCAGGCACAGGAAAACAAAAATATCGTGTTCGATGAAATCGGACACAAGAACTATTACCGTGAATTCAATCTTGGAAACGGTGTTGATCGCGATTCTGTTTCAGCCAATTATGAGGACGGAGTTCTGACCGTTACGCTGCCCAAGAGCGAGAACGTTAAGCCGAGGACGATCAGCATTAATTGAACAAAACGCCGGTTCTGAAGTTTGTCCTCTTTATCGAGGAAAATCAAGAAGCCGGGAATATAGCAATAACTTAACCGTTCAGCGAAGAGAATCGAAAAATCTTAAACCTCCCCGTCCCGATACCATGTTACGGTATCGGGACACCCCTCCTTACTAAGGAGGGGAAAATTTCTCCTCCTACAAAGGGGAAATGTCGGGCAGAGGTTGAATAAAGACACAGATGCAGGTAGCTACAAAACAACAATATAAATATGGAGGGTACAACAATGGCAATAGTACGATGGAACCCAACACGCGAATTGACAGCGTGGCCCTCTGGTCTGTTTGGACTTCAGAGGGAAATGAACAACATGTTCGACAGTTTTTTCCGCGGTTCGCAGGACGAAGATACTTCGCTTTCTGCATGGACGCCGGCGGTGGATATTGCCGAGCATGAAGATGCATATACCGTTAAAATGGAATTGCCGGGCGTGAACAAGGACGAAGTGAAAATTACTTTGGAATCCAACATCCTGACAATCCGCGGCGAGAAGAAACAGGAAAAAGAAACCAAGAAAGAGAACTATCATCGGATAGAACGAAGTTACGGTTCTTTTGAACGTTCCTTTACGCTTCCAACATCGGTGAAAAGCGATAAGATCGATGCCGCTTATAACAACGGCGTCCTTCAGATTACGCTGCCGAAAGCGGAAGAGGCAAAACCGAAACAAATAGAAGTAAAAGTAAAATAACATAAAGATGGATGAAGATATTCATCCATTGATCGATCAACGCGACTGCGGGGACGGATTTGCTGTGGAACAAATCCGTCCCGCTTTCGCATCAATTCCACACAGCGCAGAACGCTGCAAAAGAAAAGGAGTTATAAACAATGGCAAACAATGCAGGTAAAATAATCGGCATCGATCTGGGAACCACAAACTCGTGCGTTGCCGTCATGGAAGGCAACGATCCGGTTGTGATCGCTAATGCCGAAGGAGCACGCACCACTCCATCAATTGTCGGTTTCCCGAAATCGGGCGAGCGGTTAGTAGGCGCTGCGGCAAAACGTCAGGCGGTAACGAATTCCAAAAACACGATTTTTTCCATCAAGCGTTTTATGGGCCGGTTTTACGACGAAGTAAACGAGGAAATGAAACTTGTTCCGTATAATGTTGTTAAAGGCGACAATAATACAGCACGCGTGCAGATAGGCGACCGAATTTATTCTCCCAGCGAAATTTCTTCCATGATCCTGCAGAAAATGAAACAAACCGCGGAAGAATATCTCGGAACAAAAATTACCGAAGCAGTCATTACCGTGCCTGCATATTTTAACGATGCACAGCGCCAGGCGACAAAGGAAGCGGGCGAAATTGCCGGCCTGAATGTCCGGCGCATTATCAACGAGCCCACAGCAGCAGCGCTTGCATACGGACTCGATAAAAAACACAAAGATTCCAAGGTTGCCGTATTCGATCTCGGCGGCGGAACGTTCGATATTTCTGTCCTCGAGCTCGGCGAAGGCGTGTTCGAAGTAAAATCCACGAACGGCGATACGCATCTGGGCGGCGATAACTTCGATATGCGTGTGCTTGATTATATTGCAGATGAATTTAAAAAATCAGAAGGGATCGATCTCCGGAAAGATCCGATGGCTCTGCAGCGTCTGCGTGAAGCTGCGGAAAAAGCAAAAATGGAACTTTCACAGCTTGCTCAAACGGAAATCAACCTACCATTCATTACAGCTACGGCCGACGGTCCGAAGCACATGAATCTGAGCCTGACACGGGCAAAATTCGAACAACTTGTCGACGATTTGATTCAGCGCTGCGTGCCTCCCGTGGAGAAAGCTCTTAAAGATGCAGGGATTTCGCCAAGCCAGATCGACGAAGTTATTCTGGTCGGCGGAATGACGCGTGTGCCTGCCGTGCAGGAATTAGTGAAGAAAATATTCGGCAAGGAAGGCCATAAGGGCGTCAATCCGGACGAAGTGGTTGCAGTCGGTGCGGCTATTCAAGGCGGAGTTTTGACCGGTGAAGTGACCGATGTTTTGCTGCTCGATGTTACGCCGCTGACGCTCGGAATTGAAACACTCGGCGGCGTGATGACGCCTATGATTCAGGCGAATACGACAATCCCGACGAAGAAGAGTGAAATCTTCTCGACGGCGTCGGACAGCCAGCCGTCGGTGGAAATTCATGTTATGCAGGGCGAACGCCCGATGGCGGTCGACAACCGAACGCTCGGACAATTCCATTTAGATGGAATACTTCCCGCACCGCGCGGAATTCCTCAGATCGAAGTGACATTCGATATCGATGCAAATGGAATGCTTCATGTCTCTGCAAAAGATAAAGCCACTAACAAGGAGCAAAGTATCCGCATTACATCTTCCAGCGGCTTGAGCAAAGAAGAAGTTGAGAAAATGAAAAACGACGCGCAGTCCCATGCAGCCGAAGATAAAAAACGCAAAGAAGATATCGAGATAAAGAATCAGGCTGATTCTCTCGTTTTCCAGACGCGCAAACAATTGAAGGATCTCGGCGATAAAATTCCAGCCGATATTAAGTCCAAGGTCGAGACTGCAGCGAATGCACTTGAAGAAGCCATCAAGAGCAACAACATGGGTGAAATTAAAGCGAAGAGCGAAGTCCTGAATAACGTATGGAATGAAGCTTCGACCAAGATGTACGAATCTGTGAAAAATCAAGCCGGTCCCGGCGCCGGCGCTGCAGGAGGAGCGCAAAATCCTTTCGCAGGTCAGCAGCCTCCCACGGAGCATCCGGGCGGCCAGCAGCAGCAAAGCGGCGGCGACGGCGATAAGAAAGTCGAGAATGCGGACTTTGAGGTTGTGGATGATAAATAAATGATTCTGCCGATTACTCAGATTCAGCGCAGATTGCAGATTACACTGATTGAAAGCTGATAGCAGATTGTGGAAACATTGAATCCCGTTAGCACGGGATGACATTCGCAGGCCTCCGGTTGCAGATTGACCGATGAGAAAAATGACGAAGGGCGAGGTAAATTCTCGCCTTTTGTCGCCTCTTGATATTCGCGTTTTTTTTGGATACAATGCCGTTGGTTAATAAAGGAAATACTAATGCCAGAGATCAGTCGATTTTTCGGGATTATTATCGTGATGTATTATAATGATCATAGCGGCCCGCATTTTCATGCGAAATACAACAAAGAGACCGGCGTATTCTCTTTACCGGATCTTCAACTGAAGGAAGGATATTTACCTAAACGTGTTATTGGATTAGTGCTTGAGTGGGCATTTGAACATCGTCAAGAATTAATGGATAATTGGGATCGTGTTCGCGCAGGCAAACCAATTCAAAATATCAGACCGCTGGAATAGGAGCGACCCATGCATTTTGTAAAAGGTGTTCAATATATTACAGATTTTCGGTTAAGACTTCTCTTTGAGGATGGAATCGAAAAAGAAATTGACCTGTTGCCGTATCTTGATGGAGAAGTTTTTGAACCGTTAAAGAATGTCGAGATGTTTCGTCAGGTTCATGTGAACGAAGAGATCGATACTATCGTTTGGGAAAATGGAGCGGATTTTAGTCCGGATTTTCTTTACGAAATCGGTTCTCTCGTTAAACCCGGACTCAAAACCGCTCAGGTTGTATAATCTACATTTGCGAAAGTTTTTCAACCTTAGCACGAAAGACCGGAACAAGTAGTTATTATCAAGGCGAGGCAGTTCCTCGCCTTTTGTTTTGTCGTTTGAAAACGGCCCATATCGTCAGAGGGAAAAATGTCGAACTCGATTCTCGCATTTCTGGTTTTTATCGGCGTTGTTGTCGTCCTGATCTCCTGGATCGTGATGGCCATTATGGATAAAACACGGACACAACGGTCGACCGGTTTTGGTCCGATGACGGCTTTTCACGATATGCAGTCGAAGGAGAAACAAAACGCTATGGAAACAATTATCGAAAAGCAGGCAGAAAAGAATTGGGATTCGGAAGAAAGCGGAGAAGGGAAATGAACATGGATACTAATAGAGAAAATATCAAATCAATCCTAAGTTGTCTCGATGATGAAGACTACGAGAAAGCATTGAGGGAACTTAATAATCTTCATGCTGCCGATAGAATAAGTCTCTTTATCAATGGAATTTTGTTCCTTCTTAAAAATCAATGGAACAAAGCGTTGAAAAATATTCATGAGTTATCGTCTTTGATTAATCCAAATACTTCCGACGAGGAATATGTTCTTTCATGTTTTCTTTATTCTTTAGAAAACACTATTCATACAGGGAAAGGGTTACGGGAAAACTTCTTAGAGTTACAGGAAGAGAAGTTACAATCTCTAACTCAGAATGGCATCAATTCAGATGATCTAAACTCTATAATGTATATTCTAAGGGGCATTTCTGAGTTTAAAAAGAATACTGAAAAAGATTTTACGAAAAACATTGAGTTGTTGAACTCATCAGATATAGGCTTAATTGAGTTGCAAACGACAGAAATAAAATTAGTAGAGATATTCAAAAAATATTATAATGAAGAGAGGCAGACTCTCCTTATTGTAGGATTGCTTTCCAGCGATATCGTGAAAAAGCTTATCTATTCACTTTTTATTAACACTATCTCGGAAATCTATAAACCAGCATCGATAGACGAAAAGAAAAGTCTGCTTGAAAGAGTTAACTCTTTGATTAAGAGAATTGAGCCAAGGATAGACAATAGTGAACACTCGATTCCAATATTCTTTAAAATGTTAAAGAAGGCATATAATGACTGGTTGTTCTCTTGGTTCATTTCTCAAAGTCTTATTCAGGAAGGTTTTAACTGGCTTGAATCGAGAGATGATAATGATGATTTCTTTATTATTCCTTTGAAATATCATCCATATGATTGCAGGTTGGAAGATATTGTTGTGTTAAGCGATGTATTCGAAGGTAACTTACTTAAAGGCCGGCTTGAGATCAAACAAAAACTTTTGGAATATTTTTCATTATTCTCGTTTTATTCCGAATTCTTAAGAAGGCATAGCGATCTTAACCAATACAACAAAGACGAAATATTTAAAACAATAGAAAAGAATACGGAAAGAATATGGGAATGGAAGGATGCTATATATCTGGAAATAAAACAAATCTATTTACCCTTTGAATTGGGTAAAATGTATGAGGAAAGAAGAAATTATGATGATGCAATAATTATCTTTCAGAATTCAACAGGCGCATTGGAGGACAGAGAAAAGGCTATAGAGGAGTGTAAATATAATCGCGACGGATTTATTTATAATAAACTAAAAGCCTTGTTACGAGGTACTGACCAGCAAGAACAAAAACAACTTCTTGGCTATGGAATGCTCTTTAAGATCGAAGTAAGGTTAAGAAATATTGTTGATGAAGAAATGACGAAAGTAAATGGAAGCAAATGGCTTGAAGACGAACACGCTCCTAAACTCAAGGATGTTATTACCGAATGTAAAAAGCGACATGAAAAGTATAAGGATGAGGTATTCTATAAAAGTGAAACACCACATCGATTGATTGAATTTACTACACTATTGGAACTGAAAGAGATTATCGAGGAAAAATGGAAGTGCTTTGAACCACAATTCAAAGTTCGCGATTCTTTCCTTAGTTCATTGGTGCCTGTGTGTAAAATACGATTAGATATTGCACATGCACGTTTCTTGGATGACAAACAATTAAAAACGCTCTCTGATCAATTCGATCAACTTAATAAGGTGCTGGAATTAAAAAAGCCAATAGAACATCCAAACTTATTATCTACCAGCAGTTAAAAAAACGAATATGATTTTTTATTGTATGAAGCATTAAAGGAAAAGGTCTTCGAAAGGTTAAGAACGGTACCTGTTAAAGAAGAATCAAAAGGCCATTATGATTTTGCTGAATAAACGATTGAATGAGCGCTTTGCTGGCATGGAGAAGTTGTTCTATCTCTTTCGTAGAACAATTGGCGCGCCGTATCCAAACAATATGCGGTGGAAAGCCGAATATGGTAACAAGAATGTTGAAGTCGCTGTCTTTTGCGTAATTCCAAATTATCAGGTCGTCAGATCGGTCGAGTTGAACATCCGCGCAATGAAGAGAATCCGGGAAATCTTTTCTTAACAACTGAGGAAGAAATGGAGAAAGATTATTGTCGAACATAACTTCACGTTCAGGCCACAAGTGTCAGATGCTCGTGGTCGGCGGCGTAACTCAAGCATGCAAGGATGTCTTCTTCAGTGAGCGAAGGAAAGTCATGCAGAATTTCTTCGTGCGTCATACCGGAAGCAAGATATGAAAGAACATCGTAAACTGTAATACGTAAGCCGCGAATACACGGTTTTCCGCTTCGTTTGCCCGGCTCCATTGTGATGATGCTTTTATAATCTTTCATAAATGTCCTATAGCAAATTTAGCATAGGAAAATATAAATAGCAAATGGCTGAGAAATTGCAAATACTCTAATCAACAGAGGCTTTTATGAACTTTAATAAATTTACAATCAAATCCCAGGAAGCATTGCAGAATGCTCAGGAAATTGCATCCAGCTATACGAATCAGACTATCGAGCCGGAACATTTGCTTGCAGCCATGATTCAGGACAGCGAGGGCATTGTTGTGCCGATTCTGCAAAAGCTCGGCGCCAATGTCAATTATCTGAAAATAAAAATCAACGAGGCAGTGGAAAAACTGCCGAAGGTTCAGGGCTCCGGACTCTCAAGCCAGCATTTATCCCAGGCGCTCGGTCAGGTTTTTGAATCCGCTCAGAAAGAAGCAGAACAGCTTAAGGATGAATATATCAGTACGGAGCATCTACTGCTTGGATTAATGGAAACCCGATCCGCCGCCGGAAAACTTTTAGCAGACCAGGGAGTGACAAAAGACAGTTTATACAAAGCGCTGAAAGATCTGCGCGGTACGCAGCGGGTTACCGATCAAACACCGGAAGATAAGTATCAATCATTACAAAGATTCGGCAGGGATCTTAACGAGCTTGCACGTAAAGGCAAACTCGATCCGGTTATCGGCCGTGAAGAAGAAATTCGGCGTGTTTTGCAGGTGCTTTCGCGCCGTACCAAAAATAACCCCGTGCTGATCGGCGATCCCGGTGTCGGTAAAACCGCTATTGCGGAAGGTATTGCTCATCGCATCGTGCAGGGCGATGTTCCAGAAAATTTAAAAACCAAACGCATCATTGCGCTCGATATGGGCACGCTCGTGGCCGGAACGAGTTTTCGGGGTCAGTTCGAAGAACGTCTGAAAGCCGTTTTAAAAGAAGTGACCGAATCCAACGGTGAAATTATTCTCTTTATCGACGAACTGCATACGCTTGTCGGAGCCGGGGCAGCTCAGGGATCCGTCGATGCCGCCAATATGCTCAAGCCTGCGCTTGCACGCGGCGACCTGCGCGCTATCGGCGCCACCACAATCGACGAATACAGAAAGTACATAGAAAAAGATCCGGCATTGGAGCGGCGTTTTCAGCCGGTGCTGGTTGACGAACCGTCGGTCGAAGATACGATTTCCATTTTACGCGGATTGAAAGAACGCTACGAAGTGCATCACGGCGTGCGCATTACGGACGGCGCTATTGTAGCAGCGGCACAATTAAGCCATCGTTATATTTCCGACCGCTTCCTTCCGGACAAAGCCATCGATCTTGTGGACGAAGCCGCATCCAAGCTCCGCATTGAAATCGATTCGATGCCGGAAGAATTAGATACTATCGAACGCCGCATCAAACAGCTTGAAATAGAGCGCGAGGCCGTCAGGCGCGAAAAAGATGAGGATTCAAAATCCCGTTTAGATGAAATTGAACACGAGCTTGCAGAACTCAATCAAAATCATTCTTCTCTGAAAGCGCATTGGCAGCTTGAGAAAGATCTTATTCAGTCTATACGTTCGATGAAAGGCGAAATGGAAAAAGCCAAGAACGAAGCGGATCAGCAGGAGCGTCAGGGCAATCTCGGCAAAGTCGCGGAGCTTCGGTACGGCGTAATTACGGGATTGGAAAAAAAGATTAAAGAGGCGTCAATAAAATTAGCCGATGTGCAAAAAGATCAAAAGATGCTTAAAGAGGAAGTCGATGCCGAGGATATTGCGGAGATCGTTGCCAAATGGACAGGCATCCCCGTGCAGCGTATGCTGGAAGGGGAGCGGACTAAACTTCTGCATCTTGAAGACCGCATTCATGAGCGCATGATCGATCAGGAAGATGCCGTCAAGGCGGTTGCCGACGCCATTCGCAGAAGCCGTGCAGGCTTGCAGGATGAACGCCGGCCGATCGGTTCGTTTATTTTTCTCGGAAGCACCGGTGTAGGGAAAACGGAACTTGCCAAAGCGCTGGCAGAATTTCTTTTCAACGACGAGAACGCCGTTATCAGGATCGATATGAGCGAGTATATGGAAAAATTTTCCGTCTCGCGGCTGCTTGGAGCTCCTCCGGGATATGTCGGCTATGAAGAAGGCGGACAGTTGACGGAAGCGGTGCGCCGTAAGCCGTACTCAGTCGTCCTGCTCGATGAAATCGAAAAAGCGCACCCGGAGGTCTTCAATGTTCTGCTTCAATTGCTCGATGAAGGCCGGCTGACGGACAGCAAGGGAAGGACTGTGAATTTTAAGAATACCATCGTCATCATGACCTCCAATCTGGGGTCGCATCTGATTCAGGAAAAGATGGAAGTTTTGACCGAGGAAAACCGTGAAGAGCTGATGGGTGATTTGCGTGTCCGTTTGTTCGAGATGCTGCGACAGACCATACGCCCGGAATTTCTCAACCGGATCGATGAAATTATTTTCTTTAAACCGCTCACAATGGTCGAACTGGCGCAGATTGTGGAACTGCAGCTTCAGCAGGTGCAGCGTCTTCTTGCAGGAAAAAATATTGTTCTAGAATTTACACCGGAAGCAAAAATGCGGCTTGCAACGATCGGCTACGATCCGAGCTATGGAGCACGTCCGCTTAAACGCACGATTCAAAAATATGTCATCAATACGCTGTCGGAAAAAATATTATCGGGTGAAATAGGAGACGGGGATACAATAACGGTCGGTACGGATCACCGGGGTATGATTGAGTTTGTTCCGAAAATAAAACCGGAAAAGTGATTTAAAATATCGTCATACAATAACGTTAAACCGCACCATCTTCACATATCCGTACTATTGAACCACGCACTAAGAACTCCGAACTTCCGCACCCGTATGTTCTCTTGCCTCTCAAAAGATTTCAGGGTATATTTTCTCATGCAGCTTGCTTCGCTCCTTGGCCATACTCAAGAAATCCTCAAAATCATCGATTCTTCTTCCAGGCCCGCCGACAGCTTGATCGATACATTTTTCCGGTCGCATAAATATCTCGGTTCCAACGACCGCCGATTTATCGCAGAGCATACGTACAATTTTCTCCGTCACTTCCGGCGTCTTCAATACATTGTACAGCGTTTGATGCACGATTTTGACGGGAATGTATCGGAAGAAGACGGGATGTACGTGATGCTTTGTGTTCTGCTTCTGCCGGAATATACCGATCAGGAGATTGTTAAAGAAGCCTTAAAGAAAAAGCTTGCCGGCGGGCAGCTTATCGCATTTCTTCCCAAACTTCTTCCCAGATTGAAAAACGATATTGCATATCCGGATGGATTTATAGAAAGGCTTTCGGTGCAGTATTCATATCCGGAATGGATGGTACGCCGATTTATTGCCGACCATGGAAAAGACGAGGCCGAGCGTTTGTGCGCCGGTCTTAATACTCCGGCTCCGTTGACGTTGCGCGTCAATACGCTTAAAACAACGGTCGAGGAGTGCCGGGTAAAATTGCTTTCTGCAGGGATTGAAACGAAAAAGACTCCACTATCGCCGTTCGGGCTAAAGGTTTCCAAGCGCATAAATATTTTTTCCCTCGATGTCTTTCGTCAGGGATGGTTCGAGGTGCAGGATGAAGGGAGTCAAATTCTGCCGCTGTTGGTGGATCCGAAACCCGCGATTAAACTCCTTGACGCCTGTGCCGGTGCGGGAGGAAAAACGCTGGAATTTTCCGCTTTGATGAAAAATCGAGGAGAAATTGTCGCAGCGGATGTTAACAGTTATCGCCTTGAAGAATTGCGGAAAAGATCCAAGCGTGCCGGCGCCGATAATATCCGTATCCGGGCTGTCGAAAGTCTGGCAGATCTGCAAAAAGAGTACACTGAATATTTCGATGTGGTGTTTGTTGATGCGCCGTGCAGCGGTCTGGGAACAATTCGGCGTAATCCCGGTCTAAAATGGAAAGTGAATGAACAAACCATCAATGAAGTTTCGGAGAAACAGCAATCGATTTTGATGTCCGTCTCTCCTCTCTTAAAACCCGGCGGCATACTTGTCTATGCAACATGCACCGTTCTGCATCAGGAGAATGAATTGCAGATAGATGCTTTTCGTGCAAGGACGGAAAATTATTCACCTTACCTGAAGGCATCGGCTTCCGGCTTGTGTCCGGAGATGATCCGGCAGAACAGCGCGTTCTTTTCGTTTCTGCCTCACAAGCACGACACCGATGGATTTTTTTGCGCCATGTTGACAAAGATTCGTTGATTCTCCAAACATCTTTTGGTACAATTATTCTTTATATATTTCTACGAAGGATAGTATGAACTCGATGACACGCTTTCTTATTTTTCTCCTGCCGCTTTGCCTTATCATCGGATGTTCCAAGCCGAATGCGGAAGAAATGTATAAAAAGGGGGAAAACGCACAAAGGGAAGAGAACTACGACGGAGCGCTCGAAGCATATCATGAACTCATCGCGGCCTATCCCGACAGCGCGCGAACACCCGAAGCCTATTATGCCCTCGGAGTAATATATCAGAATTATAAACATGATAATCGTACAGCTATGAAAGCGTATCACGATCTTGTCGTAAAATTTCCGCATCACCCGGTTTCTCCGAATGCCGCTTTCATTCTGGGATTCATGTATGAGAATGATTTTCATCAGCTCGATTCGGCAAAAGCTGCTTTTGAATTTTTCCTGAATAATTATCCGAATGATGCGTTGAGTTCCTCTGCGCGTCTTGAATTATCAAATCTCGGTAAAGATCCGGCTCAGGTCCTTACGGAACGGCTTCAGCATCCCGATGTCGGTAAAAGCGGGCCGGAAAATAAATAAGAGGGGAAAATCATGATTCTGATTGTCGCGATCGATCTGGTCAGCGGGCTCTTGCTGTTTACCTGTTTCATCCTTGTTTGGAAAAAGCGCAAGGAATTTCACTCGATGGCGCTGTTCCTGCCCGCAGCTCTTTTTCTTGCTTTCGGACGCGTGAGCGACATTATCGAAGAACGCTCGGAAATTCAATCGTTCGATTTTAAGCAGACGGCGTTGTCTTCGTGGGAGATTATCATTACTCTCCTCGGCAACCTCTTCGACGTGATCGGCATACTTTTTCTTATTGTCGGTTTCTTAGCGGTCATGAAAATTCAACGCGAAGAACAGAAGCGGATAAAAAACCTTGAATTGCTGCTGCCCCTTTGTGCCGGCTGCAAAAAATTCCGCAGACCGGATGGAACATGGCACCCGATAGAAGCGTATTTGATCGAATCGGGTTCGCCTCAATTAACCCACGGTCTCTGCCCGGAGTGCAGCGAAAAATTCTTTGGCGCTGCGAAGCGCCAAACTTCGTAATATTCCTAACATTTCCTCAATCGGCGTATGGAAGATTATTTAAAATATCTCCAGCCTCAGGTTATTGCGCAGCTTTCCAATATGGAATTGCGTGCGCGATTGGTAGTGGAAGGATTCATTACCGGGCTGCATAGAAGTCCGTACCACGGTTTCAGCGTGGAATTTGCCGAGCACAGGCAATATATGCCCGGGGATGAGATAAAACATATCGATTGGAAAGTGTACGGAAAAACAGACAAGTTTTTTATCAAACAATTTGAAGAGGAAACCAATCTTAAAACGTACATCGTTCTCGATGCCAGCAAATCGATGGACTATGCTTCGGAAGGATCGATTAAAAAGATCGAATATGCTTCTTTCGTTGCCGCGGCATTAGCACATCTTATGATCGAGCAGCGGGATGCAGTCGGGCTGACGATTTACGACAATGCCGTCCGGAAGACGCTGCCTCCCCGCGCTACACGCACCTATCTCAAGCAGATTCTGACGGAATTATCGCTCGTGAAGGCTGCGAATGTGACCGGGACAGCTCAAGCGCTCGATACGCTTGCAGAGCACATCCATCGCCGCGGCCTTGTGATCATCTTAAGTGATTTGTTCGACGATCCGGTGAAAACAATGACAGCTTTCAAACATTTTCGTCATAAAGGAAATGAAGTTGTCGTCATGCAGGTTCTCGATCCCCTCGAGCGAACATTTGCGTTCGGCAGCGACGCCCTTTTCAAGGACATGGAAACGGGAGAGACCCTTGCCACGCAGCCGTGGCATATTCAGCAGGCATACCGGCAATCGATGAAGGAATTCCTGGAGTATTATCAGCGGCAATGCCGGGACAATAATATCGATTATGTTTTGTTAGACACAGCAACGCCGTTCGATAAGGCGCTGTTTGAATACCTCAACAAAAGAAAAAAAATGCATTAAGGCGATTCGGAAATCGCAATCCGAAAATGTTCTTGAAAAATGTCTGAAGATAAAATTATAGTCCGCGGTGCAAGGGTTCACAATCTGAAAAATTTGGACGTCGACATTCCGCGGGATTCTTTGACCGTTCTTACGGGACTCTCCGGTTCGGGTAAGTCGAGCCTTGCCTTCGATACCATCTATGCAGAAGGACAGCGCCGTTATGTGGAAAGCCTTTCTGCTTATGCAAGGCAATTTCTCGATGTGATGGAGCGCCCCGATGTTGACATTATCGAAGGCCTCAGTCCGTCTATTTCCATCGAACAAAAAACAGTGAGCACGAATCCGCGTTCCACTGTCGGAACGGTAACGGAGATTTATGATTATTTAAGACTGCTCTTTGCGCGCGCCGGCACTCAGTTCTGCTATGCATGCGGGAAAAAAGTGCAGCGGCAATCCGTCGATCAGATTATCGAGGCGGTCATGGCGCATCCGGCAGGCGCAAAGCTTCAGGTTCTCGCTCCCGTTGTCAAAGGCCGCAAAGGACATTACAGAGAACTCTTCGAAAAGATTCTTAAAGACGGTTTTTTGCGCGCCCGTATAGACGGGGAGGTTCGACAGGTCGAAAAAGGAATGAAAATCGACCGTTATAAAGTGCATACGATCGAAATCGTGGTCGACCGGATTATTTTGAAAAAAGAAATGAGGACGCGCGTTGCCGACTCCATCGATGTAGCCTTGCGATTCGGGGAAGGAGCGCTGATTGTCAACGACGGCAGCCGCGATCAATTGTTCAGTCAAAAATATGCATGTCATGAATGCGGCATAAGTTATGAAGAACCGGCGCCGAATTCTTTTTCGTTCAATACTCCGGCCGGTTATTGTCCCCAATGCGAAGGATTGGGTGAACTGCGCAAGTTCGATCTCCGCCTGATTCTTCCGGATGAAAATCTTTCCATCCGCCAGGAGGGTTTGGCGCCGCTCGGAAAGCCGCGTTCGACATGGATGTTTTCTCAAATAGAAGGCGTGGCGAAGAAATACGGATTCGATTTTGATACGCCGCTGAAAAAACTTTCCCCGGAAGCGCGCGAAGTCCTGCTCTACGGTTCGCATGGGGAAAAAATAGAAATCGAATACAAACATGAATCCGGGCGAACGACTGTCTATCACCATCGGTTTGAAGGCGTGCTCAAAATGATGGACCGGTGGTATGCCGATACTTCTTCCCAGAGTATACGGGAGTGGGTGGAATCGTTCATGCGCGCAGGAGAGTGCGAGCTTTGTCATGGCGGCCGACTGCGGAAAGAAAGTCTTGCCATCCGCCTTGAAGATGCTGAGACACAAAACAACACCGATATTCATGCGGTGGTGTGCATGTCCATTGTTCAAGCGAGAAATTTTTTTCAGAACCTCAGGCTTCCGCCCAGGCAAAATGAAATTGCCCAGCCGATTCTTAAGGAAATCCGGCAGCGGCTGGATTTTTTAATCAATGTCGGACTGACCTACCTTACGCTCAACCGCCCGGCACGGACGCTTTCCGGCGGAGAGGGGCAGCGCATCAGGCTTGCTACTCAAATTGGAACGCAGCTTGTCGGCGTTTTGTACATTCTGGATGAGCCGAGCATCGGTTTGCACCAGCGCGACAATCATAAGCTTATCGATTCTCTCAAGTCGCTCCGCGATCTCGGCAACACCGTCTTAGTAGTCGAGCACGATAAAGAAATGATCGAAAGCGCCGATTACATCGTAGACCTGGGCCCGGGGCGGGCGAGCATGGCGGAAAACTTATTGAGACAGGCACACCGCAGCAAATCAAGAAAAGGAAGAGCAGCGGTGCATTGCGTTCGCTGACAGCCGAATACCTTCGCGGCGACCGGGTGATTGCTTTACCGCCGTCACGGCGGAAGGGGAACGGTCATTTTTTGAGCATCAGGGAAGCGGCGGGAAATAATCTTAAAAAAATCACTTTAAAACTTCCTCTTGGAAAATTTATTTGCGTCACGGGTGTCAGCGGATCGGGCAAATCGACACTTATCAACCAGACGCTGTATCCGATTCTGTCGAGAAAGTTTTACGAGACAAAAATAGCTCCGCTGCCGTATTCGTCCGTCGAAGGTCTGCAGTATATCGATAAGGTGATCGATATCGATCAATCTCCTATAGGACGGACACCGCGGTCCAATCCGGCGACGTATACCGGCGTCTTTACACTGATCAGGGATTTGTTTACACAATTGCCGGAAGCACAGATCCGCGGCTACAAAGCAGGAAGGTTCAGTTTTAACGTCAAAGGCGGACGATGCGAAAACTGCGAAGGAGACGGCGTCAGGAAGATTGAAATGAATTTCCTGCCGGACGTCTATGTGCTGTGCGATGTCTGCAGAGGCAAACGCTACAACCGTGAAACGCTGGAAGTTTATTACAAAGGAAAATCTATTGCCGACGTCTTAAATATGACCGTGGAAGAGGCAATGGAAATTTTCAGCGAGCTGCCGCGCATCCATCGCCACTTACAAACTTTATACGATGTCGGTCTCGGGTATATTCGTCTCGGCCAGCAGGCGACGACATTGTCCGGCGGCGAGGCACAGCGAGTAAAATTATCGACAGAACTTTCAAAAATCGGAACCGGAAAAACGCTGTATCTTCTCGATGAACCGACGACCGGTTTGCATTTTGAAGATATACGGATGCTGCTGACGGTGCTCAGCCGTTTGGTGGACAAGGGAAACACCGTTGTAGTGATTGAACATAATCTCGATGTCGTGAAAACAGCGGACTGGGTCATCGATCTGGGTCCCGACGGCGGGGATGAAGGAGGGGAAATTGTCGCTGAAGGAACTCCGGAGAAAATCGCAGTTTCGGAACGATCCTCTACTGGAAAATATCTGAAGAAAGAATTAGCCAGGCCAGGAGCGTGAAGATTTATCGATTCGGCATTTCCGATGTTTTCCTCATGGCGACGACGCAGTACATTTTTCAGCCGGTCTTTGTTCCGATCGAATAGATTCGATCGACGTCGATTTCGAAATCATACGGCTTGCGCGTATCGAAGTATTCGATCCTGAATTGATTCTGTAAGAGATACTTTTTTAGTTCTTCTTCCACGAAATATGAAAAATAGACCTTATTCCCTTCGTACCATTCGTCATCGATCAGGCCCTCGGTTGTTCCTTTTTTAACCGCTATGACGAGTTTGCCGTCTTTTTTAAGGATCCGTCTAAATTCTGCAAATATTATGTTTATATATTCCTTTGGCGTGTGCAAAAGAGAATAAAAGGACAGTACGGCATCAAAAGAATCGCTCTTGAAATCAGTGTGCATCATATCCATAAGTTTAAAAACCATGTCCGGATTGTATAAAATTGCCGTGTCGATGCATTTCTGCGAAATATCTATTCCAACCACTTGATGTCCGTTATCCTTCAAATATCTGCCAATATGGCCTGATGGACCGCAGCCGGCATCGCAAACGAGCGAACCGGTTCCAAGCATATCCGAAAGATTATCCAGGATCCGCCTGTCGAATTCTTTTTGAGCCATCTCGTTTTTAAAGCTCTCATGGTATTTAGCTGCCGTTTTATTGTAAGCAGTTTTTGTTAATTCGAGTATGCGGTCAAGTTCCATTCGTTGAGTTTCCTTTCAACCGATGGGCAGAGCCGTTCTTAACGGGAGAGGAACGGGGTACCTGCTTCGAAACATAAGGATTCCCTTTTATGAAGAAGCGCCATCGTTTTTCCATCCCTTCGCTGATACCGATACGTGAGGATCTGCAGATGGACGAAATCGGATAAGCTTCCCCTCTGACGATCATGATATTGCCATGAATTAAATCAGCGCCGTTTTCTGCTCGTCCGATGCCGAATGTTTTACAGAATTTCGCCGGCCCATTGCTAAGATTGATGAAAGATTTGGATATCGGGTGTTTGAGTGATGGTGCAATGGGGAAATCGGGTATTGGATTCAAACCGTACCGGTTTTTGAACATCGCTTCGATTCCGGCAAAGGGTTCGACCGCGCGGATCAATACGGCTTCTCCGGTTCCTTCAGGTCCCGTTACCACGTTGGCGCAAAAATGCATTCCATATGTAAAATAAACGTAAAAATGGCCGCCCTTCCAGAACATGACATCATTGCGCTGAGTTCGGCCCCGGAAAGAATGCGATGCCGGGTCGTTTTGTTTATACGCTTCCACTTCTACTATTTTTCCGGCCAGGAATTCTTTTCCACGGCGTATTACAAAGAAACAACCGAGAAGCCTGCGTGCCACGAAAAGGGTCGGATGCAGATAAAAGGAGCGCGGAAGCGGAGGTTTAAAATCCTTAGGAATTGTTAGGCCGTGCATACTCTCGTGCATGTACAGCAAGCAAGACCGTTCTTTAGTTTTATCATCGGTTTTTTCTGCACGCCGATAGATATGTATGCATCTTCGACATCTCTGCGCATAGATCGTGCAATACGGTTAGTTGATGCAGATTCCGAAGAACGATAATGGTTTGGAATATTGAACGACATCCCATGTTTTTCCCCCGTCGGCTGTCCGGAGAATCGTTCCCGCTTCACCGATGATTAAGCCATGCATGTCGTCAAAAAATTGAATATTCCGCAGGTCGTTCGTTGTCGGCGAGGGAAGCGGAGACCACGTTTTTCCGGCATCTTGTGTTTGAATCATAATGCCTCCCGATCCGACGGCCATTCCGCTTAGATTGTTGAAAAAGTAAGCGCCAAAAAGGTCTGCGCTCACACCGCTTGTCCGAGGCTGCCACGACGATCCGCCGTCGGTGGATTGGAGAATGGTTCCTCCGGCGCCGAGAGCGATCCAATCGGATTTATCGACTGGAACTATGTCGTTAAGCCATTGGGACACCTGGCTGTTCCGTTTCGACCACATTGTTCCCTGGTCGGTTGAAAATAAAATTATTCCGTCGCTTCCGACGATACACCCCAAGCTGTCATCGGCAAAAGCGATACTCCGAAAATGGTTGAGGATACTGAGAGACGGCGAATTCCATGTCTTTCCGCCGTCTGCGGTGCGGAGAATGACGCCGTAATCTCCGGCGACAACCGCTGTAGAGGAATTGATGACGACCGCAGAATAAAGCGACTGCCTGGTGCCGCTGTTCAGAGAGATCCACGTAACTCCATTGTCCTGGGACGCGATACATTTTCCGGTCAGTCCGACCGCGATGCAAAACGACTCGCCGTTCGTTGAAATGGCCATGAACGTCTTGTCTGCATTTGCATGGAGTTCAGTCCATGTTTCACCGAAATCTTTGGATTGTATTAAAAGGCCGTTTGCTCCCGATACGGTTGCTACAGTCCGCGGGTTCGAATACCGTCCCATCGTTCTCTTTTGGAAAGGCGCATAAACAAGCGATGCCGTATTCCATGTTGTTCCGCCGTCGCTTGTCGTAATAATAATATTATCGTCTCCCACAGCAGCGCCGCTGGACTCGCTTATAAAAGCCGCACTATTGAGATCCTTTGTATCCGGGGCGGCGCGTTTTATCCATGCTGTTTTTCCGATGTCCGATGTTGCAATGAACCCTTTCTTGCCTACGATGACGAATGACTGCGCTGAAACTGCGGCTGCATGAAGTAAAAAGACACTTGTTCCGCTCGGGGCTAATGTCCATTTTGCTCCGCCGTTCGCGGTTGAAAGGATTGTTCCGTTATCACCGACAATGAGCCCGTTCAATCCCGAGAAGACAACGGAAGACAGCATGCAGCTGATGAACGAAGAGGAAATATCTTCCCACGTTTCTCCTCCGTTCGACGTCTTGAGAATCGTTCCTTGAGCGCCGACAATCGTTCCGTTATTCTGATCCGTAAAGCTGACAGCGTTCAGATCGTTTGCTGTTCCGCTCGTTTGTGTCTTCCATGTTATTCCGCCGTCGGTGGAATGAAGGATTATTCCTCCTCTGCCGACAATCGTTCCCCGCTGGTCGTCGAAAAAGAAAATGCTCTGCAAATCGTGCGTCTGTCCGATAGAAACTTTAAACCATGAACTCCCGCCGTTTGTTGTGGCGATGAGAGTGCCCTTTTCTCCAACGACAAACCCGTGTGATACGTCGATGAAGCAAATATCGTTGAAGGCGCTCGTGATTCCGCAGGTGGCGGCTTCAACCGACCATTGTTTGCCGCCGTCGAGGGATCGAGCAATTGTTCCGCTGTCTCCGACGGCAAAGAGCGTCTTCGTATTGGCGTATGCAATGCCGGTATAGTTGGTTCGCGGAGACTTTTGTGTTTGAGCGTTTAAGGTCATCGGCGCCGTGTAAAGCAGAAAAACCGCAGCGACGATTGTCGTGGGAATCCATCCCTTCGGGAGAAGAAAAGCACGATATGCATTTATCATTGTTAGACTCGCAATTAACAGGAAAAATTATTTTTCAAACTCAATCTGATGTTGTGCTTTTGTTCTAAACGATAAGCCGAGATGCGAATAGGCCAGAGGCGTCACTTCACGGCCTCGAGGCGTTCGCGATAAAAATCCTTCTTGAATAAGAAATGGTTCATAAACTTCTTCCAGCGTTCCGGCCTCTTCACCTACGGCGATAGCCAGCGTATTCAAACCTACAGGGCCGCCGTGATATTTATCGATTAAGACGCTGAGAATCCGTTTGTCCATTTCATCCAGACCATGCTCATCCACTTCGAGAGCCTTTAAAGCGAATTCCGCAACTTCTGCCGTAATGATTCCGTGGTAAGCCGCCAGGTGCCGATCGGCCTCGGCAAAATCTCTGCAGCGCCGCAGCAGCCGATTGGCAATGCGCGGAGTTCCGCGCGCGCGCATGGCTATTTTTTCTACAGCCGATGCATCGATATTGATCTTTAAAATGGAAGCGGAACGGCGTATTATTTTTTCCAATTGTTCCGCACTATAATAATCCAACCGGTTCGTAATGCCGAAGCGAGACCGGAGGGGGGAACTCAGCAAGCCGGCCCGTGTCGTAGCGCCTACGAGAGTAAAAGGTTGAAGCATAAGTTGAATTGTTTTCGCTCCCGGTCCGCTTTCGATGACGATATCCACATGATAGTCTTCCATCGCAGAATAGAGATACTCCTCAATTTTTGTCGGAACGCGATGTATTTCATCGATAAATAGGACTTCTCCCTTTTCAAGGGATGTTAAAATTCCCGCAAGATCGCCCGGCTTTTCCAATGCCGGTCCCGAAGTCATTTTTAAGCCTGTTCCCATTTCGCTTGCAACAATATGCGAAAGCGTCGTTTTTCCCAGTCCCGGCGGACCGGTTAAAAGAACATGATCGAGCGCCTCGCCCCGTCCGCGCGCAGCCATAATAAAAATACGCATGTTTTCAACGATTTTTTCCTGACCGATAAAATCGTCGAGCACATTTGGACGGATTGTTCGATCTAATTCGGCATCTTGTTCATGCATTTCTGGTTTCACTAGATCGGACTTTCTCATCATAGCAAAAGTAGCAAGAAGCAGAGAAAATAGCAAGTTATCCGGTTTATTTTACCTAAAATTTTATCCGAAATTACTTTTTCCCTGCATGCCGAAGAGCCGATTTAATCAGTTCTTCAACGGAAGCAGCGGAATTATTTTCGGAAAATGCAGCCTGGATTGATTTTTCCGCTGTCTGCTGTGTAAAACCTAGAGAAATCAGGGCCTGAAGCGCTTCTGAGCGCATAGCCGAAGAGGGTGTTCCGGTTACCGCGCTAGTGGAGCTTTCAGATGAGATCTTTGATGCCTTATCTTTTAATTCGACAATCAGCCGTTCGGCAGTTTTTTTTCCGATGCCGGGAATAGAAGTCAATGCTGCAGCTTCTCCGTGAACGATATAAGCCTGGAGTTCCTGAACGTCAATTCCGGAAAGAATTCCTTGAGCGAGCCTGGGCCCTATTCCGGAGACGGAAAGAAGAAGTCTGAACCATTGACGTTCTTCCGAAGTCGCAAAGCCGAATAATTGCATTGCATCTTCTCTTATATGTAAATGCGTGAAAAGAGAAACCGGCCGGCCGACATCTCCGAGTTTCGCATAAGTTGAGAGAGGGATATGAACGGCATAACCGATTCCATGAACGTCGATCACGATTTCCGTTGCGGTTTTATGCTGAAGTATTCCTTTAATAAATGCAATCATGAGAGTCGCCCGATTTTTTCCGGATGTTGTTTGATGTAGTTTGTCCACGAACGTGTTTTGGACGAGGTTTTTGTTTGCCGCAGGGAAACATTGCCATGCCGGTACGCATGGCATAACGCAACGGCAAGTGCGTCGGTGATGTCGAACAATTTCGACGTCTCACGTATTTGCAATTGCGATTTGACCATAAACTGAACCTGCTGTTTCGAAGCAGCACCGTTTCCCGTAATCGATTTTTTTATTTCGCGCGGCGCATATTCAGTCGTTGGAATTTGAAAGTTGACGGCGGCGAGGATAGCAACTCCGCGTGCGTGCCCGATCTTTAAAGCAGATTGTGCGTTCTTTCCGTAAAACGCCGTTTCGATGGCAAACTCGTCCGGATGATATTGTTCGATGACAAGGCACAAAGAATCGTAAATTTTTTTCAGGCGAATCGGCATACTTTGATGCGGAGAATTTTTAACGGCATTGCACGCGATCATTGACCAGCGGCCGTGTCGAGCTTCGATGATACCGTATCCGGTAATGAGCGTTCCGGGATCGACTCCGATGATAATCGTATTTGATTTCGCTGCCGACATAAACGAATGTCCTGCGATTCTTGATCGTTTATTTTATATCGCGAAGCTTAAGCTGTGGAACGGTCGTTCCGGGAAATTCGTTCTCATCGAGTGAAAAAACAAGATCGACTTTGCTGCCGGTGGCTACACGGGACAAAAGATTCCCCATATTGAATCCTATAGAATCTATAACATTGCCGCCGCTTCGAACTTTGAACCGCAAATGATTTTTACCGACGATGCGCGGCTGTCCGATAACTTCCACATTGCGAACCACAAAAATAGGCCGCGGATTATCCGGTCCGAACGGCGCATATTGTCCGAGCACACGTACAAATTTCGGCGTCAGGTCGGAGAGTTGAACTTCAGCATCGATACGGATCTCGGGGGTTAACAGATCTTCCGTCATCAATTCGCCGGCGACAAGATTGAAGGCTTCCCGGAATTCCTGAACCTTATCCAATTCGACCGTCAGTCCCGCGGCGTATTTATGTCCGCCGAATTGGATGAGTTTGCTTTCGCAGCGTTTGAGCGCATCATGAATATTGAAACCTGAAATGCTGCGTGCAGAACCTTTTGCAACTCCGTCGATAGTCGTCATGAGGATTGTCGGACGGCAATATCGTTCGACAAGCCGCGAAGCTACGATTCCGATAACTCCCGGATGCCACGATTCTTCATGAAGAACAATGGCGCTGTCGTTTTCCGTGCTCAAAATATTTTCAACAATTTTCTGAGCTTTAAGAAAAGTTTCTTCGTCTATTTTTCTGCGCGTGGAATTTTCATCTTCCATAACACGGGATAATTCGAGAGCGCGTTCATATGATGTGCAGGTTAAAAGTTCAACTGCTCTGTTGGCGTCTCCCAATCGACCGACGGCATTAATGCGCGGGGCAAGTACATAAATAACCTGTCCTGAAGAGATTTTACCCAATTGAATGCCCGATGTTTCAATTAATGCTCGTATTCCCGGCAGAGGATCGGTATTGATCAACTCAAGACCGATTTGAACAAGAGTTCGGTTTTCGTGGATCAGCGGAACTATGTCAGCTGTTGTTGCCAGAGTCACATATTGTAAATATTTTTCAAGCAAACGCTCTGCCTGACCGTTCACACGCTCTGTAAGTTCTTTTTTGGTCAGCAGCGCCTGAATGAGTTTGAACGCAACGCCGCAGCCGCAGAGATACTTGAACGGATAACTGCATTCTGCCTGCAGTGCATCCAGAACAGCAGCGGCATCAGGAAGAGAATTCCCCGGTTCATGATGATCGCAAATGACGACCTCAATGCCGAGCGATCGCGCATATTCGATCTGTGGAACGGCTGTAATGCCGCAATCGACGGCTATAAGAAGCGTTGCCTGAAAACTTTTTACACGGTCGATACCGGCGCTGGAGAGGCCGTATCCGTCTCGAACACGGTCGGGAACGAAGTAACGTACTTTCGCACCGATCGATTGCAGAAACGACCACAACATTGCCGTGCTGTCGGTCCCGTCGACATCGTAATCGCCGTAGACGACAATCTGTTCGCCCGTTCGTACCGCTTTCCCAATGCGGTCGACTGCGAGATCCATGTTTTTCATTAAATATGGGTCGTACAAATCTTCCATGTGGGGGCGAAAGAATGTCCTGGCTTTCTCATACGTATCTATTTTTCTATTGACTAAAATTTCTGCCAGTATAGGTGAGAGGTTGAGTTCTTCACTCAATGCTTTTACTGTTGCGGCTGTTTCAGGCGAAAGCGGTTCGACTTCTGTCCGAACTGTCCAGCGGTATTCGCGAATTGGTGACAACTGAGGCCCTTCCGTTTTATGGATAAACGACTCAGTTTGAGAAAGGGGGATGCTCTACAGCACAGATCAGCAGCAGTATGTGGATTGTCGATAAGCCGAATTCTGTCTGGCCGCTTGCGCAGCGAGGCAGCCATTTCTCTTATGCGGCCTACCCATTCTGTTTTTTTCACCGAAGTGAAAAAGTTGAACGGGCAACTCTTCTCGGTATACACCGAAACAGAACCTACATGGCCTTGCACCAGGCGGGGTTTCTCCTGTGGCGCTTGCGGGCGCCATCCCTTTCGGGACCGCCGTCATTACTGCCGGCGCGGTGGTCTCTTACACCACCATTTCACCTTTTTCCCGATTCTCCCTTGCGGGAAAACCGGGATGTATCTTTTCTGTGATACATTCCGTTCTTCCGGGATATTGCCCGGAAGACCCCCGTTTAACACGGGGCGCCTTGCCTTATGATGTTCGGACTTTCCTCCCCGGCCCGCCGAAGCGGAACGGAGCGACTGCCTGACGCACCACGTACTGCTTCTGGATTATCTCCAGCTTTCTTCAAACAAACTCTATTCTTGCGCCAATCGAAAATCTGCAGTCAAGGGGATCTTCTGATCGATACCGCGATTCGCTAAAGCATCGGCCTCGCTGTTTTGTTCCCGCACAACATGCCTGAACGCGGCCTGATACTCTGCCTTTCGCAATATCGACTGCGCTTGCTGAAAATATTTTTTTAAATTTTCATTGCGAATTTTATACTGTCCATTCAACTGCCGCACCATCAACTCACTATCGGAATGTACGATTAATTCCGAACAACCGATATCAGCAGCAGCCTTCAGGCATACCAGCAGAGCTGTGTACTCTGCGATATTGTTCGTTGTTTTGCCGATATAGCCGCACACCGAATGCAGGACGATTCCTTCGTTATTTCGTAAAATGACGCCGATGCCGCTTTCTCCGGGATTGCCGCGAGAAGCACCGTCGGTGAATGCATGAATCGTCATAAAAATTGCTTTGCATTTTCTACGATTTCATCGGAAATAAGTATTCGTCCGCAGCGTTCGCACGTCAGCATAGTATTGTTTTTTCTTAATTCGAGAACTTTTTGCGGTGGAACGCGGTTGAAACAACCGCCGCAGGAATTTCGGCTCACCGGCACGACGGCCTTTCCGTCTTTCGCTTTCCGTATGCGTTCGTATGTTTGATAATCTTTTTTTATAACTTTGGTGACCAATTTTTGGCGCTGGCGCTGCAGCTTTGTCTCTTCTTCTTCGTGTTCTTTATTAATTGCCGCAAGTTCTTTTTTATTTTCCGCCAGCTGTTCCTCCAGCTCTTCAATTCCAGGTCCTAGTTTTTCGGCATCCTCTTTGGCAAGGATGGCTTTTCCCTCAAGCGATTCCATCTCTTTTTGCAATTTTATTATACGTTCCTGAGAATAATCTATTTCGCGGGCAATAGCGTCGTATTGCTTATTGGTCTTTACCTGAAATTGCTGGGTCTTATATTTCTCGATCTTCGCTTTTAAATCGATAATTTCCGAGTCGGCCTTATCACGAGTAGTAAGAGATTGTGTGACGAGGGTTTCCAACTCCTTTTTCTTCGCTGTTTTTTCTTTGACCGTGGCGGACAATTCTTCCACAATTCCGGGAAGGTCGCCTTTCAATTCCTGCAATTCGTCAAGACTCTTGTCTGTGAGCTGTAATGCGTAAAGAAGTTTTAACCTGGTTTCCAATGTTTATCCTCAAGAATTATCAATTCAATACTATAGTACATGTATCGGATTCGTGGATTGTTCCGTTATAAAAATTCGTATTGGGGCGTTTGCCCTTCTGGCCGCTTGTTGAAGCCGGTCTGCAAGGATATGCAAGATGCTGTGTTCCGTTTCCCAGTGTCCGGCATCGACCAGAGCAAGCGTATCGGCTGCCGCATGAAACGTATGATAGCGCACATCTGCCGTTACAAGCACGTCGGCATGTGCGCGAATTGCTTCCGGCAGCAAGTCGCTTCCAGAGCCGCCGCAGACAGCAACACGCTGAACGCGGCTCTTTGGATCGCCGACGAATCGCAGCACTTCTGCATGCAAAGCATGTTTTACGGCTTTTAGAAAATTCTTAAGCACTTGAGCCGAAGATAGTTCACCAAGAGCACCCATGCCGAAATTCCTCTGCTGTGTTATTGTTTCGTAAACGTCATAGGCCGGCTCTTCATACGGGTGAACATCTTTCATCGCGGAGAGGATTCGATCCACAGAAGCTCGCGGAGCGGTCATTTCCAATCGCAGTTCTTCAACGCGCTCCTCGACTTCCGGTGTTCCGATAAACGGAGATGAAGTTTTCGATCCCCTAAAAGAGCCCGTCCCCCGAGAGATAAATGAACAGCGAGAATATTCTCCAATCACGCCGGCTCCTGCATCAGCCATGGCATTGCGCACACTTTCCACATGGTCTTCGGGAACAAACACGACGATTTTCGCCAGGGTTTCTTTAAGAGGAGTCAGAAACCGTATATGCCGGAGACCAATTTTTTTTGCAAGGGCAAAACTGACACCGTCTTCGGAAAAATCGAGATTTGTATGCGCGGAATAGACTGCGATACGATTTTCTGCGAGCTTGAGAATAAGTTTTCCAATCGGGTCTGTACTGATAACGGAAGAAGGGGGTCTGAAGAGCAAGGGATGGTGTGTAACGATCAATTCGGCCTTTCGGGTGAGAGCCTCTTCGATTATGGCGGGCGTAATTTCAAGTGCAATGAGCACTTTCGTTAGCCGCCGTTGAGGGTTGCCGATTTGGAGGCCGACATTATCGTTCTTCTGTGCAGCCCAGCAAGGCGCCCAATCTTCCAACACTTGTGTAAGTTGCGAGATGATCATGAAAAAAAAGTGTCCCGCTAAAGGGCGGGACACTTAAAATAATCTTCTATTAACGATGAAAAAGAGAGCACTCAACGTGTCTGTGTTTGATATGTTCTGTCATCTCTCTCTGTATGTTCACAATATTTTGCTATCGCTTTTAACTTAACATTAACATAACAAAAAAATCATCCAGAAGCAAAGCCTTTTATTCGTCCTTTTATTGCCGCATTGACTCGACATGTGATGGATATTTATTATCCCGCTCTAAAAGGCGTAGATTCCTATCCGCAGAGAGATATCGACTCAAGAACCAATTTTGCACTTGATTTTTATTTATGAATGGGAAGAATCGATTCGTTCAAAATTCAAATCCCTCAAGCGTCGAATTTCCGTTTCAATTTGCACATAGTTTTGTTCAAAACTCTTCAGAAGCTGCCGGTCGTTTTCGGAAGGTAAAAGACGCCGGAGTAAATCATAACTAATCTTGACGGCAGCGAGAGGATTGTTGAATTCATGACAAATGGTCACTACTAACTCGCGAACAGCCTGGGTCCTGTTTTCTGTCATACCTATTCTTTTTTCGACTGCGTATCTCTGACGGCGGAGTTGAACCCGTTCCAGGATATTCATCAGATTTTTGGGGAAATCTGAAAAGACTATATCACTTTTTAAGATAAACTCCTCAACTCCCAGCTTCATTACTTCGACCGCTAACTGAATGTCTGAGACACTGGAGACAAAGACGATAGGAATTTGTTTTTCCATCTGATTCAAGGCGAGGCAGAAATCCAATCCGTGCGTGTTCGAGGCCTGGAAAATATAGTCCATAATAATAATGTCGAAGGGCTCTTGATTGCGTATGGCTGAGAGTGCGGATTCGACGCTTTTCTTCAATTTGACCGTGGAAGAACGTTCTTTAAATTTTGCGAAACAATCTATAATAGAAAGAGCAAACGCCGGATCGTCGTCCAAAAGGAGAATGGAAAGAGAAGGGGAAGTTTGTAAATTCTTCGATTTCATGCTATATTAAAGATAAGATTACTTTCGAATACATACAAAGGTTAATTAACGGGTCCTTTTATAGGGTAAGAATCGTTTGCTTTTAAAGACTATTCTTACTATAATTTGCCCAGTATAAACAGTTCAAAGCTATAATCTGTTCAGGCAAAAGCTCAGGCAAAAGGAGAGACACTATGCCTACAAAGAATAGAATTCTTGTTGTTGATGATGAAGAAGCGCTTCGTATTGTTCTGAGTGCCGAACTCGAAGGGGAAGGCTATCAGGTTAGTAATGCCGCCGACGGTCAGGAAGCAATTAACATCTTAAAAAAGCAGGAATTCGATTTGATTCTTTTAGATATTAAAATGCCGAACGTCGACGGTTTTGAAGTTTTAAAATATGTGAAAGAACGCCTGCCGAAAACAAAAGTTATTATGTTGACCGGATTTGCCGATTTGAAGAACGCCATCGAATCGAAAAAATTGGGAGCGGAAGATTTTATCAGCAAACCATACGATCTGGTAGACCTCTTAACGACCGTCGAACGAGTCCTGACAAGCGCCTGATCATGACGGGAAACGCGTGCCGCCATGTCTGAGACCTCCAGGATTCTTGTTGTTGATGATGAAGAATCCATCACTTATATCGTCAAGACTGAGCTTGACGACCTCAAAGAATTTGAAACCGACACCGCATTAAGCGGCACAGAAGCTATTACCCTTCTTCAAGCAAAAGTCTACGATGTTGTCCTTCTCGATTTGAAAATGCCGCGTGTTCACGGTATTGAAGTTCTAAAATATATAAAAGAAACATCTCCGACTACGGAGGTCATTGTGTTGACCAACGTTGTAGATATGAAAATGGCAGTCGAAACGACAAAACTTGGAGCATACGATTTTATCGGCAAACCGTATGACCTCGACCAGTTGCTGTATACCATTCATCGGGCAATCGAACATCGCCGGCTGCTCATCGATCGTGAAATGGGTTTGAGCAATAAGCCCCTGATCTTGATAGGTAAAAGCCGAATTTTTCAAGAAATCATTCAAAAGACAAAAAAAGTTGCATTAAGCGAATCATTTGTTCTTATTCAAGGTGCAAGCGGCACCGGGAAAGAACTTTTCGCAAAACTCATTCATTCTTCAAGTCATCGTTCGGCGCGCCCTTTCATTGTAGTAAATTGCGCAGCTATGCCGGATCAATTACTCGAAAGCGAACTCTTTGGCCACGAAAAAGGCTCCTTTACAAGTGCCGTAAAAACCAAGCAGGGATTGGTAGAAGTTGCCGACGGAGGAACACTTTTCCTCGATGAAGTTGGTGATATCAGCTTAATAACCCAGCCAAAGCTGCTGCGTTTTCTGGAAACAGGTGAATTCCGGCGTGTCGGCGGAACATCAACGAAAACAGTAGACATCAGAGTAGTCTCTGCAACAAACAAAAACCTGCAGGAAGAAGTCAAATCCGGACATTTTCGCGAAGATCTTCTTTACCGCCTGAATGTTGTTGAACTCTATCTGCCGCTGCTCAAAGATCGTAAAGAGGATATTCCACTTCTGGTTGAAAATTTTCTCATGCGAAAATCGAAAACAAAACGAATCAGTGATGATGCGCTCGAAATCCTGATGAAGTATGAGTGGCCGGGAAATGTACGCGAGTTGGAGCACGTTATTGAAGGAGCACTTGCTCTGTGCCAGGGAGAAAGCATTGAACCTCGGGATTTAATGGCGAATGTTGCGTTATCACTTCAGCAGCCGGGTCATTTCAAAAGTGCATCCATGTTATTTATCGAATCAAAAGAGATGCTCTCACTTAATGAGATGGAAAAAAGGCATATCGAAAAAATGCTCAGCCATTATCGATGGAATCGAATGGAAACAGCAAAAGCGCTCGGAATAACACCGAAAACGTTGTACTTAAAAATAAAACGATATAAAATTCATGCGCAAAAGACAGAAGATTTCGAATAAATTTTTTTGAAACCTTTTTAAGATTCTTGCGTCTATACATATAAGGAATGAGAAACCTTATTCCCGATCTCCTTCTAAGAGAGCCAGCCGTCGTTGCTCGTGGTGGGGTAACTTCAAAAAAACTGGCTCTCCCTTTTTCTCCTCTCTTTATTGCTTTTCCTCCAATTAATAGCTACTTTGATCAAGAATTTATTTAAAAAATAAGCCATTTTGGCCCGTTTGTGCGGTACTCCCCCCAAAGGCATATAGTGGCTCTGAATTCTTCCCCTTTGGAAAAAAATGAACGTCAGAAGACCGCATACGACACAGGGGATCTAAGGTTTATAGCGGAGGAGTAACGGCTATTGATTGAGGTCCGCTGCAGGAGAAGGATTTGAAAATTGGTACTTCACCGAGCCAAAAGGAAGTTAATTTTCGAGGAACCGTATGACTGCAAAAAAAATTATTGGCGAAGCCATTACCTACGATGATATCCTTCTTGTTCCTGCAAAGTCGAACGTGCTTCCGCGGGAAACGGATATTCGAACAAGACTGACTCGGAATATTCTCTTGCATATTCCTTTGGTAAGCGCGGCTATGGACACTGTCACAGAGTCTGAAATGGCTATTGCAATGGCACGTGAAGGAGGAATCGGGATCCTTCATAAAAATCTGACTATCGAACAACAGGCTCAAGAGGTCGATCGCGTAAAGCGTTCGGAAAGCGGAATGATACAAAAACCCATCACACTTTCACCCGATCGAACCGTTGGTGATGCGCTTGAAGTAATGAGAAAATACAGCATCTCCGGCATTCCGATTGTCGATCAGGAAAAATTAGTCGGTATCCTTACAAACCGCGACCTCCGGTTCGAACCGAACCTCGATTTGCTGGTTTTAAAAATTATGACAACCGGAAACTTAGTTACGGCTCCGGTAGGAACGACACTCGAAGAAGCCGAACAAATTCTTCAAAAGCACCGCATTGAAAAACTGCCTGTTGTCGACAAGAACGGAAAACTGCAGGGGCTCATCACTTTTAAAGATATCCAGAAGAAAAAGCATTATCCAAATGCATGCAAAGACCAGCATGGCCGGCTCCGTGTCGGCGCGGCGGTCGGGATTGCAGCCGACACTTTGGAACGTATTGATGCTCTTATCAATGCAGGTGTCGATGTCGTTATCGTCGATACCGCACACGGGCATCAGCAAGGCGTCCTTGATATGGTCAAACGGGTGCGGGCGAAATATTCTATAGAACTGGTTGCCGGAAATATAGCAACAGCGGAAGCGGCACGCGACCTGATCAGACTGGATATCGACGCCGTGAAAGTCGGCATCGGTCCTGGTTCGATCTGTACAACAAGAATCGTTGCCGGTGTCGGTGTTCCGCAGGTAACGGCGATTCTCGAATGTGCAAAAGTTGCATCGAAGGCACGCATTCCACTCATTGCAGACGGAGGAATCAAGCAGACGGGCGATGTGGCGAAAGCAATCGCTGCAGGAGCGGACTCCGTTATGGTCGGCGGATTGTTTGCAGGTGTTGAGGAAAGCCCCGGAGAAAAAATTCTCTATGAAGGGCGGAGCTACAAGATATACCGCGGAATGGGTTCTCTTGCCGCCATGAAACAGGGAAGTAAGGACCGGTATTTTCAAGATGCAGAAGACGATATTCAAAAACTCGTGCCCGAAGGAATAGAAGGGCGGGTTCCTTTTAAAGGTGCGCTTAGCGATACCGTCTATCAAATGACCGGAGGATTGCACGCAGCGATGGGATACTGCGGATGCCGGACGATTGCAGAGTTTAAGAAAAAAGCACGATTCATAAAAATGACGGATGCCGGTTTACGGGAAAGCCATCCGCACGACATTCATATTACAAAAGAAGCACCGAACTACCACCATTGACCGACATGATACGTACACGACTCAATGCAGTTCGCCGCTTCATGCAGATCCTGCGTTTAGATGCATTCATTGTTACTGATCTGTCCCATGTTTTTTACCTGACCGGATTCACCGGTTCGAGCGGCCTCTGCGTTATTACTCCTCAAAAACAATTTTTTGTTACGGATAATCGGTACAAGGCTCAAGCGCCGCTGGAAGTACACGGCTTTCAAATTGTCATTGCACCGCTCAATTTATTTCAAACAATTGCCGACAAGCGGATTCTCCCGCTCCGTAAACGAATCGGCTTCGAATCGCAAGTTCTTCATGTCTCGGAATTTCGAAGCTTGAAAAAACTTTTCCCATCCTGCCGGTTTATTCCGACAGCAGACATCATAGAGACAATCTCTGCCGTCAAGGATGCTTCGGAAATAGCGCTTCTTCGTGCTGCCGTCGATATTACGGATAAAACATTTCAAAAAATCTTACCGTTGATTCAACCGGGAGTGCGGGAAAGCGATATCGCTGCGGAAATCAGTTATTGGCATAAACGATACGGCGCTGATGCCGATGCGTTTGATCCGATTGTTGCCGGCGGCCCGCGCGGAGCGCTTCCGCATGCGCATGCCTCTGAAAGAAAAATAAAACACGGCGAGATGCTTGTGATGGATTTCGGCTGCCGCTGCAAAGGATACCATAGTGATATGACGCGCACGGTTGCCGTCGGAAAGCCGTCCGCTACAATGCGGTCGGTTTATGCCGTGGTACTGGAAGCGCAGCAGAAGGCGCTGGATATGCTGAAAGCCGGTGCTGCAGCCCGTACGATCGATATGGCGGCGCGTGATGTTATTCAACACAATGGATTTGGAAAATTTTTCATACATTCTCTGGGTCACGGTCTCGGTCTCCATGTGCATGAGCCGCTGAGACTCTCAGCGATCAGCAAGGATGTATTGCAAAAAGGAAACATAGTTACCGTTGAGCCAGGAATTTATCTTCCCGGTATCGGCGGCGTTCGTATTGAAGACGATGTCGTGATCGACCGGGATTACGGCGAGGTTTTAAACAAATCATCGAAAGAATTAATTATTCTCTGATTATGAGCGAAAACGGATTTAGAAAAGTATTAATGATCGCCTATTACTTTCCTCCTATGGGTTTAAGCGGAGTTCAACGAACGGCGAAATTTGCAAAGTATCTTATTAAATACGGATGGAAACCCACCGTCCTTACTGTGGAGCCTTCCGGATATTTCGCGTTCGACGACACTCTCCTGAAAGAAATAGAAGATGCCGGTGTGACGATTGTGCGCACAGGATCCAAAGATATCAATCATATATTCAAGAAACGGAAAATTGTTCGGATGCCTTCCGAGCATTTACGGAAGATTCTTCAGTTTCTCGGCGACATTTTTTTCCTTCCGGATACAAAGCGCGGCTGGAAATCAACTGCGGTCGAAAAGGCTTCGGAACTTTTGATGTCGGAACATTTTGATGTCCTTTTTGCCACTGCGCCGCCGCAAACCGATTTTCTCATCGGCGCCAAATTAAAAAAGGAATTCAACATTCCTCTTGTGATCGACTATCGCGATGCATGGCTTGACAATCCGTTTAAGTATTTCCCGACACCCCTGCATACGTTTCTGCATAAACGAATGGAGAGAAAAGTTTTGCGGGCAGCCGATCGTGTTCTGGTTACGCACCGGAGAGTAAAGGAATCGATTCTACGGCGGTTTAGGTTCGTCGATTACAATGAAGTGATGATTCTCTCGCAAGGTTTCGATCCGGAAGATTTTCAGCCGGCTGCAGGTGAACGCAGGCATTCACGTATGAAGATGAAGATTGCACATGCCGGAACATTTTACGGCGGGCGGAATCCAAAAGTCTTTCTTCAGGCTCTTTCCAATGTCCTGCGCGATAATCCGAAAATGCGCGGCCGGTTTGAAGTCAACTTCCTTGGCAATGTTCGCGAAGAAGATATCCAGCTTATTCAACGTCTCGAATTGCAGGGTGTTGTAAACTGCACGGGTTATGTTCCTCACCGCGAGTGTGTACGCCGGATCTTCGAAGCGGACGTTCTCTGGTTTATTGTGGACAACGACTATCAAACGGCGGGAAAGCTCTACGAATACTTCGGAGCCCGCAAACCGATGATCGCCTCCGTTGTCGAGGGCTATACGAAACAACTGATTGGAGAAAGTAAAGCGGCAGTGTGTCTTGAGCCAAAAGATCTGAGCGGTCATGAAAAAGCAATCATGGACATTTTTAAAAGATTCGAACAGAAAAAATTACCGCGCATACCGGAAGAATTTGCAGCGCGGTTCAACCGCGTTCTCCTTACGCGCGAGCTTGCGAAACAATTCGAATCTTTGATGGATTATGACCGTGCCGGTTTTATAAAGGTCAGGGGAGACAAGGTATGAAAATTCTGGTCATTGGATCGGGCGGCAGAGAGCACGCGCTGGTCTGGAAACTGAAGCAGAGCCCTCAGGTGACCGATATTTTTTGTGCGCCGGGCAATGCGGGTATTGCTCAGTTGGCAGCATGTGTTTCCCTCAAAATATCCGATCCCGCTGCTGTTGTAAAATTCGTGAAAGAAAAACACATTGATCTGACCGTAATCGGTCCGGAGCAGCCTCTGGTGAACGGATTAGTCGATGTGCTCGAGGAAAACAGCCAAAAAGTTTTCGGACCGAGCAAAGCGGCGGCACAACTCGAGGGAAGCAAAGTATTTTCGAAGAATTTCATGCAGCGCAATAAAATTCCGACAGCACGATTTCGTTCGTTCAAGCGGGATGAGTTCGCCGCTGCACAGGCATATCTGAACGAAATTCAAATCCCATGCGTTATCAAAGCGGACGGCCTTGCTGCCGGAAAAGGTGTGTTGATTTGTACTTCGTATCGCGATGCGATAGGGGCGCTCGAAGAAGTGATGGTGAAAAATAGTTTCGGTGCAGCCGGAGACTTTACTGTTATTGAAGAATTCCTGGAAGGCGAAGAAGCGTCCGTGTTTGCGTTGACCGATGGGGAAAACATTGCGATCCTTGCTTCTGCACAGGATCATAAGAGAATTCTCGACGGCGATATGGGAAAAAACACGGGCGGTATGGGAGCGTATGCGCCGGCACCGGTTGTGACGACGGATTTAATGTTTCGGGTCAAACGCGATATTATAGCCCCGACACTGGAAGGAATGAAGCGTGAGAGAATTCCTTATCGTGGATGTCTGTATGCCGGCTTGATGGTTACCGCCCAAGGTCCGAAAGTTCTGGAATATAACTGTCGCTTCGGTGATCCGGAAACTCAAGTTGTCATTCCGCTTATTGACGGCGATCTCGCGGAAATTTTTCTATCCATTGCCGAGCGCCGCCTTCAGCCTTCACAGGTTAAGATACACCCGGCAAGCGCCGTTTGTGTCGTAATGGTATCGCAGGGGTATCCGGATGCGTACCAAACAGGGAAAAAGATTGTCGGGCTCGACACACTAAAAACGGACGATGGTATTGTCGTCTTCCATGCCGGTACCAAAGAAGATGGAGACGCGATTGTCAGCGCAGGCGGACGGGTGCTCGGTGTTACGGCCATTGGATACCGCAACGAATTGGATCGGACGATCCGCAATGCATACCGGGCAGTGGAACAAATATCGTTCGATGGCGCGTATTATCGAAGCGATATCGGGAAGAAGGGACTTAACTGGCTGCAGGTGCATCAATCATTAATATGAAAGCAAGGAGTGTAAGGTGAATATTTTAATTACCGGAGGAGCCGGTTTTATCGCGTCACATATAAGTGATGCCTATATCGCGCAAGGACATCAGGTTGTTATTGTCGACGACCTTTCGGGAGGTGTGCGTGCAAATATCAATCCGAAAGCGACGTTTTATCAGCTCGATATCCGCAGCGAAAAATTGGAAGACATTTTTCGGAAGGAACACTTCGATGTCGTCAATCATCATGCAGCGCAAATGGATGTTCGTAAATCCGTCGCCGATCCCAAATTCGATGCTTCGATCAACGTGCTGGGGGGGTTGAATATTTTTGAATGTGCAAGAAATTACGGAGTGAAAAAAATTATCTTTTCTTCGACCGGCGGTGCAATTTATGGTGAACAGGATTTTTTCCCAGCCGACGAAGAGCACCCGTTGCGCCCCTTGTCTCCCTATGGAATTACAAAGCTATGCACGGAAAAATATTTGTTTTTTTACAAGCAAACGTACGGCATCGATTATGTTATATTACGCTATGCTAATGTATACGGCCCGCGGCAAAATCCGCACGGGGAAGCCGGAGTTGTCGCTATATTTTGCGATAAACTTTTAAAAGGAGAAGAGCCTGTTATTAACGGTGATGGAAAGCAGACGCGCGATTATGTTTTTGTTGCCGATGTCGTAAAGGCCAATCTGCTGGCACTTCAGACTCAGGGAACGAATTTCTACAATATCGGAACGAGCATCGAGACCGATGTCAACAGACTGTTTCATGTGCTCAGGGACGAGCTTTTTCCTTCATGTCCCGAACGCCATGGCCCTGCTAAAGCGGGTGAACAACAGCGGAGCGTTATCACCTCAAAGAAAATTAATTCCGAGCTCGGTTGGCAGCCTTCCGTTTCCCTGGATGAAGGATTGCGCTTAACGGCAAAATATTTTAAACAGAAAGCAAGCTCATAAATCGTTTCTTGCAGAATAAAAAGTTCTCTGCGCGGTAGATGAATCATGTTCTTTCGGAAAAAGACGATAAGCAACTTACTCCTCCGGTACCGGCGGGCTGCTCTACTGACTGTTTCCATTCTCTGGATTTTCGCTTCTTGCATCTCCGGCGAACAAACCTCCCAAATCCGTCCCGATTCAAGCGATACTCGTTCCAGTCCGGTTAGTTCCGGTACTATTTTTGTTCCCCGCCTTATACGTGAAATCCGGTCTATCCGAGCTTTTATAAAAAATAAATATTTTGATTCTCTCCGCGTGCGCTGCGGCGATCTGCAGGCGGTCGATGCAATTTACCTACGATCTTTGGCGATAGCCGAGTACGATATTCAGAAGGCGCTTTTTCTTTCGCTTATGGCTGTGCTGGAACATCGGACGCTCGATCTTCGTATGCCTTTCATCCATTATATTCCGCTGCCGCTGACGTTTGAAAGCAAGCCCGAATTTCGTGCGCGTGTAAAGCATGTGCCGAAAACATTATATCCCGATTCTCCGAAGACGAAAGAAGGAGACAGGGATAAGCCGCAGCATTTCTTCGCTTCTGCGTATCTTGCCTACACGTCGGATGCTCCGGTTTATGTTCAAATATTCGGCGATGCCATCGAATGGGCAGAGCCGATTCTCGTGGTCGGCGGGGCAGACGATCCCCGTGACCGTCGAGCCAACGATCAGGGAATGCTTTTCGGCAGGGACCTGATTTCCGATAAAATTCTCCTGCCGTCAGATTACTTGACTTTGCCGTACCAAGACCGTAAATAGTATAGTATTGCTGAGAAATGCTCTCGAAAGGAATCATCAAATGAAAACCGTCCTCATCATCGATGATGATAAAAGCGTTCGTGATTCGCTGAAGATGATACTTGAATACGAACGATATGAAGTTGAGTTTGCGGAAAACGGAGAGCAGGGATTACAGCAGATAGAGACCGTCCGGCCCGATGCGGTGATGCTTGATATAAAAATGGCGGGCATGGACGGCATAGAGGTGTTGACGAAAATCCGCAGCCGGCATGATGAACTGCCGGTCATCATGATCTCCGGTCACGGAAATATCGAGACGGCGGTCGAAGCAACGAAACTCGGTGCGTTCGATTTCCTGTCGAAGCCGCTCGATCGCGACAAATTGCTGGTCACAATCCGGAATGCGCTGCAGCAGGCGATACTTTCCGAAGAGAATCGTTCGCTGCGGGAGCATGTCGACGGGAAACGGCAAATTCTCGGATCGAGTAAGGCAATCAAGGAAGTTCTCGATATCATCGAACGGATTGCGAAGACCGATACGAGGATACTTATTACAGGTGAGAACGGTACGGGAAAAGAGCTTGCTGCGCGCGCGATCCATCGTCAAAGTAAACGCTGCGGAAAACCGTTTGTCGAAGTTAATTGCGCTGCTATTCCGGCGGAATTGATCGAATCGGAATTGTTCGGACATGAAAAAGGATCATTCACAGGTGCAACGGTCCAGCACATCGGAAAGTTCGAACAGGCGGACGGAGGGACGTTGTTTCTTGATGAAATCGGGGATATGAGCCTGCAGGCCCAGGCAAAAGTGCTGCGCGCTCTTGAAGAAAACACAATCGAACGCGTCGGCGGCAGCAAACTGCTAACTGTCGATGTTCGTGTGCTTGCAGCAACGAATAAAAAATTAGAAGCGGAAATTCAAAAGGGAAATTTCCGGAATGATCTGTTTCATCGAATCAACGTTATTCCTCTTCGCATGCCTCCTTTGCGGGATCATTGCAGCGATATTCCTATCCTTACAGCGGCATTTGTTGAAGATGTCTGCGCGCGCAACGGTATTGCGAAGAAAATGATATCCCCAAAAACTCTCGATGCGTTGATGCAAAACGATTGGCCCGGAAATGTCCGCGAGCTGCGGAATACCGTCGAGCGGCTGATCATTCTTTCTCCCGGCAATGTCGTCGACATTGATGCGCTCGCTCTGAAACGACATGAAACGCTTCAGGATGCCGAATCGGATCTTGTGAATTTTAAAGGGACATTTAAGGATTTTAAAGACTACGTCGAGGCGAAATTTATTAAACATCAACTTGAAAAAAACCACTGGAATGTGACGAAAACCGCGGAACTCCTCGACATCCAGCGCAGTCATCTGTACACTAAGATGAAACAGTACGGGCTGGAAAAAGAGCCGGAAGGGTAAAACCTTGTCAAGGGGATAGAGAAGATACGCGCGAATGCGCGTAACATTTTAATGCTCCGGTTCCTTGACAAGGTTTAACGTTTATCTAAGCTTCGCTGCCTCGAATAACACCAGCCCGCCGGCAACCGAAGCGTTGAGGGATTCGATTTTGCCGTGCATGGGAATGCTGACAAGAAAATCGCATTTCTCTTTTACCAGCCGCCGCATGCCGCCACCTTCGCTGCCGATAACTATGGCAACCGCTCCGCTATAATCGTGTTCGTAATATTTTTTCTTTGCCTGTATGTCCGTTCCCACAATCCAAACATTTGCTTTTTTTAATTCGTCAAGCGTTTGAGCTATATTGGTCACGCGCGCGATCGGCATGTACGCCGCGGCGCCGGCAGAAGTCTTGACGACGGTTTGGTTGACTGATGCTGCATGATGCTTCGGAATGATAACGCCGTGAACGCCTGCACACTCTGCCGTGCGAACGAGAGCACCGAGGTTATGCGGATCCTCTATTTCATCCAGCACGAGGAGGAAGGGCTTTTCGTTTTTTCTTTGAGCGAGTGCGAGCAAGTCTTCAATTTCAACGTACCGGTAATCGTTGACCAATGCAAGCACTCCCTGCGTAACCGTATCGCCGGATAACTCTCGAAATCGATCTTTATCCGCTTCTTTGACTGCGATGCGCTGTTCGCGTGCAAGCTGTTTGATCTGCTGGATCTGTGCTCCTGCTGTGCCGTGCAGAATGAGTATCTGATCGATAGGCTGACGCGATTTCAACGCTTCAAGAAGCGGTTGCCTGCCTGCTATGTATTGTTCGGCCATGGTTTGATTGTTTATTTATGCCGGTTGTTTCACTGAAAGTTTCCACCAGCCGATCAGTCCAGTGCCGATAAGCAGGAGAGCAATCAATTGTGCCTCCGACAATCCGGCAAGAATACGCGGATTGAGGCGGAGAAATTCGATGATGAACCGCTCGAGCCCGGCAAGTATAAGGTACAGCATAAAAAGTGTTCCATGCGGGGACGTGGTCTTTCGCATTTTCCAGAGAAGAAAAAACATTGCCATGCAAATAAGAAATTCATACACGGGCGTCGGGTGGCAGGGGGTATGATCCGGCACGATCCCTCCCGGAAAATTTTTAGTAACTTCCGGAAAATCTCGAAATGCGTAGGAAGGCGGAAAAGTTCCGTTTGCATAATCGGTTCCCCACGGCAGCGTAGTGGGGAACCCGTAATCGCCGTCTCCGGCCAGGTGACAGCCGATGCGTGCGATACCATAGCCGAGCATCAGCGCAGGAGCGACTGCGTCAGCCGCCAGAAGAAAACCAAGCTTCTTTTTACGCAGGTAAAGAGCAATGCACGCCATGGCGAGAAAAAATCCGCCGAAATAGGTCAGGCCGCCCGGATTGAAAGCCATGCCGGCCGGATCAAGAAGAAAGTCGCTCCAGTTCTCGATCAGAAAGAGAATCTTGCATCCTGCAACGCCGGCGAACAATGCGAAAAGCGTGATGGTGCTGGCAATGTTGGGATCGAGCTTGCGCCGCTTGAATTCTTCGGTCAGCACATAACTAGCGATGATAAACCCAAGTGCGAGCATCAGCCCGTAGCCGTAAATTGTAAAATGACCGATCTGAAAAAGACGTGGACGCATACGATATTAATTTCCGAAAGTATGGTTAAAAGAAATCAAAGATAGTTATACAAGACTTACGGGTTCATTCGAGACGAGCAGAAATGCGTTGTTCGGTTTCTGCCTGATCTTGATGGTGTCCGGGAAAATTTCAATTTGAAAAATGTTAAGCGTCTTGTCCTGCTTGGAAACGTTGAGCGTATAAGACCCCTGTAATTCTTGAAAGTCGCGCTGCCCGACAGCCGGACCTGTTTGCGGCATCAATAATTCTGGAACATGGAGGCCGACAATTTTCAAATCGATAACGCTGCCATGAACGGCCTCTTCCAGCAGTATTTCATACCGGAAGCTGACAAAAATTCGTACCGTTTGCACCAGAAAAACAATGACATTCTGTTTGATCTTTTCATCATAATGATGAAAAATATTCAACGAGTATTCCGGTTCGCGTCCCTTTTTCTTTGCCATATCTTCCGTTATCGTGGAATATTCAGTATGTCGAGAGATACCGCGGTCTCTTCGCCTGTTTGCATATTCTTGAGTTTTCCCGTGCGGGAGGCAAGTTCGGACTCTCCCACCACAAGTACATAACGTGCGGATTGTCGATTAGCTTCTCGCATTTGAGCTTTAATGCTGCGTGCAAGATAATCGATTTCAACCGGGATACCGCTGCGGCGAAGTTCATAGGCTTTCCCGAACGACCATGTTCGGGCATGGTCGTCAAGCGCAACTAAAAACAGATCGGGCGGCGGGACAGTGAAGGATTGTGTTCCGCTCTTTTCAAGCACCATCATAAGCCGTTCGATGCCGGCTGCAAAACCAATTCCGGGAGTAGGTTTGCCGCCAAGCTCTTCCACAAGCAAATCGTACCGTCCGCCGCCGGCCAGAGCGTCCTGAGAACCGAGCATGGCGCTGCTGATTTCAAAAGCGGTTTTTGTATAGTAATCAAGCCCGCGTACCAAACGGCCGTCCACTTTATAAGGGAGCGCAAGCGAGTCCAGCAAAGAGGTCAATGTCTCGAAATGTTTTTTACAGTTCTCGCATAAATAATCTTTTATTAAAGGGGCATCGGCGGTTAATGCCCGATCATGTTCGTCTTTTGAATCGAGCACACGGAGAGGATTTTGATCGATGCGCATACGGCTGTCGGGCGAAAGCTGCGATTCTATATTCTTAAGCGCAGCAATTAAAATTTCTTTATAGCGCGGCCGGCATTGTTCGCAGCCAACCGAATTGATTTTCAAAGAGAACCTGTCAATGCCGAGCGATCGGTAAATTTCAACTGCGAGCAGCATCATCTCGACATCGATATTCGGCGAAGCAGAACCGAGCGCTTCGGCGCCGAATTGATGAAATTGACGCAGCCGTCCGGCTTGCGGGCGTTCCTGACGGAACATCGGACCGATATAGTACAACTTTGTCAGAGGCGATTGTTCGCCGAGTGAATTTTCAAGGTATGCACGCAAAGCAGCCGCTGTTCCTTCGGGCCGGAGTGTGACGCTTTCTTCGCTCCGGTCGAGAAAAGTATACATCTCTTTGCTGACGATATCGGTCAGCTCTCCTATGCTCCGTGCAAAGAGTCCCGTTTGTTCAAAAATGGGTGTACGGATTTCACGATATCCGAACAGATGCATCGTACGGCGGACGGCGGACTCGACATATTGCCATGCTGCTGTTTCCGCCGGCAGAATATCTTTCGTTCCTTTGATTGCTCTGAATTTCAAAATTGCCCTTCCTTGAATATGGTTGTTGTTCTAGCGGATACCATCCGTGACATGCACCGTCACAAACGGATGCCGGGAAAGGAAAAACAGAACACTCAGCCTTCAGCGTACGATTCTTCTTCTTTCTGGAAAATCTCAAAGATTTCGTGCGATGTCTTTGCTTCGAGAAGTTGTCTGCGAAAATCTTCCTTATTCATCAATCGGGAAATCCGGCTGAGCAGTTTGATATGCGGTCCGACCATATTGTCGCGGCCGACAAGAAGAAACACAAGACGAACAGGTTGATCGTCGAGCGATTGGTAGTCGATTGCCTGTGCGGTCACAGCGAAGGCAGCGACGATATCGCTGACGGCGTCGGTTTTTCCATGCGGGATAGCAAATCCCGATCCGACGCCGGTAGACATAATTTTTTCCCGCTCAAAAATAGCGAGTCGCATTTTTTCTTTATCGACAACATGCGATTGAGTTGCAACAAGATCTATCATTCCATTGATGATCTCTTCTTTTGTCGTTCCCGGTAAATTTGTCCGAATAACGTTTTCGTTAAGGATGTCCGTAATTTTCATGAATACTCCAGATGGTATGATCAAATGATCTTTTGCCGGTGTCTTGAAGACAACACTGCAAACGATATATAATCGCGGAATATTTCTGCAAATTCAACCCGCAGATTTCACTCCCGTCCTGTCCATGTTTTTATTTTGATTTCGTATTCATTGCAGAGATGCTGGGCAACTTCCGGGTCTGAGGATTCTGCATGAATATGGAAACATGGGCGTGTGCGGTCCGGAAACAGCATGACTGTCGTGAAGGCGGCTAACTTCGGAAAATACAGCTTAATACCGTCGATAAGAACGCGGTCGTTCTTTTCCGTTTCTTTCATCAACTTGCGCATGACCTGGCCCTTAAAATGCCATGCGCAATTTACTTTTTCCTTGACCATCGTGAGCCGCGGTGTTTCTTGATCGATCTGGCCTAATGTTTTTTTTGTGCGCGCCATGTATTCCAGAAGTTTTGCAACTGAATACATGCCGTCGGATGCGAAAAGAAATTCATTAAAAATGAATCCACCTTTCGTGCCGCCCACAAAACTCATTTCTTTGTCGGAGGCCGCCTCCATAAGGGCAAGATGACTGTCTCGAGTTTTGACCACATCGATGCCGAATTCGTGCGCGATGATGTCGACTTCACTCGATGCGGAGATCGGTACGGCGACTTTTTTCTTTTCAGGGTTTGCGAGCGCCATGAATTTTAGAAATAAAGAAAGAGTTCGTTCGCTGGAAATGATATTTCCGAATTCGTCGACGATAAAAATCTTCTCGGATCCCACGTCGAGCATGCAGCCGAGGTCGTATTTAAGAGAAGTGATTACGTATGAAAGCTGTTTCAAAGAATTGTGGAATTCTTCCCTGGAACGGGTCAATTTTCGGCTGTCGAGGTATGCATTGAGTGCAACGACCTGAACGTTAAGATTTCCGAGAACATAAGGAAAGATTGTAGATGCGACGCCGTTCGAATAATCGATTACCATTTTCAGGTTTGCCGATCGAATGGCTTCGATGTCCAACGCAGCGAGAAATCGTTCGACATAGCTTTCGTTTGTCCGCTCGGGAAAAGAAATGGAGCCGACAGAATCGTAATGTGCGCGTGCAAAGTCTTCTCCAAAGAAAAGCCTTTCGACGGATTTCGATTTATTCACCGGCAAATCTTTTCCCTGGGCATCGAAGAAAATAATGTCCGTATAATTGCGGTCGAACGGCGATTTGCGAACATGCATGCCTCCCCGTTCTTTTCCGCTTCTCAATTCATGCCGCATGATGGGAATAGACGTTGCTCTCATGTCGACACAGTGAATGCCTGCCGACATCAAGCCGCTGATCAAAGCACGATTGATCATACGTGATACATTATCCGAATCGCGTCCCGTGACGACTGAGGTCCCGGCGCCGACGAACGAACCGAACGCAGCGCCCAGCTTGGCGCCAAATTCAGGACTCATTTCAACATTCGAAAGACCGGTTACACGTGAATCGGTAACGAACAGTTCCCGCAGCCACCGATCTTCCCATACTAAGCTTCTTGTGACGATCGAACCTTCGTCTATGATTTTGTCCGGCCAAATTTTGATATTTGAAAGCAGCTTGCTTTTTTTCCCGACCGAGCAGGAATCGCTGATAAAAACATTTTCCATAACCACGGTTTCGTCATCCAGCATGCATTTGTTTCCTACGACGCATTGCGACAATTCGGAACGCACGCCGATGGTTGTGTCGTTCCAGATGACGGAATTCCGAATTACTGCACCGGCCTTAATTTCACAATTATTGCCGATTGCAGAGTTGCTGATAATTGCCCCGTTGCGGATATGGCAATGGTCTCCAATAATGTTCAGTCCGGTCAGATTTTTTGCTTCGGTCTCGACAGCCGTATTATCGCCGACATAACAATTTCCATGCCTTGTCCCTTTCATGTTCACGTTGACATTTCCGCGAAGGACGTCGAGGTGAGCGTCCTGATATTCATGCAGGCTGCCGATATCTTTCCAATACCCGTTCGCTATAAATCCGTAAAGTTCCGAATGGTGCTCGAGAAGAAGCGGGAAAAGATTTTTGCTGAAGTCGAATTCTTGTTTTTCAGGAATCAAATCGAGCACTTCAGGCTCGATAATGTAAATTCCGGTATTGATCGTATCACTGAAGACTTCTCCCCACGAAGGTTTTTCCAGGAAGCGCGTAATTTTTCCTTCGTCATCCGTCATCACGACTCCGAATTGAAGCGGATTCGGATGATGCGTCAGGAGAAGTGTGGCTTTTGCTTTCTTTTTTAGATGAAATTTTATGGCGGCGGTTAAATCGAAATCTGTCAGAACATCCCCGCTGATAACTATAAACCGTTCATCGAGAAAATCCTTGACATTCCTGACGCTGCCTGCTGTTCCGTAATCCGCTTCAGCTTTGCGGTAATGCATGTTCATGCCGAATTGAGAACCGTCGCCAAAATATGATGAAACAATTTCTGGCTGGTAAAAGAGGGCGCAGATGACGTCAGTAATTCCGTGTTTTTTTAAAAGAGAGACGATGTGTTCCATCATCGGCTTATTTGCCACAGGCACCATCGGTTTTGGAAGATTGCTCGTGAGCGGACGCAGGCGCGTACCGAATCCTCCCGCCATAATGACTGCTTTCATATAAACCCTTATTTGTAGATAAAAAATTTGTAATACAACTATTAAAGAGAAAATAGACAAAAATAAAGCGCATCGCAAGGATTATACATAAAAATCAGTGTTCAATTATAAATAAAAAAACCTAAATTTCGTTAAATTAATTGACTTTTCTATGCAAAACTGGTAAATTAATAGAAATTTCGAGTGATATATAAAAAATAGAAAGTTCAATGACAGACGCCCGTAAGCGTAACGCATTTTTTTCCTGGTTCAGCTCGCTGACGCTTATACAGGAAATAATAGCGTTGACGGGCGTCATTTTATTTCTAAGTGCGATTGCCGTCGGTCAGTCTCTCTGGAGGACGGTCTTTTTCATCGGAGCAGGTATTTTGGGCGCTTCCGGAGTCGTTTCATTTTGGAGAGAGAATTATTCGAATAAATTCGTGAAGTTTGAGCAAAAACCTTACACGAAGGACGATACCGCTCATTGGACAAACAATGCGATTGTTCACGATTCTCAATCCTCAGAGATTGAGGAGAAGAATAATATCATGCAAAAGCCTGCAATACAAGGCATGGTGCCAGAAGAGACGAAGAACAGTATAACGGAGCAATCTTCTTCCAAGTCGAAAACATTCGATTGGGATCTTAAAGAATTTATTGAATCGTTTCAATCCGAACAGCACTCCAGCGACGGGCCACGGACAGAGTTCAATACTTTAATAAAGAGAATTCTATCCGTTATCAAAGAAGTAAACTTTGCTCATACGGTAGCGTTGTTTTGGATCAATCGGGAAAAACGGCAGCTTGTCATTGAAAACTTTGTTTCCGACAGCACGGCATTTATGGTGCGCCGGAGGATTGATTTCGGCTCGGATTTTGTAAGCCAGATTGCACACTCAGGAAAACCGCAGATTGTGAATTATTTAAACGCCCTGAGCCAGCAGGAAATGCTCCCGTATTACGATGGAAAAGAGACAGTGCAGACGTTTCTCGGTGTCCCGATCTTTTACCCGGGATCCGCACAGGAAGTTCCTCTGCCGGTGGCGGTGCTGGCGGTCGATTGCCGTGAGAGCGATGCATATGGCAATGAGACGATAGCACTGATGGCGCAATTTGCAAAAATGATTTCGACCCTGCTGGTAAGCTATACATCGAAATACGATCTGCTGCTCGATTCGGAATTACTTCGTTCGATCGGAAGGTTTCGCGAATCGCTCGAACGGGAGTTTAATTTACCGGTCATTACACGTGCACTGGCGGAAGAAACGGCTCGACTGATTCCATGGGATTATGTCTCTCTTGTTTTATTCGATGAAAAACGAAAGGTCTGGATCGTACAATATGTGCTCAATCGCATGAATGATTCGTATGTTTCGGTGCTCAGCGAAGTAGACTTGCAGCAGAGTTTTGTAGGCAGCGTAATCCAAACCGGCATTCCGAAAATTGTAGAAGATTTTAATGTACTGCATCAACCCAGATTTTATCAAGCTGAACGGTGCGAATCGAATGGTTCGTTAATTGGTCTCCCGTTAAGTTCTTTGACTCGTTGTTACGGCGCATTGATCGTCGAGAGCAAAGATCCGAGAACCTATTCGGATGCGGACGTACAACTTATTCAAAAAATTGCAGAAATCGCTTCGTGGGCATTGGAAATTCTCAACCTTACGGAAGTAACCAATAATTTTGTTTCGCTTGATGAGACGACGAGTGTTGGAACCCGCAAAGCTTTTTTAGAGCGCCTGCAGGAAGAAGTGCAGCGGGCGAATGATTTTACAACGGAATTGTCGATAGTGATGCTTTCCATTGACCGCATGAATGATCATATCGAACGGCAGGGAAAAGAATCTTTCGATTTCGTTTTGCAGAATATCGGGCGTATCATACAAACATCGATTCGCCCGTACGATTTTGTCGGAAGGTTCGATTTCAATTGCTTTATGGTTATTCTTATTAATACCACATCAAATGAAGCCTCGTTGTGGGCGGAAAAGATCCGTAAAAATATTGCAAGCAACATTATCAATATTGATAATAAAAGTTTTTCCGTTACATGCAGCATCGGTGTTGTGGGCATGACCTCGGAAGAGGGTGATGTCGAACTGCTGGAAAATGCAAGCCGAGTTTTAAAAAGAGCCGTCGAAGCAGGCGGCAATGTAGTTCGAGTATATTAAGAAATAATGGAGTAATGAATGGCAAAGCAAACAGATTTTGCAGAAAAAGCGAAAAAAGCAGCCAGTGAACGAGGCACAAAATGCCCGAAGTGCGGCGGTATAAAAACTCCGACACTGTTCATTCAGTCGGTGCAGTCTGCTCACGGTTCGTACCGGTTCAACCGTCAGCGTGTGCAGATATGTAAGTGCAACGAAAAACAATTTCTCGGATAATATCGTTTTTTGCCGGACTCCGGATAGAAAAGAGCGGCATGTGATATTGGCCAAGACGATGGTTTTTGGTGAGCTGGGAAAAAATCATATTGGTTATCCTCCACAGATTTGGCATCGGTGAATTACTCGACGCTTGCGAATACAGTGATGCAGGCGCGAACACGATCGATCATTATGCGCAAGCATTTGAATCTTTGAAAGTTACGAATCTTTCGCGTCTTTTTTTAGGAAATGCGGCGGTTCTTCAAGCTCAGGATTTCTTATGACGAACCTGATGGATTTCGATATATTGTACGTCATCGGCAGGATGCACAGGAATTTGCTGCCACGTTTGAAGAATTCGATGCACGCTGGCAGGAAAAATTTTCCTGCCGCTGCTTTTCTGAGCCGCATAGAATGAGAGAACTTTCAGTATCCTCTTAATTGTTGTATCAGAAGAAAGATGAAGCGGAAGAAACAAATAATTTATATGAGTTTAAAAAAGTGAAAATCAGCAAACAATATACCAATCGTGAAAGTCAATCCTTAGATAAATATTTGCAGGAAATCGGCAAGGTCGATCTTCTTTCTCCGCAGGAAGAAATTGATCTTGCAAGACGGATAAAAAAGGGAGATCAAAAAGCGCTGGAAAAATTGACGAAAGCGAATCTTCGTTTCGTCGTCAGTGTTGCCAAGCAGTATCAAAATCAAGGTCTATCGCTCGGCGATCTGATTAATGAAGGAAATCTGGGTCTTATCAAAGCTGCGAAACGATTCGATGAAACGCGCGGATTTAAATTTATATCGTACGCAGTGTGGTGGATTCGCCAGTCCATTCTTCAGGCGCTGGCGGAACAATCGCGCATTGTGCGGCTTCCGCTGAACAGGGTCGGTGCATTAAATAAAATTGGAAAAGCATTCAGCACGCTTGAACAGGAATTCGAGCGTGAACCGAGTGCGAGCGAACTTGCAGAAGAACTGGATATGTCGCTCTTTGAGGTTTCGGACACATTGAAAATTTCCGGGCGGCATCTTTCGATGGATGCGCCGTTCGCGCAGGGAGAAGATAATCGCCTGCTCGACGTAATACAGGATAACCGCCAACCGGCGCCGGACTCGGGTCTTCTTGAACAATCGCTTAAAGAAGAGGTCAAGCGAGCTCTTGCAACGCTGAGCGAACGTGAATCACAAGTGATTAAGCTGTATTTCGGCCTGGATTCGGAACATTCGCTGACGCTCGAAGAGATCGGCGAGAAATTCAACTTGACGCGCGAACGCGTCCGGCAGATCAAAGAAAAGGCGATTCGCCGGCTGCGGCATGCTTCGCGCAGCAAAGCGTTGCGTGCATATCTTGGTTGATCCGTTGTCGGATAGCCGACAGCGGCTTCGAAGAACATCAGGAAGCCCTGCACGTGCAGGGCTTCGCCATTATTGAGAACAATACGTGCAGAACTGTCGCGTCTTTCTCTGGTCGTCATGTGTTGCAATGATCCTTTTTGCAGGGTGCAGTGCATCGTCTCCTCGTTTCGGGACTCGTGAACAAAAACGGACGTCTGATGAAGCGAACACGCAAAAATCTCGTTTTTCGTCAAAGGAAGCAGAAGAGGAGCGGCGCGAGGACGATAAAAAAGTAGGACCAAAAGATGTCGAGCAGACGACCGAAAGTATACGCAGCTACAAAAAGGAAAAAAATGCCGCTATCAAGCCGCTCGACCAAAGCAAAATGATGCGCGAGATTTCGAAGTATATGGGCGTTCCGTACGTTCATGGCGGTGCAAGTACCGATGGCATGGATTGTTCCGGATATACGATGACCGTCTATCGAGATGCAGTCGGTGTGCAGCTGCCAAGGACAAGCTCCGAACAGTCGAAACTCGGCGGACATGTTGATCTTCAAGATTTGAAGTTCGGCGATCTTGTTTTTTTTAACACAACAGGTGAAAGCGCTTCACATGTTGGAATCTATCTGGGAGATGATCTCTTTGCTCATGCAAGCGTTTCCCTCGGCGTGACGATTTCATCGCTGCAAAGTTCTTATTTCAAGGAGCGATATGAGACAGCTCGGAGAATTTTAGAATGATGCAGAGCGATGGGCAGAAAATTGTGTCCTTTTTTTCGGATTTCCATTATAAAGGATAATACTCATGGCGATTCTTCCAATCTATCTTTTTGGTACAGATATTCTGAAAAAAAAAGCAAAACGCGTTCTCCGCGCGGACGAATCGCTTCATAAACTTGTGTATGATATGTTCGAAACGATGGAAAAAGCAAACGGCATCGGACTTGCGGCAACACAGGTGGGCGATGAACGCAGGGTCGTTGTCATCGATATAGGCAATGTTGATGAAGGCAATGCAGAAGGAGAGGCGGAAGATGCTGCACATCCGACATCCCCGGATTTGCCGCGAACATTGGTTTTAATCAATCCCGAAATTCTGGAGACTGTCGGCATGCAAACGCGGGAGGAAGGATGTTTGAGCCTTCCGGCGGTGCATGGAGAAGTCGTACGGCCCGAAAAAATACACATCCGGTTTTTAGATCCTGAATTCCACATTCAGGAAATTTTTGCCGACGGGCTTCTTGCGCGTGTGATTCAACATGAAATAGATCATCTTGACGGTATTCTTTTTATAGATCGGATGAGCAAAGCTAAGCGCAGTCTGCTTCTTCCGAAGCTTCGAAAAATCCGAAGAGGGGAAGTTGATGTGAATTATAAGTTCGTTCCTGTTGCCGAACAATAAGGGGGAGCATGTATGCGTCTAATCTTTATGGGTACTCCTGAATTTGCCGTGCAGAGCCTTGATATTCTAGTTACGCATCGGTATGAAATCGCGGCGGTCGTAACGTCACCGGATAAACCGCGCGGCAGAGGACTGCAGGTTTCCTTTTCGCCGGTAAAAACCTATGCTCTCGGACATCACATCCGTGTTCTCCAGCCGGAAAAATTGAACGACGCTCAATTCATCGCTTCCCTTAAAACACTGCAGCCGGATCTTATTGTTGTAGTCGCATTCCGGATTCTTCCGCGCGATGTTCTTCTTTTGCCGAAGCAAGGATCGTTCAATCTACATGCCTCGTTGCTTCCGAAATTTCGGGGAGCTGCTCCGATCAATTGGGCTATTCTGAAAGGAGAGAAAGAGACAGGTGTTACCTCGTTTGTTTTACAGGAAAAAGTGGATACAGGTTCGATTCTTCTTCAGGAAAAAATTTCTATCGGAGAAAACGAAACAGCCGGCGAGTTGCATGACCGTCTCGCCGTTCTCGGCGCAAATGTGGTTTTGCGTTCGATCCAGTTGATAGAATCCGGCAAGGTGCAGACGACAGCACAAGATGAATCACTTGCTTCACTAGCACCTAAGATTTTTAGACATCATTGCCGTATTCCCTGGCAGGAAACGGCACAAACGGTTCACAATTTTATTAGAGGCCTTTCCCCTCATCCGTGTGCATGGACTATACATCGTGGTACAACGCTGCGAATTTTCCGAAATTCTATTGAAAAAGAATTTAAAGGCGCTCCAGGAACCGTGGTATCTGTTTCAAAAAAATCACTTCTGATCGGAACAGGACATGGAACGGTTGCGATTGAGGAGCTTCAACAGGAAGGAAAGCGGAGACTCGGCATTGAAGAATTTCTAAGGGGCTATCCCCTTGCCGAGGGGGACCTGTTCCTTTGAAAGGTTTTACGGTTCTGCACCCTTGTAACTCAAAATAAATATTGTATATTAAAGCACGTACCGACACGAAAAAACATCTCAGAAAAACGAGCTTCTCTTGAGTGGCGGTATTGTTGAGCGTATTCACGACGAAATTCCAAAAAATCAAAGAACAGGACGGATTCTTTCAAATCCCTACTCGTATTGAGTGAAGAATGAACCTTGCACGCATGATCGATAATACGCTTGTGAAACCAGATGCAACTTGTTATGAAAGAAAGCAGTCGTACGCTAAAACGCCTCGGTATGGTTTCACCGCGGTTTGCATCAATCCTTCGTATGTTCAAACAGCGGCGAGGCTGCTTTCAGGGAGTTCTGTAAAAGTTTGCTCGGTTATCGGTTTTCCGCTCGGAGCTACCTCGACGGCTGCTAAGGTTCATGAAGCGATTCAAGCGTTCAATGACGGCGCACAGGAAACGGACATGGTGATGAATGTCGTCATGCTGAAATCCGGAAACCATAGTTTTGTGCGAAATGACCTTGCCGAGGTTGTTGAGACGGGGCGAACTCGAATTGCAGCGACCAAAGTGATTCTTGAAACATGTTTGTTGACGGATGAAGAAAAAATAACTGCAGGCTCCCCCGCCATGGAGGCGGGAGATGATTTTGTAAAAACATCGACAGGCTTTTCCAGAGGAGGCGCTACGGTGCAAGCATATTCATCGTAACCGGCGATAAGCCCCCAGTTCTGTCGAACTATTAGGATAGATTTGTGAATCGTCGTTTTCTTAGCGCAGTCCCCGCGATCGTTTTTCTGCTTGCGGGCTGTCTTTCTTCGGAAGAAACCGGATCCGGCGGTCGTGTGCAGACACCTGTTCGGATTTTGGGACCGATCGATACGTCTCGTGCTTCCAGCAAAATAATTGCACAGGATACAACAGCTGGACATAAAATTGATTCACTTAAAACTGTTGTGAAAAATGTGCGAACTGCGCCGCGGTTCAAAGCCAAGCAAGATACAGTTCGTGCATCAATGGTGTTTAAACATCATAAATCAGCATCATTGCATATAAAAATCGAAAGACCTGATAATCCGATGTACACTATTCAAGTCGGAGCATTTATAAAAGCATCGAATGCGCTGCATGTGCAAAAAATCGCCAAACAACGGTTCAGCGACGTTCCTGTCTTTAATTATTTTGTCACACCTGCAAAGATTTACCGGGTAAGCGTCGGCAAATATTCCGATCAGCAGGCAGCAGCCGTTCTCATGAAAACAATGCAAAAACAGTATCCACGGGATTATCAAAAATGCTGGATCAATTATATTCAACCATAATGGAGCGTTCTATTGCAGCAGCCCTCCTCTTGAGTCTCTCTTGTCTCGGATGCGGAGCGTCAAAAGAAATCGCGGAGGTTCGTCAGGAAAAGCCGAAGGAACGCAGAGCACCGCTGGCCGATTATGAAACAACGTTAAACCCGATCGATTTTGAAAAAGAAATTGATGCTCACATGGAGAAGGCGCCTGAAAAGACTTTATCACTGCTGCCTCATCTGCCGATCGTTCTCCAGCAGGACAGTATACAGGATAGTATAAAAGTGGAGCAAGAGGTTGTGCAAGGCTTTCGTATTCAGATATTCTCTTCCTCCAACATTGATGAAGCCGGTTCCATGAAAGTTCTTGCGCAGCAAAAATTTTCAGGAGATTCAATTTATATTGTTTTCGATCCTCCGGTCTACAAGGTTCGTGTAGGAGATTTTTTTACACGCTATGATGCCGGACAGAGGCTGTCTCAGTTTGTCGATCTCGGCTACCGCGATGCCTGGATCGTTCCTGATCGAATTGTAAAGCGTAAGCTTGTACATTCGGAGCCTGTACATATTCATTAAAAATTGTTCCTCTCTTTTTATGATCTTGCGAATTACTGCTGTTCCTAATTGAATGATGAACCATAAATCAGTTTACATGGGTCCTGCACGCGATTGGTTTGTCCTTTTCAGTTTTACTTAAAGTGATGGTTGAAACTTTTTTATATCATTATCTGTTGCATGAATAATTGATAAAAAGAGAGAATTCTGTGTTTTGGGTTTACTTCTTATTTATGCGGAAAAAACAGGGGAGGCTGGAAAACAGCGCATAAAGTTGTACGGTCATAAATTGATTAGATTCATCGCTTGGCAAGTCCCCGGAGAAGATGCCCACAGAAAGCATCAACCTCGAAAGGTTTTAAAATATTTTTTTGCTCTGTCAAGTTAATTCTTAAAGAAAATTATAACCCAAAAATAACATAAATTTTAACTTGACTAAGGAGACGTAACCGGATATATTTAAAAGTAATTGTAGCATGAAACGAGAGAGTGAGCAGTGGCAGTTTCCCTGCCCCGTCTTTGTTGACCGGAAGGACATCTGTTACAAAAAAGTACCATCCGTTTTATTGTCCATTCTTAAATCGAAGAATAAAAAGCAACGCCGATGCCTTTGGGAGCTGCGGGGATTTTTTTATCGAGGAACGTAGGTTCCATAGAACAAGGAGAAAAACACATGCGCGATACACAGCCTGCACAAGTTTCACGTGGATCGGTAAACGAAGAACAATTTTTTAATGCGAAAGGGCTGCGGTTTAAGCGATATTTCACCAAACCGGGTTCCCATCCGTTCGATGAAATTGAATGGGAAATGCGCAACGCGATAATTTCGAACGATCGCGGTGAAAAGATTTTTGAACAAAAAAACGTTGAAGTGCCGAAATTCTGGTCGATGACCGCAACCAACATTGTTGTTTCGAAATATTTTTACGGTCCGATGAATTCTACGATGCGCGAAAACAGTGTGCGACAGATGGTCGATCGTATTGCGAAGACCTACTATATCTGGGGTTTGAAAGACGGTTATTTTGCCTCGCAGGAAGATGCGGAGATATTTTATCATGAACTCATGTTCCTGCTGGTACATCAATACATGTCGTTCAACAGTCCGGTATGGTTTAATGTCGGCATCGAAGAAAAACCGCAGTGCTCCGCCTGTTTTATCAATTCCGTTCAAGATTCGATGGATTCTATTTTAAATCTTGCAAAGACCGAAGGAATGCTCTTTAAGTACGGATCCGGCACCGGATCAAATCTTTCGACACTTCGTTCATCGAAAGAAAAGTTGACAAGCGGCGGTACGCCGTCCGGCCCGGTCTCATTTATGCGGGGATACGATGCATTCGCCGGCGTTATCAAGTCCGGCGGAAAAACGCGCCGTGCTGCAAAGATGGTAATTTTGAACATCGAACATCCGGACATCGTAAGTTTTATCAACTGCAAAGCTGAAGAAGAGAAAAAAGCATGGGCATTGATTGAAGCCGGATATGACGGCGGTTTTAACGTCCCCGGCGGAGCCTATGATTCCGTGTTTTATCAAAATGCAAATCATTCCGTGCGCGTCACGGATGAATTCATGAGGGCGGTTTCCGAAGATAAAGAATTTTGGACCAAAGCCGTCAAAGGCGGGCAGCCGATCGAAAAATTCCGTGCCCGCGATCTTCTTAAACAAATGGCGGATGCGGCATGGATTTGCGGCGATCCGGGCATCCAGTTCCATACAACCGTCAACAACTGGCATACCTGTTCTGCTACGGCGCCGATCCATTCTTCCAATCCGTGCAGCGAGTATATGTTTTTAGACGATACTGCGTGCAACCTGGCATCACTCAACTTGATGCAGTTTCGCAAAGAAAATAAGGATTTCGACGTTGAATCGTTCTGCAGGGCAATACAGATTACTATTACGGCGATGGAAATTTCCGTCGATAACTCCAGTTATCCGACGCCGGCCATTACGGCAAATAGTCATAAATATCGTCCGCTCGGACTCGGATTTGCAAATCTCGGAGCATTGCTCATGTCCCGCGGCGCAGCATACGACAGCGAAGCCGGACGCACGCTTGCCGGAGCGATTACTTCGCTGATGTCCGGGGAAGCATATAAGCAATCGGCGCGTATCAGCGCGGTCAAAGGCCCGTTCGAAGGATTCGAAGTCAATCGCAATGCTATGCTGAGCGTTATGGCAAAGCACGGCGATCAGGCGGAGCGAATCGAAAAAATGATGGTTCCGGATGAATTATATGCGGCGCAGGTTCAATCGTGGAAAGATGTCGTTGAACTCGGCAACAAGTACGGCATTCGTAACGCACAGGCAACAGTGCTTGCTCCGACAGGAACGATTGGATTCATGATGGATTGCGACACAACCGGCGTGGAGCCGGATATTGCTTTAGTCAAATACAAGAAACTCAGCGGCGGCGGTTTGATGAAAATCGTCAACCAGACCGTACCGGAAGCACTGGAAAAACTCGGTTACGACAGCGAACAGATCGAGCATATCATTGCTTATATCGACAAAAACGATACGATCGAAGGCGCACCGCATTTAAAAGAAGAACATTTATCCGTATTCGATTGCGCGTTCAAACCGGCCAACGGCAAACGTTCTATTCATTATATGGGTCACATCAAGATGATGTCGGCCACACAGCCCTTCCTTTCGGGAGCTATATCGAAGACGGTCAATATGCCCACCGATGTGACAGCGGACGATATTATGAATGCGTATCTCGAAGCCTGGAAACTCGGTTTGAAAGCTATTGCGGTATATCGCGACGGCTGCAAACGCACACAGCCTCTCAGTACGTCTCTGTCGAAAGAAAAGCAGCAGGCTACGGGATCGGTCCACCCGGCACGACGGCATTTGCCCGATGAACGGGAATCGATAACGCATAAATTCAGCATTGCCGGACATGAAGGATATGTAACAGTCGGCATGTTTGAAGATCGCACGCCGGGAGAATTATTTATCACAATGTCCAAAGAAGGATCGACGATTTCGGGTCTGATGGATTCGCTGGCGACTTCCGTTTCAATTGCGCTGCAATACGGAGTGCCTCTCAAGGTGCTTGTGGACAAATTCAGCCATGCACGCTATGAGCCGAGCGGGTTTACGAATAATCCGGATATTCCGATTGCAAAATCGGTAAGCGATTATATTTTCCGCTGGCTCGGCAAGAAGTTCCTCAAAGAGGACGAGCCGAATAAGGAAATGAGCGGGGTGCAGATCTCCGCCGATACGGCGAAGAAGCCGGGGGCGATTCTCAACGCGGCAGCGGCAAAAGCGGCTTCCGTTATGGAGAGAAATGAAAAAGTGGTTTTTCAGACGCAGTCCGACGCTCCTCCATGCCATGAATGCGGCAGCATCATGATTCGCAGCGGTTCGTGCTATAAGTGTCTCGAATGCGGCTCAACCTCAGGTTGTTCCTGAGGCTGAGACATCCCGCGTTCTTCGCGGGACGGGGTCAATGAACGGATGTTTTTTTAATGTTCAAGCACAAATTCTTTTAAAGGGGAGTAAAGTATTTTATAAAGATGATGCAGCGGGAATGTAAGTAACTAAAGAGTAATGCCAAATGCCGGTCGTGGAAACATCACCGGCGTTTTTTTGTCATCAACGTATCTCTCCGGCCTTTGAGATGCAATCAATTGCTCTTTTCAGCCTTCGGAGCTGCTGTGCAGGGTATCCTGATCTTTTGAAGTATGAGTAAATTCGGGGTACAACAATGCCGCACATTCCGGACAGATGCCATGTGAAAATTTTGCTGTAGAATGTTCTTGAATATATCCTTCCAGCTGATCCCAGTATCCTTTATCGTCGCGTATCTTCTTGCAATTCGAGCATATCGGAATTAATCCGCTGAGAGTCTTGATGTTTGCCATCGCTTCGCGTATTCCTTCCTGTAATTCCTTTTCTTTATGCACAAACTGCCAGACGCGAAGACGGTAAAGTGCGAAGAGCGCTCCTGCGGCACAGAGAAGAAAAAGAGCCGTAAACCAGTAGGTCTGGTAAAAGCGGGGAAGGAGCTCGAATCCGCATTGTGCACCGGCTGTGTTCCAGAGTCCGTCATCGTTGCATGCCATGACACTGAATTTATACGTTCCGGGCGGCAGGTTCGTATAATATGCGATGCGGCGGGTTCCGGCATCGACCCATTCATGATCGTATCCTTCCAGCAAATATTTAAACTTAACCCGTTCAGGAACAAGATAACTTAAAGCCGTGTAATGGAATTCCACTCTTTCGGTGCCGGGACGCAATTCAAAATAATTGTCTTTTAAAATCTCACGCTGGTCGGCAATAATCTTTTCAATCAGAACCGGCGGAGGCTGCAGATTGGTTTTAATGTTGCCGGGATCGATAGCGGCTGCCCCGCGTTTTGTTGCAAACCAGATGCGCCCGTCATGAGTTTTCCAGCCGGAAGGAGGCCATTGACCGAAACATTCGTCGGTTTTCATCCCATCTGCCGCCGAAAATACCTTGGTTGTAATCGATGTAATCCGGCCTGATTCGAAATCTTCAATGTTCTGCCGTTTAATGTTGCCGATGCCTTGCGGGCTGCTGAGCCAGAGATTGCCGTCGTTATCATTGAGGACACAATAAATTTCGTCGGAAAAAAGACCGGTCTTAGAGTTGTATGCAATAAACTTTCCATTCACATAGTGTGTTAAGCCGCCCTGCGGAGAACTTATCCATAATCCTCCGTGTTGATCGTCGGAAAGCGAACTGATCCAGTTTCCGGCTAATCCATCTTTTGTCGTAAAGCCCGTTATCGTTTCGTCGTCTATTTTAACAAGCGAGTCCGTCGTGCCGGCCCAGAGCAATCCTTTGTGCTGGGGATATAAACAGACGATATATTCAGCCGCCGGATATTGAAGGCCGTTCTTTAATATGTACGGGCTCAACTTGCCGTTCTTGAACCGGAATATTCCCGTATGATCGACATACATCAGCAAACCATTTTCATCTTCGGTAATAGCGGAAATCCATTTCGTGGACAATCCCGTATGCGTGTCATATTGCTTGAGAATGCCGTTTTTGATATTAAAGAGAAATCCCGATTGACCGATCCAAAGACTGCCGTCTTTTGCGCAATACGCAGGACCGACCGATATATTGAATTTTTTAACAATGCCGTTTTTTATCTGTGTAACATTGGCGCCCTGAACGCTGAGAAAGTACATCGTACTGTCTGGTGTTTCGACAATGCTTGAAATATAATTGTTGGCAAGGCCGTCATAAGTCGTAAATGTCGTGACATTTGTATTTTTAAATTGATTTAAACCGTCCGAGGTGCAAATCCAGAGGCTTCCTTCGTGGTCTTCTGTTATAGAGAGGACATTGTTGTCGGTTAATCCGTCGGAATCCCGATATGATGTCCATCGTCCATTGCTCAGGCGGCTCAGTCCCTTTTGTGTTCCGACCCAGATGTTGCCATCTCTGTCTTGATATACGGTATTAACATGACTGTCCGCCAGTCCGTCACTTGACGTAAAATTGACGACGGATCCCTTTTTCCGGAGACTCAATCCGGCGTATGTTCCTATCCAGACACTGCCTTTTTGATCGATAAAGATGCTTTCGACATGGTCGTTCAGCAGTCCATTCTTAGTCGAGATATTTAAAACATTTTTATATGTGTCGTTGGACAAAACATGTACACCATTGTGCGTGCCGATCCAAATATTGGCAGCGGAGTCCTCTGCAATCGCAGTAATGTAATTAGGATTGCCAAAAATGGGTTTAAATTTATCGTGATCAAGGAGAAAAACGCCGATTGAAGTCCCGATGAGAAGCTGCTTTGTACGGGTTTCAAATATTTCTTTAACCTGGGTGTCAAAGAATCCTTCGTCCTTTCCATAACGTTTTATAATGCCGTTTTTCCATTGTCTTAATCCATTGTATTCGGTTCCGATCCATAGGCTTCCATCGGATGTTTCCGTAAGAGATAGTATGGTCTCGTAACTATTTGTGTTTTCGAGGCCGATGTTCAACTTGCTAAATGATACTCCGTCGAATCTAAAAAGTCCTGCAGAAGTTCCAAACCAGAGATAACCATCATGTGTCTGCATGACCACATTTACAGCATTTGACGGCAGGCCGTTATGACGCAGCCATACGATATGGCCGTATTGATTAAGGGATTTTGCCGGATCAAGCGCGAAGAGTGGAAAAGGAGAAAGAAAAAACAGAGTTAGAAGAGTTGTGAATATTCCTTTATTTCCCTTGTCGATGTGATTCTTTAAAAATAGAACTGTCCTCCCGCATTGAACAAGCCACGAATGCCGGAGAGTTCTTTTCCCGCTGTTTCTCATAATATCTCGTTTCTTTAATGCTAGCTCCCTTTATCCGATTACAATCTAAGCTTGCTCCCAAGCAGAAGCAAGAGAAATTTTTGAAAACAAGAAAAATCTTGAGGAAAATCAGAGTTATTTGATTCAATTCTCATGAAAAAAATTGGTTTACATCCAATTTGCTGTTTTATGCGAAATGCAAGGAAAGCATTCTTCGGTTGATTCTGTTCTAAAATTGGTGAATATTCATAAGTGATGAAAACGGTAAAGTGGAAATCCTGGCTGCATGCTGTTCGTCCGAAAACGCTGCCTCTTTCAATGTCGAGCACTATACTTGGAAGTTTCCTTGCCGGGGCGGAAGGCAGGTTCCGCTTGAGCGTCTTTATCCTTGCATCCGTTACAACTCTTCTGCTTCAGATGTTATCGAATCTTGCCAACGATTACGGCGATTATATCAAAGGAACAGACGGTGCCGGCCGCGTGGGTCCCAAACGCATGCTGCAATCGGGTGAGATTGCTCCGCGTCAAATGTTCGGAGCCCTTTTCACGGTTGTTCTTGCAACACTGGTTTCCGGAATTGCACTTATCCTTACAGGAACAGCAGGCATGTCCCCCGGCTATTGCGTACTTTTTTTATTTCTTGGTGTTCTGTGCATCCTTGCGGCATTAAAATATTCGATCGGGAAGAATCCGTACGGGTATAGAAGTCTCGGCGATATTTCCGTTTTTATTTTTTTTGGATTAGTCGGTGCAATCGGGACTTTTTTTCTGCACACCCATGAATTTAAGCTCGATGTGATCCTTCCGGCAGCTTCTATCGGATTTCTCAGCACAGGCGTCCTCAATTTGAATAATATGCGCGACTGCCAGAACGATAAGAAAGCGATGAAACAGACTGTGGCTGTTTTTCTCGGGAATTCACGAGCGAAGGTCTATCATGCAATTCTTATCTTAAGCGCCTGTGCTTCGGGCATTTTGTATACGATTCTTAACTTTAAATCCGTCTATCAGTTTCTCTTTATTTTGCCGTTGCCCCTTCTGTATCTCAACATCCGGGCGGTTCTTCTCCATACGAAGCCGTCGGAATTGAATGTTGAACTGCAAAAGCTTTCTTTTTCAACTCTTCTTTTTGCTTTTTGTTTCGGACTTGGACTGGTTCTTGGATAGTCATCTGTGAAAAAAACTCGAAATTTTTGCCGGTCCACCATGCAACGAAGAACAACAATACTGTTTAAAAACGAACTCAGAAAATTCTATTCCTGTCTCTTGATGCAGGGAGAAACCATTCGCATGATTGAAATGTTCACTCTCATAGAAAGAAAGACAATCCTGTGAAACTCTTTACCACAAATATGAAGATGGCGGATGTCGTTCATGGCAATTATCTCTTGATGCCTGTGATAGACCGGTTCGGCATTCCTTTAGGTTTTGGTGAAAAATCCGTAAAAGTGATTTGCCGGAAGCACGGAATCGATGTCGATTTCTTTTTAGCAATCATTAACGCATATACCAACGAACATTATTTCCTTGAAAAAAGACTCCAAACGTTCAATGTACTGATGATTGTCGATTACCTAAAGAAAACGCACTTGTATTACATTGAAACACAGGTACCGCTCATTGAAAAGCTGCTCACGAACTTGCTGCGGCGTACTCCATCTGATTCTAAAAAATTGAAGCTCATTAAACGATTTTTCCTGGAATATAAGCGTGAATTATTCAATCATTTAGATCGAGAAGAAACAACGACCTTTCCGTATGTAAAAACCGTATACCGGCTTTTCCATAATCCCGGCGCATCAACGGGGGAGAAGCGCGCACTCTCGAAATATTCCATGCATGTCTATGAAGAAGAACATACCGATGTTGATGAGAAACTCTATGATCTGAAAAATATCCTTATCAAGTACGTGCACGGTGATTCGATGAATGTGGCGTACCAGGAAGTGATTTTTGAATTGTTTCGTTTAGAAAAAGACATTCAGGATCATACACGCATCGAAAATAATATCCTGCTGCCGCTCGTAGAGGAAATGGAAGACACTTTATTTTATCCCGAAGAGCATTCCAGACACACGGCAGGCAAGAGCGCTCTTGCAGCAGCGGAAACTAAATCTTCCACACAAACAGAAACGCATAAATCCGAACCGGTAAAGGAAGCCTATCAGATACCCCGCGGAATGCATAAATTAGAGGGGCTTACTTTACGCGAATCGGAAGTTCTGCAATTAGTCGCTTGCGGTTTTATCAACAAACAGATTGCCGACAAACTCTCCATCAGCCTCCACACGGTTATTTCCCATAGAAAGAATATCACACGCAAGCTGCAAATAAAAACCATTGCCGGATTGACAATCTTTGCGTTGTTAAATGGATTGATCTCATCAAAGGACATCAGCTAATTACCCTTCTTCATGCGGACCTATGTCCGCGCCCTGCCGGTGCATTTTTTAAAAAATACTAATACAGAAAACGAACATCCCTACAAATAGGGATTGTTTGCCCTTCTCTCTTTCTTTATTATATCCATTGAAAACTTCAGAGATGGGAAGAATGAATACATTAAAAAGAAAAAAAGAAATACGTCTTTCGAACGCTCCGTTGGGTGTGAAATGCATGATTCGGGACATTCAATCAAACCCTGAAACCAGTCAGCGGCTGCGGGAGATCGGTTTCAACAAGCATACCGCTGTTCGCACCGTTGTCTTGAATTCCTCACAGCTTATATGCGAAATACACAATACTCGAATCGGTCTGCATAGGCGTATTGCAAACGAAATAGTTATTGAACTCGCTGAGACGCACTTGCGTGAAGTCAAAGAATGAATAAGAGCATTTTTCATTATTCCTCTATTGCCATCATAGGCAATCCTAATTGCGGCAAGACAACGATCTTTAATGAACTGACCGGACTGCGGCAAAAGGTCGGCAACTATCCCGGCGTTACGGTCGAGAAAAAAGAAGGAACGATCATGTTCGGCGCCGGCAGGGAGGTCACCGTTCTTGATTTGCCCGGCACCTACAGCCTGTCGGCAAATTCTCCCGATGAAAAAATCGCAACCGATATTCTTTTAGATAAGCTTGCCGGTGTTCAGCGGCCTGACGGCATTATTTGTATTGTAGATGCGAGCAATTTAGAACGCAGTCTTTATCTTGTTTCACAGATTATCGACCAGCGATATCCGCTTATTATTGTACTCAATATGGTCGATGTTGCCGGGCGCAAGGGAATTCATGTCAGGAGTGAAGCGCTCTCCAAAATTCTTGGTGTGCGCGTTATACCGACAATAGGCACCAAGCATGTCGGCATCGCGGAACTCAAGGCAGCAATTGACGATGGATTTTCAATCTCTCCCGAGGCACGAAAGTGGACGCTTCCCGAACCGGTCGGCGAGGAACATCGGGAGCTTACCAATCTGCTTCTTGTGCATCATCATATGAAAGAAGATGCTGCCTTTCATGAGGCCGCGATGCTTCTTTCTTCGCCTCGCTCATTGGAGGAGTTTCAAGGAACAATTGCACAGCCGGTTCTTGACCATGTTGTTCAGGATTATGACCGGCTTCACCAACTTGGCTATGACCGGCATTCCATTTTTGTTGAGTCGCGCTACCAATGGATCAGAAAGATCTGCAGTGAAGTCACTTCCTTCGGCCAAAAGAAAACCGACTACACAGATAAAATCGATGCAGTTGTAACACATAAATTTTGGGGTTATGTCATATTTTTTGCGGTGATGATGTTGATGTTCCAGTCCATCTTTACCTGGGCAACAGTGCCGATGGATTTCATCAGCAACGGATTCAATTGGCTTGGCAGGCAGGTTGGAACGATCATTCCACAGGGTGATTTGCATGATCTCATTGTTTTTGGCGCTATCAACGGAGCAGGGGCAGTTGTTGTATTCCTTCCGCAAATTCTCCTGCTCTTTCTCTTTCTCGCTATTTTGGAAGATACCGGCTATATGGCGCGAGCCGCATTTATTATGGATCGTCTGATGAATAAGGTCGGCCTGCACGGAAAATCCTTTATTCCCATTCTCAGTTCCTTTGCCTGTGCCATTCCCGGTATTATGGCAGCACGTACAATAGAGAATCCGCGTGACCGGCTTGTCACGATACTTGTTGCACCCTTAGCAAGCTGCAGCGCGCGGCTGCCTGTGTATTCGCTTTTGATCGCTGCGTTTATTCCCGGCACGCTCATTTTTGGCTTCTGGAATTTACAGGGCATCGTCATGGTATCGTTGTATTTACTCGGTATTCTCATGGCATTAATCATGGCGTGGCTGTTTAAGAAAACGATTCTTAAAGGGCGAACGCAGGACTTTATTCTGGAACTTCCGCCTTACCGGCTTCCATCTATCAAGAGCATCGTCTTACAGATGTGGGAACGCGCGCTCTTGTTTCTCAAACGAGCCGGTACTATCATACTTGGAGCCTCTATCCTTCTCTGGTTTCTTGCAACTTATCCTAAAATAAACAATGATGCGCCGGCGGAAAAACTTGCTCATAGCTTTGTGGGACAGGCAGGGCATATCATCGAGCCGTTGATACGGCCGCTCGGGTTCGATTGGAAAATCGGCATCGGTATACTAACTTCGCTGCTGCAGCGTGAGGTGTTTGTCAGCACTGTAAGCACGATTTACAATATTCAGGGCGGCAATGACAATTCAGTATCGCTTCGCGTGCAGATGCAAAAGGATATTGATCCTGCCACAGGGCTGTCGAAGTTTACTGTTTTAACGGCTCTTTGCGTAATGGTATACTATGTTCTTGCCATGCAATGCATGTCGACGCTGGCGGTGGTGCGCCGGGAAACAAACGGCTGGAAATGGCCGCTGTTTCAATTAGGATATATGACGACGCTTGCCTACGTCGTTACATTTGCAGTATATCGTATCGGATCATTATTCGCGTAAAGATAATATGGACGGACAGCAGATAATCTCGTTGGTGCTTGTTGCCGGTTCTCTCGGATTTTTAATTCGGTCGGCCGTTCGGAAATACCGCCTCCGGAAAATATTGCCCTGCGCCGGAGATTGCGAATGCGGAAAGCTGAAGACGGGTCATTTATTAATCCGGCAAAAAACCGTCCGAGGAAAGGTGAAAACTTAAGGATTGAATGAGTGTCCGGGATGAGTACCGGCGGCTGATTTGCTGTTCAGCTCGGGTTCGTTCAGTCTTCTAAATCGTTGAGCAAATCGTTATTATTTTTCGAAGACTGATCATATTCCGGGAAAAATAATTTTGCACAATCCGGACAGATGCCGTGCGAAAATTTTGCATCCGAATGTTCTTGAATATACCCTTCCAGTTGATCCCAGTATCCTTTATCGTCGCGGATCTTTTTGCAATTCGCACAAATCGGTATCAGGCCGCCAAGTACTTTGATTTTAGCGACTGCCTCGTCTACACTTTTTTTCAGTTCCTTTTCGCGCTGCAGCAGCCGCCACACGCGCAGCCGATATAAACCAAAACCTATTCCGGCTGCTGCGATGATCAACAGTCCATAAAACCACAATGTCTGGCGGAAACGAGGTTCTAATTTGAATGCAAAGCTTGCTCCAATTTCATTCCAGACGCCGTCATTATTGCATGCCGTAACACGAAAACGATAACTTCCGGGAGGAAGGTTGGTATAGTAGGCTACACGCCGCGTTGCCGCATTCACCCATTCATGATCGTATCCCTCAAGTAAATATTTGAAGTGAACTCTTTCCGGTACGAGAAAACTTAAAGCGGTATAGTGGAACTCTAATTTTTCCTTTCCGGGCGAAAGATCGGCAAACCGGTCGAGAGGGATTAGTTTTTGATCGGCAATCATTTGTTCGATCAGTACCGGAGGAGGGTAGACATTCCGCTTGAACGCTTTTGGATCGATGACAACCGCTCCCTTTTTAGTTGCGAACCAGATACGTCCGTCATGCGCTTTCCAGCCGGCCGGCTGCCAATCGCCAAAGCATTCGTCGGATTTCATGCCGTCAGATGTGACAAAAACTTGCGTATGAATAGAAGTAATTCGTCCTCCGATAAAATCGTCAAGCTCCGTGCGTTTGACATACCCGATGCCTCTCGGACTGCTCAGCCATATGTTCCCATTATCATCGCACAGGATGCAGTAAATTTCATTCGTGAAAAGACCGTCATTGAATGTAATCGAAGTGAATTTTCCGTCTTTGTAAGAAGTAATTCCTCCGCGCGGCGAACTGATCCATAGAGTTCCCTTCTTATCGTCGAACATGGATCCTACCCAATTTTGCGCCAATCCATCCTCCTTTAAATATGTTGTGCTGACTCCATGCTGTATTTTCACCAATCCTGCCGAACTGCCGATCCATAACGTTCCATTTGGCTGGTAATGTAAAAACGCAACATATTCAATCGAAGGATATTGTTTTCCGTTCTTCATGAGATATGGTTCAAGCCGTCCGTTGATAAACCGGCGAATGCCGATTTGATCGATAGCCAGGATCAGGCTTTTATCGTCTTCCGTCAATGCCGATATCCATTTAACCGGAAGACCGTTGCTTGTGTCGTACTTGGTGATTTTTCCTTTTTTTATATTCTGGAGGAATCCGGTTTGACCAATCCACAATCTGCCGTCACGTGTCACTGTTGCGGTTCCGACTAAGGTATGATCCATAATCGACAGGCGGCCGTTTTTTAATCGCGTGACTGTGCTGTTCACGTCGCTGAGAAAGTAGATGCTGCTGTCGGGTGTTTCTGCGACGCCGGAAAGATTGTTGTTCGCCAGGCCTTCCTGTACAGTATAGGGAGTAATATTGACATCCATAAATCTGTTGAGGCCTTCTACTGTACATACCCAGAGACTTCCTTCATAATCTTCTATCATCGATAAAACTTGATTATTGGTCAGTCCATCATCTGCGGTAAAAGTCGACCATTTCCCGCCGGAGAAGCGGCTTAGGCCCTTATATGTTCCAATCCAAAGATTACGGTCCCGGTCTTCGCAGATTGCAGTAATATGATTATCCGGCAAACCGTCCCTTGAATGATATATGGTAATCTTATGATGGTTCAAGCGGACGAGCCCGCCATAAGTACCGATCCAAATATTTCCGCGGCTGTCGCAAAAAAGCGAGCTGATCATATTATGCGGCAGTCCGCCGGATGTAGTGATGCTGTCGAATTGTTCGGCAAGCGTATCATTATATACACGAACACCGGCATGCGTACCGACCCAAATTCTGCCGAGAGAATCTTCTGCCAAAGAAGTAATAAAATTCGGATTGACAGGAATCATTGAAAATCTTCCATTGATATATTTGTACAGACCATAGGAGGTACCGACCCAAAGATTTCCTGCACGGCTTTCCAACAGCACTTTTATCTGAATTGTTTTTAATCCGATCGTCGTATCGACCGACGCATCGAATGGAGTAACTTCTTCATTTTTAATTCGAAGTAAACCGCTGTATGCTGTTCCAACCCAGAGCGAGCTGTCTTTTGTGACACATAATGCGGCAATTGTTTCGACCTCTTTATTATCACCGGAATTTGTAATTACTGATTTAAAATTTACGCCGTCAAAACGGAATAATCCTGCTGAAGTGCCAAGCCATAGATATCCATCGCGGCCGTGGAAACCGACATTCACTCCGTTCGCAGGCAATCCATTCTGCCGGTACCATACATTGTGGCCATATTGATGAATGGATTTATGCGGATCGAGAGCAAACGTTGTTTTCGTTCCGGCAGCAAGAATCAAGAACGAAAAGAAAATGAATGATCCGTTTGTTCTGTTTTTCATAAGGATCTTCTATTCCTTAAAACATCGTGTGGGTCGCCGGTATCCTTCAGTTCATGCAGTATTCAAAGCGAGAAAGAATATTTTAAGATGTGCACGTTGATATTTGTTTTTCCATAACAAGATATCACACTATTAATTGGAGCGAACCGTATTATTGCATGCAAAGTATAAAAAAGCTTTGCCATTTTCAAATATATTAGTGCGCGAACCGGAATATTTTAAAATATTTTTTTCTGAGTTATTAAGTTTTACATCCGCGATCATCTCGAAGATGTAAACCGACCACGATTGCACTGAAGTTGGATTTCTGTTATCGAGGCAGTCTGAATAACCGCAACACAAATAGGAAAAATCTTATGCACATAGGAGTATTCCTATTTTTATTTTAAACTGTTGAAGAGTCGTTTTTTCACATGTATGATCCATCAAATACCTAAGTATTTCCTTGGCAGAACAGAAAGAGTTTTAGAAAACAGGAATGATCGTACATTTAAGGAAGACAATCTTTCCGGCCGTTTCTTGTTTCCCGGCTTTTCGGTTGGTATCTTTGCTCAGAAGGCACAACTAAATCGGAATAAAGGAAGTCTAACCAATGACCGACAGAAAAAGGAATTCCGAGTGTATGAACGCAAATGATACCGAGCTGATTCGATATTCCCAGCAGGGGAATATGGATGCGTTTGAGGAACTTGTGCATCGTTATGATAAGCAGGTGTTGACGATTGCAGCCGGCTATGTGCAGAGCGCCGATGATGCAAAAGATATTTATCAGGAAGTATTTATACGTGTCTATCGAAACCTGCCGAAATTTCAAATGCGAAGCGAGTTCTCGACGTGGCTCTTCCGCATAACGACCAATGTTTGTTTAACGCACCGTTCGCGCAGCAAACGGCATGTGCATGCATCGCTCGAACAGCAGGTGAACGATGACGACGGGCAGCCGCATGCATTGAAGGAAACTATTCCGGACAGGTCTGCGGAAACCGATGCGTCGGAAAGAATGGAGATTTCCGGCCGTATAACGCAGGCTTTGGAAAAACTTTCTGCACGGCAGCGGTTGGTCTTTACGCTGCGCCATTATGAAGGATACAAATTGAAAGAAATTGCTCAAATGACGGCATGTACGGAAGGAACCGTTAAACGATATTTGTTCGAAGCGACGGCACGCGTCCGCAAAGAACTTGCCGACCTTGTTTGAGAAGGAGAAAAACAATGAAACATCGACAATGGAAAGAATGGCTTCAGCTTTCGTTTTATGACGAACTCACACCAGGAGAGCAGCACAAGTTCGATATGCATATAAAAGAATGCGCATCGTGCCGGAAAGAATTGGAAGAGATCAAACATATGCATGAGATTCTTGCGCAACACGTGCCGGCTCCCGTAATGGAAATGCAATTGCAGGATGCGCGCCGCGGCCTGCGAAGCGCGGTTCTTGGCGAGCGTTCTCGTGTATCAATTGTGGAATTATTTTCAGCAAGATTGAATGCATTTTTAAGTCCCCGGTGGCAGATGGCAGCCGGAAGCATCCTTCTCCTGGCAGCAGGTACTGCTGCCGGATATTTATTCTTTAAAACTTCTGAAAGCATGAACGGTTTTCAAGCAGTATCCGCAGGAAGTACGGTTGAGCGAGGAGAATCGCAGATTGCAAATATCCGGTTTATCGACCGGGATGAAAAAAACGGAACGATTGACTTTTCGTTCGAGGCTTTAACACCGGTTCATGTCCGCGGTAATCTCAACGATGAACGGATTCAAAAAATGCTTGCCCATGCGTTGCTCAGCGAACAAAATGCAGGCATACGTTTGCATACCGTAAATTTGTTCGGCAATTACGGAGAATCTAAAGAACTGCGTCCAAACATATTGGACGATGAAGTAAAGAAAGCGCTTATAACAGCATTGCAGTACGATCAAAATCTGGGCGTGCGGAAACAAGCGCTGGATGTTTTAAGCCAATACCTGCCCGATTCCGCCGTAACGCGGGCGTTTCTTTATGTTCTGGCGAATGAAAAAAACACGGGTTTAAAAATAGCGGCAATTAATTCGCTTGATTTATCGAAATACGAACACCGTCCGATCAATAAAGATTTGTTGTCTGCTTTTCAACAGAAAGCACAATCGGATGAAAACAGTTATATCAGATTAAGAGCCGGTGCTGCTCTTCAGGAGGTACATCAATGAAAAATAATTTAAAAAATAATCGATGGATTTTTCTCACCTTGGCGATTGCATGTTTGTTCTCTATGGCCCGGGCTGCGGAGACCAGCCGTTCGAAATCGTTTACTGCCGGTAAAGGCGGAACATTGGAAGTTTCGACAAGTGTCGGCGATATAAAGATTGTTCCGTGGGATAAAAATGAGGCATGCATTCAGGTCGAAGGATTGGATGATGAAGAATTAGACCGCGTCAAAATGACGCAAACAGGTTCCGTCATTCATGTCGAGTACCGTTCCCGCTGGAACAACTGGTCGGGACGCGTTCAGTTTACTATAAATGTTCCGTCGCAATTTAATCTTGATCTCTCGACGTCAGGAGGTGATCTGACGGTTGACGGCGAGTTGAGCGGAAAAATCGACGGCACAACATCCGGTGGATCGATTAATCTGGGAACGGTTCACGGCGGTCCTGTCGAAATGACGACGTCCGGGGGAGATATCTCCGCAAAGAATCTGGAGGGAGAGGATCTTCTCAAGACGGCCGGCGGGAATATTCGCGTTGAATCTGTGAACGGTTCCTTGACGGTCAATACTTCCGGCGGGGATATTCATATCGGTTCGGTATCGAAAACGCTCGACGCCAAAACTGCGGGCGGGGATATTGTTATCGGAAATGTAGGAGGAGAAGCGCGTGTCTCGACTTCAGGAGGTGATATCGAAGTCGGGAAAGTTTCCGGTACGGCTTCGCTCAACACGGCCGGCGGCGATATCGTTTTAAAAGGAGCGAGCGGCCGCGTTACGGCAAAAACTTCGGGCGGAGATGTTCAATTGTATAACGTTACCGGATCGATCAATGCATCTTCCTCGGGCGGTTCGGTCGAAGGGCGGTTGATTCCGGCGGGAAACGGCAGCAGCAGGCTTTCGAGTTCCGGCGGCACAATCCGGCTGTACGTTGCTGAAAAATCGCACGCTACCATCGAAGCAACTATTAAGACAAACGGATGGTCCGGCTTCTCCGGAAAACATGGTTCCCGTTATGTCGTTCGTTCCGAGTATCCACAGGATTCATATGATACGGAAAGCGATTCGAGAGAAGTTAGGGCGATCTATAAAATCAACGGCGGGGGAGATTTGATCGAATTGTCGACGTCGGATTCGGATATCGAAATTTATAAACTGCGATAATATGTAATATATTTTTGGCCGTCGTTCGGGACTTCGTCTTTAACGGCGGTCTTTTTCTACTCTCGATTGCCGATGTCCCGGCTTTACTTGATGAGCATTAATTTTTTTGTTTCCATAAATGTTCCTGCCCTGAGAGTATAGAAATACACGCCGCTCGGGAAAGCGCTCCCATTAAACATCGCCGTATGATTCCCTGCCGTTTGAGTCTCGTTCACAAGTGTTGCAACTTCTTTACCGAGTATGTCGTAAATTTTTAAAGTTGCAAAACAGTTCACCGGTAACTGATATCTGATGAGTGTCGAGGGATTGAACGGATTCGGATAGTTTGCGAAGAGCTGAAATGATTTGACCGGCTGTGCCGCTGCGATTTGAACATCGGTCGCCGCAAGCCGGATTTTATAAAGGCTCTTTCCAGCAGTAATATATAATGTTTTTCTATCGGCATCTCCCCAGGCGCAATTCGAGGGTGTTTCAGGCATGGGTATTTTATCGAGATATTTTCCGGAATCAGAAACAATCCAGATGTCTGTAGGTCCGGCGCAGTAAAGATTTCCAGCGCTGTCTATTTTCATGCCGTCAACGTAGCCGGTCGGGGGGACTGTATAAAAAATACGTTTATTGGAAATGGTGGAATCGTTCACAACATCCCACACGTAGATGATGCAAGCGTGAGAATCATTGACGTACAATTCTTTTTCATCGAGCGAAAAACATATTCCGTTCGGCTTATCCAGCGTACTATCTAACAAATTTACACTGCCCAAAGGGCTGATCCGGTAAATTCCCTGAAAATTCAGTTCTGATGTATACGGATAGGGAATATTGAAATTGGGATCGGTAAAGAAAATCGATCCGTCGGATTTAACAACGACATCATTGGGGCTGTTGAACTTCTTCCCGCTGAATGTTGCTGCCAGAGGAGTGATAGTTCCGTCGAATTCCTGTCGAGAAACGCGCCTTAATTGCATTTGTGTAAGAATAAGCCGCCCCTGTCGATCGAGTGTCAACCCGTTGGAACTGTCGGAAGGATCCATATACAATTTCATGATCCCGTCGGTTTTTGACCATTGATAAATTTTATTTCCCGCAATATCGCTGAGAAGAAGTCCTATCGTATCGACCCAGACCGGTCCTCGGGCTGGAGAAAACCCGTGTATAGTTTTTGGACGGCTGCAGTAGAGGGAACGGGAGATTGTGCGCTCGAAATCTGAATAAAGGTACAAAACAGCACTGTAGTAAGGAGAGGAAAGGATTTTCGGCTTGTTTCCATTGTGTTTGTCTCATGTGCGGAGGTATAGAACGTTCCATTAAATGCAGATGCACGACTTTGAAGAACCAAAAGAAAGATATGCATATTTTTATTGAATATCTCTTTTTACCGATTTTCAATATTTGTTCTCCTCAGAAATTGGTTCATACTTTCGCGTGCAACATTTTACTATCTTCAGCTTAGTCTTAATTTATGACTGGCCGACCGGCATGCGGCAAACCTGTCATTGAGTTTGCAAAAGGGGCGCTGGAAACAGTTGTCGGGGAGGGAAGAAATTCCACCGGTATTTTTTTCAGAGCAGTCAACAGAATCGCTGCGCGCGAATTATTCGAAAACCGGCAGTTTAAACCGGGAGTCATTCGTTAATATGCATTCTTATTCGACCGCGCTGTCTTTAAACAAAAGTTGCGTAGCCGCATAGATCAGGTTCTCTTCGTTCCTGCAGTTTCCCATAAATATTTATCGGCCCCCAAAAAACTACCGCTGTTAATCTGCTAACACAATCTTCATAATTTATTAACGCAGAATTTTTGGTCTTCCGTTTATCGATTAGATATATTAATTCACAACTTTATTAAAGAAGGAGTGAATCGATGATTTCTATTGTACATTCAAAACAAAACCAGCAAATTGCACACGAACTTGGTCTCTGGCTAGAAGAAGGCAGTTATGCAACGGGAGGTTTGTCATTTGGTGAAGAACATCAACCGACGATTATTGCCTCGCTTGCAGTTTCGCAAGCGGCCATACTGGTTATTTCTCCGGAACTCAATGCGGAGGCGGAGGCGTTTCAATTGCATATCGAAACGATAAAGCGGCTTCACATTCCGATCATACCGCTTTTGCTCAATTCGTCCGATGCAGAATTTCGTCTTCAGGAAACTCCATGGACTTTTCTCATTGGGCGCGGATCGACCGTGGAAATTCCAAAGGAGGGATTGGAATCCATTCTCTCGCGGGTTCTTGCAGCTCTCAAAGCTCTCGGCGTGCAGCCGAATGATAAACCGGATAAAGACCGTATTCGCGCATTGCGTCAGTTTACAGGACGGAATTCTACGGCAGGAACCGGTGTTATCGGAAAAAGAAAAAAAGCACGGAGACGGTATCTTTTTGCTTCTGTGATCGTCCTTCTTGTTTGCGCCGGTGCCTATCAGGGAATACAATATTATCTCCTCAAAAAACAACAAGCAATACCGCCGCGAATCGTTCTGCGTCTTCATGGTTCCAATACAATTGGAGCATCGCTTGCTCCTGCCCTTATCGAACGATTTACGTCGATGAAGGGAGGAATAAATTATTTCTGGCTTAACGGCGCAAATGCGCTGGAAAAAAAGCTTGTGTACCGTCTGCCGCAGGATTCCACACGTTACGCCGTCGAACTCTTTACACATGGTTCGGCCTATGCATTCACCGATCTTTCCGACAGCACAGCAGATATCGGCATGGCATCACGTTCCGTTAAGCCTGATGAAGAAGATTTCCTCAGACGCGTCAAAAAAGGCGATATGGGTTCACCCGAATGCGAGCATATTATCGGTCTTGACGGTATTGCAGTAATAGTTCATCCTGCAAATCCTATCCATTCGCTTACGATCGAGCAAATTGCAGGAATCTTCGGAGGGAAGATAACGCTCTGGTCGCAGGTCGGAGGGGAATCCAAACCGATTCTCTTATTCGCGCGTGAAAAATCTTCCGGAACGTTCGACACATTTGAAAACCTTGTCTTAAAGCGGTACGGTTTTAAGGACGTTGATACCTCGGCAAAACGTTTTGAAGACAGCAATGAACTTTCAAAACGAGTCTCCTCAACGGAATACGGAATCGGTTTTATCGGTTTACCATACGTAAACGATGCGAAAGCTGTCGCAGTAGCGGACGGGGATGCGCCGACGGTTTATGTCAATGCTCTTACGATTGCCCGGGAAGATTATCCGCTTGCACGCCGATTGTTTCTCTATATTCCTTCGAATCCGGGGAGTGCATGGACGCGCGATTTTGTCCGGTTTACGTTATCCGACGAAGGACAGGAAATTGTGAAACGGATCGGATTTGTAGACGTACGCATCACAACAGAAAGCAATGTAGTTCCGCCGGCTTCGGCGCCGGCCGAATATACCGCTCTTACAGCATCGGCAAAGCGGCTTTCGATGACGTTTCGTTTTAAAAAAGGAAGCGAGTCTCTCGATACTAAGGCGCTGCAGGATATTGATCGTATCGTCAAGTACGAAAGCAAGAACGGTATACTGCAGTTGATCTTAATCGGTTTTACGGACAACGAGGGGGATAAAAAACATCTACAGGAAATATCGTTTCATCATGCTCATGTCGTTGCCGATGAATTTCATGCTCGCGGACTTAATGTTGACGAACAAAATATTCATGGTTTCGGAACGGCGCTTCCTCTGACAACCAATACGACACCCGAAGGAAGACAGAAGAATCGCCGGGTTGAAGTGTGGATGAAATAATTTAAGCGCGTTTCTGAACGTTGACAGATTTGGCTATCGGATGCTGCCCGATTTTTTTGCGCCGGGCAGCATTTTCGTATTCATAGACAAGCGTTTGAAGTTGTTCATTCAGGGGATCATTCCGCAATTCAATGCGTATTTCTTCCAGCAAAGCTGTAATATGTTCATAGGAAGCAGATTCAAGATCATGAATCGTCCCTGGGTTCTGTGCGCCTGCAGATTTTGCTGCAGCAGTCTCGATGTTTTGCCGGTATTCTAAGAGTGTCTCATTGAGAGGATCCTGGAGGAGAGCCTCTGTCAGAATTGCCTTTGCTGAATCAAGATTTCCTTTTGCAATTGCTTCTTTTAGTTTCATCAAGAATATAGAGGAAATCGCCGATTCCGAAAGTTCATAAGGGTGAGAAGCGGGATCACTTGAGGCTGCCGTTTCAGCATCGGTAATTTCTTTTTTTAGAACTCCAAGGAGCGAATGACCGGGAAAAAGAATGCCTGCCCGATTGAGTTCGTTTTGGGCCCGTTCATACCGGCCCAGCTTTAGTGAATTTTGTGCGGTATCGATCAGTTGAAGAAATTTTTCCTCCAGGGCTTGTTTACGAGCATCGTGTCTGGCTTTTAAATCATTTTTATTCTCTGCAGTCTTGTGCGTCTTTTCTTTGCTCTGGAGATCTCGCAAAATCAGAACGAAGAGCCGATCGAGCGACTCAATGTCGGAATGGCTGAGCACTCCGGACTTTTGAAATGATTCCAAACGCCATAAATACATAGGAACAAACATGCTCGGCGACTCAATGGCTTGCAATTCATTTATATCGTTCTTTGCATCCGAAAGAGTTCCTGATTTTGCATGTGTTTGGATCGAAGCCATCAATGTACGGACACGACTATGAAGTTCAGGTATTGAAGTCATGAGGGATCTCTATTGTTCGCAATATATGACGATAAATTTTTTATTCATAAAACTCATCTCCCTGAGACTAATCAATCGCTTTTCTGTAAACAAAATGTGAAGAAAAAGGACCGGGATGAAAGTCTAACATTTAACGGATTCTTAATATATAATCTGTAATATAATTTCATGGCAAAGGATGTCGTCAATGGTGTTTCCTGTGTTTTCTTAAAGAACCGATACGGCTGGCTCCGGGGAATTTATCATGAGATCTTTTATTTTTTGTGAGAAGAATGGCAGCGGAATTGGTTTTTTAAACCATGCGAGAGCACCTTCTTGAATAACATCGGCATAATGGTGTTCGTCCGAAAATCCGCTAATAAAGGCAACACGGATTTTCGGATTAATCTGTTTGAGCAGCCGGAATGTTTCGCGCCCGTCTTTTCCCGGCATAAGCATATCGAGAACAACCAATTGAATAGTGCTGCCGCAGCGCTGCACTTGAGCTATTGCTTCATCGCCGGAGTGCGCCTTCAATACCGAGTATCCTAACGATTCAAGATATTCACAGTTGATATCAAGGACGGCTTTTTCATCATCGACAAGAAGAATCGTCCCCTGTCCATAGGCCGGAGATTTATAAGACTGTTCCTGCGCTGAGCTCAAGGAGTTGCGTGCTGAAAAAGATGGAAAATAGACATCAAACCGCGTGCCTCGACCGAGAGTACTTGTTACCTCGATAAAGCCATGATGTCTCTGAACAATGCCGTAAACGACCGACAAGCCGAGCCCCGTTCCTTTACCGATATCTTTTGTAGTGAAAAATGGATCGAATATTTTCGGTAAAGCATCCGCAGAAATTCCCGTTCCTGTGTCTTCAACAAAAAACCGTACATAGACTCCCTGTTTGATTGAAAGATGTTTTTTGCAGTATTCTTCATCGGCGGCCTGAAAATGTGTGCCGAGTTTTAATATTCCTCCATCCGGCATAGCATCACGCGCGTTCAGCGACAGATTCATTATAATCTGCTGCAACTGTGTTTCGTCTCCTATAATCATTGCAATCGAATCGTCGATATCGATTTTTATGGTGATTTTTTTACCGATCGAGCGTTCCAAAAGATGTACTGTTTCTTCGATCATGCGGTTCATGTTCACTGAAATGAACGTCACCGGAGACTTTTGTGAGAAATCCAGAAGCTGGCGCGTTAAACTTGCCGAACGATTTGCCGCGCTCTCGATCATCGTGCAGTATTTTTGGATCGGGGAATCCGCTCCAATTTTGCTTTTCAGCATATGATTGCTAGAAATAATCGCTGTAAGCATATTGTTGAAATCATGAGCTATGCCGGAGGAGAGCGTACCAATACCTGCAAGCTTTTCAGATTGAATAATTTGATTCTCCTTCGTTTTTAAGTCCTCAAACGCTTGATTGAGAATTCTATTCGTTTCTTCCAGAAGAGTCTGCTGTTCCTGCAGTCGATTCATCTGAAATGCAATGCGCCGCCGCTGTTCCGAAAGCACGCGTGCAATGGAGAGCAGCCCGACATATTTGTCCTCAGAGACAACGACAATATCTTCGTAAAGCGATTCCTGTTCGCGTTCCAAAGCTTGATTGACGATCTCAGAGAATGTGACAGATGCCTCGACATACAAAAAATCAGCAGTCATTAAATCCGTAACAGGATGTTTTTGATAGAGGGCATAACCGTATTGCGTTGAGGTGGCATCTTTGACATGCCTATAGGTCAACAATCCGATGGGACGCCGATTTTGAACAACAGCGAATGAAGAACATCTGTTTTGGGCAAACAGCGGACCCAGCCGGTCGCACGATGTCGATGGTTCTAATCCCGGAATTGGATTTGCAAGGTCTGCTATGGATAATTCTGATATGTCGTTCATAAAAATGTTCTTTGCAATAATAGTCTGTATTCAAAATACAAAATCCAGAACGACGCAGTGTTATGCGAATGTAAAATAAATGTATAAAGTTTGCTGCAGGAATATAATAAGAGAAACGGAAAAGCGCTCCCCGGAGAAAGTAAAGGAGAATTAATTTTGATCGAACTTTATTTTTTTATGAAACGTTTGTTCGAATAATTCTTTTTTACGCTCTGCTCCCCACAATTCCATTTCAATGTTTTTTGTTTTACGATGTATGAGATGGAAACGCAAATGGCCGCCATATTTTCGACATTCGATTCCGCTGATGACGGCAGAATGCGTGCGATCCAGGCCGTCTGCAATGCGCAGGATGGAGGCAAGTTTAGCGACTATATTTTGTTCTTCGGGAGAAAGAGTCTGGAATTCCTCATGCTTCAGCTTCGGGTGGCTTTTCCGGTGGTAGCGTGCTATATTGGCAATGATCTCTTTTTCATTTTCCGTAAAGCCCGGAAGTTCTGCATTGCGAATCAAATAATACGAATGCCGGTGATGCTGTGCGTGCGAAATGAATAAACCGGTCTCATGTAAAAGCGCCGCTGCCTCCAGAAATTCTTTTTCGCGTTCCGTAAAATGATGAAGCTCCTTCGTTTTTTCGAATATTTCGAGAGCAAGTTTAGAAACATGTTTCGCGTGGCCGTATTCCACATTAAAGGTCTCTGCCAGATGGATGATGTTGTTCATGCGTATGTCATGGAGATAATGAGATGTTTTCCACGAAAATGCTTTTCCTATCGAATCGAAAAGGATTCCTTCCCTCAAGGCGGATTCCGACACGACCATCTCTTCAATCGATAATTCCGAAAACGTTTGTTCGAGAATAATAGCCCCCGCTGTAATAATATCAACACGAGATGGATCCAGGCCGTCGATTTTCTTACGTTCAGATAACGTCCGTGCGGAAATGATGCGGTCGACAGCACCGGATAATTCATCTTTTGTAAAACTATAATTATTGACCGAACCACCTATGTTATCCCCGTTGGCACTGCGAATAATTTTCGCAAGTGATGCAATAGTGCCCGAGCTTCCCACGGCAGCATGGTATTTATATTTATCGATGTCCCGAACGATAGGATTCAGCATTCCTTTTACGTATTTCCTGCATTCTTTAATATTCTTGGAAGAATATGATCCGGCGGAGAAAAAACGCTGGGTCAGTCGTACGGCGCCAAGTTTCAAACTGTTGCTGAAAAGGACGTTTTGTTTCAATCCGATGATGTATTCTGTGCTGCCTCCGCCGATATCGATACAAAGGGCTTTCTTCTTAAACATTGGCAAAGCCTGAAGAATGCCCAGATAAATCAATCGTGCTTCCTCAGTACCGGCAATAATTTCAATTTTGACTTTTGCCTCGGATTTTGCGCGGTGTAGGAATTCGTTCTTGTTCAATGCCTCGCGGATAGCGCTTGTCCCGACGGCACGCACAGGTGCCTTGAAAATATCGGCAATCATCTTCATTCTCTTGAGAGCTTTGATACCGCGGTTCATTGCAGAGGGGGTCAGGTATTTCATATCGGTTGATCCGGATCCAAGACGCACGATATCCTTCTCTCGGTCAAGTATGCGGTATTGCCCGCTCGACATTACCTTTGCAACGATAAGGTGAAATGAATTTGTTCCGACGTCAATTGCTGCAAGTGTTTGAGGCTGCTGATTATTCATTTTCCAGAATGCCGAGAATTTCTTGTTTCAAATCACGGTTAATTTCTTCAAAGTTCTTCGAAGCGTCGATTGTTTGAAAACTAAACTCTTTCGTCATTTTGTCGAATTCTTTTAAGATGCGTTTTTGATATTCTACAAAGCTGTCGTAAAAATCATCGCCCAGCCGCATATCCATACCCGATTCCCAGTAGTCCATTCCTTCGCCGGAGAGTTCTTCCCAATACCGTTTCTGCAGGGTCTGGCTGTTGATGACCCTCGGAATTAAATCTTCAACGCCGATGCGCATGTAAAAAATTGCATCGGGATTGATTGCAAAACCGAAAACTTTTCGGATCCATTGGCGGTTTGCACCGCGGACAACAGAACGTGCAAATGCAGTATAGATATACCGGTCGGCAAGTACGACAAAACCGGAACGCAGTGCGGGAATAATTTCGTGTTCAAGGCGATCTGCAAAATCTGCTGCATACAAAAGGCTGAACGTATTGACATTCAGCGTATGTCCCGATTTTGCTTCGTCGATGGCCTTGCCCATGAGAGGCGAACGCGTCCATCCTGTTGTAACGACACCGAATCCTTTGACTTCGAGCCATTTTTTTATATCGTCAATCTGTGTGGATCGTCCGACACCGTCGGTCCCTTCGACTACAATAAGTTTTCCCGATAAATCTTCAGTTTCAACGTAGGGTAATCCAAATCCGTAAAAATGCCTCTTCTTAAGCGACATAAATATTCTCCTTTTTCTGAAGAAACGGCGCGGGTTTATAGGCATTTAATTTTTGACGAACGATTTCGCGAATCATCGTTTGCTGTTTTTGAATTGACTGTGTTGCATCAACAACCGTTAGTCCGTATTCATTTGAAATTGTATTATACTCTTCAAGGATCTTCGATTGAAAGAGGCGGTAGCTTTCTTTCGGGTCGTCGCTTAATCCGAGATCCATTCCCGCTTCATGAAATTTAAGATCGATGCGTCCGTTCAAAATTCTTTTCAATGAAACGTCGATAGGCACTCGAAAATAAAGTGCAATATCGGGTTTTACCGCAAACCCATACATATTGCGCACCCATTCGCGATGCACACCGCGAACGACATCGCGGGCAAACGCCGTGAAAACATAGCGGTCTGCGCAAACAATCATGCCTGCCTTGAGCGGCGCGATGATAAGATGAGCAAGCCGGTCGGCAAAATCTGTTGCGTGCAAAACACTGAAGGTTGTCGGCGTTAAAAGATTTTTCTTTTTACCGCGCTTTATCGTTTCGTTGACTAGAGCGGAGGAATTCCATTCCGTAAAAAATACCCGGTAGTGAGCGTCGAGCAGCCATTTTTGAAGCAGATGGAGCTGAGTCGATTTTCCGGATCCGTCGATTCCTTCTACAATGATAAGTTTCCCGGGATACGGATGATTTTGTTCAAACAGTCTTGACATGAGTCTGTCCTTTATCCTATGTCTCTTAAAAATCTCGGCGGTAAGTGCCAGAGAAGCTTGCCGTGTTTTCTCGACGGAATGGTCTCTGTTTCAATACAACACAGGGAGCCCTTTTTAAATTCAATAATGTCGCTGGAGCTGCCGAGAAGTGCAGAAGCAATGAATCCGATATCGGGGCCATGACCGACAATTAAAATGGATTGCAGATCTTTGTACTTTGCAAGATAACTCATCACATTTTTCATGGAACTATTCGGCAGCAGATATTTGCATATCTCCAGCCGATGCTCCGCTCCTATTGCCTTTGCCATAATCACGGCAGTTTCATGCGCACGCTTTAAGGGACTTGCCAATATGATATCAATAGGCGGCAATATCAGCGCGGCGCCTTTTGCCGCTTTCGCCATTTTTTTGATTCCTTCTTCCGTAAGCGGACGGTCATCATTGGGGAAACTGATCGATCCGCGAGGAACTGCTATAGCATGTCGTAACAAGTAAATCTGCATAAAAAGCCTTCTCAAAAGCTGTTTTTTATAGTACAATTTATTGATTGATAATTACGAACCATAAGGTTAAGAAAAAGTTAACTTTATGTTAAGCCGTAAAAGATCTGTTGAAGAGCCGTTCAGGCGGTATTGTGTACGATCCTCTATCGATACTAAACTCTATTTTTCAAGATTTCATAACATGAGTGTAATTGACAGGCTACGAATAGATTGTATCTTGGTACAGCTTATAAGGAAATGCATGGACCTATTCGATATTCTTAATTTTATCACTTCAGCGTTCAACTGGAAATTCGCTTTTTTCCTCATTCCGGTGTTTCTCATCATGATGCTTGATACTCTTGGCTGGAAATTATTGATAGGCCGGCATCGCTTTGCACCGGCCTTTTTAACTCTCCTGCAGCTTCATATGGGAACAGAATCGCTTTTATCTTCCATTCCCGGCGGATTTGCATTAACCGATCCGGCTAAGATTTTTTATTTACAACGGTATAATGCACTTCATCCGATGGACTCTCTTGGCAGTCTCGTTGCGAGGCGGTGGATGATTGGCATTTCACAGCTTCTTTTTATTCTTGTCGGAATATTCTTCGCATTCACAACCATGAACAGTCAGCCCTTAAAGATTCCGGGTCTCGGAGAGAATATGATCTTCATCGTCATCGGTGCGATTCTTTTTATATTCATTCTTGTGTTGATTGCACGTTCTTTTTCGAAAGGGAAGATTGGTACAAGCTTTATTGTTTTCTTGGAACGCATTCCTTTGCATTCGGTAAAACGATGGGCCTATAAACATCAGGCAGTATTTCAAAATGCTGATGAATATTTTAGGTTATTGGGGAACAAGAACAAATCATATTATCTTCTCCTCGTTGGCATTTATTTTCTCACATGGCTGATGAATGCAGCTGAAACTTATGCTCTCGCTGCATATTTCAACATGTCTGTTTCGATATCGCAGGCAGTGTGTATTGAAGTTCTCCTATCCATTGTAACACTTTCGGCATTTTTCCTTCCGTCCGGGGCTGTTGTAAAAGATTTAGGCTATATAGGAATATTTTCCGGATTGGCTGTTTCCACAGACATGCATACCGTTATGTCGTTTATTCTTTTTAAAAGACTCATTACACTGAGTTGGATAGCAATCGGCTACGTTCTTCTTGCAAAAATCAGCGCGTATTCGTTTTTTCGCAGACCCACAACGAGAAAAGAGATATCGAGCGAAGCATCGGTCGATCCCTCGCCAAGCATTCTTTAGGTTTTTTAAAATGGAGTTTTAGATATGACCGATATGATTGGTTAGACCTCTGCATGCATTTGCGGCATCTGCAGGAGCCGTTCAAATTGTTTAATGTACGCCTTGCGTTTTAAAGCCGATATCTTAAAAGAATCGACAAGAACAAATCCGTCGATGCACTTATTGAATGAATAATCCAAGCCAAAATCGAGAAACGAGACTCCTTCCTGATCGCAAAGCTCGGAATATTGTCTATACATAATGGGAATTGCAACGTGGTAGCTTTGCAGCCGCAGTTTGAGTTTATTCACATCTTCCCTATAGCTTGTACCACAAAAATATTCTTCCAATTCCGTCTTGGCCTCTTCTCGAATATGAAAGGGCGTCCGGGATTGTACTCTGACGGACGATGATGGAAACCATTTTGTATAAACATGAACAAGAGCTTCACGCGCCGGTTCGGGATACGTATCCCGACTTGTACACAGACGGATAGTTAAGATAAAAACATGCGAAATTAGTTTGAAACGCGTAAATTTAACATATGGTGTCATACTAAGGACTTCGTTAGAACATGTTTCATATCCGTACGACAAAAACTGGTTCCGGCGGCACAGCAGTGCAAATTATTCGGTATCAAAACCGGAAGATGATCATCATCAAACATCTGGGTAGTACACATGATAAGAAAGATTTAAAAGCCTTAAAAGAAACAGCTACTCTCTGGATTGAGAAGACGACCAAACAACAATCATTATTCTCCAACGAATCAGTTTCACCTACACTACAACTCAAGCAATGTCAGTATGTTGGATTTCGCTATGGTTTGATCTACGAAAGTCTTTATCAACTGTGCAAACTATTTAAATTTCATCGGTTGCGAAACAAGCTCTTGGTAGATTTAGTTATTGCACGCATTATTGAGCCAGGTTCAAAGACACAGTCAATAGAATTTCTCAAAGAGTTCATGGGAATAGAACATAAACGTCAGGAACTCTATCGGCAAATTCCAAGGTTTCTGGGTGTGAAAGATACAGTAGAATCTAAAGTACTGGCGGTTGCTGAAAAAGAATTTGCTTTTACCTTTTCCCTCATCTTTTATGATGTAACTACTTTATACTTTGAGAGTTTTGAATCAGATGATTTACGCCAATGCGGATTCTCCAAAGATAACAAATTCAATCAACCGCAAATAGTCCTTGGACTTTTAGTGACTATTGATGGTTTTCCAGTAGGGTATCAAATATTTGAAGGCAATAAATTTGAAGGACACACGTTAATTCCTGTTATTGTGGAATTTAAGCACAAACACAAGGTTGAAAATTTCACTGTGGTTGCTGACGCTGCTATGATAAGTGATAAAAATATTACCGCACTTGCCTCTGCTCATCTTCAGTACATTGTCGGAGCCAGAATAGCAAATTTGCCACTCAAGCGTATTGCGGAGATCAGCGCTCAACTTTATCAACGCGATGGCGCAACAATGCGTATGGCAACGGAGCTTGGTGATTTGATCTGTGAATTTTCTGCAAAACGATTTGCAAAAGATAAACGAGAGCTGGAAAAACAAATTATTAAAGCTCAGGAGCTTCTCGATAATCCAGGTAGCATCAAAAAAGTAAAATTCATTACCTCCAAAGATCAAACATATACACTTCATACTGCATTAATAGAGAAGACCAAACTACTACTTGGCATCAAAGGCTATTACACAAATCTGCCGAAGTCGGAAGTCAGTGATAACATTGTCATTGAGCATTATCATAATCTCTGGCATGTAGAGCAGGCATTTCGCATTGCAAAAAGTGATTTGCAAATGCGTCCCATCTACCACTTTAAACAAAAGACTATTAAAGCTCATATTCTCATTTGCTTCATGGCATTAGCAATTTGTAAATATATGGAGTTAAAAATGGGAAGATCGACCAAGTCTATTGTAAAATTATTGAAAGGCGTTACAGATGCTATAATGGTTAATACCCTCACAGGCGAAGAATTTACTCTACGCTCTATACTCATCGATGATGTCAAACAACTCTTGATAAAAATGGCTCTGTTGCTTTGATTTGGCCGTATTATTTCCCCTCACACGCTTGTCATACTAATTTGGACAAGTCAGGAGGGCGTCCGGGATTGTACTCTGACGGACGATGATGGAAACCATTTTGTATAAACATGAACAAGAGCTTCACGCGCCGGTTCGGGATACGTATTGCTGATCGATACTGCGCCGAAAAGATAACGCAGCGATGGATCGTTTGAAAGGACAGCTCCGATGCCGCCCCAGAGATATTCAAGGGCATGACTTTTCCAGTATTTTTCCTGAATAAAACTTCTTCCTAATTCGAGAGCCGATGGAAGCATATGGATCATTTGATCCGAATATCTGAAGAGGGTCGATGTATAAAGTCCTGCAATGCCTGTTTTTGGCAGGATTTCTTTACAAATTCCCAAACGATAGGCGCCTACAATTTCCTGATTGAATGAGTCCCATAGAACGAGATGCTGATAATGAAAATCGAACTCATCCATATCCAGCCTTTTGCCTGTTCCTTCGCCTATCGACCGGAATGTAGTTTCACGCAGCCTGGCAATTTCACGAATAACAGCCGGTGCTCTATAATATGTGGCGAGATAGACATGTTTGTTTGCTGCTGGAGACCCTAAATATATTGCTTGCGCTAATTCATTTCTTAAGACATCCCGCCGTAAAGGATGAATAATGCTTTTTTCTGTTTTAAAGATGCCGGGTTTTTGTCTTCCAATTCTCTCTACATGGGCGCGAAGCATGTTTGTTGCCATGCGCGGATGCGGATCGATGACCGCCGGCATGATGAGATCACCGATTGCCAGGCGAATATTCCGGGACCTTTTATTAAACATTTCATGCGGCAGCAATAATAAAGAGAGCGATTTGGAAATCAACGAAACGACATAGAACAACAATGAATTTTTACCGTATACATACACCGGTAGTATTGGTGTTTTATATTTGAGTGAGGCATACGCTGCGCCAGTTTGCCATTTTCGATCTTGAATACCGCCCAGCGTCAATCGAGAAACTTCTCCTGCCGGAAAGAATACGACGGCCTCTTCGTTTTCCAATGCTCGACCGATTTGTTTCATACTCTTGGCATATGATTTTTTTGAAATAACATCGACCGGAATAAATAAGTCCTGCAGCGGGTCAAGCATCATGAGAACATTGTTGACAACAATTCGGACATCCGGCCGGATTTTTTTCAACGTTCGCACAATTGCTAATCCGTCCAATCCGCCAAGAGGATGATTTGCGATGCAAATAAGCTTGCCTGTCACGGGAATTCTTTCCAATTCCTGAGGGGAAACCAGGCATTGAAATTGCAGCTCATCGAATATTTCATCGATCAGATCGATATCGCGCATTGAACGATGATGCATAAAGAATGAATGTATGCGGTTTACCTGCATAATTCTTTTGAGAAAAGACATTGTGATGCCGAGAAAGAACGGGGGAATTTTCCAACGCATCTTGGCTGTATATCTATTCAGTACGACGCGAATGTCGATCATTAAGTATAGCACCTTTTCATTTTTATACAAGATACTTTTTTCTTTTTTCTTGACTGTTACGGCATCGTTAAAGAATCATTAAGGAGATGACCGGTGTTTTGTTTTTGCGCATTTCTTATAAGCGTTCTTTGCTTTTTAACTGTTTATTCTTTTCATTGATTCGGCGCGTATTCAATATTTGTCAGCATGCAGAATATCCGTTTATTGTTGCGCAGAATAAGAGGGTCTTTATACCGGAGACTCATTGAAGAAGATTATGTTCACGTTCTATGGAAAAAGAAGGTGGATCATCAAAAATTAGAGATCGATTATTGCGCTTCTTTTGAATTCCGAACGTCAGCTTCAAGTTAGAAAATGAAAATCGAAAAAAAATCGACTATTGTAAAAAAAATCGGCGTGCAAATGCGAAACAGCTCGCCGTTTGTTGAATGCATGTGCCTCTTCGTGTTTTTAGGCGGCATCATCCTCATACTCTTTACGAAAGCATCCATACACATTTTTATAAATCAATTCCACTCTCCCTTTTTCGATGTTTTTTTTACGCAGGCAACATTCCTGGGTGACGGCATCAGCGCTGCGATTTTGGTCGTTCTCTTGTTGTTTGTTAGATTTCGATATGCAATGATGATGGCGCTCAGTAACATCACCTGCTCCGTTCTGGTCCAATTGCTGAAACGATTCTTCTTTACCGAATCAGTCCGCCCTTACGAATTCTTTAAAGGGATTCAGAATTTATACCTTATTTCAGGCGTCGAAGTCTATTCCTTTCATAGTTTTCCATCGGGGCACAGCGCAACAACTTTTACAACGTGCGCGCTTTTGTGTCTCATGACAAAGCGCCGTCTCCTGCGGCTCTTATTGTTCGCCTTAGCGCTTCTGGTAGCTTTCTCACGAGTCTATTTGTCCCAGCATTATTTTGCGGATATTTATGCAGGGGCCATTATGGGAGTTGTTGCGGCTTTTTGCACAGCAGCATTTTTCGACAAAGAAATCCGTACGCCGGCGTGGTTTAACAAACTGCCTGCGGCAATTCAAAAGAAAAAATAATGCGGAACTCAGCGAATCGTCTGCGCTTAATGAAGAAAAGCAATGCCCCCTTTTTTCGTTTGAATCGAGTTTGCAGCCGGGATCCAAAAATCGGCGACAACGGGGAAGTGATCCGAAACCATCAAATGCGGACGCCGGGCTTGATCGGGAATGACTTGATTCATGCAAAAGAGATAATCCAATCTCATTCTGGGGAAATCCGTACGGAACGTATAATCTCCCCAGATGTGATTTGCCATGTACGCGTCGGTTGCTATGTTTTGAATCTTGCGTATCGGCTTTGATAAAGGAGGTGCATTTAGATCGCCTCCGAAAATAATGGGGCCCTGAAGTTTACTCAGATAGGCTGTAAATGCATCGACCTCCTGCATTTGCGTCGCAAGAAGATATTTTCCCCAGCGAAGGTTCTCTTCGAACGTATTATTCTTCGGTCTGCCGGCGATAAATCTGATTGATATGACATGAAGAAAAGTCCCGTCCACATTAAGAATTGCATGGACAAATGATCGATGCGGCTGACGGGAAAGGTCATTGATATCGTTGCTGCCTGACAAGGATGCTTCATGACTCGGAAGTTCAATTTCCTTAAATTCGGCGACAGGATACCGTGAAAGAATAGCCGTACTGTTACGATGCCCCATATACAGCTTCATCGGTGCGATCTTCCGCTGGACAAGAAAAAAGAGTGTCCGGAAGATCGTTTTCAGAAAGGAGCGCAACATCTGCTCCAAGTGAAAGAATTCCGTTCATCACTTCCATGACGCCATGGTCATAGTACTGTACATTCAACGCTGCAACCCTTATCTTTTTTATTGTACCGTCCGGCTGCTGGCTCCGCGGATGCATAAAAGAAAGAGAAAAATCACCGAACGCAGCCATGTAGATGCATGTAAAAACCGATAAGAAAAAAGCATTCCTTCTTTTCCCTATCAGGATAAAGAGAACAAGCGGTACTAAGACCAGAGGACTGATCCACATTGCCGGAAGAAAATCCGAACCATAAAACACATTTTTGCTGCTGAAAGCATCCAGATGGTCGAGGGTAGAAAGAATCATCAGGATCAGGAGGAATACAGCCGTAAACCACCCTATTATTAAAATTATTCGTTTCATTCGATGTTCCTCATCTTGAACAAACTAATATTTTCCGAAATTTTAAGTTCGACGCATCATCATGAAAAAGCGAAAGAGCTTTCCGTTATTGAAGGCAGAGGGTCGAGGGAATGAATACGGCGCAGTTTGTTGCGCTGGCCGATCTCGCTCGGATATACCCGTTTGATGCCGTCGCCAAGGGCGCGCTCGATATCACGAATATTTTGGACGAGCCGTATAAGTCCACCAATTTCGACGGAAGCCGCCTGATCGCTGCCCCACATCGCCCGGTCAAGCGTGATATGCCGTTCGATAAACGCTGCTCCCAATGCGATGGCCGCCCAGGTTGGTGCGAGACCCGTTTCATGACCGGAATAACCGATTGGATTATTCGTATATTTTTCCTGCATAGTTTGAATCATTCGAAGATTAATTTCCTGGACAGGACAAGGATAGGTTGATGTTGTGTGAGCGATGAGAATATTATCGAGTCCAAGAACAGAAAAGACTGTCTCAATTTCATTGATTGTCGACATGCCGGTAGAGACGATCAGCGGCCTGCCGGTGAATTTCATTTTGCGAAGAAGCCCTATGTCCGTAAGCGAGGCAGAAGGAGCTTTGTAACAAGGGACATCGTATTGTTTCATAAAATCGATGGAATCTTCATCCCAACATGATGCAAACCATGCAATTCCGCGCGCACTGCAATACCGATCTATTTCATCAAATTGTTCCTTGCAGAATTCCATCTTATGGCGATAGTTAATATACGTCATGCGTCCCCATGGAGTATCACGTTCAATATTCCATTGATCTAAAGGAACGCATTTCTCGGGATTTCGTTTTTGGAATTTAACCGCATCGCATCCGGCAAGAAAAGCGGCATCGATGAGCTTTTTTGCCAATTCCAACGAACCGTTGTGGTTAATGCCGATTTCAGCGATCACATATACGGGCTGATGAGCGCCGACCAATTTATCTCCTATTCGCAGAACATTGGAATTCATGTTTTCTCCTTTTAAAAAATTAATAACAGATTCACCCGGATTTCGTATTTTTCAACTGTGTATGTCTTTGCTGCGGAGATTGAGAATCCAATCTGAAAACTCTCGAAATGCACCATGGCCTCCGACTGCTGTGCATATATAATGCGCCATAGAAAGAACGGAGGGTACGGCATCGCCCGGAGCAGCCGTTAGGCTTATTTTCTGCAGTGCGGACATGATGCCGGCATCATTCACATCATCTCCGATATATGCAACAGCATTAAGAGGAATGATATAGCGGCTTGCAATATCTTTGAGCTGCTGCAGTTTATCCGTCACACCAAGATAGACATGGCTTATGTGCAGCTTTTCGGCACGCTGTTGTAAGCTTTTTGATTTTTCTCCCGATATAATTCCCGTCTCAATTCCTGCAGTCTGCAATAAGGCCACAGCCATGCCGTCACGTATAGAAAAACGTTTCATTTCCTCGCCACGATTGGAATAGTATACACCGTTGTCCGTCAGCACGCCGTCACAGTCGCTGAGAAGAAGTTGTATTTGGTTCGCACGTTTTTTACGTTCATTCTCTTTAAGCTGCGGGATATCCGGTTTCAATTGTTTTGTCATAATTTTATTTTACCAAATTGTCCATCCGCCGTCTACAACCAGATTTGCACCGGTCATATAACGGGATGCGTCGCCTGCGAGAAATACGATTGCCCCTTTATAATCATTCGGATGCGCCATATGATGCAGAGGCGTTCGTGCAGAATAATTATCGATAAAAAATTCTTCCTGACCGTTTTCCACTCCGCCCGGTGAAAGAGCGTTCACCCGGACACCCCTGCTTCCCCAGTATGCCGCCAGGTATTTTGTCAACGCAAGCACGGCTCCTTTTGTCGTGGAGTATGCGGGTGATTTGAACATCATTCGTGTACCGTCGGGACGCAGATAAAGCGTCTGGTCCGGCGCCACCATGCCGTATGTCGACGCAATATTAATAATACTGCCTTCGCCGTTTTCTGTCATAACCGAGCCGAATACTCTGCAGCATAGGAACACTCCGGTTACATTGACTTCCAGAGATTGTCTCCATGTCTGGAGCGGAAAGAATTCAAAACTCGAATAATCTGCCCTGTCGCTGCGCTTCTCGACTGTATCGTTGATTGCGGCATTATTGACCAGAATATTAATTCTGCCGAATTGTTTCAACAGCGTATTGCGAACATCGTGTAAAGATTTTTCGTCGGTGATATCCGCCGCGCAGCCGAGAGCCGTTATGTGATATTCTGCCGAAAGATCTCTGGCAAATGCTTCACAGCCCGCCTGATCGATATCAGTCACAACAATATGCGCGCCGGCTCCGGCAAGCGCGTCACAATGCTCCCTGCCGAGCAGTCCCAGTGCGCCGGTTACTACCGCAACTTTGTCATGCAGTGAAAACAATGAATTCATTTTTTTTCACCGAGTATCATCTTAGGTTTTGTGTGAAAATTTCCGGTCCTCCGAAATACCGGTTCCAACACTTCACCGTGGAGAGAATTCCGAACATTATTTTCCTGCACAGCTTGTTTAACAAATTTAAGCACATCGCGGTACGCTTTAATGGTATACTCGATATCTTCATCGGTGTGAGAATAAGAGATGGTATGGAATCCGCTCCATAAAATGCCCTTTTTGAAAAATTCCTGCTGAAGAAGCGATTTCACCGCAAGGGAATCGTGAACGGACGGCTCGAATGTAAGCATGGTTCTGCAGTTCAGTCCACGGCATTTAATAAACTCGATGTTCAGTTCGTTGAGAATTTCATCGAGACCAATGCGAAGTTTTTTCCCCTGTGCGGCAATATATTGTAGGACATGATGAGCCAGCATTTCGAGAATTGTAGCTTTTGCTGCTGCAAGGGAAAGCGCTTCGCCTCCGAATGTCGTAAAGAAAAACACATCTTTTTCGAGCAGATGCATCACATCAGCACGTCCGGTCAGAACCGAAAGAGGCATCCCGTTTGCAATCGCTTTTGAAAAAGTGATAAGATCCGCTTTTACGTTAAAATATTCCTGAGCTCCGCCCAGTGCCAGGCGAAATCCGGTCCACATTTCATCGAAAATGAGCAGCGCTCCTTTTATTTCGCATATCTCTCTCAACATATGAAGAAAATCATTCTTAGGTTCTTCGAAGAGCATAGGCTCAAGAATAACGCAGGCAGTGTCGATATCGATAGAATCAATAACCGAGTCGATTTCATTGTAATTGAATGTATGTGTGAGATCGGTTATCTCCTGCGGAATTCCTCTGTCGCGATCCGTAACGCCGATGTACCAGTCATGCCAGCCATGATAACCGCAACACAGGACTTTTTTCCTTCCCGTAAATGCACGGGCCAATCGTATCGCAGCGCTCGTGACATCAGCGCCGGTCTTGCTGAAACGCACCATTTCGGCATTCGGCACAAGCGTCTGGATAAACTCGGCAACCTCTACCTCGAGCGGATGCATCATGGAAAATGTTATTCCTTTTTCGAGTTGTTCGCGTATTGCATCATCGACTGCAGGATAGCAGTAACCAAGCGAAACGGGACCAATACCCATATTATAATCAATGAACTCATTTCCATCTACATCCCAGACATGCGAACCTTTCCCGCTCATAAGATATTTTGGGGCAATACCTTTTATATATTGTCCGGGCCCTTTCGCAAGTGTTTGAGTCTGCGATGGAATAAGCGGCAGAGCGCGGGCATACAATTTATTGGATTGTGTGATATCTGGATATCTCTCGTTGTATTGTACCTTGTTTGTCATATATTTCCTTTTAACAAATTGATTTTAAAAAAATTGGATTCGTATAATGCCCGGATGTTCGTTGAAAGTTTCGATTGATAGCAGTAAGCTTGGCGAGAATTCTTAGGGAGAGCTGCTTGCCCGTAAATCCTTCATGTTCGAGCACATCCGGCAGGAGGCCGGGTGTAAACCATCGATGTTCCAGTGCAATAGGCATGACACGCGTGATGATCTGATTCCTTACCAAAATCTCGCTTAAAATACTAAAGAGACCTCCGGTCAAAAAGTGATCTTCAATTGTCACGAGAAGATATGTTTCTTTAGCCGCTCTTAAAATTGAAGTTTCATCGATTGGATGCAAACTGCGAAGATTGATAAGCCGAACGGATACTCCCGACTTTTCTAAGTATCCCTGTGCGATAAGCGCCTGTTCCAATAAAAACCCATACGTCAGAATAGTTACATCCGACCCTTCGGTAATCTTTTCAGATATGCCAAATACAAACGGAAGAGAATGTTTTACAATTGGAGAACATGCGTTAAACCTGACATAGCATGGATTCTGGGATTTAATGATGTAACTAAGTCCATTGACAAGCTCATCGATATCGGCAGGACAAAATATTTGCATGCCAGGAATCGAACGCATGAGCGAGATATCTTCGATTGCTTGGTGAGTCGGACCATTGCCGTCGGAAAGAAAACCCGGAACTCCACCGATCAATTTTACGGGTAATTTTGCGATTCCCACGTCTGTTCGAATAAACTCAAATGCGCGCATCGTAAGGAATGCTGCTAATGCATGAACCAACGGAATTCTTCCGCGCAAGGCAAGCCCTGCGGCTGCCCCGATCATCGTTTGTTCTGCAATGCCGAAATCAATAAAACGATTCCCGATCATTGCCGGAAGAGATCGAATGGCTGCGCGATTTTCAGCCGTAAGAATCATCAAATTGGAATTGTGCGTACACAACTGTAAAAGTTTTTCTTCGTATGTCATATTAACGAACCATAAGAATTTCAGAAGTGAGAGTGGCCGGAACTGAGCCGTGTAATTCCTGAAGGAGCATTTCTATTTCATCTTTTGCGAAATTAACAAACCATCGATCTGCTCGTTGTTCTATGCTGGGCAATCCTTTTCCGCGTACGGTGTTTGCAATTACTGCAGACGGCCTTCCATGCTGTGAGGGCAGCCGCCGAAAAACACTATTCATCGATTTGAAGTCGTGTCCGTCAATCCGTTTACAATTCCATCCAAACGCCTTGAACTTCGATTCTACCGGTTCAAGGGGAATCAGGTCTTCTGTTCGGACATTCGCCTGAAATTCGTTTCGATCCACGACAACAATAAGATTATCGAGTTGCTTAGCTGCGGCGGTAAGACAGGCTTCCCAGATCGATCCTTCATTCAATTCTCCGTCGCCGAGGAGAACAAAGACGCGATTTTTTCCGCCTTGCATCCTGATGTCATACGCAACGCCGGTAGCTACTGCAAGCAAATGGCCTAAAGAGCCGGAATGAAATTCAACAGCCGGAATCGACCGGTTTGGATGCCAGTAGATTGAATCCGATGTTTTTAAATGGTGCTTCAGCCGCTCCTTCGGAATAAAATTTAATTCGGCAAGTGTTCCATATAATGCAGGAACATCGTGGCCCTTTGAAAGAAAAAAATAATCACGGTTAGGATTATGAATGCTGTCCGGAGCGATATTCAATATTTCGGAGTAGAGAAAAACGATTAGGTCGGTGCATGAAAGTGATGCGCCTAAAAAGCATCCGCCGCCTGTTGCCATCCTGATAATGTGTTCACTCACACGGCAGGCACGGTCTTTCAATTGTTGATATCGGTCATCGGTCATATCAAGCCAGTTCGGACAATATTTTTGTTTCTTTTGCAGTTACTGTTTTTAATTCACTTAAGTGATTCCGGTACCAGTTAACGCCGGCGTATTTTGAATTCAGAAATGGCAGCATCGGTTCCTGCTTCAATAAATCCAATATGTCATATAGTGAGAAGATGGAACTCTCCCGCCTGCAGAGATAATCGTATACCTTTTTTATGAAGATGTAATCTTCCGGATAATCAATTGTCCAGCGGTGGGACATGGAAAAATTTTTTCCTGTCTCCCATTGCACATTTCCAATCCGGAATCGTTCAGGATGTTCCCATATAAACGGCGTCGTATGTTCACGCTCGAGGGACCGCACAGCCTCTTTCCATGCAATTTCGAGAATAGGGAACGGAATAACTTCGACATCATTCCCGTCCGGATAGGTTGCCGGGTGAAGATTACTGACAAAATCGTAATCGTTCTCATGGTCTTCATAGTACCTTATGACCTTATCAATAACCTGCGGATCTATGAGAGGACAATCGGAAGGAATTTTTACGATCACGTCTGCCTTTTCATGCAGCGCAGCCTGATAATGACGATCTAATAAATCAGCGGGATGACCGCTGTAGCAGGAAATATTGAATTTATTACAGAGATCGCGAATAACATCGTCTTCCGAATTCGTTGTCGTTGCAACAAGAAGGTCGCACTCTGTTTTCACTGCGGTTATGCGTTGAATCATACGCAGGAGTAAAGGACTTCCCTTCAACGGCATCATCACTTTTTTCGGCAGCCGTGAAGAACCAAGCCGAGCCTGAATAATAATCAGTTTTTTCAAGATGCCAGCTCCAGAGATAATTCATGGACATCTGCCGGTTCTGCTTCCAAAAGCCGGCGGCATACCCGTGCAATATTTTTTGCTGCTGAAGCGTGCTGCAGCGGCAGCATCCTGCGCAGCATTTCGACATCGAAAAATGAATACACTTCTTTTCCTAATGCAATGCCCACATAGACGACGCTCGAGTATTGTGTAATCAAGACGTCGCAGTTAGCGATCATTTCTTCAGTTTTTCCTTCCGAGAATACCAGAGAACCCGGTGCATACTTTTTGATTTCTTTCGTCGCGCGTTCGACATTTTCATTGGGATGCAGTTTAAAAATCAGCTGCTTGCCGCGCGCAAACTCATACGCTTGCCGAATGAATTTTTTTCTATTTTCAATTTTGAATGTTTCGCGGGAATCCGAAGTGCAGACGAGGACGTAACCGTGAAAAGGGAATGTGTTGTGATTGTGCTTTCTGCAATTGTCGAAATTCGGAATTCCCGTAACGACGATTTTTTCCGGCTTCACGCCCTTGCGGATAAACAAATCACGATATCCTTCGCTTGCGGCGCAGAACACATCATACGCATCGCTCAACCCGTTCGTAGCGCTGCTGGCAATCCAGCGGGGAAGAAAAGGAAACCGCCGAACCATACGAAACAATATAGTTTCAGGATCCGTCATTCCTTCCTGAACAAGAATGATTTTTCCATTTGAAATATTTCCCGGCACTATCAAATCCGTCGTGACCAATGTTAAATCGTACTCACGCGCTTTGCCGCCCTCGTCTTCCTGGAGATGGTGATCATGGATATACTGTTTTATCCGCTTAACCCAAGGACGTCCCGGTGCAGTGAAATCCAACAAACCCCATTTCTGCGCAACATGCAGTACTCCGTCGCAATACTGCGGAGAAAAAAAATGATTGTATTCGGGAAGTTCATTTGCAATTTGATGCAGTTGAGTGATTTGATTCCACGTTCCGCCGATATGCAAAATATTTTTTATCACGAACCTTCCTTCATAGTCTGATAAACAATCGATGCACGTTTCCATACCGGCCCTAATCCTTGTATTATAAGGACGAAATAGCCGATCATGATGCAGAGGATTGAAACGAGGCGCTTGATGACGACAAAAGCGCCTATTTGGACGGCAGAGACGGGAAGGTGGAAAGATGAGAAGAGAGCAAAATATCCGATCTCTTTGACTCCTATACCGCCGGGAAGGAAGAACATGCCGAGACGGACAGCCGAAAGTATTGCTTCAACGAAAAGAGTGGAGATAAAGGAAATATGGATTCCTGTTGCACGAGCGACAAGAATTGTCTCCCACACATCCATTGTCCACACGAGAATATAGAACAATGCAGCAGAGAGGATGTTCAATGCGTTTCTCTTGCCTAATGCGGCAAAGCAGCGGTCTGCTTCTCTAAACGTACCAAGTGCATTGTTCAATCGCACTCTCAGTGACCGGATTTTTACGGCGTAAAGCATTTTCCAAACTCGGCAGGCTAACGTACCGTGCATGAGACTCCGGATTATCAAACCTAAAAGAACGCTGACACAGACGAGCAGAACGACGGCGATGAACAGCGGTCCATACTGAAGAGTGGATGCCGGCAATTGATATTGTGTGGCAAAGAATCCAAGCAGGCAAGCAGTACAGATATACAGGAATTGTGTGATTCCCAGGAGCCAATACCGCGTAACAAGGCTTCCTATTGCTTTCAAAGGCGGAATTTGAAAACGATGTTTGAGAATGTACAGTTTAATCGGATCGCTCAACGCAAAGCCGCCGGGGACAGACAGAAGAACAGCTTCAGCGCTTACTTGTGCGCCGTAGAGGGAAAAAACGCCGACCTTCGATACAGAAGAAAGCATAGATTTCCATGCAAGAGCATCCAACAGCATGCCAATATAAAAAGGAAGCGGCAGCAAGAGCAGCATCCAATTATAATGGATAAAAGAGAGATTGAATTGCGGAAGAATGGTCAATGTGTTTCCTTGTTGAGAAAATTGAACTTTCGATTGAAAGGTAATTATTATACATCATGCAATGATTAGGAAGGCATTATGGAGATGTAAAGGAATTGTGAAGTTGAATTGTATGTAATTTTCAATTTATGCTGCAACTCTCAATGGAAGTCTAAGTATGTTGGGAAAGCCGGTTCTTGGCTGCCGAATCCGAACACGATCGGCTGTCAACGTTCAGCTTGTTCGATAACTCTTTCAAGATTCTCGTCTTCTTTCATCCTGAGCTCCATCCATTCAACTTCTTCCATAACAGTATGGTGATGATTTGATAACACAAAATATTTTACCATTGAAAAATTGAATCATATATTGAAACATTTTGGAATGAGAGTCACCGGTCGTCTCTATTACTATACACAATCGACGACCTGCTTAGACACAGAGTCTATTTGCAAAGGAAAGAATGGTGAAGAAGAATCACGTCGATGCTTGTTTCTCCGGTCATGATCAGGACTCACAGCATTCACATCTGGAACATTCGACGATTGAATATTTTGGCTGCGGCGGCGGTTCTGAGACACGGCCTGCAGGAAAAACCTCGTTCACAAAGTTCGGCAAAGCCTCTCTTGAAACGTGGACGAAAAGTTGGTTCCGCGGGAATTCGTATCTTATTCCAGGACGGATTCGCTACATCTCTTTGCAATTCATGAGTTCTCGTCCACGTCTCTTGGATTTGGTGTGGTTTCAATGACTCAAAGCACAATGAAATTCAGCTCTATGAACGAAAAAGGATTGCATCTCTATTCGTATAAAATTCACAAATAATTCAATGCCGAACATAAAAACGATCGTTACTTTTATTCTTCTCGAATTATCCCTTTTTTCCGTCTCTTCAGGACAGTCGTGCAGTAATGATCCAAGAATACAAAAGCCAAAACTTGTTCTTGTCATTGTTGTCGATCAAATGCGCGCTGATTATCTCGATCGATTCCGCGATCTTCTGTCTGAAAAAGGTTTTCGTTTTCTCATCGAAAAAGGAACCCGATTCACCGATTGCCGGTATGAATATACACCCACAAATACGGCTCCGGGACATTCGTTCATCCTTTCCGGAATTTATCCGGGTAAAAGCGGCATTATTTCCAACGAATGGTACAGTGCGGCAAAGGGAAGAACCTTATACTGCGTAGAAGATTCCTCTGTTTTTTCAGTCGGAATAGATTCACTGGAAACAACAGGAAGAATGTCGCCGAAAAATTTTGACGGAACGTCAGTCGGCGATCAATTAAAAACCATATCGCCCGAATCTAAAGTTGTAGGAATCGCAATTAAGGACCGCGGCGCAATCCTACCAGCAGGAAAACATGCAAACGGCGCTTTTTGGTTTGACCCGCAATCGGGGAAATGGATTTCCAGCAGTTATTATTTCAAACGGCTTCCTTCATGGGTATCTGCTTTTAACGACCGGCATCTTCCGGAGTCATACTTGAATAAACAATGGGTAAAATTACTTCCGGATTCTGCTTATGTGCGTCAAGGTATTGATGACGCCGCAGGTGAAGGAACGATTGCCGGCGAAACAACACGCTTTTTTCCGCATAGGATTGAGGATTTAAATGATCTGAATATTTTACGAACATCGGCATTCCGGCGGTTCGATGCCGTTCTCCCGACAACTTTTGGAGACGATCTGACGGTTCAGTTTACCGAAGCTGCAATCATCGGAGAACGGCTCGGGCAGCGCGACCCTGTCGATGTGCTCTCTGTCAGCTTTTCCTCGCTCGATTATTGCGGGCATATTTTCGGCCCCGATAGTTATGAAATTGAAGATATGGTCGTGCGTTTAGATCGGCATTTTGCCCGGTTATTTTCGTTCGTTGATTCGACCGTCGGTTTAAAAAATACAATTATTGTTTTAACGGCAGACCATGGCGTTTGCCCGCTGCCGGAAAAAATGCCGTCAGGCACAGCAGGAAGAATCAACAGCAAGGATGTTTTGGTAGATATTAAGGTTCGCATCGGGCAAAAATTCGACTATAACGAAGGAGCCGACAATCTTCTTTTGGCCCTTTCCAACGATTATACATATCTTGATTACAAGGGTATAAGCGCTCACGGATTCGATTCAGATTCATTTGAAGTTGCGGTGGGAGAAGCATGCTTAAAAGAAAAGTTTGTCTGCCGCTATTTTACACGCACACAAATTGAACGATCTCAAGCATCCGGCGGATCGAATGACCCGATTTTGCACCGGGCAGAAAATGGATTTAACAAAGAATTAAGCGGCGGCGTCATGCTCGTTCCGATGGAAGGTTCCTTTTTTTCGAGCGGTCTTACAGGAACGACTCATGGCACCGCATATGAATACGACACGCATGTGCCGCTTTTATTTTACTATTCCGCCTTTCGGAAAGGAACATTCTCCGATCCAGTTTCTCCGTCTATCATTTCCGGTACATTATGTTTTTTTCTGAATATTCCTCTTCCTGTATCTTCCTCCGGCGTCGCTTATCAAAATATTCTTACAACAAAATAAAAACTGTAATCACTGGATGAGTAAAAGCGCGATAGAACTCTTCTTTTATCTTTCTTGATCAGGATCTTCTCTATACTATTTTACAGGGAATAACAGCGTCTTCATTAAAAGAATAAGCAGCGCACAGCCTGTGATATCCATCTGCAATGACAACTTTTCCATTAGCTGAATCTCGTATCAAAAGGAGAGGGGAAAGCTCGCGCCCCGCTTTAATCTTTTGATGATCTTTTTCTATATGTGAATTGCTGATACCAAGCAGCGATAATCCTGATGCTCTAAATATATCTTTTGCTTTGAATTCAACGATCGACGTACGTTTCAATTTTTGCGTCAGTTCGGCAGCTTTCTGTCTATGATAAAGCAGTGATAAATATGAAAGAGCTGCAGGATAGTCGTGTTCTTCCGGTTTACTCAGCCATTTTATTTCAACTATGTCCGGCATTTTGTTCTCATCCTTTCCTTGATGAAAAATGATAACAGGTTAACAGTCATGTAAGACTCATCGGAGACAAACCAATTAAATCACTTTTGATCTCTGCCGCAAGGATAATTCAAACTCATCTTTAACACTTTAAAAACATAAATCATTGTAATACAACAAGATACAGTTATTGAAAAAAGTCTTGGCACTACATTTTCTTTGAATGATTAGACTGGCATTCGTAGCATTATATTACTCTGATCGTGGGAGGCAAAGCTACACCAACTGCCCGGAATATATTCCCACAATTGCCAAGGCACTCCGTCCTTATCAACAATTTCTTTCCCTTTTCTTCTATTGTGATTTCCTTTAATGCTTTTAAATCCTGTTTTATATCTCTCCATTCAAAATCATAACCCGATATCTCCAGTCGTCTCTCTAATTCTTTCAACAATACCAATGCTAAGAAACTGCAAAAGACATGTCCGGTTATCGTATCATCTCTCTGATGAAAAATGGGTCTGGTCATTAGAATAGATTTCATATTCCGGAATACTTGCTCTACCTGCCACAGTTCTTTGTACTTTAATGCTACTTGTTCGGCTGTCAAATCTGTGTTCGTCCTTAACACCCACTTCCCGTTCGAATCGTTCTTCATCGGCTGCTTTTTCTAAATCTATCGTTACACTACCTTTGACAATTTTCAGATACCTTTGATAGCCTGTGTTACCAATCATTGATTTTGTGCCCTGTTTCAATTTGTCTTCCAATGAACTGATAATGGCTTCTCTGTCTGAAGCATCTTTGCGTGCCTGCCTTGAATTATAACATACGATATATCTCGTCTTGTTATAAATAATTTCTTTTACTTTCAATGGTGAAGGATCTTTGATCTTTATGCCCTCGGCATATACTTCTCTATACCGACCGCCTCTTGTCAAGACTTCTTCTTTGACTTCCTTTACTCTGCGCATCCTTACACCGAGTATGTATTTGATTTTGCAATCAGGTCTTTCCAGCAATGCCAACGTCTCCGCGCATATCATTCCACGATCAGCTACTATACAAAATTCATTGATCCCAAATCGTTTTGTTACTTTTTCCATTATTGGAATGATCGTCTTTACGTCTGCCGTATTGCCCGGCCACATCTCACAGCATAACGGCCTTCCATTGTTGTCTATGATCACTCCTACTATCATTTGATTCAAATCCGGACGACTATCCTTGCTGTATCCGCGTTTACCGATAGACTCTCCTCCGGCTCCTTCAAAATATATTGACGTTGTATCGAAAAACACCATCTCCACGGCAGTGAATAAATCTCTTTGACTAAAAAATATTCCTTCTTCTATTTTGTCTTTTACCCTTATAGGCGATATTCTCTTGATTGTTGCCCTGTCCTCTGTGGCTTCTCCTAAAAATGCCATTGACCGGTATAAGTGATGCAGTGTAATGTTTTCATGACCGCTTATTCTGTAATCTCTTTGCCATCTCTCGCAATATCGGTCCGAACCCGAAACCATTAATCGATGAAGCACCGTTATAAATATCGCCCTTTCAACACTGAACTTGTACCGTCTGTTTTTCAACAATCCCTTGATCACTTCTCCTATCCCCGTTTGTTTCCACAACCTTTCAAATATGAGCGATGGTCCTATCTTTATGGCTCCTGCCTTGATATCGCTTTTACCGGTAAGGATCAACAGTGTCTCTTCTGAAAATCGTGACAGCGATCTGATTAACGATTCTATCTCTCCTTTTGATTGGAGTTCTTCTAACCGTCCAAGGGTGATCATGACCCTTTGCTTGATTTTTCTCCCTTCTCGTTTATTCTCAACCAACTGAAGATATTGATATTTACCAGACTCCTTTACTCGTGCAAACATTAAAGCTCCTGCTTTTTAGGACACTTTAATATCTTCCTTTCCTACTGATAGATCAAGCTTTTTGCTCTCTTTCTGTGGCACTACATTTTCCGCCTTTTATAATTTTCTCCTCGCTAACTTACTCGATTATAATAACTTAACTTTTTATTCCCTCTCAAAGTGTTAAAGAAAAGTCAAAGCAGTCAAAGAAAGCTGCAGAATGATGTAACTTCCGATTGTTCCTGAAGGCGGCGACCCAACCTCTACTGAATGGATTGGACGAAACGCTGTCTCAATTGTTCGTGTTCCCATTGTGAAAATCGTTCGCAAAGAGAAAGGAAAAGTTCGTGCCGTTCCTTTTCAAACCGCTGGATCAGATCTCGGAGACCAGCCGTCGGCATCTTCAGTGACCGTTCTCTCATGCCTCCATTAAAATGACGAACTTGCCGAACATGCTGTCTCAGAACAGGAAGATTTATATCAAGGTCATGGATACGCCCCAAAATACCCAAGATTTGTTTGATGGAATCAAGGCAGTCCGCAAATTGTGAACCATATGCCGGTATATACATCTCCATGGCATAGCGCACTCGTTTTCCCCGCAAACGCAGAGCATGAAGGGGTTCCTGTTGGCGTTCATTTAAAATCACAGGATTGACTCTTTCCAAAAAAGAATCTAAGAGAGGTGGAAGAATCTCCCGACCGCTGCTGCGAAGCGTTGTTCTATTCCCTAAACGTGAGATTCGATTTTTCACCGTAAGGATCCCCAAATGAATTCTTCAAACCGCAGTTTAAAGCCACTGCTCATGAGTTTTCGAATTTCTGCTTTCATGGCCTTGCGTTGAACTTCACGCAGGATTTGCTGCTGAGCTATAAGCCACTGCAGAGCAACTTTGTCTTTTTCTGGAAATTCCTTGGCAAGTTCTTTCAATTTCGCCTGAAAAACATCTATTTCCCGCACAAGCCCAAATGCATCGATGAGTTTTTCTATCTCCTCAATTAAGCGGCGTAGCGATTTCTTCGGGAAGAATTCTCGGTGAATTTTTAATGCAGCTCGAAGACGGCGAGCAGAAACTCGCATATCGTGGAGTGCCTCCGGATCGGTTCCCCTGATAGTCTCGGACTCATAGGAAAGCATTTCCTGCAGCCACCCAAGAAGCGTCCTTCGCAAGGACAATTTGAGCGGTTCGTCAGGATTAAGATCGACAATTTGCCAAGGTTTAGCCATAGCAATAGTCAGGTTGAATTTTATGTTGTCTGGTCATTTTTGTTGATTTTCTTAAATGCATATCATTTTATTACCTTTTATCTTTCATATTTGCTTTGAGTGTCTTTTTACATTCATCGAGAATACATCGATCAATGTGTCCCTCGCCGCATTCTTTCTTATGTCTCTGCCGCAGCTTGCGATAACTTAACTTTGCAAATTACACATTTAAGAATCACTATCGCAATGATAACGAGTGAGATTTGGCTATGGGTTATTTGGAATTCTTAAAACCTTTGTTGCACATTCCGAACAGACTCCATGCGTAAACTGAGCATGTGAATGGTCGTTCAGATAGGCTTCAAAAGAAACCCAATTCACTTTTTCATCGCGAATTTTCTTGCACTATGAACATATTGGAATAAAACCGCTTAATATTCTCAATCAGTAGTGTCCGGTTATAAGTTGAATAGATTCAATTGGTTATAATTTGATGACGATAATAAGTGCGGTTGATTTTCTGTAAGTAGTTGGTACATAGGGACTTTCTCGAATAACGAAATACTCAATATTTGTAAGATTGTGTATAAGGAAAGATCGACATTTAATTTTTTACGCATAATGGCAACGAGAACATAGACGGAGACGGCAATCCAAATTTGAGTTTTCACCGCATTGGAACTTGTTCCGAAAAATGATTTGATATGCAAATGTTGCTTGATCCATTTAAAAAATAATTCGATTTCCCAGCGAGCACGATAAAGCTGAGCAATGGTGAACGCACTTAAGACAAAATTATTCGTGAGATAAACATAGGTCTGATCGTGTTCCTGATCGCAATATTTAATTCGACGCAAATAATCGGGATAATCGCGAAGGGAGTAGTAGACATCTAATTTGATTTTCTGATCGACCATAATTCCTGTTGTCTTGTCAACTTGTAATGATTCGATTCTCGTGAATCGTAAGGAACGTTTTGCTCGGATAACAAAGAATGCTTTTTCAGTATCAATGCGCTTGAGACGAGAGAAGTCGACATATCCTCGATCGAAAACGTAAAACGCACCTGGCTCATATGCCAGCGCATCCATAAAGTTGACATCATGCACCATAGCGGCAGAAATCCTAATAAATGTGGGTATTTTCTGCTGCACATCGAACAGCGTATGAACCTTGATCGCTGCATTTGTTCTCTTGTAAACGGCTGCATGTGCCCAAGGAAAAAGAGTTAAGCAGAGATCTATGGTTGTAGAATCAAATGCATACACAGCTGTCGTGATCTCTGCGAACAATTTTTCATCACGATATAACTGGCGTGCTTCTTGAATTAAATGTTGAGCAAGATCATGATACATCAGCCACGGACGACGTTCATTTGCTTCGGCGAGCGTTGATCGAGAAACGCGTGAACGTATTCCGGCATGATAAAGCTTTCGTCCAACAGCGCGCAGACAAGTTTCTACATCACGCAAACTTTCTCTGTTGGTCAGTTGCGCGAAGAACATACAAAGGAATTGTTCCCAACACGTAAAGTTCCGAACGCGAGAGTTGCCATGATGTTTATCGACGATTGTTTTGAAAATATATTCATCGATGTAGTCGATGATCTGTGCAAAGACTGTTCTTCCAATATTCATGCCACAGTTCCTGAAAAATGAGACAATCGTATGATATTAATCTCATTTTTGGAACAATGAAATTCAAATCGATGAAAATTATTTTCCTAATATCTCGTTTATTTCAAAGAACTTACAAGCATCCTACTGCTCCTTAACCGGACAGTAGTGATTCTCAATAGAGAATAATGTTTTTTTAAAGCGTAATAAGTGAAAAACACCGATAGAAACGTTGTGAAAACAATTGTTAAAAAATGAGATTCCCAGATAGTTATATTTGCATGAATAAGTTGTTTTAATACTTCAAAACTCGTCATCATAAGTGCAGTAGATGAACCTGTAAAAATTAAAAGCTTAATTAATAATGTATTGTTGTGATGCTTCATTTTACACTCCGATGTATTGCCAAAACAGATCGCTTCGTATGCTTTACGTTAATGATTTTATCTTTGTTGGTCAAGCAAAGTTTGTATAAAATTCGGTTCCACCATGATGAAAGTACATCGATACTACCCCAAGAGGGTTTCATCCTGTGCATCGCTTTAGTGAGATGCAAGCATTTTCCAAACATGAAAATCACTCACTTACAAATATTTTTAAAGTATACGTCTTCAGAAATTGATTTACCAATAGAAAATAATCAGGATGACAAAAAAATCTTAACGCATTCTTAATATTCAGAGCATTGGATGCGCGGCGTAAATTTAATATCTTCCTTTACGATGGAACATTTCCGATTATGTTTTTACAGTTGTGTCTTCGCACTCTCTATACCAAATGCCTTATCGCAATCGGCAGATGATTATATCCGTCGCGGCGATAATGCGTACGCTCAATGTCTGAACGATTCTGCCAAAGCAGAATATGAACAGGCGTACAAACTTGAACCGGATTCATTTGAAGTTTTAAAGCGCATGGCGACGGTTTACAACGATGAAGGAAGGGTGCTGCTTCATTCTTCCGACAGCGCAGAAGAAAAATACCGGAAGGCCATTCCGTTTGCCCGGGAACTTGCTGCGCGCTACCCGGATTGCGCTGAAGCGCATTTTTGTCTCGCTTTGTGCCTGGGGAGCCTGATTCCGTTCCAGAGTGTGCATCAAAAAATATCCGGCAGCAAAGAGGTTCTGTACCATCTTAACGAAACGCTGCGGCTGGATTCGTCGATGGTTCTTGGATATGTTCTTCTCGGAGTCTTTTGGCGGGAGGCAGCGTCGCTCTCCTGGTTCGAAAAAGCGTTTGTCCGAATTGTCTATGGTGAATCGATCGACAAAACAATTCAAGATTCCGAAAATATTTTGCTCCGTGCAAAAGAATTGGATCCGAAGTGTTCCTACGCCTATTATGAGTTGTACTGGACATACAAATCGATGGGAAAAAAAGATTTGGCCATGCAAAATCTATCCGCTGTTCTTGAATTTTCACCGGTCAACCTTCGCGAAAAAATACAACAGAAAGAAGCGCGTGAAGAATGGCTTTCCCTTATTTCAAAGAATTAAAAAAATAATGTATTTTTCTGTTGACAAATGAAGAAACTCTTCTTAGCTTTGTTCTACCCACGCCTACCGTTTGGTAGTGGCGGTAGGCTAAATCCCCCGAAGCCCGTGGTTTTCCCCTGGCCACGGGCTTTTTCTAAAGCCCGATTTTCTTCGAAAACTTTCAAGCCGCTTATTATTATCGAATTTCGTCATTCTTTTCTATTATATTCTATTCAGAGAAAAGATTTAAACCTGAAACCTGCATGAAATAATGTTCTTAGAATGCGATTTCGCACAGCAGGGATAGTTTTTTCGTTCATAAGGTCATTACATCCAAACCTAACTAAAAGGTAGGTTTGCGTGTAAAACGAATTATAAAGAATGTTATTGTTTTTGCTATACATAATCAACTTTTGTATCTATATTCACGCAGGATTCAGGTTAAAATCACTTATTTAAAAATTATTATGTCAAAAAAAATATTAGTAGTCGATGACGAAGCCGACATCGTGCGGCTTTTAAAATACAATCTTGAAAAAGAAGGGTACGATGTTGTCACGGCGCAGGATGGGAAAGCGGCAATCGAAAAAGCCAGGACACACCCGGATTTGATCGTTTTAGATGTTATGATGCCGGAGCTGGACGGCTGGGAAGTTATTCGCGAATTGAAAAAGAAAAAAGAGACTTCGGATATTCCGGTGCTTTTTCTAACGGCAAAAGAATCGGAGATCGACGAAGTTCTTGGTCTCGAATTGGGCGCGGACGATTATATTATTAAACCGATCAGCCCGCGCAAGCTTGTTGCACGCATCAAAGCGACGTTGCGACGGAACGACACAGCGGCAACGTCGGCTGATCTCCAGGATATTTTGCACCTGCCGCATATCGTTATCAATATTCCGAATTATTCCGTCAAGGTCGATAAGCAGGATGTCTTTTTTCCGAAAAAAGAATTTGAAGTGCTCACATTGCTTGCGCGGAGGCGGGGCCGTGTTGTGACTCGTGAAGAACTTCTCGATTCGGTGTGGGGAAAAGGCGTCTATGTCGTAGACCGCACGATTGATGTCCATATAAGAAAAATTCGCGAGAAACTTGATCGGCATGCTGATATGATTGAAACGGTCAAAGGTGTCGGTTATCGAATAAAGGGAGATGAATGAAGCACATTCGCACGAAACTGAACGTGACGTATATCGGTCTGACGGTTCTTGTACTGCTTGCCGCCGGAGTCATTATCGACGTTGAGATCGATACATACTTTCACCGTCAACTTGCTGCCGATCTTGAACGCCGAGCCGATTTGGTCCTTGATGCCGTAAAGCAGGATTCCGGAAATTCCAATGAGCGCATAAAGAGACTTGCGCGCTTGGCGGGAGCACGTATCACGCTGATTACGGATGACGGAAGAGTCGTGCTGGATTCGGAAGTTCCTGAAGAAAATATTTCTGCAGTCGAAAATCATCTGAACCGCCCCGAAATTCAAAAAGCGCTTCATGCCGGCAGCGGCACGGATATACGCAGGAGTGTGACGGTCGGTGTTGATTATTTTTATATGGCCAAGCGAATCGAACATCATGGAGACGCGCTTGATAAATTTGCGTTCGTCCGGCTGTGTGTCCCGTTGACCGAAGTTCAGGCAGTCTCGCAGGGCATCCGCCTGAATATCGTATTTGCCGGAATTTTCGTTCTTATTCTTGTCGTCATCGTCAGTTCATTCGTCTCGCACCGCATCACAAGTCCGCTGGTTCATATTGCAGAAGCCGCCGGTGCGATCCGCCGCGGAGATCTCGATACACGCATCAATATTTCTTCTACCGATGAAATCGGGCAGGTGGCTCACGCAGTGAACGAAATGGTCGACCGCTTGAAAACGGATATCGGTCAGCTCCGTAAGCTGGAACAGGTTCGCAGCCAGTTCCTTGGCAATGTTTCTCATGAACTCCGTACGCCGATTTTTGCTCTGCAGGGTTTTTTGGAAACGCTGATTGATGGTGCGATTGACGATCCGAATGTCAGCCGGGATTTTTTGGAAAAAGCGTATTCGAATGCAATGCGCCTGAACGCACTGCTGAACGATCTGATCGATATTTCCCGCATCGAGTCGGGTGAAATGAAAATGAGTTTCCGGTATTTCGATGTGAGGGAATTTGTGGACTCCGTTATTGCCGACCTGCAGTTCGTAGCCTCGTCGAAAGAGATTACGCTGAAGGCGGAGTACGGAACCGAGCCGTCGCTGCAGGTCATGGGGGATCGTGACCGTCTGGTTCAGGCGCTCACGAACCTGATCGATAATGCCATTAAGTATACGCAGAATGGGGGAATGATAATGGTGCAAACGAGGGTGGAAGGCGAAAATGTCTGGATCGATGTTGCCGATACGGGGATCGGAATTTTACCGGAACATTTGACCCGTATCTTCGAGCGATTTTACCGCGTCGACAAGGAACGTTCGCGCGAAGCGGGGGGAACCGGCCTGGGACTTGCCATTGTCAAGCATATCATCGAAGCGCACGGCGGCAAGGTTGAAGTCCGCAGCGAACCCGGCAAAGGCAGTGTGTTTTCTTTTCCGATGAAAACATAGAAAATGGTAAATAGTAAATATGATATACGTCTTTTTAAATTATCGGTAATCGGATAGGCAAGTTATTTTCATGGTTTCTTTTTCCATATTTGATTACATCCGATGCTTCTCATACGAGCTAATTTTCCCCAACCTCTTTCCTTCTTTTTACTTACCAATTTCAGGTGCTTTAAAAAAGAACCGGCTATAGCATAAGAATTTGACTTTGATCCACAGGCCTGCTATATTATTATGAGCATATGCTCATAATAATATTCACAAAAAAAGGACAGGATCTTGCCCCGGCCTAAACAATTACGAAGGCTTACGTTTTCACCACCGGCACATGCATTTTTTCCTGAGAATGAAAACAATCAGCATGAACAAAAAGAGATAGTCATTCTGACGATGGATGAATTCGAATCATTGCGCCTTGCAGACTTTGAGTGCCATTCTCAGGAAGAGGGCGCAAAAAAAATGGGCATTTCACGTGCCACATTCGGAAGAATCGTTGAATCTGGAAGATCAAAGGTCGCACGAGCGCTTGTTCATGGTTGCCGGTTAGAAATTGCAGGCGGCGCCTTTATGTTCGGCAGGGGCAGGCATCTACAATGTCCTCGCTGCAAGCGTCGACAATCAAGAGACTTAGGCGAGCGGGAACACGTAGACTGCAAGCGCTGTTGCCAGCCGCTCCAAAACAGCGATAAATCGCAGCAAGAAAAATCGCAATAACTATGAATATCACAAAATCAATAATAAGGAGCAGTAAAATGGATCTTAAAAATTCAACAATCGCAATAGCCACAGATGACGGCGAAACAGTGAGTTCGCACTTTGGCCGTGCTCGTTTTTATGAAGTACTGAATTTTTCTGATGGAAAAGTAACCAAACGGGAACAGCGTGAAAAAGCCGGTCACCATTCCTTTGGATCGGCAGAAGGTGGACATGAACACCATAGCAGAGAAGCGTCTGATCATCGTCATCAAACCATGGTCTCGCCTGTTCTAGATTGTCAGGCAGTGATTGTCCGTGGAATGGGCCAAGGTGCTGTCGAACATCTTCGCCGATCGAACCTTCTTGCCGTTCTTACCGGACTTCATACTATCGAAGAAGTTATCACTGCAGTAGCAGCCGGGTTATTGGATAATGATCCGAACCGCATTCATCAGCATCATGGTTAAAACGAAAATGGAATCAAACGCTATGAGATGCAGCCCAATTTATTCCGGGGTTGTCGTCCGCAAATTCATCCTTTCCCTTTATTCGATCTCTTTGTACCTTCTTATGTATGGATAAAGACAAAATACAGAAAATTGATAATGAACTGGAATTAGTTCAGAAAGCACAAAAGGGAGACCAGCGCGCGTTTTCATTGCTTGTAAAAAAATATGAATCGACGGTTTACAGCTTTGCCTACAAAGTGTGCCGCAATGAAGAAAAAGCCGCTGAAACGCTGCAAGACACATTTGTGAATGTTTACCGGAAACTTGATCAATTTAACGGTAAAGCAAAATTCAGTACTTGGCTCTATCAAATCGTCACGAATAACTGTCTCATGAAGAGAAGAAAAAGCAAATTAGAAAGGTCTTCTCTTTCGATGGAATCTCCGGAAAGCGGTCATGAGGATTCTGACTTTCAAGAGGATAGAGCGGAAATTCAACCTACTATTTCACTCAAACAAACGCCACAGGATGAAGTAGTCAATAAAGAACTGCGCGGGCTTCTCGACAACGCTATTCTGAAGCTGCCGATGGAACAGCGGATTGTTTTCGTCTTGCGCGATATAGAAGGACGGTCGGCAGAAGAGGCGGCAAAGATACTCAATGTTACAGTGCCTGCTGTAAAATCCAGGCTTCGCAGGGCGAGATTGTTTCTTCGCAGTCAGCTGCAGGAGTATATGGATGTATGAAGACGAAACCTGTCAACAAAGTGCGTTGCACCGAAGCGGCAAAATATGTCTGCGAGAATCTCGATGAACAGTTGAACTCCCGAAAATGCCGCGCGATCAAAAAGCATCTTCTGACCTGTCCGAAATGTTCAAAAGACCTTATAGACATGAAAAAGGTAATAGCACTCTACCGAAAAGAAACAGTCCCTCACATTCCTAAAGCCATTCAGAAACGACTCCTCGCATCAATAAGTCATAAATAATAATGTGTAGATTCTTAGAATCCCGGCATGTCACTTAGTCCGCCGGCGTTTGTCACATCCGTATAACCTGCTGAACGTAACAACTTTGCAGCATAAGCGCTTCTTGCTCCGCTGGCACAATAAAGCACGATTAGTGAATTTTTTTCTCCAAACTCTGTTATGCGCTGTTGGATCTGACCTACCGGAATATTGAGCGCATTTGGGAAATGCTCTTCCTCAAACTCGTCTGTTGTTCGGACATCAAAGACTAAAGCGCCTGCTTTAATTTTATTTTCTAAACCGGACATTGTATTCTTTCTCCTTAAGGTTAAGTATTAAAAATCCAACCGTCGATCCATCGTGCTGCGAGATAACCGCCTGCAATGTTATACACGCGCGTCCATCCGTTTGCTTTAAGAATCTGAAGTGTTGTATGACCTAAAAATCCGTCTTTACTTAATAGGAAGACTGTTTTGTTCATTGGAATTTCGCTCAATCTGTCCCGTATCTCATCGGCCGGAATATGGAGCACATCTTCTATCGGCGCTTTCGACTGTTCACCCATTGTTCGTACGTCAAGAATGATACTTTCCGTATTCTTCAGATCAATGAGAGTCTCGGACGGAGTCTTTAGCGGACTGAATTTAGTTATGTGATTTAAACCGATAAATGCTGCAAGGTTCACAGGGTCGTTGGCGCCGTTATACGGAGGAGCGTATGCTAAATCTAACTCGGATAAATCTTCTAATTTCATTCTTCCATGCAGTGCCGTCGCAAGAACATCGATGCGTTTCTCGACGCCCGCCTGACCATACGCTTGTCCGCCAAGAAGCCGCGTTGTTTTCTTATCATAGATAAGCTTTAATGCCAGCGGTTTGCTTCCGGGATAGTAGGTCACGTGATGATCTTTGAAGACATACGATATACCGACATCGAATCCCGCTTCTCTCGCGGCTCTCTCCGACAATCCTGTGGATGCGGCTGTGAAATCAAATAGCTTTACAACGGATGTTCCCAGAGCGCCGTGATAATGCACATTACCGCCAAGCATATTAGTCGCAGCTATTCTTCCTTGACGGTTGGCGGGACCGGCCAAGGGAATACGAACTTTTCTTCCGTGGATTTTATTGACCACTTCTATCATATCGCCGGCAGCATAAATGTCCGGATCGTTGGTTCGCATCGCCTCATCTACAACCAGTCCGCCGCTTTCGCCGATTTTCAAATCGGCTGCTTTGGCCAAGGTCATTTCCGGACGTGTACCAATAGACAGCAGAACCATATCGGCGTCGAGTTCAGTCCCATCACTTAAGAGCACCGAATTGTTTTTAATTTCCGACAAACCACCATGAGTTATTATTTGAATGCCGTGATCTTCGAGCCCGCTTTTAATCATGGCTCCGAATTCCGCATCCATGATGATCATTACTTGCGAAGCGGCTTCAACAATAGTCACTTTGATTCCGCGGGCACTAAGTGCTTCAGCCATTTCAAGGCCGATGAATCCTCCGCCGGCGATGACGGCATGTTCCGGCTTCTTCTCATCAATGAATTTATGGATGCGGTCCATATCAGGTATCGTCCACAATTTGAAGACATGGTCATTTGCGACACCGGGGAGTGCAGGCACAACCGGCGATCCGCCCTGTGCAAGAAGCAGTTTATCGTATGGGATTTCTTCGTCGCCGCTCAGAGTACGTGCGATGACAACCTTTTCGCAGCGCTTGATCTCCACTACTTCGGTGTTAATCTTTACATTAACTCTATACCGGCTAAAGAATCCTTCAGGAGTTTGAAGTAGTAAGTTTGATCTTCGTTGAATATCCCTGCTGATAACATAGGGAAGGCCGCAATTGGCAAAACTGACGTACTTTCCTTTTTCCAGAATCGTGATCTCGGCTGCTTCATCCAGACGGCGCAATCTTGCTGCGGCTGTCGCTCCGCCCGCTACGCCGCCGATGATCAATATTCTTTTCGGCTTATTGTGTTCACCAACGGTGCTCATTTTCGGTTTTTCATTTACATTCATATTAGAGTAACTTTTTGATTTCTTCTACAAATATACTTCTATTTGTAAATCCCTCAAATTTATTTATAATGTTTCCCTGTCTATCGATAACAAATGTCGTTGGAATGCCGGAGATACCGCCATACAGATTGGTAATTGCATCGTTACCAACAACCACTGGATAATTGATACCATGTTCCTGGACAAATGATGCAACATTGTTCGGCTGATCTAAGCCAATACCGATGATCTGAAGTCCTTGCGAGGCGTACTGATTTTGAAGCGAAATAAGATCCGGGATTTCGCGCCTGCAAGGCGGACACCAGGGAGCCCAAAAATCAAGAATGACAACTTTGCCGCGATAATTTGAAAGGGAAACGGAATGTCCGTCGATATCAGACAACGTAAATGAGGGTGCTTCGGCATTTGTTGTCGAAGAAGGATGTTGCGCAGATGGCGGACTAACCATATAGAATATGATTATCGCAGCAATAAGTGCGAGAAGCCACACAATCCACATTGGATATTTATTTTTTCTTTTTTCTGTCATTTTCATAAAATAATCCTTCCTTTTATTGCATATCCTCGCTGTAAGTCGTATCACCACAGTGATCTTGCAGGCATCAGGATTGTAACTTCTTAGATTTTCCAGGAGTTAAGAGAAATCCCATGATTGCCCCATACATCGTGCTTATCCATGGATTACTTGAAATCGGACATGTGCCCGTGCTGCATCCGACAAAATGATAGTATGCATATCCCGCCAAAGCGCCGAGAAAAGAATAAGTAATCCTCTGGCGCCGGACCGAACCGGTGAAGAATCCCTTAAGCCGAAGTGCGTATTGTTTCATTGTGCTGACGCCGATTTTTGAATCGATGGTATCAAGTCGCTCTCGATAATTCTTTTGAGCTCCTTTTTTGGCAAAGCGCCCATAGCCATTTTCGGTTCTCTATGAACCGGAATAAACAGCAGCGATGGAATACTCTGAATACCGAACATACCGGCGAGGTCTTGCTCTTCATCCGTATTGATTTTATAGAAGTTTACCTTTCCTGCATATTCATCGGATAGTTCATCGATGACCGGCCCGACCATGCGGCAGGGCCCGCACCATGGCGCCCAAAAATCCACAAGCGCCGGAAGAGTTCCTTCGTATTTCCACTCTTTGTTTTTTTCAAAGTTAAAAACCTTATCGCGAAAGGCCTGTTTATTGAGATGTTCCGACATGTTTCTTCTCCTTTACTGAAATGTTCGTTTTTCTTTGTAATATATAAGATGATGGAAGATTGAAAACGATTCGTCATGTAAGGAGGAATATCATAAAAAGGAACGAACCTTTTACAAGTTTCGTGCATCTTATCTATAAATCATTCGCATACATACAGGAGTATCGTCATGAAACAAAACATGGGTTCTATCGATAAAGTAGTCCGCGTTCTTGCGGCTGTTGTCATAGGAGTTCTGTACTTTACAGATCAAATCACTGGTATCGCGGCAATCATTCTTGGCATCTTCGCAGTTGTCTTCCTCTTAACGAGCGCAATCGGTTTCTGCCCGCTGTATCTGCCGTTGAAGCTCTCGACGATGAAGAAGAAGGATGCATAAAGGAGCCGATATGCAGCAGCGAATAATCATAAGAAATGTGCTCAAGGGAATTGGCATACTCGGGGTTCTTCTTTTTCTTTTAGGAAGCCCCGGTCGCTATTACGTACTTGCCGTGTCATTGCCGGTGCTGTTCCTTGGCTTTACGGATTTTGGGAGACAATGTCCACTTATGCTTTCTGTGCAGCATCATCTCAACAGGATGAAATTAAAAAAGCAGTCTCAAGTCCCGCACTAAAATGACCGATACTTGTTTTTATTGAGATTCTACTGTTTATTGATAAAGAACATTTTACGCAATAAAAGAGGATCGTGATATGAATAACATCGTTGCATATCTGCTCTTAGGTTTGGCTGCCGGTATTCTGAGCGGCCTTGTAGGAATAGGCGGCGGCATCTTGATTGTGCCGGCGCTTGTTTTTCTTTTTGGCTTTACACAACAACAGGCGCAAGGAACGACGCTTGCGCTTCTTGTTCCACCTATCGGCATTCTTGCCGCATGGACATATTATCAAAAGGGCTTTGTCGATATAAAGGTAGCGGCAATCATTGCAGCCGGATTTATTGCCGGCAGCTTATTCGGCGCTCGATTTGCGACAGGCATATCAAACGATATTCTTGGAAAAGTCTTCGGTACTTTTCTTGTGCTTATTGGGTTGAAAATGATATTTGGAAAGTAAGTGAAAACGATATAAAAAATGATAGAGAATGAAGAGATGCTCAATGAACGGCAATTTATACAACTCGGTCAGGTAAAACAATTTGAGCTTATCATCAGGCATTGCTCCGGAATTGAGGAACGTATCGGCAATGCACGATCCAAAGAAGAAGCAGAACGCTTTGTCAATGTTGCATGCGAAAAATTTGCAAATGAATGCACAAGCGGTATTATACGTGCTGCACTTAAACAACACATGCAAGCGAAAGTATCGCAATATTGGATGTTGGGATAAAAAACAATAGAACTCACGGAATAATATGCATGAACGCAGGTACAATGGAGAAGTAGAACGCCTTCGAGCATCGCAGCGGGTTGCACTCCTTGAAGTAGACCGGACTGTTGATCTTTGTCTTGAGGGTATTCGAGCTGTGAATGTTTTGGATGTGGGGACGGGCAGCGGAATATTTGCAGAAGCATTCTCAAACAGAGGATTAAGGGTGACCGGAATTGATCCAAATCCCGATATGTTGAAGGCTGCCAAAGAGTTTACGCCAAGCGGAACATTTCTTAGCGGTACTGCAGAGGAAATACCATTAAAGGACAAGTCGTTTGACCTTGTGTTCTTAGGTCATGTGCTGCACGAATCGGACGATCTCATCAAAGCGCTTTCCGAATCGAAGCGCATAGCAAAGAAAAAAGTATGCGTTCTTGAATGGCCGTATAAACAGGAAGAAAACGGCCCGCCTGTAGAACATCGTCTTAAAGATGAAGATGTTTTAGCAGCTGCAAAACAGGCAGGTTATTCCCGGGTGGAAACCGTTCAGTTGCAGCATATGGTGCTGTTCCGGCTGAAAATCTAAAATCGGAGAAAGAGACGATGTCTTATACTTCATTCATTAAGGCGCCCAAAAGTCATCGCAGCTATTTTGTCTTCATTTATTTCATTATCATATGCAACAGATTGTATTATCCAGAATGCAAAATGGTTTACTCCGGCAGGGATTGAGAATGACGGTTCATTCATAAGAAAGCGATAACAAAACATCAGATGACTACTCTCCCTTCACAAAATACTTCCGAAATGCATCCCGATCAGTTGCTCGGGGCATATCAAGCGTTTATGGGGACATATCCGGAATACGATAAAACAAAAACACTTGATGAACTGCGAGCTCAAGAATATTCACGGTTAGATAAACTGGAACAGGTATATTTAGATTACACGGGAGGAGGGATTTACGCGGATTCTCAATTAAATGAACTCATGGCATTGTTAAAACAAGGAAATTATGGGAATCCTCATTCCAACAATCCGGCATCGCGTGCGTCGACGCAAATGGACGAGCATGCGCGGAATTATGTCCTGGAATATTTTAAGGCCTCACCTGAAGAATATGTCGTTATCTTTACTTTGAATGCAAGCGGGGCAATCAAGCTTGTCGGAGAATCGTATCCTTTCGAGCATGAATCACGGTATCTCTTAACATTCGATAATCATAATGCAGTGAATGGAATTCGTGAATATGCCCGTGCGAAGGGTGCGCGCATTACATATGTCTCGATTACGGCTCCGGATCTCCGTATCGATGATGTCCAATTGCAGAATCAGTTGAATAAGCCGAACCCGAAAGGCAGCAATCTCTTTATTTATCCGGCACAGTCCAACTTTTCCGGCGTTCAGCATCCATTGGAATGGATAGAGAAAGCGCAGAGCCGTGGATGGGATGTGCTTCTTGATGCCGCCGCATTTGTTCCAACAAATCGGTTGGATCTTAGTCTGCATCATCCGGAATTTGTGCCGATTTCCTTCTACAAAATGTTTGGGTTCCCGACTGGAGTCGGTTGTCTTATTGCAAAGAAGAGTGTTCTCCATAAATTACACCGGCCATGGTTTTCCGGCGGAACGATAGAAATAGCATCGGTGCAGGGAGACAAATATTCTTTTGCGGAAGGAGCCCGGGCATTTGAGGACGGTACAATTGATTATCTTCTGCTGCCTGCAATTGAAATTGGATTGAAACACTTGAATGCCATTGGAGTCCAGGCCGTCCACACGAGGGTGACCATTCTTACGAGTTGGCTGCTCACAAATATTTTAATGCTTCGCCATTCTAACGGTTCACCTGTCGTTGAAGTCTACGGTCCTCGAAATGTTGAAAATCGGGGCGGAACAATCGCATTGAATTTTCATGATCCTGACGGTAAAACTTTTAATTTTCATTTTATTGAAACCACTGCCGGAGAATTCAACATCTCACTTCGCACGGGCTGTTTCTGCAATCCTGGAGCCGGTGAAATTGCCTTTGGATTGACAAAGAAGGATATGACGGAGTGCTTCGACCATGAAGAACGCGCTTCATTTGAACAATGCATACTCAATGTAAAGGGAAAAACAGCGGGAGCTGTCCGTATATCATTGGGACTTATGACAAATTTCTCTGATGTCTATCGATTCCTGCAATTTGTGAAGACATTTATTGACATGCAGATCGTACATTAGTCTTTTTATAAGTATATCCTTTCTTTAGGCTTTCTTTCCAATTATTCAGAACGAATTACGCTAATTTTGTATTTATGCGGAAAAATCAAAATGTAACGTTGATTTTTTCTCATTTTCACCGATATTATTTCGGTACAATAGTTGCTAATTATAAATATAGCTATGAGAACCGAAACAAAAGAACCCGCAATATATTCCATTGGTGAAGTCGCAAAACTGCTCAATGTGTCCGTTCAAATACTCCGATTGTATGAAGAACGCGGACTTATCATCATACAAAAAAGTTCAGGTCATCAGCGCCTCTATACAGAGGATGACATTGAACGCATTCGATGCATTCGTATGGCAATCAATGAGCAAAAGATCAGTATGGAAGGTATTCGCAGAATTCATTCCTTGATACCATGCTGGGAAATTGTAAATTGTCCACCGGAAAAACGGAATGATTGCCCTGCCTACGGTTCTCATAATGCAGGATGCTGGACCTATGCACAAAAGAATACCGATTGTGCTTCACGCGACTGCCGTGCCTGCAGCGTATATCAACTTTCTTCCGATTGCGGGAATATTAAAAAATTGATCCAACGATCACTCGGCATCTCTGAGTATAAAGATTCTTCCTCTTAAAACAAGGAATCCATTCACATGAAAAAAACGATTATGAGCATTGGATTTGGTGTTCTTGTTCTTTCCTTATTGACCATGTTGACTTTGACAGATCATGGTACAGCAACAACACCGCTTATGAAATTGCACACGAAGTATCAACAGAAAGAAACGTCTTCTGTTGATCACACACAATTCACGCAGCTCAAGAAGCATTTTTCAAAACCGCAGGATGTTACCGCAGCATGCATTTCCTGTCACAATGAGCGTCACATAGAAGTAATGCAATCCAGCCATTGGAATTGGGAACGGCAGGAATATGTGGAAGGCAAGGGCATTCGCACACTCGGCAAGAAAAACATTTTGAACAATTTTTGCATCGGTATCTCCGGCAATGAACAAAGCTGCAATAAATGTCATATCGGATATGGCTGGGGCGACAAGAGCTTTGATTTTAAGAACCCGTTGAACGTTGATTGCCTCGCATGTCATGATAATAGCAACACATATATTAAAGCCGTTGGCGGAGCCGGCATGCCGGACGTCTCCGTTGATCTTGCCAATGTTGCCCAGCATGTCGGCAAGCCAATGCGCACAAATTGCGGTACCTGTCATTTCTATGGCGGCGGAGGCAACAATGTAAAGCACGGCGATCTGGAAAAAGCGCTCTTCGACCCGTCACGCGATGTCGATGTGCACATGGCATCCGACGGTGAAGATATGCAATGCGTCGATTGTCATACGGCACGCAAACATCAAATGCTCGGCAAAATGTATTCGGTCTCTTCGATGAATCGCAATCGCGTTGAATGCGAGCAATGCCATACGGCTATGCCGCATGCAGATGATATTCTCAATAAGCATACCTTGAAAGTTGCATGTCAGACATGCCACATCCCCGAGTATGCAAAAGTCAATCCGACAAAATTATATTGGGACTGGACGACTGCAGGGAAATTGAAAGACGGCAAACCGTATGAAGAAACTGATTCCAATGGAACCGATGTCTATATGTCGATCAAGGGTTCATTTCGCTGGGGGAAGAATTTGAAGCCCGATTATATCTGGTTCAATGGAACGGCTTCGCATTACTTGATCGGCGATACCATCGATCCTTCCAAGCCCGTTAAAATTAATACGCTTTATGGAAGTTATGACGATCCTGACTCAAAGATTGTCCCTGTTAAAATTCATCGTGCAAAACAAATTTATGACATGACATATAACTACCTCATACAACCCAAAACTGTTTCGACAAAAGAAGGCGATGGCGGATTCTGGAAGGAATTCAATTGGAATCGCGCTGCCGAGGAAGGCATGAAACGTATTGATCTTCCCTACAGCGGTAAATATGGATTTGTGGAAACAGAAATGACCTGGCCGATCAATCATATGGTTTCACCGAAAACCAAAACCGTTCCATGTATAGAATGCCATACGCGGAATAACAGCCGAATTGCTTCTCTGACGGGATTTTACATTCCCGGGAGAGATTATACATCTTGGATCGAATATCTTGGTACGGTATTAATAGTCTTGACGCTCGTTGGTGTGTTTATTCACGGCGGTATGCGCATAGCGTCATCACGAAAACAAAAGGAGAACAACGCATGAACCGCGAATATGTTTATAAAGGATTCGAACGATTTTGGCATTGGATGCAGGCTTTGCTGATTATCTTTCTCGGTTTCACAGGATTTGAGATTCATGGCAGTATTCATTTCTTCGGCTTCGAACAAGCAGTGAAACTGCACAATGCTGCTGCAATTGCCTTTCTCGTTTTGATCATTTTTGCCATCTTCTGGCATATCACAACGGGAGAATGGCGGCAATACCTGCCCACACGAAAAAATCTCCGGGCTCAGATGGAATATTACATCTTCGGAATATTTCGCAATGCTCCCCATCCGACAAAGAAAACGGTGTTAAGCAAGCTCAATCCACTGCAGAAGATTGTTTATGCAGGGCTTAAAGTAATCGTCATACCATTGATGGTTATGAGCGGCCTTGTATATATGTTTTATCGGTACCCGCAGCGCTATGAAGTAATCAGTCTCAATATCGCCGGATTAAAAGTGGTTGCGACTTTACATACGCTTGGAGCATTCCTCTTGGTATGCTTCATTATTGCACATCTCTATCTTATTACAACCGGAACTACAATCACATCCAATTTAAAAGCGATGTTGACCGGTTATGAAGACCTGCCCGATGATGAATCGGAAAAGTCAAAAACTCTTTCATGACGGAGTAACTATGAAAACAAAATATATGAATCCCTATCTTGCCGGTTTTTTCCTGGGACTTGTGCTGCTGGCAGCAATTTTTGTAACAGGCAGAGGACTTGGAGCAAGCGGCGCAATCAAAAGCATTGTCGTTGCAACCGTTGATGGAGTTGTACCAGCGCATGCTGAACAATCATCATTTTATGGATCGTATGTCGGTGCAGGGAAAGATAATCCCCTAAAAACCTGGCTTGTCTTCGAAATAGCAGGTGTGCTTATTGGCGGATTTCTTTCCGGCTTAATTTCCGGAAGATTAAAATTTGTAAGCGAAGGCGGCCCGCGCATCGGCACTCATTGGCGATGGCTCTTCGCAGCTATAGGCGGTGCTTTGTTCAGTATTGGCGCTCAGTTTGCTCGCGGCTGCACGAGCGGTGCGGCGCTCACCGGCATGGCTGTGCTTTCTACGGCCGGCTTCATCGCAATGATGGCAATCTTTGGCTCCGGCTATGTGATTGCTTACTTCTTCCGCAAGTTGTGGATATAGGAGAAACGACCATGGGACCATTTGTACCTGAAATTATTTCCGATCAATTAAATTTGATTGTTGCGCTGCTTATCGGCATTGCATTCGGTTTTGTGCTTGAACAAGCGGGCTTTTCTTCTTCACGCCGATTGGCAGGTGTTTTTTACGGCTACGATTTTACTGTTCTGCGTGTGTTCTTTACCGCGGCTGTCACGGCAATGAGCGGTATCTTGCTGCTTGCCTATTTCGGTTATCTCGATCTTCAATCTATCTACGTGAATCCGACATGGTTAATGCCTGCAATCGTTGGCGGCATTATTATGGGATTCGGTTTTATCATTGGCGGTTACTGTCCTGGCACTTCGGTCTGTGCGGCAGCAATTGGAAAAATAGATGCAATGTTCTTTGTCGGCGGCGGCCTCCTTGGCGTGTTCGCGTTTGGCGAACTCTATCCGCTTTATCATACATTTTACGAATCAACAGCCCTGGGAGCGATTAAAGTATTTGATTCACTTGGCATCTCTCAAGGACTTTTTGCATTTATACTTATTGTGGCGGCAGTCGGCGCATTTGCCGTTACAACATTGATCGAAAAAAGAGTCGATGCGTCTGCAGCGCCTTCGTTGGAATTCAAGCCATTGAAGCACAAAATTGCCGGTGTAAGCATTATGTTGTTAGGCGTTGTTTTTGCGTTTTTGCCATCCCGACAAACACATTTGATAGATAAAGTGAAGGATGCATCGTACATCGCATCACACAGTGTGAAGATGATGCAGCCGGATGAACTTGCATACCGAATTATGGATAAGGAAAACAGCGTGCAAGTCGTAGATATGCGGCTGCCGGAACAATTTGCTGTTCTCGCATTGCCTGGTTCGGTCAACCTGCAGATGAAAGATTTATTCGGTAAGGAACTGACTCCTATTATATCTGATCGACATATAGTCAAAGTAGTCATTGGGCAAAATGAAGACGATAGCCGGACTGCGGCATTGCTCCTGCAAGAATTAGGATATGAAAATGTTGCCATGCTTCAAGGCGGATTGGATAATTTTCAGCATACGATTCTTATTCCAAAGAATGAAAACACCGGAAGCCGGTGGGATACAGATGTGAACACATTTCGAGTAAAAGCGTCTGCCGCAATTTCTAAAATGATTGCAGATGCGAAAAATGCACAACCAAAAGCTGCCAAACCGCAAAAAAAGATTCAGGGCGGATGTTAAAAGTATAAGCACAAACGATGGTTATCGCTGAATAACCATTAAAAACCGCACTTCTCGGAACCATGCTATAGATTGCAATTGCCTTGTGATATTCAGCACCCCAGAACATTTTAGGTAAAGCCAGTGTGTTTTCTTGCCCGGTAAAAAAATAGAGGTTCATTTTTGAAAAGCATGGAAACCGATGGGAAAAGTGAGATGTTTGACAGAGACCACTCTCAACGTAGTATTCCGCTCAATCAGAGTGCGTCGAGCTTAATATATTGCACAGGATTCTCGTAGTATGTTCTCTTTGTTGTTGTATTGTGTAATTCCTAAAAAATCCGCTGTTACTCGTATAAACGAGGATGGCTGCAATCATTTATCGTTATAGGTTTACGGAAGCGTTCAAAAATAATGTGACAACGTACCTTCCAGACTTCTTTACTTGACTACAAAAATCATGTCTGTTAAAGATGTAAAAGTCTGCGGCTTGTCCTTGTATTTAAATGATATTTTTAAGTTGTTCAATTTTTTGTCACCGAATGCATTCAAATACCTGATAATTGCCGGTCTTAAAAGGTCGCTATTTCGTTTTAATTTCCATGAGTTTTCGAAATCTTCGGTGTCGACAAGAACAATAAATATACGATTTTCGGAGCCGAATCGCATTTCGCCTTGATTTTCATAAAGCCACTTTGCCAGTATCTGTGGATTATCTTTTGCCTCGGCAAGAATTTTTAGTTTCTGTTTGCGAAGAGTATCAAGAACTGAACGAGAATGTTCATCGTTCCGATCTTTCAATTTTTCGGTAATTTCATATTGAATGTCGTTGGGTTTGCCATGTCTATCAAAAGTAATATCCATTTCCATGGCTTTTGTTTTTAGATAGGTTAACTCAACAGGAAGTCCTTCCTTTTTTCTCGCGTCTTTTATGTACTCAGCGGGTAAATACGTTACCTTAAGGTCAAACGGAATGTTACGAATAAAGAAATCCACATGTTTTATTTGACCTACGGTCGGCAATACGGCTTTGTGCGATTTAAAGATATGTTCGACTAATATGCTCGACCAGTGGTTGTACCAACTATTGAGTACATATCCCTGAACAGCAATATTAATTTCAGTTTCAAATTTTGACATCAAGGTGTCATAGGATCGTAGAGCTTTCACATAATGTGTCACCAAATATTTATCTAAAGAATTTTGATAATCACCGCCCCAATCAAAAACTTTCATTTTGTATAATTCCGAAACCAGCTGGTCGGCATTAAGTTTAGCGGCTTGGTTATCGTTTATCATATGGATAAATCCATCCAATATCCGGTGAGATTTTGAAGGATTTCGAGCCAAGGCATCATATAATTCCACAAATTGTGCAGAAAGAGATGTTTCTTTCAATTGAATATTGTTTCTATTGGCAAAATCTACAAGAATGTCCTTTCGTGCGATTGATTTTATTTTAAGCCACAGCAAGCCGTGAGTATCTAAGTTGAACTCTTCAAGTCTTTCACTTTCATGTTGCTTTTTCCAGTAGCTAAAATTTTTCATTCACTTTTTACCTTTGATTGGGCACCATCATGGAATAAATGTGTCTGGGTTGGCATACGAAAAGAATTTCTTTACTACCGGCAACGCTTCCTTTTCCACCCCTGCCGTTATAATACAGCTTTGTTTCTACTGATACTTCTTTATATTTTGAAATAAGAGCGGTCAATGTTTCGATATCCGGATAACTTCGGTTATTATAACTGATAAGCCAGTACGGAATTTCTTGTGCGTAATCGAAAAGCTTTTCAAAAGATGAAATGATATCTTTTTTCTTATCGAAGCCGCTGAAGCGTTGTGGTTCATATCGTCTTGTTCCGTTTATAAATTGCTTGTCTTGCCAATATTCGGTAAATGTTTCCAGCAAATGATAAAAACCTTGATAATCGGCATGACTGTCGCAATACGGCGGATCGAAATAAGCCATATCAACGTTTTTAAGTTCCGGAAGAATATCTAATATATCCCGGTTGAAACTATAATTTTTTTGTTTGTTATCAAAAACGGCTGTATTGTATTGTTTCAGCAATTCTATGAATATATCTTTGATCGGCCGAACAAGGCTTCTGTTTCTTTTAATTCTTTCAGGGTTGTTCGCATACCGTAATGCCTGTGTGTGCGCGAAATGTCCCATAGTTACTTTTCTTGTCATGCTCCGGTTAAGAACTGCAAAAGCAAGCGCTCGCTTATACATATTGGGTAACAAAGGAATCTTTGCTCTGCAATTATCCAAAAATTGAGCCTCTTCACGTTCAAAGAAAACATCCGTATAGAGCTGCTCAAATAACTCAAACATTGCTTTGTCTTTGGCCGGACTAAAGAGGAAGTTGATATCTTGTGCATCCAATGTTTCGCTTGCATTTTCAATAAGCGCTAAACCAATTTGATGATTGAAGCTTAAGAAATCATTGGTGATGGTCTTGAATCCGCGTTGTTTAAAAAGGAATGCAACCGATTGAGAACCTGAAAATGCATCGACGGCTGTATAGATATTGCGCGGAATGAACTTATTGATCCACGATAAATGGGTATATTTTGCTCCAAGATATTGAGGTTCAGGGAAGGAGTAGTTAAAATTATTATATTCTTCAAACAGCATGATTATAGCGTATTATTCTTTTATCATTTATGATAACAAATACGAAACCTTTTTGCAAGAGCCTTCCACAGACCCGAAGAGGGGCTGATCGTTAAACACAGAGATCCGTCCAGTTTGCAAACGACCATTGCAACCAATCGTCTTTTTGCATATATCGCAACTCGTTCTTTGTCGGGCGGGATTCCATTCTTATATCCAATTGAACATGATCGGATAACATCTGATTTTTCATTATATCCTGCGATACGCCTGTCAGCAGTTGCGCGCGATCATATTTAAACCATTCTAAATCTCCACGCATTTCACTGAATGCGTTTACCAGAACAAGTCCCGGCATTTTTCGCATAAATCGTTGTGCCAAAGTCTCAAGTTGCCATTCGGCGATAAGCTCGCCAGATACATGGCGGACGGATATTGTTTCTTCATCAACATAGAGAAATAATCCCATGCTATTCGGCGTTCGTGTCATCGTAAAATACATTCCCAATCTTTTATTTTCATCGCGTGTGCCGTACTTTTTGATTGCCTTAAGAGGATTCATCTTCCATGCTTTTCTATTAAATGTAAAGAGAGTAATCAATGACGACGAATCAATTCGATGAGCTTTTAGCTCAACGGTTCCCAAATCAGGCAAAGCGATATTGTTTTCAGTAATGCCCAAAAGTTGTTCCAGAGTTTGTCCGACTCCAGTTGGCCCTTTCCTTTTTGATGGAACCCAATCCATTTTTTTTATTTGTTTGAATTTCTTTTTGAATTCTGCGAGTGTTAATTGTTTGTACTTTGGCATGAGCGGATTTGCTTTTAATAAATTGTTAAAATTGAAGTATTTTGACTGACATTCCCGTAGATATGTCCGTCTTAAGCTTAAAATTGAATCATAAATGAAATGTAGCCAACTACAATTATCAATGCAATAGTATTTTGGGGGTTTGCATGTGTCTTCCATAGATTATTTGGCTTGATCGGATCGTAATCTCCTCTCATATGTCATCAAATCTTGGGATTTAATAGACATTCCGGGTTAACACATCCTTAACATTCTCTTCATCCTCCGCTAATAGCTCATCGGTATATTACACGCGTCATTATAAAGGAGACTGTGATGAAAGATATACTGGCAGCTTCGTTCCTTTCGACGTGCGACGAACCGGAAGACATAAACGATCAAATATCGAATAAAGAATTTTATTCGATTCTGCTGCTGACTTTCAGCGTTCTGTCGCTCTTCGGGATCATTGTACGCCTTTTCTAATGTCGCTGATCGGCGATAAGTCACCGAACAACAAGGGATCATGTATGCGTATTGCCTATTTTAATGCAAACCTGAAAGTCGGCCAGGACGGTGTCACGCGCGTTGTCTATAAAATGATCGAAGGCGCCCTGGAACGAGGGCATGAAGCGATAGCGATTACATCGACGCTGCCTGTGGAAAAGGAGCGGATCATTCCGATGTACGCCGTGCCGTCTGTCCCGCTCCCGATGCAAAAAGCATACCGCCTGGCAATGCCGGGTTATCAATCGTTTTATAAAATCCTCACAGAATTTAAACCGGATATCCTTCATATTAACAGCCCATGCACGCTTGGATTCGGCGCATTGAAATTTGCCAAACAATTCAATGTCCCGATTGCCGCGACCTATCATACACATTTTCCCACCTACCCGCGTTATTATAATCTTTCGAGTTTCGAAGAACTGACATGGCACGTATCCCGTAAACTCTATAATAATGTCGACGCTGTGTTTGTCCCGGCGATGCCGATACTCGAAGAACTGGAGCAGCACGGCATTCAGCACTTGCAATATTTACCTAACGGAGTAGACACAGGACTGTTTTCTCCGGAACGCCGTTCGGAGACATGGCGCCGCCGATTTGGCGCCGTCGATAAACCTATCGTCCTGTTTGTAAGCCGGCTCGTATGGGAAAAAGATTTGCGCGTGCTGGCCGATGCGTACAAATTACTGCGTGCGCAACGCGCCGATTTTCACATGGTAGTAATCGGCGACGGACATGCACGCGCCGAATTTGAAGCGATGATGCCCGGGGCGCATTTTCTCGGTTATCAAAGCGGATTGACGTTAGCGGAAAGTTTTGCGTCGGCGGATATTTTTATGTTTCCTTCGACTACAGAAACGTTCGGACTTGTCACGCTGGAAGCGATGTCTTCCGGCCTGGCTCCTGTTGCTGCGAAAACGGGAGGAGCCGTCGAAATTATTGAAGAAGGATGCTCTGGACTCTTCGCAGCTCCATTGAATGGAGAAGATCTTGCAAATAAAGTGCGCTGGCTCTTAGAGCATCCAAGCCAGAGGATTTCCATTGCTGCGCAGGCGCATCGCCGTGCGCAGATGTACCGCTGGGAATCTATTCTGGCGCGATTGTTTGAAAGTTATACCCGGATAAAAGAAATTCACCGTCAACAAACCCGCCTGCCGAAAGCAGCTTGAGGCCGTATGTTTCGGATTGCGCATTTTTCGGACCCCCATATCAGCCGGCAATATTACCGTGAGCATATCAAATCCTTGAAAATGCTCCTGCGTTCGATTGTCGATATGGGAATCGATCATATTGTAATCAGCGGCGATATTGTCAGCACGGGGCACGAGGATGATTATTATCTTGCGCGGGAAATTTTTTCCAAACTTGGATTGCTTGATGCAAAACGATTGACGGTAGTCCCCGGCAATCACGATATTTTCGGAGGGCCTCACAGAGCTGTCGATGTTCTTAGTTTCCCCCAGCATATTCGCGGAGTAGATTATGTCCGCAACAAAAAGATGTTTATTCAGGCTTTTGCAGAAACTTTTCAGAATGTCCGCCGGCTTGCCGGTCCTGCACTTTTCCCGTTCGTCAAAGAAGTCGGTCCGTTCAGGCTTATCGGTTTGAATTCCGTTCCGCCATGGTCATTCCGCTACAATCCTCTGGGGACAAACGGATTTATCAACGAAGAACAATTCTCTGCACTCGAATTGATTGCGCCGGAACTTCAGGGAGATGAATTCGTCAATACCATACTTTGTCATCATCATTTTAACGATTTGATCAGAGAAGAAGATATTCCGTCGAATAATTTTTGGAAGAAGGTCGAATCCAAGACCATGCGCATGAAAAAAAGAAGGAAACTCCTCCGGCTCTTCAATGCAATGAATGCGCGTTATGTTCTCCATGGACACATTCACAGGAATGAAGTGTACGAGCGGAACGGAATATTGTTTGCCAACGGCGCCGGCGCTGTGTGCGACGATCCTGTCCGCTTTTTAAAGTACAACGTACTCGAACACGATGACGGCTTTTGTTCTATCCGAATTTGTCAATTGCCTATCGTTTATCAGGAATCGACGGTTTCAATGGCGCTCCATCGCAACCAAAAAGCTCTTCATATTCCTGTGCCGGCTCTAAGCGGAATCGAATAATGATTTTATCTAAACATTTACTGGAAGATATCGGTCATCTTCAGGAACGGTTCGAATCCGTGCCTGCAAACGATTATCACAGGATTGCGGTTTTCGATCTTGACAACACGCTGATTGAAGACGATATCGGAGATGCAGTCTATGCCTCGCTTCTCAGAGACGGTATGGCTCCTGCTCGTGCATGGGAGGCATACAAGCTTCTGGCGGAAAGAGATCCGCAGAGGGCGTATGAAGAAGCTGCCATGGCTCTCGAAGGTCTTTCTATACAGCAAGTTATAGCATTGACACGGAAGATTATGCAGTCGGAAGACTCATATATTACACTTTCTGACTGCCATGTGCCAATTCCCGCGCCGAATCCCGCCATGAAAGAACTTGTACGTATCCTGCGTGCAATCGGTTTCATCATTTATGTTATTTCAGCAAGCAACGATGCTTCGGCAAAAGTTGCAGCGTCCGAATGGTTCAATATTCCGGTCGGAAATGTTTTCGGGATCCGTTCCGCGATTATTCGGGATAAAATCACGAGTACACTGCAAACACCGATACCAGTCGGTGAAGGGAAGGTTTCACTGTATCGGAAGAATGTAGGCGGAGAAATGGCGTTAATCATTGCCACGGACTGTGCGATGGATTTGCCGCTGCTGCAAATGTGCGATCCATATGGCATTGCAATTCTTTCCGGAGACGATGAGCAGTTCTACCATCAAGCACGTGCTGCGCTTCCATTATCGACGCGGCTGCATGTTGTTGCTTCAACGCATTCTATGGAACAAGAATTTCAACGTAAAGCAGTGGGGTGAAAACCGCAGAGGTTTTTTCCCCTTGTCATCTTCTTAAATTGACTTGTCTACTATTCTTATGCCGAATGTATATCCAATTTAAATGGTTGATGTACCGTTTCTTGAATTTTCAACGGCGAACGAGATGAAGATGGGAAAGCTAAAGATTTTTAAGGATTCGATTAATTTCTTTTTTTAAGATAGGTATATCTTTCTGTACGGTAAGCCAGACCTTCTCGATATCAATACCAAAATAGTCATGAATTAACTTGTTCCGCATTCCTATAATATCATCCCATGAAATATCCCGATATTCATGGCGGATTTGCTCTGAAAGCCTTTTAGTTGCTTCACCAATGATTTCAATTTGTCGGATTACGCCATCCTGGATAAGTGTATTTTTATGAAAAGAAGCTGCTGAGATTTGTTTCGTATAGTCTTCGATTTTGAGGATTGCGTCACGTATATGCTTAAGATAAACAGAATCGTCACGCTGCATAGACTTGACGGGATCCCTTCAAAATGCTATTTCTTAAGTAACGACTAATAGATTTGGGAGTTAAAAGATCGACTTTGCGTCCTAACGCAACGGATAATTCGCGTTCTAATCCGACCATTTGAAGTAATGAAACGGGTATTGAGAATGAAACAAGCAAGTCAATGTCACTATCTAACCGGGAGTCACCTCTAGCCCTTGAACCAAAGATGCTTAGCGTCTTGACATGATATTTGTCATAAAGGCTTAAAGCTTGCTCGCTATTGAAATCGATCTGATCCATAAACCATCGTGATTAAAATACGATTTTTTGATCACAGATGCCTTTGCTTACAGATATCTCTTTTGTCTATCTCCGCTCAAAGAGAACGCGTCCCACCGATGACTTCAACGGTGAGTTTTAATTGGCATATTAAAAAAAGCAACAAAAATGAATTACAGATTTACAATCCATTCACAGATTGATGCAAGTTGTTCGTCGTTAGTCAAATTCGCAGCATTGTTGAGAGTCCCTGATTTTAATTGCTTGAATATTTCGGTTGCCATACTATTTTCAATTGCTGCAGCAATAAAAAATCTCTGCGGACTCTTTTTCTTTTTAGCAAAGCCTTGCCTAATTCGATCTAAAGCTGAGTTAGCAGTTTTCCAATGTTCATCTGCGCCTGCCGGATCGAGACCTCCTTTGAATTCTCCAAGTGCAACATAAGCATGAGCGTTATGAATTATGGATTGTTTGTTTTTCTTCAAATCATTAGGTATGCCTTCTAAGATTGAAAGATCAACATTCTTTTTGACGAATGGAATGGTAATATTCATAATAAGAAGTCTATTAATTCTTTTTTTTGACCAGAAAAGGCCATTAATATGTTTTTCTATTCCATCATCATTTTGAGGTTTTGGTAACCACATGCCTGTATGATCATTTTTCCATTGGTAATCGATTCCGAAAAGGTTAAAAATAGAAAGTAATGAACGGAGAAATTTTCTTTCTCCTAATACTCCTGCTAGATTTCTTGCTCTTCCGCCTAACGCATCTCCCTTAGTTAGTAAATATCGGTAAACAAGCTCATTGATGAAATCATCACCTGCTGGTTCAAGAAACTTTTCGATCAAGCCTTTAATTGCAATTGTTTTATCATCTTCGGTTAAATGATGAAGAGATTTTTCTGATAGGCCGGAGGCCGTGAGCAATCCCACTCTTAGATCATTCAAATTAAGAAGATCATTTGGCCTAGCAACTCTACCCGCTAGAGCTTTTAAGGTCTTTGCTTCTTCAATATAAGGAACGGCCAAATAATTCTTTTCCAAAGCGAGCGCTATAAAACCGGCTCTTGTTTGTTCTTTGGACGTGACCAAATCATTAGCAGATTTAATAATCGTCTTTTGCCTTATCTTTTTTGCCATAGGTATACGCACTTTCGGACTTCAGTCCGCCCATAATTACCCATTTGTTGACTACTATTGCCTTTACCCCTAGGAAGAACAAAAATCTTCTCAATATTGAAACCAAAGTTCTCTGCGAATTCTGAAAGGATAAGATCGACAGGTATTTCTTCACCGCCATAACGAACATTGTCATTGACCATTACGCAATATCCATTCTTTTTGGTAATTCGAGCCATTTCAAAAACAACAAAGCAAAGTTCTAAAAAATAATTTTTAACCATTCGCGGAATATTGCTATTATTTAGTTTCTCAAGTTTATTAAGTTGATCAAGGACCGAATTTACTTCTTTCATTGCGAAAGAAGAATTGTATACACCAAGCACAATATCAAAAACTGACGTTCTGCCCATGGAGGCATAAAGTTGGCTTAAATATTCTAATTTTTCTTTGTTCTCGACAGTACAAGAAAGCAGCTCTTGACGAAGAGATCTAATTTTTTCGCTATCACATCCTAGATAGATCAGTTCCAGTGCATAGGTTCTTGTATAATCATATCGATTACAATAAGGAGGTGAAGTTATGATAAAATCGAAAAAATCATTTTCCATTTTAGGCAGTTCTTCAAGACAAGTTCCTTCAATGATTTTAATGTCATAATGATTATGTCCATCATCTTCGATAGCGTCAAAAAGGGAATCCCTTTGAGGTGAAAGATCGTCAATTATTTGAGCAAGTTTGTTTTTTAAAGCTTGCTCAAATGTATATATCTTACCTTTGTCAAAAGGCTTTCCTGATAAATCTCGTTTGGAACGATAATCCCATCTTAAATATTGTCCATCTTTCCTTGTAAAGCTAAGTTCTTCAAGTATTGAAAATGCTGCAAACCTTAAAATAGTTTGAATCTCTTTCTGCTCAATGGTATTGCAATATGTGAGATATTTATTGAGAGCGATTTCAGTTTCAGCAGGAAAGGCTTCACGTGTTATAGGAACATGATTAATGTGAATCGCCGGATTTTCAATTTTATTAAAGCCTTGTAAAAGATTTTTTATGCTTTTATCAAGTTCTTCCGGATCGATCTTTTGTAATGCTTCCCGAGCTTCCATTACAAAGATACCAACAGGCAAAAGTTCAATACCATAAGATTGCCACCCAAAAGTTTGTCCGGCAAACAAAGTTGTACCAACTCCTGCAAATGGATCTAAAATCTTCCCAGGCTTATCGGCAAATTTTCTAAGGAAATATCCTACAAGTTCTGAGGAAAAACCTTCTTTATATTTAAACCAGCGGTAAACAGGTTCTTCCTTATTTGCCTGAAAACTTACAAATTGACGATTAAAATTGAATGCTGTTTCCAGCTTATTAGACAACCTATTGTAAAGTTTTTTTCGTTCGGTCGGGAATATTTCGACTAACTCTTGCATTTTATCAATTTTCAATGAATAAGTATCAAGATACCAAAATGAAATTCTATATCCCAATAAAGATCGTATCTATCTTTTTGTGCTTGAAGAAATAAAAAACAATATACCAGCCCCTATTTCTTTCAATCTATTTAAAAAACATTCCGGCAAAATAGTACAAATCTTCATAGCAAAATGCAAGACCCAATTGGGGGCGCTTGGCAGGTGTAGACTGAATTCTGTAGAAAATTTAAATCAAAATAAATTTACAACTCGATCTTCAGCGTAAAGTAGCCGGAACGGCAGCGGGCTGTTGAGTTTTTCCCTTCCAGCCGCACTTCCAAAAGCCGGTCGACGACCGAGGAAGTGATCCGCTGTGCGGCAAATGGAAAATGAAGGACAATTTCCTTCTGCGCTTCAGGCGTGTTGAGTGTGCACCATACCAGATTTGTGTGTTCATATTCAACACGGACATCGATCGGGCCGATGGTGGAAACCAGAGCGTGAAGATCCAGCGGCAGGCCGGGAGTCCAGAATGAATCCGTGCACCATTCAAAAAGATGTATGCTTGCCGCATCTTCATGAATGATAACGTCGAGAAGAAAAAGGACAATTTCAGCCGCTGCCCAGCCGTGATGTCCGTCTCCCATAGATCCGCCGCCGGTTTTCGGATGGATTGCTTCCGGAAGTGAATAGGGCGGAATGCACCGGCGAAATACGGTTCCGGCTATTTCCCATGCCCGCCGAATTTCTCCTATCAGTAAATAACTGTGAGCAATATGCAGCGTGAGATATGGATTGTATCCGGAATGAATGAGAGGGTGGTAGTATCCATTTTCGTCCACAAAACGCGCATCGAATGCTTTGAGAGTATTTGCAAATTGCCGCTCGGCGAGCGCATGTATCTGAAGCGGATAGACTCCGGCAAGAGAACCGACAGCCCCCTCATCGAACGGGCGGAAAGGAGACGCCGGAATAACTTCCGCACCCAAACGCTCTGCGGCTTTTTGGAGCGAATGTTTGATATCCCGCTCGAAGAGCGATGCCTGACTGATGAAGAATTCTTTATCATTTTCCTTTCCTGCGTGTGAAGCAAGACGCGCCGCCGCATGCAATCCTGCAAGCGACCAGAATGAATCCCAGTAATATTGATCGGTTGTGCCGAAATGTTCGGCGCTTAAACTTTTCGGCATCAGCCCGCTATGCGTCGCTAGGGAATCGATGCTTTCCGATCGTTTTTTAATAATCCACTGTGCAGCTTTGCGAATAACCGGATAAAAATTTTTCAGCCAGAGCAACGATGGGGAAAGCTGAAAATGCTTTTCGATGAGCCATAACGCTTCGCCGTTCGAGTCCCATTCCCCGTCCGGCCCCTTGAAAAATCCATCACCTGTCATTTTTTCCGCGAACGTATGAATGGATTGACGCACTCGCTTATGATATCCGAACCGGTCGAGAGCATGCAGAATCGGTGCGGCGTCACGGAACCAGAAATGATGATAGAGATAAGGGCCGGGGGAAACAAAATTCTTGTCGTGCAGTTGAAGAAGCGTCAATATGTTTGCCTCAAGGATTCCCTGCAGATTCGCATTCGGCAGGAGAATCTGAGTGCCGATGGATCGTTCCTGCATCCATGAACGCCGATGCTGCACTAAACGATTGTCGTACGAGACGCGCCAGGAAAGTTTGTCCCCGCTGAGTTTTAAATTCCTGTCCGTATCCAGAGCGGTGCTGTAGGAAACCGAAAAAGTCTCCGCGGGTGCTGCTGTAAAAGCGAATCCGGCAAATCCGTTCGCAAGTCCCATGCGACATTTTACTTCCTGCCGTGCTGGCGCCGGAATCGAAGAAGTTTCGGCGATGGATTGCACAAGCTTTGCAGAATCTCCCTCTTCGGTATTGGAGCAATGAAGTAAGTCAGCTTCCTTTGAAAAAACAATTCCGATCGAACCGTTGACATAACAATGCCGCTTTGTACGAAATTCTATCGAGCGAACAGGGGCAACCCCTTCCGGATTGAATGGCCTTACAGCCGCAAAGAGCCATCCATGCTGAGGCGCTGTGCCGGTATTCCGAACAGCGGCCTTATTGAAGACAACATCGAGGCCGCTCCGCGTTGTGCCGGTGAACGATTCGATTTCCAGAATCAGATCGCCGAATATTATAGTTGTGATAACACGCGGCGCTTCCCGGTCGTATTCCTGCCGGATATTTTGAGACATCGAAGGAAACAGGTTCCCTTCTTTTGTTGCAATCCAGACATCAACCGACCACTCGCGGGGGAGCGGGGTCAGCATGCCGCAGGGGTCGACGATCGCTTCATGAAAACCGTGCGGACTGCCGATCATAGTCCAGTTCCGGTGCGTCATGTTTATCATCAGCGGGTTCTGTGACCGGTTAATAAAGGAATCGCTTTTCGGATCGAGCTGCTTGCGCACCCAATGCGGATAAAGCCAATCTCGTTTCATTTGCAGGACTGCGAAGTTCAAGAGTCCACGCGTTATCATCGGTGCGCTCAGTTGAAAAAGTTCTCGTGGAAATCCCTTCCCGTCGACATCGCTGAGAGCGCTCGCGATTTGAAATTGCCGGATGGCTTCTTCAGGTACACGAAGCTGCCGCAATGCTTGTTCCAGAATGTAGGGTAGAAGGCTCATGGGAGTCTGTAGAATTTGTGCATAGAATAAAATATAAATGCGTTTTCGGCGGGGAACAAGCCTTTCCTGCGCCTTCGAACGATCTTAACAATTTCTTAACATAGGGTTCATTCCGCAGTAACGATCAATCAATATATTTGCTTGCTTGAAACGATGAAGGGAAGGTAAAGAGGCATGAAGATGAAAACTGAAAATTTTTTCTTTGAGCTTCTTAAAAATAATATTCCGCAAGCGGATAGTGATGAATCGGAAGAAAGATCAATGTCGAACGGCGAGTTTATCGCGGCGATTCTTATCGTTTCAGTAATTGTATGCGGGGCTGTCGCTGTTTTTCGCCTATGGTAGCGCTGCACCAGATTCGGACGCGAGAGTCTTCTTCTTTGTCATAACGATGTCTCCTTTCCTGTATGACCGGACAACCAACGAATAAAGTGTTGAAACCTCATCTGCCTCGCGCGTGACGCAAACTCTTTAACAAAGGCATGACAAGGAACATCCAGAGCATGAGAAAATGATCCATAGATAAAAATCGTTTTACAGCATATTGCAAATTTTGTTCTTATCTATTTTTATTGATTCTCTGAAATTGATTATGAAACGGATTTCTGTTGCTCTTCAGCATGATGTTTAACAATTCGTGCCTGCGTGTGAAAGATGACTTCTTCTGCAATATTGGTTGTCATATCTGCAACGCGTTCAAGGTTCCGACTCACGCGGCTCAATTCCAATCCATACTCTATTATCTGATTGTTGTTCTTCACCAATTCTACAATTCTTCTTGCAACCAATCGATTGAGGTCATCGATCTGATCGTCTGTCTCTAAGACAAGACGTGCTTTTGAAGGATCAAGAAGGATGAAGCCGTCAAGAGCTTCTTTGAGCATCATCTTTGTAATATCGGCCATCTTTGGAATTTCTTCCAACATCTCCACGCCTGGAAGCAAGCAGAGTGTTGCGGCAGCTTCTGCGATATTAACTGCATGGTCTCCGATGCGTTCAAGATCATTATTGATTTTTTGCGCCGCAATGATAAAACGTAAATCACTTGCGAGCGGCTGCTGCAATGCAAGCAAGTCTATAACCGCATTATCGATTTCAATCTCCAATGCATCGACGCGTTTGTCTGTATGGATAACCTTTTGGGCAAGATCACCGTTCTTCTCCAGCACCGAGCGAATCGCGTTTGCGATATTTTCTTCTACCATGCTCCCCATTTTGATGAGCGAGATCTTAAGACCTTCTAATTCTCTTTGAAAGTGTCGTTCCATTCTTATTGTCTCCTATCGGTACTATCCAAATCTTCCAGTAAGATAATCTTCTGTTCGTTTCTCTTTAGGTGAAGAATAAATCTTTTTGGTTTCACCATATTCTACAAGTTCACCAAGATAGAGAAACGCTGTATTATCGCTGGCACGCGCGGCTTGCTGCATATTGTGTGTAACGATTACAATTGTATAATTCTTTTTCAACTCCTGCATGAGTTCTTCAATTCTCAATGTCGCAATCGGATCGAGCGCCGAGCAAGGCTCATCCATTAAAATGATCTGCGGTTTCATTGCCAACACACGGGCAATGCAAAGACGCTGCTGCTGTTCCAGAGAAAGTTTGAGTGCAGAATGATCTAGCTTATCCTTTAAATCATCCCAAAGCAATACGTCTCTAAGAGATGCTTCAACTATTGTATTATACTGATTCTTCGCATACTTATTTTGAATGTCCAGGCCAAAAGTAATATTCTCACGTACAGAAAGCGGGAATGGATTGGGTCGTTGGAATACCATGCCGATCTTCTGCCGGAGCATAATAAGATCAATGTTCGGCAAAAAAATATTATCGCCTAACACCTTTATTTCGCCGGTAGTACGAACACCATCTATCAAATCATTCATACGGTTGAAGACCCGAACAAGTGTTGATTTTCCGCATCCGGATGGACCTATCAACGCAGAGATCTTTTGTTCTTCTATACAGAGATTAATATCAATCAATGCTTGAAAATTACCATAAAATAAATCGAGATGTCGTGTCTCAATGACGAACTTATTCATGTTTATCCGAATTTTCCAGTGATATAATCGTCAGTTCGTTTGTCCGCTGCTGCTGTGAAGAGACGTTTCGTTTCATCAAGTTCGACTAATTCTCCCATCAGGAGAAATGCAGTCCTATCTCCTACACGCGCTGCTTGCGCGACATTGTTGGTTACAAGTATAATCGTATATCGTTCCTTTAATACACGCATGGTTTCTTCGACACGTGCGGTCGAGATCGGGTCAAGTCCGGATGTGGGTTCATCGAACATAATGACTTCTGGTTCTACTGCAAGAATGCGGGCGATGCAAAGGCGCTGCTGTTGTCCCCCGGAAAGATTCATCGCAGGTGTATGCAAACGATCTTTCACTTCATCCCAGAGATATGCTTCACACAATCCCTTTTCGACAATCTCGGATAGTTTTGCTTTATTTTTTATTCCATGCATCCGCGGCCCATAAGCAATGTTATCATAGACAGAGAGCGGCAAAGGGAACGGCAATGCGAATACAATGCTAACACGTTTTCGAAGTAATTCTACATCAAGAGAATCTATATCTTCTCCGTCAATAATAATCTTTCCCTCCTTCTTATATGTAGGATTGAGATCATTCAATCTGTTGATCGATTGTAGAAGAGAAGTTTTGCCGGAGTTTGCCGGTCCGATAATCGTGAAAATTTCGTTGCGCTGGATGTCGAGAGTTAATTCTTTCAACACCAGGTTATCGCTAAACCGAATCGAAAGTTTTTTTATGCTGATTTTCGTTCCTACCATCGCTTCCGTTTCCTGAATTGGTACCGGAGGATAATGGCTGCAAGATTTAATAACAGAACGACTAAAAGAAGAACTAAAGCCGTTCCATAACGAATATTTTCTGGAATACCCGGCACTTGTGTAGATATGACATACAAATGATATGGAAGTGCCATGGTTTGATCAAACAATGATTGAGGCAGTTTGGGCAAATAGAACGCTGCAACAGTAAAGAGAATCGGCGCAGTTTCGCCGGCAGCACGGCCAAGACCGAGAATAGTACCAGTTAAAATACCCGGCAGCGCATGCGGTAAAACAGAATGTCTTATCGTTTGCCACTTACTTGCGCCGAGTGACAAGCTGACAATGCGAAAGGATTGCGGCACGCTCTCCAATGCTTCACGCGATGATGTGATAATTACAGGTAAGATCATAATGCCAAGTGTTAATGAACCGGAGAGGATTGATGCGCCGAATCCCAAAAATAATACGAAAACCCCCAATCCGAACAGACCGTAGACTACCGATGGAACGCCAGCTAAGTTCACAATTGCGAGTTTTACGATACGGCTTAAAGCGTTGTCCTGAGAATATTCAACGAGATATATAGCTGAAAAAACACCTAATGGTACCGCAAAAATAATTGCTCCGAAGACAAGATATAAAGTACCAAGTATCGCCGGAAAAATACCGCCGGCACTCATGCCATTGGTCGGCATTTCGAACAAGAAGGAAAAACTGATCGCGCTTGTTCCTTTGATGAAAATAATCACAAGGATCGCCAACACCGGCACCACCACTAATAACGTGCAGAAGAAGAGAATGCTGATTGCAATCTTTTGTTTAAGCTGAGCGTTCATAGGAAAAAGAATATTAAATCACTTCTTAATCTCCCCCTAAAAGCGGGAGACATACAATTTCTTCTCTTTTTGGAGGAGAAAATAAGAATGAAGTCTAACAATTTGTAATGCAGGGGCTTCATCCTTTTTTTGAGATTAATGAAAAAGAGCAATATCTCTTATTTTTTTGTTTTGTGAAGATAAAGATCAGCAACACCGTTAATCATAAATGTAATGATGAACAGTATGATTCCAATTGCGAAGAGCGCTGCATAATGATCACCACCCTGCACTGTCTCGCCCATTTCAGCTGCAACCGTCGCAGTTAAGGTGCGTACAGGTTGAAGTATACTATGCGGAATCAATGCAGCATTTCCAGTTACCATCATAACAGCCATTGTTTCGCCAATTACTCTACCGATTCCAAGCATGACAGCGGCGACCATTCCAGGGCGAGCGGCATACGCAACGATTCGCCATGTTGTTTGCCATTTTGTTGCCCCCATGGCAATCGCGGCTTCACGATATTGACGGGGGACTGCTGTGATAGCATCTTCTGCGATGGATACAATAGTAGGCATAGCCATAAAAGCAAGAGTGATAGATCCGGAAAGTGCAGTTAATCCGGTTGACAAGTTGAACATATTTTTAATCAAAGGGCCTAACGTTACCATTCCAATAAACCCGATTACCACAGAAGGAATAGCAGCAAGAAGTTCTATTCCTGCCTTCATGATTTCTTTGGTTTTCCGCGGTGCAATTTCTGCGATAAAGAGAGCGCTCGCAATACCAATTGGAATAGAAATTACACCAGCGCCCGCTGTAACAAAGATGGAACCAATTATGAGCGGTAAAATGCCAAATTGAGGCGGATCAGAAATCGGATACCAGTTACTGCCAAAGAGGAAATCGGACGGAAGAACTCTCCAGAAAATGGAAAGCCCTTCTTTCAAGAGAAATGCAAAGATGAGAAGGACAAAAACAATAGACATGATGCCGCTAAGAAAAATAGTTCGTTCAATGATAAACTCTTTTATCTTTCGCACTGTCATATCTTTTGTTCTGCCAAAGCGTCCTGGATATTCAATTACTTTTGTTCTTATGGTTTTACTGGAACAAAGTCGAGTTTCTTGACTACCTCTTGTCCTGAAGCCGAAAGAACATAATCGATGAATGCTTTAACTAACCCCTTCGGTTCGCCTTTGGAATACATCAAAAGAGGGCGCGAGATAGGATATGCACCCTTTATTACATTCTCCATTGTTGGAGCTTCAAAGGGTGATGATTTATCTTTTGCGACTTTAATAGCTTTTTCTTTTTCAGTGATATATCCCATCCCGTAATATCCTATCGCATCTTGGTTTTGTGCTACCTCATCTGCAATTGCTTGCGAGCTGGAGAGCAACAATGCTTCTGCCGCAAATTCTTCCTTGCCGTCCGATTTTCCGTGACGAAGAACATGTTCTTTAAAATAAACATGAGTGCCCGAATTCACTTCCCGCGACAAAAGAACGATCTTTGCATCACGCCCGCCAACTTCCTTCCAGTTCTTGATTACTCCAGTGAAAATGTCGGCGAGCTGGTCGATTGTTAACTCGGAGACTTTATTCTCCGGGTTCACGACAACAGCGAGTCCATCGAGTGCAACAATGATCTTTTGGGGCGGCATTCCCTTGGACGAGATTAGCTCGATTTCGCTTTTTTTCATCTCTCGTGACACTTCTGCAATGTCGCATGTATTGTTAACGAGCGCTGTAATACCGGTTCCGGAGCCGCCGCCAGTTACAGCTATCGAAGTTCCTGGATGTTGCTTCATATAAGCTTCTGCCCAAGCCTGACCAAGGTTCACCATGGTATCGGATCCTTTAATCTGGAGAGAGTTTGACTGCTCGTTCGATTTTCTCGCACAACCAACGAGTAAGACTAATCCGACAGATAAGGAAAGACTAAAATTCAATAATTTGTTCATGATATAGCCTCCTATTGAATTAGATCGTTTAAATTCTTTGCTATGTAATATAGATAAACATTCTGTGAACGCAGTGTTATGAAATTGTTAATATTTGATTGTTCAATTATAATTGCAAATTCCATTAAAGAAAATCTTCAATATATGGTTCAAAGGCCGTGAAATTGCAATGCGCATGTATGAGGTGAAATCGCAAGGAGGTTACACTATGACATTAAATTCAACAAAACAGCAGAGCGGTGTGTATTTTTATTGTTTATAGTCAAGTAAATATTCATAGAGCCAATCCCGTTTAATTTGCAGAATCGAAAATTGAGAAGTCCGCGCGTTATCACCGGTTTGCTGAGTTGAAAAAGATCCTTGGGGAATCCCTTCCCGTCGACATCGCTGAGAGCGCTTGCGGTTTGGAATTGCCGGAAAGCTTCTTCAGGTACAGGAAGCTGTCGCAATCCTTGCTCCAGAATGTAGGGTATAAGGCTCATGGGAGTCTGTCAGCTTCTTCAAAATAATATTCCGCAGGCCGACATGGATGAATCAGAAGAAAGGCCGATGTCGAACGGCGAATTTATCGCGGCGGTTTTTATCGTATCAGCAATACTATGCATAATCGCTGCTGTTTTTCAGTTATGAAAGGAGGGAGGCAGGATTTGCCTTTTCATGAAGGAGTTAACGACTTACCATTCTTTAATTTCACATAGACTTCGTTAGTAGTTGATATACTGATTTTGTTTTATATCGTCTCCTGCTTTTACAATGATGCTGTCGTTTGGAAAAATATCACCGAATACTTCAATCATTCCATTATTTTCGTTTCCTGTGCTCACATCGATAATGCAGGCTTTGTGATTTATTACTTTTATCACATATTTCTTTTCCGTTGAAGTGACTACCGATGATTGCGGCACGATGCAGGCATTCGTATGCCCTGTCATTGGGAGCAGCACTTCTGCATACATCCCAGGCATAAATAGCCTGTCGCGATTTAATACATCTATTTCCACGGACTCGCTTCGATATCTTTCATCCAATGAATGAGCTTGACGGCTGACGACACCTGTAAATACCCTGCCGGGAAGAGCTTCAACCGTAAAGGATATTTTTTGATGAACGGCTAATTGTGTTGCATAAGTTTCAGGCACTTTTACCTGCAAACGCAGCTTAGACATCTGCTGCAATTCCAGCATTGGCGCTGCATCTGTTTTATTGCCAACTGTGACCAGCGCCCCGGGATGAATATTCCGCTGAGTAATAGTTCCGTCGAAAGGAGCTTTTACGATCAAATAATCTTTTAACGATTTCATTGCCTCCCAATTTGCGTTTTCGCTGTTGCACAGATCACTATCCGACTGCATCTTTGACTGGGCAATTTGAAGATCGTTGGGAGAAACTGCTCCCGAAGTTTTGGCAGCATCCAGCAGTCGATCATAACTATCTTTGCTTGCACCAAACGAGGCCAGCGCTTTTAAGTATCTTTCATATGCCGCTAAACTGTTTTGTTCTACCTCGGGCGCTTCCATCTCCATGAGAACTTGTCCCTCCGTAACCTGCGACCCTATGTCTACATTCATTTTCTTTATATATCCAGTGACTTTGGGATAAATGTTCACAGATTCATACGCGCTCAGCTGCGCAGGCAAACGCAAAATATTTCCCAGGGCTTGCTCCTTTACCGAATACAACGTATAAGTCGCTGAATTAAGTGATGAAGGGATTTTATTGGACGTCGCTGCGTCGTCCCGTGAACAGGAACTCATCAACATTGCAAGGAAGCATATTACGACGAAAAGAAAAAGGATATTTTTCATAGTATTGGATTTCTTTGATTTATGTGTTTGTCGTGGGCAGTAAAGAAGGATCATCAAAAGAAGTATTTTCCTGAACGAGCGAATATACTAACGGAACTATATACAATGCGGCAAGCATTGATGCAGCCAGACCGCCTATGACTGCTCGGCCAAGCGGGGCAGTTTGATCGCCTGCTTCTCCGAAACCTGACGCCATCGGAATCATTCCTGCGATCATGGCAAAGCCAGTCATCAGGATTGGACGCAATCGTATGGATGCGCTTACTTTTGCCGCTTTTGAGGCGTCGCGATATTCCAAACGCAAATCCTCCGCATTTGTAACAATGAGTATAGCATTTGCTACGGATACGCCAATGGCCATAATAATACCCATATATGACTGCAAATTGAGTGTGGAGCCAGTCAACAATAAGAACAGAAGGGAGCCGAGTAAAACCGCCGGCACAGTTGAGAGTACGACCAGCGAAAGTTTAAATGACTGGTAATTAGCTGCAAGCAGTAATAAAATAACTACAACGGCTACCAGAAGGCCATTTTGTAAACTTGAAAAAGTTTCTATCAATAAACTCGACATTCCCTTTACTTCCATTTTCATTCCGGGTGGCAATTCACCGATTTGATCAATTACATTTTGAACTGCCTTTGTTGCTGATCCAAGATCTTTTTTATTTATATTGGCGCTGATTGTAACAAAGCGCCGCGGTCCAGAGCGATCATATTCTCCTGCAACCGTATCGATAGAAAAGGAAGCAACATCAGATAAAACCGGTCTGTTCATGCCTTTTACCAGCGGAATGGATTTTACCTGGTTCATATCATTCATTATATATTCAGGCACTTCTGCCTGTGCCTGATAGGTGTATGCATTATTTTCATCCAGCCAGAGATTTTTTTCAGTAAACCGGCTGGAAGATGTGGCATCGGTTACCGAATGCGCAACATCGGAAAGATCCAATCCCATCTGAGCAATTTTCAATCTATCAAAATCAATGTGGATGACAGGAAAGTTTAGGGGCTGCTGAATTTGGACATCGCGAAGAAAAGAAACGGTTGTGAGTTTATCCTGGAGTCTGTCGGCATACGACTCGATATCATGCATATTTTTTCCAGCGACTCTTATTTCGATTGGCGTCAATGCGCCCTGGCTCATGATCTTTTCGGTAAGTTCGATGGGCTCGAAGCTAAGCTGCAAATCCGGTATACTTTTATGGATATTATATCTTAGTTTTTCTTTCAGGTCGTCTAAATTTACCTTGTAATCTTCTTTTAGACCGATTTGCATGACAGCTTCATGAGTACCGCTGTTAAAAACATACAAGTTACTTGTTCCATAATTACTGGGAATTAAACCGACATACGCAGAACTGATGGAAATATGGTCTTCAACTGTTGAATCAATAATTGCCAATACTTTGTGAACTGCTTCTTCCGTACGTTCCAATCGCATTCCATCGGGTTCCCGTATTCGCAGTTGAAATTGTCCCGAATTAACTTTCGGCAGCATATCTTTGCCGATAAAATAAAAGCAAAGACCTGCGGCTATTACGATAGCTGTAAAATATACGAAGACCCATTTTCGTCTTTTTGGAAATAGTTTTTCTAATTGCTGGAGAAAGCCCATTTTAATTTTTTGAAATAAATCATCTTTTTCGGGGTGTTCCTTCTCATAGTTCAAATGTTCCTCAACTTCTTTTTCTTCCTGCACATCAAGTACAAGCCCTGCGTGTGTGTGTACTTTTCCATGTTTATGAGAATATTTTTCTGTTTTTAAAATCCAATTAGTCAGAACTGGAACCAGCATTTGAGCGGCAAAAAAAGAAATGATCATTGCAAAACCGATAGATAAGGACAAAGGTAAGAACATTGCTTTTGGAACGCCGTTCATCACAAAAGACGGAGCAAATACGGCAAGGATGCAAAGCAGAATGAGCAGCAAAGGAAAGGATATTTCTTTGCATGCATCATAGATGGCAAGCTTTTTAGATTTTCCCATTTCCAAATGCTGATGGATATTTTCGATTGTCACTGTCGCCTGATCGACTAATATGCCTATTGCCAGCGACAGCCCGCTCAAAGTCATTAAATTGATGGTCTGACCGCTTAGTTTTAAGAACAACACGGCGCTTATTACTGAAACCGGAATAGTAATCACTACGATGAGACAACTCCGCCAATCGCGTAAAAAGAGAAGAACCATCAGACCGGTAAGTAATGCTCCCAAGGCGCCTTCGACGGCAAGACTTTTCACCGCATTAATGACGAACACAGATTGGTCGAATTCATAAGAAACATTCACATCAGCCGGCAAAAGATCTTTCATCTCGGCAAGACGACTATTCAAACCATTGACGACATCAAGCGTTGATGCATCAGCAGTTTTCACAACGGGTATATAGACGGATCGTTTGCCATTTATCAGTGCGTAACCCGCGGTAATATCAGAGGCGTCGGATACTGTCGCTACATCGCTCATAAAAACAGCAAAAGGACCATTCGTAACGATCGGTATTTTCTTAAAATCTTCCGCCTTCTGTTCTAAAGAATTATTCGTCGCGATGTACATGGTATTCCCGATTCGAACATTTCCGGAAGGAGTTATGACATTGTTTTTCACAATAGCCTGCACCACTTCATCAGGAGTTATATTGTAACTACGCAGTTTCAGCGGATCGATATTCATTAATAAAGTACGAGAGTTAGCGCCTATCGGAGGAGGTGCCGATAAACCCGGTACGGTTGCGAACATTGGTCTAATGCGTGTTGTCGCTAAATCATAAATTTCCTTCAGCGAACGGGTTTTACTGCTAAACACCAACTCTCCCACAGGCAGTGAAGATGCGTCAAAACGGATAACCTGCGGGGGAACAGCGCCGGGCGGGAAGAATTTCTGTGCCCTGTTCACCTGAAGCGCCACCTGAGCGGATGCTTCCGCCATATCGGTATTTTCATAAAAAGTCATCTGAAGCATCGTCAACCCCTGTATATTTTTACTCTGGATATTTTTTATACCAGTGATATACAAAAATTGGTCCTGCATACGCGTCGCAAAAAATCCTTCCATTTGCTGGGCAGACATTCCTCCATATGTCTCGATGACATAAATAGTAGGCGAGTTAAGTTTTGGAAAGATATCGATCGGGATCGAAAAAATAGCTATAATGGAAAACAATAATATCCCCAAAAATATCACGATAATTGTAATCGGTCGTCTCAGTGCAAAGTCTACCATAATTTTTGAATTAAAAATTAGCTAAAAATGAGTTTAATGTATTGTTGGCAACTGCTTTTTGCAGTAAAGTGTTTAAAAGAAATGGCAAAACTTCTGCTTGATCTGTCTCTGCTTTATAAAGCAAATACGACGCATCTGTAAGGTCTGTGATATTGGCAAGTCCTGCGTTGTATTGCGCCAACTTTTCAGAGTATACACTCTGTGCTGCTTTAAGCAATAACGGGATTTCTTTTCCTCTGTCTCTTGCAGCCTGTATTGCAATATCTGCCTGCTGCAGCTGGCTTTCTAAAAGAGATTTTTGTTGAAGAACATCCTCGTGCATTGATTCACTTTGATAATGCTGAATGGCTGTTTTGTCTTTTTGATGAATGAAATCAATAATGTTATAGGATAAGACCAGTCCTGCCATGTAATTGTACCGGCTGTAATCCAACCCCGTCGATAAATTTCCAAATGAGTCCTGCGGACTGATACTTGAGCCGCGGATCCATGCACTGCCTACCAAATATAATTTGGGGAGGTAGCTTTTCTCGGTTACATTTTCCTGCGACAAAGAGTATTCCCACCGGTTGTTGTAATATGCAAGTACAGGATTGGTATTGTCTACCTCCTCACTCGAAACATTCTGTTCTAATCGATTGATCCATGTATCAGGGAGGTAATAAATAGTTGTATCGAGCTCAAAATCATTAAGTTTTAAACCGGTATAAAATATAAACTCATATTTTAATCGATTGTATGACTCTGTCGTTTGGATGTATTGAATTTTTGCGGTTGATATTTCTGCTCGAGCAATAGATGAATCAACGCTCGGCTTGATTCCGCTTGAAGTGTATGCTTTGATATAGCCGTACAAAACTTTGTAGCGATCAATGTTCCTTTGCTGAGTGGCGACCAGCAGCCGATACCGGAGTAATTCAAAATACAACTGTGCCACATGAAACTGCAGCAAATAGGATGATTCCTCATAATCAGCCTTATTGTAATTGACGAATGAATTGGCTGATTCTATGCGTGCTCCGTTTAAACCGAAATTATAAAGCTCATGCTCTAAATACGCGATGCCGATATTGCCTGAGAATGCATTTGTATTATTCTCTGCTCTTATTCCTCCCGAAGTAGAAGGAATCATGCCCATCGGGAAATATGATCCGTCTAAACCATTATCTGTCCCTAAATCCAATTGGTCGCTGATCTTTAACGAAGGCAGTCGCTGGTTTTCCGCGTCCGTAACCGATGCATTGGCACTCACTACTTGGAATCGTTTTGCTTTTAGCTCGGGATAATTATGGAGTGCCGAATCTACGGCCAACTTTAAACTAATGATTGTTTTTGTCTGTGCGGAACTTGAAAAACCAGCTGTTGCGAATAATGCAACGAATAAGAACTTGTGATTATGCATAGCAGTAGTCCCCCATTTTAAAATGGATCAAAATAATTGTCATTTCTGTATTGTTCGATAAAGGTGTGACATCGGAAGGTAAGGGCCACTTACTCAATTGCCGCATTCAAAATCAAGTTTGTTGAATCGCAAGTGCAATTTAGCATACAATCAAAACAAAATGAATAAAGGCAGGGTTCCAACTGCAAAGGACAAACGCCGACAGGTGTTCTATCAAAATGGGAGCAGACACTGAAGACGACCCATGAATTCAAACTATTGTGAAATATTGCATTCATATTTCGCGCTCCTTGTACTTGCATAGCTCATACCTATATATTCTTCTGCTCTATGTTAGACGGCTGTGGATTCATAATGTTTCATGAAGAGATTTTGCCGCGAGAGTGCACATTTCTTGTAAAATAAGAATTTATTGGCAGAAAAGACCTTTCCTTGGAAAAGGTGAATTTCGAAGTGTTTCTTAACAATTACATAACATTGGAATAACATGCAGCTCATGTAAATAGTTTATTTTGGTGTGTAATTAAAATGGACATTGGATATAAATCCATAACTCATCCTAACCAATTTATGAAAGGATTTCATGATGAAGCGTTTGATCTTACTGATAGCTGGATTCTTTTTAGTATCAGCCTCTGCATTTTCGCAGATGACATTCAGCGGCTATATGTTTGGCGATTACTATTACAACATTGCGCGCGATTCTATATTCAGTCGCAAGGCGCCGGCCAACTCTGCATTGAGTTCAGCTGCTCCAGGAGGGACGGCAATGCAGGCATTTCAATTCCGCCGGATTTATTTCACAATGGATGATAATATTTCCGATAAGTTCTCAGCACGATTTCGTCTCGAAGCAGATCAAGATGCAACACCCGGCGTAACAGCTCCGGCAACGAGTATCCGGCCTCTGCAAATGATGAACTTGTCAGCGGTAAAATGGCCCCGTTTATAAAAGAAGCATGGCTTACATGGAAGAACATTTTTGAGGGCAGCAATTTCACGTTTGGCACACAATTGACTCCCGGATTCGCTATTTCGGAAGCGGCATGGGGCTATCGTTTCCTCGAAAAGACCATCATGGACCAAAAGGGACTCGTGCCTGCTGTCGATCTTGGAGTATCTCTCAGAGGAAAATTAACCTCAGATGGAATGGTAAATTATTGGCTGATGATTGCAAATAATGATGCAAGCGGAACTATTCCCGAGAACAATAAATACAAACGATACTACGCTAATATACAGGTGCTGCCCGCAACGAATTGGCAGGCAACTGCTTATGTCGATTACACTGACGCGGCGGATATTTCGAACATAGCCAAAACGGGGACGGTAAGCAATGGTACTTTGACGGAGGCAGTCTTCGTCGGCTATGGAAAATCGTCGTTGAATTCAACCGTGCCGACACAGACCAACGTGGGAGCCGAAATGTTTATGCAGCAGCAATCTAATGGATACACAACTTCATCAAATACATTAGCATCGAAAAACGGCCTTGGATATTGGGTATACGGCCAGTACTATTTTACACCGGAAATAGGGGCTGTCGCTCGATACGACGACTATGACCCGAATACGGGAAGCGACAATGCTGCAAAAGGCGATTCGCGTAATTACGCTTTAGCTGGATTAGTTTTTAAGCCGGATGCGCGAATTTTTATTTCACCGAATATTGTGTATGAAACCTATGAAACACCAATCGGCGGAAAAGCTATCGCAGCGTCTGTAACAGCTCGATTGACATTCTGGTACATTTATCTGTAATAGGAACGAATAGTTTTAACCATCATCAGCGAAGGAAAAATATGAAATCATTAATAATCACATCGATACTCTTTATCGTATCTCTCATTGCCGGCGAAGCGGCCTTTGCCCAAATGAAGTTGAACGGTGCGGGAGCAACATTTCCCTACGTTATCTATTCGAAGTGGTTTGATGTCTACAGCAAACAAAGCGGCGTAGAGTTCAATTATCAATCCATCGGCAGCGGCGGGGGAATAAAACAGGTGACAGAAGGTACAGTTGATTTCGGCGCATCGGATGCTTCGCTCAGCGATGCCCAGCTGAAAGAGATTAAAGAGAAACAGGGAACAGATATCCTTCACATTCCGACAGTCATGGGAGCTGTGGTGATTACTTATAACCTTCCTGTGGCTGGAAAAGATTTAAAGCTCACACCCGAAGTACTGGCTGGAATTTATCTCGGTCAAATCAAAAATTGGAGCGACCCTGCAATCAAAGCGGTCAATCCCGATAAAAACCTTCCCGATCAGGCGATTCTCGTATGCCATCGCTCCGATGGAAGCGGCACGACAAATATCTTTACAGATTATATGGTAAAAATCAGCAAAACATGGGCTGTCAATATCGGAAAGGGAACCTCCGTTAACTGGCCGGTAGGCCTGGGTGGAAAAGGAAACGAGGGAGTTGCCGGTTTAGTTAAACAATCGGAAGGCGCACTCGGATACGTCGAACTCGCCTATGCCGTGCAAAACAATCTTCCGTATGCATCCCTGAAGAACAAAGACGGCGAATTTGTGTCCCCTTCATTCGATGCGGTTTCAGCCGCTGCGGCCGGAGCTTCCAAGAATATGCCGTCAGATTTACGGGTCTCCATTACGGATGCGTCGGGCAAGGCATCCTATCCGATTTGCGGATTTACGTGGCTTTTGATATCCAAAAACATGAAGGACAAAACTAAAGCTCAGGAAATTGTCAAATTTTTAAAATGGGCAATGACTGAAGGCCAATCCTATGCAAAGGACCTCTACTATGCTCCATTGCCGAAGGAAGTGGTCGCGTTATGCGAAAAGAAAATCAACAGCATCGAGATAAAATAATTGTTTAACTTGTCTAATGCTATAACTTCGACAGTGAAGAAACCGGCGGGTGGAAACGAAAATTCCGTTCCACCCGCCGCTGTCTCTCCCCGGTACTCCGGAACTGCTAAAAAAGCGAGACGGTCGGTTTCCAATATCGGCGATAGAATATTCAAGAGCACAACCTGGTTTTTTGCCTTCCTTGTTTTCGCTCTTGTGTTCTTGATGGCATATGAAATGCTCAAAGGTTCGCAGTTGTCGATAGAGAAATTCGGTTTCAAATTTTTGATCGGCACCACTTGGGATCCGGTGGCAGATAATTACGGTGCACTGCCGTTTATTTTCGGAACTGTCGTTTCTTCGCTTCTTGCACTTCTTCTGGCTCTTCCGCTAAGCGTCGGCGTTGCAGTTTTTCTCGCAGAACTCGCTCCGCGTTGGCTCGAACGTCCAATGTCCTTTATGGTTGAGCTCCTTGCAGCGATTCCGAGTATCGTGTACGGCCTGTGGGGTGTTTTTGTCCTTGTTCCCTGGCTTCGTGTTTCGGTGGAACCGAGATTGTTAAAAGTCTTCGGGACGTTTCCCCTCTTTAGCGGCACGCCGTACGGTTTCGGCATGCTTGCTGCAGGAATTATTCTGGCTATCATGATTTTACCGATCATTTCCTCGATCTCGCGCGATGTCCTGAGCGCGATACCCGATACGCAGCGCGAAGCGGCGCTTGCGCTGGGGGCGACACGCTGGGAAGCGACAAAAATCATTCTTTCAAACGGCCGGTCGGGGATTCTGGGCGCAACACTGCTCGGCCTAGGCCGTGCAGTCGGCGAGACGATGGCAGTGACGATGGTTATCGGCAATCGCCCGGAAATATCCGCATCGCTTCTGGATCCCGGATATTCGATGGCCAGCGTTATTGCGAACGAATTTGCAGAAGCGACGACAGCGCTCTACACCAGTTCGCTGATCGAAATAGCACTTTTGCTGTTTTGTGTAACCATTATTCTGAATGCCGCCGCACGTTTGATCGTATGGAGTGTCACTAAAAAATTCAAAACCGCATGAACGAATTTTCCTCTAAAGTATTTTACTGGCGAAAAGCAAAAAACACTCTTATGACATCGCTGTCGCTGCTGAGTGTAGTCGTTGCCGTTATTCCGCTCTTTCTGATTTTTTTCTATACGCTGCTGCAGGGTTTGAGTGCCATCAATATAGATTTTTTTGTTCAAATGCCGAAGCCGGTCGGCGAAACCGGAGGCGGCATGGCGAACGCGCTTGTAGGGACCGGAATTCTTCTCGGCCTTGGAAGCATCATCGGTCTGCCTGTAAGCATTATGGCGGGTATTTATCTGGCCGAAAATGAAAATGCTTCGTTTGCCAAAGCAGTTCGTTTCCTTACAGACGTTTTGAGCGGCGTACCTTCTATTGTAGTCGGGGTCGTTGCGTATATGCTCGTTGTCATTCCGATGAAACAATTCTCGGCTATTGCGGGCGGCGTCGCACTCGGCATTTTAATGATTCCGACGGCGACGCGGACAACAGAGGAGATGATAAAACTCGTACCGAATGTTTTCCGCGAAGGGGCGCTCGCACTGGGTATCCCGCGCTGGAAAGCGACTCTGCGCATCATACTGCCGACTGCGCTGAAAGGAATTACGACCGGCGTGCTTCTTGCCATCGCACGTGCTGCCGGCGAGACGGCTCCGTTGATCTTTACGGCGCTCGGCAACAGGTTCTGGTCGACCGATATCGCTCATCCGATGGCATCGCTGACTGTCTTTATTTTCGATTATGCAAAAGCGCCGTTTGACGACTGGAACCGCCAGGCATGGGGAGCTGCATTTGTTTTAATAGTTCTTATCTTTATAGTTAATATTTCATTCAGATATATGACGCGTGACCGCTATGCAGGAAAACATAACTAAGGAAATATTCATGACGACCAACGTACAGGTGCCTGCGTTCGTACCTCCGATGATCGAGAATGTACACAAGATCGAAGCCAAAGAAGTCAATGCGTTCTTCGGAAAAACTCAGGCCCTGAAGAAAATTTCTCTTTCTATCGAACAAAACAAAGCAACTGCAATTATCGGACCTTCCGGATGCGGAAAATCAACATTCCTCCGCTGCCTCAACCGCATGCATGAAGTTGCAGGAGGATCGATGACAGGAGTTATTTTGCTCGACGGAAAAAACATTCTTGATTACGACCCGGTCAATCTCCGGCGCCGCATCGGTATGGTGTTTCAAAAGGCGAATCCTTTTCCGACAATGTCCATCTTCGACAATGTCGCTGCCGGGCTCCGGCTGAACGGCGTTCGTGATAAAAATCATATTGCAGAAACAGTGGAACGAAGTCTGCAGCAAGCCGCATTATGGAACGAAGTTAAGGATTCCCTCGGCAAATCGGGTATCGGTCTTTCCGGCGGCCAGCAGCAGCGCCTGTGCATCGCCCGTGCCCTTGCAGTGAGTCCCGAAGTTCTCCTGATGGATGAACCGGCAAGCGCACTCGATCCGATTTCCACTGCGAAGATCGAGGAATTGGTGTACGACTTGAAAAAAAACTATACCATCGTCATTGTTACGCATAATATGCAGCAGGCGGCGCGCGTGAGCGATTATACCGCTTTTTTCTATATGGGCGAATTAATCGAATACGATGTGACCAAAAAAATATTTACCATGCCCTCAAATAAACAGACGGAGGATTATGTCACAGGACGGTTCGGATAAGAAAGGAAAACTGATGGAACGACATTTTCAAAAAGAAATTGAAAGCCTTAAAACTTCTCTCATTAAAATGGGAAGCCTTGTCGAAGAGAATTTCCGGCTGTCCGTCCAGGCGGTTCAGGAACTCAATATAGTCTGGGCCCAGAAGGTCATCAATACGGACGAGCGGGTCGATTCAATGGAAATTGAAATCGACAATGCAGTGATCGATCTGCTTGCATTACAGCAGCCGGTGGCGCGCGACTTGCGTTTTATCGTTGCCGCCCAAAAAATCAACAATGACATGGAACGCATCAGCGACCATGCCGTCAATATCGCCCAGGCAGCAATTACACTGGCAAAACTTTCGCCCACTGATCTCTTCAACGAAATTCCTCAGATGATGAATATTGCACGGCAAATGCTTAAGGATGCTGTCGACAGCTTTATTCTCCTCGAAGCACATGCTGCAAAAACGGTTCTTGAAACGGATGACCGGATCGACGATCTCAACAGGACGGTTTCCAGAAGAGTCATTCAATATGTCAAGGAAAATCCGGAATTGATCGAGTGCGGCCTGGAATTCAGCCGTATCAGCCGGAATATCGAACGCGTTGCCGACCTCTCCACCAATATTGCCGAAGAAGTCATTTTCCTTACACAGGCGAGAATCGTCAAACATCATGCGGAGGACAAAGTGGATGCCAATAAGGAAAAGCTTCATTTGAATTGAATTATTTGTCGATTTCCTTCTTCCCGACCGTCTTTCCATGAAAACTAATGGTTGATAGGTTGCCGGTGGAAATTGAAAGTTCCGCCTCTCACTCTCTCACTTCTCCGGCATAAGTTCAGGGAAGGCTGCCGCGAAGCTGTTTTCTCATCATGACGCGTTATTTTATCCCATCAGCGAAATCATATTCCTTTAAATCTTCTGGACGTTCATGACAATAATTGCTATTTTCTGATTATAGAAAAATTGATCATCCTCTTGCTTTCGGAGTATTGAAAATGAAGCTGCGGCTTTCTCTGCAAAGTCGAATTTTATTCGGACTGGGAATCTTAGCTGTTGTTCTCTTAGGCGTTCTCTGGATGGTCGTTCGTCCGAAATATGAGGCGAGTGTTATTTCCGAACGCGTTACAATTGCTCAGCAGCTGCAGAGCTATGCCATAGAAAACTTAGACAAACAAATTACGGAATGGGTTTCCGCATCGCGGTCGATTGCATGGGAAATTGCAGAACATCCCCGGGACGGAGAGTCGCTGCTGCGCAGCACGATTTCCCTTTTTCCTGAAATTGTTCAGATTAAGATTCAATCGCCGGAGCTGCCGGATGAATTGACCAGCCAGAATACCGCGTATCCGGTGCCGACCGTTCAACCGTCGGAATATCAGTTTATTTCTTCTGCCGATTCGATCGTTCAGCTTGCATGGCTGACTGCCGTTCCCGGTTCTCCTTCATCCATGATGCTCATGCGCACACGTTTTCAGGTCTCGGGCAGAATGTTCATAATGTGCGTGATCTGGGATGCAAAATCTTTGCAGAGGTATATCGAAAGACTTCCGCTGGGTACCGATTATTATCTGCGCATTTATTCGAAATCATCGGTCGTTTTTGAAAACCGGCCGGAAGAAGCGTTTGCCGATTCGATGCACGCGCAGCAGCATATGAACGATTTACGGAAGGTCAAATCCGCCGGTGTAGAGTGGCGGGTCATAAGCGGCACGTTTCAGAGTACGGATCTAACGATGCTGGTTGCTATTCCTGAAGGAGCTATCCTCGAACCGGTGCATCAGCTTTTAGTGTATTCTTCCTCGTTTGTCGTTGGACTGCTGCTTGTCCTTTTCTTCCTCGGATGGATCCTGTCGTACCAGATCAGCCGGCCTGTTGCAGTTCTGGTAAAGGATGTCGAACGCCTGGGCAATTTGGATTTTCAGCAGACCATACGCATTCCGGCCATGCGCAATCTTCATAAAATGGGGGAGACGATAGAATGGATGCGGCAGTCGCTTGAACGATATCAGCGTTTGAATGTGGAAAAAATTATTCTGGAGGAATGGAAAAATAAACTCTTCATGAATCACAGCGATGACCTGATCGGATTTACCGACGGCCGTCATACGTTTGTGTTTCGCAATGCCAAGTTCGACGAATTATGCCAGACGCTCTCTCCATCCCATGCCATTACAACGAAGAACGAAGTTCTGTGCCATTCGGCCGTTACAAAAATAAAAGAGACCTCGCATACGGAAACGGCGGAGGGACTGACGGCAGAACTGGTGCAGTCTGAATTGAAAATTCAATTGGAAGCGGAACGAGTACAATACTATCGTGTCAACGATCTTTCGATCTTTCGAGAGGGTGAAAATCTCGGGTCGCTCATAATTTTTCACGATCTGACGAACGACCGCATGATCGATAAAATGAAAACTGACATGATTAATATTGTCGTTCATGAACTGCGCAATCCGGTCAGCAGCATTATGGGATTTTCCGATATTTTGCTGAACGACAAAACGGTAACCGATACCGAGTCGCAGGAATTTATGACGCATATCATGAACAGTTCGCAGAAGCTCAATGGACTCATCAACCGGTTTCTGGACATTTCGCGGCTGGAATCGCGGCGCATCGAGTATCCGAAAAGACTGACCGATTGCGCCGCATGCGTACGGGAAGTAGCCAAAAGCCAGCAGCCGCAGCTGGCGCATAAATCGCTGACAGTTGAAATCGATATTGCGCAAGACATCCCGGAGATCGTTGTTGTACCGGATTTGTACCGTGAGGCGGTTCTCAATCTGCTTTCCAATGCGATTAAGTACGGTGATCCTCACCGGACAATTGTTCTGAAACTCTTTCGCACCGACCATGATATCGTTTTTAGTATTACCGACCACGGCTACGGTATTCCGCCGGCAGCGCAGGAAAAATTATTCTCGAAATTTTACCGGGTACCGAATACAAAATCGATTAAAGAAATCGGCACGGGTCTCGGTCTTGCCTACGTAAAGGAAATAGCCGAGTACCATCACGGATCCATCACGCTTGAATCCAATGCGGAGATCGGAAGCAGGTTCACGCTGAGCATCCCGATAGTTACGGAAGAACCCGCGTTAACGTCATGAATAAATATCGTATTCTCATTTTTTCCCTTTCGGTCCTCTGGACTTCTGCGCAGACTCAGCAAAAATCGATTGTCGTTGCGGCGGCGGATATCTACCGCACTGCGGCGCAATTAACCGGCGATTCGACGGCATGGCCGGTTCTCGTCTCCGTTGCGGAAAGGGAAACGGCGTCGAATTCGTTCGTGCTTTCTCCGGCTGCGCAAAAACAGATAAAAGACTTTGCAGTCCGGCATAAACAGGTTCGACAGGCGCAGCAAAAATTGATTCTGCAAATTAAGAACGGCGCGAAGGTTTTTGCAACGCAGGAACTGGATTCCGTCCTGCAGTCGCTGAAGCTCTACGCAGCATCGGTGAACAACGGCCAGCTGGAAGAAGCATCCGGGTACAGCCTTCGCATTACTTCGGAAACGGCGCTCATTGAACGGCTTATCGAAGAAAACCGGAACGAGGCAATCGATGCAAAGCTTGCTCAAAAAACCGGCGTTGTCGATAAGAGGAGAGGCTATCTCGGCGCCTGGCAAAATGCCGCTGTCGGGGATCTGTTCATTACCGATGACGGCGTAAAAACGGGAGAAAAAAGTCTGGCGCAATTGTTCTTTACCGACGGTGTGGATGTGACGGTAGATCCCAGTACCATGATTGTAATTCGAGCGTCGCAGCTCGATAAATTAAATCAAACGGTCAGGCGGGACCTTGCGCTGGTCAACGGCAGCCTTCTGGCGAAGCTTTCCGCCAAAGCGAAGGAAACGAGCAATTTTTCTTTTCAAGCCGGAACCTCCGAATCGCAAATCAAGTCCGGGAAATTCTGGGCCAGTACAATTCCAAATAAAAGCGCGCGCGTATCGAACTACGACGGTATGATTGCGCTCTCGGCGAGCAATGTGCGTGTGACACTGCAGAGCAACCAGGGCACGGTCGTGGAAAAAGGAAAACCGCCGCTTCAGCCGATCGATTTGCTCCCTTCTCCGGATTTGGCATGGTCGCGTATCGATTCAGTCATCTACGCGGATAAATTAAAACTTGAATGGAAAACGATTCCAGGAGCGGTGCATTACCAAATTGAAGCAAGTCCGAGCAAGGATTTTGACCGCGACATAAAGCGTTTTTCCGTGACATCCGCTTCTTTTGAACTGACCGGCATTCCGCTTGCAGTTACATACGTCCGGCTGCAGTCGATCGACCGCTACTCGCTGCGCGGAACGGATTCTCCGGTCTATAAGATTATTCGTACAAAGAATACACAGCCGCCGCCGATCCAGATCGACGGATGGGATATGGATCGATTATACACGGTTCTCGAATCGGTTACGATTCATGGAAAAACCGCGGCATATGTCAAACTGACCATTAACGATGTTATCGTCAAACTGGATCCGATGGGAACATTCACGTACACCGCGCCGGTCGGCAAGCCGGAAACGCAATTGAATATTGCAGCAGTCGATCAATCCGGCAATATCAGCAAACGGCTCCTTTCGATCGTACCCATGGATACCGCACAGGTGTACAGAATCGATTGGAATTGTGCTGTTGCCGAAGGCATCCTGCGACCGACCGGGGAAACGGTCGAGGCGCGCGGAACGGCTTACCCGCATGTCCGCGTGAGTGCGGAACTGGGATCGCAAAAAAGTGTTGTGATGACGAGCTCGCAGGGAATGTGGGCCGTATCTCTGAAACCTGTTAAAGGCGAGGTTCTTCGATTGATGTTCGAATCGCTGAATGACGGCCGATCCATCGGCACCAAAACATGGAGAGTAGAATAAGAATATGGAACACTGGAAGAAGGATAGACAAAAGATGAACCTTCAAACACGCATACGGGTATGGCATGTTCTTGCCGTATCGATCTTTGCTCTCCATGCGTTGTATGCACAGGAGGTGTTTATGTTTGTTGCGGGGACGAAAGCTCCCGCACAGCTGACAGGCGATGCGGTGCACCAATACGAATTTCTTATCAGACCGGCACAGGGAGCACAGAACGGATCGCTGCAAATTTACGACGCGGCGCTCGGCGGCATCGCAGATGTTGTTTCAGGCGGTCAGCCGATGGTAACGACCTATCGATTATTTTCCCGCAAGGAAGGGCAGGCCGATATTTTGCAGAAAACTCTTAAAGTGGTCAACGAGCCGAAGTACATCAATCGCTGGGTGGAATTTGATTCGCTTCGCCCGGCGGACGGCCCGGAAGCATGGATTGTACGCGTGAGCGGAGAAAACGGAGGGGATGTCAACTCGTTCAAACTTCGGGTTAAGGTATCTGTGGACAATGCTCGTGAAAGCGATTGGGAAATATTTTCCTATAATCTCGCGGTCAGTTTATACGGCCTTACTGAAAATGACGAAGTGCAGTTTCAACCCGCCGACAGATCTATTCAAAATTTTCCGCGGCTTATTCCCGCAGGAGAAGAACAATCGATTGTATCGGTGCGTGATAATTTCGGCGCGACGTTTAAATTGCCGGTACTGCAAAATCCGTTTACTGCATCGGTTCACGGTTTTACGAATGAATGGGGAATCGCCATCAGCGGCTCGGAAGAGCGCATTAATAATATGGTCGTGAAGAGCAAAGGGATAACTCCTATTTTATGGAAATGGAAGCCGCTCATTCTTCAACGGCCGAAGAAACCGGACATCAGTATCATACAATTGCCCGGAACCGCGTGCGAGAACGCACGGCTGATTCTTTCCGAACAAACGAAAAATGAGTTTCGGAACCGTTCGCCGAAATGGGTGATTGATAATTCTTCCGTCGAAGGGGATTCCATTCTTGCCGAGTTTTCCGAGCCGGGTGCGCATGAAATTTTCGCCTTTTTCCCGACTGCGGCAATGTATGTTCCAAAATACTGGATTCAAAATTTTACCGTCCATATCAATGCGTCCCCTCTTGCCGCGGTCTTTGCGGCAAAGTCGATTCTTTCTCCCGGTGAAGCGCTGCTTCTTTCCGCTCCTGCAGCGCCGCCCGAAGAAGAACATCCATGGCGCTATCAATGGTTCGTGAATGGAGTAATGCGCGGCGATGCGCCTTCTCTGACATTTGTCAATGTTCTGCCAGGCATTTATGAAATTAAAGTCGTCGTCAACAACGGTTCATCCAGCGCACTTTGCAGCGAGGCTTCTGCGGTTCGAAAAATTCGGGTCAATGCACAGCCGTACGGAGAAATTAAAGCTCCCCAAGTCGTGGGCCGTTCGGCGGCAACAAAATTTTACGCAGTCAATGCGGTCGATCCTGACGGCGATACGCTTGCCTATCAATGGAGCGGTCCAGGTATTGCCGCCGGGGCTGAAGATTCGGTTGTCACCATTAAACAGGATAAGGCCGGCGATTATTCCATTAAATTGACAATTTCCGACCGGACCGGAACTAAAAATTCAGACTATTCAACTCTCTTCGCCTATCATGTCGATGCGGATCCGGTGCCTATATTTTCCTTGCCCGAGCAGGCTGCCCCCGGAGATACAATTCTTCTTTCTGCGCTGCAGTCCAAAGACCCGGATAACGACGCTTTGAGCGTCCGTTGGAAAGTAAGCGACGGTTCCGAGTTGTCGAACCCGGAAGCGACCTTAACATTCGACCATCCGGGAGATTTTGTCGTTACGCTGACCGTCGACGACGGAGAAGGGGTCGAGAACTCCGTTCAATCGTGCGAGCATTCGATTCATATCAATGCTCCGCCTGTTCCTGTTATTACAGCGCTTGACCACTCGAATTCCTCCAAACAGAACTTTTCCGCAGAGAAAACGACCGATGCGGACCAATCCGATCTCTTTTATAGTTGGAATTTCGGGGACGGTGCGTCTGCGGAGGGAAAGAACGTTACGCATGTTTTTCAACAAAGCGGAACCTATAAGATTACGCTGACGGTGAACGACGGACAAAAACAAACAAACAGTATTCAGTCGGTTACGCATACTCTGGTGGTGAATAAAAATCCGGTAGCACAATTTTCCATACCGGAACGCTGGGCGCCGGCGGTTCCCCTGCATGTCAATGGTGCGGCAAGCTATGACCCTGATGGAACGGTAACCGGATATACATGGCTCTTGAACGGCAAAGAAACTGCGCACGACAGCGCTGCCGATCTTATTTTCCCGGAACCGGGTGATTACGCTGTAGCTTTGAAAGTGAAAGATAATTCCGGTTTTGAAGATGCAGTCGGAATAAAAACGGCAAAGATTCACATCAATTATCCGCCCGTTGTCAAATGGCATACGGTGCCGGAAGTTACGGAGCCGAATGAACCCGTTGTATTCGATTCCAAAGGAACGTACGATCCGGATGGAACGATCGCATCCGTGACATGGAGTTTTCCGGACGGAACAATTCTGACCGGCCCGAAAGTTACGAGGTCGTTCAAGAACTCGGGAGTCGTCATGGTCAGAATCACCGTGGATGACGGTCAGGGTTTTGCCAATTCGATCCAGACGAAAGATTTTCCCCTGCTGGTCAACAATGCGCCTATCATCGTGACCAAAAATCTTATTCGTACCAATTCCCAGATCGTCAATCTGGATGCGTCGCAGAGTTACGATATCGACGGGCAGGCGTTGAAATTCGACTGGTTTCTTTCCGACGGGACACACAGGCATGAGTCCTCCTTCAATTGGCAGGTACCGGCCGGCGGCGTGCATTTCATTACACTGACCGTAGATGACGGCCAGGGAAAGAAGAACAGCATTGCACGCGAGACAATTCGCTTGCTGGTCAACCGGCCGCCGGTTGCAGTCGTCGATTCTATTATTTTCTCGTGCAGCGGCCAGACGATCTTGCTGAACGGATCGCGATGCTATGATCCGGACAACGATCCGATGACGACGCAATGGAATTTTGCCGATGGAACGACCTCCGGTGAAATGAATCCGGCGCATGTCTATACAAAACCGGGTTATTATAATGTGCAGCTTGTATTGAGCGATGGGTTTTCGGAAAAGCCGACCGTTGCGACCATTCCGATCATCGTAGAAGGATCGCCGCATGCGGTTCAAGGTTTTACCGATACTACGCTCTGCGTCAATTCCCCGGTGGAATTCGATGCCACGAAGAGCAGTGATCCGAACGGTCCGCTCGGTTCCTATACCTGGGATTTCGGCGATGCTATCACGACATTCGGAAGCAAAGTTTCTCACGCTTTTTCGAAACCGGGGACATATTATGTGGTGTTAACGGTTGTCGGAAACGGCAGCGGAAGATGCAGCCGGGTCAGTCAGGCGACCTCGACCGTTCATATTGTCGAAGGACCGGCGGCTGAATTTTCACTGCCGGAAGCTGTAAGCATGAACGAAGTCATACATGTCGATGCAGCAAAATCCAAACCGAACGGTACGCTTCTTTCAACTAAATGGATTATACAATCAAGCGATACAGTTTATGCACTGGATGGTATGCAGGCGCAGTTCGCGTTTGCAAAACCGGGTTTGTACGATGTCAAACTTGTTCTAACTATTGAGTCGAAAACAAGCTGCAATATTGCAGCTCTCACCCGCAGCGTCCATGTAAACGCGCCGCCGGTACTAAAGTGGAGCGTTCCTAAAGCGATTGCTCTCGGAGATTTACTTGTGATGGATGCCGCCGGATCGTACGATCCGGACGGTATTATTAAAGATTATGTCTGGACGCTGGATGGAAAAGTGATCGCAACAACGCAGGTGGCTTCGATGATTATGACGACTGCTGGAAAGCACACCGTCTCGCTGCAAATTACGGATAATTCAGGAACGTCGTCCCGTTCCGTTTCCCAGGATATGGTTGTCGATGTCAATTCAAAACCGAGTCCCTCCTTCTCGCTGCCCGATCTGATGTACGAAGGAGAAACGGCGCAGCTTCTTCCGCTGCCGGCCACAGATGCGGACGGGGACGTTTTGTTGTTTATCTGGAAAATCGATAATGTGGAATATTCGTCATCGACGCTTTCATTTGAAAAATCGGGCAAGCATATCGTAACGCTTCTTGCCAACGACGGACGCGGTCTCAGCAATTCGGTCGATTCTGTTTCCAAAGAAATTTCGGTTATTGCAAAACCCGATTTAAAAACCTTGTCCGTTCCAAAGAACTGGCTTGTCGGCAGTGAAGTCAATATTGCCGAAGTCACATCGTTCCGCGGAGTCGGATTTATCATCGATTCCGCTCTCGTTGCACAAATGCGGATACGGGGAGAAGGGAAACAGGAGATCACACTCGGCTGGGCGCCAAAGGGAATTATCCTGGCGAAAGAGCAATTCGATATTCAAGTTTGGCCAGCTTTGGAATTTACAAGCAAACCGGAATCTCAGGTATTGATCTGGAATCCATCGAATCCTGCTACGGTTGTTACGACGCCGGATGTGAACCGTCCGGAAAATCGCAACGTAAGGTTTGAATGGAAAAAAGGATCGACAATTATCGGTTATGGAAAAGTTGTAGCCGTTCCCTTAGTGAAAGGCGAGAATCGTTTCACAGTCACGGCGCTTGATCAGGATATGGTAGGTGCACGTCCGGTGAGTGTGGAGATTATGGTTCTTTGTCAATAAAGATAGTTCGTGGTTCGTAGTTCTTGGTTCGTGGTTCGTAGTTCGTAGTGCGTCATTCAGCTGGATGCATAAAGTAGATTCCTGTTTTGAAGGAAAACATTATGGGGCATCCGGCTGTGCTGCAGTTCAAAGTTCAACGTTCAACGTTAAGAGGTTACTATGTTTGACTGGTTACAATGAAAAAAAACGGGAACTAAGAACCACGAACTAAGTAATACGAACTCAATCCTTTTTCTCGGCAAGTGCGAGTTGCTGGGAATAACGATTCCATGTTTCGAAAGCTTCTTCTATTTTTTTCTTGAGAAGAGTATATTCTTCCGTAATTGCTGCTCCTTCGGATTCCCGCTTATAAAAATCCGGGTCGGCGAGGATTGCTTCAATTTCCGTTTTGCGCAATTCCAGATGTTGAAGATCCGTCTCCGCCTGCTCAATGGCGCGTTTGACGGCACGAATTTCTTTTGCTGCCGCCTTTTTCTTTTCTTGCTCCTCCTGCCGGCTCTTCTTTCTTTCCTCCGGCTGTTCCGTAATGATTGCCGGCTGATGTGCTTCCCGTTCTGTTTTTTTCTTGGCAATGTATTCCGATACATTGCCAAGATACGTTTTGACGCTGCCCGGAGAAAGTTCAAGTACTTTATTGACAAGAGGATCAAGGAACGCCCGGTCGTGTGATACGATAAAAAATGTTCCACCGTATGTGTTCAGCGCATCCTGAAGAACGCGCTTCGAACGCATATCCAAATGGTTCGTAGGTTCGTCCATGATGAGAAAATTTGCAGGCTGGAGGAGCATTTTGGCGAGTGCAAGGCGGCTTTTTTCTCCGCCGGAAAGCACGCTGACTTTCTTGAACACATCATCCCCGTGGAAAAGAAACGATCCGAGTAATGTACGCAGCTGCAAGCGTGTTTCGCTCGCAGCCGACGATTCGACGGTCATAAGAACGTCGAGGGAGAGATCCAATTCTTCCGCCTGATCCTGCGCAAAATAGGAAACAGTAACGTTGTGGCCTGCGATGCGCTTGCCGGAATCGAATGGTTCGACGCCGGCCAGTATGCGTGCAAGCGTCGATTTGCCCGCTCCGTTGACGCCGACCACGGCTATGCGGTCGCCTCGTTCTATTTTGTAATTCAGATCCTGAATGACGCAATGACCGCCGTACGATTTAACGACGGATTGCAGTTCCAGAACGACGCGCCCGCTTGACTGCGGCTGCGGAAAATGGAAATGAATCTCCTCCTCTTCATTTTCCAATTCCACCGTTTCCATTTTTTCCAGTTGTTTCACACGGCTTTGCACCTGCCGTGCTTTTGTGGCTTTGTACCGAAATCGTTCGATGAACTCTTGCGTTTGCTTGATCTGCTGCTGCTGATTTTTATACTGGTTCATCAATAGTTCTTTCCGGACAACCCGTTCTTTTTCGAAGAAAGAATAATTGCCGTTATAGATATCGAAGCGCCCGCTTGAAAGAGCGATTGTTTTGGCCGTAAGACCGTCCAGAAACGCACGGTCATGGGAAACAAGAATAATGGCGCCGTTATACTGATGTAAATATTCTTCGAGCCATTGAAGAGATTCGAGGTCGAGGTGATTTGTGGGCTCGTCGAGAAGAAGAAGATTGGGTTCCTGAAGCAAAAGCTTTGTAAGAGCGATCCGCATTTGCCATCCGCCGCTGAATTCATCGGTTTGACGCTGCATATCCTGTGCACTAAAACCCAATCCCATCAAAACCTGTTCAATTTTGGACTTCATCCGGTAGGCGTCGAGTTCTTCTAATTTATGATGAAGTTCACCGAAAATTTCAAGCATATCCATGTATTCGAGAGATGAAGTGTCGAGCGTCTCGAGCGAATGCTGTACTTCTTTAAGCTCCTCCTGAACAAGAAGAACGTCTTCGAAGGCCGTTTCCGCTTCGTGATAAAGTGTTTTTCCCTTGGCGGAAATGCCGTCCTGCGGCAGGTAGCCGACGGTTACAAAATGAGCTTTATTGATGAAACCTGTATCGGGGGAATTCAGTCCCGCAATAATTTTTAAAAGCGTAGACTTTCCGGAGCCGTTGGCGCCGACTAAGCCAATGCGATCATGAGCGCCGATGGTAACGCTCAGATCTTCGAAGAGTGTCCGCCCTCCGAATTGAATACCGATATGTTCTAATGAAAGCATAAAAGAAATATAAGGAAAAAACGGGGCTCGAAGAAGGAAAAGAATAAAAGAGGATTCGTTGATTTAATACGAAAAAAGTTTAACTTACTCGTTATCTTCTTCCATTTGTGCTTTCTAAGGTTTTGACGGAATGATTTGTTATTCATGTGATACAAGCACGCGTGGAACAATCAGAAAAAGCCATTTGATTTTTTTACTTGCTTTTTATTCATGCGGAAACATTTTTTTCTCCAATAACTGAGGTTTTTTTGACTCACGCCCAATTCTGTTATCTTTACGGTATGTTGTTCTTGGAGTCCGTTGTAAGTGTCATCGGAATATTTCGTTTTCGAAAAGTCGATGCACCGATACGCTGGCTTATCGTGAGCATGGTGTACTGTACACTGTCTTCTATTGCAGAAGCTATTCTTGCATTACATGGTATTCAAAATTTATGGCTGGAACATATAAGTGATGTCATTGACATGAGCTTTTTTTTGATTATTTTTTATAAGTGGCAAACGGGCCGGTATAATGCGCGATTTATTCGGGTTGCCTATATTCTATTTTTTATTGTTTGGGTGATCGATGGAATATTCTTCGATGCTTTTCATAAAGGGGCGAACTTTGCTGCTACTCTTGAGGGTGTTCTGGAAATAACCTTCACTGTCAATTTATTGGCAAATGGATTGCTGGATGAACGAAACCGCATATGGAAAAATGATCCTCGTTTCTGGGTAGCCTCGGGATATCTTCTATCCGCAGCAGGCACCTTTCTCCTTTATTCGCTTTTTAGAACGATTGTCCAGCTTCCTCTTGAAACGTTTAGAGTCTTATGGCAAATCAACTGGTTTTTCTCTTGCGTCGCTTTTCTTTTCTTCGCACGTGCATTATTTTGTAAGCCGGAAAAAATCGGCTGAGATCTTTTGTTCTGTCAATTATCTGCTCTCTTGTCATTCTCTTTTGAGCCGGCGCTGCTGAAGCCTGGAAATTCCCGCAGCAATAGAGAGAATATTGTATATCAGAAGGATGTCGAGGTACAATATTCTTTACGATTTTTAGTGATTCTTTCGGACATTCTCTTATGCCTTTTTTCATTTGCTTCCAAACACCCTACCGGCTTTCCTGCTTTCTTCTTAAATTAAATGCGGCAGGTATGTTAATCCTTGACGGCGGCTCGTGCTTATGCAAAATATTAATATCATTTTAGTTATCGTTCTTGGTACGGCACTTTTTCTTTTCCTGACCGGAGGCATGATTTATTTTGTCGCGTTTGCCAAGCAAAAAGAAATCAATATAAAAAAGAAGCAGATCGAAGAGCTTTCAAAGAGCGAACGTAAATACCGGGGACTCTTTGAAAACTCTCTTGCCGGTATCGCACGGCTTTCTTTTACGACACTGGAAGTGCTCGATGCAAATACTGCACTTCTAAAAATGTTCGGTGTTTCGACTCCCGAAGCGCTGCAGTCAATTTTCGAACGAATGCCAAAAGCGGATGATGAAACGTTTCGTGAAAAGCTCTTATCGTCCGATTCAATTGACTCATTGCAAACATCTTTTCACAGGAACGACGGAACAGAAGTATGGGTTCTTATCTCCGCTGCCGTAGTTCCGGCGGAAGATTATATTGAAGCGGTTATTCTGGATATTACAGAGAAGAAGCGATTCGAAGTAAAGACACTCCGTACTCAAAGAATGGAAAGTATCGGATTGCTCGCCGGCAGCGTTGCGCACGACTTGCAGAATATGCTTGCGCCGTTAAAATTGTCGGTCGATTTTATGCACCGAAAAGTGACTGACGAAAGACTCCTAAGCACTGTGACTGCTATGACAGTCAGTATCGAGCATGGGTTGAGTATGGTCAGGCAGCTTCTTTCTTTTGTTCGCGGGGTCGAAGGAACGTATACGCGGCTTGATCTTGTCGATTCTCTTCAACGCATCGTGCGGAGCATTGAAGATACAATCCCGAACACTATACGCGTCGATGAACATTATGAAAAACGTCCTCTCTATGTCAACGGCGATGAGACTCAGTTACGTCAGGTATTTTCTAATCTGATCAACAATGCGCGCGATGCTATGGCTGAAGGTGGTATTCTGACTTTTACGATCCAGGAAGCAATTCTCGATGCTTCAAAGGCTAAAACGGTGATTGATGGAAAAGCAGGGCAGTTTATCCTATGCACAGTGAGCGATACGGGGACGGGTATTCCCTCGGATAAAATTGATAAAATTTTTGATCCCTCTTTTACGACAAAAGAAGTTGGTAAGGGAACCGGGCTCGGCCTTTCGATCGTTTCCGGCATTATCAAAGGTCACAAAGGATTTATCGATGTGGAAAGTACCGTTGGGAAAGGGACGACTTTTTTCTTTTTTTCCCGGCTGTTTCCTCTTCCGCAGTTTAACCGTTCCGGCAGGTGCATACAGGCTCAAGAAACAGGCGATGACGATGAATGTGAACTGTAAACTGTGAACTGAATAACCAAATAACTGAACAACCGACGAACCTCAAAGCTTCATAATTGCCGTTTAAATTTTCTATTCTTTAAAAAATATTCCACCTGCTCCGTCGTTAATCTCGATTTTCTTTCGACTGCTTCGGCTGTATTAAAAGCATTATGCGGAGTTAAAAGGACATTGGGAAAGGAGAGAAGCTTTCGTACCTGTGCAGACACATCGCTCGTACCGCTTCGGAATTCCGAGGCAGTCATCGGTTCGTCTTCATACACATCTAAGCCGATACCGCCCAGATGCCGTTCCTCTTCAAGCATTATCAAATCGGCCGTTGATGCGTGTTCCCCCCGCGCGATGTTGACAAAAACCGCTCCTGGTTTTGCTTTTTTCAAAAGCGAATATGAAAAATATCCTCGGTTAAATTTCGTCAAATTCATTGCGCAAATGACAGCATCTGCCCATGCAATACCCTCTTCTTTTTCACAATACTTTAAGGAATCCAATCGTTGCACAAGATCGACACCATAGACATTCATTCCAAGTCCTTGCCCGATGTGAACAATCTCGCTTCCAATACGTCCGACACCGACCACAAGGAGATTTTTCCCGCGGCATTCCCGTCCGGTTAACCCGTCTCTCTGAAATCGCAAGAACTGTTTCTCTTGGCTGGGCAATTTTCTGAACAGAGACATCATAAGAAGAATAGCATGTTCGGCGACAGCCTGCGTTGCATATTCTTCCAGATATCCGCACGGCAGCGGCGTTTGAATTTTCGATTGATACGCTTTTAAATGATCGTATCCGGTACTGCGGCTTAAAATTCCGTCGATCGCTGACGACCATTCAGCGGGAATGATCGACTGGGTGCGGATACTGATCAATCTTGCCGGGGGTGATTCATGCCCGGTTTCCTGAACAGTATTGGATGTAAGATCGAAAGAGATATTTGGCTCAAGATGCTGCCGGAGCGCTTCCTCTTCTTCCTTGAAAGCTTCATAAAAATAAACGTCCATAGAATCATTCTCTTTATTCTAATTTACGGATACGCGGCACGTGGAAATAGATCCATGCTGCAAAGAGCAGTTCTACAATTCCGCAGAATGCAACCGTTGTGGTCACGCTTGTTGCCTCGGCAAGAGTTCCGCACAACAACGAACCGATCGGCATCATGCCCATCATACTCATTGAATAGACACTCATAACGCGGCCCCGGAGTTCATCTGCAACATGCGTTTGCACTAATGCATTGCACATGTTCAAGAGAGCCATAAAACCCCATCCGGCTCCGATCAACATAAGAATGGATACAGGCAGCAAGCGCGTGAAAGAGAAAAGCAAAACAAAAATCGGGAAAATAAAAGAGCCGATGGTCAGAAGCCGTCCTTTGTATCGGAAACGTCCAAAAGAAGCGATGGTGAGCGCTGCAATAAGAGATCCGCATCCCCGTGAAGATTGAAGAAAGCCGAGTGTTGATGAATTGCCGTGCAGGATGTTAACCGCCCATGCAGGGAAGAGGGTCATATATCCCATACCGAAAATATTGGAAACTGCGACGATGATGATTAACATACCGATGGTATCGTGCGAAACCACATAACGCAAGCCCTCTTTTAAATCTTTCAATGTTGAATTCATTTTTTGCACTTTAACAAACGCCCGAAGATGCATCATGCTGAGAGCCATAATAACCGCAAGGAAAGAAATACCGTTTATCATAAAGCAAATCCCCGGACCGAATGCTGCGTACGTAATTCCGGCGACTGCGGGACCGACTGCAAGCGCAGAGTTGAACATTGTAGCGTTGAGGGCAATCGCATTCGTAATGTCTTCCGCGGGAACGAGCTCCCGTACGAAAGATTGACGGGCCGGGGCATCGAAAGCGTTGGCAATGCCGCCGCAGAATGCAATGACGAGAAGGTGCCATGCCTGCACGATATGAAAGAAGGTCAAGAAGGAAAGAATAAAAGCAAGCGCCATCATCGAATTTTGCGTTATAAGCAGCAATGTTCGCCGCGGCATTCTATCCGATGCGACACCGCCGAATAATGTGAGGAGTAGTGCCGGTACTCCTGCTGCAAAACCGACATATCCTAAATAAGCGGAAGAGTGTGTCAACTGGAACACAAGAAAGCCGATGGCGGTAGTCTGCATCCATGTTCCGATAAGCGATGAAAGTTGTCCGGTGAACCATAAACGATAATTCCGGTGTCGCAGTGATGTAAAGGCTGTGTTAAAACTCGGACGCGTTCTGCGGTTGAGACTGGGGTCTCCTTCGAGTTGAGAGGCGAGTTTCTGAACCGATTTTTTCTTTGTGCTTTTCATACAAAAATATTTTTTATAGAATACGCAAAGAATGCAAGGAAAACAATAAAGAAGCCGCAGCATTACGACATAATTGTATGCAGCTTAACATTCCATTCTTTAAGAAAAATTCGTAATAGAGACGTGGACGAGAACTCATGAGTTGAAAAATAAATGTCGTGAATGCGTCTTAGAATAAGATGCGAATTCCCGCGGAACCGACTTTTCGTCCACGTCTTTAACCAGCGAATTTATAAAACAACTTTTTTGCTTGGTGTTGATCCCCCACTAACGCAACAAGAGGGGAGAAACACGACATCGTACTTAGGCAATTCATAGGTTTTCATTCCTTCTTTCGTAGAGTGATATCTATTATTGATTTAGCTTCATTTCTTTTATATATTATAAAGCAAAGCAAGAGTAACTCATTATTAAATGGAATTAGAGGCAAGACTGTCTTTCACCAGAGAGTGCGTACTGTGTTGGCTTTTGCAAAAACGTGGATATTCAAGTGTTCACTGCTTTATTGTATTCTGCAAGAGTATAAGAAGGACATGAAACTTGAAGTCAATCGTTGAGAGGTATTACCTGCTTACTTAAATTCTTATGCATAAGAGATGGAAGATTAAAAATCTCTTATGGTAACGGGCAAAGTGAAAATCGAGGGGAGACTTCGGATAAGTATTCCCAATATCATGAATGATAATTGAAACAACATACAAACCAGAGATCCTTATGAAACTCCGTCTCATTGTCCTTATTGTGTTCATCATTATTTTACCGCATAACGTTTTTAATCAGACAAAATCACAAGTCGAAGCTGAAGTACAACAAATGACCCCGGATGAAATCGACCAGAAGTTGAAAGAATTGGGAATAACTCGTGAAGAAGCGATGCGTCAGGCGGCACGAATGAATATCAATATAGAAGATTATTTAATCAAGGTGGGAGGAAAAAGAGGCAATGAGACCGATACAATGTCTACGTTATTGCCGGTTACCAAAAGAAATGTTTTGCCTGCACCACCTGATACTTCACATAGAAGGGTGGAAGTACCCGGATTTACCGGAAGGATTCCAGCAACTCTCCAACCATTCGGCTATGACATTTTTCGCTATCCGGCATCGACATTTGAACCGGTTTTGAATGTAGCAACTCCTTCTTCGTATGTATTAGGACCCGGTGACGAAATAATCCTATCTATTTGGGGAGAAACGAAATTATCTCTTCAGTTGCAGGTCAATCGGGATGGAAGTCTGATTGTTCCGGAAGTCGGACCAATCGGAGTGATCGGATTTACTGTTCAACAACTTCGTGAAAGAATGCTCCATCGAATGACCTCAGTTTATTCCAGTTTGAAGAACGGAGGGCCAGGTGCATCGTCCTTTCTGGACATTTCATTGGGAAAACTGCGGACGATTCAGGTATTTGTCTTGGGTGAAGTTGAAAAGCCGGGAGGATATTCCCTTTCGTCTCTCTCTACGGCATTACACGCGCTTTATTTATCCGGCGGTCCGACTATAAATGGAAGTTTACGTACTATTGACATCATCCGGAATGGAAAAAACATTAATGAAATGGATTTTTATGATTATGCCTTGCGTGCAGATCGTTCCAAAGATATACATTTACAGGATGGAGATATCGTTTTTATCAAACCCGTCGGTTTACGTGTCGGAATCGTCGGAAATGTGCTTCGGCCGGCATTATATGAATTAAATGCTCATGAAACATTGGGAGACCTCATAGCATTATCGGGAGGATTGCGATTTGATGCTTACACCGATCGCATTCATATTGAACGCCTTATTCCATTCGATGAACGGAAAGAATACGCGAATAACTATTTAGATTTTGATCTGCGGTTCAACAATCGTAAAGAAGTAGAAACGAGCAAGTTCACTCTTGCCGATGGTGATGTAATTACTATTCTTCGAGTCGATTCATTGCCGGCGAATCGTGTCACAATATTAGGCAGCGTAAAAAAGCCCGGAGTGTTTCAATTGAAAGAGGGAATGCGTGTTAAAGATCTTATTCTCGATGCCGATAGTCTGGAAAGGAATGCATTCTCTGAACGAGGGACAATTTTACGCCTGTTACCAAATTTCCGGAAAGAAATATTTTCGTTCAATCCCCGATTAGCGCTTTCCGGAGATCAAGAAAATAATCTTGAGCTAAAAAATGAAGATACGGTCTGGATCTATAAGGAAACACAGTTTTTTCCACATCACAACGTTAGTGTTGGCGGTTCAGTACGAAACCCCGGTGTTTATCCGAGGCATGACAGCATGACAGTGGCCGATTTGATAGTTCTTGCAGGTGGTCTAACAGAAGAGGCATCGTTATCCGATTGGGAATTGGCGCGACTTGATACGACCAGAATAGGTGCATTAAGCACCATAACAAAATTGGGATCACCGACAGACTACTGGGACAACACTAATCAGTCAATTTTGTTGCAGGATTTTGATCACCTCATGGTACCGGCAAATCCTAAATACAATTTACAAAGGGTTGTTGATGTAAAGGGCTATGTTTTATTTCCCGGTACTTACGCCTTGAAAAAAGAGGGCGAAAAACTTTCCAGTATTATCAAACGAGCTGGAGGTTTACGTCCGGGCGCTTATTTGGAAGGATCAACGATAATCAGAAAGTGGAATAATGCCGGCCTTGTTCCCGTAGATTTTATAAAAGCATTAGAAGATACGGAATCGAGTGAGAATATTTTAATGCTTGCCGGCGATTCTATTACTATTGCATTCAAACAAGAAGTCGTTTTAGTACGAGGCCAGGTGTTTGTTCCTTCTGCTGTCGTCTATAAAAAAGGGGCAGGTTTAGGTTATTACTTAAAACAAGCAGGCGGCACAAAGGATGAAGCGGATGAAGATAGAATTGTGGTCACTCTTCCGAATGGGCGTAAATGGGATAAATCCTGGTTCCTTTTCCCAGATCCGGATATACTCGGTGGAAGCACCATATTTGTTCCGATAAAAATTGAGAAAGAGGATAAGACATTGGCCATTCTTCGCGATTGGTCAACAATATTTTTGAGTATAGCTACGATGCTGGTAGGGATAATAGAGATAACGAAGTAGAAAAATAATTGCGAATCTCAGCCGGATGCCCATAAAAGGACCGACATCAATCTGTAGCCGCGACCGGCTTGCCCGACCTGCGTTATCTTCTGGCGGGTCGTCGCGGAGATTTCCGACATCAGCCTGCCCATTTGGGCTGCAATAAAATGGAAATTCAAAATATACAGAGTAGCGCGTTACATTAATTTTTAAAATTAAAATATAGTACACTGAAAGCAAACATGGACGAACAAAGTCAGGAACAACAGAAACCAATCGTTGATATTATAACGGATATCGCTATCAATCTAAAACCATATATACGACTTTTGTGGAAGAATCGTAAACAGCTTTTGGTTATAAATGGTTCTGTAGGTGTGCTCACTCTTCTTGTCCTTTTTTTTATTGTTAAACCATACTACCAGAGTACCATAACAATATTACCAGATTTTGGGAATAAGGGTTCAGAAATGCTTTCCCAGTATTCAGGGTTAGCTGCAATGGCAGGAATTAATGTTGGTGGCGATGTCTCGACACAAATTTATCAGAACCTGCTCACGAGCGAGACAGTTCTCAACGACGTCATCTATAAGCAATACATGACCAAAAAATTTGATCATCCTGTAAATTTGATTGAGTACTGTAAAATAAAGCAAGATAAGTCTTTGCCGGATAGCCTCCTAAACCGAAAAATGTATTTAGACATGTACGAAATCCTTATTAAAAATAAAGTATTTGTCAATTATGATATGAAGACAAAAATAATTACAGTTACTACAGAAATGCCTGAATCGAAGCTTTCGGCTGATGTTGCCAACGCTTTGGTTGAATCATTAGATAAATATGTGCTAACGCAGCGAAAATCTTTTGCAACCGAACAGCGGAAATATCTTGTTGCAAGAGTGCAGCAGATTAAAGATACTCTGACATTGTGCGAAGAGGCGTTGAAAACATTTCGAGAAACAAATAGGCAAATCGCTCAATCACCGGAATTGATGCTGGAACAGAGCCGGTTAATAAGAAATGTAGAAATCCAGCAGACTGTATTTGTCGAATTGACGAAGCAATTGGAGCTTGTAAAACTTGCAGAGGTTAAGGATGTCCCCGTTGTGAATATCCGCGAACCGGCAAAAGATCCAATTGTTAAAACAGGGCCGAAACGAATGGTCACGTTGTTAGGGGTACTCTTTTTATCATTTATTTGCTCCACGGGATGGATTCTCGGCCAGGAAAAGATTTACGATGTTATAGAGAGAGTGAAAAAGGGTTAAGAAATTGCAGCCGGAGGCCCATAAATATCTTCCCGCGCATGCGGGAATCTATATGGAAAGCAGGGTGAGGAGAAGGGATATCGCGGATCACGATTCGCAACCGGAGGTCTAAGAAAGTACCACCACCACCACCCTGTAGCCGCGACGGATCGTTGCAGGAAGTCCCGACACCATCGGTGTTGGCTACAGAGAAGAACAAAAGAAGGATTGGTCATTGTAGCCGCGACGGGTCGTCGTGGGAAGCACCGAAGTCACCGCCGTCGGTTACAGTGTCAAACGTTGAACTGCAGCACCATAGCACATCAGCACGATTTGTCCCTTTGTTTTAAACTAAGAACTCAGAACTACAGCCGGAGGCTTGAAAATGTTTCCCGCGCAAGTAGGAATCTATTGTCGGCTACAGTGTCAAACGTTGAACTGCAACACTTCCGCACCTTGAACCATTAGTTTTGAACTACGAACTTTTTATTCAGTTCACAGTTTACAGTTTTTTATTGCATAACTCCTTTAAACACATTATATTGCAACTGTTTACTACACATGATGGCAGGTTTATGGTCCCATAATGCGAGACCATGAGAAAAATATCAATAATATTCGAATTCTTTTGATGTGACAAATGTCATTTTTATGACGCTTTTTTAGGTATATATTAAAGACCTCTGAAAAATAAAAAGCAATAGACATTATGAGTCGTTTTATGCCAAAGCCTGTCCGATGGTTGGGTGGGCGATCTCTTTTTTTACTCGAATTCATAGAAGAGATTGCTTCATCCCGCTCAAAGCGGGAATCGCAATGACATTTCATAAGACAATGAGCGTAAGAAAAAGCGAAGTTAACATCAGAACATACCGCGTTATGAAAAATGAAAATGCAACTTATCACGGGTTTATTGGAAATTACAAATATTTTAATGAATTGATCAACTTATGAAAGTAGTAATATTAGCGGGTGGATTGGGAACACGGTTGAGTGAGGAGACGAGCATAAGACCAAAACCCATGGTTGAGATTGGCGGCAAGCCGATTCTCTGGCATATTATGAAGATCTATTCCCATTATGGATTTAATGAATTTATTATCTGTTTGGGATATAAAGGATATATTATCAAGGAATTCTTTGCAAATTATTTTTTGCACCAATCCGATATAACAATTGATCTAAATTCCAATAAGGTAGAAACTCACAATAATTCCTCAGAACCATGGATGGTTACACTCATAGATACCGGTGATGCAACTATGACAGGAGGACGAATATTGCGAGTGAAAAAGTATATCGGACAAGAAACCTTTATGCTTACTTACGGAGACGGTGTTGCCAACGTTGATATTGCTAAATTGGTAGAATTTCATAAAAGTCAAAACAAGTTTGCTACATTAACAGCTGTACAACCATCAGGTAAATTTGGTTCACTTGCAATCGACCAGAAATTTGCTGTGAAGCAATTTGTTGAAAAACCTGATGGCGATGGGAAATGGATCAATGGCGGTTTTTTTGTACTTGAGCCGGGCGTTCTGGATTATATTGATGGTGATTCCACATCATTTGAAAAGAAGCCATTAGAAGCCCTAGCGATGCAGGATCAACTTATGGCCTACCAACACAAAGGGTTCTGGATGCCGATGGACAAGCTTTCTGATAAGGTCGAATTGGACAAATATTGGCAAACTGGTAATGCTCCATGGAAAATATGGTAGGGATGGAAAATTGCGAATTTTCAATTGCGAATTTCGAATTGGAAAAAAATTGGGGATCGGAAAGGGAGACTGGGTATTGCGAATTGCGGAAGGTGGACGGTAAATAGTGGATTGTCAATTGCGGATAAGCAGGAGATATTGCGAATTGAAAATTGTTCATAATAGATGATAAATAAGATTTATTGAAGGGACATGCAATTATTCAATAATATTTATGCAGACAAAAGAGTTTTGATCACTGGTGATACCGGGTTTAAAGGATCATGGCTGGCGATCTGGCTGAAAGAGTTAGGCGCGGACGTGTTTGGATACGCCTTACCACCACAGCGAAAGGAAGATAATTTCATTCGCTGTGGATTAGGATCTCATATCCGCCATAAAGATGGAGATATACGTGATTTTAATATATTCCTTGAGTATGTAAAAGAGATCCAGCCCGATATCGCTTTTCATCTTGCCGCACAGCCTATTGTTTTGGAATCATATCAAAATCCCAAATATACCTTTGAAACGAATATCATTGGTAAGGTGAACTTTTTTGATGCCGTCAGGGCGGTACCCAGCATTAAAGCTGCTTTGAATATTACCAGCGATAAATGTTATCAAAACAATGAATGGATATGGGGATACCGAGAAAACGACCCAATGGGCGGTAAAGACCCCTATAGTGCGTCAAAGGGTTGTTCTGAATTGGTTACATCTGCGTATATGAATTCTTTCTTCCAAAAAGAACATACAGCCGCTATTGCTTCTGTACGTGCAGGAAATGTTATTGGCGGTGGAGATTGGGCAGCATACAGAATTGTGCCGGATTTTTTCCGGTCGATTAAAGCGAAAGAGCCTATCGTTCTGCGCAATCCACATGCAACGCGGCCATGGCAGTTTGTTCTGGAGCCATTGAGCGGTTACTTACAGTTGGCTTCGCTGCTCTATCGGGAAGGGAAACAATATTCCGGCGGATGGAATTTTGGACCTGGAATAACTTCTGAGCATACGGTAGAGGAGTTAGTGCAAGCAATTTTACGATTATATGGAAGCGGATCAATTCAGCTTGAGACAACCGAAGAAAAACTGCATGAAGCATCACTTCTTCGATTAGATATTTCCAAAGCGATCACATTGTTGAACTGGAAGCCCGTGCTGCAATTCGATGAATTAGTAAAAATTACGGTTGATGGATATCGTGATGATTTGAAGAATACATCATTGTATGATCAACGAGCTAATCAACTTGCTGATTATGTTCAATTGACACAGGATCGGAAGATTGTGTGGGCGTGTGAATAGAACTTATATTGAAAGAGCAATAAAGTTACGAAGATAACAAAAAGAAATACGTGAGCGAACTAAAGGAAAACCTCCTTGTCGCAAGTTATAATAAAGGAACAGGAGTTCCAAATAACTAATGTGGGCTCGAAGCCCAAAACCGGAATAACCCGGTAAACGCGATCAAGGAGGTATCCCATGGGAAAGGTAGAAAGTAGCTTTGCAAAAGGCAAGTTAATTTTTGTAGGATTGGACGTTCATAAAGAGAGTTGGACAGTAACCGTTCTTTGTCAAGGAGAGGAGATCTATCACGCGGTGGTAGTAGCAGATACAGAAGCCCTTGTGCGACTGCTGAAAAGACTTGAAGGCAGTGAAGTTCATACGGTCTATGAAGCCGGGCCAACGGGATATCGGTTACACGATGCCTTGGTAGAAGCAGGATTTGATTCGATGGTAACGCCGCCGTCGTTGGTACCTCAAGTTGGAGGGAGAGTAAAAACAGACCCAAGGGACAGCAGGAAGTTAGCGGCGATGCTCTCTGGAGGATTTTTAAAGAGGATTCATGTATTAACACCGGAAGAACGATCAGATCGGCAGTTATTACGAACAAGGAACCAGATCGAGGATCATCGTCGGCAGACACAAGCCCAAATAAAGTCGATGCTGTTGTTTCATGGCAAACAAGCACCGACAACGCTGAAGGAACACTGGAGCGAGGTATATATACACTGGATAGAGACGCTCCAGTGGGAATATCCGACACAAAAGACGAGCATAGATGCGCTGCTGAAGATGTATCGTGATTTGACAGAACAGTATAAGGTTCTCACAGATGATATCGAGAAACTTGCAATGACGCAGAGGTATCAAGAACGAGTTGGATTGTTGACACAGATACCGGGAATAGGGGTATTTACAGCAATGGCCATATTAATAGAATTACAGAATGTTGAACGTTTTGGACGTGCGGAAGAATTGGCGAGTTTTCTGGGATTAACGCCATGTCAGCATTCAAGCGGAGAGAGAATACGGATGGGACACATCACACGATGTGGAAACCATCAAGTGCGCACACGGTTAGTGGAAAGCAGTTGGACGTTGATACGATATGATGCTGGTGCCAAAGCAACGTATGAACGGATCAAGCATCAAACCGGCAGCGGAAGAAAAGCCATTACGGCTATTGCCCGAAGACTTGCATTGCGAATAAGGCGTGTTTTAATGGATAAGGTGTCCTATCGCTTGAGTGGCGATGGACAAATGCCGGATAACAAGAAGCGTATAGTGAAGCGGTTTACATTGACAAAAGTTTAACACCAAGACCGAATACAGCATTGCCAGACCATGGCTATTGACGGCGCAGTTCCGTTTTTAGCGAAGATCGCGATGAATAGAAGATGGCTGGCAGCTTTGATTGTCGCACTGAGTGAATGTCGGTCCCGATCTATGGGAACCACGAAAAGGAGTTTGGTCATCAAGGTGTTGTATTTTATTATTTCTCGACGAGAGAGGTCTGTGCTACTTACTTGACTTTCAATATAGGAGTCAATGGTAGATAGTTGGCTAGTTTTTAGTTGTTTGATGCAGATGTTCAAGGTTTGAAATAGTTTAAAAGTAACAAGTAAAGAGTGACATTTCGATTATTCGATAAACTCACAACAGGTAAGCTCAGTACGTGTAAATAAAGAATAGTGAAAAGTAAAGAGAAATGAAGCATGAAGACATACGCAAACAAATTTTAGAATTAACAAAACAGTATTATACAGCGAAGTATTCTGATTGGACATTTGTACAGGAACAATCACGTGTGAATTATGCCGGCAGGATGTTTGATGAACGAGAACTCACGAATCTTGTCGATTCATCGTTAGATTTTTGGCTGACGGAAGGAAGATATTCTGAAGAGTTTGCGGGAAAGATTGCAAATTTTTTAGGCGTTAAGAATGTTTTGTTGACAAACTCCGGTTCATCCGCAAATCTTCTTGCTTTTGCAGCATTGACATCGGAAAAACTTGGCGAACGGCGATTGAAGCCTGGCGATGAAGTGATCTCTGTTGCTACCGGTTTCCCTTCCATGGTAACGCCCATCATACAGCACCAATGCATTCCGGTATTTGTAGATGTAACCATTCCCACATACAATATCGATATGAAAAAACTTGAACAGGCAATCTCAGAAAAAACAAAATGTATCTTCCTTGCACATACACTCGGCAATCCCTACGATCTTGATGCTATATTGAAGATTGCAGAAAAACATCATCTCTGGTTTATCGAAGATAACTGCGATGCATTCGGCATTACCTATAAGGGTAAATACACCGGTACGTTCGGTCATCTTGCGACGCTTTCATTCTATCCGGCACATCATATTACGACATGAGAAGGCGGCGCTATTATCACGAAGGACAACCAGCTTGCCAAACTTGTCCGTGCATTCAGAGATTGGGGAAGAGATTGTTATTGTGCAGGCTGCGAAAACAATACGTGCGGCAAACGGTTCTCCCAGCAGTTCGGAACATTGCCGTTTGGATATGACCATAAGTACGTGTATTCAGAAATCGGATACAATTTGAAAATAACCGATATGCAAGCGGCGATTGGGTCAGCGCAGATGGACAAGTTAGAAGAATTTTGCACAAAGCGACGAAACAATTTTCAACGGTACAATCAAATCTTTGCAAAACATGAGTGCTACTTTATTTTGCCGCAAGCGACCAAAGATGCTGATCCGACATGGTTCACCTATATTGTGACCGTCAAAGATTCTGCCCTATTTAACCGTGAAGAGCTGACGCAATTTTTGGATATGCAAAAGATCGAAACCCAGACTTTATTTGCGGGCAATATGACTCGGCAGCCGGCGCTGGAGAATAAAAAATATCGTAGGTCCGGTGAACTGAAAAATACAGATACTATTATGAACAACACGTTCTTTTTGGGAACGTATCCGGGAATGACTGATGAAATGTTGAGCTATATCAAACAATAAATTGATGCTTTTATTGCAGCGGAAAAAAGAAATGGAAAACGATAACACTACAAATGGCTTTGGTAAAAAATATTGTACGATTATTAAAAAGATTGAACATCCATTGCCGGAGATGTATATGGTAACACTTGCATCTCAGACTGGACGATTCAAATATAGGCCAGGACAGTTTTTACATTTGACATTAGATGAATATGATCCAAGTAAACAATGGCCGGAATCACGATGCTTTTCAATACAAACAAATCCTGATGATGCGAATCTCAAACTATCATTTTCGGTGAAAGGATAATATACAACACGAATGGCTTGTGAATTACACGAAGGACAAAATGTGAGGGTAAAATTACCATATAGAGAATTATTCTCGACAACCAAGCCTGAAGAGCAGAATATTTTTATTGCCGGCGGGACAAGGGTAACGCCATTTCTTTCGTTGTTCACAGACAAGCAATTTGCCCAGTATAAATCATCGATATTATACTTTGGGGCTCGTTCAAACCGATATAATGTTTACAAAAAAGAATTTAAAGAGGCACAGAGTGTCAATCCAGCATTCAGAATTCATGTGCAGTATGAAGATGCTGCCGGAATGTTAAATATTGAACACATTTTACAACAGCACACTTTGCATGATATATTTTATATTTTCGGCCCTCCGGTGATGATTAAATCTTTTAAAGATTATCTTAAAAGTAGAAATGTGTCTAAAAGCAATATTAGAACAGATGAGTGGGAATAATATTTATGAATTCGCATCAAACCGAAATACCAGGTGTAATACTCATTGATAATTTTACTTATGATGATGAACGTGGTGGATTTATCAAAGCATTTTCAGCAGACTTCTTTGAATTATGCGGATTATCCTTTATACCAAGAGAATTCTATTATTCCATTTCAAAAAAAAACGTGATTCGTGGAATGCACTTTCAAATTCCGCCGAAGGAGCATGCAAAATTAATCTTCGTTCTCGAGGGGGCCATACTTGATGTTGTTTTAGACCTGCGAAAATCATCCCCAATGTTTGGAAAAAGTACTTCATATTGTTTGGCTAAAGGAGAAAATTCGATTTATATCCCTCCCGGCTGCGCTCACGGATTTAAGTCTCTGCATGAAAACACCATAACATTTTATAGTCAAACGAGTTGTTATTCGAAAGAACATGATACAGGAGTGCTATGGAACAGTTTTGGATTCGATTGGGGGGTTGGTGAACCGATTGTTTCGGAAAGAGATAAATCTTTTAAAACATTCAATAATTTTACATCTCCATTTATAAAATGAAGATACTGATTTCCGGCGCTACAGGTTTTATTGGAAGGCATTTGGTTTCCACATTATTAGAACGCAATCATGAAATTGTTATAATTAAACATCCTCAAGATGCTTCGGAATTAGATCCAAGGGTTCTCGCTTATACATTTAATCCCAAGAATGTTGAAAAAGACATAGAATTTTTAATTGATCAAAAAATAGATGGTGTGGCACATCTTGCATCGCTATTTCTTGCGTCGCATAAGAGTGACGATATAAAGGCCCTTATTGATACGAATTTATTCTTTAGCACTTACCTTCTTGAATGTTCTTCAAAAGCTAATATTCGATGGTTTATCAATACCGGTACATTTTGGCAAAATTATAAAAATTCAGAATATTCACCCGTTAATATTTATGCGGCCACAAAACAGGCTTTCCAATCGATTGCCCAATTCTATATCGATACGAATAGAATTAATTTTGCAACTTTGAAGTTGTGTGATACATACGGCCGGGGTGATACCAGACCAAAAATATTAAACCTGTTTGATCGTATTTCAAAATCAGGTGAATCAGTAAATATGTCGGAAGGTGAGCAGGTCTTGGATATTTCTCATGTAGATGATGTGGTAGATGCGTTTTATAAATTGATGCTCTTGATGTCAGAAAATAAAATAAAAAATGGATCGATCTTTGCAGTAAAGGCAAATAAAAGAACGACACTTAAAGAATTAGCCGATATATTCCAAAGCGTAACAGGGAAAAAATTAAATATTATTTGGGGTGGGCGGCCGTATAGAGAGCGAGAAGTAATGCATCCATGGGAATGTGGCGTAGTAGTTCCCGGGTGGTCTCCGAAAGTAACCATCCAAGACGGTATCAAGTCGATATTCAAGGATTAATCTCATTTAAACCTGAAACCTGCATGAATAAAGACACAAAAGTTGATTATGCATTGTAAAAACAGTATAATTTTGCATAAATGTCAAAAAGATTCAACCTACCTTTTAGTTAGGTTCATTCTTGATGCGCCGAGGGCCCAAAAATCTCCACATTTCCTTCACTGGAAAAAATATTACGCACGTTGGTGGAGTATATCTTGTTTCTCTATTCCTTCGCCGCATAAAATTCAAGAGCTTGTTGTGCAATACCTTTTTCCTACTTCAGCGCAACAATCATTATACCATCGCCGAAAGTGTTCTTGCCTTGATCTATCCCGGCATGCTCGGCATCGGTCGCATCGAAACAACTCATCTCCTCAAACACAATGGAGTGTTTCATTATCTGGTCGGCCTTCCAGCATATCCCGACCCAACAACACTACGCAGATTTTTAACACGACTCTCAGGGACAGGCCTTTCTCGATTGCGTTCTCTTCATTCTCGATTATTGAAGACAATGTTACAGAAGCCTCGTTCACCCAAGAAAATGATTCTCGATATGGACTCAACTGTTTTGACTCTCTATGGAAAACAGGAGCTGGCTCTTGTCGGATACAATCCGACCAAACATGGACGTCCATCATATCATCCGCTCTTATGCTTCGACGGCATCGCCAAAGATTGTATCCATGCGGAACTTCGAGCCGGCAACGCGTATACATCAGTCGGAACGATAGACTTGCTCGATGCATCATTTGCCAAAATACCACCGACCGTAAAACGTGTTTTTATCCGTGCAGACAAAGGGTTTTACGATCACGAGATTATCGAGAATATCGAGTCCGTGCCTTCGCGCATGTTTGCCATTGCGGCAAGACTAACCAGTCCGATCAAGAGACGGCTTTCATCTCTACGGTATCACAGTCCAACGCCCGGGATCCAGACAGCCGAAGTTTTCTATCAACCCAACAATTGGAAACGACGCTACCGGTTTGTTATCATTCGACGACCGATACCCGAAGATCCGACAGAACAACTTTCTCTGTTTTCTATGGGCAAATTCAGTTACCAAGTCATTGTGACCAATATGAAACTCAAGCCTCTCAATATCTGGCGCTTCTACAATGGCCGTGCTGCGATAGAGCTTATTATCAAAGAACTCAAAAACGATTATCCGTTAGCAAAGATTCCAACAAAACATTTTGCAGCGAACGAATCATATTTTCACATCCTCTTGTTTTCATACAATCTTGTGAACTGGTTTAAACGTCTATGTCTTCCAGAAAAATATCATACAATGACTCTCAGTTCACTCAGAGCGCGTCTCTTGCTTATTCCCGGAGAACTGGTACATTCAGGCAATCGACCAATGCTTAAATTGCCGCAACATTTTCGTGATAAAGACGCGGTCTTGTTCGTTTTACATAATGTTTCTAAATTGAAATTATAACCATTTTTCACGCAGGTTTCAGGTTAAATATTATCTATAGAAAAGAATAATGGAAATATTTCCTCTTGTTACTATAGCGATTCCAACGTTGAATAGAAAGCACTATCTTCTTTCTACGATTACATCAGTCATATCTCAAACTTATAATAATTTGGAAGTTATTGTTTCAGATAATGGATCTAATTATTCAGTGAATGAATTGATAAATGAATTGTTGACAAAGGATACTCGAATAATTTATAGAAGAAATGATAAAACTATTCCTGCCACATATCATTTCAATCAGTGCCTAGACATTGCAAGAGGTAAATACTTTCTCTTATTATCCGATGATGATTTAATAAGTAATAATTATATAGAAGAAATGGTAAAAGGATTCCAATCTGAAAAAAGTATAAGTATTGGCTTGGCGAAGAGCATATTGATTGATGAACATGATAACATTGCTAAATCTCTTCCATTGTATAGTTGGAACCATGAAAACGGATATGAATTTTTAAAGAATTGGTTGTGGGGAAAAGACGTTGCTTCAGTGCCTACATTTATTTCGATGTTTATGCAAACAATGTCACTAAGGGATATTGGTGGTTTTCCTCATTATCAAGATGGATCCCATAGTGAGAATTTTGTCTGTATTGCGTTAGGATTGAGAGGAAATGTCTTTTTTTCTAAAAGTGCTATTTTTAGTTACAGGTTTTATAAAGCAAGTTATGGTTTAAGTATATCATATAAAAGCCATTCAAATGCTTCTAAACAATTTATAAATGATTTAAGATGTAATGCTATATTAAAACCTAATTTAGGAGTATTATCAAAAAATAAAATGAAAATAATTATACATGGTGCAAGTTTAATGGCTTTAATTACTTATTGGAAAAGATTAAGACCTATTTATAATTTAAAAGGCATAAAATTGATTCTAGCAATGTTTGCCTATAAACCGTCATTATTGGACATTATGATTGTCGTCAAATACAAAATTATTAAGAAAGTATTTCACATTGAACTTGTTGCAGAGTAATTTATTTAAAAAAATAACTTTCAATGAAAGAGATAAAGGCATAGTCAAAACCCTCGCGACAAATTATTTATCAAAAGGGATAAACTTCGCAGCAAATTTAGTGATTGTTCCACTCACGTTAAATTATCTCGGTGCTGAGAATTATGGATTCTTTATTACTCTTATTACCACGCTTGGATGGCTTTTGCTCTTTGATTTTGGTGTAGGCAATAGTTTGAAAAACCTTATTGCTGAAGCTGCGACAAGGGAAAATTCGATAGAATTATCGAGAATATATTCAAACGGACTTTTATTGCTGGGAACGGTTTTTATTCTCTTTTCATTGATTGCTTTTGCAGTAACATCGTTTATTCCATGGGCCAGAGTCTTTAATATTGCTACCATCGCAGAACATGATCTCTATCTTATTGTTCTCACAAGCATTCTCATTTATCTGTTGAATATGATGCTGGCGCTCAGCGCAAATATTTACTATGGATTTCAACAAGGATATATTGCAAACATATTTGGGGCAATGGGAAATTTGATCGGCTTGTTCTGCATCTATAGTGCAATTCAAGCTCATGCCTCAATACATGTTTTAATATTATGCTATTTGCTTGGATTTATTATTGCCAATACTGCGTCGTACATTTATCTGGTTTTTTATGATAAAAAATACTTGAAGTTTCACCTTCGTCTGCTCGATAAAAAGATTTTAAAAAGAATTATGTCTTTAGGCATGGCATTTTGGGGAACAAGTATAATTGCGACAATATTGTTTTCTCTTGATAATATTATGATAACGCAATTTTTAGGACCGGAAAAAATTGCTGAATATAATCCTATTATGAGATTATTTCAGATTATCATACAGGCAAATGGATTGCTTTTTATTTCTTTATGGCCGGCGTATACAGATGCTATTGCTCGCAAGGATTGGATCTGGATTAAGCATAGCCTGAAACGATCCTTAAAAATGATAGTCTATTTGTTCCTTCCTTTCGTTTTAGTACTAATGTTTTTTGGACCGGAAATCATTAAGATATGGGCAAGCAAAAAAATTATTCCTTCCCACAGCTTATGTATTATGATCGGTATCTGGACTATAGTATTTATGATTAATCAAACATTGGCTGCATTTTTAAATGGGGCGAGTATTATGGGAAAACAGGTAAAGTACGGTATCGTTTGTGTCGTTATTTTTATTGTAACAGGAATAGTATTAATAAAAGCGTATGGCTTAATCGGTTTATCGATCGCGGGAACAATATCAGTATCTGTCGGATTAATTGTAAATCCAATATTGATTCATAATTTTTTTAAATATCATGCCGGACAAATAAAACATGGGGTTCAATACGAAATGAAGAATTCATAATATGCGCTATTACCAGTGGAGTGTAAGTATTTTTAAGCAATGATTGTAAGGGAAAAATAGTTTGAATTTATATAATAGTCTCTTAGGAAGAATGGCTTAAATAAAGATCTGTTGTTCTTGGCAATGATTGCACTTTATTGAAAATAAGAATTGGGATGTAGTTAAAAGTGGAAAATTACAATAATAAATTATACATGAATAAATTCTAATGATGTTATTCTTAAAGGCGTAATAGTCAGTAATAGTGCTTCACTTATGATATAAATATTGGACATTTGTTTCGGAAGGCTTTGTTCAAATAATTAATCGATTAATTACCTGACTTTCAGCTTGATGTATACACTAGAAAAGGTCTAAAAAGAGCAAAATGCAAAAATCACCTCTAAAATCAGGCATATTATCGTTCTTTATCAGTAAATAATACTTGACATTGATATTTGGATAGTGTATATTATATACACTATGAGTTTCATAAGAAAAATAAAGCACGGTGGCAAAACATATCTTGCTGAAGTCGAAAACCAATGGATCGATGGACATTGCGTCCAAAAGCACATTCGTTACATTGGTAAAGAGATCGATGAAAAAGTAATTTTAGCGTCATCAATTTCTAATTTTGAAGTTACAGAAATCAAGCTCTATGGACCGCTTCTTGTTCTGGATTCACTTGCGAAAGGCATCGATTTAGAGTCGATGCTTGGAGAATATGGGAAAGAAATCTTGTTGATGGTGTATGCGCATTGCCTGGATTTTAAGAGTGTCAATAAAATGACGCAATGGTATGAACGTACAGACTTACCATTAATCCTTTCTCATGATGCACTCACGAAAGATCGGCTCTATTCGGCAATGGACTCAATCGACGATCTTCAGGCTCATGATATTCAACGGACAATCTTTGAAAAAGTTCTTAAGCATTATCATTTACCAGTGACAGGTATTGTCTATGATGTTACCAACACATACTTGTATGGAAACAAATGTCCACTCGGTAAACTCGGCCATTCCAAGGACGGACAACCCGGGCATCCTCTCATCCAAGTTGGATTAGCCGTTACCAGGAAAGAAAGCATCCCGATCTGTCACAAGGTCTTGGATGGCAATATTCACGATACACGGATGTTTCAGGATTTCGTTACTGATTTTCGTCGATATAACATCAATGGCGGCATATTCGTATATGATCGAGGTATTTCATCTGCCCGTAACCTCAAGGATATTAAGGCACTTAGCTGGGATACGCTGTGCGGATTACCGATTAGAGGCACACTTGCGGCAACAGTTCGCGCTCTAAGAGAGAAGAAGAATTTCGTCAACATAGGAAATCGTGTCCAGTTGAAAAAAAGTAATTTTTATGTTTGCTGCATTCCCTATACAATTGATGATATCCACGGGATATTGGCAGTCTGTTTTAATAATGCTCAAAAACAAGAACTCCAAGAGTCGCGGTATGATGAGATACAAAACGCAAAAGAGCTATTGCGTCAAAAGAAAACCATCAAACCGGGATTAGAAAAATATTTTGATAACAAGGGAGAAATACTCACCGATGTCGTTGCTCAAGCCGAAGAGTTCGACGGATTTTCGTGTCTTTTTGCAACAAGAGAATTGACAAAAGAAGATTTTATCAAAATATATTTTGACAAGAATGTCATTGAGCGATCATTTAAAACGCTTAAAGGTATTGTGAACTTACAGCCGATTCGTCATTGGTTGTACAACAGGGTGACGGCGCATGTGTTTATTTGTTATCTTTCATATTTACTATTATCATTATTAGAGTTCCATCTCCGCAAGATTCCTATGTCGGCCGAAGAAGCACTTGAAGAGTTATCGTCGATGTATAAGGTGTATTTACGTGACGCAAAAAAGAATTTTCAATTATCTCGTATTGTAGCGTTAACGAAGAAGCAGGAACTAATTTTGAAACGTGTAAATAAAAAACTTTTGAAATTATAGTGTATATTTTGACCTGAAAGTCAGGTAATTAATAAAGAAGGAAAAGGATGAAATATTTTATAACCGGGGGTGCGGGCTTTATAGGGAGAGAATTGGTAAAACAAATTCTGGTAGAAAAGCATTCTGTCACGATCTATGATAACTTTTCTTTCGGCAGAATAGAAAACATCGAAGAATTTAAGAGCGATCCGTTGCTGATAATTATCCGGGGTGACATAACAAATTATAATGATTTGTTCAAAATAGTTAAAAATGCGAAGCCGGATATTGTTATACATTTGGCCGCACTTCATTTCATTCCATTTTGCAATGCTAATCCGACAGAAACAATCCGCAATAATGTTGAAGGGACATACGGTATTTTTGAGGCAGCATCAAAGCTTGGTGTGAAAAGAGTGTTGTTTGCTTCGAGCGGCGCAATATATGCAAGTGAAACCTATCCGCTTGATGAAAAAAAAGATATTCCTCAGCCGGTTGATGTTTACGGATGTAGTAAATTGTTGGGCGAAAGCATTTGTGAGTATTTTTCCAGAAAATCAGACATGCAAGTTATCACGATGAGATTCTTTAATACTTACGGTCCTTATGAAACGAATGAACATCTTATACCGGAGATTATGAAGCAACTTCACAACGGAAATGTTCTGCGCCTTGGCAATATGATGACAAAGAGGGATTACATTTTTACAGAAGACATTGTACGGGGTATTATTTTATTGTCGCAATCGAAAATATTTAAAAATAATTTCGAAATCGTAAATATTGGCTCGGGATATGAATATTCTGGCGAAGAAATCATTGAGTGCATTGGAAGCATTTTAAATAGGAAAATTCTATTAGAACTTGATCCTGAAAGAATGAGAAATTCCGATAAGATGCATCAAATTGCATCTTTGAAGCACATAGAAGAATTGACTAATTGGCGTCCAAAATATTCAATTATTGAAGGATTGAGGAAGTTGTTATTACACGAGGCTTTGCTATGAATCCTTTTGTTAAAATAATAGGCAGAAACATTGTAGGAATAGACTATGTCATTAGAGTCTATAAATATGTTCTTGCTACTTATAAAAAAAACATTTCTTTTGGAAATAAAGGCTACGAAAGTACAGGTATTCATGTTGCAACAGGCCATATTCCGAATAGGAAGAATTACGAGGACGGTATTGTCATTGTAGATTATGATGATGAAAGTCACAAATTATGGCGCGCTCAAGAGTTTTCATTATTTTTTCAGAATATCAATTTATTGAAGCGACCCATATTGGATTTAGGATGTGGAGATGGTTCTTTTTCGGCCGTACTCTTCGATAAAGTAGAATATGGAGTTGACCCGGATAAAAGTGCATTAAAAATTGCCGTATCGCTGAACGTTTATGAGGATATTATCAATTCATTTGCCGAGAAGACGGAATTGCCTGATTGTTCTGTTGCTTCAATAATGTCAAACTCTGTTTTAGAGCACACTATGAATGTAGAGGCTATTATTCAAGAGGCAAATAGAATTCTTGAGCTGGGCGGCATTTTTATTTTTACCGTGCCGAATAATGAATTTACAATAATTATGGCAAACTATTTCGGATATCGAGAAGCTCAAAGATTGAACAAAAAAGAATTTTATCATCGTAATTTGTTGAGTAATTCAGAATGGAGCGATCTCTTAAAAAGAAATAACTTTAAAATAGAATTATTGAAAAATTATCAACCGCCTGAATTCAATTATTATTTCAGATTATTACGTTCGCCGATAATAAAAAAATTAAATAAATATTTTAAATTCTGGAAGGAACCCTTTTTCCTGAAATTAATAAAGGAATCACTTCTGAACAATAAGGGGGGGGGCTCCTTTATTATAGCAAAAAAGGTAACTACACAGCATGATTTTATAAGATAAAAAAAATCTTCGAAAAATAAGGAGTTAGGGCTTGTACTTTTAGAAATCACTTTATATCTTGTGTGTATGGAACATCAGCCAAGCACACGAGAGAAGATATTAGAAGTCTACGACAAAGGACCGGATGCTGTCGTTGAACTCGTAGAGACGCTGCTGCATGAAATTCAAGAGTTGAAAAAGATTGTCCAGATGCAGGAAGAGCGGATTAGAGTGCTTGAGGATCGACTCAACCAAGACAGTCATAATAGCAACAAGCCGCCATCGAGCGACGGATTAAAACGAACGATCATTCCAACGCGCACGAAGAGCAATCGGCCATCGGGTGGACAAGAAGGTCATAAGGGATCAACACTTGCGATGAAGGATAAACCGGATAAAATAATAGAACATGCTATTGACCGATGTCCATGCGGTTGTTCATTGAAACGTATTAAAGTTCGCCGTGTGCATCGACGGCAAGTTATTGATATACCTGCGCCGCGGGTCGAATATATTGAGCATGAAAACCAAGAGAAACAATGTCCACGTTGTGGAAGAGTCGTGGTAGCACCTTTTCCCGAAGGCGTCGAGAAGAGCGTTCAGTATGGAACGAACATCAAAAGCTTAGCAGTGTACATGATTCAGTCTCAACTGATACCGTTGAAAAGAGTTCAGGAACTTCTTTGGAATATGTTCCAAATCGAGGTCTCACAAGGAACGTTCCTGAATTGGACGCAAGAGCTTCACAAGAAATTAGAGCCTGCTGAAAAAGAGATTGTTCAGCAATTGAAGCAAGCCGACACTGTTCATGCCGATGAGACTGGGATATTCTGTGAGAACAAACTTCATTGGGTACACGTTGTTGGTACAACGAACTTAACGCATCTTCAAATGCATCATAAGCGTGGTTGCGAAGCTATCGATGATATTGGCATTCTCGACTCGTTGCGAGGCAGAGTCATTCACGATTTTTGGTCACCTTACTTCAAGTATGACATAGAACACGGTATGTGCAACGCGCATTTGATCCGTGAACTGACTGCTGTCTATGAGAATGAAAAACAGGCATGGGCATTAGAGATGAAAGATTTGTTACTACGCATACACAAACGTGTCGAAGAAACCAAAGTGCAGTCCCGACCTGTTGGGAGATTGTCTTTGCAGACGCGCCAATATTATGCAGGAAAGTATAGATCGTTGTTGGTCATTGCCAAGGCGTTAAATCCACGTCAAGGATCTCCGCCGGGGAAGCGCGGAAAACCGAAGCAAACTAAAATACGCAACTTGATTGATCGCATGAGTGACTATCAAGATGCAGTACTTGCATTTATGGAAGACTTCCGTGTTCCGTTCACGAACAATCAAGCCGAATGTGATCTTCGCATGCTGAAAGTCAAGCAGAAAATCTCTGGCACTTTCCGTAGCCGTGAAGGAGGCGATGCTTTTTGTCGCATTCGTGGATATCTCTCCACCGCCTGCAAGAATGCTTGCTCTGCTTTTGATGCCATCGTATTGGCATTCAACAATAAACCTTTTATTCCAAAGAACAGTTATGCTGTGTAGTTACCAAAAAAGATAATTAATAAACAAAGAGATTAAAAAGATGCATGTAGCGATGTTGAGCTCGGTGAATGAACCGCTTGAAAAAATAACAAGCGGTGTCCCAAAAGCAACTATAGAATTGGTGCGCGCATTACGGAAATATTGTTCTGATGTGAACATTGATATTATTTCTCTTAATCCAAATGTTTCAAAAATAGTCGAATACAAGAGTGATGCAGGGTCTATCTTCTGGTTGCCCACATGGAAACATGGCCGTTCTGCAACTCTTTATTTCTTTGATATATTAAAAGTTCTGAAATTTATAAAAAATAGGAAATATGATCTTGTGCATTCTCATGCGTTTCCGGAAATGATTATTGCTGGAGAATTAGCATCTCGGCCACATGTGGTTACGATCCATGGTATAGTATCGAAAGAAGCGAATACTTACGGGAATAATCCTATCATATTATTAAGGGAATATCTAAGAACAAAATTAGAAAAATGGTATTTCAAAAGAATAAAGGTTTTAATTTCTATTTCTTCATACGTAGAAAAACAGTTACCATTAAATGCAAAAAGAAGAATATATAAAATTGATAATGCCATAGGAGAAAAATATTTTAATTTGGCGGATGATACTAAAAAAGGGGTCATTTTGCAAGTTGGTACGTTGACAAAGAGAAAAGGCTCGGAGATTCTCATCGAAGCAGCAAAAATACTCTTGGAAAAAAAGATTCCCTTTACATTAAAATTGGTAGGCTCTACCCCGGATCAGACTTATCTAAAATTGATAAAAGATCAAATATTGAAATATCGTTTAAAAGAAAATATTTTTATTCTCGGTACAGTTTCTGAAGAGGAATTGACTCGTTTCTATGAAGAAGCACAAATCGTATGCCTCTGCTCTTCAGAAGAAACATCACCACTGTCCTTAGCTCAGGGAATGGCGGCTGGTAAAATTGTGATAGGTTCGAGGAGCGCGGGCATTCCGATGATTATAGATGAAAATAAAACCGGATTATTGTTCGAACCTGATGACTATTCCAGCCTTGCAAATGTACTGATTGATGTTCTGCAAAATTATCGTTCATATGAAAATATGCGTGCGAGTGCTATTAGAGATGCATTGGATAGATTTCATCCGCGTATAGTGGCAGAAAAAACAAAAGCAGTGTACAACATTCTTAAAAATGGATGAAAACCATTCAATGAGCAAGGATAAGATCGATGGATTCTGTTTCTGGGAAAAATTGTAATTTATTTATGATGTCTATAGATATTTAATCGTAAGTCCTTTAATAATCATTTTTTAAAATAATCGTATTACATAACATATATGTTGAAAAGTAGAAAAAGCAATATATGCCATCACAAGAGTGGGTCATCACCTCTTTTGTCTATATATAGACATTCTGCATCTACTGAACTTCTTATGCAATCAAGAACATTACGCGACTATTCCGACGGTTTAGATTTCAAACGATGTACATCCTTGGATTTATTTTATCCACGCTGATTGAGGAAGGTTAAAAAATAAGACTCGTCTCGGTTAAATTCCAATAAATACCGTATTAAAAAAATAGGAATTCATATTCCTGAGCAGTAATATTCGGTCATGAGAAAAACAAAATCCCAAAAATAGTATGGCAAATTAAATTGAAAGATTAGATATGTTTGAATCTATTATTAATAGATTAATTCTCGTTCTGATTATAATTTATGTTATAAAATGGATTTCAGTATTAATAGCATTTGCTTATATTTCAATGGCTACGAAATTATTGAGAACATTCTCAAAAAGGAAGCGATCCAATCGAAGTTATGAAATAGATAATGAAGCCTCTTACCTGCTTATTAAATCGCCAATATTGATTACTATCGGTTTAGTTCGTTATCTAAGCGTCATTACTGGAAAAATCCCCAATCATTTTTTGAGAAATATTCTTTATCGACATGTGTTTCATTTAAAAATGGGACAAGATGTGATGATTTTTATGGGATTAGAACTCCGTGCATCTTACAAAATAACTATTGCCTCTCATACTGTAATAGGGAATGATGCCAAACTTGACGGGAGAAACGGAATTGAAATTGGGGAAAATGTCAACTTGAGCAATGGAGTGTGGATCTGGACGGAACAACATGATCCGCAAAGCGCCGATTTTTCTTTGATGGAAAAGAATGGTAAGGTCGTTATTAAAGATAGAGCTTGGATAAGCTCTAGAGTGACGATATTGCCGGGTATTACCATTGGGGAGGGAGCTGTAGTGGCCGCCGGTGCTGTCGTAGTTAAAGATGTTGAGCCGTATTCCATTTATGGAGGTGTGCCGGCCCGTAAAATAGGCATGAGAAATAATGAGTTGCATTATACATTGGGCGGGCAAGCTGCACCATTTTATTGAGAAGACAAGAAATGGTCAATTATATTTTACTAATGCTGTGGACATTATTATTCCTGTCATTTAATCCATCAATGATTGGAATGGATTATAATGCTGTTGTATACTTATGTTTTTGTTTTATATCAGGCATAATTCTCCTTCGTCAAGGTAAACAATACATCGATAATAGACGAATTAAAACAGTACTAATGGTAATTTTTTTAATGCAAGGATATCTTTTTATTCAGGGAATGCTATTAAGTGATGCGCCGAAGAATGTCGTCAATTCAAGCATCATAGTCTTTACTGTTTCTACATTAATATATTTTATTCTCCGCGGAGGAGTTAATCAAGATATTGTTTTGCGAATATTCGTTTATGTCCAAGCCATTTTGTGTGCATCCGTTATTATAACTATAATCATATTTTTATTCTACGATTTTGATCTTTCCCAAATGAATATCGTAACACGATTTAACACATATAGCAGAGGAACCGATCTTGTTCCTGATCATATCATGTTCCTTCCTTTTACGATTATTTGGTCAGGCGCACAAGTCGGAGAAATAGCGTTGCCACGATTTGTGGGCATGTATAGAGAACCGGGTGTAGCACAAGTATTTTTAGTTACTGCTTTTTTTTTAACGTATTTTATAAAGTTTAAGTATAAGTTATTTACCCGATCGATCCTTTTTATCGGGTCATTAGCAACACTTTCCACGCAAGCATTTGTCTCTTTGTTTGCAGGGTTCATAGTCCTGTTAGTTACAAATCGTTATGTTATCAATTCGTTCTTTTCAAAGGTATTAATTATTTCAGCGGCATCTCTTATATTATATCTGGCTCTTTTTCTTCCAACAGCCGGTATTTTTGAAAAAACAGATTCCAGGTCCGGAATGGAAAGATTGAATGGTTATGAGCGTAGTATCGAAAAGTTGTCTGATCATTTATTCTTCGGATACGGATATTTTTCCGGGTTTAAAAAAGACAATGAAGGATTTGTTACCTCGGAAGAATACGACGGCATCTTGGGCATATCATTTCAATTGGGTCTCATTGGAATATTCCTGTACCTACTAATATGGTATCATGGTCTATTTACATCCGGGAATTTAAAAACTCTTTGTATTTATATGCCTTGTTTTTTAACCTTAATGATATCTCAATCTTTCTTTAATGATGTAATAGTATTATTTCTTGCTTTACTTGATACTAGTAAAATGGAAAATGTCGTATGATTCAGGTAATGCATGATGGAGAAACAAGGAAGAGAGAGATAAAATGCCATAAAAGAGGATATTGTGGGTTTGTAAAATAGCGGTCTGATCAACTTAAAAAAAAATAAAAGGAAAGAAAATATAAATATGAAATTGGAAACAATATGCTGACCAAGGATGAATGGCCGTTAATTTCAATAATAACTGTTTGTTTCAATGCACAGAAAACAATTAAAAGAGCGGTAGAAAGTGTCCTGAAACAATCTTATAAAAATATTGAATACATTATTATTGATGGAAAATCAACGGATCATACGCTATCGATAATTAATGAGTACCGGAAACATATAGCCGTAATTATCAGTGAAAAAGATAAAGGAATTACCGATGCATGGAATAAAGGTATTGCAAGAGCAAATGGTGATTATATACATATTTTAAATGCAGATGATTATTGGCCTGAAAATAAACTGGAAGTCTCATTGCATAGTTTGATGGAAAATAAAGAATATGGATTTGTTCATGGTGATGTTATTTTAGTCGATGAAATGGGGAATAACTTGATATATATTGACGGCCCAAAAGATTATCATAATAAGCTGCCGTTTACGATGGGAAGATTAAATCATCCAACCCTGTTAGCGACAAAAGAATGTTATACTAAAGTAGGATTATTTGATCTCACTTGGAAAATCGGAATGGATTATGACTGGCTTTTGCGTGCTCATAATTTGGGGATACGGGGTATTTATAATCAAAACGTTATTGCATACATGCAGATTGGTGGAAATTCAGATCGTAATTGGATCAAAAACTATCGAGACACAAGAGATATTTCCATCCATAATGGCCTTTTACCTTGGAAAGCCTATATCTATTATTATTTAAGAATAATTAAAAGATGTATTTCAATTGTTCTTCAGTTATTATTGCCAAAAAGATTCTCTCTTCTTTTAAATAAAGGCCGAAAAGTAATACAGGTTAAAAAATGACCATTCTCCAAGTGACGCATCAATTCCCATTTCCGCCGGATAGAGGCGGAAGAATAGGAATCTTTAATTTCACGAAGTATTACAAATCAAATGGTCATACCGTTATTCTGGTTAGTATGGTGCATCATAACGAAAAATATGACAAAAAGATTTTAGATTTTTGTGATAAATTTTATCCATTTCCCGTTGATGCTCGTAACAGGATAGGAACAGCACTAAAAAACATATTCTCATCTATCCCATTCAATATTTACAAATATCATAAATCGGCTTTTTTGAGAGTGATAGATCAAGCGATCCGAGAAAATAATATAGACGTTGTTCATATCGATCACTTACATGTTGCATATTGTGGAATATATATTAAGAATAAATATAATCTTCCGATTGTTTTACGGGAACATAATATTGAAACGGAAATAATGCATCGTTACAGCGTTGAGGAAAAATCGATTGTTAAAAAAATATATGCTCGGGTGCAATACAATAAGTTAAGACATTATGAACCAAAAATATGTGAGGAGTATAATTATTGCTTTTGCGTTACCGAGAGGGATGTCGATAATCTCCGATTATTAAATAATAAAATCAATGCAAAATATATTCCTGCCGGAGTGGATATGTCGGTTTATAGATTTGGAACAAGAGAATTGCGATCTGCAAATGTAATCCTTTCTCTTTGCGCACTCAATTGGCTGCCAAATGTTTATGGATTGGAATGGTTTGTAAAAAATGTGTTTCCGTTGGTCCGGCAAAAGAATCCTCTGTCAGAATTATGGATTGCTGGTAAAGGTGATCATCAAAATAGAATTCAACAATTATGTGCAAATACCACAGGAGTAAAATTTATAGGGTACGTAGAAGATGACGTTGCCTTGTTTCATCAGGTGCAAGTTCTCATTATCCCCCTTTTTTCCGGCGGAGGAGTGAGAATAAAAGCATTAAATGCATTTGCAACAGGCACTCCAATTGTGAGCACTTCCATAGGAATAGAAGGCATACCCGTGAACGACGGTATTGAATGTTGTATAGCAAACGATGCGCTGCGTTATTCAGAAAGTATTCTTAAACTTATGGAAAGCAAAGAATATTTTGATTTTATTACAAAAAAAGCATTTATCATGGTGCAATATTATGAATGGAGCTCGATCGTTCAGAGACAGATTAATTTCATGAAAGAGTTATTAAAGTGAAAAACAAAATAAGAAGTTTGTTGAGCCATTTTCCTTTTTTATTTTATTCTACTAAAGTGTTTAGGAGTTGTCTCTATTATATAATGAGAAAAGTCCATGACAACGACTATCTATTCTTTGTTAATTGTAGGGATATCATGGGAGGAGATTTCATTGATATTGGCGCAAATCAGGGCCAATCTGCGATGTCGCTTTCAGTAGTTGACAGGAAACGAAGAATAATTTCTTTTGAACCGAATCTCAGCCTTAAGCCGTTGTTGAAAATAACAAAATTCATGTTGGGTGAGAAATTTACCTTCTATTTGTTCGGCATTGGTGAAACAACTTCTGAAAGAGAGTTCTATATACCAAAGCTTAATCGAATTTTATTGACGGCTGAAGGTTCGTTTGATCCCCTTCAGCTTCGATCGGATGCTGTAAAAGATGCTATCGGCAAACCATATGAGATCATAAAATACAAATTTAGGACAATGAACTTCGACGAGTTTATGCAAAAGAGCAGCATTCATCCGGCGTTCATCAAAATTGATGTGCAAGGATTTGAATTAGATGCTTTAAAGGGAATGGTGAAAGTAATTCAAAAATATGCGCCTATATTCCTAATTGAGAAATCCAATCAGTTAGAACTTATAAGATCATTCTTCAATTCTTATGATTATAGAATTTATTATTATGACTACCGAGTGAATAAACTACGCTATGAAGATACATGCATATCTTCAAATTATTTTTCAATTTCACAGGCCACAATAAATAAACATTTTAAAGGATTGTTCATATAAAAACATGTAATGGTAGCTTATTCACAAGTCCGATTAGATCAAGTTTGTCGGGTGATAGTCGATGACCTGTAATTATTTATTGGGAATCGTCATCATTTATTCTACTAGCATACAGAATATTAACTTCAGTGAAACATTTGTAATATGTGGAGATCCAAAACTTTCGATAATAAAAAAATAATTGCAATTATGCAATAAATAATCACCATCTTAGATGTGAACCTTTAATGATAGAATTGGATGTATTGACATGATGAGAAATATTCAAAACATAAAATATGATTGTAGATATTTTAAAGGATATATCCCATGTGTTCACAACAAAAAGGAACACTCCGTATGTATCGATAATGAGAACAGAGAATGTCCGTATTATTCAAGAAGTAAAGAGAATATTCTTATTATAAAATTAGGCGCGGCAGGTGATGTTATTCGTACTACGCCAATATTATATCCGCTCAAGAATGAACATCCTTATGCATTCATTTATTGGCTTACCGATTATCCGGAATTAGTGCCTACATTAGACGATAATGAATATGGAGTTGATCGCGTTTATAAATGGAATGAATATTCATTAAGATATCTTTCTACATGTTCATTTGATATCATTATTAATCTGGGTCTTCTCCCAACTGAGTGGGTGAATTTTAGCAAAAAGATGAATAGCGATCAATAATATCAAGGTATTTACGTATTTTAGGAGTAAAAAAAGTTGATATATCTTTATGAGTAAAGACAAACGATTGAGCGATGCATATGGATTTTCAGGATTCGTTCCTTTACAGATTGTAAAAGGAATCTTTGGTGATCCTAAAGCAAGAGTGATCATACTGAAGCGTAGGACAAAAAAACAATTTGTCCCGCATGTGGAAAGGCGAACAGGAGTTTTTATGATCGCAAAAAGCGCCGTGCGCGCGACCTCTCCTGTGGCGATACACGAGTATTTCTGGAACTGGAAATACGCCGCGTCCAATGCCGGGGTTGCCGCAAGGTGAAGCAGGAGCAATTCGCCTTTTTGGCGAACAATCCGTTTTATACCAAGCGTTTTGCGATGTATATCGGAGAACGGTGCCGAAGTTCGAGTATCAGCGATGTTGCCAAAGAATTTCGTCTTGATTGGAAGACAGTGAAGGAACTGGACAAACAGTATATGCAGGAGCAACTTCGTCGTGCCACTAAAGCACGACCCAAGGTGATCGGCATTGACGAAATATCTGTGCAAAAAGGACATACATACAGGATTGTCGTTAGTGATTTGGAGAGACGGCGTGCCATCTGGTTTGGTGGAAAGGATCGTTCTCAAGAGAGTATGAATATGTTTTATCAATGGCTTGGACCCTTGAAAACAAGGCGTATTCGGCTTGCAGTAATGGATATGTGGAAGCCATTCGAAAAGGCAGCAGGTATCCACATCCCACAGGCAGCCATTCTTTATGACAAGTTCCATATCATTGGGCATTTAGGTGAGGCCATAGACAAAATCCGTAAGCAAGAATATGCACGTCTCTCCGGTCATAAGCGGCAATTCATCAAGGGACAAAAATATCATCTTCTGTCTCATCGAGAGAATCTCACTCTTTCCGGAAAGAAGTCATTAAAAACTCTTCTTGAGGCAAATAAGCGTTTGAACATTGCTTATGTTCTCAAAGAATCATTCGGACAGCTTTGGGATTATAGCTCCGAAGCTTGGGCTCACAAGTTCTTCGACAACTGGAAAGCATCTCTTCGATGGCAGCGCTTGAAGCCGTATGAAGAATTTGCCCATCTTATCGAACGACACTGGGATGGCATTGCTGCCTTCTGTAAACCAGAGAATAAAGTCCCTCTTGGTTTTGTCGAAGGATTGAACAATAAGATTCGTATCATTCAACGTCGTGCATATGGTCTACGGGATGAAGAATATCTTCGACTCAAGATCTTAACTTGTATGTTGGACTAATAATGTCTGCCTTATTGAGCCAATATTCACCCACTCGCAAAGGAGAAGAGCCATTAATCTTGACAAAGATGAACATGCCTGCGGCTTTTCTTTTTCATTTGGTGAAATGAATCAAAGATATGGATATACACTGCTTAAAAATAAGCCCTATCCCAGTAATGAAAATGCCGTACATAAATATTTCACAGGTATATTCGATGAAAACGGGATTGATAATCAGAAATCCTATTTGGAGGAAATATTTGAAATATGTAATTATGAATACAATAAAGAGCCATATATTCTACCATTATTTCCCAAATCCGGCATTATAATCGAGAGAAAATTATCTGTCATTGGATTAAATACAGGGTGTGGATCTCGTTGGACTTCACGAAACTGGCCTACACATTATTGGCTTAAACTCATAGAATTATTAAAGAATGACAACTATGAAGTGTTATTATTAGGAGGTGAAGATGAATATAATAAGAATAAAGAACTCGGGGAAAAAACGGGAGCATTAATATTCAAACCACGGCCAATAAAAGATTTTATAGGTATAATGAATGAATGCGATGTAATTGTTACTGTTGTTTCAATGGCCATGCATATTGCAATTGGATTAAAAAAGAAACTAATACTTTTTAATAACATATTCAATAAAAACGAATTCGATCTATTTGACAGAGGTGAAATTATCGAGCCTGAAAGAAAATGTAAATGCTATTTCATGGCAACTTGTAAGAATGAAGAATATCAATGTATTGAACATATTTCGCCTCATACAATTTATAGAGCAATCAAAAGACAATTAGATCCGGCCGTTTAAATGTTCAATAGAATTGCAATCTTGACAACTAAACAATTGATTCCCCCAGAAGATGGGCGCGCAGATACTATACTTAAAAGAATAATGCTATTTAGAAAAATTGGTTGTCAAGTGACTGTGTTTAGTTTTTTATCGCAAAGTGTCGAGTTAAACCAATTTTGCACAGTTATAAATATTCCCTTTAGAATAAATGTTGTTTCAATTATAGTAGGTATACTAAAAAGGAGACCTCTTCAAGTTGCTTTATATTCTGGAAAAGGATTAATTCGTGAACTTCAATCAAGATTAGATAAGAATAAGTACGATGTCATTATTTCTGACATGATTCGTACCGCTTTGCTCATTAAAGATAGTTCAATTCCAAGGAAAATATTGGATATGGATGATGTCTTGTCATCTCGATACCTAAGGCAAATATCAACTCCAGGGTTAATCAATTCTTTGGGAAATTCACCTGTTCAATTACCAGTAATATTGAGATATTTTGAGCACACTCTAATAAAATTAGCACTAAGATATGAAGCCTATTCTTTAAAAAAGTTTGAAAATAAAATAGTATATAAATATGATCGAGTAGTGCTTGTGTCGCAAAAAGAGGCAGAAGAGTTAAAAAAAGAAACTGGTTACAATAATATTAGCATAATCCCAAACTATATTAACTTTCCAGTCATCGAGACAATTACCAATAAAAATAAATACATAGATTTATTGTTTTTTGGTAATCTTTCAATCGCACATAACATTGATACGGCGATTTATCTTATTCAAGAACTCTTTCCTGCAATCAAAAAAGTAATTCCAGATGTGAATTTTTCAATGATTGGACGTAAAATATCACCAATTATTTTCCAGGAAGCCCAAAAAAATGATAATATCTCTCTATATGAGAATGTTTTCAATATTGTTCCTTTTATTCAAGGATCAAGAATTTGTTTAAGCCCGATGAGATTCGGTAGCGGTATAAAAACAAAAATTCTCGAAGCACTCTATCTTGGAACTCCTGTTATCACAACATCAAGAGGTGCTGAAGGAATACCCGAAGCGAAAGAATGTATGATCATTGCGGATACATTAGAGGAGCAAATTAATAATGTTGTAGCCATTCTGAAAGATGATGTGGATATAAAATCAATGATAATGAAAGCTCGACAAATTATGAATCAACATTTTACAGAAAAATCTGTCGAAAACAAACTTCGTCAATTGCTGGAGGATTGATAATGAAATCTTATGACTATCGTCTCTTACCAATAGAAAGGAAAAGGAATCATGGTAAAGAATAAAGCGGCATTAGTTTTAGGCGCTGGCGGATTTATCGGCGGTCATCTCGCCAACAAATTAAAGCGTGAAGGATTTTGGGTAAGGGGTGTAGATCTAAAGCATAATGAGCATCAAGGATTACCAATTGATGATTTCGTGATTGGAGATTTACGAAGTCAGGGTGTTGTTCAAAAAGTATTAGATCAACCGTTCGATGAAGTATATCAATTGGCGGCAGACATGGGAGGAGCCGGATATATCTTTACGGGAAACCATGATGCAGATGTTATGCATAATTCCGCGACGATTAATTTGAACGTAGTATCTCAAGCGGTAAAATCCGGTGTGAAGAAATTATTCTATTCTTCATCCGCTTGCATGTATCCGGAATACAATCAATTGGACCCCGATAATCCGAAACTATCGGAAGATTCAGCATATCCTGCCGCACCGGATAGTGAATATGGGTGGGAAAAATTATTTAGCGAGAGGCTATATTTTGCATTTCATCGTAATTATAAATTAGATGTCCGTGTAGCACGCTTTCATAATATATTTGGACCTTATGGAACATGGATGGGAGGAAAAGAAAAAGCTCCTGCTGCGATGTGCAGAAAAGTTGCAGAGGCGAAAGACGGCGGCACAATTGAAATATGGGGAGATGGAAAACAAACACGATCATTCCTATATATTGACGAATGTTTGGAGGGCATGCGAAAACTAATGGATTCAAACACTTTTAGAGGCCCCGTAAATATTGGTTCTGACGAAATGGTAACCATAAATCGTTTGGCTGAAATAGCCATGGAGGTTGCTGATAAGAAATTGACTATAAGACATATCAAAGGACCATTGGGTGTTCGCGGGCGGAATTCTGATAATAAACTCATTAAAGAAAAACTGGCCTGGGCGCCTTCACAGCCATTAAAAGATGGCATTGCGAAAACATATGTATGGATTAATGAACAAGTTAAAAAGTCAAAATAATTATCAGTTTTCATTAAAATTGAAAGTGTCCTCGAAAAACCGGGGGCACTTTCTTTGGATGAAAAAGGAAGTGTTCAAAAGCAAAATAGTTTCTTAAATAACACTGAATGTAAAATGGGTGGCAAGGACCACGATAATTCCTCACTAAAAGGCTGAATAGGGCCAGCATATTCCCCGCCTGACCATTGCTTGATTAATCGTTCATTGAAATAAACCTGAACTTGAATGTTGTGATCGGGATGCACAATATCGGCTTTCCAGAAGGAAACTTTAAAAGGCTGTTCGGAAGAGGAAGGAGTTTCCGTTGTACTTCGTTTTGAAAGCAAGAAAAGGTTCCTCATGCTTCATTCCATTTTTTTTCATGCCGCATACTGCATATTGTTTTACGGCTCTTCTCCTTTGCGAGTGGGTGAATATTGGCTCAATAAGGCAGACATTATTAGTCCAACATACAAGTTAAGATCTTGAGTCGAAGATATTCTTCATCCCGTAGACCATATGCACGACGTTGAATGATACGAATCTTATTGTTCAATCCTTCGACAAAACCAAGAGGGACTTTATTCTCTGGTTTACAGAAGGCAGCAATGCCATCCCAGTGTCGTTCGATAAGATGAGCAAACTCTTCATACGGCTTCAAGCGCTGCCATCGAAGAGATGCTTTCCAGTTGTCAAAGAACTTGTGAGCCCAAGCTTCGGAGCTATAATCCCAAAGCTGTCCGAATGATTCTTTGAGAACATAAGCAATGTTCAAACGCTTATTTGCCTCAAGAAGAGTTTTTAATGACTTCTTTCCGGAAAGAGTGAGATTCTCTCGATGAGACAGAAGATGATATTTTTGTCCCTTGATGAATTGCCGCTTATGACCGGAGAGACGTGCATATTCTTGCTTACGGATTTTGTCTATGGCCTCACCTAAATGCCCAATGATATGGAACTTGTCATAAAGAATGGCCGCCTGTGGGATGTGGATACCTGATGCCTTTTCGAATGGCTTCCACATATCCATTACTGCAAGCCGAATACGCCTTGTTTTCAAGGGTCCAAGCCATTGATAAAACATATTCATACTCTCTTGAGAACGATCCTTTCCACCAAACCAGATGGCACGCCGTCTCTCCAAATCACTAACGACAATCCTGTATGTATGTCCTTTTTGTACAGATATTTCGTCAATGCCAATCACCTTGGGTCGTGCTTTAGTGGCACGACGAAGTTGCTCCTGCATATACTGTTTGTCCAGTTCCTTCACTGTCTTCCAATCAAGACGAAATTCTTTGGCAACATCGCTGATACTCGAACTCCGGCACCGTTCTCCGATATACATCGCAAAACGCTTGGTATAAAACGGATTGTTCGCCAAAAAGGCGAATTGCTCCTGCTTCACCTTGCGGCAACCCCGGCATTGGACGCGGCGTATTTCCAGTTCCAGAAATACCCGTGTATCGCCACAGGAGAGATCGCGCACACGGCGCTTTTTGCGATCATAAAAACTCCTGTTCGCCTTGCCACATGCGGGACAAATTGTTTTTTTGTCCTACGCTTCAGTATGATCACTCTTGCTTTAGGATCACCAAAGATTCCTTTTACAATCTGTAAAGGAACGAATCCTGAAAATCCATATGCATCGCTCAATCGTTTGTCTTTACTCATAAAGATATATCAACTTTTTTTACTCCTAAAATACGTAAATACCTTGATATTATTGATCGCTATTCATCTTTTTGCTAAAATTCACCCACTCAGTTGGGAGAAGACCCTGTTTTACCTTGAGGATTTTTATAGGATTGTATTATATACGATGAAGAAAGGCAATATAGGAGACTAAATAATAATGAATGTATTAGGGGAAAGCTCATTTGATGTATTTGAAATTAAAAATCCTAATTTTACGCGATTCTTGCGCACAATGTGACCGCCAACATTGCAAAAACGGAAAAAACCTACTACATTTGTATATAAAGAGGAAACACTACATAAGCAAGGGAGAAGTGTGATGAATGGAGAGCACACAGAAATTGAAGATAAAATTTATCGTAATTGGCGAAGTATTTTTATTACACTCGCTATCGTCGCGGATATCATAGCTATAGGCTTGTGTGTTACAATAGCTATTAATATGCGAAAGTTCTTGCCTAATCTCGAACCTGTCTGTTTTGTCTATTTATGTCGGTTAGGATTTGTTTTTTGTATTATCATAGTCGCAGTAGCCGCGATAATGGGTGTCTATCGTGCAGCCTTTCACAGTAATATTCAGCAACAATATCAATTTATGGGGAAAGCCTACATATTTTCCACGTTTATTATTTTGTCATCTTTGACAATTTTTAGTTACAGTTCGTTTCCGCGAAAATTTACGCTGCTTTTTTTAGTATGTGTTCCACTTGCTTTGGTAGCTGTTCGTCTTCTTCTCCACCGATTTAATATGTATATGCAGCAATGGGGATATGGCAGGCACAATTCTCTCCTTGTCGGATATGATGGAGGGACAATGAATATTATTCATCGTTTTCAGAGTTTTCCGGAATTAGGTTATGATCTCAAAGGTGTTATTTCGAAACATGACATTTCACAATTACCAATAAAGATTCATGGAAAAATGGTACCTCGATATTCACTTCCAGAAATCGAATCGGTTGTTCTCCGGCAAAACATAGACCGTATTTTTATTCCCTCTTCATCTGTTGTAGCAAACGGATATGCTTCTATTCTTTGTGTGTGCGAGCGGCATAATGTAAAGGTTAAGATTCTTTCTAAGAAATCTGATCAACTTTTGAAATTGGCAAAAGTACTCGATATTGCCGGGATTACGCTACACACGACAGAGGGTTTTCGCATTGAGTTTATGCGGAACTTGGTGAAGCGTGTGTTCGATCTTGTTGTCGCAAGTACAATGCTTCTTTTGACAAGCCCTATCTTGATTCTAACAGCGATAGCGATTCTTATCGAAAGCGGATGGCCATTCTTCTTTAAACAAAAGCGCGCTTCGTTCAAAAATGGTAAAACCTTTAATTTTTATAAGTTTCGCAGCATGGTATTGAATGCCGATGAATTAAAAGAAACGCTGTTTTGTCATAACGAAAGCGATGGCGCCTTATTTAAAATGAGGGACGATCCCAGGATAACTAAGGTTGGGAAGTTTATAAGAAAATTTAGCATCGATGAATTGCCTCAAATTATTAACGTACTGAAAGGCGATATGAGCATTGTTGGACCAAGACCATTGCCTGTAAGAGATTTTGAAAAAGTGGAAGAATCGCCGGAGTTTTGGGAACTCATGAAAGTACGTGAACGCACCAAACCAGGTATAACTGGTTTGTGGCAAGTATCGGGCAGAAGCGGAATCGGATTCAAAGAAATGATGTGGTTAGATATTTATTATGCGGAAAATCGTTCTTTGTTATTTGATTTAGAAATACTATTTGCAACCATTCCCGTTGTGCTCCTTGGCTCGGGCGCATACTAAAAAAGTTAGTTTCGCGACTTCAATTTATAAATCACGAGTTTTCGTCTGCAAATCCGGCGAATTCTATGATATCTCGCTCCGCCAATGAGCGGCGGGATTCCTTAAATGTCTCTTCTGGTTCTTAAATCATAAGAACATTTTTAGGCTTCCGGCAGTACGACAATTATCAATGGTCAAGGGCCATGATATTCCCCACCTGACATAGATTCTTTGAGAGTGTAATTCAAGATAATATCGCAGTCTATATAAATTTGTTTTTTGCATCAGATCTGTTTTTATCTAAATCCCTCCGACACTCTGGTTTTTGCAGACATTAGAAATGTCACTCAATTCATCGATCTGGCCATATATCTCATCAAAGAGAACCGTTCCCTTTAGGTTTAGTTGATTACCTGCTCAATTTATGTTGACAATAAAAACATTGTGAACTATATTGCAAACGTTTGCGGTAAGGGTATTTCCAATGAGATTGATTACAATAACCGATATAGCTAAAAGGTTAGGCATATCTGCTTCAACTGTCTCCCGTGCTCTAAAAGATCACCCTGATATTAGTGATGAAACTAAAAGACGGGTAAAAAAGCTTGCCAAAGACTCAAGATATTCGCCGAACCCGATTTCGCAAAGTCTCAAAAGTAACCGAACGACGAACATCGGTGTAATTATTCCTGAAATTGCTCACGATTCATTTGCTAAAGCAATAAGCGGAATCGAAGAAATTGCATATCAGACGGGATATACAACCTTAGTATGCCAATCAAACGAAAATTATAAAAGAGAAATAGTGAATTCGAATATGTTGTTGAAACAAAGAGTTGCAGGCATTATTGTTTCGATTTCTCAAGGCACAAAGAAGAGCGATCATTTCAGGAATTTAATTGATTATCGCATGCCTCTTGTTTTCTTTGATCGTGTATGCGACGATATAAAGGCAAATAAAGTTGTCATAGACGACGCAAAGAGCGCTTTTCATGCAGCCAGTTATTTGATAGAAAGGGGATATAAAAAAATAGCCCACTTTGCCGGTCCGAAAGAATTGGGAATCTGTCGAAGAAGATTAGAAGGATATCGTAAAGCTATTAAAAAGTCGGGCATTTTTTTGGATAATCAACTTATTCGGTTCGGGGGAATGTCCGAGGAAGACGGATATAAATCGATGGATGCGCTTATAAAAGAGAGCAATTTACCGGATGCAATACTGGCTGTCAATGATCCGGTTGCAATTGGCGCTTTCCAGAGAATCAAAGAAGAAGGCCTGAATATTCCACACGATATCGGTCTTGTAGGTTTTTCCAATAATCGAATTACAAGTTTAGTGGATCCTCCTTTGACAACCGTAAATCAACCATTTTATGATATGGGAAAAAAGGCCGCGGAAATCCTCGTCCGAATCATCCAAAATGGAATTAAAAGTGTTGGAATTTCCACGTTTACTTTGGAGGCGGAATTAATTGTTCGTGGTTCAACCAAATAATTTTTTGTAACGCCGCAAACGTTTGCATTGATGATTCCATGTCATCATTGCATTATAAAACCGCTGCAGAGAGCGATATTTAACATTGATAGTATCTTTCATAAGATCGAGGAATAAATAACTCCGTAAATCTAAAATCGAAAATGCATTGGCGATTAGAATAATAATAGAAAAGAAAGAATATGATTCGCTGGATTCATGTACCTGCTATTCTCTTGCTCATCGTTTGCCTGTCGGCCATTGTTAAATCTCAAAGCGGAGATCTCAAATGGTCGGTGAAAACCGCGAAGAGCTTCATTGAAAAATATCCCGATCCCGACAGCATCCATTGGGTCGGACAGACAAACAGTTTCAGCTGGCAGGCTGGATATGCCATGTTTGCTATGGAGAAAATGTGGCATTCGACAGGCGATTCTGCATATTTGAATTACATAAAAAAATATGCAGACATGCATGTCGATGAAAAAGGAAATGTACCCCGGTTCAGCAGCAATGCCCTTGATAACTTCCTTCCGGGATATGCCATAACATTTATGTACGAACATACTAAAAATGAAAAATACAAGAAAGCAGCGGAAACGATACGGAACGGCTTCAAACACTACCCGCGCAACAGCGACAGCAGTTTCTGGCACGGCGATTGGGCGAAACATCAAATGTGGGTCGATGGTGTATTTATGGGACAAATGTTTCTCGCTCGTTATGGGAGCGTTATCGGCGACAGCGCATACGCATTCGGAGAAGTCGCAAAACAAATGACATTAGCTTTGAAACATTGCCTTAAGCCGAACGGACTCTTGCTGCATGGTTGGGACGAATCGAAACAGGCCGGCTGGGCAAATAAGGAAACCGGATTAGCACCCGAAGTGTGGAGCGAAGGCCTCGGCTGGTATGCGGCTCTCATAGCCGATGTGTTCGATTATTTACCTCGGTCAAATCCGGATTATCCGACTCTCATGTCTGCACTGCAAAATCTTTGCAAGGGACTCAAGAATGTTCAGGACCCCGTTACCGGCATGTGGTGTCAGGTTGTCGACAAATGCGGTCAACCCGGCAATTGGAACGAAACTTCCGGAACAGGTATGTTTCTTTATCTCATAAAAAAATCGATAGAAAAAGGATATATCATTAAAGAAGAATTCGATCCCGTTGTAAAAAAAGCCTATGAAGGTATTATTAAAAAGGCAAAATTAAACTCAAAAGGGTTGATCGATATTTATGACTGCAGCAGTATCGGCATTATGGATGATTACAATATATATATAAACCAGCCAAAAGAAATAAATACATTTGCAGGAGTAACATCCTTTATTCTTGGCACGCTGAGTATGGAAGGATTGTATAAATAATAACGGTGTGTATAAACTAATATCTTGATGGGACTTTTATTATGAAACAAATCGTTTTGGTTTTGTTTTTTTTGATGTCTTATAGCGTATGTGGTTATGCTCAAACGAAAAATTCTATGGAACCATTGCCGGGTAAGGGATTGAACCAGCACTCATTCTTATATGCCGGAGAATGGGATATGCGGCATCCGGAAGCCCAGTCCATGTTCCTGGTTCGTGACGGTAAAGTTGTCTGGAAATATTCGATACCCATGCGCACATTATCCGGAGCCATTCAGGAGTTTGACGATGCGACGATGCTTTCCAACGGCAATATTGTCTTTGCATGCATGTCCGGCGCAGGAATTATCAGTCCCGATAAAAATTTAATTTGGGAATTCAAATGTCCGGAAGGAACGGAAACGCATTCATGCCAGCCTATCGGTAAAGACAGCGTTTTAATGGTACTCAATGGTAATCCGGCTAAAGTGATGATCATCAATACGGCCAAAATAAAATCCTGAGAGAAATTATAATCCCGACGACAACAACCAGTACGCACGTGCAGTTTCGGCATGTACGAATCACTCCTAAAGGTACGATTATCGTTCCGCTGATGGCAGAAAACAAAGTAGTAGAATTCACTTTGGATGGAAAAGAAATTTGGTCTGTTTCTTCCAAGTGGCCATGGGCGGCAATTAGACTTCACAACGGCAATACGCTTATTTCGGGAGATGGAAATGGCTATACACGCGAGGTTAATCCGGCCGGAGAAACAGTTTGGGAGCTTACGCAGGCCGACGTACCATTTAAACTCTATAATAGTCAAACAGCCAACAGACTTGCCAACGGAAATACCGTCATAAGCAATTGGTGTGCAGGCAATAACAAAACAGAAGAATGGGCAGGCACGGTTCAGGTGTTCGAGGTAACCCCCGATAAAAAAGTTATTTGGGGGTTGTCGTCGTGGAACAATCCTGACCTGGGGCCGGACACCTATATCCAGCTTCTCGATGAACCCGGAAATCCGGAGAATGGTGAATTGCAAAGGTAAACAGATTTCAATCGTTGTTTGAAGGAACGTCAATTAATTTTAGAGACGAAAAAACAGACAGAAAAACATGGAACATATAAAAAGTAGAGTGATGAAAATTCGAACGTCTTTTAAAAAGATAATTATGATAAACCGCGGTTCGCGGCAGAAGCGATTATCTATTTTCATTGGTTTGATTGCAACCGCTTGGTTTCTAATCAGGGTAATCCCCAAACCTTCGAGAGCAGCCTATCCATGCCAGCGGGCGGCATTTCCCGTGGCGTCCGGATTTATTCTTTGGATGCTCAGTTTGTTCGCTCTTAAACCTTTTATAAAAAGAATTCGGAAAAATTTTCCATGGAAGTTGTGGCCGGATTCGGTGCTGTCTATACTGATGGCTGCAGGTTTTATAGTTTGGACGATAATGTCGTTAATTACCGTCATCAATGCTGATTCCAAAAATGCAGCTACCGGCTACGATTTTGTTCCCGCAAAATCCAACGATCCAAAAGGAATTGCAAAAGGAATTTTTCCGGGCAGAGTCGTTTGGGCACATGATCCGAAAGCGACTACATGGAAAGGGAATTGGAAATCGAATGCCGATCAATACTGGCTCGATGAAAATACAGATCAGCAAAGAGTCGATTCAATGCTGGCAGTCAATTTGACCAGGTTGACCGGAAAAAGCAGCGGCGACAGCGCATGGGAAGCCATTTTTAAATATTACAATTTAAACAAACGCGGGCTCGATGAGAGAAGTTATAAGGAAGGCGAAGCAATTGCCTTGAAGATCAATCTTAACAACTGTGATGTTCCTAATAAAACGATAAATTACAGCGACGCTTCTCCGCAATTAGTATTAGCGATGATCCGGCAATTAGTTTATAAGGCACACGTGCTGCCTAAAGATATCATCATTTATGATGTCAGGCGTTTTATTCCCTCCTATCTTCTTCTTAAAGTGTGGAATGAATTTAAAGACGTGCGTTTTGTTCAGGTCGACGTCCCTCAGGAAGCTCAAGCTAAAAATCCCGCCTATGGCGATTATCACGGTTTGGAAGCCGCTCAATGGGTAGAAGGCGTCAGTTATTCAAACGGTAAATATGACAAAGCCCGGTTCATAGCCAAACAAATATACGATGCTACATACATCGTCAATATGGCTCTGCTCAAAGCACATTCGTATCCCTATAATACGATGGAAGACGGCGACGAAGGCCAAACAGGAATATCAATGTGCGGGAAAAATCATTTTGGATCTATTGAAGGTACATGGGAATTGCATGGAGCCATCAATACCAATCAGGAAGCTGTTAAAAATGCATATTCGCCGATGGTGGATCTTGCAGCCTGTCCCAATCTTGGCGCTAAGACTATTCTCTTCGTTCTTGATGGACTCTACAGCGGAAGAAAATGGAGGACGTACCCCGTTCATTTTCCGAATCCGCCTTTTAATAATACCGTGGAGCCGTATGAAAATGCAAGCTGGCCTGCCAGTATCCTGGCCTCCATGGATGGTGTAGCGCTCGACTGTGTGGGATTGGACATTTATCATTCACAAATAAAAAACAACGTCGACAGCACCGGTCATTTCAGAATACTCATTCGAAAGAATGCAGATGATTATTTATTAGAAATGGCGCTTGCCGGTAACCCTCCGTCTGGAACCAAATACGTACAAAACGGCAAACCGGTGAGCAGCCTGGGTGTGTATGAGCATTGGGACAGCGATACAACCAGAAGATATTCCCGGAATATAAATCCCGCGAAAGGGACTGGAATAGAACTTATATATGTACCGCTTTAAATCTTTTGATGATTATAAAAGATGAACCTCTGTGCAGCGAGCGGTACCCATGCATAAGAAGGACATCCGATTTTTTATGATAACTAAAAAAGTAAATGTATATCTGATATTTTGTATCGGTTTTATTTTTAGCAGCGGCGGTAATTTAAATGCTGTATATGCCCAAAGTGCAATGACTAATTTGCCGGGACGGCAATGCACCAGCCTTAACGGGAAATGGCAGGTTATTATTGATCCCATGGGAGTTGGCACGTGGCGGCAGGTATGGATGGAAAAGAAACCGGAGAAAAAAACCGAATTTATCGGTACTCCTTTGAAGGCGGACCTCTGCTCAATGTACCGGGAGATTTTAATACTCAGAAACCCGAACTCACGTACTATGAGGGGACCGTGTGGTACAAAAAAACGTTTCACTGCCGGATTCATAAAGATAGAAGATTGTTTCTTCATTTTGGGGCGGTGAACTATATTGCGGATGTTTATTTGAACACCCATCATATAGGCAGCCATGAAGGCGGGTTTACTCCTTTCCAGTTTGAAATTACCGATGCGGTCAAAGAAGGAGAAAACGCTCTTGTTGTCATGGTCAATAACCAGCGGCTGAAAGATGGAATTCCAGGATTGGGTTATGATTGGGTTAACTACGGAGGCATTACACGGGATGTCAATTTAATTGAAACAGACAATTCATTTATTGAAGATTACTTTATCCAGTTGAAAAAACATTCGCTGAATGAAGTCGCGGGATGGGTTAAAATAAACGGCGCTCACCTATCGCAAAACATCAGCGTTAAGGTGCCTGAGTTAGGTATTGACCATAAAACCAAATCAAAGAGCGATGGAGTAGCAGAGATTATTTTTAGTTCAAAGTTTAAACTCTGGTCACCCGATAACCCAAAACTCTATAAGGTCATTCTACAAAGTGAAACCGACACCATTGTTGAGAACCTTGGTTTTAGAAGTGTTGAAACCCAGGGGACAAAAATACTCTTAAACGGCAAGCCCCTGTTTTTAAAAGGGATTAACATCCATGAAGAAAATCCACTCAGGGCAGCGAGAGCTTTTTCAGAATCCGATGCTTTAGTATTATTAACGTGGGCAAAAGAATTGGGATGCAACTTCGTACGTTTAGTTCACTATCCTCACAGCGAGTATATGGTAAGATTAGCGGAAAAAATGGGGATCATGGTTTGGGATGAAATACCCGTGTATCAGCATATTGAATTCTCCGCTCCGGGAGTGACCGATAAAATTGCTCTTATGATGAAAGAAATGATTCGCCGGGACAGGAACCGCTGTGGAGTAATCATCTGGAGCTTATCGAATGAAACCTACGATTCAACGCCCAACCGTACCATGGCTCTCGTTGATCTTTCTCGCCAATGTAGGCTTCTGGATTCGACCCGGCTTATCACTTCTCCAATTTGTTCCCAGGGATATGAAAACAATACCTTTAATGTTTGGGATCCGCTTTATCCATATTTCGATATTATGTCGATCAACGAATACCTGGGCTGGTATTCCCCCTGGCAGGGGCGCCCTGAAGATGTACAATGGAAATTAATTTGCAGCGATAAGCCCATCGTAGTTTCGGAATTTGGCGGTGAAGCTCTCTACGGCAGTAATTCCGGACCCATAGATGAGGCCGCTTCCTGGAGTGAAGAATATCAGGAACAGATCTATAAAGACCAAATAGAAATGTTACACGCAGCTCCGAACTTAAGCGGTATGTGTCCATGGCTCTTGGTCGATTACCGTTCACTCGGGAGATTGCATCCCGTATTTCAAAACGGATGGAACCGGAAAGGATTGCTTTCCGACCGCGGCGATAAAAAGAAGGCATGGTATATATTAAAAACGTATTACGAGAGTATGAAGAACGATTATTGATCTAAGACATAGAAATAATAAAAATCATTGAAAGGAGAAAAAAATGTCTATTGGTACATTTCGTTTTCGGACATCATTTGTCTGCGCTGTCATTGCAGCAGCATTTTCGTTAACCTCTCAATATGTATATGCTGCAGGATCCGGTATTATCAAGGGAAAGATCTTAGATAAATTAACAGGTGATCCTCTTATAGGAGCAACTGTTGCAGTTGTGGGCACGAGCCTTGGTGCTCCTTCCAATCTTAATGGCGAATTTATTATCCATGACGTGCCGGTCGGTGAAAAAACATTAAAAATTTCATACATAGGCTATCTCACCATCACGGAGCAGGTAGTTGTTCCGGATGGCAGCGTCGTGGAAAAAGATTTTCGGCTTCAACCCCAGGCAGTCGAAGGGCAAGCAGTAATTGTCACAGCCCAGGCAAAAGGACAGCAAGAAGCAATTAACCAACAGCTTTCATCCGATAATATCGTCAATGTGGTATCGTCTGAAAAGATGAAAGAACTGCCCGATGCAAATATTGCAGAATCAATTGGAAGACTTCCCGGTGTTTCGTTAGACCGGCAAAACGGTGAAGCTGATAAAATTATAGTACGAGGAATGTCTCCTCAGTTCAATAAAATTACTATTGAAGGCGTACCGATGGTCTCGATGAGTGGAGGGCAAGCAGGGGGATATTACAGCGGTGGAGGCAATACTACATCCGACAGAAGCATCGATTTGAGCATGCTAAGCGACGACCTGGTGAAAGGAGTAGAGCTGTCGAAATCATTACGGGCAGATATGGATGCAGATGCTATCGGAGGAACTGTAAATTTCACTTTAAATGAGGCTCCCCAGGAGTTTAAGTACGATATTCAAGCAAACGGCGGTTATAATGATTTGACAAAGTACTGGAAGAATTATAAAGTAACGGGGAGTGTGAGTGACAGGTTTCTAAATGATGCAATCGGTTTACGGCTGCAATTAAGCGCAGAAGATAAAGCGCTTCCATCGCAGCAATTTAATGCCGGTTACTCAATTCCCACACCTCAAAGTTCATTGAATCCGTTGGTCGTCGACGGTATAATTCCTTCACTGATCATTAATACAACAAGCGCCCAATTCACGATTGATAATCTGGATCGGAAACGATACGGCGGAAGCGTTATTTTAGATTATCAATCGGATTTTGTAGATATTGTTTTCTTTAATTTATACAACCAGAAAAAAGATCATGATGAACAATACAGCAAAAGTTTCAATTTTCAATCAATCCCAAGCGGTTTGTTTTCATTTCTCCCCAAGATTTCCGATCTTAAAACAGAAGAAAGGACACATTCGCTGCAGAGTAAGTTCAAGTTCCTGGGCACGGAATTGGATGCTTCCTTCTCCTACACGAAAGGTAATTACAGCAATCCGGGTCAAGATTTTCCATTTCAACAAGTAAACACAATCAATTTATCAAGCCCTACTCTTCTTGTATATGCGCAACCTGCAAATTTAATAAATCTTGCAGGTAATGATAATATAAACGACATTTATTTACGGGGTCTGGATAAAACCGATAATTTCCTTAATGATAACTCTTACGATACAAAGGTTGATTATCATATCCCATTTAGAGTATCCGATTATTTATCAGGAAAAATATCTTTAGGCGGAAAATACCATAAATTTGATCGCGTGAGCAAGGACACAAGTGTCGAATATGGAATAGAATCTGCTGCAAACTCGCATGCTCTATCCATAATGACATGGCTGCAGCAAAATGTTAATTCGAATGCGAGCGGCTACAATATCTATGGAGTTGCGGTTCCAAATTTTTTAGCTTCCAATTACACTCCGCCTACATTTTTAAATGGCAGATATACGATGGATCCCTGGGGCTTTAATATGGGGATACTGAAGAAGCTTGGAGATGTATGGTATGCCACCAGCAGTGACTCTTATTATACAGATGGACCTGACTCCTTCAATTCCGATTATAGTGAAACTGAAGAATTAGCTGCAGGCTATATCATGGCGGAGTTGAATGCTGGAACGGATTTAACCGTAGTTCCCGGTATTCGATATGAAGAGCTCAAAGGTGAATACGGCGCTTATGCTGTTTATACCAATAATTCTAATCCAAATGGTCTCCAGGGAAGAGTTCCGTTATGGAGAGTATTTTCAGAAACTCATATAAATTATTTCCCTTCTGTGAACATTAAATATAAAGCTACAGAGAACGTACAACTTGTAGGTGCATACTACAGCAGTGCAGCGAGACCGGATTTTTCCGCACTCTCTCCGTTAGTAGATTACCCGGCGCTTGGAAACATCAATGCATCAGGCAATCCGTACTTAAAACCGGCAATTGCACAAAATTTTGACCTGGGAGTAAACGTATCCAGCAATAATATCGGATTGTTCACTGTAAATGGGTTTTATAAGGAAATAAAAGACCTTGTTTACGCGATGCCGTACTATGAACCGGCGAGAAGAGCAGATATAGTGCAAGCACCAGCCGATTTTTTAGATAGATTACCTGGACCTGATTTTTATGACCTATCCGCCCTTAATTCTGTAAACAGTTCTACGAGTGTTCCGATAAATAATCCGGAACCGGCTTTTGTTAGAGGAATAGAATTTTCATGGCAGACAAACTTCTGGTACTTGCCGGGTATGCTCAGCGGCCTCGTGCTTGATGTGAATGCCGCAATTATGAGTTCTCGAGAACTCTATCCGTATTTTGATGCTAATTCAGTCATTGAGGATTCAGTCGTACATCATGGTCAGGCAACCTATACTTATTATCAAGCATATAGAACAAGATCGGGTTCGTTAGCAGATATGCCAAAGGCAACATATAATATAATCGTCGGTTGGGATTATCTAGGATTTAGTTCAAGAGTATCATTCAGATATCAGCAAACGACACTTACGAGCTTAGACGCAAAATTTTCTATAGCTGACGATTATTATGATAACGTACTGTTGGTCGATATTATGTTAAAGCAGAAAATTGTAGGAAATTTATCTCTATTTGCCAATCTTACAAATATAGGTTCCCATGTCGATGATTATTATTACCATGCACCGATAAATATAAATTTACCGACAAGTCAACAAACGTATGGTTTTAATGCACAGTTCGGAATTAGTTTTTATATGTAGAAGCCATGACAATTATTAAAGATAAAGGTGATTATTCAGCGTGAGTTTTATATTTGAAAATTAAGTTACCGCAACGAATTCTGTAGCCGACACCGGCCTGCCCGACTGATACAGTCATTCAGGCGGGCCTACCCGACGGATGACGCCCGCCAAAATGCGCAGCGGGTTGGCAGTCATTCAGGCGGGTGGTGTCGGAGCATCCCGCGACCACCCGCCAGAAGATGATGCAGGTCGGGTAAACCGGTCGCGGCTACAGAATGATATTGGACGTTATCCGCGACGAAGATCTGTAATGGGATATCTAAAACTAATTATAAATCAGTTTTCATAATTTGCTGAATAATTACAGATAAAGATATATGAAGAACGAACTTTTAATTTTGCTTCTGAGTTCTATTTTTTTCAGTGTGGCTTTCTCAATTTCACCGATCGGCGGCAAACCGGCAGGAATGGTTCTTATTCATGCAAAGGATCAAAGTTTTATGATCGGCATGGACACAAGCGACCTTTATAAAGGTGAACCGAGAGGGGGATGGGCGTTCTATATCGGGAAACACCCGGTTTCGTTTACGTATGATTTTTATATGGATTCAACTTTAGTAACTCAGAGCGATTATCTTAAACTTATGGGTAATAATCCATCCGGAAAAAACACAGGGGATTTACGGCTGCCTGTCGAACAGGTATCCTGGTATGATGCCGTTCTCTATTGCAATGCACGCAGCAAACGAGACAATTTGGACACTGTCTATTCTTATACTTCTATTATTTGCAAAGACCAAACTGCTGTTCAGATAGAGGGACTGGCATTCGATATAAAGAAAAACGGATACCGGCTGCCCACAAATGCCGAATATGAATATGCAGAAAGGGCGAATACGACCGGAAGACATTTCTTTGCGCCGGACGAGCAGAATGTAAATGAACGGGGAAACGAATATGCATGGTCTATCAATATTTCCGGCTTTACGTACGAAAAGGGCGGAATTTTTACCACAACTGTAGCAAGCAAAAAACCCAATCCATGGGGACTCTACGACATTGTCGGGAATGTCTTTGAATGGGTGAATGATTGGGATGCGCCTTATGCAGCGGCTCCTGAAATCGACCCGGTTGGACAGGCATCGGGACTCGAAGGAAAAAAAATAGCAAAAGGCGGCTCGTATAGGACGGATATTTCCGGTCATATGCGCATCGGCTACCATTATAAATGGACTCCGGAAAGTATAACAGGTGAAATAGGCTTTCGATGCGCTGCGACAAAACCGAATTAGGATATCAACATATATTCAATTGCTTCATGAGATGAAATATCTCAATATCGATACATTGCAAACGCAAAACAGGTTGTTCTCATAATATTCATGGAAGGTTGATTTTTATGAAATTGAAATCCATTATTGTTTTTATTTGCTCGGTGTTAAGCATGGCCGCTTTGCTGCCGGCTCAAACTAAAACCGCCGAACAATCCCCAAATGAAATTTTACCCGGCAAGGGATTGGCTGAACATAATTTTCTTTATGCCGGCGAATCGGGCAAGCGTCAGGTCTTTATTGTGAGAAACGGAAAGGTCGATTGGTTTTATGACGATCCTTCCGGCAAAGGCGAAGTGAGCGATGCGGTTTTACTTTCGAACGGCAATGTGCTTATAGCTCATCAATTCGCAATAAATCTCATTTCGCCGGAAAAGAAAATTTTGTGGAATTATGATGCGCCGGCCGGTACCGAAATACATACTGCCATGCCTATCGGGAAAGATTATGTTCTCTTTGTTCAAAACGGCGATCCGGCCATGGTGAAGGTCATTCAAATTGCCACCGGCGAAATTAAAAAACAATTTCAAGTGCCCGTTGCAAATCCCAGGAGTACACACGGTCAATTCCGGCATGCGAGAATTACGCCTGCAGGGACGCTTCTGATCGCCCACATGGATATGAACAAAGTTTGCGAATACAACGCAGATGGAAAAGAGATCTGGTCTTTTCCGGCTGATGTCCCGTGGTCGGCTGCCCCGTTGAAAAACGGCAACGTTCTGATCGTCGACCGTCAGGATATTCGTGAAGTTAACCATCGCGGAGAAACTGTTGCGCAGTTTTCCCGAAGCGATGCCGGCGACTATAAACTCGGCTCATTACAATTAGCGTGGCGCCTGCCCAGCGGCAATATGCTCATTAATAATTGGACGAATGAATGGAACGGCCCTATCGATAAATCCAATCCGCCGGTTCAAGCCGTTGAAATTACGCCTGACAAAAAAGTGGTCTGGGTGTTAAAATCCTGGAAAGATCCGGATCTTGGTCCGGCGACAACCATTCAAATATTGGATGAACCCGCAGCGCCTGAAAATGTGAGATTTGGAGACATCAAATAAAGTATAACCGGCTGCAAGGTATTCAATAATATTGATCGCGAGAGATAGAAGGACTAAAAATTATGAACCCCCAAAAATTATTTTTGAGTCTCCTGTTTCTCATCATTATGCTCAACATTGCACTTTCGCAATCGGCCGGCAGGGAAAAAATGTTGTTTGATATTGGATGGAAGTTTCACCTGGGAGATTTAAACGCAGCGAAAGATCCGTTATTCAATGATGCCTCCTGGCGTTCAATTAATTTGCCGCATGATTGGAGTATTGAAGCAGATTTTGATAGCAGCCTGGCCAGTTGTACCGGTTATCTTCCCGGCGGATTCGGTTGGTACCGGAAAACATTTGATATACCGCAGAGTTACCAGGGTAAAACCATTACTATTCAGTTCGACGGAGTGTATTGCAACAGCGAGGTTTGGGTCAACGGCAAATACATCGGCAAACATCCGTATGGTTATACCAGTTTTTACTATAACATTACTCCTTACATCGAAGTTGGCCAAAAGAATGTCATTGCGGTGCGGGTTGACCACATGAAATATGCCGATACGAGGTGGTATAGCGGCTCCGGTATCTATCGGCATGTATGGCTTACAGCTTCAGAAAATATACATGTGGCTCAATGGGGTACCCAAGTTTTAACTCCGGATGTAACACTCTCCGCAGCCAAAGTAACTGTAAAAACAATTGTTGCCAATGATAACAAAGTCAGTAAAACAATAAAACTACAATCATCATTACTTAACAGAGACGGAATAGAAGTTGACAAGGCTGAAACTGATATTCAACTATCAGACAGTTTAACATCAGTTGATCAGGCATTCAGCATACATAAACCTGTCTTATGGAATACAGAAAATCCTTACTTGTATAAAGTAAGAACAAAACTTATATCGGGTATTGATGTCATCGACGAATATCAAACGCCGTTTGGCGTTCGCTCGATTAAATTCGATCCTGATAAGGGTTTCTTTCTTAATGGAGTAAGTACTAAGCTTAAAGGTGTCTGCCTTCATCATGATGGCGGTAGTGTCGGAGCTGCTGTTCCGGAAAAAATTTGGAAAATCAGGCTTGAAAAGCTAAAAGCCGCCGGCTGCAATGCCATCCGTACCAGTCATAATCCTGTCGCACCCGAATTTCTTGATCTCTGCGACCAAATGGGCTTTATGGTATTGGCCGAAGCATTCGATGAATGGGAATACAACAAATGCAAATGGATTAAAGGATGGAACCTTGGTAAACCGGGACTAGATGGATATGGAGATAATTTTGAACAATGGAGTGAAAAAGATTTGTCCGGCATGGTGATTCGAGATATAAACCATCCCAGCATTATACTCTGGAGTATTGGAAACGAACTCGACTACAACAAAGATCCCTATACAGATCCAACGGCTACTGACTACAGTACGGGAAAACCTGATTTCACCCGGATGGTTGATATCGCACATAAATTAGCAGGTATTGTTAAAAGCATCGATACATCGAGACCTGTGACAATGGCATTAGCAATTAACGCAATTTCAAACAAACTGAACTTGCCCGCTGAATTGGATATTGCAGGATATAACTATACGGAATGGGCTTACGAAAAAGATCATAAACAGTATCCTCAACGAATTATACTTGGAAGCGAGAACTCTCATAATTATTCTGCCTGGCTTGCCGTCAAAAACAACGATTTCATAAGCGGACAATTTCTCTGGACCGGTGTTGATTACATGGGCGAGGCCCGTCCATTTCCCAATCATGCATCAACTTCGGGATTGCTTGACCTGACCTCATCCGAAAAGCCAGTCTATTACTGGCGACAGGCAATGTGGTCGGAAAAACCCATGCTTTATCTTACATCGCGGAAAATGAGAAATTCAGACAACATATCCATAGATCCTATGTCAAATCTGGCAGGTTTTTTAAATTCTTCCGATCAAAACGAACATTGGAATTATACTGTTGGGGATTCAGTTTTAGTGATGGCTTTTACCAATTGTAACGAAGTAGAACTGTTCCTTAACGGAAAATCTTTAGGAAAAAAGAAATCTGATCCGGCAAACTCTTGTCTCTGGTGGTATGTACCGTATGAAACAGGGGAAGTCAAAGCTCAAGCGAAAGGATCGGACAACAAAACGCTGACGGCTATGCTGAAGCAAGTTTCCGAACCGGTAAAAATAACACTTACACCGGATGCCACAAAGCTAAAAGCTAACAATAAGGATATTACTATTGTTGAAGTTCAACTCCGTGATAAAAACAACAACAGGTCGCTTTTGGCCAATAACTTGATTAATTTTGATATAAGCGGCGAAGGCAGGATTATCGGCGTTGATAATGGCGATGCCTCAAGCCTGGAAAATTACAAATTGCCAAAACGTATGGCTCGTTTTGGCCGGTGTATTGTCATTGTGCAAACAACGGGAAAGGGCGGGATTATCAAACTGACAGCAAAGTCAGAGGGATTGCCGGATGCTTCTACAGAGATACTGAGCGAGTAATACTCTTTTCAGTATCAGGAGCCAAAAATTTTACTGCAAGATAAAGCAGCTTAATGAACTGCTTTATCTTCGGTTTAATAAATACTGCCGGTTCATGAAGCGTAAAATGAACGATGGCCTTTTAAATATAAATGTCACAGGAAAAGTGAAAAATGAAAAAATTAATTCGCCTAATTCTCTTTTTCTCTGCATTGCTGATAGTCTCAGCGACTTGTATTGCGAATGAAACCGGACCCTTTTATAATGTAAAAAATTATGGAGCGATCGGCGATGGGAAAAGCCTCGACAGCAAAGCCGTCAATGCAGCTATCGATGCTGCATCAGAAGCCGGAGGCGGCACCGTTTACCTGCCCGCAGGAAATTATTTGAGCGGGTCCATCCGCTTGAAAAGCAATATCACTTTGTATCTTGAACAGGGTTCTACGATCGTCGCTGCTCCGGTGAACGCCGAAAATGGCTACGATGCAGAGGAAGAAAGCATCAGCACTCAATATCAGGATTTAGGTCATAGTCACTGGAAAAATAGTCTTATCTGGGGCTGCGACATTCAAAATGTTTCTATCATCGGTGCCGGCTGGATAAACGGTAAAAATCTTTATAAGGACTGGGTCCCGGGTTCCAAGCAGGATGCGAACAAGGCAATTAGTCTGTACCGCTGCCGCAATGTTATTCTGCGGGATGTTACAATTATTCATGGAGGCTGGTTTGCTATTCTGGCCACGGGTGTTGATAATTTTACAGTTGATAATCTTAAAATAGACACCAATAGAGACGGCATCGATATCGATTGCTGCCGGAACGTACGTGTTTCTAATTTGTCCGTCAACTCGCCTTATGACGACGGAATTTGTTTGAAAAGTACATTCGCATTGGGATATGCACGGGCGACGGAAAATGTTACGGTCACAAATTGCCAGGTCAGCGGTTATGACGAAGGAACGCTGCTGGACGGAACGTTTCAGCGTTCAAAAAATCCCGAATACGGCAATCATCCGACCGGACGGATTAAATTCGGCACGGAATCGAACGGCGGTTTTAAAAATATTACAATCTCGAATTGCGTGTTTGATTATTGCAGAGGAATAGCGCTGGAAACGGTCGACGGTGGAATTCTGGAGGATGTAACCATTACCAACATCACGATGCGGGACATCGTGAACGATCCGATTTTCCTGCGTCTGGGTGCAAGAATGCGCGGACCGCAGGGAGTTCCTATCGGGAAGCTGCGGCGGATCAAATTAAGCGGCATTCTCATCGATAATGCAGATCCGGCGTATTCATGCACGATCGCAGGCCTGCCGGGCAATCCAATTGAAGATATCCATTTGAGCAATATCCGGATATATTATAAAGGAGGAGGAACGAAAGAGCAGGCGGAAAAGGAAGTCCCTGAAAATGCAGATCATTATCCCGAACCCGGAATGTTCGGCACAGCTCCGGCGTATGGTTTGTTCGTTCGTCATGCAAAAGATATTAAAATCAGCGATGTTGAATTCAATACTTTAGAACCGGATGCGCGTCCGGGTTATTTATTCGATGACGTCGACGGTATCGATATGCGCAATGTCACGGTTCAGCGGACTGAAAGCTCAAATGCCGTTGTTCTGAAAAATGTCGCGAACTTCAGCATCATCCAGAGCAATGGTATTGAAGATCAGAAAATTGAAAAAGTAAAAGAGAAAGAACTGAAATAGCGGACTTTCATTCCGTCTTTATGAAAATATTATCGGCGCCATCGGTGATGTCATACAAAAACGGTATCGCAATTTAACGAATTATCAAATGGTACATGATAGTGTGCAGCTCATTATTTGCCGAAGAAATTAAAAGATTTAATAACAAGCAGGAAAATCAGATGAAGAATTCAATAATTATATTTTGCAAATCCACAGTCCTTACGGTTCTCTTGAGCGCCGTGCTGTTTGTCAATCACGGGCTCAGAGCCGATGACGGTGCTGCCGACTCGTCTAAACCCGCGCCTAAGGTATGGGTGCCGAAAGATTCTGCAAACAGCCCGATCGGCGTAGGAAAAGGGATTTTTCCCGGCAGGGTGGTCTGGTGCCGCGATACTTCGGCTACACCTTATGACGGCGTAACGGGACACTGGTGGGATGACAATTCGACAAAACAGGAAGTTGTGGATGTCATGATGTCAAAAAGCATTTGCAGCCTCAGCGGCGCTTCCAATGACGATGATGCCTGGAAGAAAATATTTTTATATTATAATTCGAACCACGACAAAGGCGCAAAAGGCTATCAATCCGGAGAAATGATTGCTGTAAAAATAAATTGTAATAATGCATACGAAGGATATTCTGATGTTGATAATCAGATCGACGCTTCCAAACAAACTGTTCTTGCGCTGATACGGCAATTGGTCAATCATGCCGGGGTCCCGCAGAATAAAATCATGTTTTATGAAGCAATCCGGGTTATTCCCGACCGCATTTACAAGCCGTGCCATCAGGAATTTCCCGGAGTATTGTGGATGGATTCCAAGGGAAACAATGAGAACGGCCGGCTGCCGGTCGTCTGGCGTGAAAATACTCTTCATTATTCCGGTGAAACCAAATGCGGCACTTCCATTCCCCAAAAAGTATTTGAAGCCGACTATTTAATTAACATGTCCTTAGTCAAAGGGCATATCTCCATGGGAGTCAGTCTGACCGCGAAAAATCATTACGGTTCCATCAATGCACAGGATCATCCATGGTACAATCCGGGAATTTATCATCCTTTTGTCGACCTTATCGGCTCGAAGTATCTCGGCGGCAAAACAATTCTTTATATTATGGACGGCTTGTACGGCATCCGTGATGTCAATGATGTCGTAAATAAAGAGTTTGCGGCATGGAATAATTTATTCAAAGGCCAGTGGCTGTCGAGTATTTTTATGTCTCAGGATCCCGTAGCGATTGATGGAGTCGGTTACGACTTTTTACGATCTGAATTTGGCGAGAGATTAGCCAGAGGCAGCGGAGCGCCGACTGATACCTATATGCACGAAGCCGCATTAGCCAATGATCCTCCTTCCGGAACAGTGTACAAACCCGATGGAGTGAGACTTTCAAGTCTCGGTGTCCATGAACATTGGAATAATTCAGAAAAAAAGCAGTACAGCCGGAACCTCAGTCCGAACGGCAAAGGCGTTGAACTTGTTAAAATTCAGTAAGAGCAGTGCGGAATTTTTGTTTTATTTAAATTAAAAGCGGACCAATGTATAAATAAAGATTAAGGGTATGGTAATATGAAAACTTCAAAAAAATTATATAATACAGCGCTCATTCTCAAAATATCGAAAAATATTCTGGCCGGACTCATTGTTGTATTTCTTTTGGGCTCATCAATACTTGCCGCAAAGAATAAAGACTTCGAGGTGAAGTCGCCGGACGGCGCTGTGATATTAAAGGTTGAAGCGGGAGCAAAACTCGAATGGTCTGTACAGCTCAATGGGCAGCAGATAATTGCACCTTCCGCAATTTCTATGATTTTGGAAGGAGGCGAAGTGCTCGGTGATAATGCAATAATCAAATCCACCAGCAAGGAAAATATAAATACTAAGTTCGATGCCATAAATTATATAAAAGCAGTCATTCCCGATAATTGCAATCAGTTGACAATCAATTGCAAAGGCGGTTATGGCCTCATCTTCAGGGTGTATAATGACGCGGTGGCGTACCGTTTTTTCACAAAGAAAGACGGAGAGATCATCGTAAAGAATGAAGAAGCCACCTTCAATTTCACAGACGACGATAAAGCCTTTCTTCCATATATGTGGGATTATAGAGGAGGGAAAATATTCAATTCTTCTTTTGAAGCTCTCTACCGAGAAATCAATATTTCCCAGTTTTTAAAAGATTCATTGGCGTTCCTTCCGGCGCTGGTCGATGTCGGCAATAATAAAAAGGTCGTCATTCTGGAAGCAGATCTGGAAGATTATCCGGGTATGTATCTCAATATCAATCAGACAGGCAAAGGATTTATGGGTGTGTATGCGCCGTATCCGCTGGAAGCTGAGTTAGGCGGATATGGCGGCATTAACTATGTTCCGACGAAAAGAGCGGACTACATTGCTAAGACCAGCGGCACGCGGAATTTTCCATGGCGTGCAATTGCTATCAGTCAAAGCGACAAGGAATTGCTCAATAACGACATCGTGCAAAAGCTGGCCTCGCCGCCGAGAATAGCCGATGTATCGTGGATAGCTCCGGGTCAGGTTGCATGGGATTGGTGGAACGACCGGAATATTTCTCACGTCGATTTTAAGGCCGGCATGAACACGCCGACCTATAAATATTATATCGATTTTGCCGCTGCCAATAAAATTAAGTTCATCATTATCGACGGCGGTTGGTCGCCAATGTTGGACCTTACCAAAATAATCCCCGAAATTAATCTTCAGGAAATCATAGATTATGGCCGTCAAAAAGACATAGGCGTGATTATCTGGGCCTCATGGTATGCCGTTACACAGCAGATGGATACGGTTTTTCCCCTGTATGCTAAAATGGGCGTGAAAGGATTTAAAATCGATTTTATAGACCGTGACGATCAGGTAGCAGTAGCCTCACTTTATAAAATTGCAAAGAAAGCATCCGAGTATCGTTTGCTTGTCGATTACCATGGAGCATTTAAGCCCACCGGTTTGCAGCGGACGTATCCGAATGTCGTGGGCTATGAAGGTGTGAAAGGATTGGAAAATTATAAATGGGCAGACGAAGATCAGCCGCGTTACATCGTGAGCATTCCGTATATACGCATGATGGCCGGTCCGATGGATTATACTCCGGGTGCGATGAGAAATTCAAATCAAAGGAATTTCAGAGCGATAAACGATAATCCCATGAGCAAAGGAACTCGCTGCAGTCAATTGGCCATGTATGTTATGTTTGAGGCTCCGCTTCAAATGCTGGCGGATAATCCGACCGCATATATGAAAGAGCAGGAGTGCACGGACTTTATCGTCAAAGTTCCGACGACATTTGACGAAACCGTTCCGTTAGATGGAAAAGTAGGAGAATACGCAGCGGTTGCGCGTAAAAAGGGAGATACATGGTATGTGGGAGCCATGACCGATTGGGATGCACGAAATCTTACGCTTGATTTTTCGTTTCTTGGAGCAGGAACATATCAAGCAACGATTTTTAAAGACGGCGTCAATGCAGACCGCGACGGCACGGATTACAAAAAGGAAGTGATCAACATTTCATCGGGAGACAAGTTAAATATTCAGCTTGCGCCCGGCGGCGGATGGGCTGCCAGAATAGAAAAAGTAAAATAAGCTTTAGGAAATTCTATTCAGAAAATATAAATCTTTGAGGTTGTCCCAAAAGAATAAATTACGGTATGACAAACATTCCTGTTTGTCATGTTCCTCATCGGGAATAAAAATATTCGCCGCAGTCTGGAGTAGAAATGAAAAAAGTATTTATTCTATGCATCGTCCTGTTTGCTTCTCACTGCCTTTTTAGTCAAAATCTTGAACTTCCGGCCCCGCAAAAAACCGGAGGAATGCCCTTGATGGAAGCTTTGGCGAAAAGAGTCACTGTCCGCGCTTTTGATACAAAAGAGATTTCAATGGAGCAGTTGTCGAATTTGCTCTGGGCATCATTCGGAGTCAGCCGCCCGGACGGTAAAAGGACAGCGCCGTCTGCAAGTAACAAACAGGAAATCGATATTTATGTGCTTCTAAAAAACGGCGCTTATATATATGACGCTCAGAATCATAAGCTCATTCAAGTCACACCGGAAGATCTCCGCAGTCAGGCATCCGACCAGCGGTTTGCCGATGCGCCGGTTCAGTTGATCTTTATAGCCGATTTAACAAAAAGAGGTGAAAATTCAGAAGAAGGAAAGTTAAGAACGGCAAACATCGACTGCGGTTATATATCTCAAAATACATATTTATATTGTACCTCGGAAGGTCTGGTTACGGGCGCGAGAGGATCGGTCAATCGCGATGTTTTAATCTCTAAACTTAAACTGAAACCGGATCAGAGGATTCTATTGGCGCATTCGGTCGGATATCCGAAGCCATAAAGAGCGAAGAGCGGAGCGCAGAGAGCAGAGAGCGAGGAGGAATCACAATCAGCAAATTTAGAATTATAAAGATTCTTGTATTCCTTCTGGCGGTCGTGCACACAGCCGCAGGACAAACTAATCCGACTAATCTGATATTGCTCAAATCGCCGGACGCGTCAATCGAGATTTCTATTGCGATCTTGCGGGATTCATCCAAGCAGATGGAAGGCGGTCAACTATCATACCGCGTGACTTTTCATGGCCGGCCTCTCATCGAGTGGTCGAACCTCGGGCTTATACTGGAAAGTTCTCCAGCACTCGGTTCGTCGGTTCGGATAGAGTCGTCGAAGGCTTACAGTCAGGACGAGACATGGACGTCGGTGCAGGGCAAGGCAAATCCTATACGCAATCACTTTAATGCCGTGACAGTAAAGACTGTTGAAACGGCGCCGAATACCCGAAGTCTTGACATAGAAGCCCGCGCTTACGATGATGGCGCAGCCTTCCGCTATATTGTTCCCGATCAAGCTGCTGTAAAGGAACTGCGCATCCTGAACGAGTCCACACAGTTCTGCTTCTCTAAGGATGCAAACACTTTTTCTCTCATCTCACGCGGCTTTCAAACCAGCAATGAGGATGATTATCACGAACTGACCATCAGCGGTCTGCATCCGGAGTATCTGGTCAATCTTCCGCTTCTCGTGAATGTGCCCGGAATCGCGTGGGTCGGTTTAACGGAAGCCGACATCGAAAATTATTCCAACCTATATGTGACGTCTACAGGAAATCGGACATTGACAGCACGGCTGGCGCCTCGTGTTGATGATATAAATACAAGTGCGGATGTTGCGCCTTCATTCGATCCTAAAATAGATGCTTCGAAGGTATCCGTTATTGCGCAAGCTCCCGTGAATTCGGCATGGCGGGTCTTAATGATTGCGGATCAGCCCGGGCGGCTGGTGGAATCGAATATGGTTGTCAATTTAAATCCACCTAATGCCATCGGAGAAACATCCTGGATCAAGCCCGGCAAAACCTCATGGGACTGGTGGAACGGCAGCCAGCAAAAAGGCGTGAAGAATCCAGGCGAGAATAACGGCAAGAACAATGAAACCGTTAAATATTGTATCGATTTCTGCGCGCAGAACAAATTTGAGTACATGTTAATTGACGGCGGCTGGTCTTCAGTGATCAAACCCGCACCGGCGGGTCTGATCGGATATTCCTTCCGCGGTCCAATGGATCTTACCAAGTCTGTCCCTGCTATAGACATTCCTATGCTGGTCGAGTATGCGAAGTCGAAGAATGTCCGCATCTGGCTCTGGGCTCATTTCCGGGACGTGAACGACCAGATGGATGTGGCCTTTTCACTATTCGAAAAATGGGGCATCGCAGGCGTGAAAATTGATTTCTTAGACCGCTCCGACCAATGGATGGTCAATTGGTACCGGATGACTGCGAAGAAAGCGGCTGAGCACCATCTTATGATCGACTTCCATGGTGCATTCAAACCCGATGGAATGCGGCGCACTTTTCCAAATGTTTTAACGCGGGAAGGGGTCATGGGTGCGGAATACAACAGATGGAGCGCTCGGATAACTCCCCTGCACAACGTAATGCTCGCCTTCACACGCATGCTGGCAGGACCGATGGATTATACTCCCGGCGGGTTTGACAACGTAACTCCGGAGAACTTTGTGCCGCGCAATACGGCTCTTATGGTCATGGGCACGCGCGCTCATCAAACGGCACTTTTTGTAATATTCGAAAGCGAATTGCAGATAATCTCGGATTCCCCTGCAACGTATGACGGGCAGAAGGAACTCGAGTTTCTCAAAGCAGTTCCGGCAAGCTGGGATGAGGCCCGTGTTCTCAACGGCGTTCCGCCGGAGTATATCACCATCGCGCGGCGCAAAGGGAGCGAGTGGTTCATCGGCAGCATCACAAATTGGGATGCACGCGAGCTCAATGTGCCGCTGAACTTTCTCGGAAGCGGGACTTATGATGCGGAAATTTACGCCGACGGACCAAACGCAGATGTGGAACCGAAAAACTCCATTGTCGATAAACGCCGGGTGAATGCTCAGACGGTTTTGAATTTGAAACTGGCACAGGGCGGCGGCTGTGCCGTACGACTCGTTCCGGTTCGTTAAAATGTTGTATCAATTGTAATTGCTGAAACTGGGAATACTCATGTTGAGAAAAACATTTTCAGAAAAAGGAAACGATCGATGAAAAAAATGACTCTTTTGTTCGTACTTTTATTTTCGAGTTCAATCTATGCGCAGAAATTTGAAGGGCTTGCGCTGACACCGCCAATGGGATGGAACAGCTGGAATACATTTGCAGTGAATATTCACGAAGATATGGTTAAGCAAATAGCAGATATTATGGTCAGCAGCGGCATGAAAGACGCCGGTTATGAATATGTTGTGGTCGATGACGGCTGGGAAGCTTTGAGCCGCGACAGTTCCGGTAATTTAGTCCCCGATCCGAATAAATTTCCGCATGGAATGAAAGCGCTTGCAGACTATATTCATTCCAAAGGATTGAAATTTGGAATTCACAACTGTGCAGGAAACACGACATGCAACGGCTTTCCCGGAGGCAGGGGACATGAATATCAGGATGCGCGGCTGTATGCTTCATGGGGAGTCGATTACCTGAAATATGACTGGTGCGATCATGGTACTGCCGATGCACGCGAGACCTACAAAACCATGGGCGATGCTCTCTATGCCGCCAAAAGGCCTGTTGTGTACAGTCTGTGCGAATGGGGAAATACAAAGCCATGGGAGTGGGGCAAAGATATTGCCCATCTCTGGCGCACGGCCGGCGATATTACGGATTGTTATAACTGCCAGGGTGAATACGATCTGGGCATGCGGTTTGTCTTGAAACTTCAGGACGGCCTCGAAAAATATGCCGGCCCGGATCACTGGAACGACCCGGATATGCTTGAAGTGGGCAATCCCGGACTCTCGCTCACCGAATCGCGTTCTCATTTTAGTTTATGGTGTATGCTCGCCGCCCCATTGATGGCGGGAAACGATCTTCGGAAAATGTCTCCGGAAGTACTGAAGATCCTGACAAATAGGGATGCTTTAGCTATAGATCAGGATAAACTCGGCAAGCAGGCGTATCTTTTTATGGATCATCTAAGCAAACTCATTTATGTAAAAGAACTCTCGGACGGCTGCTGGGCTGTTTGCTGGCACAATACCGGCGACCAGCCGTACATACAGCGAATCAACTGGAAACATTTTACATTTCTTAAAAGCGAGTTCGAAATTAAGGACATCTGGAAGAATCAGGTCATCGGGAGCACTTCCAAAAACATAGATGTAAATATCGACAGTCATGATGTGCTCTTTTACAAATGACTCCCAACAAATAGCACGTGTTACACTGATTGTAAGATGTTCTACACGAATAAAAACTTGATGAGGATTAAAACAATGAAACCGTTTATGAAGTTTTCGATACTGCTGATGATGTTTTTAACGGTCCGTTCAATGCAGGGACAAACTCCGGATCAGTCTTCGATGCGGGAAAAACTACTGATGGATTTCGGCTGGCGTTTTGCTCTCGGACATGCTTACGATACAAAAAAGGATTTCGATAACGGAACCGGTTACTTCTCGTACTATGCAAAGACGGGATACGGCGATGGTGCAGCAGCGAAAGATTTTGACGATCGCGGCTGGCGGAAACTCGATCTGCCGCACGATTGGTGCGTTGAACTTCCCTTCGACAACCGCGGCGGCTACAGCCATGGTTATAAAGCAATAGGACGCAATTTTCCTGAAAACAGTATCGGCTGGTACCGCAAAAGTTTTTCCATCCCGGAATCCGACCTGGGCAGGCGTATCTATGTGGAATTCGACGGAGTATTCCGCAATTCAATCGTTTGGGTCAATGGTTTTTATCTTGGCACCGAACACAGCGGCTATAACGGCTTCAGTTATGACATTTCCGATTATCTCAATTACGGAGGCGATAATGTTATAGCTGTACGTGTCGATGCTACGATGGAAGAAGGCTGGTTCTATGAGGGAGCCGGCATCTACAGACACGTCTGGCTGACAAAAGTCTCGCCTCTGCATGTTGTCAAAGACGGAACTTTTGTTACGACTGTCTTGGAGAAGAACGCTGCAATTATAAAAATCCGGACCACAGTAAAAAATGAATCGAGAGGAAATTCGATTTTCAATATTGAAGAAAACATAGTCGATTCAACAGGCAAAACGATAGCATCCGGTTCTAAAAAGAGCGTATCTCTTAAATCAGGAGAACAGGAAGAATATGTCAGTCAATTCAAAGTCGCTCATCCAAAACTATGGTCGACAGAGACGCCGTACCTTCATAGACTTAAAACGGTCATTCGTTCCGGCGGAAAAATCGTGGATATGTACGAAACCATTTTCGGGATTCGTACAGTTCGTTTCGATCCGAACCAAGGTTTCTTCCTGAACGGAAAGCATCTGAAAATAAAAGGTACGGCTGACCATCAGGATCATGCCGGAGTCGGAATTGCCATACCTGACGCTTTACAGGAATTCCGTGTCAAGCGATTAAAGGAGATGGGCAGCAACGGCATACGGACTGCGCACAACCCGCCGGCGCCGGAATTGCTGGATGCGTGCGACCGCCTGGGCATGCTTGTTCTTGATGAAAACCGGCTGATGGGAATTAATCAGGAACATTTTGATTGTTTGGAACGATTTATGAAGCGCGACCGGAATCATCCGAGCGTAGTTCTCTGGTCGCTCGGAAATGAAGAATGGGGAATTGAAAGCAATATAAAAGGCGCGCGTGTAGGAACCACAATGCAGGCTTTTGCTCAGCGTCTCGATTCATCGCGTGCAATCACGGCAGCAATAAGCGGCGGATGGGATAATGGTACCGGAATGGCTCTGCAGGTAATGGGATACAACTATATTCTTCAGGGCGACATCGACGAACACCATAAAAAATTTCCATGGCAGTCGGGAATCGGTTCGGAAGAAGGTAATACCGGCGGTACACGGGGCATTTACGTGTCGGACGATTCAAAAGCTCACATGGCTCCCATAAATCGCGAAAACGATGGTACCGAAGTCGGCTGGAAATTCTATTCTGCCCGTCCATTCTTATGCGGACTTTTCTACTGGACGGGTTTCGACTACCGGGGGGAAATGAATCCGTACGATTGGCCTGCTATCAGTTCGCAGTACGGAATTCTCGATTTATGCGGTTTTCCCAAAGATATTTTTTATTACCTGAAATCCTGGTGGGGTAAAGACCCCGTACTGCACATTGTTCCCGACTGGAATTGGAAAGGTCATGAAGGTCAGGAAACTAAAGTAACCGTCTATAGCAATTGCGATGAGGTTGAACTGTTTCTCAATAATACAAGTCTTGGCAAAAAAGAGATGCCGGAAAACGGTCATTTGGAATGGATGGTTCAGTACCGGCCCGGTGTTCTATCCGCCCGCGGCTCGAAGGCACATAAAGAAATTCTGGAAACTAAAATCGATTCGTCCGGAAATGCCTCCGCTATTCAATTGATTCCCGACCGCACTCTGATAAACGCTGACGGCGAAGATGTTTCGGTTATTACCGTGCAGACTACAGATACTCATGGCATACTTGCAGCTCGGGACAGCAGTAAAATCAGTTTTACACTGGATGGACCGGGAAAAATTATCGGTGTGGGCAACGGCGACCCTTCGTGCCATGAACCCGACAGATTTTTTAATATCGTTAAGACTTCAAAAATTGAGAACCTCAAAGAGCGGGCTGTTGACAATCTTAAGGATCGGCCGGAAACGGCTGCCGGATTCAACGACTCGACATGGAAGCCGGCATTACGAAGTTTGCGAAGCGACGATTGGCGCACTTATGTCGACACGCTCCTTGTCATACGAGGAACGTTTGAAATAACCGATCTTACAGATGAAACCGAAGTCAATCTGTTTACAAAAAGCATCGTTGAGAACCAGTCGATTTATGTCAACGGGCATTTGCTCGCATCCAATATCAAACGCGATGCTCCGAACCAGGCCTACCGGCTCGATCATAAAATAATTAAATCAGGCAAAAATGAATATGCGGTCACGGGGCAGCGATTCAGGAAAAAGCAGCAATGGGATGAACCGAATACGGATCCGGGTTTAGTGCAGACAATTTCCCCTGCAGCCCAATGGAATCGCAGCGTTTTCAATGGTCTGGCTCAGGTAATAGTGCAATCGGCGAAGCAGCCGGGTGAGCTAATATTAAAAGCTTCGGCAGCAGGACTGCAGCCGGCGGAAATAAAAATTAACACTCAACATGCTGCTCTACGCCTATCAGTAGTCACAGAGTAGTCACGAAGGAGTTCAATACTAAAATGCATAGATATATATTTGATTCTTCACGGACAAGGACATTCTTACCTCTTGTATTATGCTGCCTTCTATTAAACGTGCATGTCGTGATGCTTCAGGCGCAAACAATAAACATCGACGGAACTGCCGGCGGCAAGCGATTCGATGGAATAGGCACCGTGAGCGGCGGAGGGGCTACATCGGTCTTATTAAAAGACTATCCGGAACCGCAGCGAAGCCAGGTTTTGGATTTATTGTTCAAACCGAATTTTGGAGCCTCGATATCGGCCTTGCTGGTTGAAGTTCCCGGCGACGGTAATTCGACACAGGGATCGGAACCGAGTCACATGCACTCAAGAGATGATGAAAATTACAGCAGGGGTTACGAGTGGTGGATCATGAGCGAGGCCAAAAAAAGAAATCCTTCGATCACGTTGGACGCGTATGCCTGGGGATGCCCCAAGTGGATAGGCGGCGGCAATTTTTGGTCTCAGGATATGTGCGATTATTATGCCAAATGGATCAACGGCTTGAAAAATGTCTATGGAATCAATCTGGATGCCATCGGATGCCGCAACGAAAAAGGGGTGAACGAAGATTTTGTCAAGAAATTCCGGGCAACGCTCAACAGCAGCGGTTTGTTCGATGTCAAAATTCAAGGTTTTGACAATTGGGGAAAAGAAAAATTCGACTGGTGCAAGGATATGAAAACCGATTCTGTCTTAAGGGCTGCCGTGAGTATCATGAGCGCTCATACGATGTATGAAATGCCTGCTCCGGCGGAAATTGTAAAATTGAGTGAAGACCTGGAAAAACCGATTTGGAATTCCGAAGAACATATCTACAAAAAAGGGTACGACTGCGAAATCAGCATGGTGGAATCGTTTAATAAAAATTTCATTGAAAGCGGCGTAACCATGATTGTGAATTGGTATCTTGTTGCTTCCACGTACGGCATAGAGCCGTTTCCGGAAGATCCGGCAATAATGGTTGCACGGGAACCGTGGGGAGGAAATTATTATACGCGGCCCGTGCTGTGGGGCTACGCTCATTACGGTCAGTTCAGCCGTGCCGGATGGCAGTATGTGAATGGGGCATGCGGAAAATTTTCCAATGGAGGAACGTATGTTACACTGAAATCATCGGGGAGTGATTACAGTATTATTGCCGAAACAAAAAATGCTAAAGGAAGTCAGAAAATTTCATTTAAAGTCAGCGGAGGTTTATCCACCGGCAAGCTCTGCGTATGGCGAAGCAACGCGCAGGAGCAGTTTGTCAGACTGAACGATATCACTCCGGTCAACGGCGCATTTGATCTCACTCTGGAACCTGAATCTATCTACTCGATCTCTACAACGACGGGGCAGCAGAAGGGTTTATTTGCAGATGTACCAGTTTCCAAACCATTTCCGTTTCCCTATTATGAAACATTCGAAGAATATACGAACCCGGCTGACTGGGGGTATTTGCCGCATTATACTGCGGACATTGCCGGAATATTTGAAATTGCAGAACGACCTGACAATAAAGGTAAATGTTTACGTCAGGTTATTGAAGCAGGATGTCAAAGCTGGGCTCCCGAGTGGATGCCCTATACAATAATAGGAGATCGGAACTGGAAAGATTATGAAATCGTAGCCGATGTATGCTTGAGCAGCGGCGGCTGGGCGGGTGTTATGGGCCGTGTCAACGGCACGGGAACCGGCTATGGATGCAAGCCGAATGGTTATTATATGACACTCTCTTCCGATGGAACATGCTCTTTGTACGTTTCTCAACAGAATGATAAAAATGAATTGGGCGCTCTCCTGGCATCAGGAAAAATTTCCAATATTGCGGCGGATCAATGGCACACTCTTATGCTTAGTTTTTCAGGTTCTGCTATAGAAGGTTTTGTAGACAAAATTCAGGTTCTCTCTGCCGTTGACTCCACGTTTTCAGAAGGTATGGCGGGGCTTGTGACTGGCAGCAAAGATAAGACGAAAAATATTGCATGGTTCGATAATCTTCTTATAAAATCACCCAAAGGTGAAATCCCGAGTCCCGCTGATTTTTCGGAAAAAGTCATCCCCATGTATAAATTGAATGTAAAATAACAGCACATTTACCTACTGGTACCCCATGAAAAAAATTAAATTATTGACGACAACAAAACAACTTGCACTTTTCATAGCACTTCTTCCCTGCGCGGCCGCACCGATCATTGCGGGAAATGCATATAAAAAGTTTGAAGTTGCCGTCTATGCCCGCGCTTATGAAGTACAAAAAATGGACAGCCTGCAATGGCTGGAACCGATATGGGCTGAAATGTCTCAACAGCTCAAAATCGATAAAATCTATCTCGAAACGCACCGCGACCGGATACTCGTTGACGAGAAAACGATTGAATCGGCCAAAAAATATTTTAAAGCACGGGGCATTAAAGTTGCGGGCGGAATTACATTTACGATAAACGAAGGCAACCGCTACGAAACATTTTGCTACACAAATCCAGAGCACCGGAAAAGAGTAAAGGAAATCGCAGAATATACGGCAAAGCATTTTGATGAAATAATTCTTGACGATTTTTTCTTCACGAATTGCAAATGCGAATTATGCATCAAGGCCAAAGGCAATTTATCCTGGACACAATACCGTCTGAAACTTATGAAAGAAGCTGCGGAGGAATTGGTGATCAAACCCGCTAAAGCGGTAAATCCTAAAGTTAAAATAGTTATTAAATTTCCGAACTGGTACGAGCATTTTCAGGGGCTGGGTTTTAACCTGGAGGCAGAGCCGAAATTGTTCGACGGAATTTATACGGGAACGGAAACACGCGACCCTGTTCACAGCGGACAGCATCTTCAGCAATACGAAAGTTATCTTATCTATCGTTATTTCGAGAACATCAAACCGGGCGGCAACGGCGGCGGATGGGTTGATCCCGGAGGTGCTTCATACATGGATCGTTATGCGGAACAGCTCTGGATGACGCTTTTTGCCAAAGCTCCGGAAATTACACTTTTCGATTTCCGTCAGTTGCAGCGGCCGATTGTTGCATCAGATCGTGCCCAATGGCAGGGATCGCAAACGAGCTTCGACTTCGATGAAATGATGAAGCCGGTCCGGCTTGAAAACGGGAAAACAATAACGCCAACGACAATCGCGCGTGCCGCGGGATATACTTTCGAACACGTCGATTCCGTAATTGGAAAATTGGGGAACCCGATAGGTGTGAAAAGTTATAAACCGTTTCAATCGCTGGGCGAAGATTTTCTTCAGAATTATCTCGGTATGGCCGGAATTCCGATGGATATCGTGCCCGTATTTCCTGCCGATGAAAAAATGATTCTCCTGACGGAAGAGGCAAAGTTCGATCCTCTTCTTGTAAATAAAATTAAAGATCAGTTAATCGCCGGCAAAAACGTCATGATAACATCGGGATTGCTCAAAGCATTACAGGGCAAAGGTATCGAAGATATTGTAGAACTCGAGTACACTGATAAAAAGGTATTGACCAAAGAATTTGTCGTCGGCTGGCAAAAGAGCTGTCTGTCGAATGAAGAAATGTTATTTCCTCAGATAAAGTATCTTACGAACGATTCATGGGAAGATATATCCTGCCAGGCATCAGGAAGCGGGTATCCGCTTCTCCATCAGGCACGTTATGCAAACGGATCACTTTTTGTGCTTACAATTCCGGATAATTTCGGCGACCTGTATAACCTGCCGCCTGAAGTTTTGAACAGAATCAGAACTGTGTTATCCCAGGACATCAAAGTCCGCATCGAAGGTCCGGCACAGATCGCACTGTATGTCTATGATAATAATACGTTTATAGTGGAATCTTTCCTGCCGGAGAACGTTGATATTAAAATATTAACCGATAAAGGAATCGGCAAACTCAAGAATATTCTGACCGGTGAGGAGGTCGACGGAAAGGTTTCACATGATGCCCGGATATGGGGCAGGGAAAAAGAAGAAATAAAGTTGTTTGATGTTACGATAAAACCGCATTCCTACATCGTGTTTCAGTGTAAATAGTTTTTAATAATACATTAAAATAAACCATTTCATGAGAAAAATATGCCACATGTAAAACATGCAAATTTTGGCAGGAGAATCAGATTCTCTGTCTTCTCTATTATGATCCTTACACGGCTCGTTCTATTCGCTTCCGCGCAAAATAAAACGGAAGCAAAAGGGGATACAACTGGTTATCAGAACTTCAATGTCCAAATATTTTGCTGTATTCAGGACGAGCAAAAAATGATAGCCGATCCTCAATGGCTTGAAGAAAGCTGGAATTTAATTACCCGTTCCATTAAGATTGAAAAAGTGTACGTTGAAACGTACAGGGATAATGAGATACTGCCGGAAGCAAATGTTAAGAAGCTCAAAAATTTCTTCGCCGCCAAAGGCGTCAAGGTGTCAGGCGGTATTATGGCGTCTGTCGCCGGTCCTCCCGGCGACCGTCTCAATGGGTTCTGCTACTCGAATTCCGCTGACAGGGAAAAATTCCGAAAAATTGTGGCGTATACTGCTTCCCTTTTCGATGAAATTATTTTCGACGACCTGTTCATTTTTAACTGCCGGTGCGATCTATGCCAAAAGGCAAAAGGAAACTTAACCTGGGAAGAATATCGCCTGAAGGTTATGAAGGAGGTCGGTGAAGACCTTGTCGTCAAGAATGCCCGGAGTGTCAATCCGAAAATCCATCTCATTTTCAAACCGCCTAATTGGTATGAACAATATCAGTTTTCAGGATACAACCTCGAATCGCAGCCCAAAGTTTTTGATGAAATCTGGGCGGGCACTGAAACAAGGGATCCGGAAAATACCGTTCAGTACCTTCAACAGTATCAAAGCTATGGCATCATGCGTTACTTTGAACACATTAAGCCCGGCAAGTTTGGCGGAGGCTGGGTTGATGTCGGAGCACGTCAAACGCTGAACCGGTATACCGAACAACTTGAGAATACGTTGTTTGCAAAACCAAAGGCAATCATCCATTGGAGCTATGGAAGTTTGGTCGAGACAATAAATTCCACCGACGGGAAAACAAAAATGCTTAGTCCCATTGCTGAGGTCGCCGGCTATACATTTGATAAATTAGACACTTTTCTTGGAAAACTCGGGGAGCCGTACGGCGTGGCTGCATACAAACCCTATCATTCTTCGGGCGAAATGTATCTTCACAACTACGTCGGAATGGTCGGTGTGCCGATGGATTTATACCCGGAATTTCCTGATGACCGCGGAACAGTTTTTCTCACCGAACATGCGAAGTTCGATACTGAAATCGTAAGCAAGATCATTAAGCATCTGAACGAAGACAAAACGGTCATCATAACATCGGGACTCCTTAACGCGTTACAAGGAAAGGGGATCGAGAAAATTTTGGAGGCAGAGTACACCGGACGGAAAGCATTGGTAAACCAGTTCACGTACCGGCGGTTCATGGATGAAGAGCCTGCAAATATATACTTCTCCGATACTGAAATTCTTATTCCTGAGTTGGCTTATGGATTAGTGACTTCGGAGGAAATTATTCAGGCACTTTATAAAGGCAATAACCGCTATTCCATGCTTATGCAAGTCAGAGGATTGAAAAAAGGCAAATTATATGTTCTAACAATCCCTGAAAATTTTGACGATCTATATCATCTCCCCAAGGAAGTACTTTCTCAGATCAGAAGAGTTATGATGGAGGAAATTCCGGTTTATCTTGACAGTCCAAGCCAGATATGCCTATTCGTATACGACAATAACACATTTATTGCCCAGTCATATCAGCCCTACCCGGCAAGATACAACATTGTGATTAAAAAAGCGGGTGCAAAGCTCTTCGATATTATTTCAGGCCGGGAATTAAGCGGCTCTGTGAACGGAGAGACGACGGTTTTCGAAGTGCTGCAGCAGCCTCGAACATACAATGTGTATAGGTTTGAATAATCAAGAGCAGACCGGCAAGCCAGATAATATTCTGACCAGTGACGAAGTCACCGGGAAAGTTTCTCTCAATGCCCGGATTTGGAGCAGGGAAAAAGAAAAAAAAGTCATTCGATGCTATTATTTTTTTAAGAGGAATGAATCATGAAAAAATATACGATCATCCTTCATCTTATCATTATCCAGATGCTTATTATAAACGTTTGGTTTGCTCGGGGCCAGGCAGCCAGCGGAGCGATGCCGCAGATTATCGAAAAAAACGGACGTCATGCTCTTCTGGTAGACGGGCAGCCGTTCTTCATGCTGGGGGGACAGGCGCATAACTCCAGCGGATGGCCCGGAATGCTGCCGCAAGTATGGTCGGCGGTTAAAATAATTCATGCCAACACTCTCGAAATTCCGATTTACTGGGAACAAATCGAGGCGCAGCCGGGGAAGTTCGATTTTTCACTTGTCGATACGCTGCTCGTACAGGGACGCGAGCACAAGGTACATCTTGTTCTTCTGTGGTTTGCCACCTGGAAAAACGGCAGCAATCATTATATGCCCGAATGGATGAAGCGTGATGCCGCGAAGTATCCCAATATTACAGGCCGGGACGGTCGACCCGTCGATTCTCCTTCGCCGCATACACAAGCTGCGATGGAAGCCGATGCAAAGGCGTTTGCAGCGGTCATGGGGTATCTAAAGCAGGCCGACCCGCAGCACACGGTTCTCATGGTTCAGGTGGAAAACGAATCCGGATCATGGAACAGTGTGCGGGATTATTCCGCAGCGGCTCAGAAACTAATAGAGGGTAATGTGCCGGAAGAACTTCTTAAGCCCGAGATTCTCAAGGAGTTAAAAAGGCCAGTGAATTCAAAGGGAACCTGGCAGGAAGTGTTCGGAAAAGATGCGGATGAATATTTTCATGCCTGGTCGGTTGCCCGGTACGTCGGCTATGTTGCTGCGGCGGGCAAAGCGGTGAATCCATTGCCTTTGTATGTCAATGCAGCGCTGCGCGATCCGCTCACAAATCCCCCGGCGTCGACTTACGAAAGCGGCGGTCCTACGGATAATGTAATCCCGATCTGGAAAGTAGCCGCACCCGCTATAGATGTGCTGGCGCCGGACATCTATCTATCGGAAAGTGAGCAAGCGCTGAAGGTGATTGAATTGTACGATCGCACCGATAACCCTTTATTCGTGCCGGAGACTGGATCGAACGGGGAGTATGCGCGATACATGTATGAAGTGCTCGCACGCGGCGGTATTGGATTTTCACCATTTGGCATAGATGACAATGGACGGGGTGAGGGAGAAGCAGAAACCATGGCCCGACTTGCACCATTAGCACAGGAATATGCCATGGCCGGTCCCATGATGAGGGAACTGGCGAATTGGAGTTTTGATGGAAATGTCAAAGCAGTTGTGGAATGTGAGGATCACGCCGAACAGACCATTGACCTTGGTATGTGGCAAGCCGTAATATCATTCAGCGCCACAGGCGGACGCACAGTGCAAGCTAATGCTAAGCCGATCGGTAAAGCGATGGTAGTGCAACTGGGTGAGAACGAATTTATACTTATAGGTAATCTCTGCCGCTTCACTTTTCGGCCTGCCCGTGCAAATGCCGGTAAAGCTTGGCAATACCTGAAAGTTGAAGAGGGACAGTACGAGAACGGCAAGTTCAAGCTTTTACGTATTCGAAATGGCGATGAGACGGATTGGGGCGGACCGAGTTTCGGCGCCATACCGGCAGTATTGCATACCACGCTGGTTGCGCGATAAATGCGTATCTGATATTGCAGAATGAAAATGTGAAAGCTTAAATAGGCAGGAGCGATATTTTAAAATATATTTATGATAGAGGCTGAAATAATTTAAAAAGGTAAAGAGAGTGATTGCTTAAATCATACGTTCATTCAAATTAATGCACAGATAATCTGATTGGAGGTCAATATGACATATTCCCAAAACACATATCGGACAATGCGTATTTTCAATATGCCGAAAAATATTCTGGCCGGACTCATTGTTGTATTTCTTCTGGGCTCATCAATACTTGCCGCAAAGAATAAAGACTTCGAGGTGAAGTCGCCGGACGGCGCTGTGATATTAAAGGTTGAAGCGGGCGCGAAACTCGAATGGTCTGTACAGCTCAATGGGCAGCAGATTATTGCGCCTTCCGCAATTTCAATGATTTTGGAAGGAGGCGAAGTGCTCGGTGATAATGCAATCATAAAATCCTCCAACACCGAAAATATAAATACTAAGTTCGATGCCATAAATTATATAAAAGCAGTCATTCCCGATAATTGCAATCAGTTGACAATCAATTGCAAAGGCGGCTACGGTCTTATTTTCAGGGTGTATAATGACGCGGTGGCGTACCGGTTTTTTACAAAGAAAGACGGAGAGATCATCGTAAAGAATGAAGAAGCCAACTTTAATTTCACAGACGACGATAAAGCCTTTCTTCCATATATGTGGGATTATAGAGGAGGGAAAATATTCAATTCTTCTTTTGAAGCCCTCTACAGGGAAATCAATATTTCCCAGTTTTTAAAAGATTCATTAGCGTTCCTTCCGGCGCTGGTCGATGTCGGCAATAATAAAAAGGTCGTCATTCTGGAAGCGGATCTGGAAGATTATCCGGGAATGTATCTCAATATAAATCAAACAGGCAAAGGATTTATGGGCGTTTATGCACCCTATCCGCTGGAAGCTGAGTTAGGCGGATATGGCGGCATTAACTATGTTCCGACGAAAAGAGCGGACTACATTGCTAAGACCAGCGGCACGCGGAATTTTCCATGGCGTGCAATTGCTATCAGTCAAAGCGACAAGGAATTGCTCAATAACGACATCGTGCAAAAGCTGGCCTCGCCGCCGAGAATAGCCGATGTATCGTGGATAGCCCCGGGTCAGGTTGCATGGGATTATTGGAATGAGCGGAATATTTCACACGTTGATTTTAAAGCCGGTCTTAACATGCCGACCTGCAAGTATTATATCGATTTTGCCGCCGCCAATAAAATGAAATATGCTATCATCGAAGGCGCTTTGGAGATGGACCTGACCAAAATGTCTCCCAAAATTAATCTTCCGGAACTTATAGATTATGCTCGTCAAAAAGGTGTAGGCATTATCACGTGGGCATCATGGTATCAGGCGACGTTACAAATGGATACGGTTTTCCCCCTGTATGCTAAAATGGGTCTGAAAGGATTTAAGATCGATTTTATTGACCGCGACGATCAGGTAGCAGTGGAGTCTCTCTATAAAATTGCTCAGAAAGCAGCAGAATACCATTTGCTTGTCGATTTCCATGGAGCATTTAAGCCCACGGGCTTGCAGCGGACGTATCCGAATGTCGTGGGCTATGAAGGCGTGAAAGGATTGGAGAATTATAAATGGGCTGTTGAAGATCAGCCGCGCTACATTGTGAGCATTCCGTATATACGCATGATGGCCGGTCCGATGGATTATACTCCCGGTGCAATGAGAAATGCCAATAAGGCGAATTTCCGGCCGATCAACGATAATCCGATGAGTCAGGGAACCCGGTGCAGTCAATTGGCCATGTATGTTATGTTTGAGGCTCCGCTTCAAATGCTGGCGGATAATCCGACCGCATATTTGAGAGAGCAGGAGTGCACGGATTTTATCGTCAAAGTTCCGACGACATTCGACGAAACCGTTCCGTTAGATGGAAAAGTAGGAGAGTATGCAGCGGTTGCCCGCAAAAAGGGAGATACATGGTATGTGGGAGCCATGACCGATTGGGATGCGCGAAATCTTACGCTTGATTTTTCGTTTCTAGGAGCAGGAGTTTATCAAGCAACGATTTTTAAAGACGGCGTCAATGCAGACCGCGACGGCACGGATTACAAAAAGGAAGTGATCAACATTTCATCGGGAGACAAGTTAAATATTCAACTTGCGCCCGGCGGCGGATGGGCTGCCAGATTGGAAAAAATAAAATAATCGAGAGATTATGTCGGAAGACAAATAGAATTAATATAATGGTATAGAGAGATCAGGAGAACGTAACTCAGCGGCCGTGTTTTCCTCAATTTCGACATTGCAGGAATTCATTGTCGCGGGCATGCGCGTTCACTGCTGCAACGCAGCCGACTTTAGAACGGACGACGAACCTTCTGTAAAATGCGAATAATTATTCCGTCACAATGTTTATTTCGGCACTCTGCAAATGAGGAGATGTGACATGTATTCCGATTTTGCCGGTTTTATTTGATGAACGAACTGTTACAAGCATTTTGCCCTGAAACGCCTTGCGAACATTTGTCTTAAACAAACCCGGGTAGCCTGTATCGCCGTTGTCAAGTCCCGCTAATTCTCCTTCGCCCGAGATATTTACTGTGATATCATTATTGGCATCAAATACATGGTTGCCATCTTTATCCAGGATTGATACTTCAATAAGAACAAGATCCTCACCGTTTGCTTTTAATTTAATCTTGAGAGGTTTTGCCGATATTTGGAATGCATCACCAGCAGTTTTAAGAACATGCTCTGTAACTTTCTTTCCCTTTCTATAACCAATAGCTTTTATAGTACCGGGTTGGAATTGAATTTTCCAGAGTGATTTATAAAGATTCATGTCGACGCTCTTTTTGCCGAGCGATTTTCCGTTGAGCAGTAATTCCACCTCATCGCAATTTGTGTATACATATACTGAAAGCGTGTTTTTCGTTTCCCAATTCCATTTGGAAAGAGCCGCTGAACGACGGTACCACGGCAGGTCCTTCTTGTCTGCAGTGTCAATGGCTATATGAACGGTCGGTTCATCGCTATAACAGCTTTTCCGCAGGTAGTATTCGCTTTTTTCATTTCCGGAAAGATCAAGCCATCCGGCACCGGCGGCGCGTGTAGGATATCGTGCTTCGCCAAGATAATCGACACCTGTCCAGGGGAACTCGCCAATTACATAATCCAAATCTCTTACGCCAATCCAGTACCATATTTGATTACTTGTTTCGCTGCCTACAAATAATTTGTTCGGCCATACTTCTTTTTCTGGCGCATAAGTTTTTTCTTTATTCTTCCGGTCGACATAATTGAAACCGCCGATATCCAACACATCTAAAAAACCAATTTCAGGATGCCAATAAGCTTGATCACAGGCGGATGTTACCGGCCTGGTCGGATCCTCCTGATGACAGACTTCGACAAGCTTCTTTGCAAGCTGCGCACCGTCGGGACTCAACTGGTTCGGAATCTCGTTTCCGATAGAATACAGAACGACCGACGGATGATTGCGATCCCGGTGAATCATTGCTTTGAGATCGGTTTCCCACCACTGATTAAAATATAAATGATATCCGTTCATAGATTTCCCGGTGGTGTTTTCAGTAAAATTCCATTCCCATCCGCGCGTCCATTCGTCAAACGCTTCATCCATGATAAAAAAACCGAGCGAATCGCACAGATCATAAAATTTCGGATTGAACGGGTGATGACTCGGACGAATTGCATTACATCCCATCTTTTTCAGTTTGAGCAGCCTGTAACGCCATATTTCCATAGGGGAAGCAGAACCGAAAGAGGCTCCGTCTTCATGAACGCATGCGCCTTTTAATTTTGTCGGAACCCCATTGACGAACATTCCTTTGTCTAGAATAAACTCGAGTTTTCTCAAGCCGAATGAAGTCACTTGATCGTCGAGAATTCTTCCTTCGCATTCCAATTGGCTTTTAAGGTAATACAAAACCGGAGAGGAAGGCGACCACCGGTTTGGATTATTGATGGATAGTTTCTGTGTTACCTTAAAGTCGGGATTGAAGTTCCTATAATTATTTTGAGATTCCGTTCTTGAAATCTCGGTTCCATCTTTATCGTAAACGATGGAACGAATTGTAATCGCTTTTGTAACCGGCTTTGAATTCCAAACATCTTTCTGCCACTCCTCTTTATCTTCAGGGGAATAGAAGCTCACAAGGAAATCATAGTCAACGTTTATAGAAGCTTTGTCTTTCTCTACGACGGGTGTGGTTATGGAAATGCCGTTATAATTATGAAAATGAACAAAGTTGGTTATAATCAGATAAACATTGCGGTAAATGCCCGAGCCGCTGTACCACCTTGTTGAATTGGCCTGCGAATTATCCACGCGAACTGCTATAACGTTTTTTTCCTTCTCTCCGAATTTTAGAAAATCGGTCATATCATATTGAAATGTTGAATAACCGTATGGATATCTCCCCAGGAAATGATTGTTTATCCATACTTCACTATTCATGTAAACGCCGTCAAAATTGACGACAACCTCTTTTCCTTTTAGCGAATCGGAAAGCGTAAATGTTTTTCTGTACCATCCGATTCCGACAGGAAAGAAGCCGTTCGACTCGCCGCCGGCCATATCGAATGCGCCTTCAATGCTCCAATCATGGGGAAGATTCAATCGCCGCCACGCGCTGTCGTCATAACTGGAATCCCTGAACTCCGGTTTGTCTCCAAGTACAAATCTCCAGTCGTTATTGAATTTTATTTTATGTCTGACTGAAGTCTGGAGTTGATTTGTTTGTGCAGCTGATATGGTTGTAAGAATGAAAAAGAGACCGACAAACGCACGAATGCTGAATAATATTCTCATGGATTTAATTCCTTATTATAAAACGACTTTCCACGGAGCAAAGGGATGAATTATTTTTTTGTGAAAAAACAATCAATCCAATTAACAAAAATAAATTACAAATGTCTATAAACGGCTTCGCAATATTAGAGAAGAGCCGTAAAAAGGAAGACATACTCTTTCCAATGGACATCGTTCATTAGTATCTCAGAAGAAGACTTTCCATTCTATATCCTTCCCCGTTGAAGACTTGCAATCCACTGTGAGAAGGTTTCCTTCCGTCTTCATTTCAGCCGTAAGTCCGTCGGATAACTCCACACGCTTTGCGTTGAATCCATCCGGAACATAGATGCGCAGCTGGTACGGGTCGCCTGCAACGGCACGGGAAATGCCGCTCAGTATCCGGTGCCGGTTATCATAAGCGAGATCCTTGAGGTCAAATGCCATTTGCCTGATATGCCTGCTGGTTGAAATCAGTACGGGCCGGTCCTGTTTCTCGACGATGCTGTAGATATTGCAATCGTACGGGTTCAGCGGTCGTGTTGTAAATGTTCCTTTAAATGTTCCGATTAGTTTCTTTGTCCAGAATTCATAAACAATATACTCTTTGGCAGAATCTAAACGGAGATCCTTTGCCGCATCCAACTGGGTTGTGAACGTATAAGGGCCCTGACCGGATTTCTTTGTATAATTGAAAACTCCAAGAACCGACCACTTTCCAAACGGCCGTTCTATGGGCATGTTCCAAACCTGAGCCGGTTTGCGAACGAATAAGTCCACGGGGTAGGATACATCCATGGTCGGGGGGCTGATTCGTTTCAGGAGTTCTATCCGGTCGGCCGGGTAAGGTGCATTAAAAGCTTCCGATACGAAAAGCGTATTCCCGGCTATTGCATGAAAATTTGCATCGACTTTTCCCTGGCTCGATGTGAAGTCCTGTTTATCCGGCGCCTTGAACTTGTAGATATGGAAACCGTCGCCGTCGTTCCAGAACACACGGCCGTTGTAAAAAAAGCGGTTCGCCGAGCCCAGCACTGTTTCGGTGAATAATCCCGTGAACTCTTTTCCCTCGAGGGACGAACCCGGTTCTTCATAGCCCTGATCGGCATCCTCTGAAACACGCAGGATGTCGACAATTCCGTAAGAATGATCGACGGGCTGCATATTGGAGCGAATGACCATGCGCGGCGCTTTCTGGTCGATTGCTTCACGCCATGGAAGTCCCGCCGCGCGATAGGTTTCCAGTGCACTCATAAATGTATCGAACTGTCCAGGCCACACGTCCCACCAGTCTGCAAAGTCCATCTCCGCACGGCCTGTGTTTTTTTCCTGACCGGTTACCCATTTGAGGATGCGTTCGCGCTCGAGCTTAACGGTCAGTGGATTGGAAAAATCGATTACCCTTTCGCCGTCGTACTTTACAGTGTGAATCGGAAGAAAGCATTCGGCCGGATAATTGACACGGGACGGGCGTCCTTGCGTACCACCGCCCATGCCGTAAATTCCAAAGCCGCCCTGCGGGCCGGGTCCTCCGAGTCCCCAGTAAAAATCAATCAAACCGTTTTCCATGAAAAACTTCTTTGCATCGGCATTGGATCCGCCGGACATCCATCCGTGAAAGCGGCTGTAATTGTTTGAGACTAATTCCCTGTCGTTGAGATCGATAGGCCGCCGCTGTTTCAGACGTACATCATGTGCGATTGCAATCAAGTCCGCCTGATGTTCCATCGCCCGGAGTGCATCGGCATTAAAATCGATGAGCAGCTTTTCTCCGGCAAAGCTTTTTCCCGGAGGCATGGTGACTTTGTAGCTGCAGTACCCTCGAACCTGCATCCGGTCGGGAATCTTTCCTTTCCAGCCCGACCTTACATCGAATCTCGATGCTCCCTTCAGCGCCGTTACATGTCCCATCAATAAACTACTGCCCGTTTCCGAATTTCTAATCACATGATTAACCGCATACGTTTTGGGAGTAATCAAATTGATTACTGTCCAAAGTTCGTAAAGGTCGCGGTTGCGGGACTGGGTTCCCAGAGTAATCCATTTGTCGGTCGTGCCGCCGAGGTGCGCATCAGCCGAAACAAAATAGTCCATGTCCCCGACGTCGATCGCCTTGGCCGTGTTGTTTGAGCGGCTCAGGCAGACAAGAATATCGTTCTCAGTTTTGCTTGCGGAGATTTGATAGTCAAAATCGAGTTGTCCGGACTTTGTACCGTGCAATGTCACAGTCACGAACGACCCGTATTTGTTTGAGTCGTTGTCATCGACGGAACTAACCACAGTCCAGCCGCAAGGGTCGTCTCCGGGCAGGAAGTAGACGTCATTCAGCCGCATCTCGGTCCCTTTGACTTGTGCAGACCAGCGGCACGTATTTGCATCGACAGAAATCAGGATATTTTTGGTATCGATTTTTATCGGAGCTTGTGGTCCCTGACTTCTCTCTTGAGCATAGATCGCTGCGGAGGCAAAGAAAAAAGCAAAGAACGCCGTTCTTTTTCCCGCTCCGGCTAAATTTTTATTCATCAAACAGAATTTCATAGCTCAATCCTTTTGTTTGTACTCGATCATTTTTCAGAATCTTAACAAACGTCCCTTACTTTTCTATGACCGTTGTTTGAGCAAAATTTGTTTATTAGTTGCCTAAAAATCAAATGAATACTCCCCCTTTTTTATGGATTTAATAATCGATACATTACCTCATAATGAATTTTGCATCTGTAGCCGCGACAAGCTTGTCCCGGAAACATCGAAGATGTTTTCGGGATGGTCGCGGAATGCTCCGACACCGCCGCCTGAATGACTGCCAACCCGCTGCGCATTTTGGCGGGCATCAGTCGGGCAGGCCGGTGTCGGCTGCAGAAGTTCGTTGCGGAAATTTAATTTACAAATATAAAACTCACGTTGAATAATCACTTATAATCTTAGAAATACATTGAGGTAACAATATGAAATATTTTTTATTCTTTCTCATCATAGTCGTTTTGTTTTTCGGGCCGGGCATCAATAGTTCAATTGCGCAGCCTGAAGTGACGGCAAGAGGCAATCTGAAAGGAATACGTATTGACGGCCAGCTCATGAAATTTACAACGAGTATATGCTTGATCGGTCGATCGATGGCTGATATGAAGGAATCGGGTAAAGACGATCAGAGGCAGAATTACATACGAGAGGGTGATAAACAAATAGTTACAAATGAGATTTCAAAATATGAATTTACGGAATCAGTGCAAGATATGGGCGGCGGGACGGCGAAGATCGGTATAAAAGTAAAAGCGGCGGCCGACTCAACATTGACCGGCGTTTTTTTATGTTTTGATCTTCCTGCGGACGACTATTCCGGTTCTAAAATTCAGCTTATCGATTCAGCAGCATCTACTATCGACACGGTTTTGCTTTTTCCGGGCAGAATGGGAAGAATACCGGGTGGCTTCCGCTTGAGAAATTTTCTCGTGCAGGCTTCCGTAAAAGGTTTTCGCGTCCAATCGTCAGCACGAAAGATCGAAGTTAAGACGGAAGATCCGGCTGAAATAATTATTCAGAAAGGAAACCCGCGTTTCGGAAACGCGGATAACAAAATTTATATCGGTATCATACCGGGACATACAAAAGACGGACAGACCGCCGATGTGACATTTCTGGTCAAAGCTTCCGGAGACATAGATAGAACACCCGCTGAAATCACAATTGATTTGCAAAAACCGGGCCGGGAATTTGACGGTATCGGCGGGAACTTCCGTCTTCAAAATGAAGAGCTTGACCCTCAGGTGATCGATTATTGTTTGGACAATTTAAATGTAAGATGGGCACGTGTTGAAATGCCGTGGCGAAATTGGCACCCGGTAGAGAGCATTAATCCGCTTGAAGCGGCAAGAGCAGGAAAAATCGATGAAGGTGTGCGCAGTGCAATGGCAATGGCGCAAACACTCGCCAAGCGGCACATTCCGATTATTCTCAGTGCGTGGAGTACGCCCTCGTGGTCAATCGTCGGCGAAACGAATTTCAGGAATGAAAACGGTATATGGGGAAACCCGCTTAATCCTAAAAAAACGAGAAGTATTATCAAGTCGCTCGGCGATTATTTTGTCTATCTCAAAGAGGCATACGGCGTCGAGCCGAAACTGTTCTCGTTCAACGAATCCGATCTCGGCATCAATGTGCGTATGACCGGACAGGAACATGCTGATTTTATTAAGAAGCTCGGTGCCTATCTCGCATCGAAAGAATTGACGACAAAAATGCTTCTTGGAGATAATTCGAACGCAACCACGATAGATTTTATTCAGCCGGCTCTTGAAGATCCTGCAGCGCATAAATATATCGGCGCGATTTCTTTCCATGCATGGATGGGGTGCGATAACTGGACGCTGTCGAATTGGGCGGATGCGTCGCGTGAATTAAACGTCCCATTGATTATAGCTGAAGGAGGCATAGATCCTTCGGCTTGGGGATACCCTGATATTCTTCAAGAACCCTCTTTTGCACAGGACGAAATCGATACCTATGTACGCGCGATCAATACAGCTCATGTCAGAACCATTCTGCAATGGCAGCTTACCTCGGATTATTCATTGCTGACCGGGGGCGGGATTTATCGAACCGAAGGGAACCTTCATCCGACCCAGAGGTTCTGGAATTTGAAACAATTAGGGATGGTTGCACCCGGTTCATTCATCCTGCCGGTCACATGCGATAAAGAGGCAATCGACTGCGCGGCATTCGGTGATATTGCCGGCGGAAATTATGTAATTCATATTGTCAATAACGGCGCATCACGGACTATTCATTTATCCGGCCTTCCGGCGAGTGTTAAGGAACTTCGCGTTTATATTACAGACAGCAAGCGCGGAATGGAGGAAGGCAAGCGTGTGCGCGTATCGGACGGCGAAGCTAAATTTACGATCGACGGTTTTGCTTTTACAAGCGTGGTAAGCGCAAAATAATGGATACCCCGGGCAGATGAAGGATAAAGTATTTCGGGAAAACAATAAAATGAAAAAGGCAAAATACTTTCTAAGCATTATCGTATCATTGATTTTGTTTTTTTTCAACCCCGCCACGGCACAAATAAGCCATGCTGGAGACGCCGGCTATACATTTCTCTGCTCAGATTACACTCAGGGGATAGTTTGCATCATATCGGAGGGAGGGAAATTATTATGGCAATATCCGGCGGAACGCTGCAACGATGTCTGGGCGCTGCCGAACGGAAACATTTTATTCAATACCGGCAACGGCGTCAAAGAAGTTACACGGGACAAGAAAGTTGTTTTTTCGTACGAATCGAAAAGCGAGATTTATGCATGTCAGCGGCTTCCGAACGGGAATACGTTTATCGGCGAATGCAATGCAGGGCGTTTACTGGAAGTGCGGCCGGACGGCACAATCGCAAAAGAAATAAAACTCCTGCCCGACAGCATTGACGGCGGGCATTCGTTTATGAGAAACGCCAGAAAGCTCGAGAATGGAAATTACCTTGTTGCGCATTACGGCCTCGATAAAGTATGCGAATACGATTCTACAGGAAAAGTTGTAACGGAAATACCAATCAAAGGAGGCCCTCACTCTGTTATCCGTTTGCCGGATGGCAATACATTCATTGCATGCTCTGATCATAACGGTGAACCCCGGGTCGTTGAAGTCAATAAAAGCGGAACGATTGTGTGGCAGCTGTCTCAAAATGAACTCTCAGGCATTGGACTAAAGTTTATGACCGGAATGGAGGTTCTTCCGAACGGGAATTTAGTTTTGTCGAACTGGCTGGGTCATAACCAATTCGGGAAAGCCCCGCATGCATTCGAAGTTACACGCGAAAAAAAAGTTCTGTGGATCTATAGCGATACGACATACTTAAAAACAATGTCGAGCATCCAAATACTGGATTCGAATGCTCAGGCGCCGAACGGCACTCTATTGCACTGATCGACCATTGCAGCCGCGACGGGTCGTCGCGGGCGCTGCATAATGAGAATCGAAGCGCGGAGAAAATGAATATTTCTGTAACTTATCAGCGTATTCTTTCATGATTAAAATCCCCATTAAGGGAGAATTAAAAAAGAGAATAAATCGTGATATCCGCCATTTTTTTAAATATCAATCATCATGACATGGAGTTTAAAATGGGATGGATGTTCTTCGCGACGGGTTTGTTATTGCTTTTGAGCGTGCATACTGTCCATGCACAGCAGCCGGATAATATCATTGTTGGCACTGTCTATAATATATTTCACGAAGAATATCCCACGGACGAAGATTTCTTCCGGCAGGTCGATAAAGATATCGCCTTGATGAAAGCTTCACATATCAGTCATGTTTTGATTTTTCCTATGAATCAGTGGGATCCGGAAACAAAACAGCTTTTTTGGAAACGCACGGATTACCTGATCCAAAAAATCGAAGAAGCGAAGCTGAAATTTGTTCCCTTGATGCTTAAACAGGAGCAATGCAGTCATTATTTCCCGATCTGGAAATTTAAGGAAATTGAAGGGATGTGGGAGAAGCACAATCAAAAAAACAATAATAAGAATAACCGGGAAAATGTCGACTTTGCCGATCCGAATATCTATCCGCTTGTAGAAGAATATTTTAAAGCAGTCATCGGACGGTACGGAAAAAGTCCGGCACTCAGTTTTTATAATATTTGGAATGAACCGCATTACAGGTCGGACGCCGATCATGTGATCGAACGATATAGAAAATGGCTCCGGAATAAATACGGGACGCTGCAAAAATTAAGAATTGCGTGGGGAAAGGAGTATTCGGACTGGGATCAGATAAGCCCGTTCTTAAACGATAACTGGAATTCGTCGATGCCGCAGATCGATTGGACAATGTTCAGGAATGAACTGAACGGCGTTCTCTGCGGAGAGCTCGTTCATACTCTGAGGAAATACGATACGACGCATCCCGTCAATGTAAATCCGGTAAGCACACCGTGGGCAGAGTTCAGCAATTTCGAAAACTACGCAAATGATAACTGGGTCTTTACGGAATATGTCGACTTCAACGGTATTTCATATTATCCCGATGGATGGGAACGCGGGCATGATCCTGAGTCCTATCCATTCTGGCTGCATAATCTTGCATTCAGTACAGTCCGGTCGGCTTCCGGGAATAAAAATTATATTCTCACGGAAATTTACACGAATGCGCAAAACGGACTTGCTCTTCATGGTTATTTAAACAAAGAATCCGTCGCTTTATTGGCATGGACTGCATTGGCAAATGACTGCAAAGGAATGATCTATTGGAAATGGGAACCTTTCATGCGGGGACGGCAGTCTCTGGGGAGGGGATTGTGCAATGTTGCAGGAGAACTTGCCCCGAGAGGAGAAGCCGTAAAAGAACTCGGTTCGGTCGTGGAACAATACGGGAAGGTTTTATTTGAAGCGCATCTCAAAAAACCGCAAGCCGCCGTACTGATGGACATGGTCGGGCTGCTGAAGACACTCGAACAGTCGGCGGAAGCGGCCACCAATAAGTTTATGTACGAAAGTAATGCAGGATTATTCAAAGCGCTGTTTGAGAAAAATATTACCGTCGATATACTCAGAGCTGATCGGGGAATCACACTTGATTCTTTAAAACAGTATAAAATTATTTACCTGCCTTTTCAGATTGTTATGAGAAAGAAGACAGCGGATCTTCTTAAAGAATATGTCCGGCAGGGCGGGTGGGTCGTTGCCGATGCAAGAACAGCAACAATAAACGAACTCGATTTTGCTTATAGAAAAAGTCCGGGAGCAGGATTGGATGAGCTTTTTGGCGCGGTAAGGAATGACTGGGTCGGTAAAAACTCATATTTTCAAGTTACGATGGATAAGCGAAATGGAAATGAAGAATATTCCTTCGAGGGAAAGTATTTTAAAGATTTTATACGGCCGACAGGAAACGTCGAGGTCTTAGGAACATTTACCGGTACTGACGAACCTGCAATTATTCTGAATAAATATGGAAAGGGATCTGCCATCTTAAGCGCTGTTCCCCTTGGAGCGAGTTACTTTGAAAAGCCCGAAAATTCGGTTAACCGACTTTTAATTGCCCTTGCCCGTCAGGCAGGTGTCGTCCCCGATGCCGAATTTCAATCGGATACCAATTCGTTTCTTGATCTAAAAGTTCATAAAGGTAATAAGACCTTTCTCGTTTATATTATCAACTCGGAAGGTCGAAATAAATCGGGAACGATAAATGTCCGTAATATTGATTGCAGAATTAAAAGCATCAGGGATATAATCTCGAATAATACTTTCACTTTTCAAGCAGCGGATAATTCAATATCCATTCCGATTCATATCGAAGGCAATTCAGTTATGGTGCTCTTACTCGAAGAATAGAAACCGATTACGTGACAAGTTTTGTCACTCAGTGTGTTTAGTAGTAAATGCTTTTTACTCCGTTTTAAATTCCATACGTCGAGAGGCTGTCCAAAAAGAAGAAATTACGGTAGGACGAACATTCCTGTTTGTCGTTTTTCGTCTGAGAAAAAATCAATTGTGTTAAATTACGCTGAGCAATTGCATTATTCCTTGACATTAATCTTGAAAAACATTATCTATTCATCCGGATTAGCCTGATTTGGCGGGATTTTCGATAGGCTGCCCCGTCGAAATAAGCCTTGCAATTCTTTTACGGTTCAACACATAAGTATTCTTTATGACATCTTAAGGGATGAATCCAAGAAAACCATTAATTTATGATTTATTCTCTATGCCGGTATGAAGTTTGTTCGGAGCAGAAGGGAATGTGAGTTAGAAATGCCGCCCGTTGAAACTCAAGTCAGTGATTTTATCTGCTATCAAATAAGCAAGGGCAGACATGGCTTGACGGATTACGATGTGGAATCGTATAAAAATTCTACCGTGAGGAAACTAGAGACGTGGACGAAAAGTCGGTTCCGCGGGAATTCGTGTCTCATTCTAAGACGGATTCGCTACATCTATTTGCAACTCATGAGTTCTCGTCCACGTCTCTTGGGATTATTCGCGTGATAATGATGCACAAAATAAAAGGCATATCATGACTTTCCTGAACGATTATGAAAAACTCGCGAAACAGCACTATGAAATTCTTCTTATGAGCTGGGCGGGCTGGGTATTTGATTTCTACGATCTTATTCTGTTCTCATTCCTGCTCATTCCGATTGGCCATGAGCTTCATTTATCGAACATCGGTCTCTCGTACGTCCTGGGCGCATCACTTGCGGCAACCGCAATCGGTGGTGTAATCTTCGGGATTCTTTCCGACCGCATTGGCCGAAAAAGCGTACTGCAATGGACGATATTAATTTACAGTGTTGGAACATTCCTTTGCGGGCTCGCTTCATCGCTCGAAATGCTGGTGCTCTTTCGAATCATTACCGGCCTTGGTGTCGGCGGCGAGTGGGCGACTGGTCAGACATATGTAGGCGAATCTTTTCCGCCTAAGGTACGCGGCAGGTACTGTGCTATGATGCAGACCGGCGCGCCGTTCGGCATTGTGCTTGCATCGATAGTCGGCGGATTTGCTGCACCTGTGATCGGATGGCGGTTATGTTTCTTTCTCTCAATTCTTCCTTCACTGCTCGTCGTTTTTATTAGAAAAAGACTGCCTGAATCTGATGTATGGCTGGAAAGAAAACGGCTGAGCGGTGAAAGTTCACATTCTGCCGAAGCTGCAACCGCAGAGCATCGGAGTAAGTTTTTGCAGTTATTCTCGCCCCCATACAGGGCAATATTTTTGAAATCTCTTATCCTTGCAATCTTTGATATGTCGGCATATTGGTTCACTTATAGCTGGATGCCAGGTTATCTCCAACAGCAGCGGCAATTCACCATTGCCAAATCGGCGATCTGGATGCTGATAGCACAGGCGGGTGGATTGTCCGGATACCTTTCGTTCGGCTATGTGGCAGACACTCTCGGCAGAAGGCCGGCGTACTCGATCTATTCATTTTTTATGGCAATCGGCCTTATTATGATCACATTAATGTGGGACGTTGTTATTATTTATCCTTCGCTTGCACTTGTGTTTATATTTCTTGTTGGTTTTGGAACAGGTATGTTCAGCGGATACGGCCCCCTTTTTGCTGAAATATTTCCGACTTCAATCCGTAACACAGCAATGGGTTCGGCGTTTAATCTTGCACGCGGTGTTCAGTTTTTTACACCGGTTATCATTACACTTATTGCAAAAGAGTACGGCCTTGGAAGCGGTATCTCGCTCGCTGCATTGTTTGCTTTACTGACCGGTGCTTGGATATGGGTCTTTCCTGAAACCAAAGGGAAAAAGCTTGATATGTAAAGAGAGCGTTACTGAATGAGTAACAAATTGATGGAATGATCGTCGGATAGGAAGGGAAACGATGATCAATCCCAAGAAGAAAAAACAAAGAATATGACGGCGCACGAAACAGGTCAGTTGACATTTCATTCACAACTAAATGATCGCTGTGCAGTTAATATGATGATCGTCGGTAAAATGATGAGTCACTCAGATACAAAAACGACGATGATCTATGCGAAAGCAGGAGATATTAGCAAACGACATGTGATTGAAAATTTGAAAATATATCTCAGGATGGTCCCAAAATAGTCCCATGCTCTTCAGGAAAAATAACTTGAAACTGAATCAAAATGGTCAAGAATAAAAAACCCCTGAACTATCAGGGGTTTTCTTTGTGCCCGAAGGGGGACTTGAACCCCCAAGACCTTGCGGTCACTAGCTCCTGAAGCTAGCGCGTCTGCCAATTTCGCCATCCGGGCATTGAAATTAAATCAAAATCGCGGTTTTTCAAACGCCTTTTTAACAACTTTCCTTCACTTTCCACGTCTCATGGTAAGATTTTGGTAAGATTTTTTAAATACCGTTAAATAGGTATAACAGCTTATGTAAGAAAAAGGTAATCAATAAATCGTAAAACTTCAACCGTGCAGTCTAATATTTCTGGTTGGGGTTTCTATTATAAGAAGAGCTTGATTCTAAAAGATCAAGCTCTTTTTTTTTATCTTGGTGTGAGACAACGATCATTTTGTCATAAATCCAAATCGTAATCGTAATTAGTAATTTTTGATTTTCATTAATGATTTCAATCAGCCAATCCCGCATCCCCGCTATCTGGCAATTCCTCCAAGATAAAGCCGTTGCCTACCTTTAACGGTGTAGAAGAGCTCAAGTGGGTGCGCTTTTCTTTACGGTCTCGAAATGAGCCTCAACCATTTAAATCTTACATAGAGGCTCTAAAATCTTTCTACTTGGACATAGGTGGAACAGAAGAGGCAAAGAGGTTCCCAGAAATTTTATTCTGGAATTTTATTTGGTTCTATAGGGCGAATCGATTTCTAGATTTTTTTGGATAAAATGGCCTCTTATGGTTCAATCTGGTCATTGATTCCAATATAAAATATCACTAAAATTGCTTCCAAGTAAGCCCGGATCGAGTAGATTCTTGGAAGGTGATTCAAATTATTTCAGAGGTCTGCCCGTTGATGCCGTCAATGATTATGGATTATCTATCTTCGAGGCCGTGCATATATATGCAACTTAGACAGGAGTATCATCAAGTATAATTATAACGTTAGGTTGCGGCCTGAACTTCCCGCCGTCTACGTATAGCGTACACACAACCGATTCAATACTCCAAATGTTAAAAAGTCTGATTTTTTTTGATACCAATCATAGTCACGGAGGCAGAGAGTGACCCAAGCCCTGCGGTTGGCTGCTCTCTTACTGGTCATTCAAGTCAGCTCTGCTTGTGCCCAGTGCCCGAGCTTTCCCGTAGATACAGCGCGGGTGCGCGAAGAACTCGTTATTGAATACACGACGTTCCGCGACGCGTTCATGAGAAATACTCCTCAGGCCTGGATTAATGCCCTCGACTCTTCGTTCACTCTAACCTTGTTTAGCGGTGCAGTCATGCCCAAGGATTGGGTCGAGAATTATGTGCGTACGAATGCCGCTCAGTTTCACATTCGGACGCTCCAAATGGAGATCCAGTCGATCACCGTGCAAGCGGACACGGCAACTGCCACCGTGCGTCAGACTAGCAATCGCGACTTCACCGATGAACATGGCGTTCTCCATCGTCTTGAAGTGAGCGCCCGGCAGATCGAGACGTGGGTATGCACAACAACTGGTTGGCGGATCAGGCACGTGAAGGAGGACAGCCTCTTGTATCTGCGCCGTGACAGCAGGTGACACTCCTGAAGCGGCGAAGGCCTTGCTCATTCATGGATGATCGCACGGGCATAATCCAATTATTTTAAAAAGAGCTGGAAACATAAAAATGTTATTGCAATACAAATTAGAAGTAAATAATATTCTCCCGATGCGTCCCGGGTGAGAATCGAGGCCATTCGCGGCTTGTAGAAGAACACGGCTGGGAAGGTTATCATCACCGGGGCTTGGTGCAAATCCGTTAGGCGGTTTGTGCTTTTATGCTCTGTGAGAGAAAAGGAATTCGTTATGTACGGTAAATTAATATACGTTCTGTTTCTAATGAACATTATAACAGGTTGCTCATCTTCTATTAGGCAAGGGCTTACTTATCCCATGCATCAAATAGAGCCTATCCCATTCGCTGAAGTCGAAATAGATAGTATAAAGTATTTTGATATGAATATTGAAAAATACAATCTGTGTGCAATAGAAGTCACTCAAAACTTAAAAGAATCAATACATTATCCTCCGATTGCGAGACGTGCTGGTTTGGAAGGATCGGTACAAGTCAGAGCATATATTAACCTGAATCCTGCGTGAATATAGATACAAAACTTGATTATGTATAGTGAATACAGTATAATTTCACATAAGTGTGAAAAAGATTTAACCTACCTTTTAGTTAGGTTTGTTCAGAATGCCCAGAGGGCCCAAAAATCTCGATATTTCATTCACCGGAAAACATCTTACGCATTTCGGTGGAGTATATCTTGTCTCTCTGTTCCTTCGCCGATTAAAGTTCAAGGGCTTGTTGTGCAATGCTCTACCACAACTTCAACGCAACAATCATTACTCGATTGCAGAAAGTATTCTCGCTCTGAGGTATCCGAGTATGCTTGGCGTTGGTCGTATCGAAACGACAGATCTTCTCAAACACAACGGAGTGTTTCAATATCTTGTTGGTCTTCCTGCATATCCGAATCCAACAACTCTACGACGATTCCTACAACGCCTTTCACCCAATGGAGTAATGAAACTCCGATCAGTTCATTCTCAGTTATTAAAGATGATGTTGCAAAAACCTTATCCAGCCAAGAATATGATTCTCGATATGGACTCCACCGTTCTGACTCTCTATGGAAAACAGGAGCTTGCTCTTATCGGATACAATCCGACCAAACATGGACGTCCATCATATCATCCGCTCTTATGCTTCGACGGCATCACCAAAGATTGTATCCATGCGGAACTTCGAGCCGGCAACGTGTATACATCAGCCGGAACGATAGACTTGCTCGATGCATCATTTGCCAAAATACCACCGACCGTAAAACGTGTTTTTATCCGTGCAGACAAAGGGTTTTACGATCACGAGATTATCGAGAAGATCGAGTCCGTGCCTTCGCGCATGTTTGCCATTGCGGCAAGACTAACCAGTCCGATCAAGAGACGTCTTTCATCTCTACGGTACCACAGTCCAACGCCCGGGATCCAGACAGCCGAAGTTTTCTATCAACCCAACAATTGGAAACGACGCTACCGGTTTGTTATCATTCGACGACCGATACCCGAAGATCCGACAGAACAACTTTCTCTGTTTTCTATGGGCAAATTCAGTTACCAAGTCATTGTGACCAATATGAAACTAAAGCCTCTCAATATCTGGCGCTTCTACAATGGCCGTGCTGCGATAGAGCTTATTATCAAAGAACTCAAGAACGATTACCCATTAGCAAAGATTCCAACAAAACATTTTGCGGCAAACGAGTCATATTTCCACATTCTCTTGTTTTCATACAATATTATCAATTGGTTCAAACGTCTATGTCTCCCAGAAAAGTATCATACAATGACTCTCAGTTCACTCAGAGCACGTCTCTTGCTTATTCCCGGAGAACTGGTGCATTCAGGCAATCGACCAATACTCAAATTGCCGGAACATTTTCGTGATAAAGATGCGGTCTTGTTCGCTTTACATAATATTTCCAAATTGAAATTATAACCATTTTTCACGCAGGTTTCAGGATTAAATACTGATCACTACTGCGCCCTAACCATTTTAAAAAGGAAAGAGCAAGTAAAAAATATACTCCCAATGCGTTCCGTGATAGCGGCATCACTGGTTCATCGACAGGCAAGCGGTCTCACTATGGCCATTATTAGCTACCTTAGACTATGTTTCAGATCATATACTCTACAAGACACAAAGAATGTGGCCTCACGAGGCTTTCTGATTACAGGATAATGACGCGTGAAGATTTAAAGCGGTATCCCGATATCAAGCTGAGTATGCTTCATTGTGACAAGTGTGGCATTGGGATCGAACCAACACATTTTGTTGTTATAGAAGATGTGAGGTTAAGCATACAGGAGCTTGTTGAGGAAACTCCTCTTATATAGAGAAATTCGACAAAGTGATAAAGGCTTTATGTGCGGACGCTTCTTTATAATAGGTGACCAGAGTATTTTTGCGATATCCGATCTATTCAGACAATTGCAGCTTAAAGATATTCGAAGATTCAATATCTCTCCGGTTAGCAAAGCACCGATTATCCTCCATGGTCAGAACGGACTGGAAATAACAGAAGCCACCTGGTGGCTTATACCTCATTGGTCCAAGACCGGTAAGCCCGATATGCGGTTCCCTTCATTTAATGCACGTGCAGAAACAATCGATACAAGTAAATTATTTGCTCCTTGCTTCAAATCGCATCGCTGCTTAATACCTGCAAGCGGATTCTATGAATGGAAGGATAAACATCCGTTGTGTATTCGAATGAAAAACGATCATCCAATGTTTTTTGGCGGAGTGTATTCTATCTGGAAAAATGTATTAAGCTTTAGCATAATCACGACGGCGGCTAACATACTCATGAGCGAGTTTCATACGAGAATGCCCGTCATTCTACCCGAAAAACATTTCGAGAAATGGCTGGATCCAGACTACGACGACATAGAATCGTTGAAGAAGATACTTATTCCTTATTCTGAAAAAGAGATGATCGTTTACCGTGTCTCTAATTACGTCAGCAATGCTCGGAATCAAGGGAAAGAATGTTTGGAACCGTTGAAAGAATAACAAAAAGCCCGGCGCGCTACCGACACCGGGCTTGTGAAGTCATAGAGCTATAAACTCGTGGGAATTGCCTTATGGCATGAGGATGACCAAATATAGAAACAGAGATGGTTGCTCAATTAGAAGTAGAATGATAACGCTGTCCCCGAGAGAGTGCCGAATTGGCTTGTTGTTTCACCACTTGGGCCACCATTTCGATAATCCAATCCTACAAATGCCTGGATGGAGAAACGAGAACTGAAAGCATACTCTGCACCTGCCTTTAATCCTATATCAACCCCGCTAATGCTTGTTCCATAACCCGGGGTGTACGAGAGATATCCAAGCCGAACACCGACTAATGTGGAAACATGATCAGATGAACTAAGATAGGAATCAACACCGATACCAATTTCAAAATCTGATGTACTGGAACCGGAGCTTGGTGAAACCGATGCGAATCCGACACTAAATCCGACCCTTAATGTCTGATTCACATTGTATAAACCGGTCAGTGAGGTAGAACCAACGGAAACACCTTGAGAATTACTATAGAGTGCACTACCACCCAATACTCCGGCTTGAATCCCAAATGCTCCTTCTTTTAACTGCGCCGTACCGATTGAAGTGGCGAGCATAAAAACAAGAGCGACTATAAGAATGTGTTTCATTGTAACTCTCCTATCACTACTGTCCGGTTAAGGAGCAGTAGGATGCTTGTAAGTTCTTTGAAATAAACGAGATATTAGGAAAATAATTTTCATCGATTTGAATTTCATTGTTCCAAAAATGAGATTAATATCATACGATTGTCTCATTTTTCAGGAACTGTGGCATGAATATTGGAAGAACAGTCTTTGCACGATCATCGACTACATCGATGAATATATTTTCAAAACAATCGTCGATAAACATCATGGCAACTCTCGCGTTCGGAACTTTACGTGTTGGGAACAATTCCTTTGTATGTTCTTCGCGCAACTGACCAACAGAGAAAGTTTGCGTGATGTAGAAACTTGTCTGCGCGCTGTTGGACGAAAGCTTTATCATGCCGGAATACGTTCACGCGTTTCTCGATCAACGCTCGCCGAAGCAAATGAACGTCGTCCGTGGCTGATGTATCATGATCTTGCTCAACATTTAATTCAAGAAGCACGCCAGTTATATCGTGATGAAAAATTGTTCGCAGAGATCACGACAGCTGTGTATGCATTTGATTCTACGACCATAGATCTCTGCTTAACTCTTTTTCCTTGGGCACATGCAGCCGTTTACAAGAGAACAAATGCAGCGATCAAGGTTCATACGCTGTTCGATGTGCAGCAGAAAATACCCACATTTATTAGGATTTCTGCCGCTATGGTGCATGATGTCAACTTTATGGATGCGCTGGCATATGAGCCAGGTGCGTTTTACGTTTTCGATCGAGGATATGTCGACTTCTCTCGTCTCAAGCGCATTGATACTGAAAAAGCATTCTTTGTTATCCGAGCAAAACGTTCCTTACGATTCACGAGAATCGAATCATTACAAGTTGACAAGACAACAGGAATTATGGTCGATCAGAAAATCAAATTAGATGTCTACTACTCCCTTCGCGATTATCCCGATTATTTGCGTCGAATTAAATATTGCGATCAGGAACACGATCAGACCTATGTTTATCTCACGAATAATTTTGTCTTAAGTGCGTTCACCATTGCTCAGCTTTATCGTGCTCGCTGGGAAATCGAATTATTTTTTAAATGGATCAAGCAACATTTGCATATCAAATCATTTTTCGGAACAAGTTCCAATGCGGTGAAAACTCAAATTTGGATTGCCGTCTCCGTCTATGTTCTCGTTGCCATTATGCGTAAAAAATTAAATGTCGATCTTTCCTTATACACAATCTTACAAATATTGAGTATTTCGTTATTCGAGAAAGTCCCTATGTACCAACTACTTACAGAAAATCAACCGCACTTATTATCGTCATCAAATTATAACCAATTGAATCTATTCAACTTATAACCGGACACTACTGCTCTCCTATTGATTGTGAAAGAATTGATGATTTAAGGTTGAGTTTATTTTTCTGAAAAATATTTATACGAACTTATTGTAGGTTTAAGATATATTTTTGCAAGCGCAACGTCAAGGAATTTTCAATTAAAAGCATTGGTTTCTCGAAATCGTCAAGATTTGATTGTGAATCATAATAGAATTAACTAAATTAAAACATTTCACCACAATTAAAAGGAAGAAATCCATATGAGGGTACGATTTGTAGTCCTTTTTATGTTGGCCGGATTCATTGCATTCGGTCAGATACGCCCAACAATTCAGCAACCTGACACCGATTTTATCACATTAACAAGGGAAGAATGTCTTGGGATGTGCCCAGTGTATTCTGTAACTGTATATTCAACCGGTGATGTAGAATATATTGGTCGTGAGTTTGTTCGCGTTATTGGTCGGCAATTATATAGTATTCCCAAGAATTCTGTTGCATATCTCTTTCATAAGGCTGAAGAGATCGGATTTTTCTCTCTCAAAGCTGAATACGTCAAGGGTAAAGGACTATTGAAGAACAAGAATGGTTCATTTGATACATGCACAGTTTCTGTTTCAGATTTACCCGCATATTATGTGATGATTAAAATTGGTGATCGTAAGAAGTCTGTGCTCGATTATTTCCGAGGTGAAGGAAGAAGTGCCGAGGAAGAAGCATTAATGAGGAAATCTGAAGCGCCAAAAGAACTGCATGATTTTGAAGATGAAATAGATCGGATTGCTCATACCATAGACTTTATCAAAAAGTGAGATTCAACTCCAGATTTTCGGCGTCGTTCATTTGGACAAGCAAGGATAGAATCATCAACGATAGGCGATTAGACTTTCATTTATTAGAAGAATTCATGAATCAGACACCTTGAAAAGGTGTTTGAAAAAGACTCAATATTCAGGCCGTTTTTAAGTCTTTTTACTGACACCTTGGAAAGGTGTCTGTACAACCCCATAGAGGTAAGCGGGGATACTATTCAACTCCGAGAATAACGGAGAGGGAATGATGGCCGTTTGGAGCGAGTGTGACGATATCGTTGTAGGCATTTACGGCTTCAATGCAAACGAAAGTTTTGTATCCACCCTCATGAATATCGCCTAATTTTTTTGATGTCTCCGCCCCGGGGTTCCAGACGACAGTAACACTACTTCCGCGTTTTGCTGCATGGATTTTCCGCTCGTACGCGGCATCGCTGATAATGCATTCGTTTGATGTGTTCATGTAGCGCCGGTTTTCTTCCTGCTTAATGACAAGTTTTGATTCATTCTGGCGCTTGCGTGCGTCCGTTTGCGTTCCGTCGTAATATTCCGTTCCGGCTAGCCCATCGTTTGTAATATTATCGATATCGCTGACGTCGAAATATGTATGCAAAGCACCGGAGAGAGTGAACGGTGCATTTCCAGTATTGGACACTATCAACGTCACTTCGAGTTTTTCGCCGACCGTGATTACCAGTTCTGCGGAAAAATCGAACGGAAATAATTTCCAGGTCGTTTCCGTGCTTTGCAATCCAAGGACCAACTGAGTTTCACCACCAGGAAGCGCGAATGTCTTGATCACATTCCAATGAAGAAGACGCGCGAAACCGTGTGCAGGTTTTTGAGGATCCGCAGGATGCGGCCCGAACCATGGAAAACAAATGGGAATTCCCCCGCGAATCGCTTTTCCGCTTTCAAATTTGGACGTCTTGCTCAACCATAAAACTTCCTGTGTGCCTTTAGGCCGGTAACTCAGGACATGGGCGCCGTAGAGGGAGACGGCTGCAGAGGCATGTAAATTTGAAATCTCAGCTATCGGAAACGAGCCGGCACCTTCCTTGAAGATCAATTGTCCCGGAATTGCGAAAGAAGAATTCATTTCGATTAAAGTCATAAGGATTCTCGATTTTTTTTAATGTCAATTTTTTGATACTCAGTATAATGTAAGTGAATTTAAAATGGAGTCATAGTTTCTTCCGGAACCTTGTGATTCTGAAAAATTGCGCAAAATTAAAAATTCGGAATTAATTCAATTTTTCCTGTAACTTTTTCGATCTTCGGCGATAGTATAGGTATGAGTATGAATATCCTGACCTTCAATGAATTGTATCAGAAGTATGCAGCCGATGTTCACCGGTTTGCCTTCTGGCTCTGCGGTGATGCAGATACGGCAGACGATATAACAATGGAAACATTTGAACGGGTATGGCTGAGCGATACCGAAATACGGGTGGAAACGGTGAAATCGTATCTTTTAAAAATTGCAAGGAATTGTTTTCTCCAGCAGCGTCAGTCTCAGAAAAAAAAGACGGCTTTGATCGATAACATAGTGGATAGCGCCGTACTGCCGGATAGAAATTTGGAACTGCAGGGAGATGTGCAGCTTGTCCTGTCAGCTATGCAGCGATTGCCGGAAATCGACAGGACAGTCTTACTCCTTCGGGCAGAAGAGGGACTGCCATACGAAGAAATTGCCCGCCTGACCGGACTGGGCATTTCGAGTGTAAAAGTGAAAGTTTTTCGCGCTCGCGCTAGATTGAGTAATGATTTAAACAACGTGAAAGGACAACCTCAATGAACATCACCGAAAACATTATCAATGATTTAATGCCGGCATATTTTTCCGGCGAATGCAGCATCGATACGAAGCATATTGTTGAGGAATATTTTCAGGATCATCCGGAATTTGCACGGCAATCGCGGAAGCAATATGAAAGCCCGTTTGCAGATAAATCGCTTCCGCGCTTGAAAGCGGAAAATGAAGTAAAAGCGTTGAGGTTCACACGCCGGCTCATCAAGATACGATCGACCATTCTCGGTTTTGCAATATTTTTCTCGCTCGCTCCGTTTTCGTTCTATCATTCGGGCAAACAGAATTTTATCCTGATTGCGGATAGGCCGGCAGAAGCGGCTGTCTATGCGGCAATCGGACTTGGTCTCTGGCTGCTCTATTTCGGCATGAAAAGAAAAATGCGGGTTCTTTAGAGTATGATGAATTCTACCGGGCATGGGTGCCGAATTATACCTGCGAACACCGGCCTGTTAAAAAATATAATCAGATTGTAAGAGGATCCTTCTGCCGATTGGATTCATCATGCAGATCAAAAAACTATGCAGCGGTCATTCGGCGGATTTCAGCAGTTCGTCAAGAAGAACAGTCGCGGTCTTGATGCACTGTGTACAAACGTTTGCATGAAGGTTATGTTCGCGCGAATAGAGTTGTCCCTCCGGCGTGTTGAGATCGCAGCCCATGAGCTTGCTGCATTCAAGAGTGCCGTGCTGTGCGGTAAACCGGTCTGCAAAAATTCGGACCAGTTTGTATGTTTTATCGCGGGCGTTGTCGTCTCCCTCGCTGTCTTTTCCGTATTTTGAACCGAGCACCATGAACGAACCCGTAACAGCGCCGCATGTTTTTTGGAGCCGCCCCATGCCGCCGCCGAAGCCGGTAGAAATTTTCAGGGCTTGATCTTTCTGCATTCCAAGTTCGGCTGCATAAGCGGCAAATACCGATTGTGCACAATTAAAACCCGATTGAAAATATTGCACTGCGGTTTCTTTGTGATCCATACTTTCACCTTCAATGTGTTTAATATTCCGGACTCAAGAGATTGTATTCTTTAAAAATGCAAAAGGAACCGATCACAGTCAACAGCAAAAAAATCCTCTTGTATTTTTGTAAACAGGGGTGTTTTACCGGCCTGAAAATATTCCATTGCATACGATATTGAAAGCCGGTATCTTACCGATACTTATATGAGCACAGAACCGGCGGAATATTACGATATTGGCGTTGCATGGACATGGGAATATGATGCAGATTTTGTTCGTTCGATTGAGTCTTCTGCCCGCAACCGGAACCTGAGGATTTTGCAGATAATACCACAGAACGTTCAGGGTATCACCGAATTATACCTTCAGGAAAAAATTTCCTTCCGTTATTATTTTGACCGGGCATCGGATGAGAACGAGAGCTTCCTGCCGATTGCGCGGGAAGCGCTTCGGCGGTCGAAATCGGAAGGATCCGGCGTTCGTCCGATTAATCCGCCGGATAAAATGCTGCGTGCTGCAGATAAGGCCACCATGCACCTGGAATTTTTATCGCATGGACTTCATGTTCCATACACGATTATTATCTCCCCCTTCAATCATCAAAAAGAAGTCGAATTAACGTTATCGGAACTGGCAATGCTCGGCAGGCCTTTTATCATTAAACCCGCGAATACGACGGGAGGGGGTGTCGGCGTTGTGATGGGAGCCGAAACACTCAAAGAAGTGCTCGATGCCCGCCAATTGAATAAGAATGACAAATATTTACTTCAGGAGACAATCGTTCCCGTCGAGTTCGGCAGCAGGCGCGCATGGTTTCGTGTCTTTTATGCTTTCGGGGAAATTATTCCATGCTGGTGGGATGATCGGACGCATGTCTATACTGCGGTCACACCGGATGAAGAACAGTCGTTTTCACTCTGCCCGCTGCGCAGTATGACGCAAACGATTCAGGGTATATGCGGGCTGGATTTTTTTTCGACCGAAATTGCGTTTATGGAAAATTCACGTATCGCTGCTGTCGACTATGTCAACGATATGTGCGATATGCGGTCGCAGTCCAAATTTACGGACGGTGTTCCGGATAATGTTATAGAAGCGATCGTTCAAAAAATGACGGAGACCGTATTACGAGGGATTGCCGGGAAGGTAATTTAAAGCACTACGCACAAAGCGTACACAGAACTGTGCTCTTCAGACCGAAACAATGCGGTATATTAAAAGCAGCCATCATACAACCGGAACGATACCGTTCCCTCTGTGAAATTATTGATTTTTCTGTTCTTCTATCGGATGATCAGAGAACCTCAGCTTTGAAGCCACGACGATTCGTTCCTGTTCGATAACGAGGTTCTGGCCGTATGGTTTAATAAAAATCGTTTTCTTGGTGCTGTCCGGCAGTGCAACGTCGACACTAGCCTGAATCGGCTGCGGGCCTGCGAATTCGAATTCCGGTTTATAGAACTTTGCCGCATCGATATCTGTGATATGGATCTTCTTTCCGAAAATTTTAAAATACACTTCAAAAATTGCCTGCAGAACTTTAACTGAAATTCTGTTCGACTCCGGATGATAGAGTACCTCGACATTGCCTGACGCTCCCGAACTATATGAAATCGGACCTGCGTGGATATCTGCGTCCGCAATGAATCTTGCCTGATTCGGACGCAATTCGATACGGGCATTGCGGAGCGTCCATGTGTACTGCCCCTGCATTCCGATGACATTATATTGGCCTTTGCCGCTGATGGGACCGATGGCCCCCAAAAAACCATTCAGCGTACTCTGGTTAATGATCACGGACGCATCGGCAGGCTGTGCATAGCTTGCCGACAGAAGGCACACGAGAGAAATAAAAATTAAAAGGAATGTTCGCATATGGACTCCTCAAAAAATAATTGCTAAGATACGATCATATTTTCTTTATAACAATCAATGAAAGATCGTCACTTGTCGGCGCCGCACCGACGAACCAGTCGATCGAGCGGATAATATGTTCACCGATTTGGTCGGCAGGAAAAGTTTGAAGCTGCGGCAGGCCTTGCAAAAACCGTTCGGTTCCGAAAAACCGTCCTGCTTCATCGCGTGCCTCTGTCACTCCGTCAGAATAGGCAATAAACACATCGCCATTTTCCAACGAACAGGAAGCCTCCTGATACTGCGTTGTCATCATAAGTCCGAGCGCCGGCTGACCTTTTAAAAGTTCACGGCAGCTTTTAGAATGCAGGAGGATAGGAGGTAGATGGCCGGCATTTACATAGCGTACGATGTCCGACTTGACATCGATGCGGGCGGAAAGAAGCGATGCGAAAGAAGAGGGAACGCGGTCGCGATGAAATATCCGGTTGATATTGCCGAAGAGAGATTCCAGAGATCCCTCATCGGATGCCAATGCCCGAATAGTGGCCTGCAATTTTGTCGTCAGTAATGCTGCCTGCAAGCCCTTGCCCGAAACATCCGCAATGGAAACGATATGTTGTTGTTCGCTCAAAGCAAGATGATCAACCAGATCGCCTCCTACATCATTGGCGGGACGTGTGAAAAGAAACACCTGCCAGCCCTCGATCATAGGCGACTGCTGCGGCATCAACGCTTGCTGCACTTTTCGGCCCGCTTCCAATTCATCGCGTGCAAGCAGCTTATCTTTAAGTTCTAGAAGAATGACCAGTACAAAAAGCACTGCCGAAAATGAAAAATTAGTTGAAACGGAAAGGTGATCATCTTTAATATTGAAATTGTCGCCCCAAAAAAACAAAAACAAAGCGACAACAAAAACAAGTCGCCGTGCCGGCGCAAGCTTCAGAATGAGACTTTTTAATATCCATACGGTCAGCCAGAATCCACGTTTGACTGGCGACATATTTTGGAGTTGTTCTTTTTTTTCGGACGAGATATAAAACTCTTTGATCTCTCTGAAATCGCGTTTCAAAGAATTCAAGAACCCGCCACGGTGAAGATCCTGTTGAAGAGCGTCCCAGAGACGCGGGTCGTTGTTATTTGATGCATGATTCGGCATACGATCTTCCTTCCCTATCTATTGCATAATATACGATTCTTCGCCCGAATTTGTTCTATGCGAAGGGAATTGCTGCATCGTATTTTTCTTGCGATTGCATATAAAACTGAGTAATTTTATGTGTACCGCTGATTGGTCCGAGAGATGCGATTGCTGGGGGGTTGTCTTAGTGATTGGGAACCTAATTTTTCTCAAACAGAATTAGCATGATGAATGCAAATTCATTGTACTCATCAGTTATTGCGCAAGGTGGGTGTGCAGCCAATTAAATTAATAGTTTGGCTGGGAACCGGCAGCAATTAAATGGGTGTGTTCATGCGCCATAATCGTAAGACGTTAATGCAGCAAAATGAAATTACCCCTTCCTCAGAAAGAATCATTTATGAAAAAATCGTTATTGCTTCGATTAGGTTTGCCGTTACTGCTGTCCATCATAGTCGGACATCTTTCTTACGCTCAATCGAGCTGGATCTGGCAAAATCCGCTGCCTCAAGGGAATGCACTCCTTAGTGTTTCATGCACCGATGCCAACACTGGAACGGCAGTGGGATATTGCGGTTCAATTGTTCGCACAACCGATGGCGGCGCAAACTGGGCGATTCAAACAAGCGGAACGAGGAATAATCTTCAAAGCGTCTTATTCACGGATGCCAATACGGGAACGGCTGTGGGAGACAGCGGCACGATTCTTCGCACCACGAATGGCGGTGCGACGTGGACAAGCCAATCAAGCGGAACGACGAACAGTCTCTTAGGTGTGCACTTCACCGATGCCAACACAGGTACGGCAGTTGGTACTAATGTAATTCTTCGCACCACCAATGGAGGGACAAATTGGACGAGTCAATTAAACGGAACTGCGCCGTATCTTTCGAGTGTCAGCTTTACCGATGCCGACAAAGGATGTATATCTGGAAGTGATAGTCTAGGGAATGGTATTATTCTATGTACCACCGATGGCGGTCTCAATTGGACGAGTTGGATAAACCAGATGCAAAGCGGAAGACCTGGGAGTATACACATTTACAGTATCTGCTTAACCGATACCAAGACAGGAACGGCTGTGGGAGAAACAGTAGTAGGAAATTCGTATCTCGGCACGATTTTTCGCACGACAGATGGCGGCATCACCTGGACAAGCCAGACAAGCGGAACGGGATCTTATCTCTATAGCGTCTGTTTTACGGATACCAATACAGGAACCGTGGTAGGAGATGGCGGTACAATTCTTCGTACTACCGATGGCGGTGCAAACTGGACAAGGCAGTCGAGCGGAACGACACTGCCGCTCCATGGTGTTTCATTCACCGATGCCAACACTGGAACGGCAGTAGGAGGAAGCGGGATCATTCTTCGCACCACCAATGGCGGTACAAGTTGGACAAGTCAGTCAATTGGTACGATGAACGGTTTGAGCAGCGTCTCATTCACCGACGCCAACACAGGAACTGCGGTAGGAGGTAGTTATCCGAACGGTACAGTTCTTCACACTACTAATGGCGGTGTCAATTGGACGAGCCAGCCAAATCCGGCCATATATTCTCTCTATAATGTATGTTTCACAGATGCCAATACAGGTACAGCGGTAGGACAATATGGAACAATTATTCGCACAACTGATGGCGGTACAAATTGGACGAGGCAATATGCAACGTCGAATGATCTCTATGGTGTATCTTTTACGGATGTCAATACAGGAACTGTGGTAGGAGGTAACCACGTAATTCTTCGCACCACAGATGGCGGCGAGACTTGGATGGGTTCGCCATTTCCAGCAGGATCTTGGCTCTATAGTGTCTGCTTCATTGATGCAAATACAGGATGGGCAGTGGGTGATGGAATAATTCTTCGCACTACTGATGGCGGTACAAACTGGACTACACAGTCAATCGGAGTAGTGAATTATCTCTACAGAGTCTGCTTTACAGATGCCAATACAGGATGGGCAGTAGGATGGGGCGCCACGAACGGCATAATTCTTCATACTATTGATGGCGGTATAAATTGGACAAGCCAGTCAATTGGAGCAATATGTACTTCTGATGTACGACGTCTCCTTCACCGGTGCTAACACAGGGACGATTATCGGATACAGGCAGTCTGAAACAATTTTAGTAGGAGGAAGACCTATGTACTTAGGGCCCGCCACTATAATTCTACAGACTACCAACGGAGGAGCAAGTTGGACGGAACAATCAAACGCAATTGATGCTAGTCTCTCCGGTGTTTGCTTCACAGACGCTAACAATGGAACGATTGTGGGATCGGGCGGTGCAATTCTTCGCATGAAAAATAGCGGCGCGGTTTCTACACAGCCCAATGTTGTCTTGAGCTCCACCGCGCTTTCTTTTTGGAAAGTCATGCTCAACAAATACAAAGAAACCACCATAACAATCAAAAACGAGGGCGGCGACACACTCCGGATAAGCAATATTACATCCAGCAATTCCGTTTTTTCCGTTCGACCCGGCCCGATAGTCGTTGCACCAGGTCAAAAATCCAGAGATACTCTGCGCTTTACACCGTCTGCAGTCGGCGATGCCGCTGCAACGATTTTAGTCTACAGCAATTCTCCTTCATCACCCGATACGGTGCAAGTTTACGGGAATGGATTTATTACCGGTGTCACTCAATTAAGCGGCAATAACATTAATTACGGTAAAGTTCTGATTGGGCAGTCCAAAGATACGACCGTAACCATTAACAATATCGGCAATGACACGTTAAAGATCAGCAGCATCAGCTCGTCGAACAGTGCATTTGTAAGCCGGACAACTGTAAAAAGCATACCGGTTGGTGCAGCATTCACCGATACACTTCATTTTGCTCCGACAAGTATCGGAACACAAGCCGCTGCATTGATTATAACAAGCAGCAGCCCGACTTCGCCCGATACGATCTATGTTTCCGGTTATTGCTTTGGAGTTCCGGTTGTACAATTCAATGCAAAAACAATATCCTTTGGTAAGGTAGGAATAGGACAATACAAAGATACAACCGTAATGATTACCAATACCGGAACCGATACGCTCAAGATAAGCAGCATCGTTTCATCGGATTCGATATTTATCCCCAAGAGAGAGGTTTTCAATATTGCACCCGGACAATCATCCATAGATACACTGCGATTTTCGCCTTTGGCTTTAGGAACGGATTCGGCATGGATAACAATCTTGAGCAATGCACATATCTTTCCCGATACTGTAAAAGTCTCGGGTATTGGCGATGTCGGAACGAAGGTCGACCCGGGAACGGAATTGCCGAAATCGTATGCTCTCAGTCAGAATTATCCGAATCCTTTTAACCCATCGACAACCATCGCATTTGCGCTTCCATCGCGATCTTTTGTGACACTGAAAATATATGACATGCTGGGAAGAGAAGTGGCATTACTGGCATCAGAGGAATTGGCGGCGGGTAATTACACACGTCAATGGAATGCAGCAAGCTTGAGCAGCGGAATTTATTTCTACCGCTTAGAGGCCGGATCTTTTATACAAACGAAAAAGCTGATTCTTTTGAAATGAGTTCCAGGATTTGAATGAAGCAGATGACTTGAACACTATCAAAGACTCATGATCAAGGCGATTCTTTGGGATAACGACGGTGTTCTTGTGGACACAGAGGTACTCTATTTTCTTGCAACGCAGGAAGTGCTTGCGACTGCAGGAATAACTCTGACTGAAAAGATGTATATCGAACTGCTTTTAATTCAAGGAAGAGGCGCCTGGCATCTTGCCGAAGCAAAAGGACTGACTCCAGCGGACATTGCCGGATTGCGCATTCAACGGGATGAACGATATCTCGAATTGCTCGATTCGCAGGCAAAAGTTATAGACGGTGTGGAGGATGTCCTGAATATTTTGTACGGCAGGTATCTCATGGGAGTCGTTACAAGTTCGCATCGGGAACACTTTGAGTTTGTGCACCGTCGTACCGGCCTGGTGAAATATTTCGCTTTTACTCTTGCCTGCGAAGATTACAGTAAATTCAAACCCGATCCCGAGCCGTACGTAGCAGCAATGAGGAAGACCGGATTTAAAAAAGAAGAATGTATTGCCGTAGAAGACTCCGAAAGAGGATTGACATCGGCAGCGGCTGCTGGATTGAAATGCATTATCGTTCCCAACAAATTAACACAGTCGGGAAAATTCCTAAAAGCATATAAGGTTTTGAAAACTATTTGGGAACTTCCGGCAGAATTAGCGCAAGTATGAGAAGCGGTATTTTTTTAAACCGCAGATGACGTTGTCCGTACGGGATGACGTCGAAAAACATCCGCGACGACCTCCCGATAATTTTTAACAATATTCTCGGGACAAGCTGTTGCGGCTACAACAGCGATTGGCCTCAAAAACAAGACTTTTCAAAATACAGCAAGCAATTGCAGAAAAAAGAATTGACTTCCTTTTGTTGTTTATTTATATTGACTAAGTAGTCAGTCATAAAATATAGAGGCAATTATGTCCCCTCGATCAAAAGAGTCGTCCAAGCAAAAGAAAGCACAAAGCCGCAGCGCCATTCTTTCTGCAGCGCTGGAATTGTTCGCAAAAAAAGGCTTTTCAGCAACGACCACAGATGAGATTGCAATGAAAGCCAAAGTCTCCAAAGGTCTCATATTCTCGCACTTTCCAACGAAGCAGGATTTATTGCTATCGATCATTGATGATAAAATCTATCAGTTATTACCCAAACTCAATGAGACCAACGATGCAAGACCTCCCAAAGAACAATTTCTTTCTTTTATCGATTCATGGATGGAATTATTGAAAAAGGAACCGTTAGTTATACAGCTCTCATTACGGTTAAATCTTGACGACGGCTGGCGGAAAATCTTACAAAGAAAGTGTAAACAGTACCTCGAACTCTATCTTAAGAGAATGCGCAAATTGCTTGTTCAACTGGGATCGAAAGAACCGGATCTTGATTGCTACCTGCTTGCTGTCTTTTTCGATGGTGTTGAGGCAAACTATATCGCCGCACCTGAATTGTTCCCGATCAATGCTATGAAAGAACATCTTCTTGAAATTCTGCTTTCGCATTGGGGAAATCACCGGGGAAATCATCAAGAGGAATAAATCTGCAGGAATGAACTTTTGAATACAAGAATTTATTGCACGAGTTTTCTTCTTTGTTTTTTCTGCGGCATGCCGGCGGCATTCGGACAAACCGCTTCCTTTGACGGCCAGGCGTCCGGATGGATTACATTCACTCCGGACAATTCTCTTGTTTCTCAAACCGGACTGCGCTATATCCCTGAATTGACTCTCGAACAGAAATTTCATGATGACTTGAGCGCCGAAATGGATTTGTCGCTCAATGATTACAATACAGAAAGTTTTTCAAAAAGCCAGCGGCCGGAATACGATGGAGAGATAAAACCGTACCGTGCATCGCTTCGGCTTGCTTCGGATGAGTTCGAACTGCGGGCGGGTCTCCAGAAAATAAGCTTCGGTACCGCGACGCTTTTTCGGCCGCTCATGTGGTTCGATAAAGTCGATCCGCGCGATCCGCTGCAGCTAACCGATGGAGTGTACGGTTTGCTCGCACGATATTACTTTCTTACGAATGCCAACATTTGGCTGTGGGGACTTTACGGTAACGACGATACGAAAGGATGGGAAATTGCTCCGACTCAGAAAAAGAGTATAGAGTTTGGCGGGAGAGTGCAGGCACAGATTTGGAACGGTGAAGCGGGACTATCGTATCATTATCGTGAAGCCGATCTCAGCAATGTGACGGGAATTCCGGCAGACACAGAGGGACATTCCGTTCCTGAAAATAGACTCGGGCTTGATGGGAAATGGGACATAGGCATAGGAATTTGGTTCGAGTCGGTCATTATCCATGAACAAACCGAAATTCCCGGAATGACATATCAACGGCAATGGACATTAGGAGCCGATTACACTTTCGATATCGGAAATGGATTGACTGCACTGAGCGAATATTTCCGTGATGAACATCCGACAAGCGTTTTCGGCCAAGTAAACGGTCTGGGTTTTTCCGGTTTGTCATTGACTTATCCGCTGGGTACTCTTGATCGAATATCGGCTATTTTGTATCGCGATTGGACGGATCACGAGTGGTACCGGCTTCTTACCTTGCAGAGAACTTATGATAATTGGATCATTTATCTCCTCGGATTCTGGAATCCGAATATTATCCAACTTTACCAGACTCAAGGCGGCAGCAGCCTCTTCGCCGGAACCGGAGTTCAAGTTATGATTGTATTCAATCACTGAACAATAAGATGGAAATCAAGAACTATGGAATCTTTTATGCAAAATTCAACGGTAATAATAACAGAAAATCTTGGGAAAATTTATCCGCTTGGATTAAGTACACTAACTGCCTTGGACAGGATTAATATCTCAGTAAAAAAGGGTGAATTCCTCGGATTGGTCGGTCCCAGCGGCTCGGGTAAAACCACACTTCTGAACATCATCGGCTGCCTTGACATTCCGACCAGCGGCAGTGTGGAAGTGCTTGGACTGAAAGCGGAATCGCTCTCGCATAAAGAGGCGGCAGATTTGCGGATGAATCATATCGGTTTTATTTTTCAAACTTTTAACTTACTGCCGGTCTACACAGTTTTCGAGAACGTGGAATTTCCATTGCTGCTTCTCGGTATAGAAACTTCGGCACGAAAAAAACTTGTGATGGATGCATTGGAATGGGTCGGTCTGGCCGATCGTGCCGAGTCCAAACCCGCCCAGCTTTCTGGGGGACAATGCCAGCGTGTCGCTATAGCCAGAGCTGTCGTTAAAAAACCGGAACTTGTTCTTGCCGATGAACCTACGGCTAATCTCGATGCTGCAAATTCCCATATCATCATGAAGACCATGGTGCAGTTGAATGAAGAACTCAAGACCACATTCGTTTTTGCCACACATGACGAAAAGGTCATAGCTTACCTCAAGAGAAAAATTACGCTTGTCGACGGCAGAGTCGATAAGGATGAAAGACAAATCCGATTGCCGGATGGGCATGCCCTCTCTGCGAATGGGCAGGCCCTCCCTTCGGACGGGCTGGCCCTCCCTACGGGCGGGCAGGCATGAAAGGAGGTATAGGATGCTGATTCTCAAACTCGCTTTGCGCAACATTCTTGGCGCAGGCATTCGTACCTGGCTCAACGTTGTCGCATTGTCTTTCTCATTCGTTGCCATTATTTTTATGCAAGGCATGTACAATGGAATGAACGATCAGGTGGAACGAGCTACCATTGAAGCGCTCTATGGCGGCGGTCAGTTCTGGTTCAAAGCGTATGACCCATACGATCCGTTGTCGCTCACAGATGCACACGCTGTTCTTCCGGCAGATCTTGATTCTCTCATCAAGAATAATGAAGCCACTCCGATTCTCATTCGTCAGGCCGCGATTTATCCTGAGGGCCGTTTTCGGAATATCCTCCTCAAGGGAATCGATCCGAAGCAAAATATTTTATCTCTTCCTTCATTTCTGTTGACAGGCGGTCAGGGAAGTATACCGGCTCTCATCGGCAGCAGGATGGCAAAAAGCATCGGACTGCATAAAGGCGATGAACTCACCGTTCAATGGCGCGATATCCATGGAACATTCGATGCGAGAGATGTAAAGATCGTAGAAGTGATGAAGACTTCGGTGCAGGAAATCGATAATGAGCAAATCTGGATTCCGCTGGACCGGATGCAATCGCTTACGACAATGCCGGATCAGGCGACTATAGTCGTATTTAAAAAAAATGTCCAAATTTCAAAACAAATTGAAGGATGGGAGTTTAGAAGTCTTGATTACCTTCTGCACGATATTCATGCACTCGTCAGGAGCAAAACCATTCAGGGAAGCATTTTATATGCAATACTTCTCTTCCTTGCAATGCTCGCAATCTTTGATACACAGGTTTTGTCCATTTTCCGCCGCAGAAAAGAAATGGGAACGCTCATGGCTCTCGGAATGACGCGGATGAAAATTATTGCGCTGTTTACGATGGAGGGCGCTTTCCATGGAGTGCTCGCTGCAATTGTCGCGGCCGCTTACGGCATTCCGCTTCTTGACTTTGCCGCGCGGACTGGCATTGCTCTTCCCGGAGCGCTCGACAATGCGGGCATAGCGCTCGGTGAAAAACTATTTCCTGCGTATTCCGCAGGATTAATTGCTGGAACCACACTTTTAGTCCTGTTTGTAACAACAATTGTCAGTTTTTTGCCGACAAGGAAAATTGCCGCCTTGAAGCCGACAGATGCCCTTCGAGGGAGACTATCATGATTAAATTTCTTCTCAAAGGATTGCTTCGAGACCGGTCTCGTTCACTTTTTCCCGTATTAACGGTTGCCGTTGGAGTCATGCTCACGGTGTTCTTGCAGGCATGGATCAATGGTGCTGTCTCGGGTCTGATTCAATCAACAGCGCATTACCAAACAGGACACTTATGTGTCATGACAAGAGCGTACGCATCGCGCGTTGATCAGAATCCAAATGATTTGGCTCTGCTTGGTGTCGATACGATTCTTGCTTCATTGAAAACAAGTTATCCGGATCTTTATTGGACGCCGCGTATAAGATTCGGCGGACTTCTTGATATACCGGATGAAAAGGGCGAGACAAAAGAACAGGCGCCTGTGGCGGGTATGGGAGTGAATCTCTTTTCCGCCGGCAGTCCGGAATGGAAAATATTGAATATTCGGTCTGCAATTGTTCGAGGAAAATTGCCGGCAGAGCCGGGTGACCTTTTAATAGCGGAAGAACTTGCAGAGAAGCTCCATCTTCAGCCGGGACAAAAAGTAACATTGATCAGCTCGACCATGTACGGGAGTATGACATATATGAATTTCACAATTGCCGGAACAGTGAGATTCGGAATTGAATCCATGGACCGAAGCACGATTATTGCCGATCTTTCCGATATGCAGCAGGCATTAGATATGCAGCAAGGAGCCGGAGAAATCCTTGGTTTTTTTCGGGATGACCTGTACCATGAAGACACTGCTGACTCCATGGCTCATGGATTTAATGCACGATGCGCGAATGCAGCAGGGAAGTTCTCTCCGATGATGGAAACACTTCGGAATCAGACCGGGCTTTCCGATTATCTCGATTTGGTGGGGGAATTTACACGTCTCATGCTTGGAATCTTTGTTTTCGTCATGTCCATTGTTTTATGGAATGCTGGTTTATCCGGAAGCTTGCGGCGGTATGGAGAATTCGGTTTGCGGCTTGCGGTCGGCGAGGATAAAGGACACATTTATAGAGCAATGATCATTGAATCGCTTGCAGTCGGCATTGCCGGGTCGATAGCAGGAACGGCGATTGGAGCAGCGTGTGCGTACTATTTGCAAGTGCATGGTTTTGATATCGGATCGCTAATGAAAAACAGTACGATGATGCTCACCGATGTCATCAGGGCACAAGTGGAGCCGCTAACATTTATCATCGGTTTTCTGCCCGGCATGCTTGCTACGGTGCTTGGCAGTGCAATTTCCGGAATTGGAATTTACAAACGACAAACATCGCAACTGTTTAAGGAACTTGAGACATGAAGTATCTTTCCTGTTGTATATTTTTTTTACCGCTTGCACTGCTCTATGGACAAACTCTCTCGGGTGACGAGATACTGAAAAAAGCAGATAAGAACATGTTTTCCGAAAGCAAGATTTCCGTTTCGCGTATGGTCATTCATGGAGAACGCGGCAGCCGGACATTAGAATCAAAATCGTGGCAGCGGGGAACGAGCGAAGCATTTACGGAATTTTTGGCTCCCGCCCGGGACAAAGGCACAAAAATGCTCAAGCTTCAAGATATGCTATGGAATTATTCTCCTTCTACAGACAGAACAATTTTGATCTCCGGTCACATGCTGCGGCAATCAATGATGGGTTCCGATCTTTCTTATGAAGATATGATGGAAGATCCCCATTTGCCGAATCTCTATACGGCAAAAATATCTGCTGAAGAAATAGTCAGCGGACGTCCCTGCTGGGTTTTGGATCTCGCCGCAAAAAAGGAAGATATTTCCTATAACAGCCGCAGGGTTTGGGTTGACAAAGCGCGTTATGTTATTCTGAAAGAGAATCTCTACGCTACAAGCGGCAAGCTGTTGAAAACGATTGATGTACGTGAAGTGATGGAAGTGCAGAATCGATGGGTAGCAAAATCAATTCTCTATAAAGACGTCCTTAAAGAAGGGGATGGAACGGAATTTTTTATCGATTCCATAGTACTTGATGCAGATATACCGGATTATCTATTCTCTAAAGCGGCGCTAAAAAAATAATAACGCACTTTTTAATTACTCAGCAAATTATGAAAACCGATTTACAATTAGTTCTTAGATATCCCATTGCAGATGTTCGTCGCAGACAACGTCAAATATCCTTCTGTAGCCGCGACCGCTGGTCGCGGGATGCTCCGACACCACCCGCCTGAATGACTTCCAACCCGCTGCGCATTTTGGCGGGCGTCATCCGTCGGGCAGGTCGGTGTCGGCTAAAGAAGTTCGTTGCGGTAATTTAATTTATAAATATAAAACTCACTCTGAATAGTCACCGCACTTTTTGATGAGATAGTCCCGGCTCCTGGCGATATCGATCGTAGAAGAAATCCTTATTTCATCAAAATCATTTTCCTGACAAGAATTTGATTTCCAGCCTGCAAGCGGTAGAAATATATACCGCTCGCGAATTTGGCGGCGTCAAATGTTGCTTCATAATTGCCGGCATTTTTCATTCCGGAGAACAAAGAGGTTCTGATAAATTTTATTCTGAAAAATTATTTGGTTTTATATGGCGAATTGATTTCTATAAATTTTTAGTTTTAGGAAGAATTAGCCCCTTATGGCCGCTTGCATCTGACTATAGCTATATATAAATTTGAATCATTGTTGCTTCACATGTAAAGCCGGATCGGGAGGATTTAGGCTTTCATCATCCCATCCGATAAAAGATTTAATCTAATCAATAGCTGCACTTGGGCATAAGGATTATTGTAACTTCAAGTTTATTTAGTCTAAATACGGATAAAATCCTTAACATTAGAACGTACGAATTGCTTATAACGTAAAATAAATTAACTGCCAATTGCCCAAAAAGCCTCTCGACACAAATGTCGTAAGAATGACGTAATAAAGACGCAACATATAAAACTACCAGTTCGTATCTTTATTCTAAAAAATTTGAAGGGACAACATCTATGAAAAATGAATTATTAGGCAGACGCGTAAAAGAATTAAGAGGAAAGAACGGTTTTTCGCAGGAGTTTTTAGCAGAGGAATGCAAAGTGAGTTTAAGAACAATTCAGAGAATTGAAAACGGCATCACCATACCTCATGGATATACATTATCGAGATTGGCGCAGGCATTGCACGTTGGTCCTGATGAATTAGTGGATTGGTCAAAGCAGGAAGACAAAGGACAGTTGAACCTTTTGAATCTATCAGCGCTCACACTTTTAATAAATCCCTTTCTTGGAACGATCATTCCATTAGCTCTTTGGATTACCAAGAGGGAAAAAATTGAACATGCGGATGAAACCGGTAAAAAACTGCTCAACTTCCAAATAACAATGTTGATTCTGGCTTCATTAGCAATCATTCTCTTTCTGGTAACTATTTTCGTTTTCAGACCAGATGAAGTTATCATCGGATCTGCAAGAAGTTGGACAGAACACGGCGGTCATACAAGCTTCTTTACTGTGGTTGCTGTCTTCATATTTCTTGGGTGTCTTGGATTGTATTATTTATATAGTATCATTATGATTGTGAAAAATTCGATTCGGATTCAAAAAGAACTGCCTGTAATCTATAAACCAGCAATTAACTTTATCAAATAAAGGATTTGAAAAATGAATAAGATACGATTGTACATCCTGACGACTGTTATCTTCACACAGATTTCTTTTGGGCAGCAACAAAGCAAGTACTCTGCGCAGCAAGTGAAAGAAGATTTCAAATACTTATATAATACTCTAGAAGCTTCTCATTATGATCTCTATGCGCATACGAAAAAAGAAGTATTTGATACAGAATACAGAAAAATCTCGGAATCGATTACAGATTCACTGACATTACTACAAATTGACAGACTGTTTCTACAATTTGTTGCCCTCACCCATGAGGGTCATTGTTCAATCGATTTGCCCTTTAGTTCTTATGGCACTTACCTTCAGAATGGGGGGACACTATTTCCACTCAACGTTTTTTTCAAGGACAGTAATGTTTTTGTTCTGGATAATTTTTCAGCCAATTCTACAATTATACCTGGTGATGAAATTATATCGATAAACGGAAAACCGATAAAAGAGGTTATGAAAAGTATATACAGATACCTTCCAGGTGATAACGATTATTCTAAAAATACTATGATAGAGGCAATTTCATTTCCCCGTATGTTATGGATAGTGAACGATGAGATCAAAAACTTTGAAGCAGGATTAAGAAAACAGGATGGAAAACAAAGAGACATTATTATATCGTCGATTCCAGGTTATAAGTTTGAAGGGTTAATGTCCAAAAGAAATCCGTTACCTTTCTCAAATCAGGCAAGGACTTTTCAATATATTGATGATATTGCTTTTTTACGACCGGGTACATTTTTTAATGCTTCAAAATACGACGAGAAGGCCCAACTAAAAGTAAATAGCGATCTGCTAGACAATAAAGAATTCATCCATCTTCTGGATTCGTGTTTTACCGTGATTCATAACAAACATACTCAAGTGTTAATCATCGATTTACGGGGAAACCCGGGTGGATCCGGTATTTTTAGCAATCCAATGGTTGCCTTTTTTGCTACTGAACCTTTTACGGTAGGCTCGAAGTTTCTTATTAGATCAAGTGAGATTAGTAAAATATTTTGGAAAGAAATGAATGATACTTCTCAACTTTTTAGAGATATCAAAAAAGAGATACTATCAAGAGAAAATGGCGTTCGGTTTGAAATGTCAACAGCTAAATATAAATATCCACCTCGCACAGATTCTTTAAAATTTAAAGGAAATGTTTATGTTTTGATAAATCGTTTTAGCGGTTCCCAGGCAATTGAAGTGCCCGCAATGATACAGCATTATGGATTTGGAAAATTAATAGGTGAACAAACTGCACCATTAACCGATGCCAATGCACGACAATTCAAACTGCCCAACACACAATTAACAGTTATGTTTCCAGAAGCATTTTATGGTGATTCTTCAATGGCAAATGGAGTTATCCCCGACTATCTGATAAATGATGATATTTTAACTGAAAAAGACGAGATATTGGATTATGCTTTGAGGTTGATTGAAGATGATAAAGATATGGATAGACGCTGAAGACAAATTCATCTATGGAATCCGAAATATCCCTTATTAAAAAGATCGGCAGGAGGTGAAATGACAACCGAAGGAGTATTGGTAAATTCACGGGCGAGTTCGATTGATTCCTTAAATCGCCACGTGACTGTTCGGATAGCATACTTCATAAGAACTCCAGGATTGTGATAAATATAAGAGAAGAAGAGATACCATTGTATTTTAAAAAAGATCACCGGCTTCGTTCACTTGGCCAAGCACGGATAAAATCATCAACGGTGGCAGCATTGCAAGAGCAATTTCAATAATTTAACAATTTAGTATAAGAGTATTGCATGGATTATTCTATTATTTATTTAACAGGCTTATTGCTAACTCTCATCTTATCATGGGTTGCATATCGGTACTCTTCCAATTTTAATACTTCACCGGATCAACTTCTTGATCAAATTGATTCTCTTTCAGATTTCATAAAATACGCTTTCATTACGCTCATTCTACTTTTTCTTGTATGGTATAGCAACCACAAAGTGATGGGTGAGTCGATTGAAGTTCTGTTTAGCAATAAAAACAGACCGTATCAATACAGAAAAGATTCGTTTAATTTTATGGGTATTATTCTTCCATTTGTATCCGTCTTTTTTGGATCAATTTTATTCCAATATGGCTTTCTTAAGATGTCGGAATTTCTGTTGGCTCGAAATATCCCTCGCTCAAAAATACGATCAGCCGCCCTCGGTCTTGTTGAGATTCAAGGCGAGGTTATATCAGAACAAGTATTAACGACGCCATATTCAAAATCGCCGTGTGTATATTATAGCTGTGAATTGCAGGAATATCGAAAAAAATATTCATCTGGTTCAGGGATAGAATATCAATGGGAGACAATTTCGACCGATACGCATAGAATGCCTTTCTGGGTAAAGGATGAAACAGGACAAATTCCTGTTTATCCAAATGATGCTGAATTTGAAATTCCTCAAAAAAAATCCGGTTTTTTAGATAATGCAGGAGAAGATACAAATAGTCGATTTATAACTGCGAGAGTCGGCGATAAACGATATAATGAATATTATTTGTCTCCTCATGAAAATGTTTGTGTGTTAGGCACGCTTGCTCTGCGAAATAATACTTCTATCCCCAAAGGGATTCACAAAGGAAGTGATAAATCTGTATTTATTATTTCAGATAGCAGCAAAAACGGATTAAATGATGCTCTGAAATGGCAAATGCTGGCCGGTCTTTCTTACGGAAGTCCGTTGATCATCGCTGGTGTTGTTAAGATTCTTCAATTAGCTCATTTATTATTTTAAGAGCATTCATTATAATGCTCGTCTGAATTGCCCCCAAAAAGATAAAATCTAAAATACGGCATTGTTGCAGACGTGCCCATCTTCAACAGACTCTCCCATTCCTTCAAGTCAAAAATTGTTGGAACATAAACAATATGTGACTCCTATGGGCGCTTGCATCTGACTATAGCTATATATAAATTTGGATCATTGTAACAATAGTGAGGGGCACATATCCGAAAAATATTTCCAATATTTTTAATTGTTTATTCGCCACAAGATGGAACGCAACAGAAAAGTTGCCACAGCTTAGTTGCCATCTGTTTGGAAGATATATCGGTGGGGAGTCCTCTCTTATCGGTATGGATTGTGGAGACAAAAACATGAACCATACAGGTATGGAGTCTTCATCGACGCCTGCACGTAACCCCAGACTGGTGCTCGATTCGGCTGACGCGTTTCACGGTCTTGCACGGCAGTTCTTGTCGTCAATCCGGCAGCATGTGAACTTCGCTTGGAAGGATGCCCAGAACGACCCTGGAGGCTTGGTCGCTTCCGCAACGAATCTGTCCTTTGCGGTAGAACTTTATCTGAAATTACTGCATATCCTTTTGTGCCAACCCATTCCTCACACGCACAACTTGCTTCAATTGTTCTCGGCTCTTCCGCAGGATGTTCAAAAGGCGCTGATTCGGGCCTACGATGCCATAGGGTGCCCCTCATTAGAGGTCGCCTGCGGCATCATATTACAGTTGTCAGTCCGACCAATCACGAATGATGATCCTCCACCCGAAGAATGTCCCGATCATGGTCTTCGGGCTGTTCTCAATCGCGGCAGAGACGCCTTTGATACGTGGCGGTACATCTACGAACGAGTGGATCAGGATGTCGGTACGTTTGAATATGAGTTCCGTTGGCTCGATAATGCAGCCACCGTCTTCCGGGCGATGGCACTCTCAATTCTCGGCGGTTGAAGCCGTAAGCGGCTTGCGGGAGTGCCGATCTCATTGCAGGCATACATTGCGATAGTTATTCAATATAGAATTTGATAGGAGGAATTGTTTTATGGCAAAACAATCTAATACAGATAAACTGATATTTTATCGAGAATATCGTGATTCATTTATTCATGCAAGAGATATTGAAGTACATCAATCAGAACAACGAATAAGATTTTTTCTTGCACTCGTAACTGGAATAGGAGCTTTTATCGGAGTTCTTGGTTCTTATAAAGTTACTTGTAAAGACTTTTTCGATCCTACTATGGTTACGTTAATTGCATTACCCATTCTAGTTGTTTATGGAATTCTTACGTTTTCTCAAATAATGTGGAGCTCTCATGTAATCCATAATTTTAACGTAAATATAAAATATTTAGGCGATCAAATAACAAATTTAGACCCTAACTTGAAAAAAGGATTTGAAAAAGTAGATCGTCGTGATGATTCAAATATTTTTATTTTGAGTCATATAAAAGGAACTTTTGCACAATATATGTATTTAACAGAAGGTCTTTTGATCGCCGGATTTATTATTCTATTTGGTTTCAAGTACTATCCGAATTGTCTTAATATATTTTATTTTATTGCGGCAGTATTTTTTCTTATGACAGTTGCACTTATTATTGTCTGGAGCAATCATATAAAAAATGGTATCAAAAATAAATATTACAATTCCGCCTAACCATCTTAAAAAGGACTGAGTGGGCGCCAAGAAGCTTGGCGTTTCTTACAGGGTGCAAGTCCCTGTTGGGTAAGGCAAAACCAGCCACCCATATCGAGTCTTGCAGGAATGGAAGCAATGACATAACTGAAGCGTAGACAGAGAATCACATAGACCGTAGGTGAAACCGCATTGGCTTAAGCCCGCAACAGCTTCGTAACCTTAATGAAACAGATGACGATGGTGTACTCTTATCAGAAGTCAACACAAAGCGACCGAAAAAGGAAAATGGTGAGGTCTCGGAGGGTCTGCCGGAGTACAGAGCGTGGTATGTATGGAGAGAAACGTCAGAGAACTTGGGAGACCCTGTGAGTTCCTTGAGCATCGGATGGCATACGGATAATGAGCCGCGTAAGGGTAAACCCGGAAACGGAAATAGGCCGAAGCCTCAACCGAGGGCAGAAAGGTAAGCCAACGCGAAAAACCAAGTAGTGTGCTGATGACCACAGGGAGTCAGATGAGTTCATAGTACTCAGAGAACGGGAAAGCCGTTCACAGGTTCGAGTATAAGGGAACGGGGGGAAGGGACTCACAACAACACGCAGTCTGCAAAGGAAACATTGGCCGGGCATGAAAAACCGGATACCAATGCGAACCTCACTGCAGGGAATAGCGAAGAAGATTTATGCGGAAGCGAGTGTTGTTGAAAAGCCCTTGCGGAAAAACCGCACACAGGGATTCGTGTAGGGGGCGTCGAGCAATCGGCGTCCCTACTGCGATCAAGTAAACAACATTCTCCGAGGCCATTCGCGGCTTGCGGGAGAACACAGCCTGAAAGGTTTCGTTGCCGCAGCTTAGTTGCCATCCTGCTTTGTTAGGTGGGCAAAAAACTCAAACCATAAAAATAGGAGAATATTATGTGTAAATGTATTAAGAGGAGCATGCAGCTTTTTGTTTTATTAACAATTGGAATTGCATATTCCTATAGTCAAAGTCAAGCTTCTGATAGTCTATTTCTTCTACAAAATATTTGGACATTACAATTTGGTGTTACAGGAAACTCATCAGCAACAATTGCAGTAAAGAATCAATTATCGGAAACAAATGCGATTCGAGTAGGAATTTTAATAACTGACGTTACGCAACAGCGATAAATTCGTATATTTGAGCAATTGCCACTCTGGAGCGAATGATTTGAGTGGAGCACTCAAAGAGACAACACACAAGGTGTCCATTGGACAAAAACCTTCTCCATTTATATGTAGATAGTTTATTAAGCACATTTTCTCGCTCAACAGCAACATCAGTTTCAGCAATGATTGATGGAGCCTATAGTCATGACAGCATCACTCGATTTCTATCAGACAGGCAGTTGACATCTCGTGATCTGTGGTATCAAGTAAAATCGATTGTGCGAGCGATAGAAAGCGATTATGGTATCTTGATCGTTGATGATAGTATTTCACACAAACCTCACATGGATGAAAACGACATCGTCTGCTGGCACTATGACCACAGCAGCGGCAAGAGCGTCAAAGGTATTAACATCGTTTCCGTCTTGTATCATAGTCAAGGTCTCTCGATTCCTGTCGCTTACACACTTGTAGAAAAGACAGAACATAGCATTGATTCCACGACCGGCAAAGAAAAACGAGTCAGCACAACAAGTAAGAACGAACATTTTCGAGCGATGCTTGCGCAGAGTGCTAAAAACATGCGATTCCGTTATGTTTTAAGCGATGTCTGGTATGCATCGGTCGAGAATATGAAATACATCAAAAATACATTGCACCGAGATTTTGTGATGCCACTGAAAACAAATCGTAAAGTAGCACTTTCGGCTGCAGAGAAACGAGCCGGGAAATATGTAACAGTCGAAACACTCCAGCCCAAGGTCAACGAACACCTTACCGTGTATCTCGAAGGACTCACCTTTTCGGTGCGACTCATTCGTCAGGTCTTTATAAACAAAGATCACTCTCAGGGTGTGTTGTATCTTGCCTGCAGTGATACAACGCTTACATATCAACACATGATCGATCTCTATCAAAAACGATGGAAGATCGAAGAGTACCACAAAGCGTTAAAGCAACAGTGTGCATTGTCTTGTTCTCCTGCTCATACGGTGACAACACAATCGTCACATATTTTTTGCTCTCTCTGTGCTTTTGTCAAACTTGAGCTTATGCACAGAATCATGGCGGTCTCTTATGAAGGATTGAAAATCAATCTCCATCTACATGCGTTGAAGACCGCATTCAAATATTTGAAAACGCTACAACCATTAGATTGGGCTACTAAACCTATTTTTGCGTAACATCAGTTAATAAGTGGTAACACTAATGACAATAATAATAAAAATTATCAGGCAAGTACAGATACAATTTTCAGTTCTCTTCCATATAATAATTCTTCGAGTTCTCAAAATATTTCATTTAATCTACAATACTTATGGTACATGAAATCGAGTAGTAATATTTATTTCTTTTTTGGACTTGGACCATCATTGACGTATTCATATAGTCAGTATTCAACTGACGAAATAGATGTCAATTGGTCTGATTATTCTAAAAGTCAATATTTATATTCATCGAATTCAACGCAATGGGGAATAGGAATAATAGGGAACGTAGGCATAGAGTATTTTCCAAGTCAGCGGTATTCAATACGAGCAGAATTTAGTGAAAGTGTTCAATATCAATGGGGTTCAAACAACGCGAGTAATTATTATCCTAACTCTTTTCCTCTTTATTATAATACTTCTGGAACAAGCTATGGCTGGTTATTTGGTGGTTCTTCTGTTTACTTTGGTTTAGGTATTTGTCTCTAATATTGCCCAACTAACCATTTTAAAAAAGAGAGAGTTAAGCAATCAATGATGGCCAAACACGGAACTATTCTTTTAAATATATCTATCGTAGCTATGAGGAAGATTGTGAAAAAGGCAGTAATGTTTTTGATCTTGATATTCATCCCGTTCTGTACTGCATTCTCAACGGAGAACGTGTCTAATTCAATTTCTCAAGAGGTTAGAAATAAAGTAATAGCCGGGCGAGTGTTTGAAGAGATCTTTAACGAAGGGAATTTCCAGGTTGCGGATGAAATCTATGCACAAGATTTCGTGAATCACGGTCTCCTCAGGAATTATGATCTGCGAGAGGATCAAGCTGCGGTGCATGAAGAGAAAAAGGCATTTCCCGATCTCAAAATGACCGTAGAGATGATGATTGCAAAGGATGATTTGATCACTGTTATATGGACGTTTCGGGGAACAAACACTCATGCCGGATATGGATTACCTCCAACAGGAGTCAAGATTGAGCTGCGCGGGATCACAGTTTGGCGCATTGATGATGGAAAAATTTGTGAAGAATGGACATCATTCGACGAACTGCAAGCTGTCAATCAATTTGCAACTCAATTGAAATGGCCGCTAACCGCTTTTCTATTTACAATAGTGATCCTTGGATGGATAATTTGCAAATTATTCAGAAGACTATGGCCAAGGCATAAAAAAAATGTAACAAAAGCATAAACTAATAGGTTATTGTCGTGTCTCGAAGCAATAAACGGCTTGTTGGAGAATACAGGCGGGCGCGCCGATCTCATTGTAGGAATAATCCAATATAGAAATCGTTAGGCGCAATAGAAAGGTAATAATGCCCAATACATTCCAACAAATTATAATTGCTCCATTGTCCTTTTATAGAATGAGCAAGCGATTCAATTTGTTTTTAGCAACCATGTGTTTGGCTGAGATTATCTATGCTCAGCCGTTACATCCGCACTGGCAGAAAAATGTCACTACCGATACAATATTGTTTCATGGGAAACAGCTTATTGTTAAAGAGGCGTCGTTATCTAACGAGTTAAGGCGAAGAATACAATTTAAAAAAGCTCACAACATTCCATTTTCGTCTTCCGATGTACGGGAAGCTAAAAAAGTTGCTGCTGTATCCAAGAATCAACATACTTCGATTGCACCAAAAGGATTATCGAAAGCATCTGCTTCTTCAGCAATCCTATATTATCCCAGCACTGTTGTGATCGGTGATACTACGCGCTCCAAATATACATATGATACGAATGGCAACCAGTTAACAGAACTCGATGAAAATTTTACGAACAGCCAGTGGACAAATTCATATCGATATACATATACGTATAATAACAAGGGGAATCGATTGACCTCTCTTGAGGAACAATATTATAAGGGCGCATGGGATATTGCTGAGAAAGACAGCACAACGTATGATAGCAATGGAAATGCCGTGGAGTCTTCCAGGATGATGTATTCTAATGGGGTTTTTTCTATTGGCTATAGGGCAACCATGACTTATGATGCTCATGGAAATCAATTGACGCATATTAATAAAATCGATACCAGCGGGACGTGGGTGTATTCATATCGATATACGTGTACCTATGATGCCAACAATAATCTATTGACGGAGCTTAGTGAAAACTACACTAATGGTATATGGATAAATTCATATCGATATACGTGTACCTATGATGCCAACAGTAATCTATTGACGGAGCTTAGTGAAAACTACACTAATGGCACATGGGTAAATTCATCTCGCTATACGTATACTTATAACAGCAGTGGAAAGCTATTGACCGATCAATGTGAATATTATACGAATGGCGCCTGGAGTAATCAATGGCAAGATAGCTCAACGTACGACAGTAATGGGAATGAATTGATGCAAACCTCCTTGTATTATTCTAATGGAACATTGAAAGAGGAATATCGATCTATCAATACTTTTGATGGTAGAAATGATGAGACAACAAGTATATTTGAATATCTGGTTAACGGTGCATGGCAACTTTCACAGCGAGACGCGTATACGTATGACGACAATAGGCAGCTATTAACTGATACTTCGGAAATTTACACCAATGGTTATTGGATAATTTCAGAGCTAAATATTCAAAGCAAAGATACTTATGGGAATACATTGGCATCTCTATGGGAATATTTTAAAAATGACAGTTTATTTGAAGCTATTAAAACTATTTATACTTACAATAGCTTTAATGAAGAATTGACTGAGAATGAATCGTCATTTGTAGATAGCGTTTGGACGAACGATTATTCCATCATATACATCTACGATGAATATGGTAATGCTCTCCATGGCAGGTTTACTATTTTAAGTTCATCTTTTCAAATCATAACTTATATTGATTACACTAACGGAGGAGAAATTACTCTGTATAATGTAGGTTGGCTTAACATGTTCTATGATGGCGGGGCAAGTTCTATGGATTATATTGGAAATAGTGTGGATGTATCTTACATTTCTATAACAGGAGTACAAGCTACTAACGGAAAGGCATATACATTTTCATTATTGCAAAATTATCCCAATCCATTTAATCCAGCGACGACTATTTCATTTTATCTTCCATCAAAATCGTTTGTGTCATTGAAAATATTTGATCTATTAGGAAGAGAAGTTGCAATAATAGTATCTGAAGAAATGCCTGCGGGAAGTTACTCACGGCAATGGAATGCATCAAAGATGTCGAGTGGAATATATTTTTATCGATTACAGGCAGGTTCTTACTCTGAAACAAAAAAACTTGTTTTATTAAAATAAATTGCGCCCTCCATTTTAAAAAGAGCCCGCCACAAAGACGGCGGGTAAACTGGAAGCATAAAAATGTTGTTGCATAACGTGCAACACAAATGAGAAGTAAATAATATTCTCCCAAGGCCATGAGCGGCTGGTGGGAGAACACGGTCGGAAGGTAATCGTCGCCGCAGCTCAGTTGCTATCCGTTATAATATTAATCCGTTAATCCGGAGGATGGTTTGGATTGCATTCACAATGAAAACTCTGTATCTTTATTGTGTTAACGAAATACAAATAATTGGTGTAACCAGATGTAAGCAATGGTTGCAGTTGGAGTGAAAAACAGGTTCTTTAGCAGTAGAAAGTTGTCGAAAATAAGCATAATTCATCGGGACGTGGCGCAGCCCGGCTAGCGCACTTGCTTGGGGTGCAAGGGGTCGCGGGTTCAAATCCCGCCGTCCCGACACTGAAAAAGCCTGAGATTCCACGGAATCTTGGGCTTTTTTATTTTCTCTCATTCCTTCCGCAGTAAATCAACAGATAGTTTGCCAGCTGATTTGCTGATCGATTTATGCAATGTTTGCCAATGTTTTCATTAAGGAAGATTGCTTTCTATCGCTTCAATTGATCGAATAGTTTGTGTTTCATCATAGACTTTTCTACATTAAATCATTCCAATGCTCTCTAAAAGGAATATCCATATGGACGTATGGTTTGTAGTCCTTTTTATTCTGGCCGTTTCCACTGTCTTTGGTAACATACTTGATACTATTGTTGTAAACCGTGTGACGAAACGAAACATTATACTGTCGTCGTGAAGCATTGGTTTGCGCAAAAATTTTTTCCCTATGATAAAAAGTTTAAGTGCATAGATAAAAATATTTTTGATCCTTTAATTCCGAGGATACAAACCTAAAGAAGTATTGCATTTACAATGAGGGATCATGGAAGACGGTGGAAAGCCATAGCCCCTTAAAAATGCAAAATCCGGATATCAGCGAGTGCGGTTAGAGCTTGTGTTCTGACTGATACTATGGAAAAATTTATAAGCATTGTTCACCGTATGCACTCTTATGAGTACAAATTGGAGGATCCAGTCATGAATAAATCATCTCTTTTCCTTTATTTACTTTTGGCCGCTCTTCTTCTTTTTTTCACATCTTATGGGCAGGGGCAAACGATTGTAAAACCCGATACGCAGACGACACAAAAGGTCAAAAAAATAAAATCGAAGATCCCCACGTTGTCAATATTTATTGATGGCAGCTATTATGGCCCAAAACTTAACGAAATCAATGATGAGTATCGATCAATTGAGAATATCTATTCATTGCCGGCGGGAAACGATTTTAAAAACTACTACTTCGTACTCGTAGGAGTACGTTTCACTCCCGAAAATGCGCAGGGGCAGTCCGTACAAGGAGAATTCGGGGGCAGTATCTTGAAATCGGCGAAGGATAATTCTACGAATTTTTTGCGATTGTACTACACTGGCGGTTCTTATATCTTCAGCCGGCCGGTTTCTATAGTTTCTGTATACGGCGGTGGAGGGTTGGGATATCTCTGGTTGAATACACAACGCACGTACACTTCAAATCTGGGAGTTGCAACCGTTAATGCTCAACTGGCGGAACTCCACGGAATGCTTGGAATAGAATACTTTAACTCCTCGGGTGTTTCATTCGCTCTTGAAGGAAGGTACACGTATGCAACAACTATTTTGCCGCAGCGCGCCGATCTTGATTTTACACTGAAGGGGATTACCGCTGGAATACGCATCGGCATCCCTTTGCTCATGTTAAATTGAACTTATTTTATTGATAACACTAATCAATTGAAGGAGGTTATGATGATTCGAATACCCTGGTTTATGAGAATTTGTTTTGTTTGCATCATCGCATTTATGGCTGGGTGCATACAAGAAGCATCTACACCGGTTGAGGTTGAACAAACCTTGCAACCCAAAGGAACAATCACCGGATTAATCAATAACAAAGCAACACAAAAGCCGGTAGCAGGCGCTGTCTTTTATCTTGGATTCAATGGCAGCGTACAGTCTGCAACATCCGATAGCGCAGGCGCTTTTTCCATCGCCAATGTGCCTGTAGGTCAATATAAGATTGTCAATGGAAACGCCGTCTTCTCCGGTCAATATACGCTTACCGTTTCATTGGTAAATTACAATATTTCACAATCTGACTCCTTAAAGAGATATCGTGATTACTATTACGACACAGTAACAATCGCGTTTACAGCGATTGATTCCCTCGCAGTAAGTAATATGGCAGGAAGTGTGAGACTGCAAATTTCATATCTCAACACTAAGGTCCTCGGACAGGTTGTCGATCAAAATATGCAGCCCGTTGCCAATGCTGCTGTTACGCTCTTTGATGCAACGATGAACCCGAATATTGCGCTTGCCCAGACAAATACATCTGCGAGTGGTATTTTCCAGTTCACTCAAGTCGACAACGGGTTGACAATAAACATCAAAGCGGTCAGCAGCGACGGTTCTCTTGCAGGCAGCTTGCCAAATCCAATAACACTGCCGCTTAACGTGACTGTCGATTCACTGCGGTCGCAAGTTTCTACCGAACGAATAATGCTCGGGCCGGTTGATAATGTAAGTCCCTATGTCATTGGTATTACGCCGCAAAACAATTCCAATGTTGTCCCCAGCAATCTTCAAATAGTCTACACATTTTCAGAACCCATTAAGCAAACTGCATATACACGAACCGATTTGCCCGCAGGGCAAAACACTATCATAGACGGCATTCTTATCAACTATTCAGCCTTGAACGGGTCTGCAGGCGCGATTTCTTTTTCAGCTCAATGGAATTCGACGTTCACACAACTTATGATCACCCCGCAAGAAGTTATCGGTTCCGCGCATTATACTGTCGATATGCGAACAGCCTTTAACTCCGGTAATATTTCCGATTTGGCGAGCAATAAATTGGTTAATGATACGTCCATCATCGGCGACTTTGAGGTTCTAAATTTCACGACAAACGGCGGCTCTCTTGCTCCAGCGGCGCCGACGCTGTTGCGGAGAATCGTACAAGGGCTCTATGGTCAATTGGATTATTCAGGAGGTGTAGTCGGATTAGAGTGGAATAATGTTGCAAATGCGCAAAGTTATAATCTCTATCGCAGCGTTGACAACGGTGCATTTGAATTATTACACAAAAATGTCTTTTCTCTCCAAGATACAAATAAAATTGCGTCGCTTTGTTTCCCTCCAACAGGGAACAATCCTTTATCATCAATTTCGGTAAGCTACCAGGTACATTCGGTCAGTGCTGATCTTGTTGAAAGTCCCACCAGTAATACCGTCACAATTACTGATTCAGTGCCGCCTGCACTTCTTTCTGCATCGATAACGAGCGGAACCGGTTCGGCTTCATCGCATTGGTGGAACTATACGCTTCAATTCTCTGAACCATTAAACATAAGCAATGCTGAGACGGTTACAAACTATACGATTCTCAACCCAGATTCTACATTTGTAATTACACAAGCGTCTTATATAGGATACAATGCTAGTTCAGGGCACTATGTTGTTCAACTTCTCATTTCCACATATTATGCAGCACCCGCCGGTTATTCCATCAACGTTCAAAATGGTGTCACAGACCTGGCTGGGAATTCCATTTCTACCAACGCAAATACGATTACTCTTTCTGCTCCACCGATTCCTGTATTATCAAATCCTATCAATGGCAGTACGGCTCTCGGTTTACCGGATACATTGATTTGGAATGCATCAAATGGTGCGACATCATATAGGCTACAAGTATCATCGAATCCAGGATTTACTGCAATTGTTTTCGACAGCAGCAATCTTCCTAATCCGATCAATAGTACATCGGAGGTGGTTTCGTCTGCGAACTTAACGGCCGGTACTACATATTACTGGCGCGTATCTGCATCCAATAATGCTGGTACAAGCGGATATTCTGCTACTTGGAGATTCCAACCCTAAGACTGATTTCTTAGGCAATTTGGAATTTCATATAAGCATTTTACGAGAAATGGAGTTCAAAGCGGTCTCTGGATTTTTGAGACCGCTTTTTTATTAGTGAAGAGGACGACGTTTATTCTAACCATTTTAAAAGGAAAGAGTCCAGCAAGGTCAACAAAGCATCGTTAAAACTTTGACGCGAGTACAGGCAGTTTAAGCTAATCGGCGAAATGTCGAAATCTATCCTTCCATAATTGAAAGGATGTGGAGGATTTTACTTAAATTGAAGCTTGCATAACATTCGATAGAAGCGTATTTTAGTTTATAAATAAATGAAGTTGCAGACGCGATTTTGCCAAGGAGTTAAGGAAATGTCTTTCATAGACGATGGGAGTTCAGGCTTATAAAGAAATAAAAGATCTTTCTAATGATAAAGATTGTAGGCCGGTTTTATCCTCGTTGAATATTGATCAAGATGGAAATAAAATCCCATAAAAAAATCATTCTTGTCGGCGATAAGGTCCTTATCGCAGCCGATAAGGAAAGCGAACGTACGCCTCACGGCCTCTACCTTCCTCCCGGCGTTAAAGAAAAGGATAAAGTACAAGGGGGATATGTAGTAAGCATTGGCCCTGGACATGCAATTCCAAACCCGCAGTTCATCGACCAGGAATCGTGGTCGACGACCCCCAAAGAACCGGTCAAATATATTCCCCTTCAGGCCGAAGAGGGAGATTATGCTGTGTTCATGCGTGATTCCGCTATCGAAGTAGAATTTGAAAATGAAAAATATCTCATTGTTCCGCATTCGGCAATTTTAATGCTGCTGCGTCCCGGGAATTTAGACGAACTGACTCGCTGACCGCTGCACATGGATAATGACAACCATATTTTTTCTCACGAAAATCTTCTCTGCCAGCTTGAGACCGCCGAATACCGCAACGGCTATTATGTTCTGAGATTTTATTCCGAAAACAATCAACCAATCGCCCGCCGCACGGAAGCGATTGAGGAATTTTATCTCTATCCCTCCGGCGGAACACTACGGGATAAAAATTTTGATTTACTCTTTTACGATTCCCGGTACGATACGTATCGCGGATTTCAACCGCCGCATTTAAGGAAAAAATCGGTATAAGTACCGGCAAACTATTGAAGCGGCCGGGAATATCTATGACAGCTTTATCGGAGAAATTTATCTATGAAAAAGCAGCAGATCGGATTCAGTCCGGCAGCCTGCGTCCAGCCTTGATTCTTTTGCACGGGCGCGGCACCGATGAGCAGGATTTGATCGGGCTTGCACCCTCCTTCGATCCGCGATTTCTTGTCTACAGCCTTCGCGCTCCGTTCCGCTATCCTTTCGGCGGATATATGTGGTTCGGAGCCGACGATCTCGAACGCTGGGATGAGGATCAACTTCAGACCAGTCTCGATTTTTGTCTTAAATTTTCCGATAGCATAGTTCATACTGACTCGGTGGATCCATCAAAAATATTCCTTTTCGGTTTCAGCATGGGAGCCATGATGGCGCTCGAACTGGCATCTCGCAAAGAAAAGCATTTCGCCGGAGTTGTTGCACACAGCGGATTTTATGTGCAGCGCGACCGGCTGCTGCAAACATTCGGGCCGCAGACACCGGATATTTTTCTTGCGCATGGTATCTATGATCCAGTTATACCAGTCGATCTTGGAAGATCGACGTTTACGTTTTTGCAAAAACACAATGTTCCGGTTATGTATCGGGAATATCCGATCGAACATACGATCAGCGAAGAAAGCTTGCAGGATGCAGCGCGCTGGCTGCAGCAGAAGCTGGATCAAACGGATTTAGTCTCATAGGGACTTCATGCACAGAAAACAATTGTTCTTCTTCTCTCTCGTTTTCTTCAGTATAAAAGTGCTGGCGGGGAGCGACGACTATGCCGAGCGATTGCTGACGATACGGGAAAAATTTGCACCGGACGAACGATTTTCCGTCTTTACGGTTAAGATTAAAACCGCTTCCGAAGCCATCATTGCATCCGGCGATGTCGATAATGCGGAAGCGAAGACAGCGGTGCTGAACATGCTGAAGGAAAATACGCAGATGCATGTGATCGATGAAATCCATGTCCTGCCCGAAGCGTCGCTTGGAAATAAAATCTATGGCATTACAACGCTCAGCGTCGGGAATGTGCGGAAACATCCGGACAACAAATCGGAAATGCTGACTCAGGTATTATCAGGCACAGTCATTATACTGCTCAAAGACGGCGGATATTTCTGGCAGATAAAAATGCCGGACGGCTATATCGGATGGATCAATAAATTGTCGTTTGTTCAGGCCGATTCCGGAGCCGTTCGGGAATGGTCGAATGCTTCAAGGGTCATTGTAACCGGTCATTACGGAATGTTGCACCGGCAGCCGGGAAAAAACTCCGAGCCCGTGTGCGACGTTGTGGCCGGTTGCGTTCTTAAAAAAATCGGAACAAAGGAGAATTGGATCGAAGCGGGACTGGCCGACGGCAGAAAGGGGTTTCTGCAAGACGATATTGCAGAAGATATCGAATCATGGCAGCAGAGCCGCAGACTGACCGGAGACAATATCGAAAAGACTGCGAGAACATTTCTCGGCATCCCGTATCTCTGGGGAGGGACATCCGTCAAAGGATTCGATTGTTCGGGATTCGTGAAAACCGTTTTTCTCTTGAACGGAAAAGTATTGCTGCGCGACGCCGATCAACAGGCAATGATGGGACATCTGGTCGATCCGGGAAAGAACTTTGAAAATCTGAAAAAAGGGGATCTTATTTTCTTTGGGAAAAAGACGACATCAAAAAAACGAGAACATATCAAGCACGTTGCGATTTACCTTGCCTATGGAACGTTTATTCACAGCTCGGGATGCGTGCGCCTGTCGAGCTTCGATCCATCGTCTTCTCTCTATGAAGAAGCGCTCTTAAAGCAATTTGTCCGGGCACGGCGAATTATTCCAGATTGAAACGAGGCTGGCATGATGCAGGAAATCGATGAAAAAAGAACAGATACCGTTTTTGCAGTACTCGCAATCGGGCATGCAGTATTAGTTTTTATCAACGCGCATTTCCGCCAGCAGGTTTACTCCTCGTATTCGATGAGTGATTATCGTTTCCTGCTCCTTTTTGTCATGTTGATGCCCATGGCTGCCGCAGCACTTCTTTCTATAAAAGGAAGACGGTACGGATTAATTCTTCTTTTGAGTTTGAATCCGGCCTTTTTTATAGGCAGCTTATATGATCGATTTTTTCCCGCTTTGCCGGCAGGCATTTCGATTGCTTCCTTCGGATCAAAGATTCTTTTTGAAGTTTCCTATTGGCTTATGTTGTCCGCGGAATCGGTTATGTTTATTTTTGCCACAAAACTTTTTAAAAAATTTCACGCGTTGAAAGAATCGTAAGTATCAAAGCGGAAAATTTCTGTGTTGAAAGAGTTGCTTCTTTGTAAAAAGTGTAGTATTGTTCCGGCACAGGCTTAATAAGGAACATTCAGCTAATCTGACACATGAGGTGAAGTGATGCGATACTTTTATCTTGTTCTTCTTATCTGCTTCTTTTTCGCGGAGGTTTTGCCGCAGCAGGGAACAGATCGCTTTCTGACCGTCGCCAACCGAATAGTTGAAGATCTCAATCGTCAGGATTATGCAGCCATCCAAAATGAATACGGACCGGGCATGGCGGATTTTACAATCGCGCAGACCACGTATTTTTTTCAGAGCATGCTCGATCGACTTGGAAAGGCGGTTAAGGTCGATCAAATTAAACTGATCAACGCAAGCCGTGCGGATTTTGTCCTGACTTTTGAAAAAGGCGCTCAGGATGTTCAGCTCTATCTCGATAATCAGAATAAAATCGCCGGGTATTTGTTTTCCGAGCATACAGCTCCGATAGAAACACCTGCCGAGCATGCCCAGCCGGCTGTTGCAGCCCCGCCTGCAGACAAACAAAAAACCGAACTGTCTCTCCCATTCAAAGGAACGTGGACCGTACTCCCAATCAAATCTCCCGATGCACACAACGTTCTCACGCAGCCGTTTGCATTCGATTTTGCAGCGGTTGATGAATCGGGCCGGCAATATAAACGGAACGGCACGAGCAATGAAGATTATGAGGGATTTGGAAAAGAAGTTATGGCTCCAGCAGACGGTGTTGTCCTGGAAGTCATCGACGGTATTCGAGACAACGTGCCGGGAATTACCAATCCCTACGCTCTTATCGGCAATGCAATTGTTCTGCAGCACAAGCAGAATGAGTATTCTGTGCTTGCGTATTTGAAGCAGAACAGCATACGTGTCCGGGTCGGCGATCGGATTCAAAAAGGACAGGCAATTGCGCAATGCGGAAATTCCGGCGGTTCATTACAGCCGGGAATCCATATCCATTTACAGGATTCTCCTATTGTGAGTGTTGCAACCGGAGTGAAATTCTATTTTGAAAAAGCTGGAGTTGTCAAAGAAGGAAACAAAGAAATAAAATCGAATTATTTACCGGCAGCAGGAGATCAGGTCGTTTCTGAATGATCGGATCTTTTCTAATCTCCGATATCGATGCCGTGAAGCGTTGAAATAAGGGTGCACTTCGCTTTGAAATCCGTACCGTTCTGTCCCGTCTTGACGGGATGGGATTCCCAAAATATCGGAGAGAATGAAAAAGACCCATTATCAGCGGCCGATCTCTTGCCGGTTTAAATACCATTTCATTTCAATACACCCGCTGAGAAATCTCTCTTTTTGAAAAACTTATCTTGAGAGAAATCCATCCCCCTGGCAATTTTATGTATAAAACTATTCGGGACGGTACAGATCGAACTGGCTAATGATCATTGTGCCGAGCGACGTTTTGATGCTGTTCGCAGCGGCAACTTTGAGAGACGGATTCTTTATCTTCCACATCGCGGGAGATGTTGTGCTCTCCTCGATGTCGATTGGTTCCAGATTGTTTGACGGTGTAAAATTTTCCGGCGAAGGTAAATTTCCGGCAAGAATAAACAGTGGATTTTTTTGTTCGCCTGCATTTGCCGTAAGTTTCTTGAAACATTTTTCCAGTATGGAACTGTCGGCTTTCGGTGGAAGTTGAGTGCTGATAAGAGTGAGCGATCCTATTCCCGCGTCGATATTCGCCTGTACTGCCGATTCGAACAAAGGGGATGATTCTGCGTCGAAAGAAATAACGGAATGTGCAAGGACCGGATAAAGGCTGAAAACAGCATTGCCGATTTGGCGTCCGTTGACATTGGACATTTCGCCGAAAGCCGGTCTCATGCCGGTGCGTGAAGCTAACTCATCGACAAAGTCGATACGCGTCGAAATTCCCGGATAACGTGATATGTTCTGAACCGTTAATGCGTCGATATGCTGATCCTTGAGTGCCTTTGCAAGCTGGGCAATATCTTTTTTCTCTATACGCTTTTTGTAGTATGCAAGATCGATGCTGGCGATACGAAGGGTCATCTCAGGTTTTCTGTTTTCAAGCTTTGTTGTTTCAATCCTGGAAGAAGAGCATCCGCTGATGAACGATGCAAACATAGCGCAGGAGAGGAGCAGGGTAATGGTATAATTTTTCATGTTCCTGTTTGTTGTGAAAAATAATATGGTCATCGTGATTTTATTAAATCGAATCCTCAAGATTATCTGGAGAGGAAGGAACGGATCGCTGCCGGTAGGAATGAAAATCGACGACGATCCGGTCGTAATAGGTGTCCATCAGCGGGGAGGAAATGATAAAATCTGCCGTTGTTCTATTGCATGCAACGGGAATATTCCAAACCACAGCGAGGCGCAGCAGCGCTTTGATATCAGGATCATGCGGAAGAGGTTCCAGCGGATCCCAGAAAAAAACCAGAAAGTCGATTAAGCCTTCCGCGATACGGGAACCGATTTGCAAATCGCCGCCGAGAGGCCCGCTTTCGAGTTTTGTAATCGGCAGGTCGAGCTGTTTTTCAATAAGCGCAGCGGTTGTGCCGGTACCGAACAGCTTGTGCTTTTTTAAATTTTCGCGGTTGAATTTCGCCCAATCGAGCATTTCGATCTTTTTGTTGTCATGCGCAACTAAGGCAATGCGTTTGAGCGCCGGAAGAGGAAGTTTTTGATATCTCAACACGATGTCCACCTTCGTTTATTTAAGAATATAGGTAATTGCTCAGCGTAATTTAACACAATTAATTTTTTCTCAGTTATCAATCCCCCTTTTTCTCCCTTTTAAACAAAAGGGGGATTCTCTGAAAGAGAGGGGGATTTTTTTATCCTTTCAATATCACGCTGAGTAATTACGAATACAGCAAGATAGCGAATATTCGATTGAGATAATGTAAAATTTTTGCGGGTTGCTATTCCCATCGACCCGGAATTTGTGTACCGCATTTTGTGCATGCGCCGTTTCGCATGCGGTTGGAAAGTATACTGAATCCATATCGTTCGATCAGCAGCTCTCTACAGGAGAAGCAATAGGTATTTTCGAGATTGCGGGTTTGGCCCGGAAGATTTCCGGCATAAACGAAATGCAGTCCCTGGTTCAATCCGATCTCGGCTGCTCGAAAGAGTGCGGAGGCAGGAGTGTACTCTTTTTCAGCTTTCATGGTATAGTCTTCGTGATATGCAGTGACATGCCATGGGATATCCGGGGACACGGAATGAATAAATTGTGCGATGTCGGTCAATTCCTCCGCCGAATCGTTCATTCCAGGAATAATCAACGTAACGATCTCCACCCATATTTTCCGCCGGTGCAGCGATGAAATCGTATCCAGAACATGCTGCAGGGTTCCTCCCATGCGTGCATACGATTTTTGCGTGAAAGCCTTTAGGTCTACTTTGTAGAGATCGATCCACGGCGTGAGATAATCCAGCACTTCTTCCGTGCCGTTGCCGTTGGAAACGTATGAAGTCGCAAGTCCGGCCTGTTTTGCAATCTTGAAAATTTCTATAGCCCATTCGGATGTTATGAGCGGCTCGTTATATGTGCTGGTGACGACACGGGCATTGTGCCGGAGGGCGAGCCGGACGATTTCTTCCGCATCGATTTCTTCGATGGATGAAACAGCATGCGGATCGCGGAGAGCCTGGGACGTAATCCAGTTCTGACAAAAGGGACAATGATAATCGCAGCCGAGCATACCGAAACTTAAGGTCTTGCTTCCCGGATATGCGTGGAAGAAGGGTTTCTTTTCTATTGGATCGAGCGCAATGCCTCCAGTATAACCGAACGGAACGAAGAGAGCGCCGTCCCGGTTAAATCGAATTTTGCAGATACCGTCTTTTCCCGGCGGAATTTTACAGCGATGTCCGCAGGCAAAGCATTGAAGCCACGCATTCGGCAGAGAAGTGTACAATTCTCCTTGCCGGGTGTGATCCGTCAATATATTTTTCAGATCTATGTTGGCCATAACACCTATCTAAAAGTAGCGAGATTGACGACGGTTGTCAAGCCGCCTAAAATAGTGATTGCATTTGCCTTTTAGAAATAGTAATTTTGCATGTATTCGCTTCACACTTTTTAAAAAATCTACAAATTTCTTTTTCATCACAAGGGCAGAAGTATGTCTATGAAAAAGCACACATGGGTCGTCCTCTTATTTTTGAATTTTGCTCTCCACGGCATCGTTTTTCCGCAGGGGTTCTATTATAAGGCTGGAGCCGGATATAATACGGAATGGCCGAATGAAATAATCGCGGAGAATTCTTTAACTAATTATTACCTAAATGGTAATTCTTATTCATCTACGGAAGCGGAATCCGTCGAAATCAAGCACGGTTCATATGTTAATGGAATGACACTGGACGGCGCCGTGGGTTATTCATGGAAGACATTCGGCGTTGAAGTCGGGCTTTCCTATTTGCCGGAGTCCTCGGTGGAAAGTTCGGTTATAATAAACGATTATACTACGACACCCTCATATATGTATAAAGAAACGGGCACGAATGAAACGTCTTTGTTTACCGTCACGCCGAGTTTTGTTCTTTTCACAGATATCGGATTATACGGCCGTGCAGGTGTTATATTCGGTATTCCATTTGTGAACCAACTGTATACGATCGAAGACGGGTGGACCAATGAAGTCACGCAAGAAAAAATCGACTTCAGGGGCAATATTGCTTTTGGATTTTCAGGAGGCGTCGGTTTGGCCATGGGAAGCGATGCGATTAAATTCTTTATCGAGGCTGATTTCAATAATCTTACCTGGGCTTGTTCACGCAGCGAAATTACGAAATATACGGTGAATGGCGTCGATGAACTTCCAACGATGACAACAAGTCAAAAGGTTACAAATTATGTCGCTTCATACAATACTACATCTTCGAATCCGAATGATCCATCTACTCATTTAGAAGCCTATATGCCGCTCAGCGCTTTTGGCGTGAAGGCAGGCATAGCAATAGGATTTTAATAATGTGGTGTCCCAAAACAAACGCAATATGATGGATTGAACGAATATGATAAAGGATTTGTCTATGGAAATAATAAGTGAACGAAAGAAAAGATTCCGAAAATATAATATCGTTATCACGTGGTTCTTCATGTTTTTTATGAACAATATTCTGTTTTCGCAGGGATTCTATGTTAAAGCCGGGGCCGGTAATAACCTTGGTTTTCCCCAAGCAACACTCGGTGATAATTATTCTATAGAAGACTACAGTTCGAACTACATCGTGACTGACAAATCAATTCAAGGAACATTCGCTGAAGGAGTGCGATTCGATGGAGCAATTGGTTATTTATGGAAAACGTTTGGGTTTGAAATCGGCGTCTCATCTATGCCAAAATCGAATTTGGAAATGACATCGATTTATAAATACACACCTTCCTCTACATATGAAGAAGTGTCTAATTATAAACCGTCCCTTTTGACTTTTACACCGAGCATTGTTTTCATTACCGATATCGGAATTTATGGACGTGCCGGAATTATCATCGGTTTTCCCGCGATGGACTATACATACAAATATACGAACAGTTACTCAAATACAACCTTAAATACAACCTCGGAAATCCAGTCTACGTTCAGCGGAGATATGGCTCTCGGATTTTCCGGTGCGATCGGTTGGATGATCGGAAGCGGAAATATAAAATTCTATATTGAAGCGGAAATGGATCAGCTTAACTGGGCTCCGACGAGGATAGAAGCGACTGCCTATACGGTGAATGGAGTCGATCATCTTTCAATGCTTACGACAAGCCAGAGGATTTGCAATTATGTCGATTCGTTTACTTACAATAGTGCAGCCTCTTCAAGTTCGGAGCCGTCAACGGCAGGCAAATTTTACATGCCTTTCAATTCTCTCGGTCTCAAAGCAGGTGTGATGATAGGTTTTTAAGAATAGCACAATGGGATAAGAAGGCGGCATGTCTTTTCCTTTCAAAGAACATTTGATTCAATCGTCAAATCTCCCGACCTTTTCATAGCCGTCCGGCAAATACGATGTCTGCTATTATTCCTATAGAGAACGAGCTTCATCTTCCCGACTTTACATTAGTATCCGCATCGGCGGGATCGGGAAAAACGTACGCTCTTTCATTCCGCATTCTCCGGCTTTTACTTTCGGATAAAAACGGTCGAAACGATCTCCGGAATCTGCTCGCCATGACCTTTACAAAAAACGCGGCGGCGGAAATGCGTCAGCGCGTCTTAAAGTACCTTAAACAAGCCGCGTTCGGCGATCCGGAAACGCTCGAGCAGCTTCGCAGTATCCTGTCTCTCGAAGACGATGTTCTGCGCCGGCGAGCGCGTGCGCGCGTGGATGAAATATTAGACCGCTATACGGATTTTCAAATTCAGACCATCGACAGTTTCCTTTCGCATGTATTCCGGGCGTCGGCGCTCGAACTCGGATTTGCACCGCAGTCCGCCGTCTCCATAGGGAATGCGGCAATGATCGAAGAAGCATTCCGGGAATTCATGGAGTCTGCTGTGGAAGGAGACGAGACAACACTTTTAGAAGGTCTTGTCCAGCAAATGGCGGAAGGCCAGTCCGCCAGCGCAAAATTTCTCTGGGATCCGTGCGCACGGCTCCGAAATGAAACCATCGGATTGTTTACATATCTCCTGACACTGGCGCAGGAACCGCTTCCGGCGGAAGACGGGAGGGAAGAAATAGAGCTTTTGCGGAAAGAGTTTCTAAAGGCAGTCGAGGCGCTGAACGGCGCTGCAGAGGAATCGGGATTTGAGAAGTCAAAAGAATTTGGAAAGATATTGGAATTGGTTAGAATGAATAACCTCGATGAATTTATGGGAAAGGTCATCAAAAAACCCATTAATAAGGGCAAGTCGAAAGCGAAAAATTTCGAGGAATGGAATGAAAAATGTTTAGAATATGCTGAAGCGGCGAACGATGTTGCCCGCCGGTGGGTGGAGCTCCGGTGCCGCCTGTATTACCGTCCCTATCTTCAAGCGCATGCGCGGCTTGTGCACAACATGGAAACGATACAGCGCCGCCGCAGAGAAATATCCGTCGGCAGCGTGACAAAAAAACTTGCAGAGTATATTTCCGCCGATTGCGTTCCGGAACTGTATCTGCATCTCGGCGAGGAAATTGTTCATTACTGCATCGACGAATTTCAGGACACGTCTCCGATCCAATGGCGGAGTCTTCATCCGCTTTTAGATAACGCTCTCTCCCAGGGCGGCAGTCTCTTTGTCGTCGGCGATACCAAGCAATCCATCTTTTCCTTCCGCGGAGCTGACTGGCGGATTATGAAACGTCTGGAGGAAGAGGATGTTTTTCCGTCAGCGCCGGTTCGGAAAGAAACGCTGGAAACAAATTACCGCAGCCGGGAAGAAATCGTGGAGTTCAACCGGAAAATTTTTCAGGATATACTGCCCGTAAAAATAGATCCGGCTGTGACGAGCGCCAGTGGGCTTTCCACTTATAAGCAGAAGGTATGCGATGCATTCAAAAGCAAGGGATATGTCGAGCGTATTGTAATTTCCGCCATGGAGCCGGAAGGAGCCGAGCGCAAAGCGATCTTAGACATTTTAGCCGGCTGCTGTGATCGCGGTTATGCACTGCGGGAAATTGCGGTGATAACGCCGAAAAACGATGCAGTAACGCAAATCTGCGGCTGGCTGAACGAATCCGGTATACCGTTTATTTCCTACAGCAGTTTGGACATCAGAAACCGCAAAACGACAGGCGAATTAATTGCACTCCTGAAATTCCTGGATTCTCCCATCGATGACCTTTCGTTCGCTGTGTTCGTTCTTGGCAGCGTTCTTCAAGCTGCTTTCAGCGGAGATCTGCATACGGCACAGCCGCAAGCGTCACAGCCTCTCGCATCACAACTGCAAGCGCCGTCGAACGAGAGGCTGCATGAGTTCATACGTTCGATCCGGAATGATACGCACAGCCGTGGTGCGCTCTACCGGGAATTTAAGCAGGAGTTTCCGGATATCTGGGACATTTATTTTGCGGATTTGTTCCGATTAACCGGCTACCTGCCGCTGTACGATCTTGTCGTGGAAATCGTCAAGACGTTCAGGATTTTCCAAAATCTTCCGGAAGAAGAAGGAACACTCGCGCGGTTTTTGGAAACAGTCAAGGAATTCGAGAACAGCGGCGAGAACAGTTTAAAAGATTTTTTAACATTCGCAGACGATGAGGACGACGATTCGCAGTGGACGGTAGATATTCCGGAGGACACGAATGCCGTACGCGTAATGACCATACACAAATCCAAAGGACTCGGGTTCCGCATCGCCGTCGTCGTGTTGTATGATTCGCGCTCAAAATATGACAATCTGTTCACCGAAGAACGGGACGACGGTATCGTGCTGTTCCATATTACGAGCAAAGAAAAAGAAGTTTCTACGAAGCTCAATGCCATTTACACCGAACAGCGCAATCGCGAAAAGGTGGACGGTTTGAATCAGCTCTACGTCGCTCTCACGCGTGCGGAAGAGGAAATGTACGTCGTTAATATTTTAGCAGACAAATTCGATGAACCGTCCGCATATTTTCCGGAATCCGGATCGCCTGCAAAGCGCAAGACAAGGGCAGAGTCTGTGCATCATAATGAGCAGCCGGAAGCGGAAATTTTACACACATCGGAGACGATAAGATTCTCAGGAGGAAGCGAGGAACCGCTCCGCTGGCTGGAACGGCGGCGCGGCGACGAAATGCATGCTGTGCTTTCCCATCTGGAATTTTTAGAAACTGACATTGAAGCGCAGATTTCTTCTTTATGCGAAATATTTATGGATTCGAATTTCCCGGCGGCAAAGGAAAGCGATTCAGCTTCGACACTTTTAAAATTTATCAGGAACGAAAACATCCGGCCGTTCTTTGAGCGCCGGGAATGCCGCCGTGTTTGGAACGAATGGGATTGCACTACTGCCGACGGGAGGTTGTTCCGTATGGACAGGGTTATCGTCGATCCTGTGGAAGTCGTCGTTGTGGATTTCAAGACCGGCGGGGATAAAGACATTTACACGGATCAGATCCTGCGGTACATGAAAATTCTTAAAGAGATTTATCCTGAGAAAACGGTTCGCGGAGCATTGGCGTTCATCGACCGGAACTACGTAAGGCAGATAGAATGAGCACAACGGTGGTCATCGATGCATGCGAAGACCTGGTCGCGGAAGTAATACGGCAGATCGGACAGCTCGACGCAGATTTATCAGGAACCATGATCATCTTTCCAGGCAAGCGTCCCGCGCATTTTGTACGCAAGCATATCGGAAGCATACTCAAAAAAAGCTTCATTCCGCCTCAGATCGTTTCCATCGATGATTTTATTCAGCGTCTCTGCATCGCTGGACCCGGACGCGAATCCCGTTCTCAATTATCCGATATCGATGCAGTTGCAATACTTTATGGAATTCATTCGAAGTTGGAACGTCCTCTCGGCGGGGGACAATTCCGTTCGCTCGACGATTTTTTTGCCGTCGGCATAAAACTCTATTCCGAATTGGAAGAACTAAAATTGACCGGCCACGGAGCAGAGTATATTCAAAAGGCCATCGAGGGACTGCCGGCCGGAAGGCTGCAGTCTTTGGGCGCGTATTATACGGCATTCTATAAAGAGCTCGAACGCTGGTCATTTACGACGCGCGCAATGCAATACTTAGAAGCTGTCGATGCCGTGGAATCAGGTGCATGGCCGGATGTGCGGAAGTTAGTTATTGCCGGATTTTTTGCACTGACCAAAACTGAACAACGGTTGTTCCTTTTGCTGAAGCAAAGGGAAGACGCGACGTTTATTTTTCAGAAGACAGCGGGCGAAGAACAGCCGTGGAAAGATTCCGAATCCGCAAATGAAGAAAAGTCCGGATATAAATCGGAAGAGGAACTGGAAACGATCTCCGCTCCTGAGATTACTTATACAAAAGCCTCCGATGTGCATGGTCAGGTTTTTGCGCTCGCACAAGCGCTGAAAAGCAAACGGGACATAGGGGATGCCGTAAATGAAAAAACGGTAATCGTCCTGCCCGATCCGCAATCGCTCTTTCCGCTCGTACATCATGCACTGACGCCGTTCAAGGAAGAGGAATACAATATTGCACTCGGTTATCCGCTCTCCCGGACTCCCATATTCGGATTCCTGCAGGATCTTCTTGCACTCGCTTCTGTGTTTCAGGATGGTGCGTATCCGGCAAGTTCATATATCCGGTTTGTCCTGCATCCCTATGTAAAGAACATCCGCTTTGATCAGCGTGCGGACGTGACGCGTATATTGTTCCATGAAATAGAAAAACATCTTGCCGGGGAAACGAATCTCGGCACGATCCGGCTGGAAGAATTAGAGGAACGGAATATAATATTTACGGATGTAGCCAGCGCTCTTTCCGGAGACGAAGGAGATATCGATTTCAGAGCCTTGCAGAAACATCTCAAGAACATTCACGACCGGACGATCCGGCCGCTCCGGTTTACACCGGATATGACCATAGGGTCGTTCGCGTCTGTTTTAATCGAATTATTGAACTTTGTCTATGATACAAGCACTGCCAGCGTCCATCCGTTTTTCCGGAGATATGCGGAACGAATGCTGGAAACGCTGGACAGTGTACGCAGATCGCTTTTGGCGGATTTGAAGTTCCGGGAACCGGCAGGATATGCAAATTTTATTCAGACCTACATTGCAGCAGTCGATGTTCCATTTGCCGGAACGCCGCTCAACGGCTTGCAGGTACTTGGACTTTTAGAAACGCGCAGCATACGGTTCAAGACAGTGTACTTCATGGACGTGAACGAGGGAGTTCTGCCCGGCGCGCAGGGACAGGACATGATGCTCCCGCAAAAACTCCGCCGGCAGCTCGGCATGGAAACGTATAGAGACCGGGAAAAATTAACGGAGCATTATTTCCGCATACTCCTGCAGGGGGCGAAAGAAGTTCATCTCTTCTTTTCGGAGTCCCGTTCAGGTCAAAAAGAGCGGAGCCGCTTCATACAAAAAATGCTCTGGCGCACCGAACGGGAATCGGAAAAACTGATCGGCGATGCGAACGTGAAGACGGTGCGGTATAAGGTTCAGCTTACAGCCGGAAAGCCGGATAAAATCTCCAAAACGCCGCAGATGATAAACACCATCAGGAAATTGCAATTCAGCGCAACGTCTCTTGATGCATACCTCCGGTGCGGATTAAAATTCTATTATTCCTCTATTTTACGCCTGCGCGAGAAGCCGGAAGTTGATGAGGAAATCGACAACCGGGATATCGGGGACATCGTGCATAAAATTCTCCATGAGATTGTCCGTCCGATGATGAACAAACGCATGACGCCGGCGGCGCTGGAATCGGTCGAATTAATTCCTATAATAGAGGAACAGTTCCGCCGGTATTTCGGTGCTGCGCGGGGTGCGCGGGAATTCCTGATGCAAGGTCAAATTCTAAAACAAATGCAGGCATTTATAGATCATTATCAGATTCCGCTCATACAGCAGGAGCAGATTGTACTGATCGGCGCCGAAGATGAATTGCAGGCATCCATTCGGGATGCAGCATTCAGAGTGTGCACGGATCGAATTGAAAAGCGCGATGACAGGGTTGTTATACTGGATTATAAAATTTCCAATTCGTCCGACCGGTACAGGATAAAGTTCTCGAAATTGGACCTGGAAACTCGGGCAACATGGCCGGAAGCCATCGGATCTCTCCAGCTTCCGCTGTATATAATGATGTATTCGGTGCTGCGAAATATTCCGCGGGAAAAAATCTCCGCCGCCTATTTGCTTCTGGGTAAACGTACAATCGATGCGGACATCGAATCCCCGCTTTATATCGATGACGAAGAAGCCCGTCAATGGCAGGGACAGGTTGAAGATATTATTTTCAAACTCATAACCGAAATCCGTAATCCCGACATCGATTTTTCCCCGACAACCGATTTTATGAAACAGTGTCCCATCTGTCCATATAAGGTAATGTGCGGAACGCAGTGGACGGGGAGAGGAGAATGGTGAATGAGGGATTGTGAATTGCGGATCGCGAATTGCGAATTGCGAATTGAAAATTGTGAATTGAGAATAGCAGAAATATAATAGTTCGCAGTTTTCCCGCCACAAATCGGCGGGATTCTCACAATCACTTCCACTCGATGTAATTCGCTCGCGGATGATTTTGGGACTTTTTTTACAACCACCTTGCGAAGGTGGGGGGACCTTCGCAAGGTGGTGAATATTTTACTGGAGGGTCAGCGTAAGATTCTTCAAGGCAAGGAAGAAAAAGCTGTAGGACAAAAGACGATAAGTTCTGTAGGCTTCTAATATCTTTTCTTGCAACTTTTCTTTAATAAGGTTAGTTTATTCTTTGATGATGCAAAAACCATTGAGAAAATTTATTCGGCATTGCAGCGCCGATTTTTTGAGGAGAGTGTCTTATGAAGTCTATTCCCTTTACGATCTTCGCTTTAGCGTTTATGATTAGTCTAAACCCGGCATCCGGTTCGCTCAAGCCCGATTCTTTTCAATCGGATGTAAATGCGCCTGCTTCGGCGCAAGATACAAACGCTCACGGTTTTTCCAGTGCGAATCCGTTTGCATCGCAGAGCCCGCTTCTTTATCAGGCGCCGCCGTTCGATAAAATTCACGATGCCGACTATAAACCCGCCATTGAAGAGGGGATTAGTCTGCAATTGGCGGAGTTCGAGAAGATTGCCTCCGATGCGTCGGCACCGACATTCGAGAATACCGTTATTGCCCTGGAACGTTCCGGCGAACTCCTCACCCGCGCAACGAAAGTGTTTTTCATGATCGTCCAGGCGAATGCGGACGACGAGCTTCAGAACGTGCGGTCGGAGGAAGTGCCGAAACTCGCAGCGTTGAACGATGCGTTGTACCTCAATGATAAGTTATTCCAGCGTGTGAAGTCGGTCTATGACCGGCGGGAGAACCTTCCTTTGGATGCCGTTCAAAAGTTTTTGGTCAAGCGGTACTATATCGATTTCGTGCGGTCGGGGGCCCTTCTTCCGGAATCGGATAAGGCAAAGCTCCGCGTCCTCAATCAGGAAGAAGCAACGCTCATGACTGATTTTCAGAATAAACTTCTCGCCGCAACAAAAGCGGGCGGTCTTGTGATCGAGGATAAAAAGCTTTTAGACGGTATGAGTGACGCTGAGATCGCTGCGGCGGCACAAGCGGCGCACGAACGCGGCCTCGATGGGAAATGGGTGCTGCCGCTCCAGAATACCACACAGCAGCCGGTGCAGGTTTCTTTAAACGACCGGTCGGTACGCGAGAGGCTGTTCCGATCTTCAACGATGCGCACCGAACGCGGCGACAGCAGCGATACGCGTGCGACGATTCTGCGTCTCGCGGCGCTTCGTACAGAGAGAGCAAAACTTCTCGGTTTCCCGAACTTTGCGGCGTATTCGCTTGAAGACCAAATGGCGAAGACACCGGAATCCGCAATCAAGCTTCTGACAGATCTCGTTCCAGCTTCGCTTGCGAAAGCGAGGAACGAAGCGGACAAAATGCAGAAACTGATCGACCGGCAGGCCGGCGGTTTCAAACTGGAGCCGTGGGATTGGCAGCACTATGCGGAAAAAGTTCGCAAGGCGGAATACGATCTGGATGAATCGCAAATCAAACCTTATTTTGAGTTGAAACGCGTACTGGAAGACGGGGTCTTTTATGCTGCGAATAAATTGTATGGTCTGACATTCAAAGAACGGAAAGATCTGCCCGTCTATCATCCCGATGTGCGGGTGTTCGAAGTCTTTGACGAAAACGGCAAATCGATTGCGCTCTGGTACTGCGACTACTTCAAGCGCGATAATAAAAGCGGCGGAGCTTGGGAAGATACGTTTGTTGACGGCACGGGTTTGCTGAACACGCGACCGGTAGTCTGCAATGTGGCCAACTTCACCAAGCCGGCTCCGGGCGAGCCCGCGCTGTTGAGTCATGACGAAGTAACGACGATGTTTCACGAATTCGGCCATGCGCTCCACGCTATGCTGACAACCGGCATCTATCCGCGTCTGACCGGTACGAATGTTCCGCGGGATTTCGTAGAGTTCCCATCGCAGTTCAACGAGCATTGGGCAATGTACCCCGAAGTGTTTGTGCACTATGCCAGGCATTATAAAACCGGCACGCCGATGCCGCAGGCGCTGGTAGAAAAAATCCGGAAAGCGAAAACATTCAATCAAGGATTTGAGACCACTGAGTACATTGCAGCTTCGCTTTTAGATATGGCGTGGCATACAATCGCACCCGGACATATCGTGAACGACGTCGACTCGTTTGAATCCGAAGCGCTCAAGCGATTCAACGTTTTTTATCCGCTTGTCCCCCCGCGCTACCGGTCTGCATACTTTGCGCATATCTGGGGCGGCGGATATTCTGCGGGCTATTATTCGTACCTGTGGAGCGAAGTTTTGGACGATGATGCATTCGCGTGGTTCGAAGAACACGGCGGTATGACGCGTGAAAATGGAAGACGCTTTGAGGAAATGATCCTCTCACGCGGCGGGTCGGAAGATGCCGATACAATGTATCGCGCGTTCCGCGGGCGAGATCCAGACGTACAGCCTTTGATCAGGGAGCGGGGATTAGACGAAAAGTAGATAGGTAAAAAATAAGACCAATAGGTTCGGGAGGACCTATTGGCCTTATTGAGATGTTTTTTCCCTTCCGTTAAAATCTGCGTTTTTTTGATTTTTCGCTTGACTTTCACTCCTATTTCCCTAAATTGTTATATGCCGGTGGGGAAAAGTGGGGAATTGGGGGAAAAAAATTATTCGATTTTTTTAGAGCGATAATTTAAAATTATGTCATCCTTTAAGGGCAGATACAGTTATTCCGTAGACGAAAAAGGACGCATTGCGCTGCCTGCAAAGCTTCGGAAAAATGTTGCTTCCAGCGCCAAAGGAAATTTTGTCATCACTCGTGGATTTGAAAAATGTCTTTATGTCTATCCGCAGGATGAATGGAACACACTCGAACAAAACGTCCGCAGTCTTTCTTTTCTTGATGCCAAACAGCGAAATTTCAACCGGACTCTTTTCCAGTGGGCAGCCGACTCTCAATTGGACAGCCAATCACGCATTACGGTGCAGCAGGATTTGCTGGATTATGCCGGGATAAAAAACGAAGTGATTGTGCTCGGTGTCCTCGATCGCATTGAACTCTGGAGTCCGTCTGTGTACGACGAATTTCAAAAAATACAACCGGTAACATACGAAACTGTCGCTGAACAGGTTTTTAAGCAGCAGTAGAAAGTGTACACTTGTGCTTATCGTTCGACAAATTTCATACTCCCGTTCTTCTCCAGGAGGCAGTGGATTGCCTGCTTGCTGCAGGAGACGGGATTTTTGTTGACGGTACTCTCGGCGGAGGAGGGCATGCAGAAGCGATTCTGCAAAGACTTTCGCCCCTAAGTTCTTTGATTTGTTTTGATGCGGACGCCGATGCTGTCCGCTACGCTTCGCAGCGGCTGGAAGTGTTCGGAGATCGCATAAGTATTCTTCATGCGAATTTCCGAACCATCAAACGGATTCTGAACGGGAAAAAAATAGAAAATATTGCGGGATTAATTCTCGATCTCGGTGTTTCGTCGTACCAGCTCGATGAACCGTCCAAAGGGTTCAGCTTCCAAGCGGACGAACGGCTCGACATGCGGATGAATCGAAACGAACCGCTTGACGCTTTTGCGATAGTCAACGAATATGGTGAAAAAGAACTTGCGGATGTTATCTGGAAGTACGGCGAGGAGCGGCAGTCGAGAAAAATTGCGCGTGCTATCGTCTGGAGCCGCGAGCAGGCACCCATTGGAACAACAGCGAACCTTGCGAGAATTGTGAGCGGTGCAGCCGGAGGGAAATTTCGGACAAAAACACTGGCGCGGGTTTTTCAGGCAATCCGGATTGAGGTCAACCGGGAACTGGAAAATCTCAGGATAGTTCTGGAGGACGGTATAAAGCTTCTGCGCCCCGGCGGGCGTCTGGTGGTGATCTCGTATCATTCGCTCGAAGACCGGATTGTCAAGCAGACTTTCAAAACCGCAGCGGAAGGGAAAAAAGATTTTCCGTTTCCGTTGAGTCCGATGCCGCTTCATGAAGAACCGAATGTTACTCTGGTCATGAGAAAGCCGGTTATCGCATCGGAGGAAGAAATTCGGAGAAATTCGCGGGCGCGCAGTGCAAAGATGCGTGCAATTGAAAAGCGATAAAACATGGAAAGAGGGAACAATATATCAGGAATCAGCGCACTTGTCAATCGTGCGATGGGACAAGAGGCATTGCCGACGCCGTCTTCAAGGGAAATGCGTGTCTACAATTCTGTTTTGCCGGAACTGGAAAAATCGTATAACGTTCCGAGCCGGACGGATCAATCGGCGCCGAAAAACCGCAAAGCGATGAAACGAAAAATTTCTCCCTTTAATATTGTGCTTATACTGCTTGCCGCGGCGGTGGTGAGCGTTTTTTATATCAGCAACATTTTGACCGTCGGCCGGCTTTTGACACACATCAACGAAATGCAGATCAGGCATCAACAAATCCTGAATGAGCAGGAAATGCTGAAGGCTCAGATAGATAAATTATCAGGTTTGGAACGGCTGCAGCCGCTTGCCCATGATCGGGTAGGTTTAATCAATCCAAAACAGGCTCCTGTCTGGATTCAGATTGATCCAGAGCGCGTGGAGCAGGTAGAAGAAGTTTTACGCAGCCACGAGGCATCGATGCAGGAACGGTAATGGCCGAGAGAGAGGACAACTATACAGGCGGCACAGAAGGGAATCGGCAGCGCTGGCGTAAACGGTTTTTCTTCGTCAAATTAATTTTCTTCGCGCTCTTTGTTATCATTATAGCGAAATTGGTTCAGTATCAGATTATCGAAGGGGGGAAGTTTCAGGCGCTTGCCCGAAAACAGTATGAACAAAAATTTATTCTTCCGGCAATGCGCGGAAATATTTACGACAGGAACGGAAATGTTCTTGTTTCCAATACGGTATTGGTCTCTTTTGCGGCGGATCCGAAAATTATCGGCGACAACGCAGAAACCATTGCTGAAGCGTTCGAGCACATCCTTGGTAAATCGAGATCAACGTACCTGTCCAAGTTAAATGAATCGCAGGAAAAAAGATTTGTGTGGCTGGAACGACGCGTTTCCGCAGACGTCGCACAGCGCATCACAGCGGCAAAGCTTGCCGGTGTCGTCGCGATCAACGAATCGAAACGGCTGTATCATTACGACGAGCTTGCTTCAGCATTGATCGGGTTTACCGATATCGATAACAACGGCATTGCAGGACTGGAGTACGAATACAACGACGATATGAAAGGTACCGACGGATCGGTGATGATGCAGCGGGATGGACTTGGGCGTGTTCGCCCGTCCGCAGATTATCCACGCCGCGAACCGGTCAACGGCAGCGCTCTCATACTGACAATGGATCTGACGTATCAATCGATTGTCGATGATGAATTAAAGCGCGGTGTCGATGCAAATAAAGCGGACGGCGGTCTTGCCGTCATGCTGAATCCGAAAACAGGAGAAATACTGGCGCTTTCAGTCTATCCGAACGTTAATCCGAACGATGCCGGGCATTTCAATACGGCGCTCGCTCGCAACCGAGCTGTAACCGATGTGTTTGAACCGGGATCGGTATTTAAAATTGTGACCGCATCTGCGGCGTATGAAAATCATATCGTAACACCGGATCAAATGTTTAATGCCGAGCATGGGGAAATGAAAATTGCATTGAACGGTAAAAAATTTCGCATCATCAGCGATTCGCATGAATACGACCGATTGACTTTTCAGCAGGCCATCGAGCTTTCCAGCAATATTGTTTGTGCAAAAGTCGGCAAGCTGATAGGTGCGGAAAAATTTTATCGTGAGGCGAGGGATTTGGGTTTCGGCATCACGAGCGGCGTCGATCTTCCAGGTGAAGTGCGCGGCATTCTACGCAAGCCGAACGAATGGTCGGGCACGTCGCTGCAAACGATGGCGTACGGATATGAAGTCGGCGTTACGCCGCTGCAGATAGCCTGTGCATACGCGGCAGTTGCCAACCAGGGCGTTCTGCTGAAACCGTATGCTGTTGCACAAGTAAAAAATGCAAACGGAACTGTAGTGCAGGAAAAAAAACCTGAGCCGATCCGGAAGGTCCTTTCACAAAGCACAGTCGACATGCTGACGCAAGCGTTTGAAGGCGTGGTTGAGCGAGGAACAGGCAAGGAAGTCCGGACGCAGGGTGTTCGCATCGGGGGCAAGACGGGAACATCCCGCAAATGGTCGGAAGGAAAATACGTTGAGAATAATTACACCGCTTCGTTTGTCGGATTTTTTCCCTTGGATAATCCGCAGGCTGTGCTACTGGTGATGATGGACAATCCCCGTACCCGCGGATATTACGGAGGCATAACAAGCGGTCCGATTTTCCGTGCTATAGCGGAACGTGTTATTGCGACTTCGTATAAATATTCTTCCGCGCTTGTTTCACGGACTGAACAGGAATCCACGACGAGGGTCGTGCCTGATGTTCGCATGCTGCAGCCGTCGGTAGCGGAAAAAATGCTGACCGGCTGCGGTTTGCAATGCCGGATTTTCGGTAAAGGCGCCATCGTGGCGCGTCAGGTACCGGAGCCGGGAAAAAAAGTTGAAAAAGGAGAATCGATTTCGCTTGTATTGAATGAAGATGCTTCGCCGCTCAAAGACGGGTCAATTATCGTTCCGGACGTGCGCGGCATGAGCGTGCGCCGGGCCATGAATCGTTTAGTGATCGACGATTTCGATGTCAAGCTGCAGGGTTCCGGAGTCGTCGTGAGTCAATCTCCGGCCCCGGGACAAAATGCTTCTGCCGGTTCGAATATTATCTTAGTTTGTGCGCCGCGAGGCCTTTCACTGCATGTTCAGACGACAGATCCAACAGCGTTGAATTGAGAATATGAAATTAGCAAAACTTCTTGAGGGTGTGAGTGTTTCGAAACTATTTCAGACAATGTTCGGACAGATGGCAGTGACGCAGGATATTTCGCTCGCAGGTTTGCAGTACGATTCCCGCAAAGTGCAGCGAAATGACTGCTTCGTTGCGATCAAAGGCGCTTCAAGCGACGGCCACCGGTATCTGCAGGCCGCGATTGCCAACGGCGCCAAAGCGGTCGTTGTGGAAGACGATCAAGCGATTCCCGATCCTTTATGCATGCACGCCGGGGTGATTAAAATTGTCGTCCCTGATGGACGCAAGGCACTGGCGCAGATGGCTGCGAATTATTACGGGCACCCGTCCCGGAACATGAAAGTCGCCGGAGTAACAGGAACGAACGGAAAGACGACAACAACGCATTTGTTGAAATCCATTTTGGAAAGCTCCGGCGAAAAAACCGGATTGATTGGAACCATCGAATACTGCATTGGCGAGAATGTCGTTCCGGCAACACATACGACTCCTGAATCTCTTGAACTGCAGCGGTTTTTTGCAGCGATGGAGGAGGAAGGATGCACGGCGGTTTCCATGGAAGTTTCATCGCATGCGCTGGATCAATCCCGTGTTTCCGGAATCGATTTCGATGCGGCTGTGTTTTCAAACTTGACTCAGGATCATCTGGATTATCACGGGACGATGGAAAAATATTTTGCGGCGAAGAAAATTTTTTTTGACATGCTGAAACCGGATGCATGTGCGGTGTTCAATGCCGACGATCCGTATGGATTACGCATTGTGGAGTCGTCTTCGGCGCGAAAGATTTCGTACAGCATTAAGCAAGAAGCCGATGTTCGCGCTGAGAAGGTGGACTTGAGCATGAACGGTACATCACTGGAAATTTTCTACGGCAGCGGGAAGTTTACAGTCACAACGCCGCTTATCGGACGCTTTAATGCATACAATGTTCTTTCCGCTGTTGCAGCGGCTTTCGGACTTGGAATCTCCGGAGAGAAAATTAAGGAAGGAATTTCCCGCGTTACAAATGTGCGCGGCCGTTTTGAGCGCATCGTATCACCGAAAGGGTGGACGGCAATTGTCGATTACGCACACACACCCGATGCGCTGGAAAACTGCCTGAAAACCATTCATGACGTTCTTCCGAAAAAGGAACGTGGTAACATTATTACGGTCTTCGGCGCAGGAGGAGACAGGGACAAAACGAAACGTCCTCTCATGGGCGAAGTTGCCGGCCGGCTGAGCGATCTTGTAATTGTGACGTCGGACAATCCGCGAACGGAAAATCCTGAAACGATTGTCGATGAAGTTTTGGGCGGCATCACACAGCACGCGAGCGTTTTGCGCGAGGTCGACCGCGCTCTTGCGATCGAACGCGCGCTCTTTGCGGCAAAGGAAGGCGATGTCGTTCTTGTTGCCGGAAAAGGACATGAAGACTATCAAATTATCGGAAAAGAAAAAAGGCATTTCAGCGATCGGGAAGTTATAGAACAATTCTTATGAAACTGACAAAGAAAGATATCCTCAGTATACCGCACATTCAAGCGTCCGATTTCGATACTCCCGCGTCCCTTGACGTGACCGGCGTTTCGATAGATTCGCGCACGGTAAAACCGGGAGAATTATTTGTCGCGATTCGCGGCGACCAGTTCGACGGTCATAATTTTATTTCGACGGCAGTCGAGCAAAGAGCATCTGCTCTCATCGTGGAGAAACGATGGGCTTCCGGAAACATCACGATGCTGGTCAGCATGAATCTTCCGATCCTCGTCGTTGAAAATACCGTTCACGCGCTTGGACGGCTTGCAACAATTCACAGGAGGCGTTTCGATATTCCCGTTCTTGCGGTTGCAGGATCGAACGGCAAGACGACGACAAAGGAAATGATCGAGGATGTTTTATCCGCAAAGTACAAAGTTCTCTGCACACAAGGAAATTTGAATAATCATATCGGTGTTCCACAAACGCTTTTTCGCCTCGAGAAAGAACATGAGATTGTCGTAATCGAAATCGGAACCAATCATCCGGGCGAGATAACCTATCTGTGCAATGTTGCAGAGCCTACGCACGGAATGATTACCAATATCGGGCGCGAGCATCTGGAGTTTTTCAGTACGATCGAAGGGGTTGCTAAAGCTGAAGGGGAATTGCTGCTCTGGCTTGCTGCTCATCACGGAATCTTCCTGACCAATATGGACGATGCGCGTATCGTTCGGCTTGCAAAAAAAATAAAGAAAAATGTAACGTACGGATTCTCAGCGCGTGGAGCGAAAGTGAAAGGATCCGTGCTGGAAATAAATGAACAGGCCTGCGCTTCATTTTTTGTAAAGACGGGAAAAAAGAAAAAATTTCCCGTGCAGCTCGCCGTGCCGAGCGAGCACAATGCGAAGAATGCACTTGCGGCGGCGGCGGTGGGACTGACCTTTAAAGTGAAGCCGGCAGATATTCAAAGAACACTCGGACAATTTTCTTCAGTCGGCAAACGGATGCAGCTTCTGACAATCGACGGGCTTACAATCATAAACGATACATACAATGCCAATCCGGATTCGATGACGGCCGCATTAAAGACGCTCAAAGACACGCATACAACTGGGAAACGAATTGCCGTACTTGGCGATATGCTCGAGCTCGGTCCGAACGCGCCGGAGCTGCACCGGCAGATCGGAGAATCGGTCGGAGCGTGCAGCGTCGATATTTTATTGACGTATGGCGAACTGGCTGCTCATATTTCCGATGCTGCGGTTGTCAACGCCAAAGCACACTTTGAACTTAAAGCGGCACTGATCGAATATGTCCTGCGGATGATCGCTCCGGGAGATATCGTCCTGGTGAAGGGTTCCCGCGGTATGAAAATGGAAGATGTGGTTGCAGCGATCAACGAACGATTTTCACAGTCGATGGTATAACCGTATGTTCTATTATCTCTTTACCTATCTTCACAAGACATTCAATGTACCGGGATTCGGTGTCTTTCGGTACATCACATTCCGCGCCGGTGCTGCTGCAGTTACAGCGCTCGTGATTTCATTCTGGCTTGGACCGAAAATTATTCGAATGCTTCGCAGCCGGCAGATCGGTGAATCGGCAAAATTGGAAGCCCCTAAAAATCATCTTACAAAAGCCGGTACACCTACCATGGGAGGATTTATTGTGTTGACGTCCATTATAATTCCGGCGCTTTTATGGACGGACCTTAAAAACATGTATATCATTCTAATTCTTTTCGTAACCATAGCCCTTGGCGCTGTCGGTTTTCTGGACGATTATTTGAAAGTGATCAAAAAGAAACCGAAAGGGCTTATTGGGCGTTATAAAATTGTCGGACAAATTTTTGTCGGGCTCGTTGTCGGTGGTATTATTTATTTCTTTCCGCAATGGATCGATCCGGATTTATGGCGCCTGAAATCGAGCACGACTGTTCCCTTTTACAAATATACGGAATTCGATTTCGGTCTCCTCTATATTCCGATGGTCATCTTTGTCATAACGGCGACCTCGAATGCCGTTAATCTCACAGACGGCCTGGACGGCCTTGCCATCGGGAATGTCGGTATTGTCAGCTTTACACTCGCGATTATGACGTACGTCTCCGGGCATTCCATCTGGAGCCAGTACCTGACAATTCCTTATCTGCGGGGCAACGGAGAACTTGCCATTTATTGTTCCGCTATCGTCGGCGCGTCTCTTGGATTTCTCTGGTTCAATTCCTATCCGGCGCAAGTTTTTATGGGAGACACCGGATCGCTGGCGCTCGGCGGTATTATCGGCGCTTTGTGCGTGCTTATTAAAAAGGAATTTCTCCTGCCGACACTCGGCGGTGTTTTTCTTATGGAAACAGTTTCCGTAATCATTCAACGAATGTATTTCAAGTATACGAAAAAACGGTACGGCGAGGGTAAACGGGTTTTCAAAATGGCGCCGATCCATCATCACTTTGAAATGAAAGGATGGCCGGAGCCTAAGATCGTAACCCGGTTCTATATTATCGCCGTTATTTTGATGATTCTGAGTTTGTCGACATTTAAGGTTCGCTAAGAAAATGGATCAATCGTCGCTGCTCCATAAAAAAGTTTCGGTCATCGGTGCTGCACGAAGCGGTATCGCTGTTGCATGCCTGCTGCAGTCGCATGGTGCAGACGTCTTTATCAGCGATGCATCCACCGCTGAGAAACTGCAGGCTTCTTTTGTGGATCTGAAGGCCGCCGGTATTGCATACGAAGCAGGAAAACATTCTGAGCGCGTCTATGACTGTGCGTTGATGGTCGTCAGCCCCGGTGTACCGAGTAATGCTCCGGTTGTTCTGGAGGCGCAGAAACGGGGAAAAAAAATTGTGAGTGAACTTGAAGTCGGCAGCTGGTTCTGCTGTGCGCCTATCGTGGCTATTACAGGCAGCAATGGAAAAACGACCACAACCACCTTGACCGGAGAGCTGCTGAAAAATGCAAAAAAGGGACATGTTATTGCCGGCAACATTGGAACAGCTTTCTCATCTCTCGTTTCTGCTTTGACTGAAACAGATGTCGCCGTTCTTGAAGTAAGCAGTTTTCAACTCGATCATATTGCGACATTCCGGCCGCGGATTTCGGCGCTGCTGAACATCACGCCTGATCATATGGACCGTTACGATCATTCGATGGAAAAATACGCGGCGTCGAAAGCACGCATCTTCGAGAATCAAGCCGGTGACGATGTTGCCATGTACAATGCGGATGATGAATGGACGAAAAAAGTGATCGGAAAAGCGCGCTGCCGGAAAATTGGTTTCAGCGTAAAAACGACCCTCCCTGAAGGCGCGTTTCTGGAGGAGGGAATGCTGGTTACGCGGCTGAACGGCGAACGGGCGGAAATTGTTCCGGTCGAAAATATTTTTATTAAAGGGACACATAATGTTTACAATGCAATGGCATCTGTGCTTATCGGTCAGATGCTCGGAGTGGATGCGCAATCTATTCGCTCAACACTGAAAACATTTAAAGGTGTGGAACATCGCTTGGAATTTGTGCGGGAGTTGAATAACATCCGCTATTATAATGATTCCAAAGCGACGAATGTCGATTCCGTCTGGTATGCCCTGCAGGCATTTAAGAAGCCGATCGTGTTGATACTCGGCGGGCGGGATAAAGGGAACGATTATTCCCGGCTGACCGAACTTGCGAAAGAACACGTGCGTGCGATTGTCGCTATCGGTGAATCGTCCGATACGGTAGAAAAGGCGTTTCGCGGAACGGTCGTTGTCAAAAAAGCCGCTTCGATGGAAGAAGCAGTCTCAACGGCAAAGTTTTTAGCGGAGCCTGGCAATATTGTGCTTCTTTCGCCTGCTTGCGCTTCGTTCGATTGGTTCCGAAATTATGAGCACCGCGGAGAAGTTTTTAAAGAACTTGTAAACACATTGTGATAAAGATGCAAAAAAATCATATCGATATCTGGCTGCTGGTTGCCGTTTTAGGCCTGATGGTGATCAGTCTCGGTGTCGTCTACAGCGCTTCAGCGGAATGGGCATACGCACGGTATGAAAATCAGAATCACTATCTTGATCTCCACGCGATTAAGATTCTGCTCAGCATCGGCGCACTGTTTGCCGGATTGAGCATTCCGTACCGTGTCTATAAGAAGATTTCAAAACCGGCGCTCATTATTTCCATCGTTTTCCTGGCGATAACGCTTCTGCTCGGAGGCGAAACAAAGGGTGCCGTGCGCTGGCTTCATTACGGCGGACTTGGCTTCCAGCCTTCAGAGTTTGCAAAATTCACACTGCTCTTCTATTTGTGTGCGCTGCTGGCAATAAAAGGTGAAACGATCAGAGATTTGAAACATGGATTTATACCGGCGATGATCTGGGTCGGTATCGTGATGCTGTTTGTCATGCTGCAGCCGAATTTCAGTACAAGTGCAATGATTATCGTTCTCTCGCTCATGATTCTTTATATTGGCGGCGTCCGCTTTTCGCATCTGGCGGCGACTATAGGGTGCATCATTCCGCTGCTCGCGGGGTATGTTCTGATCGCACCGTATCGTTTACAGCGCATCAAGCTGTTCATGCAAAGTCGTTCGAACGGAAGGGCGAATTATCAGCTTTGGCAGGGGATTATCGGATTCGGCAACGGAGGAATTTTCGGTGTCGGCCCTGGTGAAAGCCGTCAGCGGGATCTCTTCCTGCCCGAATCGTACAACGATTTTGTATACTCAATTATCGGAGAAGAATACGGATTTGTCGGCGCTGTTTTTATTCTGGCGGCCTTCTTGTTTATTATGATACGCGGCTATAAAATTGCCAAGTATGCAAAAGACGATTTCGGGCGTTACCTTGCGATCGCTATTACCGGAACGGTCACGTTGTACGCAGTCGTTAATGCATGCGTTGCGCTCGGCATTTTCCCGACGACCGGATTACCGATGCCGTTCATCAGCTATGGCGGATCCGCGTTGTTGATGACGGCGTTTGCAGTCGGCGTGCTGCTGAATATTTCCGCTTATACCGATATGCATCCGCGCATCATCAAATCAGGGACGGAAATGGCAGCGCAGCCGTCAACCGGACTTGGAAAGGCTTACTGATATCACAGCGGAGCGGAACATAAGGGTTTTGATTGCGGCCGGAGGCACCGGAGGACATGTTTTTCCGGCGCTGGCGATCGCAGATGAATTAAAAAAAATAAGGCCGGATGCAAAATTTTTATTCGCCGGCACGAAAGGAAAAATAGAATCGCGCGTCGTTCCGGAGCGCGGATACGAATTTTCGACAATCTGGATCAGCGGATTTCACAGGAGCCTTCGTCCGGGAAACCTTTTATTTCCATTGAAGGCCGCCGTTTCGCTGGTTCAATCGTTCTTTCTGATCAAGAAGTTTTCACCGGATGTTGTCGTCGGTACCGGCGGGTATGTCTGCGGTCCTGTACCTGTACGCAGCGACACTGCTGGGTATCCAGGCGGTGGTTCATGAGTCCAACAGTTATCCCGGCATTACGACGCGCATGCTCTCGGCAAGGGCGGCAAAAGTCTTCATAGCTTTCGATGCAACGCGCCGGAAACTGAAACGACAGGATAACATTGAACTGGTCGGAACTCCGACACGCGATGCCCTCGGCAGTATTCCAAGGGAAGCGGGCATTGCACGTTTTCATCTTGTTGACGGTAAGACGACCGTGCTGGTGATCGGCGGAAGTCTCGGTGCTTCTTCCATCAATCATGCCGTGAAGAGTTGCGCGGAAGAATTTGCCGCGCACGGAGTTCAGTTTATTTGGCAAACCGGCCCAGCAGATGCGGCGCTTGCCGGGCTTATGAATACAAAAGGAATCGGCTGGGTTGGGCCTTTTATCGACGATGTCGAATACGCCTATGCTGCTGCCGATATCGTTATCTGCCGCGCAGGCGCGACAACACTGGCGGAAATAATGCGTCTGGGAAAAACTGCGATTGTTGTGCCGTATCCCTTTGCCGCAGCGGATCACCAGAGTTTCAATGCGAAAGTTTTAGCGGAAAGCGGAGCGGCGCTCTTAGTGAAGGATTCCGATCTGCAGGAACATTTGCAGCCGATATTGAACGATCTTTTGAAAGACGAGGCACGGCGAAACAGGATCGGTGAAGCCTGCCGATCGTTTGGAAAGCCAGATGCAGGAAAAGTTATTGCACAAGAAATTATTTCACTTATTCGACAGCAATGATCATCATGGATCCATTCATGGAAGAGAAAATTTTTAAATACAAATTGGATTTTTATTACCAGCAATCTCTCATTTATTTGCTGACGCTGGTCATGTATGCAGGGATTCGCGGAAGTTTTATCGAAGACCAGTTCAGCTTCGTCTTCAGGGATCCGATTGTACTCATTATTATTTTGTTTGTTGTTGTATCGTTTGTGGTTCTTCTTCTCAACATCTGGCGGGACCGGAAACTGATTATTTCCGCCGACCGCTTTGTTTTTTATTCACGTTCGCGCCGGCGGGAGTTCGCTGTCATGGATATTGAATGGATGCATATTGGCAAAGAACGTTCCGTGCAGACGGCAGGAAGGTTTCAGCATATTTCAATAAAGTTGAAAAACCGCTCCCTGCCGATTCATATCAGGGTCGGGCGATATGAGCGCGATCGGGAGCTTGTCGCAGAGATGGAACGGATTGCTCAAAAAGTGCCGGGAAGAAAACCTGGCCGGTTTTCCTCCTTATCGGACAGGAAAGAATAGATCATGTTCAGTTCAATTAAAAAATTACATTTTATCGGCATCGGCGGCATCGGTATGAGCGGCATAGCAGAAATTTTGCTCGACCAGGGATTTGCCGTCAGCGGATCTGACCGTTCGCTTTCGGAAGTGACGGAGAGGCTCCAGAAACTCGGTGCTTCAATTTACGAAGGGCACCGGGCGGAGAATATTGCAGCCGATGTCGATACCGTTGTATATTCGTCTGCCGTGCAATCCGAGAACCCGGAAATGATTGAAGCACAGCGCCGGAAAATTCCCGTCGTGCGCCGTGCAGAAATGCTTGCAGAAGTAATGCGTTTAAAATACGGCATCGGAATTGCAGGAACGCACGGTAAAACTACGACAACGTCGATGACCAGCCTCGTCTTATTGGAAGGGGGCCTCGATCCAACGGTGATTGTCGGCGGAAAATTAAGCGGTCTTGGGGGCACGAACGCCCGCCTTGGTCGGGGCGAGTTTATTGTTGTGGAGGCAGACGAATACGATCGTTCGTTCCTTTCCATAACGCCGACTATTGCCGTGCTGACAACGTTGGAAACGGATCATCTGGATTGTTACCGCGACCTTGAGGATATCAAAAATGCATTCATACAGTTCGCACAGAAAGTTCCGTTTTACGGATTTATTGTTCTGTGCCTTGATGAACCGGCGCTGCTTGATATTATGCCGTTTTTAAATAAGAAAAAGATTACAACATACGGTCTGAATCCGCAGGCCGATGTGCAGGCTGTAGACATCCGTCATGCAGACAACCAGTCGTTTTATACGCTGGTCAAGGATAATACAGAGCTCGGTTCGGTGACGCTGCAGGTTCCGGGAAAACATAATGTCCAGAACTCGCTCGGCGCCATTGCGGTTGGTCTTGAACTCGGCATTCCTTTCGATAAAATAAAGTCCGGGATTGAAAAGTTTTCCGGGGTCTACCGCCGCTGGGAAAGAAAGGGTGAGGTCTCAGGTATTACGCTGTACGACGATTATGCACATCACCCCACTGAATGCAAAGCGACACTTGCCGGTGTGAAAGCCGGCTGGCGGCGAAGAGTGGTTTGCGTGTTTCAACCGCACCTGTATTCCCGTACGCGCGATTTTTATGAAGACTTCGGCAAATCGTTTCTGTTGTCTGATGTGTTGATCGTTACGGACGTGTATCCGGCACGCGAAGAACCGATTCAGGGAATTACCGGAGAACTGATCGTCAATGCGGCAAAGCAATTTGGCCATAAAGAAGCGCATTATATTCAGGACAAAAACAAAGTTCCGGCATTTCTAAAATCGATTGTGAAACCGGGTGATATCGTTGTCACGATGGGTGCGGGTGATATCTGGAAATACGGAGAAGAGTTTTTGAAGATGGTAAACTGTGAACTGTAAATGGCAAAAATAAAAAAAATAAAGAATATAGAAGCCGGAATCCAGTATTCCATTCTGTCTTCTGAATTCTTGATTCTTGATTCTTAATTCTAAAAGATGATTTCAATTTCCGACATACAGAAAAATCTCCGAGGCACAATTGCTGTTGATGAGCCAATGGCAAAGTATACATGGATGAAGGTAGGCGGACCGGCGGATTTCTATATCGAACCGGCCGATAAGGACGATCTTCTTGCTATTATTCGGTACTTTCGCCAACAGCATTTTCCGTGGATGATGATCGGACGCGGAAGTAATGTTCTGGTCAGCGATGAGGGAATCCGCGGCGCAGTACTCAATGTCGAATCCGCCCTCCCGGCTCTCTTTCAGGCCGGCGACAGCATCGTTGCAGAATCGGGCGTTCGGCTGACAAAATTTGTAGATTTTTGCATTCAGCATGGTTTCGCTGGTTCGGAAATGCTTGCCGGAATTCCCGGGACGATTGGCGGCGCGGTTGTGATGAACGCCGGTGCACACGGCGGAGTAATAAGCGATCATCTTCTTACGATAGAAGTGATCCGTGACGGTATCGTCGAAGTTCTAAAAAAAGAAGAGGCAGAATTCTCGTATCGCGGCTCTGCACTTGGGGGAGATATAGTCCTTGCGGCGACGTTCGAATTTCCGCATGGTGAAAAAGAAGAATTATCGAAAATGCGACGTGAATTAATCATAAAACGCAACGATTCACAACCTCTGGATCTTCCAAATCTCGGGAGTATGTTCAAAAACCCGAAAAATACGCATGCTGCTAAATTAATAGAACAAGCCGGACTTAAAGGCAAACGTATAGGCGATGCGCAGGTTTCCGAAAAGCATGCAAATTTTATCGTGAATCTCGGAACGGCTAAAGCGGATGATGTGATAAAGCTCATTGAACTCGTCAAGCGCACTGTGTACCAGCATTTCGGCGTCATGCTCGAGTTGGAGGTCAAGCTGATAGGCTTTCCGTTTGAACGGCAGGTAGCGGCATGAAGAACATGAGATCGAAAAAAATTCTCTTATTTTCTTTGCTTGCACTGGCATTTGTGCTTGTCTTCGGCGCGAACGCGTGGAAATCGAGTTTAAAAGTCACGCAGATCAAAGTAGAGGGAAACCGCATCGTGGGAACGAACGAAATCGTTCAGTTGACACAGGTTCAGTCCGGAACGTTTCTCTATCAGGCCGACCTGACTGCAATTCAGCGAAATGTGACAAGTCATTATTATATCAAAGACGCAGTTGTGGAAAGAAATTTGCCGAATACAATTTCTGTCGAGGTTTCTGAACGAGTGCCGATTGCCATTATCAATCGCACGGAGACTCTCTATTTAGACGGCGAAGGCGTTGTGCTTCCGCGCAGTATCTCGAAAAAGCTTTTTGATCTTCCGGTGATCAGCGGTATACCGCAAAGCGAGGAACTCGCGCTCGGGTCGATGATTCGAGATGCGCAAACACGTCAGGCGCTGCAATTGCTTATGACGATGCGGAGCATGAATCATGAAATGTACTATAACATTTCCGAGATTCAGGTTCATACAGCTGGAGACATCGTGCTTTATGCCGTTGAGAACAGCGTGCCGATTGTCTTCGGCAGCGGCGATGTTGCCGATAAGTTTGTCAAGCTCGAAGTGTTTTGGACGGAATATATTAAAACACGCGGCGCGCATGGATTGCAATACGTTGACCTGCGGTACAAGAATCAAATTGTAGCAAAATGGAATCCTGAAGCAAAATCTTAATGCGGTAGAATGGAAAGAGAATCTATGGAACAAGAAATAGCGGTTGGCCTGGATATAGGAACGACAAAGGTCTGTGCCATTGTCGCTTCGCCCGATGAAAATTATCCCGGGAAAATGAAAATTTTAGGAATCGGGCGCAGCACATCGGACGGATTGACGCGCGGCGTTGTGACGAACATAGAAAAGACCGTCCGGTCGATTCAGGCTGCCGTACAGGATGCAGAACAGCAGTCGGGGGTCAAGATTAATTCCGTGACAGTCGGCATCGCGGGCGACCATATTCAGAGTTTTCAAAGCCGCGGTGTTATCAGCATCAGCCGGCCCGAAAATGAAATTACCAAGGAAGATGTCGACCGTTTGATTGAAGACACAAAGCGTGTTGCTCTGCCGCTTGATCGAAAAATCATTCATGTGATTCCGCAGCAGTTTATCGTGGACGGTCAGGATGGTATTTACGATCCGGTCGGAATGTCCGGTGTCAGGATGGAAGCGGTAGTGCATATTATTACGGGACTTGTCACGGCAGCGCAGAATATTTATAAATGCGTTCAGCGGGCCGGGCTGCATGTCAACGATATGGTGCTTGAACCGCTCGCATCGAGCTATGCCGTTCTGGAAGACGAAGAAAAAGAGGTCGGGGTCGCCCTGCTCGATATCGGAGGCGGCACGACCGATCTTGCCGTTTTTGAAGAGCGGACAATTCGCCATACGGCTGTAATCGGCATTGCAGGGAAAAAAGTGACGGACGATATCCGAAAAGGTTTTGGCATTCTTACGGATCAGGCAGAAAAGGTTAAAATCGATTATGGATTTGCGTTTGAGCCGGCGATCGTAGACAATATGCCGATTATGCTCCCTGGAATAGGCGGCCGTGTTCCGATCGAAATCGATAAACAGCTTCTTTGCAAGGTCATTCAGCCGCGGATGGAGGAAATTTTAGAATGTGCAGCGATTGAAATAAAACGCTCCGGATATTCAAAACATCTTTCTGCGGGAGTCGTCCTGACCGGCGGGGGTTCGCTGATCAAAGGAACTGCAGAACTCGCGAAAGAGGTGCTCGGCATGGGGGTTAAGATCGGCATTCCCGGCGGCTTCAGTTCCGGACTTGTCCGTGAAATCGAAAATCCGATTTTTGCGACCGGTGTAGGCCTTGTGTTTCATGAATTGAAACATAAAGACCGATCGACAGTGAAGGCAGCCATTCAAGATGGAAAAGGAAAAACAATTTTTCGGAGAATGAAAGCATGGTTCGAAGAGCTATAAAGCAGTGAATGGTAAATGGTGAATAGGAGTAAATGGAGTTCAGAAAAATAATCGAATGACCAAATTACTTATGTAACCAAGCAACCAAGTAACCAAGTAACTAAACAACTAAGCAACTAAATAACCAAATAACTTTTTTTAAAACACACATAAAACAAACTAATAAAAGGAGAATCTACCGTGCCTATTGAATTAGATTTACCGGGAAGTCGTGGAGCAAAGATCCGTGTCGTCGGAGTCGGCGGCGGAGGCGGTAATGCTGTCAATAGTATGATTAATAAGGGTCTTGCCGGCGTGGATTTCGTGGCGATCAACACCGACGTTCAGGCTCTCGAGCGCAATAAGGCAGCGCAAAAAATTCAAATCGGAAAAAGCCTGACACGCGGCCTTGGCGCCGGTGCGGATCCCGGCATCGGGTTCCGTGCAGTGGAAGAAGATCGTGAAGAAATCGCTCAAGCGCTGGGTGGATGCGACATGGTCTTTGTAACAGCCGGTATGGGCGGCGGCACGGGAACGGGAGGCGCACCGCTTGTGGCAAGCATTGCAAAAAGCATCGGCGCACTTGTTGTCGGGATCGTGACCAAGCCGTTTAACAGCGAAGGAAAGAAACGCGGCGGTCAGGCAGAAGACGGCATTGAGGAACTGAGGAAAAATGTCGATACACTGATCTGCATTCCAAATCAAAAGCTGCTCGATTTGATTGATCGACGTACGCCGATTATGGAAGCATTTGAACTTGCCAATCAGGTTCTGTACAATGCCACACGCGGCATTTCAGAAGTCATTACAGTTCCCGGTTATATCAATGTGGACTTTGCCGATGTTCGTACGATCATGAGAGAGATGGGAGATGCGTTGATGGGCAGCGGTGTTGCGACGGGTGAAGAGCGCGCAACAGAAGCGGCTCATCAGGCTATTTCAAGTCCGCTGCTCGAAGGCATTTCGATTGCCGGCGCCCGTGGTATTTTAATCAATATTACAGGCGGACCAACGCTCAGTCTTATGGAAATCGACGAAGCTACGAAGGTCATTCACGAAGCAGCCGGTGAAGAAGCGAATGTTATTCTCGGCACGGTGATCGACGAAAACATGACCGATGAGATGATCGTAACGGTTATTGCGACCGGCTTCAACAAACGGGCGGCAGCGTTACAGCGCCCGGCCAAACCGATCGCAAGGCTGATTGATCATGTTCCAACCGGTTTGACGGAGCTGGCGAGATATGACGCGCCGACGTATGCGCGCCGCGGCGTGGAATTGCCGAGCACAGCTCAGCGGGAATTCGGTCAATCCAAAGAAAAGATTGATAAGACCGATATCGAGCGTCCGGCGTTTTTGCGAAAAATTATGGACTAATTCAGTTACGGCAGCACCTCAATTGTATCGGGAATATTCTATTGGACCGTCAGAATGACGATTTCTGCACTGGCGGGTAGGATTCGCGTACGACGAGCTATTCTTGAAATTTCGTCTCTCCATGCACGGTGGGTTTTCGAGACGAATGCAAAACCCCCTGTTTTTCCATGTTCGCGATATGGGAGAGCAGGGGATTTTTTTTTAAGAATCAAGAATTCAGGAGACAGAATCAGAATACAGACTATAGACTATAGTGTCTTTAAGAGCGGATGAAGAACAAAGAACTAACTTCAACCTTTTTAATTCCGGATCCTGTATTCTTTATAAGTTTGCTTGTACACTATATTCTTTCTACATTTTTCTTGAAAGAATAGTTTATCATAATCATGAGGATTATATGAGAGTTGTACGAATATTGTTCGGATGTGTTGGATGCTTCCTTATCCTTGCCCTCGGCGGTTGTTCTGCACGGGAGACGACACGAACGGATTTTTTAGGTTCGATGAAGTACGACACTATAAAGGCGGGACGGTTCGATACGGGTAAAATGTGGACATTCGATTTCCCACCTGCGGAATATTTTACCCAAACATACGACTTTTCCCCGAGCAAAGAATGGTTTGATAAGGCGCGGCTGGCTGCCCTGCGGCTTCCCAATTGCAGCGCCTCATTCGTCTCCGAAGATGGATTGGTGATGACAAACCATCATTGCGCGCGGAGTTCCTTGGACAGCGTTACGCGTCAAGGGGAACGGCTGGCGGAAGAAGGTTTTTATGCACCGACGCTTGCCGATGAGCGGAAGGTTCCCGGATTCTATATCGATCAATTGCGCGTCATTGAAGATGTAACTCTTAAGGTTCAGCACGCTTTCGATAAAGGAACGACGGATAAAGAGAAGAGTCAGAATCGCATCGATAAAATATCCGAAATTCAAAGAGCGGCTGCAAATAAATATAAGGAAACTGCGCCGAACGATTCTATGGTTTTCAACGTCATAGCATTTTATAACGGCGGTCGATATTCTCTCTATGGCTATAAACGGTATACCGAAATCAAGATCGTCTATGCTCCGGAGGAAATTGCCGCGTTCTTCGGAGGCGATCCGGATAATTTTACATACCCGCGGTACGATTTCGATTGTGCTTTCTTCCGTATCTATGATCACGGTGTTCCTTTAAAAACAGCCGATTTCTTTCAATTCAGTCCGGAAGGGACAAAAGAAGGCGATGCGACGTTTGTGATAGGAAACCCGGGAAGCACGAGCCGCCTGGAAACGGTTGCACAGCTCGAATACCTTCGCGACTATGCATATCCTATCGCCAAGGAATTGTATGGAAAAGCCGGGACAGTGTACGCACATTATGTGGAACAACATCCCGATGCAAAATTAAAGTATTTGAATACGATTTTCGGTCTGGAAAATTCAAGGAAGGCGCTTACCGGATACCTGGATGGACTGCTCGATCCGGTTGTGCTGGCAAAGAAAATGGATTTTGAAAATAAATTTAAAGCAGCCGTGAATGCGAATCCGGAATTGAAACGAAAATATGGAGATCCATGGTCTGAAATAGAAAAGTTTCAAAAGAAACTGAATGCTATTTATCCGGATCAGGTTGCGCTGACCATGCGCGGGAGGACACGGTCTCAATTTCTCTCTTTATCGGCGGCGGTTGTCAATCAGGCGGAAATGATGACAGGGACAGCGAAGTTCATTCCGGATAGGTATGAAGGAGCACGCCGGGATTCGATGGAAGCTGTATTTTATCCTGTTTCTTTTAATCCGGAAATCGAAAAGGAGCTTCTTGTGTGCGAGCTCGAAATGATGGCCCGGTTGTTCAACGGAGCGAATGAAAGTTTCAATAAGCTGATCGAAGGGCGCTCGCCCCGGCAGGCGGCTGAAGAATTAGCTGCCGGATCGATTTTTGCTTCGAAAGAAAAATTCCATGCATTCATCGAAAAATCACCCGCCGAAATTCTTGTTTCCTCCGATCCTTTGATCGCCTTTGCGGCGGCCGTACGCGACCGGAGCATCGAATTGCGCAGCGAAGCAGACGGGATTCAGGACAAACTTCAGGCTCAACTGAAAATCCTCGGTGAAGCAATGTACAGCGTCTATGGAACTCAAATTCCTCCTGATGCGACATTTACGCTTCGTATCGCTGATGGGGTTGTGAAAGGTTATGAATATAACGGAACACTTGCGCCACCGGTCACGACCTTCTATGGCTTGTATGACCGTTATTTTTCATTCGGGAAAAAAACCCCATGGAAGTTTTCCTCCCGCTGGGAAAATCCGCCGCCTACATTTTCAATGAGTACACCGATGAATTTTGTTTCGACAAATGACATTACCGGCGGCAATTCAGGTAGTCCGGTTGTGAATAAAGATTTGCAGATTGTCGGATTGGCTTTCGACGGTAATATGGAAAGTCTGCCCGGCGATGTGATTTTTGATGAAACGAAAAATCGCTGCATAGCCGTACATTCTGCCGGACTTCTGGAGGGATTGGATCAAATCTATAAAGCGGAACGTCTTGTTAAAGAATTACGTGCCGGTAAAATTGTTCAATAATCGTTGAACAATAGAATTCAGAATGCAGAAGTAAGAATACAGAATTTAGAAGAACACAAAAGACAGAGGTAAGAGTACAGAAGTAAAAAAACTCTATCTCTTCTCTACTCTGTCTTCTGTCTTCTGGCTTCTGTATTCTGTTTTTCCCTCATCCTCTGGGGTGAAACGTGCGGTGCACTTCTTTAAGATATTCCCTGTCGATGTGGGTATAGATTTGTGTTGTTGAGATATCAGCATGACCGAGCATTTCCTGGACTGCACGAAGATCAGCTCCACCTTCGAGAAGATGCGTTGCAAAAGAATGCCGGAATGTATGGGGATGTACATCTTTTCCGATTTTAGCCGCTGTGCAGTAACGGTCGACAATTCTAAAAATCATCGAACGGGTCAGCTTTGTCCCCCGATTGTTTAGAAAAACATAATCTCCGGATTTTCTTTTTGCCGCGAGATGGACGCGCGTCTGTTTGCGATATGTATCGATCCATTGCCTTGCTGAAGTTCCGATAGGAATCAGACGCTCTTTGGATCCCTTGCCGAAAACCAAAACCAATCCTTCCTCGAACATTAAGTCGGCCTGTTTAAGATTGACCAATTCGGAAACCCGCATACCGGTCGCATAAAGCGTTTCCAGAATAGCGCGGTCGCGAATGCCGGTGGCAGAAGACATATCGGGTTGCCTGAAAATTTCATCGATCTCTTGAATTGTAAGAACGCTGGGAAGTGTTTTGGCGAGCTTAGGCGTATCGATGGACTCTGTAGGATCATTGTTCACTTCACCCTCGCCAAGCAGAAATCTATGAAAACCGCGCACAGTCGATAGAATTCTTGAAATTGTTCTCGGGTTCAGTTCTGCGCGATGAAGTTCTTCAAGAAATTCATTGATCATTGTCCCGCTGACCGTCACAGCGCTTTTTTGCCTCTTTCGCAGAAGAAAGTTGGAATATTTCTGAAGATCAAATGAATAAGAGAGGAGCGTCTGACGTGCGACGTTTTTTTCGAGTCGGAGAAAATTTTTAAACCGTTGAATCTGACTATCGAGAAGAAGAGATGTTTCTAACTGGACGGCAGTGCTGCTTTTATTGTGCGATGCAATGTTCATGAAATAACAGCGCTGCTTTCCTTCCTCTTGAGAAAGGAAATATCCTATTTTTTAATCGCATCTGCAAGAGAATCGTACAATTGAAAAGTGCGATCCAGGTGTGAAATTTTAATCAACGTAAGAATTTTTTTCTGCACGCCGACAAGTTTTACAATGCCGCCATGTTCCCTCATTTTACGTTCTGCGATAAGCAGCGCGCCCAATCCGCTGCTGTCGCAAAAATCAACAGCCGAAAGGTCGACAATAAGTTCTTTCAGCTGCGCAGTGCAGAGGACGAGAAACTCACCCTTAAGATCCGGTGAAACGGCAGCATCTAATTTTTTGTCGTGTACTTTCAAGATTGTTGCTTTGCCGTTTTTCTTTATATCAAAGTGCATGGCGATACTCCGTTGAACAGGTTAAAACATATCCAGGCATTTTAGAAAATTTCTCAATATCGACACTGTATTGGAGGATTCCTTCAATTGGACCTGAAAATTATGGAAGAAATCTCCGTCCGGTTTCGTAAAACTAATACGCAGAGGCGCATTGGATGCTTTACAGAAAAACGCGCCGGGAAGTGACAGCATTGCGTTCAAATCAAGGGCAACATCGAACGTAGTAGAAGTCAGACGTGTCAGGATACTACGCCGCGGCAGGAACCAGCGCGAAATATCTTCTTTTGTATATATGAGAGTCTTGACCGGCGGCGCTGTTGACAGAACATGGAGAAAGTCGTTCCGGATTAGGACAAGTATTCCTCTCGCCGAAAAGCGGCGCAGGAGATACCGCAGCACAGTTGAAGCCGAGTCGGCATCGAATTCCTTTTCCGGAAATATCACGAGAACCCGGTGCGCACGAGTTAGAATGTTCGTAAAGTTCATCGCATGATCTTTTTTTCTGCGGAAATGGAATCGTGCGTAAGCCATTCCGATGGCAAAACGAATTTTTTCAAACATTCACTATTAATTTTTCTTGAAACGATTCTTTACTGCTTCCAGCATCTTGGTGATGAACGATTGATCGAAGAAGTAATAACGAACTTCCAGACCTACACGCAAAAAGTTGTTGTCCTTGCCGGAAGGGCCGGCACCGTAATAATGCCAAGCATTCGTCATTACATATTCGCCTTTGACGGTCACCGACCAGAATTCATTGATAAAGTAATCGCATCCGCCGCCGAGGATATAATGCAGATCAATGCTCGAATACTTTGTCTTATCTTGAATCCGGTGCCCGATGGAATCTGTCGGATCGTACATCACTATTCCTACGCCCGCCATAACAAATGGATTTAACGAACTATTGGGCATAAAATCTGCGCTGACATAAAGGTTATCGTACATCATATTGGTCGAAAGATTCTGTTTCGTCACAGGAGATTTCCAACCAAGTTGACCCATGCCCATAGACGAACGAAGTCCGACGCCCTCTGTAATGGAATAAAAAGCATTGAGGCCGGCGTCATACGACATGATCGCATTAGGAGATATGCCTAAAAGTTCTGTGCCGTCTGCGCCAAGACCGATACCGAATTTCCCGCTTCTTGTTTGAGCCGAGGTAAGCATGCTGAATAAACAAACAAACAGAAGGAAGATTACTAAACGTTGAAATGAAAACATAGGACTCCCTCCAATATATGGATGATGGTTGTCTTGAATCTATTTTGTTAAAAGCTCAATTAAATCCCTTTCATCGATCAGCGGGATTTTTAATGTCTGAGCTTTTTTCAGCTTCGATCCCGCATCGGCGCCGACAACGACATAATCGGTTTTTGCACTTACAGTTGAAGAAACTTTTCCGCCCGACGATTCGATGCGCTCTTTCGCCTCGTTCCTGTTCATTGTTGTTAAGGCGCCTGTTATAACGAAAACTTTTCCTGCCAAAGGATCCGATCCTGCCATGGATCGTTCCTTTTCCTCCATCGTCACACCGGCCATTGTTAGTCGTTTTACAATTGCCCGGTTATGTTTATCGGCAAAATATCGAACAATACTTTCAGCTATCTGCGGACCAATTCCCTCAAGTTCTTTCAGTTCGTCGATGGAGGCAGATTCCAATTGCTGTATTGTACGAAATTTTTTAACAATCCGCTGTGCAATATTTGCACCCACATGCCGAATACCGAGTGCAAAAAGGACGCGGGGAAATTTCTGCTTTTTACTCTTTTCGACAGCATCCAGCAAATTTTTGACGCTTTTTTGACCCCACCGTTCCAGATCAATTAAAATATCCTTTTTTTTATGCAAATCAAAGATATCCGCACTATTTTTCAGGAGTCCGCAAAGAACGAGTTGTTCCACGTTCGCTTCGCCGAGTCCCTCGATGTCCATTGCTCCCCGGCTTCCAAAATGCTGAATCCGACCCTTGATTTGCGCAGGACATTCGCTATTTTCACAAAAATAATTGGCTTCACCTTCCGGGCGGAATAACTTTGCACCGCATTCCGGACAGGCTGCTGGGAACTTAAAAGCTTGTGCTCCTTTACGGCGTTTTTCCAAAATGACGCTGCTGACCTTTGGAATGACATCTCCGCCCTTTTCAACAATTACGTGATCTGTCAAACGAATGTCAAGCTTTTTAACATACTCGGCATTATGCAATGTGGCGTGCATCACAGTTGTGCCTCCCAGAAAGACCGGCTCAAGGTCGGCGACCGGTGTAACGGTTCCTAGTCTCCCGATTTGCAAATGAATTCCCTTGATAAGCGTTTCCGCCTGTCTGGAAGCAAATTTGAATGCGACAGCCCAACGCGGACTTTTTGCGATAGAGCCGAGTTGTTCCTGTTGTGCAAGAGCGTCGAGCTTAACGACAATACCGTCGATATCGAATGGTAGTGTCTCCCGGTTCTGTTCCCATGTTTTCCAATATGCAATAACCTCATCGATAGCCGTGCAAATCTGTGATTGCCCGCTGACCGGCAACCCATATTCTTTTAAAACGGCAAGGCATTGGCTGTGGCTCTGCAAGTCACTTCCAGGAGAACGGAGATAATAGGCGATAAAATTCAGCGGCCGCTGGGCAACTAATTTCGGATCCTGAAGTTTCAATGTGCCGGCAGTCGAGTTTCGGGGATTTACAAAAGTTTTTTCTCCGGATAAAAGTCGTTCCTCATTCATTTGTTCAAAATCGGAACGCTTCATGAAAACTTCTCCTCGCACTTCACAAAAATCCGGAACAGGATGCTGAGCATGAAGACGCAATGGAATAGACCGGATAGTTTTTAAATTTTGAGAAATATCATCTCCCTGTGTCCCGTCGCCGCGCGTTGCGCCGAGCGTAAGAATGCCGCCCCGGTAGTGCAGCGTCACTGCAATACCATCGAACTTAAGTTCGCAGACGTACCGGTAGGCGCCGATTCCCAATGCATCTGCAATTCTGCGGTCGAAGTCCCGTATGTCGTCTTCGCTGTACGTGTTGGACAAACTGAGCATAGGAACATCGTGAGTCACTGTAGAAAATTCTTTCAGCGGTTGACCGCCTACACGCTGGCTGGGAGAATCGGGAGTGAGGAACTCCGGATGCTGCTGTTCCAGCGAAAGAAGCCTGTGCATCAAGAGGTCGTATTCTTCGTCTGAAATTACAGGTTGGGCCAGAGTGTAGTACCGATAATCGTGGTCGAGAATCTGATTACGAAGATATTCGATTTCTTTTTCAACGTCCGGTTGCATAACGCTCCTCGGTGCCGCAGTCTTACTGCACGCGGAGGTTGGCTTCTGTCAGGATCATATTACGCAGGACTGCCCCGCGCTTTCCAAGCATTCCAAGGTCTTTTCCATTGAGTTGAAACGTGGCACCCCCGGCATTTCCCATTGTTACGGCGAAGCGCTCTTTGGCAGTCCAAGAATATTTCCGGCGAGGACCAACAAGATGTTGTTCCGATTTTTTATTATCGATCAGAAGGTTGATCCATACGGAATCAGAGGTTGTCATTTCTAGAGTCAGACTGTCGGTTTTAGGCTGCACGGGAGTCTGTGGCTGCGGCACGGGGTTCTGAGAAATAGCAGCCGCTTCATTTTCTTGAACGATCTTCTCAAACGGAATTTCAGGGGTTTTGGACGAATGCTGGGCAGGCGGAAAAGAGACGGCGAACCAGGAAATGAGAACGATGACAACGATAGCAAGCCCGGCAATAAAAAACCATGCATGCTGTGGAACAAATGCCCATACTCCCGCTCCGGAATTATGCGTTGACAGGGACGTCGATCTTTGCAATGGAGCAGGCGGGGGAGAAGACATGGCAATTTCATTGTATTGTAGGAGTATCTCGTCCGGTCTGTCACTAACCATGAGGCTGTACTCCCGGAGAAACGCACGAATGTATGTCTGGGGAAGCATATAAAACTGACCGTTTTCGATCGCCGCAAGAAATTTGATATTGATCCGCGTTTCGGTCGAAATATCCAGAAGGGAAAGCTGCTTTTCAATGCGAAGCTGCTTTAATCCTTCAGCGAATTGTTCCAAAGTCATACGTTTTGCATCCGATTGAAGACTGTGCCTATGAAGGTTTTTTTAAAGTGTAGTGATTATTTCAACCACTTTCAAGAAAAGAAATTGATTCTCGTGTTTTCTAAAATTCTTCCCGAACCGTTGATCAATTTTTTCCCTCGTCGAGAACGGTTCGGAGAGTTTTGGAAAGTTCTTCAATTTGAAAAGGTTTCTGCAGGAGAGCATTCGCATGATCGCGCAGAGGAGAAGTATCGATGATGCGGTTGCTGTATCCTGTTGCTATAATAACGCGTACTTGCGGATCGATTTCTTTGAGCTTAAAGAAAGTCTCCTGTCCGCTCATTCTCGGCATATTAAGATCGAGGATCAACGCGTCGTAACGTTTTTTCTTTTTAAAAAGATCGACGGCAGTTAAACCGCTGTGCACAGCGCTCACCTGATAACCGAGCGATTCAAGCATTTCCGCGATAACACCTGCGACATCTTTTTCATCATCAACAACAAGTATATGTTCGTTTCCGTGCGCAAGTTTTTGCTTCCGGAGCGGGCGTCGAAAGGTCTCCGTCACCGGGTGAAGGGGGAGATGTACGATGAATTCCGATCCAACTCCGAATTGACTGTTGACTGTAATGAAACCGTTATGGGCATTGATAACGCCGTAGACAACGGATAAACCGAGCCCGGTTCCTTTCCCCTGATTCTTTGTCGTAAAGAAAGGTTCAAAAATATGCTGTAGGATTTCTGCGTCCATCCCCGTACCGGTGTCCGCAATAGAAATAGCAACATGGTTTCCCTCACGATGTTCTCCGCTTTTAAGAGTTTCTTTTTGTAAGGCAATCTTTGATGTAGCAATAGTGACAACCCCTCCGTCGGGCATAGCATCCCGCGCATTGATAAGGAGATTCAGAAGAGCCTGCTGAATTTGTCCATCGTCTCCGTTGATAATGTACGTATCCTGGGAAAAGTTAGTTTTGATCGAGATCGTTTTATCGATGCTTCGTCCGAAAAGATGGAGGGTCTCTTGAATAATATCATTGACAATGATGGGACGGAAATGAGCCGTGCTTTTCCGCGCAAAGGTGAGAAGCTGCCGTGTCAGAGAAGCCCCGCGTTTTGCGGCAGTTTCTATAATCTCGACAAAATGATACCATTCACTTTCGTGCTTTATCTTACGGCGCATGATTGCCGTAGATCCGAGAATACTGGTTAGAATGTTGTTGAAGTCGTGAGCAATCCCTCCGGCGAGATTTCCGATGCTGTCGATGCGCTGCGCATGGATGATCTTGGCTTCCATTTTTTTCTTTTCCGTAATATCCCGGGCAACGGCCCGCATAAGCATAGGTTCTCCCTGTTCATCCGGAATAAGAGAAGCTTTGATGCTCACATCGACCTGATCCCCGTTTGCCGTTAAAAATTTTTCCTCCAAATCCTTGATTTCATAATGATGTTTGAATATATCCTGCAGCATTTTATTGATGGAGCTGTGGTACTCTTTCGGATACAATTTTAAAATCGATTGGCCGATGATATCTTCTTTCATGTAACCGAGGCGCGACGCTTCCGTTTGGTTGCAGCTTACAATCACTCCTTCTTGATTGACGATATGGGACATATCGGGCGAGTGTTCAAAAAGGTCTGCATAGCGTTCTTCAGATTTGATAAGGCGGTCGAATAAAGCGGCGTTTTCCATTGCAATGCCGAGTTGATTGGCAAACGCGGTCATGAGCTCAACTTGTTTATGACTGAAAGCATTGTGTTTTTTACTTGCTGCTATCATAACGCCGGAAAATTGATCTTTCATGAGTATAGGCGTTGACGCCCACGATCCGATCATTCCATATTGCCACTGTTCCGTAGAATTTTTTTTTGATGTTTTTTTCCGCTTCACTATTTTGGGATTATAAACCCACGCAAAACGTTCGTCGGAAAGATCGACAGTTGAATCAAGCACGGAACTATCGAGCTCTTCCGTACCGCGTTGTGCGCTTAATGATAAAGTGTTTCCCTCTGTCCGGAAAATCCATCCGTATTCAATATCAAGGAGCCTTCGTACTTCCTGCAGAGCATTTTGGAGAAGGAACTGAATCGTCACCGAGCGATTCATGGATTCCGTGAATGCATTCAATGCGATCAGCTCTTGTTTTTGTTCTTCAAAAAGCCGGCCGTATTTGAGCGTGACGGTAACGATGATGAATCCGAACGCGCCGACAGTAATGACGCTGCCGAACAACAGCCATTCCAACGTGTGTCCGCTTGTCCATCGCAATACGACGATCGTGATGAGCGAAGCGACAACAACAAACGAAACGACAATCTGGGCCTGTTCGACCGGTCCTAGAGAGACGCGAAATTTTTTGAGGTTTTGGAAATTGATTCCGAACATAGCTTTTTTGCAGTCAATATGTTATTTCCCCTTGTCAACCAAAAGGGTCTTATGCGAGGTACTTTGAAAGAATAAATGATATCTCTTTTTCATTGAACGGCTTTACGATAAAATCGATAGCGCCGAGATCTCTCGCTGTTTTTCGTGCGTCAAAATCATCAATCGCAGAGAAAAAAACAACCGGAATTTTAGCGGTGATCGGCGCCTGGCGGACGGTATCTAAAAAATCAAATCCATTCATTTCGGGCATCCGGACATCGCTTAAAATAATGTCAGGCGTGAACGAAGAGAGCATCCGAATAGCTTCCGGCCCGCTTCCGACCGTTTTGACAGAATAGCCCCTATTTTCCAAAAAACGGCGAATCATAAGCCGCCATATCTCTTCATCATCGATGACAAGTACGTTTTTCTTGATTTTCATAATTTTAAAGCCTTATGTGATATTCTCGCTTATGGCAAGATACAAAGAGCGGGAAAAGAATGCAATATTCTTGGTCAGAAATATTGCTTTTTGCTGTTCCATTATCTATATTTAAAACAACAATTCACGTACTCCGTTTTCGCGCTGACGGACCGATGTGTTGTAGTAAAAACAACATCGTGCTTTACAACAGCTTCGGATAGAGTCTCTGTGTTCCACGTGTTAGGATGCTTCACGAGGTCTATCAATAATTGTGCATCGACCATTTTTAAAGGCGATTCATAATTAATCTGTGAAAAAGCCAAGAACATCTGGCGAACAGCCTCGGGTACATTTATTAATTCCTCAATAAGAAAGGAAGTTTCCTATGGAGCAGGGAACAGTAAAATGGTTCAACGCTGCAAAAGGCTTTGGATTCATTAAAAGAAACAATGGCGAAGATGTATTCGTTCATTTCAAAGCAATTGTCGGCGAAGGTTACAAAACCTTAAATGAAGGCGATCGCGTTGAATTCAATGTTGAGCAAGGTCCCAAAGGCCTGCAAGCCGCACAAGTAAGCAAAGTCTAAAACTTTACTGTTTTGTGAAAAAACTTCAAAGCCTTGCATTTATGCAAGGCTTTTTTTGTATAAGATACTTTCCCGTATCGGTAATTATTTCCGCATATATGTTTTATTACTATTAAATGTGCGATTAATATATAAAATCCTCCTGCAAGAAGAGCATAAGAAAAAGCGGTTTTGTCATTCACACTCCATTATAATCTATCAGACATGCTTCAAGCGGATATTGAATTTCGGATTTTCACTCTTCTCTGGTTTTTCTACCTGTAGCAGGCAGGCCGTTCGAAACGCTTGAGTATGCAATACAAAGTAAATATCCATTCCTTTATACATATCCCGTAATCCGGATTCAGGACAGAGAATAATAGGCATTATCAAGTGATACGTAGAAAAATGACAAATCAGGCATTTCTCCGAGACGATCTTTTAAAACCATGCTCGGTAGTCTTGAAAATCTGTACTCATTTACCTGGATTACTTTGAACATACTCTATTTACAATTTACAATTCATCGTTTTTTAAACGGTAATTATGACCGATAAAGTTCCGATAAAACAGCGATTTTTGTATTAAACGACCGATTTAATATATGGAATGATTTTTGAGTGATATATGCCAGATCGGAAAAATAATTATTAACATACAAAGGAGAAAATAATGGGTCAACAACAGCTTCTGCTTATCATCCTAGGCGTTATCATCGTGGGTATTGCGATTGCTGTAGGATTGAGTCTTTTCAGCGCACAAAGTGTGCAGGCGAATAAAGATGCTATAGTCAACGATATTAACAATCTTGCTGCCAATGCATATCAATTCCGCATTCGGCCTACTTCCATGGGCGGCGGTGGAAATGCATATACGGGCAATGGTACTACTTATACCATTCCATCAAAATTGGTGACGAATGAAAATGGGAGTTACAGTATAACTGTTGCTGCTCAAACAGTCACGATTGTAGGATCATCGGCTTCGGCTCCAACCAACACAATTACTGTTACTATTGGTTCGGATGGACGTCCATCCACAACATGGGCTTACGGCGGAGATTTCCTATAAGATTTTTAAACGTCGTAATATTATCCCGATCGCTCTCCAGCGGTCGGGATTTTTTTTGATCATGCTTTAAAATCGAAAAAGGTGTAATGAATAATGTTCAGTTCGCCGGATTAAAAACCTGTTACGAATCAAGATATAAAGCGCTTTTGAAGAATGGGGGCAACTTCAATCGGTAAAGCTTTATTCATGTGTGTACCTATGATGACGAAACTTATTTCTTCTATATTGTTACTCTTTCTTATTGCTGTAGCTGCGCTTTCTCTATTTGGTTTTGTCCAACAAAACCGGATACAAAACGGAACATACCTTTTTGCATTTGATGATGCATGGATTCATCTTCAATACGCAAAAAATATCGTTGCTTATGGGAGCTTTTCATTTTTCAAAAATGTCGAATCGTCGTCGGGGTCAACATCACCGTTATACACAATTTTATTAGCCGTCCTGTGGCATTTGTCTGCAAACAAAATAGTGCTCAGTAATATCATGGGCTGTGCGGGACTGTGTCTTGGAGGATGGTTCTTTTTTAAACTTGCCAGAATCTTTTTTCCGGATCAGCCGATTCTGGCTCTGGGCGGTACCTCTCTTATGATGTTCGAGCCTCATTTGCAATTTATCGCCGTTTCCGGAATGGAAACAACTCTGTTTATTACGCTACTTCTCATGATATGGTACTTCTATCTTATGCGCCGTCCGGTACTATTCGGATTGACCGGCGGATTATCGATATGGTGCAGGCCCGAAGCTGTTATTTTCCTCTGTATTCTTCTTGGCGTCAGTGTGTACGAGCGATCTATTCTGAAAGAAAAAACAAATGATGCGTCAATAGCATTATCATCACAGGCGAATCGTTTCCGGTGGTCGATACTCATGATCTGCAGTTTTGTTCTTGCATATTGTTTATTCAATTACATCTTATCAAAAACAATACTGCCGAATACATTCGCCGCGAAGGGAAAGTATTATGAATCGATGACATTCATATTTTTGAAATGGGCTTGGGAGTTTATTTGCGAAGACACCAGCCCGTTCGTTCTTCTATCGGCATTTGCCGGAATACTCTTTCTCGTGTTTACGATCAAACATCGGCGATCATTAAATTTTTTACCTGCACTGATATGGATTCTCTTGCTGTACCTGGCCTATTGGTTTTATCTTCCGCGGGTCTATCAAAACGGACGTTATCTTATGCCGTCGCTGCCTTTTATTATTTTCCTCGCCTTGGAAGGCATTCATAGATTGATTTTGCTCTTGCAAAGGATCGAACAAAAAAAATTGTCCGTCGTGCTTGAAAGCGGTCTTGTTATCCTTCTTCTTTGCAGCGGTTTATGGACGGAGATCAATGCACTTCAGCGGTATAGAAATTATGTGAGTGATTCTGGTCATTATACATTGCAGCGGCAGATCAGAGCGGCTGTATGGATAAAAGATAACCTTCCCGCAGATGCGGTTATTGCTGCACACGATGTCGGTGCTCTGGGATACTATTCTGAACGAAAGATTGTCGATATGGTCGGCCTCATTACACCTGCTGCAATTCCGTTCATCCATGAAAAAAACCAAATGCTTGCATGGCTTTCGAGAGAGCATGTTACTCATATAGCAACATTTCGTGATTGGTTCGATCTCGATCGGCGAAATCCTGTTTTTCAAACAAACGAGCTTTTTCCCCAAATTATGGAGATCTTTGCCTTGGACTCCCTTCCTGATTTTATCAATCCGGTTCCGTGTACGAATATGAATACCGACATCCTTGATTTGATGAGAAAAGGAGAGTATGCGCACGCGAAGCAACTGGCTTTATCGGCTGTGATTCAATTTCCACAATCTTCGAGATCATGGGCACTCTGGAGTATTGTGGCCAACGCTCTCGGTGATTATGGTACAGGCCAGGAGGCATTGCGTGTCGCACATTTTCTTAATCCTTCGGGATATTTTATCGCTTATGCCGAAGGTGTATCATCGTTTTACCGCGGGCAATGCGACGATGCCATCGATAAATTAAAGAAGGCTGTAAAAATCAATCCTCATTTCCCGTTGCCATTCCTCTATCTTGCTTTTGCCGAAGAAGAAATGAAGCATGATACTCTGCAAAGTGAAATCTATCGGGGACAATTTGATTCACTGTTCGTTGCCGCAAATCGATTTACCGGGCGTCAAATTCACTAAAGACACCGGCGGCAAGCCGGTCCCGCGGGAATTCACAACTCATTTTTAAACGCATTCACGACTTCTCTTTTTGCCTGTTTTCTAAACGGAACCTTATGCTGCTTCTCGCGTCTATACAGGCAAAGGACCAACGACGAGCGGAACCTTTTTTATAAGGAATGTTCCGATGAAAAGCATGATATTGATTTGTGCGCTCTTCATTGCACTTGTATCATGGAGAGCGGGAGCATGGGCGGCTGAAAATGAGCAGGGGCAAAAAATAAAAAAGTCCGGTTGGATCGGTGCGGTTGTCAAAGATGTTGATAAAAAAATCGCAAAAAAAGAAAATCTGAAGAACAATCGGGGAGCGTATATCGCAGATGTGCTTGACGACAGCCCGGCGGATTCGGCGGGTATTTTGCGGGGCGATGTCGTTATTCGTTTCGCAGAAAAAACGATAGAAGATGCAGACGAGCTTCTCAAGGCCGTTCGTAAGACGGAACCGGGAACACGGGTGTCCGTTCTGGTTGTACGAAAAGGGGAAGAGAAGAATTTTTCATTGAAAGTTGGAACCTGCCGCATGAAACGGGAATTCGGACACAGAGGAAGGCCAATGCTTCCGGCTATGCCCTCTATGTTCGATGCCCGAATTCTTGGATTGCGGCTTCTTCCTTTGAATGACCAGCTCGGTGAATATTTCGGGGCGCCGCAGGATGAAGGAATGCTCGTTCAAGAGGTCGCGAAACGAAGTTCTGCTGCAGAAGCGGGATTGAAAGCAGGAGATATTATCCTTCAGGCAGGCAAGCGAACCGTACACGAGACAAAAGACATTCTCCGTGAAGTGCGAAAATGTGATGAAGGCGATACGCTGCGGCTTACCGTATTAAGACGCGGAGAAAAATTGAATATTCCGGTTGTAGTGCAAGAATCGAATACCGGATTTGATAATTTTCAATTTACAGTCCCACGCATGAAATTCCGTGGCTTCTTCGGCAATGGGGAAGAGATGAATTCTTTTCTTGATAATTTTAACGGACATCTTGAAGCTTTCTCCTTGTAAGACGAAGATACGGATTCCGTTTCGGGCGATATGAGCGTTCCATTCTAACGAGTTCCTCCTAACCTCCTTCGTGGTGGATAACATCCGGTATGTCAGCGATGGCTGCCGGTTTTTTTTTAGCCAGTAGTTAATGGTCATTGGTCAATAACCAGACAAGAAACGATCCTCAAACTGGTGAACATGCAAAGTTGAACCGCAGCACATTGAACATTGAATCATGGAACACGAACCAAGAACTTTAATTACCCACTTGCCTCTTCGCAAAGCATCATGTAATTTGTAAAGAAGGTATGACAAAAAAATCCGCAATATTTCCAGGGTTTGACAGCGTTGTCGATAAACTGCCGGAAATCATTTTCATTCTTCATGAAGATCTCACCGTTCTTTATTCCAACGCATGCGCCAGAGAATTGTTCAATTCCCGGGCCAAGTCTTCCGAGAACAGTTTTCTCAGCCTCCTTTTTTCCGAAGATCGGCAGGCATTCCTTGCATCTCTTCCATGGAAGGATGGAATGAGCGGAGAGGTACGGCTTCTTTCAGAAAACGGAACGATGATATATACAAAATGGAAAGTTCGGGCTCTTCAAAAAGGTCAACAGACAACATGGCTGTTTGTGGCACACGATATAACATCTGAAAAACAAAAAGAACTCGATCTCTTGCGATTTTCCAACGTCATTCAGAGTACAGATCAATCCGATTCAAATTACCGACGCAAACGGAAACATGGTATATGTAAATCCGGCATTTGAAAAAGTAAGCGGATATACTTCTGCGGAGCTTATTGGCAAGAACCCGCGTTTACTCAACAGCGGGAGGCACAGCAAAGAATTTTGGTCCGTCGTTTGGGAACATATTTCTTCGGGCAAGATTTGGGTCGGAAGAATAGAAAATCGGCGTAAAGATGGAAGTCCGATTTTTATGGAGGTCGTTCTTTCTCCCATTATCGATGCGCACGGTGCGATTCTTGGCTATCTGGGAGCGCATCGGGACATCACCGAGCAAAAAATTCTTGAACAGCAATTGATTCGATCACAAAAAATGGAAAGCATCGGAACACTTGCCGCGGGCATCGCTCACGAAGTTGGGAATCCGCTGACGGCGATCTCTTCTCTTGTCCAGGTCATTCAACGAACGAGCAGTGATGGATTTGCAAAAGAAAAATTGGAACTTATCAACAGTCAAATCAATCGGATAACAAGGATCATACGCGAACTCGTCGACTTTTCCAGGCCATCGACCTATATCGTCAAACCAACAGATATAAATCAGGTTCTCCGTGAATCGCTCAATATCGTACGCTACGGCAAGAAAGTAAAAAATATCTCGTTCGAACTTCTTTTTGCAGATGAACCGCTGGAAATTACAGCAGTCCCCGACCAGATTGTTCAGGTGTTTATCAATATTCTTATGAATGCAGTCGATTCTCTGGAAGGAAGAACGGGTGAAATAGTGGTCTCGAGCCGGAGGAATGAACAGACTATCGAAGTAATGATTCGCGATACCGGAAAAGGTATGGAATCTTCGGAACTCGAGAAGATCTTCGAGCCGTTTTATACCACAAAGGAAGTCGGACAGGGAACCGGACTCGGTTTGTGGGTAAGCTATGGAATTGTCAAGAGTTTCAGAGGCGATATTTTTGTTGAAAGTATTTCGGACCGCGGAAGCACGTTTACGATCAGTTTTCCTGTGAAAGGCTAAGCATGATAAAGCGTATTCTTGTTGTCGACGATGAACAGATTATTCGTGAGTCATTATCGTTTGTTTTAAGAAACGAGGGATTTACTGTTTCCGAGTCTTCCAACGGCAAAGAAGCACTCGAGCGGCAGGAAGCGGAACCTTTCGATATTATCATTACCGATATCGAAATGCCGAAAATGAAAGGAGTCGAATTGCTGAAGCACGTTCGTCAACGTACGCCGCAGACATCCGTGATTATTATAACAGCATTCGGATCTGTTGAAACAGCTATCCAAGCGCTGCGGGAAGGGGCTGCCGATTACATTCTAAAGCCGCTCAACTTTGATGACGTGCTTTGCAGGATAAAAAAATTATTGGAATATCAGGCGCTGGCGGTCGAGAATTCGATGCTGCGCCAGGAATTGCAGCGGACATACGACTTTGACCAGATTATCGGTCAAAGTTTTTCGATGAAACGTATTTTTAATGTTATCACGCGCATTGCAAAAAGCGACGGAACGGTGCTCATTACGGGAAAAAGCGGGACAGGCAAAGAGCTGGTTGCCCGCGCTATTCACTATAATGGACCCCGGCATGAAAAACGATTTGTTCCAATCAATTGCGGCGCAATTGTCGATACACTGTTTGAGAGCGAACTCTTTGGGCACAAAAAGGGATCGTTTACCGGTGCAACGAAGGATAAGGATGGCCTTCTCAAAGTGGCCGATGGGGGGACTGTGTTCTTGGACGAAGTAAGCGAAATTCCGATGCCGCTTCAGGTTAAATTGCTGAGAGCGCTTGAGCAAAAAGAAGTTACACCAGTAGGGACGACCGACCCGATTATCGTCGATGTTCGCATTATCGCAGCCACAAACCGGGATCTGCGCAAAGAAGTTGAAGCGGGAAAATTTCGGGACGATCTCTATTACCGGCTCAATGTTGTGGAAATCGATCTGCCGTCGTTGAAAGACCGGACCGACGACATACCGCTCCTTGCGGAACATTTTCTGGATTTGCATAAACGTCACATGAATAAACCTATTAAGGGATTTTCCAATGAAGCGATGAGGGTGCTTCTTCAGAACCAGTGGAAGGGAGAAGTGCGGGAATTGGAAAACGCTGTCGAGCGTGCCGTAATTTTTTGCGATGAGGATCTTATTAGCGTTGAACATTTTCCGGAATATATTCATCCGGCGGATACCCTTGATGTATCGTCAGATGCGTCCGGTACCGGAGAGCTTAAAGAAGCTGTACGAACATTCGAACGCCAATTTATACAACAAGCCATGTCATCCCATGGCCAAAACAAAGAAGCAGTTGCAAAAATTTTAGGCGTCAGCCTTTCTTCTCTTTATCGAAAAATCGAAGAGCTGCAAATTCCTTCCCGGTAGGCATTGAGTCTTCATATCTTCACCGCCGGCGCTGCGATCCCAGAGCCTTGGCAAGCGGTCCCTCCGTTTTCCAAAAGAGAGTATGTTTTTCGATCATGGCTGAGAACCGTTTCCGATTTGTAGGAAACGAAGACAATAAGTCTTCCTAAGAACAACAATTGTTTCCAGCAGTCTACCCTCTTCAAGATGAATTTCAAGAAAATGCTGTGTTCTTTTACATTCTATACTGGCACATTCCTTGAAGATTTTTTATTAACTGATATTACGCACAATACGAAAAGCGCAGAATAAAGTAAGGTTGTCATACCCGAAAGTACCGCTTTAGGGAATCTCCCGCTTTTTGGATTCCGCTCCTTTGTATCCGAAATTCAGGCAAGCGGGATTCTGGAAAGCGGAACCGTACAGCGGAACTTTAATCGGCCTGCATGCCTCAGGCAGGATATCCAGATGTTCTGGATTCCTCCCGACTTTGTCGGGACGGGAATGACAGTCTTTTTCTTTTATGCGTAACATGAGTTATTAAATTTTATGTTTGAAGAAACACCAGATATTATCCATAGAAAGGATCCGGGGGCCGGTCGATTAGCGAAGCAGCGCGTCATTGTCTTCAGCCCTGATGCCGACCTCGCTCGTTTTTTGCTGATAGATATGGAAGAGACATGTGAGATTGTCCGGCTTCATACGTTAAACGATTTCAAAGAAGCGCTCTCAGGAACGAGAGCCAGCATCCTTGTAGTCGATTTGTTCTCATTCTCGGATGATATTGTCAAACAACTTGCGATTCTTGATACTTATGCTTCAACGATTCCTCTCATTGTGCTTCGCGCCTCACGTCTTCTGTCGCCGGAACTAAATGCCGTCATCGAAAAGACGGCTGCGCACATTTTCTTTAAGCCCGCAGATGTTCAATTGATACATCAAACCGTTCAGGATATGCTGAAATAAGTTTGATTTAGTGGTTTTTGCAAAAGAGTTTTAAAAACTCTCCATTGCATTTGCAAACCCTTTCTCTGAGACAGATTTGTGTTTTTTTTCCCTCTTGGGTTCTCGTTCGCGTTTGCCGGTTCACCTGTCTTGGTAAGCCATTATTTGACATCAAATAGAATCCTTCCTACATTCTTCATACAACGTATGACATTTTCTGACATTGGAGAACTTATGTATAAAAAAATCATTTACTCTTTCATTCTCGGTTCTACTATATTCGGATTTGTTTTTTCACAAACAACACGGCGCGATAAGGCTGTCTTTGTCGATACGAAGAACGAATTCTGGGATTCCATAACAACTTCGCTGGACAAGTTTTATAAAAAGGATAAACCGGCGAAGAAAAAGATTCTTGTCGATTTCAACATGTTCAATCCCCCCAAGACTCTCGATGAATTTACCCGGTACTGGCACAACAAGCCGGTTTCACAGGCAAACTCGGGTATGTGCTGGTGTTTTTCAGCGACCTCATATTTTGAATCAGAAATTTATCGTTTGTCAAAACGCCGGGTCAAGTTGTCCGAACTCTATACGGTGTATTGGGAATATGTTGAAAAAGCGAACGGCTTTGTACGCGCCCGCGGCGACCAATCGTTCGGTCAGGGTTCGGAATCAAATGCTGTGCAAAGGATATGGAAAAAATACGGAATCGTTCCGGAAGAAGCATACACCGGACTTCTCAACGCTCAGCCATTTCACGATCATACAAAATTGTTCGACGATCTGGACGCATACTTAAAATCGGTCAAAGCGTCGAACGCATGGGATGAGGATGCCGTCGAAAAAACCGTCAAAGCAATTCTCAATCATTACATCGGCGAGCCGCCTTCCGTTATAACGATCGAGAATAAAAAAATGACTCCGAAAGAATATCTTACGAACGTGCTGAAGTTCAATGTCGACGAATATGTCGATCTTATCTCTTTGTCCGATCGTCCTGCCTATGCATGGTCGGAATACGATGTCGAGGACAACTGGTGGCACAGCAAAGAATATTTTAATCTTCCGCTCGATGTGTTTATGAGTACGATTAAAACCTTGATCCGTTCGGGGTATACGATCGTTATCGGTGGAGATGTATCAGAACCTGGGATCGATGGGCATGCCGGCATCGCCGTTATACCGACGTTCGATATTCCGTCGGAATACATCGATGAGAATGCTCGTATCTTCCGTTACAAGAACGGAACGACTGGCGATGATCATGGAATTCATATGGTCGGCTATACGGAAAAAGACGGCAAGGATTGGTATCTTATAAAAGATTCAGGAGCAGGATCACGAAACAATTCCCATCCCGGTTATTATTTTTTCCAGGAGGACTTTGTAAAGCTTAAGATGCTGGGCATTATGGTACCCAAGAGTGCGATACCGGAAATTGCTGCAAAAATCGATTCCATAAAATAAAACAAAGTGTTTTTTTGCAGATGCTTGCAGGTTCGGGGAATTATGAAAAGACAGGAATGTGAACTCGTATTCGCCTACTGGCGCAGGAGAATGGTAGGGGCTTTGTTAGAGGGGAGGCTTTCTGCAGATAAGCGCCAGGCGATCCTCCGATTGGGTATGGCAAATCTCAAAACCAGTTGAACGCACCATGGATTTTAAAACGCCGATTTCCGGCAGTCGATCGTTTTTAATAGCGCCGCCAGCCTGTACATGAGTGTGATTGACTGTCTCCGCGTCTTTGAGGTGAATCAAAGCTGTTATTCCTTTGGGTCTAAGAACCCGGTATGTCTCTTGAAGTACTGCTGCCGGATCGTCGAAGTGGGGGAATACGGACATCATCACGATTCGGGCGAACGAATCGGTGAGAAACGGCAGCCTGTGCGCATCCGCGTGGACGTATTCGACAATATGACGTGCTCCTCTTTTGCGGGCGCGACTCAGCATTTCGCTGGAAAAATCGAGCGCGACCATGTCCCATTCTTCGAAAAATGGGAATAGAACTCCGGTGCCGCAGCCGATATCCAGTACCTTTTTGCCGAGTTCGGGAGGCGTTTCGATAAGATGCAGCATCGTATGCAAAAAAGACTCATCCTCCGGGGATAATTCATCGTTCCAATTCGACGCAAGCCGATCGAAGTATTCGCGACGTTCTGCGCGAGGTGAGGATTGTTCGGGTCTCATGAACTCCTAAAGAAAAACCATATCTAAAAAATAAAATACGAAAATATTTGAACAATTGTCGGAAAAATTATCATGGAACACGAATGCCGTACTTGACAGAGGAAAAAAACCGCTGAATCAATGTCATAACGACACGTGCCGTTTAAATGAAAATGCAAATGATAGTGGAAGTGAAAACGAATACCGCAAAGAATTGGCTAAGCTTGGAAATATTAAAAAATTCATTATGCACAATGTCGCAGTCTACAGTTCTTAAATACTGTTTTGACAGGACCAAAATAAGATTTAAATTTAATTTAAGGCAGGGAGGAAGCGGTTGTTCGAGCACGATTTATTCCGAGGAGGGCTGCCGCATTAGCGCCGAGGATTTTTTCTTTTTGCGAGGATGAAAGCCAGCCAAGCGAATCGATTTCAGCGAGCGCCTGTGCGGGAGAATGCAATGGATAATCGCTGCCGAATAAAATGCGGTCTGTTCCGTGTTTGAAGACGATTTTTTTGAACAAGTTTTTTTCGATGTAGGGAAGCGTGCTTGATGTATCGAGATACAACTTGCGGCCTGCCAATTCTTCGAGTGATTCCTGCCAAAAACAATATCCTCCCATGTGGGCGGCAATAACTGTCAAGGACGGAAACCGGTCGAGAATCGCTGCCAGTTTTTTGGGTGTGCTCTTGTTCGCAGACGTTTTAACCGCATCTCCCATGTGAAAAAGGACCATAAATTTTCCGGCGATGGCTTCGAAGAATGGATTAAGGCGCGGGTCTGCGAGATCGATACCTTGAAATTCGGGATGGAGTTTAAAGCCGCGGCATCCGGCCTGGCGCAGGCGGTCGATTTCAGAAGGCCAATCTGGATCGTCCGGATGAAATGTCCCAAATGGGATTAAGTCAGGCAAGCTGGAATAAGGATTTGAATTATCGCGGTTTATAAGCGAAGATGTCTTGACGGAAAGCACCCAATCGTTTGCCGGGGCAACCTGGGAAGCTTTTGTTGCTGCGACCAAAAGAACAGCCGCATCAGTCTTGATCTTATTCTCCTCCTGCAAAAGCTCCACCAGGGTTCCGGAATGCGATGTGTGGAGTTTATAATAATTGATGAGCTGATCGACGGCTTTGGCCGCAATTTTCTCTGCAAATGCGTGTGTGTGAAAATCGATAAGCATGTTTAATAAAGTAAATGGTGAAAAGTCAATAGTGAATAGTGGGCGTGCTATGTTCGCAGTGCTGATGTTAAAATGACTAAGAACTACAGCAACGTTAATTTACAATTCACCATTGGCCATTTATTACTCTTTAATATACTCGAATATTATTGTGCTTGAAAGAAGAAAAAGTAAGAGAAAAAAACGAAATAAAAAAGCCTGTGAAAAAAAATCGTTACCGACTTTTAATTTTCCATTAGCTGGTTTTAAATTCCTGCGGATAATCCAACAGTGAACATCCATGCACAGGATTATCGGGTATGGTTATGAAAGGATCCTTTTATATTCTTTGAAAAACATTCCTTGCTTATTCGTAGCACGTATATTATATTAATAGCACAATTGTTTGCTCCTTCAATGTTGATAAAGCAAAGGATCCTTCCATGATAAAGAATATTATATTCAACGCTTTTTTTCTTATTGTTCCCTGCATTCTTTTAGCGCAATCTCCGGTAAAAAGCGATACAACTAAAGTCTATAATCTTAACCCTATAACGGTAACGGCAACTAAAACAGAAACTCCGCGTAACTTAGTTTCGCCGTCCATCAGCGTTATCCCTGCCGATGAAATTAATGCTAATCCGGAAGAATCTATTTTCTCTCTGATCAGTCAGGAAGTTCCGGGTGTATTCGTTACCGAAAGGGATGTTCTTGGATTCGGCATCAATACGCCCTCCGGACAAATCAACATTCGAGGTATCGGTGAAAGTCAGAACGGTCCGAACAATGAAGTGCTGACTTTAATTGACGGGCGCCCGCAATATATGGGATGGTATGGACATCCGATCGACGACAGTTATCTCTCTGCCAATATTGAACGGATTGAAGTCATACGAGGACCTGCATCGATGCTCTATGGTTCCAATGCAATGGGCGGCGTCATCAATATTATTACGCATTCATCTCAGCAAAACGGTCTCGAGGGGAATGCATCGGTTTCATATGGAAGCTACGATGCACAGCAATACGGCATGCATCTTGGATATCAGGAAAACGATTGGAATATTTTGGGTTCCTTTACACATGAGCACACGGATGGTTCACGGCCCTGGTCGGAATATACGGCCAACAGCGGTTATCTTAAAACATCCGATCAATTAAACGAGCAGTATAAAGTCTCCTTAGATGGAAGCTATACTCAATTTAACACGTTCGACCCAGGACAGGTTACACAGCCCTACACGAATAACTGGATGCACATTCAACGCGGATATATCGGTGCAGCACTTGAAAATGATTTCGGAGCATCAAAGGGCGGCATCAGCTTTGTATATAATTTAGGGCACAATGAACTTTCTCCCGGGGATCCAAACTACAGCTGGATTTCCAATGATCACCAGATTATCGCAACAGCCTATCAAACATTGAACATGTTTACCGGCAACACTATCAATGCCGGTATTGATGTACAACAAAACGGAGGAACTGCATCGAATACGAACGATGATTTTGGAAAGCATTCGATCCAAGATTATGCCGGTTATGTAAGCGTACAACAAATCTTTTTTGACCGGCTGCTGGCAAATGCCGGCATTCGCTACGCATACAATACATATTTCGGTGATATTGCTATACCGCAGGCAGGCATTACATACAAACTTACGGAGGAAACGAACATTCGCGCATCGGTCGGACGGGGATACCGTGCACCTCAGATTTTTGAAATCTATCAATTGATCCCAAGGGATGGAACATTACAGCCGGAAGATCTTTGGAACTATGAGATCGGAGTTTCACACCAATTCGGCCATTGTGCATCTATCGATGTTGCCGGATATGTTATTGATGCACAAAATACCATCGTCGATACTTGGTATGCAAAGGAATCCTGGAACACAGGCGGATTTCATCGTGACGGAGTGGAATGTTCGGCACAATTACTTCCTTTCGATCGTTTCACCATCAACGCAAATTATTCCTTTACCGACAAGCCGGATATTTCACAAGCCGTTCCAAAACATAAAGCATTTATCGGCGGAGAATACCGCTATAATATTCTGACATTTTTGCTTTCGGCGCAATATGTTAATACGATTTACGGAACCGATCAAACGGATTACATGTTAAAACAGCTGTCTGATTATACAAACGTGGAAATTAGGGTGGCGGCACAAGTAACAGAAAAAATTTCTCTTTCTATCGGAAGCCGGAATATATTAAATGAATCCTATCAAACTATCTACGGCTACCCGATGCCGGGACGTACTTTCAATGTCGGCATAAAAGCCGGAATATAATGCTAGAAAATGCTATGAATACGAAAACATATGTTCTTAAAAATGTTTCTACTCGTTTACAATCGTTGACGACCAGCATCACTGCCATCGGGCTTGGTGTAACATTATCGCGCATCTTCCATCTTGCCGGACTCGGCAGCGTTATGCTTCCCGCAATCGGATTGAGGCCTTCATCAATTCTCGCTTCATATCCAGGCATTCTTTTCAAATCGGTTTTCAGTATACTATCTATAATAATTGCCCGCCGAGCATTGCATTGAAAATGCAAATATCATAAAAAGCGTTTTTTCATATCATATCCCCGCAATTAGTAATGAGGGGATTTTTTTTGTTAATTTCAGGCTTTAAGGAAGCGAAGCGTACAAAGTGGATTTGAAGGGCATTTAAACGGTTCTATGTACTACTGCAATCGGCGGCGGTCGAATTTCCCCGCTAATCGAGTGACTGTGTATGAACATGAGGTTTATCGCCGGTGTGCGAATGCGTATGAGGCTGTAGGGAAGCGGTCAGGGTTAATTTGCCGTGTTCGACACCCTTAAAGCTGAGGATTTTCTCCGCCAGTGCGGTTAAGGATTCCGCTTTTCCCTTCAGAAGGATGACCTCCAGGCAATGATCGTGATCGACATGGACGTGTGAAGTCGAGATAATGTTCTCAAAATATACATGCTGAAGGTTGGAGAGCGTCTTTTCCAGCTCGCGCTTGTGGTGGTCGAAAATATACACAAGTGCACCGTAGACGAATCCATGCGGGGATTGAACGCTTTCCTGAACGAGCTTTTCCCGGACGATGTCGCGAATTGCTTCCGAGCGGTTGGTATAGCCTTTGCGACTGATAAGATGATCGAATTTATGGAGGAGAGATTCCTCCATGGAAATTCCAAAGCGAATAAGCGAATCCATGGTATCCTTGTCTTGTTTTTTTAAGGTACAATTTTCTGCGTGCTCTTGCAACTGAACCGCGCCGCAGATATTTTTTTTTCTCAACAATCCTGCATAAAGTGTTTTTTAAGATTTCTTTGGTTGTGAAAACATACCGTCTGTAACTTTTTGTTAAAATCGGCGTAAAAAGGAATTGAGGAGGGAGATATGGAACCGATTACATATACGTTGAAACCGGAAGGCCGAACATCAGACTCTTATTATCCCATCATTGCCCGGTTTACAAATCAAGTTCTTGCAAATGCGCATGTCTTTATCACTCCGATTGCACAGGAATTTAGAAATTTTATTGTCCGTTACGAACTGGAAGAACCGCGTACCTTAGAAGAGTATACATTTGACCTTTTGGATCTGGGAGTGCTCTGGTGCGTCTATGGAGGGGGAGCACTGGCAACAGTTGTCGCACTCTACCGCCTGCTTGCATTTCTCTCGGAATTCCGCAAGACGCATCCTCGCTGGAAACCCTCTGTCGATATTTTACGTGCGGCGTTGATGGGCACGTTTTTAAAAACGTACAACCAGACTTCACTTTTAAAAAAATATCCGGCAGTTCGAGACATCTCCCGGCTTATTTTATGGCTGGAAGCATCGGGAGATTTTAGTGAAGACGCTTTGCGCTTTATACGCTGGCATGCATTTTTTCTTTCCGAACTGTCGCGCAATGCAGAGGAACTTTTGAGGGATGCTGTGGATTTTGCACAATGGTTTGAGCGTACAAGTACAGCGATGCTGGGAAAGTATACGCCCAATGTCGAACAATTTGTAAATCGGGAATGGCGAAAATACCGCTGGCGGGAAGACAGAATCGCCTGCATGCGAACCCGTGTGGAATATCATTTGAATATGGTAGGTGCTGAAATTATGAACCGGGCTTTTCGCGCTTCTTTTCTGCCTGCAGATCGCAAGGCGGTTCTTGTCCCCGGCTGTATGCGCTCGCGCCCGGAAAGAATGTGCCAGGCAGTACATGTTTCGGAAGGCCTTCGCTGCAAAGAGTGCGATAAAACGTGTCATGTAAACCGCTTGCGCGCGATGGGACTAAAATATAATTTCGACGTGTTTATCCTTCCCCACACATCCGATCTTTCGCGCTGGGCTTCGAAACCGGGAAGTCCGTCTCAAGGCGTTGTCGGTGTCGCCTGTTTGACCACTTTAGTTGGCGGAGGATGGGAATTGAAGCGGCACGGCGTTCCCGCTCAATGCGTTCTTTTAAATTACTGCGGGTGCAAAAAACACTGGGATCCGAAAGGAATTCCGACGGAACTCGACATGCCGGAGATGAAACGTATATTTAATATTCTTCCCACCGCCGGAAATTCTTAGAAGAAGATTTTGAAAAATCGCAATATTCCCTGCTTCCATGGAACGCGATGCGATATTCCGCTTCGCCGGTTAAAGCTTTCAAGATTCGAACAGTACCAGCGGTAATTACGGATGAGAGCGTCTTTGTTGGAATACAAAGGCTTAAAACCGAACATTCGTTCGGCTCTTTCGGTGGATACAAAAGAATCCTCTGAAGCCGTTTCGTACACCCATTTATAGAGCGGAGAAAGTTTGAGCATTTCCAGAAAGCGCAGCGTCCAGATCATCGGCCATGCGGGAAACGTGCTGATTTTTTTTCCGAAACCTGCGAAGTCCAGCACCGCCTGGTAATCTTCCTTCATTGTCGTGAATTCCTTTGCGCCGATATTAAATGTGTCGTTCGCAATCTCTGCTCCGGCCGTCATTGTTATGAAGACAGCTTCACAAAGGTCCTCGACATCGAGCAGCTGGTACCGATTTTTGCCGCTGCCGATCATCGGAAATCCTTTCCCGTCTTTTGCCCAATCGTAGAAAAGAGCAAAGACTCCAAGGCGCTCCGGGCCTATAAAAGATTTCGGGCGCAGAATAGGAACACACATTCCTTTCTTGCGGAATTCAAGACAGATATGTTCTGCCTCGATTTTTGCCCTGCCGTATGGTCCAACGCCGTCGAGCTTATCGTCTTCCCGGAGCGGATGATGATCCGGAATACCGTAGACGGCAGTGGATGAGATGTGAATAAAGCGTTGAACGCCGGAAGCATACGAAGCTTCGAGTAAATTCCTTGTTCCTGCGATATCGGTGGAATAGATGTCTTCTTTTCGATAGAGCGGCAATGCAGCGGCAGTATGGATGACGATATCGGCACCTTGGACGCTTTGCCGTACGATTTCGATGTCGCGAATGTCGCCTTTGATGAAAGTAATTTCATTTTTTTCAGGATAATCGAAATTGGCGATATCCAGTACGGCGATATTCTCGAATCCTTTTAGAAGAAGATGCCTGACCAAGTTGATACCTAAAAATCCCGAGCCGCCGGTGATAAGTACTTTCATGCGAAATCCGTATTCGTTCTTGCGTTAAGAGTAGCTTTTACTGAAGGTAAAGATAGGATTATAAGAGAAGGGAAACAATAAAAAAGCCGAAGTTGCGTTCCGGCTTTTCAAAGAAAGCATGCTATGATAACTTATATTTTGCCGACAAGTTCAAGGCCTGGTTTCAGGGTCTTTGCACCGGGCTTCCAATTCATCGGGCATACTTCGCCGCTGTGCTCTGTGACAAATTTTGCCGCTTGAAGTTTGCGCAGCAATTCTTCCACGCTGCGGCCGATGCTGTTGTCATGAAATTCGTATGCTTTAAGAATTCCGTTCGGGTCAATGAGGAACGTAGCACGAAGAGAAAGTCCCTCTCCCTCAATCAAGGTATCGTAGGCCGAACAGACGCGGCGTGCAGGATCTGCAAGCATGGGGTATTGAATTTTTTTAATCGTTTCCGATTGATCGTGCCATGCCTTATGAACGAAGACCGTATCGATGCTGACCGAAATAATTTCTGCTCCTTCTTTAGCAAATTCAGCATAATGATCCGCCAGTTCGCCTAATTCAGTAGGGCAAACGAACGTAAAATCGGCAGGATAAAAAAATAAAACGATCCATTTTCCTTTATAATCATTCAGTGAAATTTTTTTAATAGTGCCGTTTATATACGATTCTTCAGAAAATTGCGGGGCCGGGGTATTGATTTTTACCATTTTATTCCTCTCTTTAATATATAATTTTGAAGTTCCAATTTTATCAACATCACATACAAAGTAGAGAGTTCCAATCTGTTAAAAAATGCAGTGTGACGGCAAGCACTGCGAAGGAATGGAATATTTTGTATGCTTGAGTAGTAAAATTTTTGGGGTCCATCAACATGAACGAACAAATTCAGTTACCGGCTGCTTTCAGAATGCAGGCAAAAGTTGCAGAGGAAATGCAAGAATGTGCGGCGGCAAACAAGCCTGAATCTGCAAAAACAAAGGAGAAGAAAATGATTCTCCGAAAAATCATTTCGTACGTCAAGAACCCATTTACACTTGCCTTGACGACATGGGTGGTCATTGCAGTCTTATTTCTTATCGATATTCTCTCGAAGTAGGAAAATTAAAGAATTTTTAAATCCAGTATGCCGGTGCAGCAGAAGTTTTCTTCTGAACACGGATGCTGAGGGAGAAAAGACCGCAGGTCTTTTATTTTAGATTCTTTAATCATTTTCCCTTATTTTCCATTATGGATCTTTTAGTTCTCAGCGATATCCATTCTTCATTTTCCCGGGTTGAATCGATTCTTCGGCATGAGTGCGCTGTCGATGGTATCGTAATCTGCGGCGACTTTACGACGCGGGGAACAGAGGCTGAGGTTGCGAATGCACTTTCGGTATTCCGAAGGGCGGGCGTTCCAATTTTTGCTGTTGCAGGGAATATGGACTCACCGGCAATTGATTCACACTTGACCGAAACCGGGTCAGGTATCAACGGAATCGGAAGAGTTTTTGGAGATGTCGGTTTCTTTGGCGTTTCCGCATCGCCTCCAACGCTTCTCCATACGCCGTACGAAATTTCGGAAGAAAATATACTTGCTAAAGCAGAAACCGGGTGGAAAGACGTACAGGAAGCCCGCTGGAAAGTTCTTGTGACGCATACGCCTCCGTTTCAAACGAAACTTGATAGAATTTTACTGGGAAAACATGTGGGCAGCAGGTCGATCCGAAGCTTTGTCGAACACAACCAGCCGGATCTGGTTGTCTGCGGGCATATTCATGAAGCGCGCGGTGTCGATACAATAGGAAAAACACAAATTGTGAACTGCGGTGCAGCGGCTCAAGGTCTGTATGCCCGCATTCATTTAGCTGAGAGTATGATGGTGGAGCTTTGTGGATGACTGCACAACGAATCGTTCTTTTTGATCTTGGCAATGTTTTAGTCCGAATCAATATCCGCAATTTCTGGAAAACATTGGGTTTGGAACAACCTGATGGGTTGCTCATGCATCGGGATGAAATCATTCCCTTTACTCGAGATTTTGAATCCGGCAATAGTACGAAAGATGAGTTTCTCTCCAATCTTGATAGGCTTTTCCTGGAACGGTTTTCACATGACAAGCTTGAAACAGCATTCAATTCCATTCTTGTCTATCCAATCAGAGGAATGGACGATCTTGTGCAGCGTGTTACTTCCGTCTGTTTGACCGGATTAGTCAGCAATACGAACGAGCTTCATTATGCTTCGACGATCACGCGCTGGAATATCGTGCAGCTTCTTCCCCGGCATTATCTTTCATTCAAACTGCATGTGATGAAACCGGATGCCGCTTATTACCGTGCGATTCTACAGGATTTACAATGTAATCCGGAACAGATTATTTTTATCGACGATCTTGCGAAAAATGTCAAGGGGGCAGCGCGTGCCGGCATGCAGGGGGTGCAATTCAAAAGCGTTCGCGGATTGGAAAAAGAATTGAAAACCTTGCGGATTCTTTAATCCCGTCAAGGCTCCGATCCTAACGGGATTGCTCCTGATTTACCGCACCAACCCTGACCAAATCTGATATATGCCGAAGAAAGCAAAAGCGAGAATGGAAATGCCGGCCGCAGCTCTGATGACGCGCTGTCCGAAGTTTCTTGCCGAAGCGAAGAGAAAAACAATGCCTCCGGAACAGAGAATTAATGTACTGTAAAATCCTCCGAGAAGAACGATACCGTTTACAGGATTTTCCCTCCACCCCATAAGGAATAACGGTCCCATCACGAGGCTCCAGCCCAAGTATGGATTAGGATTGAGAAGGTTGACACCTATAGCTTTGAGCAATGTTTTTCCTTGAGAAGGAATCGGCAGAAGGTCGGTTTTTTTAAGCCTCCTCCAATTCTTCCACGCTCCGAATGCAAGAAGGAAAAGAAAGATACCTCCCGTGCATTGAAGAATCTGTAAAAATAATTTGGATGTTATCTGCAATGCGAAAAGAACAAGTATAATGATCGGGATATCGCTGAAGACGGGAGCCAGGACGGAGGGCAGCGTTTTGCGCCAGCCGTAAAGCAGCGCGTGAGTAATATAATATGTCTGCAGCGGCCCCGGTTGTATGCCTGCTGCAAAAGCAAAAATCATTCCTGAAATTAAATAGCGACCCACCGAAATTGCTTTCCTGACTCAAGATGTATAAATAACCCCGTCAAGTTTCCAAGCCTTTACGGGGTTACTTATAATTTCACCACGCCGATTCCCGGCCGATCCATGAGCGTAATTTTTCCGTCGATTACTTTTGTTCCGTCGTACACATCGTTCTTGATCAATAAAGCTCCGTCCAGATCGGCCCAATCAACCATCGGCGAAAGATGCGATGCGGCAGAGATGGCGCATGACGTTTCCGTCATGCAGCCGATCATCACTTTCATACCGAGCGATCGGGCAAGCGTCAACATCTTATGTGCTTCGCGCATGCCTGTGCACTTCATTAGCTTGATATTGATGCCGTGATACACGCCGAGTGCTTTTCGTACATCAGCCAATCGCTGAACGCCTTCGTCTCCAATCACCGGAATCGGCGAGCGTTCGGTGAGCCATGCAAGATCCTCGATCTGCTCTTTTGGCAGCGGCTGCTCGATTATTACCACGCCGTGGTCTTTCAGCCAGTGAATCATTTCAAGTGCAAGTCTTTTATCTTTCCAGCCCTGGTTCACATCGGTGGTGATCGGCGTATCGGTTACCGACCGGATTGTTTCGATCATCTCTTTGTCGTTGTCGCGTCCGAGTTTTACTTTGAGCACTTTAAATTCTTTCGCTTCCTGCGTTTTTTGACGGACAACCTCCGGCGTGTCGATGCCGATGGTAAATGAAGTATAGGGTGTTTTCTCTTCGTTGAATCCCCAGATATTGTACCACGGTTGACCAAGAATTTTTCCAACGAGATCATGGAGTGCGATATCGACGGACGCTTTTGCCGCCGGATTGCCCGGTGCAATTGCATCGATATCGCTCAGAATCATCTCTAATTGAAACGGATTTTCGTATTTGCTTAAATCGACTCTGTCAAGGAAATTCAGGACGCTTGCATGGGACTCACCGAGGTAGGGAGGCATCGATGCTTCGCCGTAACCGGTTCTATCGCCGCATGTAATTTCCGTTAAAACGACCGGAGTCGTTGTCCGGGACGATACGGCGACGGTAAAGATGTGCTTCAATTCCAGCGTGTATGGACGGAATGTTAAGTTCATTTTTTCCGCGGGGAAGGCGCCGGGCAAAGAAGAAGCGAGTGCTGCATACGGATCGGCAAGTGCAAGAGCGCCCGCTGCAGCGGCGGATGTTTTTAAAAAATCTCTGCGATGGAATTTCATATCTCTCCTTCAATCGATTCTTTCTTAAGCTATGCAAAGGGTAGGAATAATTCAATTCTTTATTGTACTTTGCATTATGTTTTAAGTAAAGATCAATGAGAAGAGGATGACGATGCGTGAACATATAGGATTTATCGGATTGGGATTGATGGGATCGGCAATGGCGGAAAGATTGCTCAAAGCCGGCTACTCGATTTCCGTCTTTAACCGGACAAAGGAAAAAGCAACTCCACTGCTTGCGCAAGGGGCTCTCTGGTGTGATTCGCCAGCAGCCGCGGCAGCGGGCGTTGATGTGATTTTTTCGATGCTCTCGACTCCGGCGGTATTGAAATCCATAGCTCTCGATCCTGAAGGTATTCTTTCCGGCTTGCCGAAGAACGGTATTCACATCGACTGCAGTACGGTTTCACATGAAGTGACGGGTCTTCTGGAAAGGGAATATGCGCAGCATGGGTGCCGGTTCCTGCATGCGCCGGTGCTGGGAAGTACAGTGCAAATTGCCGACGGTTCGCTGCTCCTGTTTGTCGGAGGAAACGAGGAAGCGTTTCACCGCGTTGAAAGTATTCTTCAAACGCTCGGGAAGAAAATCTGGTATTTTCCTTCTCTCGAACAGGCGGCGGTCATGAAGCTGATATGCAATTCCATGATTGCCGGATTGATCGTTTCGCTTGTGCAGGCTCTTGTCATAGGAAAAAAAACCGGCATCAATCCTCGAACATTTCTGGAAGTTCTTTCACTCTCGCAATTGAATGCGCCGGCTCTTCAAGCGAAAGGAGCCGCAATTATCGAACGCAATTTTTATCCGCGTTTTTTTGTCGAGCATCTTTTAAAAGACATTACGCTGTTTGTCGAGACGGCTGCATTGCTGGGTGTTCCGGTTCCGGTGGTTGAAGAAATTCGAAAACTTTTTATCGAAGCCAAAAATTCCGGATGGGGACAAGAAGATTATTGTGCGGTCGTTAAGGTCATAGAACAAAAAGCAGGAATCGAGGTCCGGTGATGAAGCGGACTGTGCTGAGCCTCGTCGTGCTTGCAATTGCGGCTGTGATAATAAGTCCTTATGTGCATGCACAGGATGAGACGACCTCCCGTATATTGAATCCGGCATGGCTGCTTCTTCAGGCTGTTCCCGGAGTTTCCTGGACCGTTCTTCCGGCGGAGACGCGTACTGCTCTTGAATGGGAAGTGATGCCGCTTATCTATTCTTTTGGAATGAATAAGAACGTCTCTCCATGGCATGCAATTTTTGCGACACCGCCGGAGCGGTTTGCCGGTTCAATTGAACTACTTTGCACCGCACAATTTTATCCGGCAGTTCTCGGCAATTCCCATTGGGGATTTTCGGGGCAGATGCTGGGTCATGTTCCCTTGATCGAAAGGGGAGAATATCTCGGTTTGAATTTCGGCGCGGCACGCTATTCTCTTGCAGGAACGCCGACGACCTGTGTAGTCTGCGGTGCGTGGACTCTTTTCGGTTTTCTGCACTACGACCTGAAGAGGAGTATCGACCGGGATCTCTGGATGCATTCGATTGAATTTCGGTTTTTTTGATCGGACACGATGAAAATTTTTATGCGAAGATACCTTTTTGCTTTTGTTCTCGCCGGAATATTTTTCGGCTGCAATTCATTCCCGCTGGGTCTCTTAACGAAATCAATCAGGACATTGGGAATGCCGATCGATACGGTAAGCAATAAAATCACCGAACCGATTCTGCCCGATGTTCCGTTGTCCGTAATCTGGATCGGTCACGCGACATGTCTCATTCAGATTCACGACAGAGTGTTCATCACCGATCCGCTGTTGACAAAAACGGCCGGAATGCTTTCGAAGCGAATCGTTGAACCGGGCATTCATCCCGCCCTGCTCACAAGGATCGATGCCGTACTTATTTCGCATCTCCACTTTGACCATCTCAATTATAGCAGTCTGGATATGCTGCCGAAAAACGGGGTGCTTCTTCTTCCCTCTGGCGGATCGGAATATGTCCCCGATTTTTCATTTGCCGGCATCCGCGAATTGAAGCCTTACACGGCATATTCGGATCATGGATTCACCATTACGGCTGTGCCCGCGAATCATTTCAGCGGACGTTACGGATTCGATGCCCTCTGGATGGGACACACGGGATTCACCGGTTATATTATCGAATACCTTGGTACGACGGTATATTTTGCAGGTGATACGAAGTATGACGCGGAAATGTTCAGGGAAATCGGTAAAAAATTTAAAATCGATGTGGCTTTGCTGCCCATTGCGCCTGTAGAGCCGCGTTCTATGATGAGGCGTGTCCACATGGATCCTGCTCAGGCCGTTCAAGCCATGAATGACCTTCATGCCCGTGCTATGATCCCGATACATTATCGGACGTTGCGTCAGGGAAGCGATTCGTCGGCAACTTTTGCGCAGGGTATATTGGAAAAAATTATTACGCAGCAAAAATTGGAGGACCGGGTTTACATTCTCGCCGTAGGCGAGCGAAAAGTGTTTCAGGAAAGAGCCGCGAGATGAGAATGTCTGTTTTTTGTTGTTTTTTGTTTCGTTTTCATTGATTCTCCTTTAACTTCTCATTACATTCTTTCTATAGCGTTGTGCCATCAAAGAACTTGTTTTGAATGAATATTGCTGTTTTTGCGTCAGGACGCGGTTCGAATTTCGAAGCAATTTTAAAAGCAATTGATTCCGGATTGCTTCCTGTTCGCGTCGTTCTTCTCTTGAGCAATCGTTCTGATGCGGGAGCGCTCGATCTTGCACGTTCGCGAGGAATTCCCGTTCTTCATCTCAGCCGGCGTCAATGTTCTTCGGATGAAGATTTTGCACGCCGTATGCTTGCAGCGCTGGAAGAACATCATGCAGAGTTCATTGCATTGGCGGGATATTTAAAAAGAATTCCTCCGAGTGTTCTAGAACGATATGCGAATCGCATCGTCAATATTCATCCGGCGCTGCTGCCGTTCTTCGGCGGCGACGGAATGTACGGACATTTTGTTCATGAAGCGGTTCTCGCGAGCGGCATGAAAATCAGCGGCGCCACCGTGCATCTCGTCGATGAAGAATACGATCACGGCGCTATTCTTTTTCAGAAGAGCGTCGAGATCGAGCAAGGCGAAACTGCTGAAACGCTTGCACAAAAAGTTTTGAATGTGGAACATGAAATTTTTCCTTTAGTGTTAAAAGCATTTGCCGAAGGAAAAGTAGTGATTGAAGGAAAAAAAGCTTGGGTAATATTATAACTCTGGATCCCCTGCAGAAGAATATCCCGGCTGTCGAAGAAAATTCGCCGCTCACCATCCGGCGGGCGCTCATTAGTGTTTCGGATAAAAAGGGATTGATTGCCTTTGCCGGAACTCTGAAAGAGTACGGCATAGAGATTATTTCCACCGGCGGAACGTATGCGGCGCTTCACAATGCCGGCATTGAAGTGAAACAAGTGTCCGAGGTAACAGGATTTCCGGAAATCCTCGACGGCCGGGTTAAAACTCTCCATCCGAAAATTCACGGCGGCATTCTTGCTGTGAACGACAACCAGCATCACCGGGATCAGTTGAACGAACACGGCATCGAACCGATCGATCTGGTCGTCGTGAACTTGTACCCGTTCGAAGAAACCATCGCAAAAGAAGATGTGAAATTGGATGAGGCGATTGAACAGATCGACATCGGCGGACCGTCCATGGTGCGGGCTGCGGCAAAAAACTTCCGCTACACGGCTGTGGTGGTCAATCCTGATGTGTACGGCATCCTGCTTGAAGAAATGCGCGAGTACAACGGCGCCGTGACGGCCCAGACCCGTTTTCAGCTTGCGTGCCGGGCATTCCAGCATACCGCACATTATGATGCTGCTATCTCTTCGTATCTGAACGAAATGACCGGACAGAGTGAGCTGCCGGATTCAATAACATTTTCGATGGCGAAAGAACAGCCGCTCCGCTACGGGGAAAACCCGCACCAGAGTGCGGCGCTCTACGGCAGCTTCGGTAAACATATTCAAAAGCTTCACGGCAAAGAACTTTCGTTCAATAATATTCTCGATATTAATGCGGCGGTGATTCTGTGCGCGGAATTTGCGGAACCGACTGCCGCCATCGTCAAGCATAACAATCCCTGCGGCGTTGCCTCCGGCAGTTCGCTCGCGGAGGCGTACTCCAAAGCTTTTTCAACCGACAAAGCATCCGCCTATGGCGGAATCGTATGCGTAAATCGACCTCTCGATAGAGCGACAGCGGAAGCGATCAATGAAATTTTTACCGAGGTGATTATTGCACCGGAATATGAACCGGGTGTTCTTGAGCTGCTGACAAAAAAGAAAGACAGACGCCTCATGCGCCTGACGTCGAATATACGCACTGTGCGCGAACTCGATATACGGAAGGTTATCGGCGGGGTGCTGGTACAGGACCCCGATCAGCATCGGATCCACCCCAATGATTTGAAAGTCGTCACAAAACGCAAGCCGACCGATGAAGAACTGCAGGCGCTTTTATTTGCATGGCGTGTTGCAAAACATGTAAAGTCGAATGCGATCGTGTACACGACGTCCGACCGGACGCTGGGAATCGGAGCGGGCCAGATGTCGCGCGTCGATTCTTCGAAAATTGCAGCCCTGAAAGCCCGTGATGCAGGTCTGGATTTGCACGGCTGCGCAGTTGCCTCGGATGCGTTTTTCCCTTTTGCCGACGGTCTTTTAGAAGCGGTCAAAGTCGGCGCCACAGCCGTTATCGAACCGGGCGGTTCGATCCGAGACAATGAAGTTATCAAAGCCGCCGATGAACATAATATTGCAATGGTGTTCACCGGCGTCAGACATTTTCGACATTAATCGAAAAAATAATCATCCACTAAAAAGACAAAATGGGCATATTTTCAATTCTCTCGGCGGATCTTGCGATCGATCTTGGTACCGCCAATACCGTTATCTGGATGAAGGGCAAAGGCATCATCCTGAACGAACCTTCCATCGTTGCCTTCGACCGCAACACCAAGCGCATTATTGCTATCGGCAATGAAGCGCGTGAGATGCTCGGACGAACCCACAAAGACATCCGGACCATACGTCCGATGCGAGATGGGGTCATAGCCGACTTCGAAATTGCCGAAGGAATGCTTCGGGAATTTATACGCAAAATCAGCGCAGGCTGGGTGCCGAGCAGGCGGATCATCGTTTCAGTGCCGAGCGGCATTACGGAAGTAGAAAAACGCGCTGTGCGAGATTCCGCCGAACATGCCGGAGCAAAAGAAGTACACCTTCTGGCGGAACCGATGGCTGCGGCAATAGGCGTCGGACTCGATGTTGATGCGCCGGTGGGCAATATGGTTGTCGACATCGGCGGCGGGACGACGGAAATTGCAGTCATTGCCCTGTCCGGTATCGTCAATGAGGAATCCCGCCGGGTTGCGGGGGATGAAATGAACAGCGCCATTATCCAATTTTTCAAACGCAATCACAATATTCTCATCGGCGAACGGACAGCGGAAGCGATCAAGTGCGAAGTCGGTTCTGCGATGCCGCTGAAAGAAGAAATTACGATTCAAGTTAAAGGCCGCGATCTTGTCAACGGCGTACCGAAGACGACGGAAGTCAGTTCCGTCGAGATTCGCGAAGCGTTGAATGAGCCGATTTCCCAAATTGTCGAAGGCGTTAAAGTGACGCTCGAACGGACTCCTCCCGAACTTTCCGCCGATATTCTCGATCGCGGCATCATGCTCACAGGCGGCGGCGCTTTGCTGAAGGGTTTGGACGAACGCCTCCGGCTGGAAACGAATCTTCCGGTACATGTTGCGGAAGAACCGCTGCTTGCCGTTGTCCGCGGTACCGGTAAAGTGCTGGAGAATCTTGAAAAGTATCATACGGTTTTGCTAAAAGGAAGACGGTATTAAGAGCGGCAGGCCGGACACGGGATCGATGTCCCCGCAGGACTGAGATGCCGGTGAAAAGGTAAATCCTGAGAACACATCCATTGTTCATCCGGTATCCGCACCGTAACGATCATGTTTGAACGTCTGTACGACACGCTGTATAAATATAAAGAATATGTAATTTTTGCCTGTCTCATCGTTCTTTCTCTGTTTTTTATTGCCCTCAATGATTCGGTTCAGGTCAAACGCATTCGTTCTGTATCCGCAATCGTATTCGGTATTGTGCAGCAGGGACTCAATGTTATACCCGAATATTTCGGTCTCCAGGCGGAAAACGATATGCTTCGCAAGACCAACATTGACCTGGCAGACGAAGCCCAGCGTCTGCGGGAATCGAAACTTGAAAATTTTAGACTTCACGAACTTCTTAAAATAAAAGAACAATCGGCATATCCTCTCACTGCGGCGAAAGTGGTTGCTAAAAATCTCACGATGCTCCGGAATACAATTACACTTAATGTCGGATCGAAGGACGGTATTAAAGAGCAAATGTGCGTTATCGGCGACGGAGGATTGGTTGGAATCGTCACCATGGTGGGGCAGAATTATTGCATTGCCAATATGCTCCTGAACACAGATTTTCGAGTCAGCTGCAAAGTGCAGCGGAGCCGCGTCGACGGCATCGCGGCCTGGGACGGCAGCGCACTGCTGCTTAAAAATGTCGTGAAGACCCGTGATGTAAGACCCGGCGATATTGTGATGACATCAGGCTACAGCAATTTATATCCGCCGGATATTCGTGTCGGCACGGTCAGCTCCGTGCAGGATCAGCCCAGTTCGCTGTTTAAAACTATCGTTCTGGAACCGGGAATCGATTTTGTGAAGCTGGAAGAAGTTTTTATTCTGCATTTTGCTCAAAACGCCGAACGTCGTACTCTGGAAGATGCCGCTGTTCAGAGGTATGGTAAATAGAATAGGAACATTGAGTCAGTGAATACTCCATGAGCAACCGAACACATTATATTTGGTCAGCCGCTGTTGCCCTGGTTCTTTTGCTCGTGCAGACGGTTTTTATCCCTTTTTTTGCTGTCGACGGATACATGCCGGATATTCTGATTCTCTGGCTGGTTTTTGTCGCAGTGCGCCGCGGACAGATTGAAGCGACCATCAGCGGTTTTCTTGTGGGTTTGCTGCAGGATATCATTGCCACCCGCTTTTTCGGATTGGCAGCGCTGGCAAAAACTATCGCTGCATTTTGTGCAGGATATTTTTTCAACGACAACATGATCGAACAGACACTTGGATCATATCGGTACATCATGATCGCGGCCGTTACTTCATTCATTCACGATCTTATTTTATTCGCCATTTTATTTCAGGGGTCGGAAGGATCTGTTCTCTTCCTGACCTTTAAAAGCAGTGTAGCTGCAACGATTTATACGAGTTTATTCTGCATTCTGCCAATGTTTATTTTTTCGCGGAAGTATCGAACATCGTGGGTACAATAATCGATAACAGTGATATCAGATCTCCGCACCGGCAGGAAGTTCTGCGTACCATCATCTTTGTTCTTTTCGGCATTCTCTTTCTCCGTCTCTACCAGCTCCAGCTTTTATATCATGAAGAATTTGGGAAAAAATCGGATGAGAACAGCGTTCGTACTATTCTCGATGAGCCTGTCAGGGGATATATATACGATCGAAACGGAAAACTTATCGTCGATGTCGGACCGGCATATTCCGTGACCGTTCTGCCGGCTTCATTTGATACGGCTAACAGCATGTTCCTGTGCTCGATTCTGAATATGGAAAAACCGACGCTCATGGAACGGATCGCACGGGGGAAGACATATTCGCGTTTTTTGCCGGTTCGCGTTAAGCGTGATGTCGATTTCCCGGTGCTCTCTGCGGTTGAAGAAAATTTATATTTGCTGCCAGGCATCAGTTACGATATTGAATCGAAACGGCTGTATATGTCCGATGTACATGCTTCTCATTTGCTGGGGTACTGCAAAGAAATCACGGATGCCCAGATGGCAAAGTACGGCACCACGTATCAACAGGGAGATCTGATCGGCTCGATGGGACTTGAGGCAAGCTATGAGTCGTTTCTTCGCGGCGAAAAAGGATTTGAATTTATTTCCGTCAATTCGAAAGGACAAACGCTCGGTCCGCTGGAGAGGGGCGCGCGTGATATTCCATCCAAAGACGGGTTCGATCTGCTTCTTACGGTTGATATGGGATTGCAGGCGTATGCCGAATCGCTCATGACTGCACGCCCGGGCGCGCTTGTTGCGATCGATCCGAATGACGGCGGGATTCTTGCCATGGTCAGCAAACCGGATTTTGACCTCTCGATCTTTAGCGGTGTTACACCCGCCGATCAATGGAACAAGCTGAACAACGACCCGGATAAACCGTTGTTCAATAGAGCGACGATGACCCGTTATCCTCCCGGTTCAACTTTTAAAATGCTCATTGCAGCGGCAGCGCTTCAGGAAGGCATTATCGATGAAAATTTCCACTACACTTGCACCGGCGGTTTCCGATTCGGTAATCGTTTGTTCAAAGATGTGGAAGTTCACGGCAAAGTAAATGTCGTAGCAGCGATTCAGCATTCGTGCGACGTTTTTTTCTATCAGCTGATTCTTAAAGTCGGGCTCGATAAACTTGCCGAATACAGCGAACGATTCGGTTTCGGCCAGCGAACCGGCATAGATATCGGCGAAGAAGTCGGCGGTCTTATTCCTACGACGCAGTATTACGATCGCGTGTACGGCAAAGGAAGATGGACACAAGGGAATGTCGTCAGCCTCGGTATCGGCCAGGGGGAGATCGGAGTCTCTCCTCTGCAAATGGCCCGATACACGGCTGCGTTTGCCAACGGAGGCACTTTGCATCAGCCGCATGCCGTGAATGCTATCCGGAATAAAAGGACAAACCATATCGATGTCATCGATCATAAAACGAGCTCTGTCGGCTTGAATCCTCAAGTGATGGCGCTCATACGCGAAGGGATGCGCCGAGTCGTGGAAGAAGGCGGAACCGGTGTTTCAGCGAAGATTCAGGGGATCGAGTCTGCAGGAAAAACAGGAACGGCAGAAAACCCGCACGGCAAAGACCATTCATGGTACATAGGTTTTGCACCTTTTGACAATCCGAAAATTGCAATTGCAGTTCTGGTCGAAAATGCCGGATTCGGTGCGGCGGTAGCGGCGCCGATTGCCGGCAAGATTATGAAGCGTTATCTGACGAGTATGACACCGGCGGTGCCGGAAACACTCGCAGCAGAACAGGACTCGAAACAAAAAGCGACGGCATCGCGTTGATAATCTATGAATTCGTACTTCAAAGAATATTTCGATTATAAGACTCTTGCCATTTGCATCGTTCTCTTGATGATCGGACTTTCATCAATTTACAGCGCTACATTCGATATCAACAATGCGTACAGTTTTCACAAGCAGGTCCTGTGGGCAATTTTCGGATTGATTTTGATGCTTACGATAGCTGTTCTTCCCATTCGGACTATTCAGCGGCTTGCCTTCGCTTTTTATCTGATCGTACTGGTCGTGCTGGTTATTGTGCTTGTCGTCGGTAGCCGGATAAAAGGCTCAAAGAGCTGGTTCGGTGTCGGCGGCATCGGCGGTCAGCCGTCGGAAATTGCCAAGGTTACAACGGTACTCGCTTTTGCGGCATACCTTTCGAAGCCGAATATTTCCCTTGCGAACAGCAAGCATCTTATCATAGCTGTCGCTATTTTTACTGTTCCGATGATTCTTGTCCTCGCGCAGCCGGATCTTGGAACGATGCTCGTGTTCTTCGGAACAATGCTGCCGCTGCTATTTTGGGCAGGGGCATCGAATTTTGTCCTCATCGCAATTATGGTACCGATTATGATTGCCGCAGGAGCGCTTCTCGGAACCATATCGTTTCTTCTTGCAATTGCAGCAGGAGGCATACTTTTATTCAAATTCCGAAAAAATTATTTTGCCATTGCCATCGTCTTTGGTCTCGCAATCATCATAGGCCTTTCCGTGCAGCTTGTGTATGACCACATGCCGATGTATCAGCAAAAGCGCATTTCAACATTCTTAAATCCTGAGGCAGATTTGCTCGGTGCCGGGTATAATGTGGTGCAATCGAAAATTGCTATCGGCTCCGGCGGCATTTTTGGAAAAGGGTATTTGCATGGCACGCAGACACAATTGAATTACATTCCCGAGCAGTGGACGGATTTTATTTTTTGCGTCCCTGGAGAAGAATTCGGTTTTCTTGGATCGTCGATCGTTATTGCATTGTATCTCTCGCTCCTTATTCACGGGCTTCACGTCGCGGGCATGATGCGAAATCGATTCGGAAGCCTTGCAATGATCGGAGTGCTGGGAATTTTCACTATCCACATTTGTGAAAATGTCGGAATGTCGATGGGACTGATGCCGGTCATCGGAATACCGCTGCCGTTTCTCAGTTACGGGGGCTCATCGCTCGTTGCAGCGATGATGATGGGAGGACTGATGATGAATTTCTATGCACACCGGAAAGAATATTAAAAAAAGGCGCCTCGAAAAGCGCCTTTTGTATCCTCTTTATGCTGTTGTTACCTGTAATTATTTTGTGCTGTCCGGTTTTGCCGGGCGCTGCCGCATCATACGGTCTCTGCGGCTCTTTTGCATTGCTTCATATTTCTGAGCCTGCTCGGGCGTAAGAAGCGCTGTAATTTTTGAATCCGTATTTTTCATTATCTCCATCATCGCTGAATGTATGGCCTGCCGGTCTCCTTGATTTGCAGACATTGCATCCTGCTGGTCCTTTTGTGCATCTACCAAAATGGCGGTGATTTTTGTTGTTTGATCGCCCGAAAGTTGAAGACTGTCTTGAAGCGTCTTAGCCTGAACTTCCGGCGACGGACGGCGCATTTGTGCGCGGGCTGTTGTCACGGAAAGAAATGCGGCAGTGAAGAATACTATGAGCGAGAAAAAAAAGTGTTTCTGCATTAAAAATCCTTTCGTAAAAATGAAGGCAATTGATTATCTCTCTTTCTATTAAAACGTCGTTCGGAAGGGAATGTTTCCATAAATATATATTTCGGGAGGGTGATGCCGGGAGCAGAATTCCAAGAATGAAGGATTGAAAAGATCTTTCTTTGCATATCTGGCAAGAAATTCGTATTTTTTAACATGAAAGCATTATAAAATTGCAGGTACACTTTTTGCTGCATTTATGGTGCTTAGAAATAGAACCGCGATGCACGAATTATCCATTGCACAACATATTGTAGAGATTGTCCAGCAGTATGTTGACCCTGTAAATGTAAAAAATGTAGCTGCGATCCGGTTGAAAGTCGGCGCAGTCGCCGGTGTTGTGGCGGATTCTCTTGAATTTTCTTTTCATGCCATAACTGCAGATACGCCGCTCATGAAGGCCCGGTTGGAAATTGAACATGTTCCTTTTCGGATTGAATGTTCAATATGCGGTGTTGTATCGGAAAACGAAACGGGAATCATCGTCTGTGATTCCTGCGGAAGCCCGGACGCAAAGGTACTGTCCGGCGCCGAACTCGAAATGACGGAAATTGAGATTTTAGAAGCGGTACAGGTAGTAACGTGAGTGTAATTACTGTTGAGCGAAAGGTTCTCCAAAAAAACGAAGAGCTTGCCGCGCAGAACCGGCAGGTGTTTAAGAAACATCAGGTGTTCGTCATCAATATGGTTAGTTCGCCCGGAGCGGGAAAAACAAGCATCCTCGAGCGAACTTTGGAAGAATTAAAAGGTTTCCTTCGAATAGCAGTTATTGAGGGAGACGTACAAACGGATATTGATGCACAGCGTGTTGCAAAATATAATGTGCCGGTTGTGCAAATAGTAACGAACGGCGGTTGTCATCTCGACGCGAAGCTTGTGCGGGATGCAATGAAGAACATCGATCTGCAAAGCATTCAATTGCTGATTATTGAAAATGTCGGCAATCTGGTTTGTCCGGCAAATTACGATCTTGGAGAACATTGCAAGGTCGTCGTTGCCAGTACGACGGAAGGAGACGATAAACCTCTCAAGTATCCGGCAATGTTTCGTAATGCTTCCGTTCTTATTCTTAACAAGATAGACCTTCTGCCGTATCTCTCCTGCAATCTCACCGAATTGAAAGCCAATGCTCTGCGTATCAATCCGGCATTGACTGTCTTTGAAACATCGTGCACCGCGAATCAAGGCATTGCTGCTTGGTGTGAATGGTTAAAAATTCGCGCAAGAGAATCATAAATTGTTCTCCCGGGCATATATACAATGCTGTGAATCGCACTTGTTCATTTTTTTCCTTACACTAATATGAAGAGATAGATCGTTATGGTTCAACAAGATGGAAAAAAGACCGCACATCCGAGCGGCGATAATCGCTTTAAGCTGCTCGATCGTGCAATTACCAAACATCAGGCGAGCGGATACTCGCTTATTGAAATTCTTCACGTTGCACAGGGTATTTTCGGATATCTGGAAAACGATTTGCTCATGTATATTGCCAATGCGTTGAAATTGCCCCCCAGCCGTGTGTACGGCGTCGCGACATTTTATCATTTTTTCCGTTTGAAACCACAGGGCGAACATACCTTCGTTGTCTGCAGCGGAACGGCCTGCTACGTAAAAGGCGCAAACGAAATTCAAAAAGCTGTGGAACATGAATGCGCCTGCAAATTCGGCGAGACGACAAAAGATGGAAGCGTATCGCTGATAACCGCACGCTGCGTCGGTTCCTGCGGACTGGCTCCTGTCGGCGTACTGGATGACGTTGTAGCACCTAAATTGACTCCGGATGAAGCCGTTCGGCGCATTCGTCTCTGGAAAGAACAGAAGAAGGAGGTTGCAGCATGACGATCGACGAACTCCGTGAATCGGCGGAAAACGAGCGAAGCCGCCAGAAGCTATATGCCAACCGTATTTTATACTGTTCTTCCGCCGGATGCCTTTCGGGTGGGTGCGAGAGCGTAAAGGCGGAACTGAAAAAAGCGATTGAAGAAAAGGGACTCGGAAAAACATGCGAGCTCGTCGGCACAGGATGCCTTGGACTTTGCGGCGAGGGTCCTCTGGTGCTCGTTCAAAGCGCCGATACCACGCTCTACCAGCATGTCGATGCAAAGGCTGCGCGCCGCATTGTCGAAGAACATATTGTCGATGGTAAAAAAATAGAAGAGCATCAAATCGATTTAGACGGCCCGTTTTTTTCATCGCAAAAGAAAATCGTACTCGAGAATATGGGCAAGATTAATGCCGAGAGCATTGAGGAGTATATCGCATCCCGCGGATATGAGGCGCTTGCGAAGGCTGTGACCGAAATGAAGCCCGAAGAATTGATCGGTGAAATTCGCAAGGCCGGTTTGCGCGGCCGCGGCGGGGCAGGATATCCGACAGGATTGAAATGGGATATCGTGCGTAAAAGTGTTTCGGAACAAAAATATGTCGTCTGCAATGCCGATGAGGGAGACCCCGGCGCATTTATGGACCGCAGCGTTCTGGAGGGAGATCCGCATCGGGTGCTTGAGGGAATGGCCATGGCCGGCTATGCCGTCGGTGCAAATCAAGGCTATGTCTATGTCCGGGCCGAATACCCGCTTGCCATTGAGCGTCTGAAGCTTGCCATCAAACAGGCTGAAAGGCTCGGGCTGCTCGGAAACAGAATTTTTGAATCGCAGTTTAGTTTTCATATCGATATCCGCATCGGCGCCGGCGCGTTTGTCTGCGGCGAGGAAACAGCGCTGCTCCGTTCCGTTATGGGACGCCGGGGGAGACCGAAACCGCGTCCGCCGTATCCTTCGGAAAAAGGATTATGGGACAAACCCACAGTGATCAATAATGTTGAAACGTATGCGAACATCGCTCCTATCGTACGCAACGGCTCGGCATGGTTTGCCGCCATCGGTACACAAAAGAGTCCCGGCACAAAAGTATTTGCCCTTGCCGGAAAAATCAATCGAACCGGATTGATCGAAGTTCCGATGGGTATTCCCCTGCGCAAAGTTATTTTCGATATCGGCGGCGGTACTCCCGACGGTTCGGAATTCAAAGCCGCGCAAACAGGCGGTCCTTCCGGCGGCTGTATCCCAAAGGAACACTTAGACATTCCCGTGGATTATGAATCGCTGCAGACCGTCGGTTCGATTATGGGCAGCGGCGGTATGATCGTCATGGACAGTACGTCCGATATGGTTGACGTGGCAAAGTTTTTTATGGAATTCTGCATGGATGAATCGTGCGGCAAATGCATTCCATGCCGCGTCGGAACAAAGCATATTTATATGATGCTCGATAAAGTCGTCCGGAATGAAGCAACGGAAGAGGATTTTGTCCTTCTGCAGGAACTCTGTGTAATGGTAAAGGAGACAAGTCTCTGCGGTCTGGGTCAATCTGCACCGAATCCCGTGCTTTCCACAATTCGCTTTTTCCGCGATGAATATACTTCAAAACTGAAACGGGCTACAGAATTTGTTGCCGATGACGCAAACGGACGCACAGTAAAAGCAAAGGTAGAATGAAACTATGGCAGTTATAACATTTACAATAGATGATATTCAATACAGCGCGCACGAAGGGGATACGGTTCTCAATGTCGCGCACGCGAACGATATTCACATTCCGACGCTCTGTTATCTCGAAGGCCTCTCGCCCTTCGGGGCATGCCGTTTGTGTATGGTCGAGATCGAAGGATCGCCGAAACTTTTTCCAGCCTGCACGACGAAACCGGCTGAAGGAATGATCGTGCGGACCAAAACTGATCGTTTGAAAAAATACCGCAGAATGATCGTCGAGCTTCTGGCTTCGGAAGGCAACCATCAATGCGCCGTATGCGTGGTGAACGGACACTGCGAGTTGCAGGATCTTGCGTACGAAGTCGGACTCGATCACGTTCGCTTTCCATATTTATTTCCGGCTAAATCTCTCGATGCTACGCATAAGGAATTCGTTATAGACCGCAATCGCTGCGTCCTGTGCACACGATGCGTACGTGTCTGTCATGAAGTCGAAGGAGCACACGTATGGGATATTGCCGGGCGCGGCATTAACTGCGAAATCATTTCAGATATGAACCAGCCATGGGGCGATTCCCAGCTTTGCACTTCCTGCGGCAAATGTGTCCGTGTCTGTCCGGTCGGCGCCTTGCTGGAAAAAGGACAAACGGTTGGTGAATTGCGAAAAGAGCGCAGCTTCGTGAAGTTTATCGTGAATGCGCGGACCAAACGAGAATGGATTACGAGCGATATAGAAGAAGATGAATAACAGGCGGCGGCGTCCGCCGGAATTCAGCGGATAGCAATCCCTCATTAAAATGTAAAATGAAAGAAGACAATTACTTATGAAACCCAGAGTAGCAACTGCATGGCTTGGAGGATGTTCGGGCTGTCACATGTCGTTTCTTGATCTCGATGAACGTCTCATCGATTTGGCGGAGAAAATGGATCTGGTCTATTCTCCAATAGCCGATATTAAAGAATTTCCTGCGAATGTCGATGTCGCGCTTGTTGAAGGCGCCATAACGAATTCGGAAAACGAAGAAATGGCGCATATCATCCGGAAGAACACGAAATTCATCATTGCCTTCGGCGATTGCGCGACAACCGGTAATGTAACGGCGATGCGCAATAAATTTACGACCGAAGACATCTCGCACCGTGCATATATCGAACTGGCGGATAAGAACCCGCGTGTTCCGGACGATTATGTGACGATTGCAAAATTACTGAAGAATGCACGCCCGCTGCATGAAGTGATAAAAGTGGATGCATGGCTTCACGGCTGCCCCCCGACAGCGGAACAAATATGGTCGACCGTCAGTGCGCTGCTGCAGGGTCAAATGCCGGTGCTTTCTCCGGCGTATTTGCGCTACGGTTGATCGGCGCCGGTTTTATCGATCACGTGTCCGGGAGGAGATCTTCAGTTTCCCGGGTATTTATTCATTGAAAGTATTGGAACGGAAAACGAAAAGATTATGTCGAAGACAATTACAATTTCACCGGTGACCCGCATTGAAGGTCATGCAAAAATTACGATTCAATTGGACGAAAGAGGCGACGTCGTCAATACGCGTTTTCATGTGAATGAATTTCGCGGTTTTGAAAAATTCACGGAAGGACGTCTGCTCTGGGAAATGCCCGGCATTACGTCGCGTATCTGCGGAATCTGCCCGGCAAGCCATCTTATAACGTCGGCAAAAGCCGGCGACGATATTCTTGCCGTCGATATTCCCGAAACTGCCGAACGTCTGCGCCGGCTGCTCACGCTTGCACAGCTCCTGCAGTCGCACGCACTGAGTTTCTTTCATCTTTCATCTCCCGATTTTCTTCTCGGATTCGATTCCGACCCGGCATCGCGCAATGTGTTCGGGCTGATTGCTGCCGACAAGGAACTTGCCCGCCGCGGCATCCGGCTCCGGAAATTCGGACAGGAAATAATTGAAATTCTGGGAGGAAGAAAAATTCATACGCCATGGACGGTTCCCGGCGGTGTGCGCGAACCGCTCGACCCGGCGAAGAAGGATTATATCAAAGGATGGATCCCGGAAGCGAAAGAGACCGTTGCCATCGCGCTCAAGACCATCAAGCAGATTCATAAAAAGTTTGTAAAGGAAATTCCCGCCTTCGGCAACTTCCGTTCGTTGTTTGTCGGACTCGTAACGCCTGACGGCGGTATTGAACACTATGACGGATTAATCCGCATCATGGACGGCGACGGCAATGTTATTGCCGACAAGCTGCCGCCGAAAAAATATTTCGACTATTTCGGTGAAGCAGTCGAGCCGTGGTCGTATCTCAAATTTCCGTATTACAAGCCGATGGATTATCCGGACGGAATGTACCGCGTCGGTCCGCTGGCACGCGTCAATATTTGCGATTTTATCGGAACGCCTTTGGCAGAAGCGGAACGCAGGGAATTCAAAGCGCTGGGCGGAAGCAGCGGATGTGTAAACAATTCTTTTTATTATCATTATGCACGATGCATTGAAATGCTTTTTGCTGTGGAACGGATCGAACAGCTTCTCAACGATGCGGCGACCATCGGCACGAATATTCGTTCGCTGGCGTCCATTAATCGCACGGAAGGCATCGGTTGTTCGGAAGCACCGCGCGGAATTTTGTTCCATCATTATTGCGTGAATAAAGACGGGGTTATTCAAAAAGCGAATCTCATTATCGCAACCGCACAGAATAATCTGGCGATGAACCGCACTGTCCAGCAAATTGCAACGCATTTTATCGACGGGAAAAAAGGAAAAATTGCCGAAGGTATTCTCAACCGAGTAGAAGCCGGAATTCGCTGCTATGATCCGTGTCTCTCGTGCTCGACTCATGCGCTAGGACAGATGCCGCTGGAAATCGAATTGACCGGCTCCGGCGGCGAGGTACTCGATGTCGTGAGGCGATGAATTCCACGCTGGTGATAGGCTACGGCAATACGCTCCGCGGCGATGATGCAGCAGGAGTCAGGGCGGCGGAGTTCATCGCCAGGCGTGCAGCGGGAGTTGAATGTCTATGCATCCATCAGTTGACGCCCGAATTGGCGGAGAATCTTTCCCGGGCCGATACGGTCGTTTTTCTCGATGCGCATGCCGGGATCACGGAACTCACGGTCCGGACCCTTGCGGCAGAGGCGGTTCCTCGGATGCACACGCATATTGTCTCTCCTGAAATTCTTCTGGCGCTCTGCAGCGATCTCTACGGCAGAGTGCCGTGCAGGGCATTCGCAATCGGTATTCCTGCAATGCAGTTCGATTTTACAGAAGAGCTTTCTCCGGAGACGCAGCAGGCAGGTACTGACGGCCGTCGAGAAGGCTCTCGAATGTATCAATCAAAATAAGATATCCCTCTGAGAGAGTTGACGAGGCTTTTGCCGGCGGTGCTGGACCAAAGTAATTTATAAAGATCGCCGTCGTTCAGACTTTTGCAATCCTTCTTAATTCCCGTGTTTCCCGAACCGGGTTTCATAGGAAGGGCAAATACTTTTATTAAAAAAGGGGCGTATGACACTCTTTGAGTCCTCCATGCGTCTAAATGAAAATGCGGAAACAATTCTTCATCCTGCTTGCCGATCAATTGTTTTTTTGCTTGATTAAAGCAGGAAAACACAACAACGGTCTCTTAGTCCGGAAGGAACGATGGAATGAACACACGACGTCTTTTTAGCTCTTTTCTTTTTTTCACTCTTTTTTCCGGTTCCGGATTTGCGCAATCGGTTGATGCGCTAGTCGATTCCGCCTGGCAGGCGTGGAATCGCGACGATCAGGCTGCTGTAGAACGATATTTTCTTGCAGCGGAAAAAGCAGACGGGCATTCTCTCCGGCCGCCTGTCGGCCTCTTTTATTTGTATTCGATGCAGCAAAAATATGAAGCTGCCACACATCAGTTGCTGCTCGCGCTGCCGCTCGCGAAAAATCCGGATCCGTATGTATTTGCGGCATGGGAAATTCTCTTGTACCGAAGTCAGAACTTTTCAGATCGCAAAGACGTTATCGATCTTTATAAACGGCTCGCAGGCGCACCCTCGACAAATTCATCTCTCAGAGCAATGTCGAATGCAGCGCTGGGAGATTATGCCGAATCGTTGAACGATATTCCCCTTTCAAAAAAATATTACGACGCACAAAACGCCATCGATCAATGGAAATTGACCGGTCCCTTCGAAAATATTTCCGCGTCCGGTTACGAGAGAGTGTTTGCAACTGAGGATACGTTCGATACGCATGCAGTTTACAGCGGTAAAAACGGCATCCCTGTTTCATGGTTTCCCCAAAAATGGTCGAGGCGCGATCATTGGGTCGACCTGACGCATTATTTTGCAAATCAATTTTCGGTTTTTTATGCCAATTGCTTTGTCTACAGTCCGGCCCGGCAGACTGTACGGTTTTGCATCGGCACATCCGGATCGCTGAAAGCGTTCCTGAACGATAATCTTGTCCTGCAGAATGCGGAAGAATATAATAACGATCTTGATACATACTGTACGAACACAGAGCTTCAGCAGGGATGGAACAGGGTTCTTCTTAAAGTCGGCTATTCGGAAATCTCACGCTGCAATTTTATGGTTCGTATTCTCGATACGCTCGGAAAACCGCTCCCCGGCCTCCGGGCATCGGTCGACGAACATTCGTATCCGCACCATCCCGCTGCCGTGAATGAACAGCAGGAACTGTTTGCGGAAAAATATTTCCGGCGGATGATCGAAGAACGTCCCAGCGATATGGAAAATTATCTGCTTCTTGCGGATAGTTATCTTCACAATGATAAGGCGATTCCTGCCGAACTGCTCTTGCGCAAGGCGCTTCAAAAACTGCCGACGTGTGGCATCATTCTGCTCCGCCAGATCGAGGCGTACAGCCGCGGGCAAAAATCGGATGAAATAACGAAAATGTATGAAAAGCTGCTGACGCTGGATGCAAAGATTCCGAATGCTCTTGAGTATCGCATCGCACGCGCCATGCAGAACGAAGACTACGACGAAGCTGAAAAAGGAATCAACGATCTGGATTCGTTCATGCCGAATTCCGAACTGGCGCTGAACGAAAAATTAGAGTTGTATTCAAAAAAACAACAGGTTGAAAAGCTTTCTGATGTCGTAAGCACGGCAAGTGCGCGTTATCCGAATAACTGGACATTCGTGCGGCTCAATGCCTTGCTTACGCTCCAGAGAACGCGTGAAGCTGACAGCGCCATCGCCGTCATCGAAAAATTTTTAAAGCGTGTGTATTCGAAGGAAGCATTGAAAGATCTTGCACAGCTTTCTCTGCAGGCATCGAAGAAAGCTAAATGGGAAGAAGCTTTTCTCAAGCTTCTTCAATTAGAACCGTCCGATGCGAATTACCGTCTCGAGATGGCTTCGGTTTATCTCGATATGCGCGATTTTAAAAAAGCAACTCGTTCGGTTGAGGATGCACTGGCATTGTGTCCGACGAGTTCTTCGTTATGGGCAAAGCAGGCGGAAATTCAATTCGCGCAGAATTTAAAAGAATCCGCCGATTCTTCATGCCGGCGCGCATTGCTTTGCGATCCGGGAAATTTTCACGCCCGCGATTTAATGCGGGAATGCGAAGGCAAGGGGAATGTCTTCAAGAATTTTCCTCAAGAGGACATCAAAGAAATCATGAGGACGGCGCCGTCCTCATTGAGTTATCCGAACGATCCGGCGGTCGTTTTATTAGACGAAAACAGGCGTGTTCTATATGCGCAGGGAGCGACCGAATACGAACGGGAGATGCTCGTGCGCGTCTTCAACAGCCGTGGCATCGATATGATGAAGGAATATGGCATCGAATACAGCGGCAGCGAAGACCTGATTGTCGAGAAGGCGGTGGTTATTAAAAAGAACGGTTATGAAATAAAGGCCGACGTGGACGACGGACATGTCGTGTTTAAGACTCTGGAGCCGGATGATTTTGTGTATATGAAATGGCGACTCCGGCAGAGCGGGATCAACATGATAACTACAATGTTCAATGATAATATTCTCTTCAACGGGCATTTGCCGGTCAGGCTTATCCGGTATTCCGTTCTTGTTCCTCCGGGTTTATTTTTTTCCCACCGGACATTCAATATGGATGACCATCCTGTTGTGCAAAAAACTGAAGAGGGAGATCTGTATGAATGGAGTGCAAGCAAGGAGCCGGCTTTAGCTGCCGAACCTGCAATGCCGCCGCTCAGTCAGATAGGCAAGCTGCTTTCAATCTCGACCATACCGTCGTGGCAATCGGTCGTCGATTGGTATGCGGATCTCGCCTCCACACGAACAAAGAGTTCGTTTGAAATTCAAGAACAGGTCGCAGATTTATTCAAAGAAAAGAAAGAATGGACGACACAGGAAAAGATTCGAAAGATATACGAGTTCATTGTTACAAGTATCCATTATAGCAGTGTTCCATTCCGGCAGTCCGGAATCATTCCGCAAAAAGCACGCGACGTTCTTGTGAACCGGATCGGCGATTGCAAAGATGTGGCCACGCTCGGTATTGCCATGTTGAGGGAAGTCGGTATCCCGGCCTATCATGTTTTGACGCGAATTAGGAGTATTGGATCGAATCCGAATGAATTGCCCTCGATCGGTTTCGACCATTGTATCATCGGCATTCAGACGGAAAACGGGATTCAGTATTCAGACCTGACGGCGCAGTTCCACCCGTACGGCAGCGCTCCGGGCGAAGATGATGGAGCTTTTTGTCTGCTGATAAAACCGGGCGAAATGGAACCCTTCCTCCAGGATTCAAAACAATGGCTCCCGAACAATATCATGCGAACCTATCATGCCGTTCTCGGCGAAGATAATTCGATTTCCATCGATCAGGATTCTCACTATACGGGAGCTTTAACGGCTGGATCGCGTGCACCGTATGCCGAAAAAGGAGAAGCCGATCAGCAGAAACAATTGTCGAATTATTTAGCGGAAGAATTTGCCAACGCGAAATTGAAAACACTCTCGTTCGCAAATCTGGATAATCTTGAGCCGACGTTCGATCTGAAATATTCGTTTGATGTACCGAATTACCTAACCGGGATCGGTTCGCTCAAAGCGATGAAACTGCCGTGGGCAGGAGAATACCGGCAGTCGGCACTTTCGGCATTAGAAAAAAGAAGATACCCGCTCAGAGTGTGGTTCGGTTCGGATACGCTCGTAGAACGTGCAAGCATAGAGTTTCCAGCTGGAATGAAACCGATGGAACTGGTTCCGGAAGCAAAATTTTCGTGCAGTGCAGCAGAATATGAGGAAACGCTTTCATTTGATGGAACAGTTCTTCAAGCGGAGAGAAGGCTCATTTTTAAGAAGACATTTATTCCTGTAGAGGAATATCAGGCATTCCGGGAATTCATGAACAGGCTTACAAAAGAAGACGATAAGCAGATTCTCATCGGAAGGAAATAGCAGAAGAACGGCAAATGGTGAAGAGTGAATGCTGAATAGCGAAGAGCAGAAGAAAATTCGTAATTCGCAGTGCTGCAGTTGAAAGTTGTTTAATTATTTCACCATTCACCATTTATTACTTTCTATTCACAGTTTATAAATCTTATCGACAATTCCGTATTCAATCGATTCTTTTGCATCCATCCAGAAATCTCTCTCGATATCTTTCAGGACACGATCTATAGGCTGACTGCAATTCTTCGATAGAATTTCCGCTGTAATTTTTTTTGTTTTCAAAATTTGCCGTGCATGAATTTCCAGGTCTGCGGAATAGCCTTGCAGCAATCCGGTACTGGGCTGATGAACCATTACTTCGCCGAGCGGAAAAATATATCGTTCCCCGTTCTGACCGGCAGATAAAAGAAGCGATCCCATCGATGCGGCGATGCCCATGCAGACAGTGGCGACCGGCGAGGAAATCAAGTTCATCGTGTCCAAAATAGCGAATCCGGATGTAACCATGCCGCCGGGACTGTTAATAAAGAACGTGATCTTTTCTCCCGGTTTGAGCGATTCCAAATACAATAATTTCCCTACAATTTCTTTCGAGGAATCATCGTCGACGGGACCCCAGAGTGAAATGCGTCGCTGTTCCAGAGCTTTTAAATCAATGAGTTTCTGAATCTCCTGCGGTTTCAACGGTTTTTCGGATTCCGAACCGTTTTGTGTGGTTTCTGCAATCATGGCTTCTCTACTCCTGATGACATGTTTTCTAAACAATTGAAGATTCACATATTTTGCCGCATATCTTCGCTGCGATAAATATACATAAAATCGATTACTTGCACATCCTGCCGGCCCGCCGGCATGTCCGCTAAGATCGAAGATGAAAGCGGAAGTTGTTCTTCACCTCAGGCAGGAAATGATCGCCCTTCGTGTGTCGCTTTTTCCATCATTTCGATGAACCGGGCAAATAAATAGTCGCTGTCGTGAGGGCCCGGGGAAGCTTCGGGATGATATTGTACACTGAAAACCGGAAGCGATTTGTGACGGATGCCTTCGTTCGTGCGATCGTTCAAGTTTATATGCGTCACTTCAACGGTACCTTTGTCGAGCGAATCTGGATCCACGGCAAAGCCGTGATTTTGCGATGTAATTTCGATAGTTTCAGTCAAAAGATTTTTGACCGGATGGTTCGCTCCGCGATGGCCGAATTTTAATTTATATGTTCTCCCGCCAAGCGCAAGCGCAAGCAATTGATGTCCGAGGCAAATTCCGAAAATCGGTTTTTTCCCAAGAAGTTTTTTAATGTTTTCAATTCCGTATGTGACCGCTGCCGGATCGCCGGGACCGTTGGAAAGAAAAATTCCATCCGGCTGCATCTCCAAAAGTTTTTCCGCCGGGTAGCTCGCCGGCAGGACCGTCAGATCGCATCCGTATGCTGCCAGCCTGCGTAATATATTGTGCTTAACGCCGTAATCATAAACGGCGACATTCCATCGTTTTTCGCTCGGAGTTTTCTGTGTCTTCAATGCAAACGGAGTTTTATCGATGCTGTTCCATTTGTAAATTTCTTTTGTTGTGACCTGCTTTGCCAGGTCCCATCCGGTCATTTCGGGGGACTTTCGCACTTTTGCGAGCAGCGTCTCGTCGTTCAGCGCTTCCGTAGAAATGATACCGCGCATCGCACCGGAAGAACGCAATATTTTCGTGAGCATCCGTGTATCGATACCTTCAATTCCGATTATGCCATTTTTTTCCAGCCAGCTGCCAAGACTTTCAACTGAACGAAAATTGCTCGGAAAGGCGCTGTATTCCTTGACAACAAAACCGGCAACCTGCGGTTTTACGGATTCCATGTCGTCCGGATTAACGCCGTAATTGCCGATGAGCGGATAGGTCATTGTGACAATCTGTCCCGCATACGAAGGATCGGTAAGAATTTCCTGATATCCGGTCATGCTGGTATTAAAAACCACCTCACCAGTCGTTTCGCCATGCGCACCGAACGATGTTCCAGTGAAGACCGTACCGTTTTCGAGTAAAAGCTTTGCTTTCATATTATTATCAAGATAAAAAGAAATGCGCGGCGATGCAATGGATGGTAATAAAATGTGTAGAGGCGTCCGCCTGAATGACTGCCAACCCGCTGCGCATTTTGGCGGGCGTCGGCAGATAGCTTTTCATGGTTCTTCCGTTCAACGTTTAATAGTTGTTTAGTTCTTCAGTTATCTGTTCACTGTTCACTGTTTACAGTTTGCAGTTTACCATTCACCATTCACCGTTTACAACTTCATTCCGTTGACAATTCTTATCTTTTGAAGTATCTTTCCAATACGCGATAACTCTCTCAGTTTTTCATCGCGCTGATTCATAAACAACACAATTTATTTTCCTCGTCCAAGCGATAGGAAATCGCAAAGTGAAAAATCTGTTACCTTTACTCATCCTAATTTTCTTGGGTGTGCATGCAAAAATTTATTCTCAAGAAAATTATTATCGTTTTTCCTTTTCCAGCGAACATCGTATGAGCTATGGATTCCTTGCCTCTGCAGACTCTGTGAATGACAGCACAAGGTCTGTGGTTTTCAAGGAGCAGTTTGTGAAAAGAAGTTCTTCACCTGCAATGGCAAGTATGGAAGAGGTTGGCCTCGGCTTCATCATAGGATCCGGTGTTTCTTTTTCGCTTGGTTTTATTGCGGGCAAGATCTATGGACAAGGCGATTCATGGAGTGGTTTGGGTGCATTCGTATATGGTGCAAGCGCTGGTTATTTAATTGGATATCCTTATGGTATCTATAGAATTGCGAAAAATGAAAATCCTGAAATATCTTATTGGGAAATTCTTGCAAGTGAACTTGTCGGACTCGGAACCGGATTCGGGATTAATATCATGACCGATCATAAGGGCGCTGGACACTGGACGCCATTTGTCTTTCCTCTGATTTTCCCGATTATTTATGTGGAACTTGTTAAATAGTTCAATGTTTAAAGTTATTTAATTACTTAGTCGCTCCGCCGTCTATTTATTATTTAACCTCCATCATTCTCTCTTCCCCTATAAAAAGATGGAGTCCATCTTTTAGATGGGCTCCATCTGTCCAGCTGACTTGACATTTTCCGGCAGATATGGTAGATTTTACTATGATTTTGAAATTAAGATATTTAGGTTGTTTTCCTTCCCGGGTAGAAGGAATGAGGACGCGCTGCTGTTGTACTGCTGCGTGTTGACTCTCAACGTTCCGGCACGTCATCCACTTTTATAAATAATTATTCTTTCAATAAATGCTGAAACATTGTTGAACAAACTATTGTTATAGAAAGAGAATGGGAAAATGGCCAATTTTATGGATAACAAATTAATCAACCTGAAGCCGATCCTCGAAAGCTTTTCGCAGGAATTGCGGAAACAGCACGATCATCCCCTTGTCGACATCGAATTAAAGCGTCAAACGCAATTCTTTGTCGAAAATCTTCTCGGTATCCTTTTTCCGCATTTCCGAAAAGAGGGATATTCGACAACAGAAGAAATTTCATCGCGCCTTGTCCTGCTGGAGCGCGATCTCAAGCAGCTTCTGACGCCGCTCGTACACGGTGTGAACGCGAACATCGAAGAAATCGCGAATCGATTTATTGCAGTTTTGCCGGATATCTATAAAAAATTATGGCTGGATGGAGATGCAATCACCAGCGGCGACCCGGCTGCAGAAAGCGTCGATGAGGTCATTCTGGCATATCCCGGTTTTTTGGCGATAGCCATTTACCGCTTTGCGCATGAATTTTATTCGATGCATGTGCCGATCTTCCCGCGTCTTCTGACCGAATATGCGCATGAGAAAACCGGAATAGACATTCATCCGGGAGCACAGATCGGTCTTTCGTTTGCAATCGATCACGGAACGGGAATCGTTATCGGCGAATCGACCATCATCGGCGAAAATGTAAAAATTTATCAGGGTGTAACGCTCGGCGCCTTAAGTGTAGCAAAAGATATGGCAAAATCGAAACGGCATCCGACCATAGAAGACAATGTCGTCATCTATGCGCAGTCCGTTATACTCGGCGGGGAAACGATCGTCGGCCGCCACAGCGTTATCGGCGGCAACGTGTGGCTTACACATTCTGTCGCACCGTATTCTATTGTCTATCAGGAACAAAAAACAATCGTGCAAAACAGGGACGAGCGGGATGGAATAATTAATTTCTTCATTTAACAACAATAAAGGGTGATTGTATGAAAGCATCGAATATTCTCGGCACCATCGGTAATACTCCGCATGTCCGAATACAAAGACTGTTCGGAAATACGGAGGTATGGATAAAACTGGAACGGGCCAATCCGGGAGGAAGCATCAAAGACCGCATCGGCCTGTCGATGGTTGAGGACGCAGAAAGGCGCGGAATTTTGACAAAGGAGAGTGTAATCATCGAACCGACTTCCGGCAACACGGGAATCGGCCTGGCGATAGCAGCAGCCGTCAAAGGATACAAATTAATTATCGTAATGCCGGAATCGATGACCCTCGAACGACGCAGGCTTTTAAAAGCATACGGTGCGGATCTGGAATTGACGCCGAGAGAAAAAGGGATGAAGGGAGCCATCGAAAGGGCTCAGGAACTTGCATCTCAAACGCCGCATGCATGGATTCCGCAGCAATTCGAAAACGAAGCGAATATAGAAATTCACCGCAAAACAACAGCACAAGAAATTCTTCAGGATTTTCCTGAGGGATTCGATATGCTTATATCCGGTGTCGGTACCGGCGGGCATATCACCGGCTGTGCGGAAGTTCTGAAAAAGAAATTCCCGAAATTGAAAGTTTTTGCCGTAGAACCTGCCGCCTCGCCCGTGATCAGCGGAGGCAAGCCCGGACCGCATCCTCTGCAAGGACTTGGTGCAGGATTCATTCCTAAAAATCTTCATACCGATCTTCTCGATGGGGCAATTCTAATTACAAAAGAAGAGGCATTCGAGTATACCCTACGCTGCGCACGCGAAGAAGGCATTTTAATCGGAATTTCCAGCGGTGCCGCGCTTGCGGCAGTTGCCAAAAAAATCCCGGAATTGCCGAAAGGAGGGCGAATTCTTACCTTCTGCTACGATACCGGTGAGCGATACCTGTCCGTCGAGGGTCTATTCCCATAAAAGAAGCGATTTTAATTCGTTTCTATTTTGAAAAGACTTTTCATTGTCTTATTTTGTGTTAATCACAAGAGGCAAAGAAGAGTCTTTTTTATTTATCCAATCACATTCCGGAGGCACTCATGGATCTGAAGGGAAAAAATGCTGTCGTCACAGGCGGGGCAATGGGAATCGGCCTTGCAACATGCAAACGGCTCTTGCAGGAAGGAACTGTCGTTACGATATGGGACCTCAATCGGCCTGCGCTTAAAAAAGCAAAGGAGGAATTATCCGCTCTCGGAAAAGTATTTGTTCATCCATGCGATGTTACCGATAAAGTAACTATCGGGAAACTCGTTAAGACAGCACGTAAGGAAATGGGACGCATTGATATTCTCGTGAACAACGCGGGTTATGTTTCCGGCGGAGACTTTTTGGAGCGTCCGCTGAAGAACTGGGAAAAAACGGTCGATGTAAATTTGACTGCACTCCTGTTTACGACGTATGAAATATTGCCTGAAATGTACGATCGCGACTGCGGCTTTATCGTGAATATTTCTTCCGCGGCCGGAACGATCGGCGTTCCGAATCTTGCGGTTTATTGTGCGACGAAATGGGGAGTTTGGGGATTGACCGAGTCGCTGCGCTTTGAAGCGTTGAGCCGCGGCAAGAAGGGAGTAAAATTTGCTTCAATCCATCCCGGATATATTGCCACGGGAATGTTTGAGGGTGCGAAACTCGGCATACCGGGCAGATGGATTGTCCCGACGGTAAAAAATCACGATGTTATTGCCAAGGCAATTGTGGAGTCTGCACTGAAGAAAGAAAAATATTCTCCCAAGCGTCCGCAAACAATAAACATGAATCTCCGCTTTCGCGCGCTCATGCCCGACTCGTGGTTCCAGAAATTTTTAATCATCATGGGTGTAACCGGCAGCATGAAAACATGGGAAGGAAGAAAGACTGAAAAACAGTAAATGGTGAATGGTAAACTGTGAACAGATAACTGAGGAACTAAACAACTATTAAACGTTGAACAGAAACCTGCCCGACTGCTGACACACGCCAAAATGCGCAGCGGGTTGGCAGTCACGCAGGCGGGCACATTGAACGGATAAAAAAATGGCAAAGCGAAAAGTAACCATCTCCACGAATCCCGCAACGGGAGAAGTGATCGGCAAAACGCCGGAACAGACAGTTGATGAACTAGAGCATGCTGTCGTTCGTGCAAAAATTGCACAGGCAATATGGGCATCCGTAAGCTTTCATGAACGCAAAAAACATTTATTGAAAATCCGCGATTATATCGTAGAGCATGCCGACCAAATTGCGGAAGTAATAGCAAAAGACACCGGCAAGACAAAAATGGATGCACTCAGTACAGAAGTTCTGACCGTGCCGATGGCGCTGACCTATTACGTATCGCATGCGGGTAAAATATTGAAAAGGAAAAAACTCCACGGCGGAAGCATCCTTACGATCAATAAAAGGTCCTATGTGGATCGTGTGCCGGTCGGCGTTGTAGGTATCATCAGTCCGTGGAATTATCCATTTGCAATTCCATTCCATGAAATTGCTATGGCGTTGATCGCAGGCAACGGTGTTGTGCTCAAAGTTTCGTCGCATACTCTGGCAGTCGGTAAACTGATTGCGGAATGCATAGAATCTGCAGGTCTTCCTTCGGGATTATTTTCTTTAGTCAATCTTCCGGGAAAAATTGCCGGCGATGCTTTTTTGGAATCGGGCATCAATAAATTGTTCTTTACTGGATCGGTCGCAGTCGGTAAAGTCCTCATGGCAAAAGCGGCGGAACGGCTGGTTCCGGTCTCGCTGGAACTCGGAGGCAACGATGCCATGATCGTTTGCGCAGATGCGAATCTTCATCGAGCAGCAAGCGGCGCGCTCTGGGCCGGAATGTCCAATGCGGGACAATCATGTGCGGCGGTCGAACGAATTTTTGTGGAACAAGGCGTGTACGATGATTTTGTCTCTCTCTTGAAAAACAAAATGGACGGACTGAAACAGGGAATCGATGTCGATTCCAATGTCGATATCGGATCGATGACGACGAAAGAACAATACAAGAAAGTACTGGCATTAATCGGCGATGCGGTTCGCAAAGGCGCGGTGGCATATCCGGAAGTTCCAAAGAAGTCGAAAGGAAAAGGACTTTTTATACCGCCGACAATTCTGGAAAACGTCAACGACGATATGAAGGTCATGACAGAGGAGATATTCGGTCCCGTGCTTGCTGTAAAAAAGGCAGACAGCATCGACGAAGCGATTGCGCGGGCAAATGCATCAAAGCTTGGATTAACTGCTTCGGTCTGGACGCGCAGCCGGCGCAAGGGACATGCCATCGCCGCAAAATTGGAAGCGGGGTCCGTGATGATCAACGACCACTTGATGAGTCACGGGCTTGCGGAAACTCCATGGGGAGGATGGAAAGAATCCGGAATCGGCAGAACGCACGGCTTTATCGGTCTTGAAGAAATGACCCAGCCTCGATGCGTTGTGGACGATATTCTTCCCGGCGTGCAAAAGAACATGTGGTGGCATCCGCATTCGAAAGAAGTATACACAGGATTATCGAGCGCACTGGTTTTTCTGTACAAAAAGACAGTCTTCGGCAAAATAAGTGCCGGTTTCAAGCTTATGAGAGTATTCATGAGAACGTTCCGGAAATAGGTTCTCTATAAAACGTAGGCTTTCTGTGCCTCCGTTTTATATTCACAGGGATGCATACTCCCCCCTGTGATTGCCTTTATTCCTGAGGTTTTTCTTTGAGCTTTTTAGCTGCAATAAAATAATAGATCACCAGGGATGCTCCGCCGAAAATCATTACGCATGCAAAGGCGATGGCGTCGTCATGATATTGCCAGATATTCTGCAGGGCATTACCTGCGAACAAACCTATCCCGACAAAAATAAACAACAGACCCCATTTTAAGTTTCCAAGGACGCCGGAGTGAAAAAGTTTAGTCGGAGTATCGGATTTAAAGTCTGCCAGTGTCATTCCTTTTTCAATCATTGCCATCCGTTCTTTATTGCGGCCGTCGAAATATTTCCAGAGTACCGCCGCGAATCCTCCGAAGAGGAAAATAGGCACTAATATATCGCTGTTCATTCTAATTCTCCTTGAGTTATTCTGTATTTTGTTCTTCGCTTTAGAGACGTGGAAGAAAAGTCGGTTCCGCGGGAATTCGTGTCTCATTCTAAGACAGATTTGCGACATCTATTGCAACTTATGAGTTCTCGTCCACGTCTTTAGTAACTTTGACCCTTGCCTGCCGTAAAATGTTACAAGAACGTTCTCAAAACCGCTGATGGACGGAATATGTTGTTCCGCATGCGGAATTTTAAAAATGAGCCTGTTTGTCTGTAACATTGCAGGCACAACAGGGGTCTAAGAAAAGAGAGCGGGCAGCCGGTTCTCATGAATGAGCAAGACAAGGAAATAGTACAACGCATCCTCGGTGGAGAAAAACGGGCTTTTAGCATCCTGATCGACAGGCACAAAGCAAAAGCTTTGACGCTTGCCGTTCGAATTTTGAAGAACAGGGAGGATGCGGAAGAGGTGCTGCAGGATGCCTTTGTCCGTGTGTACCGGTCGTTGTCTTCCTTTGAAGGGAAATCGAGCTTTTCGACATGGTTCTACAGGATTGTCTATAATCGATGCATGAGCGCTCTTGAAAAGCGAAAAGAATATTACATCTCCTCGCTGGATGAAGAGTACGAAGATTATCCCGTAATTGAAATAGAATCCGGCGATCCTGCTCCGGATATTCAATTGGAATCGGATGAATTCCGAACAGTTGTTGAGCAAGAAATAGAAAAGCTGCCGTCGATGTACGGCGGAATATTTACGTTATTTGTCATTCAGGAAATGAGCTATGAAGAGATCGTCCGCATTACGGGGCTGCCGATCGGTACCGTTAAAGCAAGAATTTTCCGTGCACGCAGCATGCTGCGGAATATTTTATTGAAGCGCATGAATCCGGTCTCTGCTTTCAATGTATAAGGAATGGTTGTGATGGAACATCTGTCGTTTGAAACGATCTGCAGAATTGCAGATAGAGAAGCTGACAAAAATTTGCTTCAATACCAAGAGCATTTGGATAAATGTCCAAATTGCCGTTACGAAATCGTATTGCAGAGATCGATTCGCATCGCCGCACGGCAGGTTCCACTTGCAGATCCTGCTCCTATGTTCAACACCAGGATTATGAGTATCATTCTTCCCGTGAAGAAATGGGGGATTCGTGAACATGTATTTCATGCAGTTGGATATTTTATTACGGGGGCATGGATACTCGCTTTCTTCGGTATCCTATTTTACACATTTCAATCCGGCATTACGTTCTCTTCGGAACCGGCAGCAGTACAACAGCTGAGCAAATTTTTAAAAATATTTTCAGGCGCAAGTGATCAGATCTCTCATACGCTCATGAGGATCGTTTTGTTCAGGAGTTCGGATGTATCCGTTCTGAAATTCTCTGCGCTTATTCTGCTGGCGCTCGTTATTTTGATTTTTGTTGATAAATTGCTCGGTTCATTATTTACCGTTGGACAGAAACAGTATGCAGGGGAAAAATAAAACGTCTGTTTGCATTTGGAATATGTCTTGTTTTCACTCATAACCTCCCGGATTAATTTTAAAAATGTATTGTGAAAATATTATTGAAAACCTTTTTCGCGCCTGATTTGCTTTCCGGAATGCGTCACAATGACCTGTATATTGCCATTATGGCGCATAAATCATTAATTTTATGCAATAATCTCATTTTTTCTTGACATATTTGTCTTCTCTTGCTATATTAGCACTCGTTTATGAAGAGTGCTAAAACAATTTTTGAATTACACTTCAACATCCAATAACAATACAATGGAGGAATTATTATGGCTCTTAAACCATTGGCGGATCGCATTATCGTCCGGCCATCGAAGGCGGAAGAGATGACCAAAGGCGGCATCATCGTTCCCGATACTGCAAAAGAAAAACCCGTATGGGGCGAAGTCATTGCAGCGGGTCCGGGTCGAATCTCTGATGAAGGAAAACTTATCGTGCCGGAAATAAAGGTCGGCGATAAAGTATTATACGGAAAATATTCCGGCACGGAAGTCACGGTCGATAACGAAGAGCTCTTGATTATGCGTGAGAGCGACGTGTTTGCAATCATGTCTAAGTAAGGAAAAAAAAGGAGAAACTCTATGTCAGCAAAGATTATAAATTACGATGTTGATGCGCGTGCAGCATTAAAGCGCGGCGTCGATCAGCTTGCGAACGCAGTAAAGGTGACGCTCGGTCCCAAGGGACGCAACGTGGTGATCGATAAAAAGTTCGGCGCACCAACCATAACAAAAGACGGCGTGACCGTTGCGAAGGAAGTGGAGCTGTCGGATCCGATCGAGAACATGGGAGCACAGATGGTGCGCGAAGTTGCATCGAAGACATCCGATGTTGCCGGTGATGGAACGACCACGGCCACGATTCTTGCACAGGCGATTGTCCGCGAAGGGTTGAAGAATGTGACCGCAGGTGCAAACCCTATGGATTTGAAACGCGGTATCGATCTCGCTGTGAAAAAAGTCGTCGAAGGGTTAGTTGAACTTCATCAGGAAGTCGGTTCTGATAAGGAAAAAATCGCTCAGGTCGGTATGATCTCAGCGAACAACGATCGCGCTATCGGCGATCTCATTGCCAATGCGATGGACAAAGTCGGAAAAGACGGAGTCATAACTGTCGAAGAAGCGAAGGGCACCGAGACCACGCTGGAAGTCGTGGAAGGCATGCAGTTCGACCGCGGTTATCTGTCCCCGTATTTTGTCACGGATGCAGAACGTATGGAATCGGTCCTGGAAACTCCTTACATACTTATTCACGACAAGAAAATCAGTGCAATGAAGGATCTTCTTCCGATTCTGGAGAAAATTGCACAAGCCGGCAAATCGCTTCTCATCATTGCGGAAGAGCTCGAAGGCGAAGCGCTTGCAACTCTTGTGGTTAATAAATTGCGTGGAACACTGCGCGTGTCGGCCGTAAAGGCTCCCGGCTTCGGCGACCGCCGCAAGGCAATGCTCGAAGATATTGCGATCCTCACAGGCGGACAAGTCATCTCCGAAGAAAAAGGATACAAGCTGGAAAACGCCACGCTTGCGTATCTCGGCACTGCCGAACGCATTACGATCGATAAAGATAACACCACCATCGTTCAAGGTGCAGGCAAGAAAGAAGATATCAAAAAGCGCATCAATGAAATCAAACAACAGGTCGAAAAAACGACCTCAGACTACGACAAAGAAAAATTGCAGGAACGCCTCGCAAAACTTTCCGGCGGTGTCGCGGTATTGAAGATCGGAGCTTCGACGGAAGTTGAAATGAAAGAAAAGAAAGCTCGTGTTGAAGATGCATTGCATGCGACCCGTGCAGCCGTGGAAGAAGGAATTATTCCCGGCGGCGGAGTTGCATTTATCCGCATCATCAAGAAATTAGATGAAATCAAAGTCGATCACATCGATCAAAAGACAGGCGTCAATATCATTCGCCGCGCGCTCGAAGAGCCGCTGCGCCAGATTGCGACAAATGCCGGCTTCGATGGAGCAGTGGTTGTAAACGAAGTAAAAAATGGAAAAGACGACTACGGTTTCAATGCACAGACGGAAAAATACGAGAATCTTTTAAAGGCCGGCGTTGTCGATCCGACCAAAGTAGCTCGTATTGCCATTCAAAACGCGGCAAGCGTTGCCGGTCTCTTACTGACCACAGAAGCCACCATCGTTGAGAAGCCTGAGAAGAAAGACTCGGCTCCTTCGATGCCTCCAGGTGGCATGGGCGGTATGGGCGGAGACATGTACTAAGAATTTCAGATTGCAAATTGAAAATTGCAGATTGAAAATAATCTGAAAATTCTATGTTTGGATTGAAGCCTCAGCATCGAAGGATGTTGGGGCTTTTTGTTTTATATACCGTTTTTTACGGCCACCACTACCTGCCCCGAGTATGCACAATTCCAGAATATTTTGAATTTTTCAGGTGCAGGTTCGTTAGAACTGGAGTTATCCCTATCTTCGCCTTATGGAAAAACAATAAACCGGAACATATTGATTATCATTGAGAAAAAACGTAATTATCTTAGTGAAGCAAAGAACCTACATTTTTTCTGTTCTATCCTTTTTTATTTTTTCTTATGCCGGAACAGCGTGTGCACTGACTTTCCGATTCTCCGTAAACGGGGAAGACCGGTGTTCTGATTCTGTGAGAAGTTCTCTCCAGGACACAATAAATAATTTGCGCTGCGGTGAAATCATCCTCTCGGTAAAATGCACGCAGAAACCTGAACAAACCTACGCCCTCTATATTCCTTCGAATTATGTTCCTGAAAAACGCTGGCCTATCGTGTATATCTTCGATCCCGGAGCACACGGCAGCATCCCGATTGAATTGATGAAGGAAGCTGCAGATCGTTATGGATTTATTATTGCTGCCTCGAACAATTCGCGTAACGGTCCATTCGGTCCGCAGGAAAAGGCCGGTTGGGCTATGTGGGATGACACGCGCGCAAGGCTGGAAATAGATAATCATTGCGTTTACTTCGCCGGCTTTTCAGGCGGTGCACGGATAGCGGCTCTTATGGCGCAGGAGTGCGAGTGTGCACAGGGGGTGCTCCTCAACAGCGCTGGATTTTCTCCCTATTCGCCTCCATCAACAAAAGACCGATTCGCGGTTTTTTCAACGGTTGGGTTGTCGGATTTTAATTATGATGAAATAATCAAACTTGAAAAGACACTCGGTAAATTGGGAATTTCGCATTTCTTGAGACGTTTTGACGGCTCTCATGGATGGGCACCTAAAGACGTTTGGCAGGAAGCTTTCTCATGGATGCGCCTTGTCGCTATGAAAAATAGACGGCAGACTCGCGACGAGCAATTCATTGCTGCGGAGTTGGATCTCGCATTGCATCGGGCAAAGATATTGGAAGATTCGGGAAGCATTTACTATGCGTGGCAGAATTACCGCGAGGTTTCGGAAATTTTTCAGGGGCTTGCAGATACAAAAAAGATCGACGAGCATGCAGTGATTCTCGAAAAGGGCGGCAAAGTAAGGGAAGGACAGGAACGAGAGGAAAAGGAGATCAATGAGCAGATCGAATTGCAGAATAAAATAGTAAATATACTGCATCTCATGCATAAGCCGAAACCGAAATGGCTTACCGGCGAACAATTGAATAACTACGATGAAGGAGGTTTTACGTTCGGCGAGTTGCGAACTCAAGCGCGAGATGCAATTCACCGGCTGCAGAGAGACATGGAATCTGAAAATCGCCCCGAAAGGCACAGGGTTCTTGAGCGGGTTCGAAGTGTCGTTTCCATCTATCTGTCGGAAACAGCTCAATACGATATGGATTCGAACGATTTTCTCATCGCTAAAAATTTTTACGAACTCGCCGTTGAGGCGCAACCCGATATATACGGTCCACACATTTCTCTTGCCCGCTGTCTCCTACGACTGGGCGACAAAGAAGAATCGATTCATGAGCTTGGCCGGGCGCGCGAAACGGGTTTGACTGTACAAGCGCTGGCAGAAATGTCGAAACAGATGACTGAATTGAATTCCTTAACCGGCGATCCGGAATTTCAGAAACTCATAACAATTGTCCCTTCCGGACATTAAACGTCCAAACGGTTCTTTATACCGTTTTCGCGGTCATTTCCCCTTTTTTGTTTCCAGTGCAATATAATAATCGAGATGTTCCAGAATTTTCGGCCAGCCGTCAAATTCCAGATCAAAATCTCTTTTCATATCCGACACGTCAAAGAACGTACCATCCTCAACTCATCCGCGGTCTTCTACCTCTACTGCACTTTTCGATCCGCATTTCTTGATTGCTTCTTTCGCAATCGTCTCCCAGGAAACAGATCGTTGAGCCAGACCAAAATATGTTTTCCGGTTTACATCGCTTTCTAAAATTTTTAGATACAGTTTTGCAAGATCGCCTGCCCAGATAAATTGTGTACCGTCATTTTTGACAACGTGAACAGGTTTCTGAGCAAGGGCGTTTTTTACCATCTCGTGAAACCGTGTATCTCCCTCTGTGCTTCCTCCCGGAACGACGGGATTTCCAAAAGTATATCCCGGACGAACAATATTGACCCGCATAGCCGACTGGTACGATTGCGCGAGCAGATAATTTTCACATGCCGCTTTTGTTGCTCCGTAAAATGTCGTGGGATGTTGCTTCGATGTCACATCCGCACTTTTGATCGATCCGTCGATTTTATTTTGTTCGATCATATAAACATTGTCGTTCACTGCGGTTGACGATGTGTAAATAAAATGTTTCACCTTCGCCTGTGCGGCGATGCCGGAAAGATACACCGTCGGCAGCGTATCGTCGCTCAGGACTTCCCAGCCCGTCTGTTTGGTGTACTTAAGAGCAACATGAATGCAGGCATCCTTTCCAGCGATCATCGATTCCAGAATTCTTCTGTCGCCGAGATCGCCTTCAATAATTTCGATCCGCGGTATCTTGAGCAATTCCGGCACTTTATTTCTGTTGCGCGCAAGTACGGAAATGTCATGTCCGCTTCGCACAAGTTCCATAGCTATATACGAACCGATAAATCCTGTTCCGCCGGTTAAAAAGACATTCATATATTTTCTTCGATTTTAATTGTTCCGAATGTTTTTTTAATGTACTATTCTATGATTTGATATATCATAAATTAATCAATATGCGATATTCTGTATTGAAAGCATTTCACTTGATGCCGTTTTATTTTGCAATGCGGTTCGGACGATATAAGTGTGAATCTTTGTATCTTTTGCATGCCGGGAAGATGCAGCAGATAGTATGAAAGCCGGGCAGCGAACCATTCACGACACCTATATACTTGGAGATAATCTAATGGAAAACAAACTCTTTCTTTTGCTGGTCTGATCGACCTGCATCTATGCGCAAAAATTCGAAAAACTCGCACTGACCCCGCCCATGGGGTGGAATACATGGAACACGTTTACAAGCAATATTAATGAAGCGAAATTGCGCGAGATCGCGGATGTTATGGTATCGAGCGGCATGGAAGGAGCGGGCTACAAATACTTGATTATCGACGACTGCTGGCAGGGCGGCCGCGACAGTCTCGGATTTATATATCCGGATCCGGCAAAATTTCCTTCCGGCTTGAAAGCGCTCGCAGATTATATCCACTCCAGAGGATTGAAGTTCGGTATCTATTCAGATCCGGGAGATTCCACCTGTGCGCATTATATTGGCAGCCGCGGACATGAATATCAGGATGCTTTGATATATGCAAAGTGGGGAGTCGATTATCTGAAATATGATTGGTGCAGTACCGACAGTCTCAATGCATACGGCGCTTATACAACCATGCATGATGCGCTGTTTGCAGCAAAGCGGCCGGTGGTCTTCAGCTTATGCGAATGGGGCAATCATAATCCATGGCTCTGGGGCGGCAGTATCGGGCATCTCTGGAGAGTGAGCGGCGATATTACGCCTTGTTTCGATTGTATAGCTAACCATGGAACATATTCCGATTTTGGAATTCTGAAAATTCTGGATATGAGACCGGACATCCGTGTGTACCTGCGAACCGATCATTGGAATGACTTTGACATGATGGAAGTAGGAAACAGAATGACGGTTAGTGAAGACCGGGCACATTTTTCGTTATGGTGTATGACGGCAGCGCCTCTCTTTGCCGGGAATGATATTCGGAATATGACAGGCGACACAAAAAACATCCTTACAAATATCGATGCAATTGCAATTGACCAAGATCCCCTGGGGATTCAAGGTTTCCGCTCCAGCGCTCAGGATAGCATCGAAGTGTGGGTCAAACCTCTCATGAAGGGCGATTGGGCCGTCTGTTTTTTAAACCGGTCGCTTCAGACGAAGAAAATGGAATATGACTGGTCAAAGAATATTATCACGGATGATTTTGCGAAGCGTGTATTGAATGCCAATTTACATCCGTACAAAATCAGAAATGTATGGACAAAAAAAGATTCCGGTACAACCAAAAAAATATTCAGCGGAACAATTCCGCCGCATGATGTGATTTTGGTTCGGTTAAGCATTCTCGATTAAATTGTATGCGCTGGTGTTTTCGGGAGAATGTTCGTAGTTTTGATCATCGCGTTTTGCGGTATTACATTGTTCAGCCGGCTCTGCAAAACGGTATCTCTTATGTATCAGAGAAATCATGAAACAAAAAATATTGTTTTGTGTTTGTATCATTGTTCAATATTCATCCGGACAAATATTTCAGCCCAATTGGAAATCATTGGGACAATATAAAGTTCCGGATTGGTATAGAGACGCTAAATTCGGTATTTTTATGCATTGGGGTGTGCAGAGTGTTCCTGCCCATGAAAATGGCTGGTATGCAAGACAGATGTATGAACAAACAGGCGCCGAATGGGGACACACGTATGAATATCATTTAAAAAATTATGGGCATCCGTCAGAATTTGGGTATAAGGATATAATTCCCCTTTGGAAGGCAGAGAAATGGAATCCTGAAGAATTGGTTAAATTCTACAAGCAGATAGGCGCAAAATATATCGTGCCGGTGGCTGTGCATCATGACAATTTTGACAATTATGCTTCAACCTATCAGCCATGGAATTCGGTCAATATGGGTCCCAAAAAAGACATAGTCGGAGAATGGAAAAAGGCATGTGATAAGTACGGAATGCGATTCGGCGTTTCTTCTCATTCCGACCGGTCATGGGATTGGTTCTTGCCATCTCATGGCAGCGACACGGAGGGCAATAAAAAAGGCATTCCGTATGACGGTAATTTGACGAAGAAAGACGGAAAAGGGAAATGGTGGGAAGGCTATACTCCATGGGATTTATATTCGCGTCCCCACTCGAGAACCGAACCGCCTGACAGCGCTTATTGTGAAAAATGGTTTAACAGAACAAAAGAACTTGTCGATAAATATCACCCGGATTTACTCTGGTTTGACGGGCCTCTTCCTATGGTTTGTTCGTCTCCTGCATGCGACGAGGCGCGGCCTGAATTGGAACAATACGGCTTGATCATCGCATCGTACTATTATAACGAAAATCAAAAATGGCATGATGGAAAAATGGATGCTGTGCTCAATGTCAAGGCATGGAAACATTACGATGTTCCCGATTCAGGCGCGGTTGTGATAGATATTGAAAAAGGACAAACCCGGGATATTTTAAAAGATGTTTGGCAGACCGACACATCGATTCCGGGCGATTGGTATTACAGCTCGATGCCTCCGGAATTAAGTGATACAACCATCATCCATAATCTTTGCGACATTGTCAGCAAGAACGGTAATCTTTTATTGAATGTAGGCTTGCGGGCAGATGGAACACTTCCCGATGATCAACGAACGATCCTTTTGAGTATCGGTAAGTGGCTCGAACAAAACGGCGAAGCAATCTATAGTACTCGTCCATGGCATGTTTACGGCGAAGGACCCACAAATATTTCTGCCGGAGATTTCTAGCAGAATACGGCACACATGACGGCAAAGGATATCCGCTTTACGATGAAAGACAGTGTGCTTTATGCCATCGTTATGGGTCGGCCTGTTGATAATATGGTCATTATTCAATCTATGAATGTTCATAACCTGCCGTGGTTCGGAGAAATCGGATCTATTACACTGATAGGAGAAGAAGCTCCACTTCTATGGAGCATTGATTCAAAGAATTTAACTGTCCGTCTGCCGAACATATATAAAGAACAGCTTGCGTACGTTCTTAAAATCCGGAGGAAATAATATGAATCAGGAAATAACACTTCGAACGCTTTCCAAGATGATCGATCATTCGCTGCTTCATCCTACAATGACCGATGCAGACATTTTGAAAGGGCTAGAAATAGCAAAGAACTATGATGTTGCAACGGTATGCATAAAACCCTTTGCAATTGAGATGTGCGTCCGATATCTTGCAGGAACCGATGTAGGAATTTGTTCCGTCGTGACATTTCCGCACGGCAACAGCACGACCACAATAAAAGTTAAAGAAACAGAAGAAGCGCTTGAACTTGGGGCGACCGAAATCGATATGGTTGTCAATGTCGGAAAAGTTTTAGGCGGTGATTGGAAGTATGTCTCGGATGAAATACGGCAGGTGAATAATGCCGTGACAGCGAAACACGGAATTCTGAAAGTCATTTTTGAAAACGATTATCTCTCCCATGATCAGATAAGCAAGCTCTGTGAAATATGCTCTGTTCATTCGGTAGCATTTGTAAAAACATCCACAGGTTACGGCTTTGTCAAACAGCCGAACGGAATGTATGCATACAAGGGTGCAACCGACGAACATTTGAAACTAATGCGCGAAAAAAGCTCTCAGAGTGTTCAGATAAAAGCCGCAGGAGGTGTTCGTACTTTGAATGATTTGCTGCGATTTCGTTTACTCGGCGTTACGCGAATAGGCGCCACAGCGACGGTCGAAATTCTTGAAGAAGCTAAAGCAAGGGGAATAGTTTAAATAATCGAGAAGAAATAGAATGAAAACAATCGTTGCGTTTATGTTTCTCTCTTTGGCAGTGATTGTCAATGCCCAGCAAAAGAATACACCCGCGGACTATGTCAATGTATTTACCGGCACATCGAATTCACGCTGGATGCTCTTCCCCGGTGCAACATTGCCTTTTGGAATGGTAAAACTCAGTCCCGATAATCAGAACAATGTATGGAACGGCGGCTACGAATATACGGTCAGCAGTATTTCGGGATTCAGCCACTTGCATGCAATGAGCTTAAGCGGCGTCAGTCTTATGCCCGTAACCGGAAAATTGGATCTCTATCCGGATTTTGTAAAAGTTTTTCCGGGGGAACCCGACGGTCCTTTCGGCGGTATGTGGACGGCCGGCTACCGCTCACGTTTTAAAAAGGAAAGCGAGAAAGGAAGTCCCGGTTATTACACGGTCGCCCTTTTAGACTATAATATAAAAGTCGAGCTGACTTCTACGCTTCGGTGCGGCATGATGAGGCTGACATATCCGGAATCTCATCAAGCGCATCTTATTATGAATAACAATTTCCCCACCGAGGAATACTGCAAAATACTTGAATCATATACAAAAAAAGTCGGTACTGATGAAATTGAAGGTTATGTCAGACAATCCAATCAGTATGCCGGCAGCTACACGGTCTATTATGTTATCGAATTTAGCAAGCCGTTCAATTCGATAGATGCCTGGAAAACAGATGATAAAAAGGCATTGCAGAATATCTACGGTACGGAATGGCAAAAACCGCGGCAATTTATCGCTAATGTCAATGAGTTGAAGGATTCGGGCAGCTGTGGAATTATTCTCAATTTTGAAACGACAAAAGATGAACAAATTCTTGTGAGAACAGGAATCTCGTTTGTCAGCATCGAGAATGCAAGGCAAAATCTTAAAATCGAAATGAAACCGTTCGAATGGAATTTTGATGCTGTCGTAAAAAATGCGCAGAAGATCTGGAACGATGTGCTCGGTAAAATCGAAATTTCGGACAGCAGCGAAACGAACAAAGAAAAATTCTATACGTGTTTATACCGTGCTTTTACCGGTAAAAGTATTTTCAATGACATCAACGGGCAGTACCCGGATATGTGCGGAAGAATTCAAACGCTTCCTCAAAATGTCGATGCCGTCTACAGCGCCGACGGATTTTGGGGCGGGCAATGGGATCTGGCACCTTTGTGGACGCTGCTTACTCCTAAGTTTGCAGGCTCGTGGGCGAAAGCATGGCTTGAATTAGCCGATAAGGGCGGCTGGATTCCCGAAGCGCCGACCGGCCTGAAATACGCCCCCATCATGGGATCCCAGCATCATAATTCGCTTATCATCAGCAGTTATCAAAAAGGCATAAGAGATTTTGATGTTGAAAAAGCATTCAAAGCTATAAAGCACGATCTCACGACGCAGGGAATTTCCTATCCATGCGGCGGTTTCGCCGGCAATCGTCAAATGAAAGTTTATATGGATTATGGTTATGTGCCCGATGAGGACGGTCCGGTATCCAATACGCTGGAATACGCTTATGACGATTGGTGTGCCGGGCAATTTGCTTTGGCGCTGGACAAAACCGCAGATTATAAATATTTTAATGAGCGGTCGCAAAACTATCGCAGCGTATTCGATTCTACGACCGGTTTTGTAAGAAGAAAACACAAAGACGGTTGTTGGGTCGAACCATTCGATCCCTTGGCATTCGGTACTCAGGGCGGCTGGAACGGTCCCGGCTTTATGGAGGGCACCGCATGGATTTATTCTTTCTTTGTTCCGCATGATCCATACGGAATTATCCAATTGATGGGTCAAAGCAAATTTAATGCGCGGCTTGAAGAAGGATTCCAGAAGAAATATTTCGACCTTGGGAATGAGCCGAGTCTTGAGGCGCCGTTTTTGTTTAATTATTCGGACAAGCCGTGGCTGACTCAAAAATATTCAAGGTACGTGCTGGATAACTTTTACGATACTTCCCCGTATACGGGCTGGGTTGGTGAAGAAGACGAGGGTCAGCTCAGCGCCTATTTTGTTTTGCTTTCAATGGGACTCTTTGAAATGGACGGCGGCTGTTCTGTGGAGCCATATTATGATTTAAGCAGCCCGTTGTTCAATAAAACGATAATCCATCTTGATCCTGAATATTATAAGGGAAAAACATTCACGATCAGAACGATGAACAATTCCGAAAAGAATATTTACATTCAATCTGCAAAACTCAACGGACAATCTTTGAACAGAGCTATTTTACTTCACAGCGATTTGGTGAAGGGCGGAGAGCTCGTTTTTGAAATGGGACCTGAGCCCAATAAGAATTGGGGAGTCGATACCGGGTCTCAGAGCAAAATAAAATAGGCGGCTCTCGCAACAAAAATGCCCGATAAAGCGTATCATCGAATATAAACACAAGTTAAAAATCATATCTCCGGCCGCTAAATAGTCTTCATGAAATATTAAGTGCATCGGAAGGAATTTGTTCAATGGGCGGAATGAATAGATTTTTGGAATGGAAATGAGCCAAGGTAATCTGCAAGAGTCTCTCAGGAATCGAATTACGATTCCAAACGTTTCAGCGGCTGCCTTTCTTCTGTTGACACTTGTTACTTCAGGACGTTACGGATTCTACGGCGATGAGCTTTACTATTTTGCATGCAGCAAGCATCTGGCATGGGGATATGTGGATCATCCTCCTTTGGTTGCTTTGTTGACTTTCATCGGAACCAGGATTTTCGGTGAGAACATCTTTGGCCTTAGATTTTTATCCGGACTTGCCGGCGCTGTCACGGTAATGCTCTCGGCTAAAATTGCCCAAATGCTGGGCGGCGGCAAGTTATCCCAGGCGCTTGCCGCATTGTCGATATGCTTCGCAATAGCTTTTCCGGCCATAAGCAGCTTTTTCTCGATGAATCCCGTCGATATTATGCTCTGCACGATGTTTATTTATCTGTTTGCGAAAACGATTGAGGCACCTTATCCGCAAAAGTGGATCACGCTGGGTGTTCTTTTCGGAGTCGGACTTTTAAATAAGTATACGTTTCTCGTACTTGGATTTTCGCTGCTGCTTTCTCTCATCATAACCAGGCGATGGAATGCCTTGAAATCGTTCTGGATGTATGCCGGCGCTGTCATTGGTCTCACAATGTTTTTGCCTCACGTAATGTGGCAGGTCGATCACGGCTGGCCTACACTCGAATTTATGCGCAATGCAGCGGAGTTCAAAAACCTTTCTTTGTCGCCTCTTGCATTCTTATTTCAGCTGATCATCGGATTGAATCCATTCACACTCCCGCTGTGGCTGTGCGGATTGACTTACCTGCTTTTCAGCAAGGAAACGAAAGAACATAGGTATCTTGGCTGGATGGCGATTCTCTTTCTCCTCGTCTATATGTTCCAGAATTCCAAGATGTATTATGTGCTTCCGGTTTTTCCTCTCCTGTTGAGTTCCGGCGCGGTTGCGATTGAACGGTTTTCGCAAAAGCATCTTATCCGATGGCCCAGGCGGTCTATAGCTTCGACAATGATCATTTCCGGCATGCTGCTTATGCCTCTTGCGGTTCCGATACTGCCGGTGGAACAATTTGTTACATACGCTAAAACTCTCGGTCTTTGGAATTTGATTAGAATGGAAAAAGGCGAGGGGGATGTATTGCCGATCCATTTTGTATACCGGATGGGCTGGGAAGAGTTGACGGACTCAGTCGCAAGCGAGTATCATGCGCTGCCTCAGAATGAAAAGGAAAAATGTGCCATCCTTGCTTCGTGGTACGGCATCGCGGGCGCCATCGATCACTTCGGGCCAGGTCACGGCTTGCCGGATGCAATCTGCTCGAGGAATAATTACTGGCTGTGGGGGACACATAATTATTCCGGCGAAGTGGTTCTTGCGGTGGGATATGACGCCCATTTCCTGGAACAGTTTTTCGGCAGCGTGAAACGTGCCGCCGTCTTTAAAAATCCCTATTCTTATGATGCAGAGATCTATTTGTGCAAGGAACCGAAAGCTCCACTTGACAAAATGTGGCCCCAGCTTAAAAGGTTCATTTAAGAATACGGTAATAATTGACTATGCCGAAGAGTCTCCTTTGTAGACGCGACTGGTCGTCGCGGGGTATTCCGACACCACCCGCCTGAATGACTGCCAACCCACTGCGCATTTTGGCGGGCGTCGTCAGTCGGGCAGGTCGGTGTCGGCTACAGAGGATCGTTGCTGGACAAATTATTAAAATGCAAATGATCTGTTAGGAATGCAATGAATATCGAGAAATGCACGATCGAAGACTTTAATGAAATTGTTAGGGACATTTCAGATTTTTGGGGAAGCGACAGAACTTTGCATTTGCATCAGCCGTTTTTAGTCTATGAATTCGGAAACACTGCATTTGTAATCAAAGATAAGGGGATCGTTGCCGCCTATTTGTTCGGGTTTTTTTCGCAGACGGAGAATGCGGCGTATGTCCACTTGCTCGGTGTGAGGGAAAAAAATCAACGGCAGGGATTAGGCAGGCTGCTTTATGACCGCTTTATAGAAGCGGCAAGATCACAAAATATTCATAAGCTTAAAGCCATAACCACACCTTCTAATATTAAATCCATAAATTTCCATACAAAACAAATCGGCATGAGTATGCTCGGCGCGACGAATGAAAATGGAATTCATATTGTGAAAAATTATTCCGGTCTGAATAAAGATCGTGTCGTATTTGAAAAACATATAGATTAAAGGACGAATCGAAAGGATGTTTTTCCATGATTATCCCAGCGACAGAAAATGATTTCGATACTATTTATGAAATAATAAACGACGCATCGATAGCTTATAAAGGAATTATTCCTGAGGATAGATGGCATGATCCGTACATGCCTAAGACTGAATTAAGAGAGCAAATTGATGACGGCGTTGAATTTTATTGCGCTTTTAACGGAAATCAAATAACAGGAGTAATGGGTATCCAGGATAAGGGGGACGTTCAATTGATTCGCCATGCGTATGTAAGAACGAACCAAAGAAATAAAGGCATAGGCGGGGAACTCCTTGAATTTCTCATGCATAAATCGACCAAGCCGATATTGATCGGTACATGGAAAGCCGCATCATGGGCTGTTTCTTTTTATATAAAACACGGATTCTCTTTAGCATCGGAAGAAGAGAAAAACAATCTTCTTAAAAAGTATTGGAAAATACCGGCGAGACAAATAGAAACATCAGTCGTCTTGGTTGACAACGAATATAGGAAACAAATGGTGGCTTTAAGCTAAGGACGATCGGCATTATCGGAAGTATCCTAAACTGGCTCTTGACAATTTCAGACTCTTGCAGTATCTTTCCGCCGCGCAACTGCTAATTCATACTTCACGCGCATTGATTCATAATCGTTACTATGAATGGAAACAGTATTCCAATGTATTTTCATTTTGAGTATAATCATGCTGGAATTTTAGCAATCGCTAAGAAGGGAAAAACACTTTAAGATTATCGCAAAGCGGAACGAGTCCGTAAAAATGAAGGAGGCGAGACTGCACATGAAAATACTTGAAGTCGTACACCAATTATAAATAGATTTTAGAACAATATTATTTTGTAAAAATAATTATTCTGTACCACTACAATTTTTAAAGGGGGAATATTTATGCGACACTACACATTGTTTATAATTATCCTGTTTATTTCCGGGATTTTAAGCCTGCAGGAATCGATATGCCAGACGGTTGATCATGTTGTCATTAGTGAAATTTATGGGGGCGGGGGAAATGCAAAAGCACCCTATAAAAACGATTTCATCGAATTGCATAATCCGACATCTTCAGCGGTGAATTTAGACGGCTGGTCTGTTCAATATGCGTCAGCCGCAAGTTCGAAATGGAATGTTACTATATTGGACGGATCTATTGCTGCCCATGGCTTCTATTTAATTCAAGAAGCATCGGGTGGTCACGACACTACATCTCTTCCTGTTCCTGATAGGATAGACAGTATTAATTTAAGCGTAACATCAGGCAAAATAGTTTTATGTACGGCAACCATCGCTCTTGCCGATTCAAATCCGGAAGGAGCAATTATCATCGACAAAGTGGGTTATGGAACAGCTAACGGTTTTGAAGGGATTGCGGCGGCGCCAAGTCCGTCAAGCGGCAATACAAAATCGATTGAGCGCAAAGCACAAGCAAATTCAACGGCTGCTACACTTGCAGCGGGAGGCGCCGATGCATCCAGCGGCAATGGATATGATACCGATAATAATTCATCGGATTTTGTTGTTCAATCGAAAATCAATCCACAAAATTCAGCATCTGCTCTGGAAATTATGACTGCTGATTTTGTAGAAAGGCATTTTAAAAATGGATTGACGATCGACACTTTTGCAACATTGAATAATTTTCCGAATCCGTTTAATCCGACAACATCAATAACATTCACCGTGGCACAGAGAGGAAAAACAACGGTGAAAGTTCATGATCTTCTCGGTCGGGAAGTTGCAGCGCTGTTCAGCGGATTTGCAGAGCCGCATAGGATTTATACACTCACTTTCAATGCATCCAAACTAAGCAGCGGAATTTATATTTGCCAAATGAACTCTATCAGTAAAATTGAAACAAGAAAAATGGTTCTTTTGAAATGAGCGTCAATAAAACAATTTTTTGTTTCTTTCATCAGAAAACGGCGGATGAAGATCGGTCTGCCGTTTCTTTCTTCTTGAAAATCTTTCTCGCCTTCTGAAGATTGATATTCTTAGACCATAATATAATCCGGCTTTTCCCCTTAAAAAGGGCATTCACATGAAGGTTTTTTTTAAAAAAGGTAACTCTATCCAGTATATTTTTATGTACCGTTGTTTTTGCAGCCGACGGCGCTGATGTCGGGAATCCTCCGCGGTCACCACCCGCGGCTACAGTGAAAATCATAAACATCAAGAACATGCTGAGTAAATACAAAAAACGATAGAAAAAGAGGACTCTGTATTGTATCTTAGATTGATAAAAAAAGGAATTGTGTCATGGCAGCAAAAAGATTGGTATTGGGACGTTATTCTCTCGGTATTGGCGACCGTTTTTGTATGGAAGGAAGGGCGCAGCTTCGCGCATTAAAAAAAGCGATGGATAAGGGCGTTGAAATTCACCCGGTCTGGAATAAATCGAACCGCGAACATACAATTATCGGGACCGAACCTTTTTCTACCCGGCAGGAAGCCGATACTGCCGTGAAAGAAGAGCAGTGGAAATATCCGTATTTTGTCGATGCCGACCATATCGGGCTTAAAACCGTCGACCGGTTTCTCGATGCCTGCGATTTTTATACGCTCGATGTAGCCGACTATATCGGCAGGCCTGCGGCGGCGGAAGAGGCTGAAAATTTTATTACAGAACTTACTCCTGTTCTCGGAACACTCAAGCATCCGGCTCTCGGTCAACAAATTAATTTAACACTCCAGGATCTCCGCGCTTTTGCATCGAAGTATCTTTTTGGTCTTCAGGAGGCGGCAAGGATCTACGAGTATCTCAAAATGAAAAAAGGTACAGGAACATTTATTACCGAAGTGTCGGTCGATGAAGCCACACAGCCGCAATCGCCTGTAGAATTATATCTCTTCCTTGCCGGATTGGCAAAAAAGGGCGTTGCTGTTCAAACGATCGCTCCGAAATTCTCCGGTGCGTTCTTAAAGGGAATTGACTATGTGGGTGATGTCGCGGCGTTTTCGCAGGAATTCAAGAACGATATCGCTGTCATCGATATTGCAAAGAAAGCGTTTGGTCTGCCGGAGGAATTAAAACTTTCCGTCCACTCCGGAAGCGATAAGTTTTCGCTCTATCCGCACATTCATGCTCATCTTGTAAAATACAATGCGGGCGTGCACCTGAAGACTGCCGGCACTACATGGCTTGAAGAACTCATCGGCCTTGCGGCAAGTGCAAACGGATTGGCGCTTGCGAAGAAAATTTATATGCAGGCTTTCGAACGAATTGAAGAACTGTGGAAACCGTATGAAACGGTGGTCGACATCAATATATCGAACCTTCCGGCTCCGTCAACGGTTGCCGGATTTTCTTCGGCAGAATATATAGCAGCTTTGAAGCATGATCGAACGAATCCGAAAATGAATCGCGACTTCCGCCAGCTGATTCATATTTCATTCCGTGTTGCGGCTGAAATGGGCGAAGAATATATGACCGGTTTGCATGCGTCACGTGCCGCCATAGAACGGAATGTAACGGAAAACCTTTACCTCAGGCATATTCAACCATTGTTCATCGGCGGAACATAAAAAAGAATTCATTCCGGCATAGCAAAAATGGGAAGGGTAAATGCTGCACAGTCAGAATCGATGCTGGTAATGTATTGTATCCGCTGAAAATTATTCCTTTTGCACAGAATTAAGTATTATCAGGGGATCCAGCGGTTTGCTTTGAGCCATGCAATACATGCTGCAGGCCATGTCGATTCTGTAGTTTTTGAACGGCTCAGACCGAATCCGTGTCCGCCCGCCTGATAGATATGAATTTCAGCCGGAATGTCATGCTTTAGCAAAGCCAGATAATAGTTTATGCTGTTTTCCACAGGAACCGCCGGATCGTCTGAAGCGTGGACAAGAAATGCCGGAGGCGTTCGATCCGTGACATGCAGTTCGCTCGAAAACTTTTTTATCAAAGTTTCTTTCGGATTTATGCCAAGCAGCATTTCCCGCGTGCCGCCGTGAGTAATGCTCTTGTTCATCGAAATGACCGGATAAACTAAAATGGAAAAATCGGGACGCGCATTGATGTCGTCCGATGTTTCGTAGACGCTGTCTTCAAATCGTGTGCATAACGTCGATGCAAGGTGTCCGCCTGCGGAAAAGCCTATGATGCCGATCTTATCCGGATTGAGAGACCATGAAACGGCATTACGCCGAATCATGCGCATCGCTTCCTGAACATCCTGCAGGGGTCCTATACTTTTGTCGGTCATGATGCTGTCGGAGGGCAATCGATATTTAAGAATCACGGCCGTAATGCCGTTTTCATTGAGCCAGCGGGCTACTTCGTACCCTTCGTTAACGATCGAGACATATCGATATCCGCCGCCCGGGCAGATAAGAATTGCGGCTCCGGTGGATTTTTCTTTCGGAGCAGGATAAACCAATATCTCCGGGTCTGTGATTTTCTCAAAACAATCTTTTCCCCAGGGCTGGAAAATATTTTCGCAATATCCGGAACAAAGAATGGAATTCGGGATTCCATGAGGCCAAATCTTTAATGTCAAAGTTTGGCTCATGACTCCGGGTGTCCGCATGATGCAGAAAATGATAAGGAAATAATAAATGCTCTTCATAGAATACCGATCTAAAGTGAATTTTTAAGAATCTAAACAAAAATTTCCCCTAAAACGGCGTGCGCAGCGCATAAAGAGTTACATCGATTGAAAGATAGTTCAAACATGAAAATGAATAAATCTATACATCGCCGATATGCGACGAAAAAAATGATTGAGGACCGTATTTGAAATTGTTTTTATTGAGAAACGTCTGAAAAGACGGTTCTTTTAAAATCGGGATCTGCAGAGAGGAATGAAAAGTCGATATTCAACAGTTCCGCAAATCGATAGTCCGAAGTCAGAGCCTTTTTCAAAAAAAGCAATGCCTTCGTTTTATCCTTTTGAATGCTGTACATATCTGCCGTGCAGAAAAGAACGTCGGTGTTCGTGCTGTCAGCTGCAATTGCTCTGTTTATTTCCGCCTCGCCGTCGGAAAATTCTCCGAGTCTTGAAAGGAAGAGAGCGGTGTAGGCGTGGGCTTGTGCATCGAGCGGGTTTTTATCTAAAATTTCTTTTGCAAGAGCGCAACCATCTTTCAGCCAGTGCTGTGCCGTTTCAATTTGCGTTGCCCATTGATAAGCCTGTCCGGTTTTATAATATAAGCGGTAATCTTTAGGATATTTACGGATCAGTCCCTTGTAATAATCGATCGATTGTTCTGCCTCTCCGCAAAACAATCGTGCCTGGGAGATCAACTCCATGGTGAGCGCTGAATCAGGATAGCCCAAGCGAATTGCTTTTGCGTAATAGTTCACCGCATCGCTGTCGGAATGTTTAAACTGTGCAGTAAGGCCGAGGAGATAGAGGCTCTTTGGATTTCGAGGGTCGAGGCTGTTGAGAATTTTTGCCTGCTGAATCGCATCTTCTTCTTTTCCTTCCCGCAGAAGAATCCATGTATTCTCTTCATGCGCAAATGCAAATGAAGGCGCCAATCGAAGAGCGTCGTCGATATAACTCTTCGCTTTCGGTATGTTGCCTTCGAAGCGCAGCGACCGCGCCATAAGAGCTATGGCAAAGGGATCGTTCTCTTTCAGTTGTCCGGGAGCATGCATGATCGCTGCTGCCTGCGCAAGATATTCTGTTTTCTGCGTCAAATCAAAAAGCTGGTAATAACATAAAGCCGCTTGAAAATGCGCTTCCTTGAATGCAGGATCATTCTGAAATGCAGATTCAAAAAGGGACGCACATGCCTGCAAAGTTTGCCAATCGACGGAGGGAAGTAATGCAACGGCATGCAGATAGAGTCCGAAAGCTTCCGGAGAAGAAGTGGGACGTTCAAGAGTAGGAAGATCCGATCTTATATCGAGGTAATTAATGATTGATTCGATCAAAATGTTCTCCGCCCGGTAGAATTCTGTTATTCCGGCCCTCGTCTTGAAAGAACACACAATCGAATGATTCTCCTGGTCGATAACCCAGCAGGAAATAAGAAATCCGGTTTGCGATTTTTCGATTGATCCGGCCACGATAAACTGTGCCTGCATAATCTGCGCGATGGTTTTCATGTAAGCAGCAGAAGGTTCAGAACCGACCGTCGAAGAAGGAGCGATGACGGTGATATGTTCACAGCGGGCGATATTGTCGGCGAGAAGTTTTGGAAATGCTTTTAAAATATCTCTATCCTCCCCGGAAAGCGAGCTGGATGTAAACCCGACTACAGCGATCAAAGCGGTCTTCGGAAAATAATAATCGATTGCTTTTATCACTCCGATAGCGATGATAAGAATACCGATGAGAAACAGTGCAATTTGCGTCGGGCGATTTAAATATTGAACCTTATTCCGTTCTTGCCGGGCGAGCGACTTCCTTTCCCGTTTTTCCCTCAGTTCTTTACGTAAATGTTCAAGACGTAATTGCCGATGTAATTCCTCGGTCCGTGCAGCTTCCTTTCTAAGACGTTCTCTGTATGCACGCTCGGCTTCGTGAAGTTCAACTTCAGTGAGACGCGCTTCTTGATGATTTGGATTGATGAGATAGAGTTCTCGCAGTGTGAACAAGGCTTCTTGAAATTCTTCCCGCGTAATGTGTTCGCGTGCAATGTCGAGAAGTTTTGCTGTTTTTCGTTCGTTCTCATTAACCGGTCTGTCTTTCAATTCGCTGATAGCCCTTTCGGCCTTTTCCTGCTTCTGCCGGAGATCATCGATCTGCAGGAGGAGTTGTTGAGCGCCAAGATGAAGCGGGTATACTAGAAATATCTTCTTTACTTCCTCTTCGGCCTCTTGCAACGCGCCTTTTTCTAAGAGGACTTTAGCTTTTACATAAAAATGCTGGGCTTCGAGCTCTTTTGGATCGTGGACTTGAGTCTGGGATGCCGGGGGAGGTGCGTTCAACTTAAGTGCTTCTTTAAGCGTTTTCTCTGCCTCGTCAAGATTACCTTTTTGAACGCTCTTTTCCGCCTTTGCATAGAGATTTTCGATTTCCTCCTTTTTTTTATTCTCGGATTGAATCTCTTCCTGTAAAGTTTTTTGACGTATTTGTTCGATACGCTGAGCTTCTTCCGTCTCCGGCTGAAGCGCCGGGTCGACCAGATGTTTCTCCTGCAAAAGCACAGCGCTGCTCGATGGAACGGCTAATGCCGGTATATCATCGATCAATACTTCATAAACTTCTACATTCTCCGGTACGCCCTTGAAAGAAAGGGGACCCAAACTGAAAACCCTATAAGGCAGCTTGTTCTTCATTTGCTGATAGATATCTTGAGAAATAAGAATTCTGTTCGGTTGAGCAAGAGCTTCTATCAACGAGGCGAGCGTAACGCAATCTCCAACAATGTTCTCGTCTTGAACCAGAACATCTCCCATGTGAATTCCGATTCGAATTTCAATCTTGGCTGACGGTGATTTATTATCATTGAATGTCCAGAATCGCTGCTGAGCTTCGACAGCACATCGTACGGCATTAACTGAACTTTTAAAGTCGAACATGAACAAGTCACCGACGCATTTAAGAACTCGCCCGCCGAATCTCGTACTGAGGATGCGCATAAGGCCGTCGTACGACTTGAGAAGCGTCATAGCAGAGGTTTCGTTTTCGGCAAGCTTTTGCGAAAACGACGAAATGTCTGCAAACATGATAGCGGCAAGTTTCCGGGAATATTGATGTGAAGGATCTGTCACGAGAAGCGGCTTTCCCTTTTGAATAAATTTCTTAATCTATAAAATACACCGATGAAGGAAGAATGTCAACAAAACAAAAAATATTTTCCGCTAAGGTCATCATTATTGCGTGCAAAAATGCAATTTGACGAAAATTCAAAGAATTATAGGAAGAACCGTTCTCGAAGAGAGCGGTTCTTCTATCAAAGTGAAATTCTGTGCGTTACTTTGGCTGCGGTGCACTGAGAACGCAGCGGACCGTATCGCGTGCAATAAGCAGTTCTTCATTGGTCGGAATGACGAAAACTTTCATGCGGCTGCCCTTTTTATTGATTTCGCCTTCCTTGCCGCCGACTTTTTCCGAATTCAATTGTTCGTCGATTTCAATGCCGAGCCATTCAAGGTTGGCACAGATGCGCTGGCGAACGATGAGGGAATTCTCTCCGATACCGCCGGTGAAAACAATAGCGTCTGCTCCGTTCATTTCTGCAAGATAGGAACCGATATATTTTTTAACCCGCTGGGCAAACATATTGATTGCAAGCGTAGCGCGGCGATCTTGATGCTCACGCGCTTCTTCCAGCAGGTCGCGCATGTCGTTCGTCAATCCGGAAATGCCGAGCAAGCCGGATTGCTTGTTTAACAGCGCGTCAATTTCATTCATCGACATGCCTTCTTTGTGGGAAAGAAATTCGAGAACTGCCGGATCGATATCGCCGCAGCGCGTCCCCATGACCAATCCCTCCAGCGGGGAAAGTCCCATGGACGTGTCGAACGACGCGCCGTTTTTGATTGCACATGCAGAACATCCGTTGCCCAGGTGAACTGTAATGATGTTTGTTTCTTCCCGCGACTTGCCGGTCAGCTGGCGGTAGCGGTAGGCAACATAACGGTGCGAAGTTCCGTGGAATCCGTACCTGCGTATTTTATGCCTGCGATAGAGCTGGTACGGAATAGCATAAAGAAAAGAAGTTTCAGGCATGGTCGAGTGGAACGATGTGTCGAACACGACTGCCTGGGGAATGCCGGTACCGAAAACTTCGCGCGATGCCGTTATGCCTTTGAGATTTGCAGGGTTGTGAAGCGGAGCAAGATCGATGCAATCTTCAATTCCGTGAATAACGTTGTCGTCGATTAACGTAGAATTCGTGAATCGTTCAGCACCGTGGACAACCCGATGACCGATGGCATGAATATCGTTCAGGGATTGAATGCCGGGTATCTGTGAATCCTCGGAAATAATCCATTTGATAATATGATCCAGAGCAGCTTTGTGGTCGCGCAAGGGAGCAGCGTGCTTCACGGGAGATCTGCCGATTGCCTGCAGCGTCACGAGCGCCTGGCTGCCTATTCGCTCGATCAATCCTTTGGCAAGTTGTTTGTCGTCGTTTTTTTCGATTATTTGCAGATCGGTTTGAATGATCTGAAATTTGAGCGAGGAGCTGCCGCAGTTCAAGACTAGTACATTCATAAATTCTCTTTTTCTTGATAAGTTGGTTTTGAAAAAAAGATAATTTCTCTATCGTTTTGTGTTAAAAAGCCGCTATAACGTACGGTTTTGTTGCTGAAAACACAACATACTGTTTTTGCATTTTGAGGCATATTTGATGTATTTTTTTTAACTTTAATGGAGAATTATGAAAAAATACACCCTCAAAACGCTTCCCGATGATCGCCTCCACCTCATCCAGCCCTCGAATCTCCGCATTCAATATAAACAGGAATTGAATCCTGCACAGTTTGAGGCTGTGACTTCGGTCAATGGCCCTCACCTGATCATTGCAGGAGCGGGTACGGGAAAAACACGCACGATCGTGTACCGCGTGGCTTACCTTGTGGAACTCGGAGTGCGGCCCGATGCAATATTGCTGCTGACCTTTACGCGTAAAGCAGCACAGGAAATGCTTCGCAAAGCGTCCATAGCTTTGGACAGCAGGTGCGAGCAGGTCTCAGGCGGGACATTTCATTCGTTTGCCAACAGCATCTTGCGCAAATATCCGTTCGATGCAGGATTCGAACGGAATTTTACAATTCTCGATCAAACGGATGCAGAAGACGTAGTAAATCTTATTCGCACAAAAATGAAATTCGATACCCGGGAAAAACGTTTTCCGCGAAAAGAAACATTGTATGATTTGTTCAGCCGGTCGTTTAATACACTGACTTCTCTCAAAGATCTGCTGGCGCTCGATTATCCGCAATACATCGAGCAGGAAGCGGATATTACGGCATTGCATGCCGCCTTCGCAAAGTATAAACAAGACCATAATTTGATGGATTACGACGATCTTCTTTTTTATCTGGCAGAACTGCTCCGGAAGAATGAGCCGGTTCGGGAAATCCTGTTGGACCGGTTCAAATATATTATGGTCGATGAATACCAGGATACCAACAAGGTGCAGGCGGAAATCGTAAAGATGCTCGCTAACAAACACAGGAATATTATGGTCGTCGGCGATGACGCGCAGTGTATTTATTCGTTTCGCGGGTCGACCATCCGTAATATTCTTACCTTCGGAGAAGAATATCCGGATTGCAGAATTATAAAGCTTGAGGAAAATTACCGCAGCACACAGCCGATTCTTAATCTTGCAAATGAAATATTAAAACACGGAACTCCGGTTCCATAGCTCTCGCGAAATGCAAATGTATACCAAAGAACTTTATACAAAGAAAGACGGCGGGGAGCTGCCGCAGCTCGTTGCAACGGAAAACGAGAATATGCAATCCCGTTTTGTCGTTCAGAAAATATTAGAATTCCGCGAAATGGGCATCCCGCTGGAGGAGATTGCGGTGCTGTTCCGGTCGTCCTTCCATTCATTCGATCTGGAAATCGAACTTGCAAAATCGAACATTCCGTTTCTGAAATTCGGCGGATATAAATTTATCGAGACCTCTCATGTAAAGGATGTAATTGCATATTTACGCGTTCTGGAGAATCCTCAGGATGTGGTTTCATGGAACCGTATTTTGCTGCTGATCGACGGCGTAGGGCCGCGTACAGCGGAAAAAGTGGTCGATGACATCCTGAAACGCCGCGTGGGATTGGCAAGAGAATTCAGGGAAGCGGTTACGGCGACGACAAAATTCTGGATGGAATACGGGAATTATCCGGATCAGGTAAAGAAACTCTTCGAAGTTTTAAAGGAAACCGTATCGGCTAAAAGTTCTCCCGCAGAGAAAACAGAATGTATTCTTCGTTATTACGAACCGATATTTCGCGTCCGGTATGAAGATCACCAAAGACGGAAAAAGGATCTTGAGACTTTCCAGAACATTACCGAACGCTACAAGTCGGTCGATGAATTGCTTACCGATCTGGCTCTTGAACCGCCGCATGAAAGTGTCTCGGATATCGAGTCGCCGGGACCGGAAACGGAATTTTTGACGTTGTCGACCATTCATAGCGCAAAAGGATTGGAATGGAACACGGTGATCGTTCTTTACGCGCTGGAAGGACGTTTTCCGTCGCTGCGTGCCGCCGCCAGCGATGAGGATATGGAAGAAGAGCGCCGGCTCATGTACGTTGCATGTACCAGGGCGAAAGAACATCTCATTATCACATACCCGATGAATATCTACGATAGGGAAAGCGGGCTGATTCTTACGAAACCATCCCGTTTTCTGGCAGGGATCGGCGAACAGCTGCTCGAGCCATGGGTAGTCGATTGAATCCGCAGCGGTGTGTTATACTTGCCGCCGGAATGGCATCGTTTTCCCCGGGATGCACGGAAGAATTATTTTCCATCTTGCACAGCCGCGTCCGCCGGGGTTCAGGCCGCACGGAGTTTTATGAAGCAGCGTTTCAAGAACTGATTGAAAAAGGCATTCGCATAACGGCAGCCGATGTTGGGAAACAACCCGTGGTTGAGATCGATACTCCTGAAGATTATGACCGGGCGCTTCGAATGTGCCGCTGGGATGATGTCGAATGAGTTACGCATACCGGAACTCCGTTAAATCCGAACTTTCAGACGAACTCATCAATACGTATGTAATTCGTCCGATTGCCGGAGTTGTTGTTCGGATGATGTATCGTACATCGATGAGTCCGAATCAAGTAACAATGGTGTCGATCTTCGCCGGGTTTGCCGCCGCTGCTGCTTATCTTCAGAATTCTCCTTCCGCTTTTATCTTGGCAGGAATACTGGTTACATGCAAAGATATTCTAGATTCTGCCGACGGTCAGCTTGCCCGTGCAAAAAATCAATTCAGCCGGAGCGGAAGATTTCTCGATTCGATTGGAGATTTTTTGGTCAATGCAGCTCTTTTCTTTTCAATCGGAAAAGTATTATTTGAACAGAGCGGAATAAGCATGATGTATGTGATCGCAGCTGTCGGATTTGCCGGAACGACGTTGCGGGTTTCGTATCATGTTTACTACCAAACCCGATTTCTTCACTTGCATGAAAAATACGGAAATAACCGGATAACGGAAGATGTACGGAAGGAAGATGTTGAACGCGGAGGAAGAGAATTACAATTGCAGCGTGTATTCCAAATCATCTATGGATGGCAGGATCGTTTGATGCTTCGGATCGATCTCTGGTGCATCGGTCAAGTGATTCGGCAATCAGGCTTGCAGCGGGAGGAATGGTATTCGGATGTGAAAGCGCTTCGCCTTTCCGGACTGCTTGGGCTTGGTACGGAATTGTTTCTTTTGACCGTTTGCTCTCTTTTGAACGGACTTTTTCTTTACTGCTTTCTCAATATTATTATGATGAACGGAATTTTCATGCTGTCGGTGTTCTACCGGAAACTTATTCTCTCCAGAAATGTATTCACGGAGCGCAATGGAAATTAGACTGTTGGCGCAGCTGCGACGGTTTTCCGAAGCTGACGGAACCGTTTCAGTTTCCCGCGAATAGTCGAAAGCAGTGTTTTCTCTGAAATAGGCTTCATAAGATAGTCGTCCACTCCCAATTCTTTTCCCGTTCGTACCAGTGCTTCGTCCGTCAGGCCTGTGAGAAAAATGAATGGAATGTTTTGAATATTTTTCAATTCCTGTGATTTCTCATAAAATGTAAATCCTCCCATTGTAGAGGTTTCAAGATTAATATCACAGAGAATGAGGTCGGGGACGAATTTACGCAGCAGCGAATACGCTTCATCGGATGTCGTCAGAGCTATGACTTCGTATCCGGAGTCTTCGAGCGATGTGGAAAGCAATTCAAGTAATCGCGCATCGTCGTCGATAACGAGAATTTGTTCTTTTCTCTTCCGGCTTTGTAAAGGAAGAATATTTTGTTGTTTATCAGTTTTCTGCACTTCAGCTGTAAGAATTTTTTCGGGTTGTTCCTTAAATGCGGTTTCCCTGTCTGCGATTTGCGGATTTGCTGATTTGTTTTCCTTCTGTTCCTTCTGGATGTCCAATTTGAGCTGTTTTTCTAAAATGGCATGATCGATTTCTTGAATGCCGAGTACCGCTCGCAGTTCACGAAGTTGAATTTCTCCGGCTGGATCGAGAACGCCCGTTTTCCATGCCTCTTTTAATGCTGCCTGGTATGCAGTGATTTCTTCAAGCGTCGGCGCTAATTTTTGCTCCTGCGCCTCAGCTGTCTGTTCAACTGCGGTTGAAACTGGTTCCGTTTGTGCGGGAGGAGGTGTAATTTTAGGCGGGAGAGAATCCTTCATTGTAAGAATCCGTTCTTCCAAGGCCAGCGTGTAGACGTTCCGGGCATCTACTTCTTTAGCATGGGCGATTTCTGCCAGAGCTCTTTCAAGTTCGCCTTTCTTAATAAGCTGATCAACCCTTTTTAAAATTTCACTTACCATGATTTTGTTGTCGTCTCGTGATGTCAAATCAATTCCTGAAAACGCTTTTTGCGAAGCTTGACCAATCATGTGTTCGACTCCTTCAGCTCAATTAATTGCAGTATGAATCTTATTATTTGTTTCTTCACAAAGCAACAGAGCTGCATTCAACCCTGCATTAAGACCGGACGTATAACTCAAAGCTGCAACACGCAATGCCATCTGTTTGAGGGTTTCATCCGAGCCCATGCTTTCCTCGAGGATTGCATAAACCGTTTCGACAATGTAATCCGGGATGCGCGGGCTTTGTTTTGATTTCATGTCCATGTCTTTTCTCGTTTTGTTTATTCTGCATTGAAAGACTCAAGTTCTGTTCCCAAATTTTTTCCGGGTTGGTAATTTGAAAAGCCCGCTTTTTACTCTAAAAAGAAGAGTAGACATCTTTACTAAAGTGGTTCCCCTTTGTAAACGGGGTAGATTGTAGAAATGATAATATAATTTTAAGATCCGGATGTTATTGCGGGTTTATTCCGCTAATGCAGAGGAAACGACGATGATTCGAGCTGCCCCGGCTCTCCGCAATACAGCAATGCAGGCTCTAACGGTTGCGCCGGTTGTAATAATGTCGTCGACAAGTAGACAAGACTTAGCCTTAACATAATGTTCCTGCTTCGGCAGGATTATGAATGCGTTTTTCATGTTTTGCTGACGATCTTCGATGGACAGTGTCGTTTGCGACGCCGTATTTTTCATCCGCCGGAGGCATCCTGAGACAATCGGTTTATGGAAAATCGATGAGATCCCTTGAGCAATCAAATCAGACTGATTGTATCCGCGTTCTCTCAGTTTTACGCGATGCAGTGGAACCGGCACAATAATATCGAATTCGCTATGCTGGTCAAGAAGCTTGATCCCGATTATTTGACCGAGACGTATTCCGATCGATCTGAATTTTTGATATTTTAAGGCATGAATAATGTGCCGGTAGGCGCCCTCCCGGTGAAAAGAAAGCATGAGATCAGTTCATGAGCCGATTTTTTCCGGACAAGAATTTCACACAATTCTTTGTATTGCAGCATGTTTTGTGTCATGCGCGGAATCGATTCCCAGCATTGAGGGCACACCTTCTCTGAACGAGGGATACGATCTGAATTGCATACGATACAGACGGGAGGGTAGAAAAAATCAATAATTGCAAAAATCAAAGATTTGACGGCATTCATTGTATAAAATCAGGAAGTTATTTCGCAAAATCGATTAATCAAACAGATGGCCTTTAAGCAATTTGGGAATTTCGTTATTTTGATAGTTGAGCATACTTCCACAATAATTTTGAGGGGTCTCGAAGTATTCCGGCAGCAAATCTTTTCCATCAAATATAAACTCGCGATTTCCAATCCATTCGTTATAATCGGAATATTTCCACAGATCAGGACTTGCTGCAAGACCCGCCGCTACAGGATTAAAATGAATATAGCAAATGAGACGGCAGATGTAATCGTCATTTTCGACTTGAATTCCTTTGGCAGTTCCTTGAAATATTGTTCCGATTCGATGCTCGAGGCGATTGAATTTCTGGACGTATGCATTGAAAGTAGTTTGAATAAACCTGGAAATCGACCCTCCTTCGTGCTGTCGAAGCAGAAAGTGGTAATGGTTAGGCATAAAACAATATGCTATAATGCCTACATTATATTTCTTTTTATATTTTTGCAGCAAGGAAAGGCAATATGAATAGTGAAATTCTGATCTGAAGATATCCAGCCGATATGCTCCGCGGTTATACACATGATAAAAGTAGTTATCGCTATAGATCATGATTTGTGTACCCCTTCCACTTCTCCACACTAAGTAAAAGAGGGGATTGAATGTAGCGATGTTCCCGTTGGTGCAGAGAAATATTTGATGAATTGTAAAAAGCTGTAAAGACCCTGTTTTGCAATATTAGGAATAACCAAGGAGAGAGTCAATAACCTGAATGCGCATAAGAGTCCTTTTTCTGAAAAGGAGGACATTGGGGGACCTTTCCAAGGTGGATAAAAAAGTAATTGAATTTCTTAGGAATTACTATGTGTTTTTAGGATACCTCTCCAAGGTGGGGGGGGTGAGTTATGGGCGAATAGGATGTTTTCTGTGGTGATAGTAATAATGGACTACAGCGAAAGGGGAATCTCAGCGTTTTGTTTCGAGTCTGGTTATTTCGTCCCGTAATTCTGCGGCGCGTTCGAATTCCAAATCTTTTACCGACTGCCGCATTTGTTCCTTTAATTCCTCAATGAGATCTTTTTTTTGATCGCTTGAAAGATAACGCGCTATAGTTTCGGATATGACTTTCGGCCGAAATTGCAGAGCGCGCTCATCCCGTTTCATCTTAACATCCGCAATAGATGTTGCGGCAAGAATTTCCTCTACAGTCTTATATATGGTTTTCGGATTGATGTTATTTATTTTGTTATAATCGAGCTGTTTCTTTCGGCGCCGCTCTGTTTCATCGATCATTCTCCGCATTGAGCCGGTAATTGTGTCGGCGTAGAGTATCACTTTTCCGCTTGCATTACGGGCTGTTCGCCCGGCTGTCTGAATCAGAGAACGTTCGGAGCGGAGAAATCCTTCCTTATCCGCGTCGATGATAGCTACAAGAGAGACTTCGGGCAAATCCAGTCCCTCGCGCAGCAAATTGACGCCGACTAGAACATCGAATTCCCCCAGCCGCAAATCGCGGAGTGTCTCCACGCGTTCCAGCGCATCGACTTCCGAGTGGACGTAGCGGACTTTAATTCCGATATTCATTAAATATTCCGTCAAATCTTCCGCCATACGCTTTGTCAATGTCGTGATCAGCGTTCTTTCCTTTCGTTCGGTTCTTGTACGTATTTCGGCGATAAGATCGTCGATTTGAAATTTACTCGGGCGGACTTCTACTTCAGGATCGACAAGTCCGGTCGGTCGAATGACCTGCTCAATGATCACTCCCTTACTCTTCTCCAATTCATAGGGTCCCGGGGTGGCGCTTACAAAGATGACTTGATTCACAGTCGCTTCCCATTCCGTAAAAGTCAGCGGACGGTTATCGAGGGCGGAAGGCAGGCGAAAACCATACTCGACGAGTGTTGTTTTCCGCGACCTGTCTCCCGCGTACATGGCTCCTATTTGCGGAACGCTCACATGCGATTCGTCGATAATCGTGAGAAAATTTTTCGGGAAATAATCCAGAAGACATGAAGGACGCGAGCCGGGAGGCCGGCCTGCAAGATGACGGGAATAATTTTCAATACCTGAACAATAACCGACCTCACGCATCATTTCCATGTCGAACCGTGTACGTTGTTCAAGACGCTGTGCTTCCACTAATTTACCGAGAGAGCGGAGTTCCGTCGTCCGATCCCGGAGCTCCATTGCTATGCCTTTCATAGCTTTTTCGATAGTCTCGCGCGAAGTGATAAATTGCTTTGCAGGATATATCATTTCATATTCCGCTTCACCCAGAACGTGTCCATCCAGCTTGTTAAAATAGCTAATCCGCTCGATTTCATCCCCGAAAAATTCCACACGCACAGCCTCTTCATTTTCGGATCCGGGTATAATATCGACGACATCGCCGCGAACCCTAAATGTTCCACGAGCAAACTCATAGTCATTGCGGGCATAGAGCAAATCGATCAACCGCTTCAGAAATACCTGACGGCCGAGGCGGTCTCCTTTTTTAATCATCACAGTCTGGCTGATCCATTCATCCGGCGCGCCGATCCCGTAGATGCTGCTGATGGATGCCACAACAATAACGCTGGGATCCCCGCTCAAAAGGGCGCTCGTTGCACGCAAGCGAAGACGGTCGATTTCGTCGTTGATTGAAGAATCCTTCGCAATGTACGTGTCGGACGATGGAATGTAGGCTTCCGGCTGATAATAATCGTAATAGCTGATAAAAAACTCGACTCTGTTTTTTGGGAAGAAATTCCTGAACTCTGCATAGAGCTGTGCCGCCAGTGTCTTATTATGGGACATGACCAGAACCGGCCTGTTGAGATCTTTTATGACATTGGAGATCGTAAAAGTCTTGCCGCTGCCGGTCACGCCGAGCAAGGTTTGATGTATATCCCCGCGCTGCAATCCTTCGGAAAGCTGGCGAATCGCTTCCGGCTGATCTCCGGAAGGAATAAGGCTGGTGATTAGTTCAAAAGGCATCGGTTGAATATCCTATGAGTGTTTTTTGCTCTATCCTACAATATACAATTTTGCCTGCATCCCTACAATCTATTATGAGATGGTATCATGCAGAAGAACACATTCGAGAGCGAAGAGACTTAATGAGGCGACGGAAGACAAGATATTGCATGGAACTGCCGAAGAGCGAAAATGGTTATAAAATTGAAAGACAGGAAAGAGAGAATAACATGCACGAAGTGATCAGATTTTACTATGCCTATCAGGTATGGGCAACTCAAAAATTATTCACTGTCCTCGAAAGAATTTCAAAGGAAGAGTATAATGCTCCAGGATGCAGCGGGCATGGTTCGATTCGCGATACGCTGGCGCATTGTTTGAGCGCAGAACAGGGGTGGTTCTCATGGTTCGATAGATCCAAAAGCGTGTCCGAAAGCATGGCGGTACGGTTGAAGGGAGAGGAAATCGAAACGATTGCAAAAGCCAGAGAGCAGTGGCAGGTCGTAAGGCAGCGTACCGAAAAATGCATCACCGCATTGACTGAAAATGAAATGCATGTTATCTGGTCCGCTGCAACACCGCGGGGGAAAATCGCGCTGCCGCTCTGGCAGTTTCTTCTACATGTTGCGAATCATGGGACCCACACACGTGCTCAAATTGTTTCCGCACTCAGAAGGCTCGGTCACGATCCGGGAAATTACGATTTCTTCCAGTTTGCGCTTATTCAGGCCTCCTGAAACATTCCGAAGAGAGGCTGCGGTATACAAAGGGGTAAAAGATGCAATTGCCCCTTCATCGTTTTCTCTCATCCGTGAATAACAGATTCAACCTGGGCATACGGTAAATCGAAAGCATCAGCGACCCCTTTATATGTTATCAATCCATCGACCATATTCAATCCGCGTTTGATTTCCATATTCGTGTCGGCCGCTTTTTCCCAGCCTTTGTTTGCAATTTCAACCGCGTAAGGCAGTGTCGCGTTTGTCAGCGCGATAGTTGAGGTAAACGGCACCGCACCGGGCATATTGGCAACGCAATAGTGCACGACGCCATCCACGACATAAATCGGATCTTCGTGGGTTGTCGGTCTGCACGTTTCGATACACCCGCCCTGATCGACGGCTACGTCGACAATAACAGATCCTTGTTTCATTGTTTTCAGCATCGGTTTTGTAATCAACTTCGGCGCTTTTGCACCGGGTATTAAAACGGATCCGATGACGATATCGGCGGTCTTAATTTCTTTCCGAATTGTGTGCACATTACTTGCAATCGTTACGACATTTTTCGGCATGATATCGTCGAGCTGGCGAAGCCGGAACAAGTTGCTGTCTAAGATTGAAACGCGTGCGCCGAGTCCCGCTGCAATTTTCGCCGCATTCGTTCCGACGATACCGCCGCCAAGAATGACGACATGAGCCGGTTCGACACCGGGGACTCCGCCGAGCAAAATACCACGCCCGCCCATAGTGCGCTCGAGATATTTTGCCCCTTCCTGCGGCGCCATGCGCCCTGCGACTTCACTCATCGGAATGAGCAATGGAAGAGACCGGTCTTCTCTCTGAACCGTCTCATAAGCAATACACACGGCATGCGATTTCATCATTGCTTGCGTCAAGTCCTTGCTCGCAGCGAAATGGAAATAAGTAAAAACAATTTGGCCCGGACGGATATGCTTGTATTCCGATTTAATCGGCTCTTTTACTTTGACGATCATGTCGGATTGCGCATAGACTTCTTTCGCTTTGTTTGCAATTTTAGCTCCGAAAGAACGATATGCGTCGTCGTCAAAGCCGCTGCCGAGTCCGGCTTTTGTCTCGACAATCACGGTATGACCCTCGGCGCAAAGCGTTTCTACACCGACAGGAACAAGCCCGACACGTTCTTCATTCGGCTTGATTTCTTTGGTTACACCGATAATCATAGGAACACCTCACGTAATATAAATTGATAATTATTTCCGCCGTGTTCGAAGCGTGAAAAGCCAGCGCCGCGGCATCTTTTTTCGCGTGCATTATCGGTCTTTTTCGGGAAGGAAGCAAGCACGAAATTTACAATCAAAACTCGATTCTTGCATTTTCTTTGATTTCTCAATACATTTTAATTGAGACTGAATGAATAACAATTACGTATATCCAAAATTGGAGGAAAAATAATGGCAGTAAAAGTTGGAATTAACGGCTTTGGCCGCATCGGCAGGCAGATTATCAATGTGTTTGCCGATAAGGACTATCTTGGCAAAACAGTCGAAGTTGTCGCAGTGGTTGATGTAAGCACCGATGCGAAATACTTTGCATATCAATTGAAATACGATTCAATTCACAGGCAATTCCGCGGTACGCTCTCAAGTGAAAAAAGCAGCCCGTCGGTTGAGGCCGATGACGTTCTCGTAGTCAACGGACATAAAATCAAGTGCGTTCTTGCACAGAAAGACCCGTCCCAGCTACCGTGGAAAGAACTTGGCGTCGATATTGTTATCGAATCGACCGGCTTGTTCACCGATTCCGAAAAAGCGAAAGGGCATCTTGCAGCGGGTGCGAAGAAGGTCCTCATTTCCGCTCCGGCAAAGGGAGATGTCAAAACGATCGTTATGGGCGTCAACGACAACGAATACGATCCTGCAAAACATAATATCGTTTCAAACGCATCCTGCACCACGAATTGCCTGGCACCGGTTGTCCATGTGCTTCTGAAGGAAGGAATCGGCATCGAAACAGGATTGATGACGACGATTCATTCGTATACCGCAACACAGAAAACCGTCGACGGCCCTTCCAAAAAGGACTGGAGAGGCGGACGTGCGGCTGCGATCAATATCATTCCCTCGACAACGGGCGCTGCAAAAGCTGTCGGCGAGGTTCTTCCGGCAACAAAAGGCAAACTGACCGGCATGTCGTTCCGAATCCCGACTCCGGATGTTTCGGTGATCGATTTGACATTCCGTGCAACGCGCGATACTTCCATCGAAGAAATCGATGCGTTGATGAAGAAAGCTTCCGGGAGTTATCTTAAAGGTATTCTCGGCTACAGCAACGAAGAGGTCGTTTCAACGGACTTCATTCATGACGATCGTTCTTCCATCTACGATTCTCTGGCAACTGTTCAGAACAATCTGAAAGGCGAGAAGAGATTTTTCAAAATCGTCGCATGGTACGATAACGAATGGGGTTATTCGGTTCGTACCGCAGATCTCACGAATTTGATCGCATCGAAACTGTAAGAACTTTTGTTGTTTCATTAGGACAGGCGCATGGTCTGAAGAATATCGGATCATGCGCCGCGGTTTTTCTAAAACGTAAAAAAAAGGCAAAACTATGAACAAAAAAACCGTTCGTGATATCGATTTAAAAAATAAGCGCGTCTTAATGCGTGTCGATTTCAATGTGCCGCTGAAAAATGGCGTCATTCAGGACGACATCCGCATCCGGGCTGCATTGCCGACGATTTTGTATGTACTCGAACAGAAACCGAAATATCTCGTACTGATGTCGCATCTCGGAGATCCCAAGAAAGATGTGCAGAAAGCTAAAGAAAAAGCGGAAAAAGACGGCAAACCGTTCGATGAAGCAAAGTTCATCGAAGGGAAACACAAGATGAAGCCGATTGTGCAGCATCTTTCCGAGCTGCTCGGCAAACCGGTTCAGCTTGCTCCGGCGGCGATAGGAGCCGAAACGAAAGCGGTGGTTGACGGTTTGAAGCAGGGTGATATTTTGATGCTTGAGAATACGCGTTTTCATAAAGAAGAAACCAGCAAAGATGCTGCAGAGCGCGAAAAAATGGCAAAGCAGCTTGCAGAGTACGCAGATGTTTATGTCAACGATGCATTCGGTACCGCGCATAGGGCGCACGCATCGACGGAGACCGTTGCGCATTTCCTGCCTGCAGTAGCAGGATTTTTAATGGAAAAAGAACTCGCATACTTAAGCAAAGCGACCGACAATCCGGTTAAACCGTACGTAGCGATTATCGGAGGCGCCAAAATTTCCGGTAAAATCGACGTGATTCAAAATCTCATGACAAAAGTCGATGCGCTTCTTATCGGCGGCGGAATGATGTTTACATTTTATAAAGCGCAGGGAATGGAAATCGGGAAATCATTGTTAGAAGCAGATAAGGTTGAATTGGCAAAGCAGATCCTCGATACCGCAAAAGCTAAAAATGTGAAGCTGCTCCTGCCGGTCGACTGCCTCGTTGCAGATAAATTCGACAATGCAGCGGCAACGAAGATTGTCAAAGTCGACGCGATTCCTGTAGACTGGGCCGGTGTCGATATAGGTCCCGAAACCGTCAAACTTTTTGCCGGTGAAATTACCAGGGCGAAAACCGTGGTATGGAACGGACCGATGGGCGTATTTGAAATGCCGAATTTTGCAAAGGGAACAACAGCCATTGCGCAGGCTTTAGTCGAAGCGACGAAAAACGGCGCGACGACGATTGTCGGCGGCGGTGATTCCGCCTCTGCCATTGCACAAGCCGGTCTCGACAAAGCAGTGTCGCATGTTTCAACCGGCGGCGGCGCTTCGCTCGAGTACCTGGAAGGTAAAATTCTTCCCGGTGTCGCAGCCTTAAACGATAAATAATAGGGCATCATGATCCTTCATTTCGGGCTGTTGGCGATCGCATAATGCTGGAAGCCGGCAACCCTTTTTTTTTGCGATTGTGCGATTTACAATTGAATGATTGAAGGGGGAGCATGGTGAATGGTAAAAGGTGAATAGTAAATGGTGAATGGTGAATTTTAAATCGGAAATCGAAAATACTAATGGCCTACACTAATAATTCAAATTATTACCGCCCTTCGATGTTCGGAGGGTTTCAGTTTTTTCCGCCGGTTATTAAAAGCTTACTCATCATTAATGCGGGTATGTTCGCTTTTACATATATAGCCGGATCATTCCATATAGGCGAAGTTAGTCTGGGAGATGTCCTTGTTCGATCTCTGGGGCTCATGCCGCTCGGATACGGTTTCTATCCGTGGCAGCTTATTACATATCAGTTTATGCACGCCGATTTCTGGCACATCTTTTTCAATATGGTATTCGGTTTATGGATGTTCGGTATGGAAGTGGAAAATGTCTGGGGATCCAAAAAATTTCTCATCTATTATTTATCGTGCGGGGTTATTGCGGGAATTTCCCAGCTCGTTCTCGCACCGATTTTCGAACCGGCCATAGGGCCGACCATAGGAGCTTCCGGCGCCGTCTTCGGCGTAATGGTTGCTTTTGCCACGATGTTTCCCGACCGGTATATTTTTCTCTATTTTCTTATACCGATCAAGGTCAAGTATTTTATTATTATCATGATCGTTTGGGGAGTTCTCTCGATCGGCGGGCCGTCCAATGTCGCAAATCTGGCACATCTCGGCGGCGCACTCGGCGGATATCTTTACATTATGTATGAACGCTGGAAAAGGGAACGTCCGGGGGGTGCACGGGTGTTTCAATCATGGACGAAGGCTCCATCCTGGCAGCCGCCCACGAGCAGCAGCGGCGAAACAGTCGATACGAAAGTATTTGATATCAAAGAGTCAAAATCGTTCGATGCACCGGCTGTGCAAAATGACAGTCAGAAAAGGATCGATGAAATCTTGGATAAAATAAGCAACAGCGGTTATCAAAGTTTATCGGAAGAGGAAAAAAAGATTCTTTTTGAAGCAAGCAAGCGTATGAATTGAATAGTTTTCCGAATCAGCATACCTGCAGCATGCGGTTGTTTGAATGAACAAGGAAATTTGCAGCATGGGACAACACGAAACGTATAAAGTCGGGGTCAGAAAAATGACACGCCAGGTCAATGTCGGCGGTGTGAAGATCGGCGGCAATGCACCGATATCCGTGCAAACCATGACAAAGACAAAAACCGACGATATCGCCGGAACGGTCGCTCAGATTAAAGCGGCTGCCGAAGCGGGTGTCGATATAGTCCGCGTAACAGTGAATGATAAAGAGGCAGCTGCCGCAATGCCGGATATTGTCCGGCAATCACCCGTGCCCATCGTCGCCGATATCCATTTCAATCATATCTTTGCGCTCAAGGCAATCGAAGCGGGAGTCGCAAAAGTCCGCCTGAATCCGGGCAATATCGGATCGAAAGACCGTATTCATCAGGTTCTTACTTTGGCAAAAGAACGCGGCATTCCGATACGCATCGGCGTCAACTCCGGATCTCTCGAAGAAGATATTTTAAAGAAACACGGATATCCGACAGCAGAGGCGCTGTATGAAAGCGCGATGCGTCATGTGGAAATTTGCGATGAGTTCAATTTCAAGGATATTGTGATCTCCGTTAAATCGACCGATACAAAATTAATGATCGAAGCGTACCGCCTTGTAGCGAACCGGACGGATATTCCGCTGCACCTTGGAGTTACCGAAGCGGGTCCGACTCGTTCCGGAACGATCAAATCGTCGGTCGGCATAGGAACTTTGCTTGCCGAAGGCATCGGCGATACGATCCGGGTTTCTCTGACAGACGAACCCGTTAAGGAAGTCGAAGTTGGAAAAGAAATTCTCCGTTCGCTGAACTTAGCATCGCGCAATATTGAATTGATCGCATGCCCAACATGCGGACGCATTGAGGTCGATCTTTTCAAAATCATGGGAGAACTTGAAGCCAAGCTGGCCCATGTTAAAAAATCTGTTTCCATCGCTATACTCGGCTGTGTTGTAAACGGGCCCGGTGAAGCGAGTTCGGCCGACATCGGTATTGCCGCCGGAAAAGGAGTTGGTATTTTGTACCGCAGAGGAGAAATGATCAAACGCGTCAGGGAGGAAGAGATCGTTTCGACGGTTCTCGAGGAAGTTCAAAAGTTTCAGCCGGAATAAGTTCGGGTGACCGGCGCGGCAGCAGCTTTTTCTTCTATGCCGTTAAATGGCTTAAAAAGTCCCTTCTTTGCCGTATTCGAAAATTCCAGTATTTTCCTTTAAACTATTCCTTCTTTTCCTTCGTCTAAATAATAGAAGAAAGCGAAGAATAAATCAGAGAAAGGAAATATTTATGAAACGAATTAGTCTTCTTGTTGCTGTGGTCATTGCACTTTTTTCCGTGTATACCTGGAGTCAACAGAATGATACAAAAGAAAAGCCGGGCCGGGACAAAAAAGGCATGGAATTTCGAAAACATTTCGGTGCGGAACTAAAGTTGACCGACGAGCAAAAAAAGGAAGTCGACAAGCTTCGCAGCGAAACGGCAAAAGAAATGATCGATCAGCACGGGAAGATTGCGAAATCGGAAATTGAATTGCGCGATTTATTCAAAGCCGATACGCCCGATAAATCTGCAATAGAAAAGAAGATGCAGGCAATTGCAGATCTCAAGGTGGAAGCAAAAATGATTCATATCAATAACTGGTTTGCCGTCAATAAATTGTTGACGCCTGATCAGCAAAAAGTCTGGAAAATATTCTTGAACCATCGTGTCGATCGGAAATTCCGCCGTTTTTGCCATGGTCATCGCGGTGATCGCCGCGGCGGCGAGGACATGAGGGGACCGGATGGACATCCGGGATTTCATAGTCAGGATGCTCCGCCGATGGGTCATCCAGGGGAACAATAATACTTAATATTATAGGAGTACACGAATTGTTAAAGCCGGAACAGTATTCCGGCTTTTTTTATGCGGGATCGTTTGTCCGATTTCCGTACCCTGCAGAGCAAAGCGGATGGCTTAACGGCGTCAAATTCAATAACAGAATGCTCCTTGAAGAACAGATGGAACCGTATGGAATCACAAGAAATTATTTTTTACGGAATTATATTTATATCTGCGGCGTTCTATTTCCAACGATGGAGAAAGGAAAAAATGATACCGCAATATGAACCAAAAGAAGTGAGCTCCCTCATGAAGCAGCCTTTACCGGTCATTCTGCTTGATGTACGCACGATAGAGGAACGGAGTCGTCAATCGATCCGCGGCTCCATCCATATTCCGCTTGCCGAACTTTCAATGCGTCTTGCGGAATTAAGCTCGTATCGTGATAAAGAAATTATCTGCTATTGTCATTCCGGGCGCAGAAGCGATGCGGCTGCACAGATCTTGCACAGGAACGGATTCAGGGCTGCCAACATGAAAGGCGGTATAGCAGCATGGAATTTGAATTCATTGGAATAAAGGCTTATCATCCTGCCACCTTGGAAGGTGGGGGGACATTCGCGAGGTGGTATTTGAATTATTTTGCATACCGCTGCTTGACAGCCGGAATAAGATATTCTGCAAAGGCGTCTTCCAGCGAATAGTTCGGCTGCCAGCCCCAATCCTGCCGCGCAGCGGAATCGTCGACATCTGCCGGCCAGCTGTCTAAAATGGCCTGACGCTTCGGATCGGGAACAAAAGAAATTTCCGCCTGCGGAAAAGATTTTCGAATAAGCGTTTGCACTTCTTCTGCCGACGGATTGAACGAACCGACGTTATATACCTGCCGTGTCAATTTTTCTCTGGGAGCTTTCTGCAACAACCTGAGTGCATTAATTGCGTCGGGCATTGTCATAAACGGAATGCGAACATCCTCACGGACAAAACAATTGTATTTTCGATTTTGCGCCGCATAGTGCAGCATTTCCGGCGCGAAGTCGCTTGTACCGCCCTTGGGAAGTGTGACAGCGCTGATAAGTCCCGGAAAGCGGACGCTGCGGAAGTCCACACGCCCCTTGAGGGGTTCCGCATCGAGCTGCCGGTAATAGCTGCTGTAGTAACCGCCCAGCAGTTCCACGTACAATTTATTGATTCCGTACATCGTACGTGGATGCAGCCAATCCGTCTCTTTGACTTTTCCTGCTGCATGCTTTTGCCGGACATCGGGGAGCCCGTACACCGCAATAGAGCTTGGATAAATAAATTCAATTTTGCGTCCCTGAAGCCTTGACTGTGTAATGGCGATTTCCAGAAGGTTCAATGTACCGTCGACATTCACGCGATGCGCAAGATCGGGCTGCCGTTCCGCGCGTGTCGAAAGCAAAGCTGCAAGATGATAGATAGTGTCGAAGTCGTGTTCGGTGGAAAGGGATTCAAGAAGATGGGAGTCGAGAATGTCTCCGGTCACCAGGCGGTGACATTTCGCTCTGATCGATTTATCGAGCGGGACAATGTCCATAGCAATAATATGGACGCCGCCTTCTTCGGCGAGGTAGTTAATAAGCCCGTGCCCGATTTCACCGTTTGCGCCTGTAATGAAAATTGTTCTTACCGACATAGAGTCTCCAAAAACAAATCGAACCTACTTCTAAGAAAGTGTGTTCTCTAAAAGATTTCTCAGCCGATCGATATGCCGTCCGGATGTTGCTGCGTTGCCGATTGCAACTCGGAGGAAGAAGCGTCCTCTGATTTTTGTGCCGGCGATAAAAAATTCTCCGGACGCATTGACTCGATCCATGATTGTTTTGTTCATGTTCTCCAATTCGTTTTCATCGTCTACATGTTCGGGATGCCGGCGAAAGCAGACAACGCTAAACAGCGCCGGCGCCATGCGCTCGTAACCGTCCGATGAATCGATCCACGAGGCGAATTCCTTTGCCAGCCGGCAGTGTTCCCGCAGGATTGCGGCGATGCCGTCTACACCGTAGGAACGTAAAATGAACCAGAGCTTTAATGCGCGGAATCTGCGTCCGAGCTGGATTCCCCAATCCATATAATTATTGACATCCTTGTCCGCTGTTTTTAAATATTCGGGAACAAGGCTGAACGCTTGTTTCAATGTCCCGACATGACGCGTAAAGAGCAGGCTGCAATCCATGGGCGTGAGCATCCATTTATGCGGGTTGACAACGAATGAATCGGCATGCTGCACGCCGTTGAGAACATACCGCATTTCGGGCAGAATCGCTGCGGAACCGCCGTAGGCGCCGTCCACATGAAGCCAGATTTTTTTATTCTTACAAAGTGCGGCAATTTCTTCAACCGGATCGATGCTTGTCGTCGCCGTCGTACCGACGGTTGCTGTCACTGCGAATGGAAGGTATCCTTTTTCCTCATCTTCGCGGATGGCTGCTGCAAGAGCATGAACATCCATGCGGTATTCATTGTCGGAAGGAATGTGAACGACGTTCGACCGCCCGATTCCCAAAACAATTCCGGCTTTTTCGACAGAAGAATGCGCTTGATCGGAGCAATACATACGCAAAGTCGGAAGATCGCTGCGTCCGGCAAGTCCATCTTCACGGATTCGTTTCTGCACGGATTCGCGTGCGGCGGTCAGCGCAACCAATGTAGAAACAGATGCGGAATCCGTCATAACACCTGAAAATAAATCCGGCAGACCGAGCATCTGCCGCACCCAGTCTGTTACGACTTCTTCCAGCTCGGTTGCAGAGGGGGAGGTGCGCCAGAGCATGCCGTTGACGTTCAATGTAGAAATCAGCATTTCTCCCAGAATACCGGGAGCCGGCGCCGTATTGGCAAAATAAGCAAGAAAGCCGGGGTGATTCCAGTGTGTAATTCCGGGAAGTATAATGGAATTAAAATCCGCTATAATCTTGTCCATGCTTTCCGGTTCGAACGGGGGATTTGTAGGAAGCTGTTTTTTTATATCGCCCGGTTTTACCTGTGCAAGCACCGGATATTTTTCAGGGTTTTGCAAATAGTCGGCAATCCAATCGACTGCCTGTTTGCCGTAGATGCGAAATTCTTCGGGATTCATTGTCATGCAGGAATGTTCTTCAGTTATTATTGTTTTGCTTCAGTTGCAGGACCGTCGGGACTTCCTGTATCGAGCACAATTTTCCAGGAACCATCGGGTTGTTTTTTCCACGTCGAAGAGTATTTTCCCGACCACTTTACCAATGTACCTGTTTTATTTTTTTTTCGTCCCTCATAGCGTCCAACTGTATATCCTATAACACCGGGTATCATCATTTCTGCTTTGAGCGGATGCCAGCGAAGAGAAAAAGTGGAATCCTGAAATAGAGATTCCATATCTTTGCGGATAGCATCCCGGCCAGTAACAGGCATATTCGTATCGCTGAGCATCGATCCGTTCGGAGCAAAATACGTCACCCATCCTTCGATGCCTTTGTCGGCGGTCGCTCTATCAAAATCGCGGTCAAGCTGCATCAGAGTATCCGCTTCGCGAATATTTTGCTGCGCGTATAAAAAAGAAGAAGAGAAAAATAAGACTCCCCAAACGTATATTCTCATAGCATCTCCATTTTATTACAGCGAAAGCTATTTTTCTATTAGAATCTCTGGAAAAAGGAGGGAAAGTGCAAGAAGGAAATTGGTAAAAGGTAAACGGTAAACTGTGAATTGTGAACTGCAAACTGTGAACTGTAAACTGTGAACCAAATAACCAAATAACTAAGTAACCAAGTAACTAAATAACCTACCAACAAATCAACTCCACTCAGGTTTCGCCGGTTGGAAACCTATAGCATTGTTTTAAGCTTATCATATCCGCTTCGGCTGATAAGCAGCTTTGTTCCGTCTTTTAGAATCGCCATGCGGCTGTCTTTTGCGTATAATTCTATGCGGGCGATACGTTCGATGTTGAGTATATACGACCGGTGTACTCTCACGAATTTTGCCTGATCGAGAGTTTTTTCTAATTCCGCCATGCGCTGCTGTTTAAGGTACGATTTTCCTTCCGTTTTGATAGAAACATAGTCGTCCTGAGCTTCGATATAATCGATGCGATCCACAGGAATGACATGCACCTTAGATCCTTCTTTTATGAGGACGCGTTCAAGCGGAATTGCATTTACACGAGCGGCAGCAAGGACAGGCTGCAGATGGAATTTATCATGTTTTTTGATCCGCTCCCGCACCCGGTCGAGCGCTTCCGCAAGCCGTTCGGCGCTGAAAGGTTTTAGAAGATAATCGGCTGCATGCACTTCGAATGCACGGAGTGCATACTGGTCGTATGCCGTAGCAAAAATAACCGCCGGCTGCTGCTCGATCAATTCAAGCACTTCAAAACCGTTCAGCTTGGGCATTTGAATGTCTAAAAAAATCAGATCGGGATTGAGTTCGCCGATAGTTTTAACGGCATCGAAACCGTTGAAACATTCGGCAGTAATTTCGATATCAGGAAATGCTGAAAGATATTCCCGCAGTATAATGCGCGCGGGTTCTTCGTCGTCGATCAGGATTGTGCGTATGGTCTTCGGCTGCATAGTTTTTTATGATCGCTGTTTTAAGGGGAATAAGAGTTCGACACGAAAATAATCATTTGTTTCTTCAACATCCACACGGGCATCACTGTTATATAAGGTGTCGAGACGCGCGCGGACATTCCGGAGTCCCACGCCGGCTCCTTTTTTTCTTGAACGGTCCGGATCGACGGGATTTTCAATAAGAATCCGCACGCTTTCGCCGATGCGGGCAGAAGAAAGACGAACCGTCCCTCCGTCAATCATCTGTGCCACGCCGTGGCGCACGGCATTTTCTACGAGCGGCTGCAGAATCAGCGGCGGAACCTCCGCATCGAGCGTTCCCGGGTCGATTTCCTGAATTGCATTGAGCCTTAAGCCAAAGCGGATTTTTTCGATTTCAAGAAAATTTGTCACAAGAGACAATTCGTCACGGAGCGATATAAAATCTTCCGCGCCTAATTTCAATCCTTGCCGGAAGAATTCTGCAAGCTTGAGGGTCATCGTTCTTGCCTGAGCCGGATTGTTTCCGGTCAGTGCGCTGATGGAGTTAAGGCTGTTAAAAAGAAAATGCGGATTAATCTGTGCACGAAGGGCGCGCAATTCCGCATCCTGTGCGAATAATTTCATTTCGTAACTTTGCCGTTCGGCTTCCCTTGTCTGCTCGAAAGCGATAATAATGTAGTGGATGGTTGCGACGAGGAGGAATAAAAGTACGAGAGTGCTGTAAATTCCGGCAATCCATGGCACATAGAAGGAAGCGACATCGGATGTGAATTTAAAAGAATCGATAAAATGTACCCATGCGTAGCCGACAGCCAGAGTAAAACCCGCCGCACAGCAAGCCGCGAAAATAAATATCAGCACGAGGCGGTACCATTGCGTGGACCGAAGCGGGAAAAAACGGCAGAGGTAATAGGAAGAAAGGCAGACGAGGGCATAGAATATTTCAAATGGGATATCGATGAGCAGGCCTGCGAATAACTGATCTGAGTGACCCAGAAGGTAAGGAAGCTCAATCAAAGACCCCACGACAAACCATGTCGCAAGATAAAGGGCAAGTGTTTTTCTATCCGAAAGTATTGGATGCATGAAAGAGGATCGACTCAATTATCGAATGTCGTTATGGTGCCAGCGGTCTCTGTCAAAATGATGTCGTTCATCCCATGTCGGTTCGGTTGTATTGCGGACTTCGACTCCGCCCATAATGGCCGTGCCCTTGATAACGAGCCGCTTTGCATGTTCATCTTTCGGTGTACGAGCGTGATTGACAAATCCGCCCATAAATGGAAATCCCTTCATGATCACATGCCATTCTTCCGGGACTTTAATTTCAACTCCGCCCATAATGGCGGAAATATCGATAACCGCTTCTTCTTTGATTTCCGCTTCACGCAGATCGAGGTCGATGCCTCCCATGACGGCGGTTAATTCACCTCCACGAAAATCTTTGGAAGCAATGTTTCTCTTCACTCCGCCCATAATAGCGCTCGTCTTGATAATAGAATCATCGTCAGGATTTGCTGCATTGACCTCGGTACGGCGGCGGCTCATGCTTTGTGTAATCATAGATGCGCCCAGAAAAACGAGAATGACCGGCCAGAAGCTCCAGACGTCGAATTCGACATGATAGATTCTGTCCAGCAGCATTCCGGTTCCGATAAAAATAAGAAAGAGCGACCATGTAGATCCGGTAAGCGTTCTATGTTGAAAAAAATGTGCGGCTCCGATGACGATCAGCAGCGCAGGCCAATAGAACAGGAATTTTTCCGCCGAAGCGATATGAAAATTATCCAAAAGGAAAAGCACTCCAAGAGCAATAATACCTATGCCTAAAATAAGGCGCGGAGTAAAGGAAAAGCTGTCATTTGTTTTCATGGATTTGCTCCCGATAGCATCCATAGAATGGATGATAAAATGATTTCCAGATTATTGAAATACCGACACCGATAATAACGATAGGCCATGAATTATTAAATGTCAATCCATAAAGATTCAATTCGCAAGCCAGAAGCCATGATCCGATATAGATCAAGCTGAAAGATCTTCGATATCGGCCGGGGCGCGCTTCTATCAACCGCCCGAGTCCCATAAAAATGAGAATGAGAGGCCAGAGGCGCCATGGATCGCCGAATGGCAGGGTTGTATAATGTCCGGCTAAGAGAGCCGCTCCGACGATGATAAAAAACATTCCCATGCCGATTCCGGCGGAATAATGTCCTTTTGAAGAATACATACTGTCTCCTTAATAAAATCTGTATCTAACATACCTTTTTAAAAGAAAAGAGTTGCAAAGAATTCGGCGGACGGCAGTTCTGTATCGGCCAACGGGGATTTTTGAGTTAACTCGAGGGAGCAGCTGGCAGTTATTCCTAAGGAACTTTTTCTCCCCGTTTTACAGTTGAACAGAAAACGAGATGCAGTATGTTTTAAAGGATTGCATCTGTAGCCGCGACGGGTCGTCGCGGAAGATCTCCGACATCACCCGCCTGAATGACTGTTTACCCGCTGCGCATTTTGGCGGGCGTCAGCAGTTGGGCAGGCTTCCAGCGGTCGCGGAAGACTTCCGACGCAACCCTGCCCGCTGCAAACATACAGATGATTCCATGCAATGTTGAACAGTAAAAAAAAGGAGAACAAAAATGAAAGTCGGAATATTAGGTACAGGAATGGTCGGCGAGATCTTGGGAACGAAATTGATTCAACTCGAACAAACCGTGACCATGGGATCGCGGACGCAAAACAACCCAAAAGCGCTGGCATGGGTTGAAAAAACCGGGTCAAATGCTTTTGCGGGAACATTTGCCGACGCGGCAAAATTCGGAGAGATTCTTTTTAATTGCACAAATGGCACCGCTTCGCTTGAGGCGTTAAAGCTTGCGGGAGCCGGGAACATGCGGGGTAAGATTCTGGTCGATGTTGCAAACCCGCTCGATTTTTCCAAAGGCATGCCGCCGACATTGACAGTGAGCAATAACGATTCATTGGGGGAACAGATTCAACGCTCATATCCCGACGTAAAAGTAGTGAAAGCGCTCAACACGCTGACTTCACTGATCATGGTCAATCCGCAGTCGCTAACCGGCGGGGATCACGATCTTTTTATCTGCGGCAACGATGCGGAAGCAAAAAAAACCGTCACGGCAATATTGGTTTCATTCGGATGGAGGGCGGAGCATATCTACGATCTGGGCGATATCACAAATGCGAGGGGAACCGAAAGTCTTCTGCCGCTGTGGATACGGCTGTTTTCAAAATTCCAATCACCGATGTTTCAGTGGAGGGTGGTAAGATAAAAAGATTGGGAAAATGGGCATTTACACAACGAATCATTATTTTATGGATATTATTTTTGTAGGGGCACATGGCGATGTGCCCCTACGGTGGTTTCTACGTCCGGATATATTCTTGTTTCCCCCGGAAGGACACCTTTCCAAGGTGTATTTCAAAATCATTAAATTCCTTAGGAAATCTGAACATTTTTTGACCACCTTTTCAAGGTGTCATGCTGTGGATCCGGCTGTTTTCAAAATTCCAATCACCCATGTTTCAGTGGAAGGTGGTAAGATAAAAAGATTGGGAAAATGGGCATTTACACAACGTATCATTATTTTATGGATATTATTTTTGTAGGGGCACATAGCGATGTGCCCCTACGGTGGTTTCTACGTCCGGATATATTCTTGTTTCCCCCGGAAGGACACCTTTCCAAGGTGTATTTCAAAATCATTAAATTCCTTAGGAAATCTGAACATTTTTTGACCACCTTTCCAAGGTGTCATATGAGACATTTACCCAAAAAGTGCTTTTGTTAGAGTGGTGCGGTGAAGGATGCGATTCGAATTCTTATACCAAATCTATACGCCCTGAACCACACAGGAAGAGGACGAATAGGCGTGAATCTGCTTTTTAATGCTATCGGTTTTTTCCATAACAAGTTTTTATTTATTTTCACTTTTCAAACAATTTCGGTATTAGCTTTAATTTCTTTTATGAAATAATCCATTGCATACTAATTTTCCACTCACTCCACCGCACTTACACCAAGCAATCTCACACGAGCACCAACTGGTTTTTCCAGAGATGTTTTGATTTGTGAAAGGATTGCACCGATTGCGCCTTCATAAGATTGGCGAATCTTGTCCCACGGAAATTTATTGTTTGAAGACTCGGTAGGTACCTCTGACAAACGCTTCTCTAAACGATTCATCAACCACTCATCTGACATCACATGTGCATCGCCTGTGGAACTGATTCGAACCGTTTTCAGTTCTTTGTGTTGTTTACCGCCTTCAAGATCAACTGTAATAAGCGTTGATATGACTGCATACGGTTCTTGATCGATTACGGTTCGTGGAAACACTGCAACATCGCCGGTCATTGTGATTTCCTGACATTGAGCGATGAGTGCATCGATCAGTGGATGACCTAAACCGAGAAGCTCAGCTGAACGCTTCCGCATTGCTGCATCACGATTAAATGTTGCTAGTTCATATTTTGGCAAAACACTTGAATGTTTCAACAATACTTTCGGTGTGATGATCTGACAGAATTCATCTCGTGGGAGTATGGATCCACCAAAGCGAATTATTGCCGCTTCAGCAAATTGTTTCAAATCTGAAAGTGAAAAACTTCCTTCGATATTGAGATAATCCTGGAGGTTGAATGTTGTCATGTCCATCGTAAGATTCTTGAGAGCGTCAATTGCTTGAAAAGCATTTCGTAATGCCTCTTCGATTTCTTTTGCCGTTCTTTGATAATCCCTATCGACAAGAGCATTTCGATACCATTCAAGATAATTAGGGGCTGACCCCATATATCCGAGCACTTCCACTTTGAAATCTTCTTGCGGTTCTCCCGTCGCTTCATCGATCTTGCCAATCTGTGCTGCTATTTCACTCAACTTTTCATCGAGCATCCGATAGATGTTCTCTTCGACCGTCCCTTCAGCAATGAGGTTATAAACCTGCACGGTATCTCTCTGCCCATACCGATGGATACGGCCGATGCGCTGTTCAACTGCCATCGGATTCCAGGGTAAATCATAATTGAAGAGAATGTGACCGGCTTGGAGATTAATTCCTTCACCACCTGCGGATGTGCAGATAAGAAATTGCGCACCATTTTCTTCCCAAAACTTTTCTTTTGCATCAATCTTATCATCAAGTGGACCGCCTTTGATATGAACAACCTTATCCGATCCATAAATAGCCTTCAACCGTTCTTCAAGGAAATACAATGTTTCAACATATTGAGTAAAGATGACAAACTTCTCGTGAGGATTTTCGAGACGAATTGTGTCGATTGCACGTGTAAGCGTATCGAATTTACGATCAATACTGTCCGGTACTATTTGCAATAAATTGGATACTTTTGCTACTTCATCCGGTATAGCAGCATTTGCATAGATTCCTTCATCTCCTACCTCGTCACCGTCAAGTGACCATTCAGTGGTTTCATCAGGTGGTTGATAGGCGCGACTCACCTTTTGTTTCATTTGCGCGATATAGGTATCGATATCTGCTTGGTTCGAGGGCAACAATGTAACTCCTTCGATTTGAGATGCGAGTTGACGCATTTCATCTTGCAATCGAAGTATTTCTTCGGAGATCCGTGCTACCGAAGTTGATTTGCGGCGTTTGTATTCTAGCTCTAACTGTTGACGAATGAGAAGAACTAAAAGACGGCGTCTTAATGCTTGACGGATTGCACGCATGCTGGAAGACATAATCTTTTGAAATGTCGTCATCACGAAGCCAATTGCACGTTGTTCGTTGGTTGTCTTTCCGCCGTTCCCGCCGATACCGGCTCGAGAGTATCCTTCCTTCAGATATTCCGTAAGCTTGTCATAGAATACCTGTTCTCGCATTGCTAATTGGAATGATTGCGTGTGCACCTGACGACGCATGAAGATTGGATTGCCGTTCTTGTCCGTGACTTCTCGTTTCGTCCGCCGAATCATGACCCTACTCAGAAAGCCTCGATGCAAAGCAAGAGATTCTTCTGAATCGAACAGAGTATCATCGAGAAGCTGTATTAACGACCAAAATTGAAAACCATTGCCTTGATGTGGAGTTGCTGAGAGAAAGAAGAAATCCCTTGCGTGATTCTTAATCGCCTCAGCAAACTTATAGTTTAATGTTGGCTGAATTTTCTTTCCATATCGAAGTCGGCTGAGATGATGCGCTTCATCGAAGACGATGATGTCCCATCGGGGGCCGCCTAACAAACGATCCATCCTTTGCGGCCGCTTGATGGTATCAATAGAAACAATAGCCCGATTTTTCGATTCCCATGATGTAGAAGAATGATCATTGAAGTCGATGCCAAGGATTTCGAAATCGAGACGGAATGCATCTCGCAGTTCATTCTGCCAGTTCTTGACAAGACCTGCCGGAGTAACAATGAGAATGCGGTCGGCTTCCTTACGTGTAATCAATTCCCGTAAGATCATTCCCATTTCAATTGTTTTGCCGAGACCGACTTCATCTGCAATAAGAAGACGCCGATGGGGCATTGATACTACATCTCGTGTAAGTAAAATTTGATGCGGGAGAAGATCTGTACGGCTATTCGAGAGCTGACCTCCTGCATTTTGCAGAGGAAGCTGAAAGGCAAGCTGCTTCAGCAAGAAATCAAGAGTCCTGTCGAAGTCTCCGGTTTTTACTCGTTCCCATAAATCGGGAGCCGGTTCTAAACGTTCAATAGGAAAGCTCTGTAGATGACGGCCTGTTCCATCTTCATACATTACATCGGCTTGATAGCTGCCGAAAACATCACTCACGCGGTACACTTCTACAATGCCAAGGTCGTCACGACCAAGAACACGTACTCGTTCGCCCACTTTGGGCTGATATACTGTTTTATTGTCTTTCAAAAGCAGAATTTCACCTCTTCTATGAATAGAACACAGATAACACTGATGATACTGGTTTACACTGATTTATTCTAAATTGTGAGCATCTGTTCTTTCTGCGTCATCAGTGTGCCTTTCATTAGTACCCAGCGCCGGTAAGATTAAATGAGCCGGTGCGAAAAACTGTTTGTCCGTTGATTGTATCGGGAACGGGTGAACCGAAAATGAGATAGATTGGAATTTCTTGAGTCACATGAGCTACCTTCAGCTTATCACCTCGAATAAGCGGCTGTTTGAAAATTATTTGGATATCAGCACAGCCTCTGCGCTCAAACCATCCGGCAGCCTTGTTGAGCTTTGAGCGAATTCTTTTCGCCTCGTCATTCATTTCGGGTCTTTTTCCAAGAAGGAGTTCTTCTATTCCATAAACAAGCAGACTTGAATTCTCATCATAAGGAAAGGTTTCATCATTCAAAGAACGGACAAAATCGAAAAATCCAACTCGGGTTGTATTTGCCTTCACACCTTGCTTCTCGGGTCTCGGAGGGGAGAGCTTGTTTTGTTCTATCAATAAATATCCAGGCATTCATTATTCCTTTATGTGTTCATCTCTATGGATGGAACACAGATAACACGGAAAAAACAGATCTACACTGATCTGTGAAAATCTGTCTTATCTGCGTCATCTGTGTTCTAATCCTTTTCTATCGTTTGTAAATATTTTTCTTCGAATCTCCGGTTTCTTTCCAAAGTTCAAGAGTAAACCGACTTCCATATTTGTTGCTTTAAGATAATTGATAAGCTGAAGTTCATGCTCTTCTATTATTCCCTCAGCAGCCTTCAATTCAAGTATAATCATTTCATTTACGATAATATCTGCATAGTAATCTCCGACTAACTGTTCACGATAATGGACTTTAATCGGCTGCTGATTGCGAGCAGCAAGACCATCCCGAGCAAGTTCGATCATCATTGCATGTTCATAGACTTTCTCGAGAAATCCATAACCGAGTTGATTGTAGACTTCATAGAAACAAGAAATAATTCTTTTTGTTAATTCTTCATGAAGATATTCCATACTCGCCTGCCTTAATGGAACACTGATAACACTGAAAAAATCGATTTACACTGATCTGTGAGTATCAGTTCAATCTGTGCCATCTGTACTCGCCTGCCTTAATGGAACACTGATAACACTGAAAAAATCGATTTACACTGATCTGTGAGTATCAGTTCAATCTGTGCCATCTGTACTTCGCCTGCCTTAATGGAACACTGATAACACTGAAAAAATCGATTTACACTGATCTGTGAGTATCAGTTCAATCTGTGCCATCTGTACTTCGCCTGCCTTAATGGAACACTGATAACACTGAAAAAATCGATTTACACTGATCTGTGAGTATCTGTTCAATCTGTGTCATCTGTGTGCCATTATTTTGTGAATAATGTTCGATCATCCAACAAGTTCAACACCTTCTTGGCTGAATCCTTGAAAGTGACCTTGGGATGATTCATCAAATATTCCAACGCGGCACGGATTTGAGGACGCAATCCGCCAAATTTCTCCAGCCACGGACGGACGTTCTCACCAAGCTCGACGGTTCCAATCAAAAATTGGAAAACATCGACAAAGAGAACTCCATGGGGCAGTCCATTCCCCTTTTGATCTTCAAAGAGCAGCGGCTGGTTTTGAACTTTCTCTCTGAAGAGTGTTTTCAAGTCATTCATACGCTCGACCGGCTGTTTGATCTCGTAGCTTCTGCCGCGGTTCTCTCTCCCTTTGATCATAAGCCCATGATCTTTGAGTTCGGAGGGTTCGATAATACCGCGCGTGTTCTTACTCATCTCATCGGCACTGATTTCTTTATAACCGCACAAGGTGGAGAAATATATATACGAAACGCGATCGAGATCTTCCAGTTCTGTTGGCAAAGGTCGTTCTTTCGCCACAAGCTGGTCTACGAGTAGTTTGATTTCTGAAAGAGCATGATGGAGAGGAACCGGCTGATCTTCGTGATCGACTATGGTTCCGTAATGCTTGCTGTACAGCTCAAGACATTTCCCAATGAGAAGTATGTTGATATCCGATGGCGTGAGCGGTTCATTACCATAACGACCGGACTCGATAAGACGCGCTTCTTCACGCGCTCTGCGACGAATATCCTGACGAATAGTTGCCCAGGATTTACGTGAAGATGTCGCTCCAGTTTCCCGCTTGCGACAAACATGAATAAGGTCGTAGGATATAGCTTCATTATCCATCAAAGATAATGAAGTTTCTGCTTCACCATGAACTGGATAAACAGCTTCGATACAGAATCCTGATTCACACACTGCATTTATCAATGCCTCCCAAGCAGAATCTTCGGAATGATGAAAAGTGAATATAAGCGAAGCGTCTGAACAGGATAGTCTATTCGTTTCAGCAAATACTGTTGTCAAACCTTCTTGGAAGTCCGCTGCTGACTTACCCCTTGTTTTATTTTCAACAACTTCCTCTACTTTAGGAGTATATTCTGGAAGAAATTGATTATATGTCGTTCTCAGAAGTAACCGCAACCATACATAAAAGAAATCTGCAAGCTCAGAGTAGTTGACATTCCCCGCGTAGGGTGGATCTGTGACAATCAAATTAACGGAGTTAGATTCGACTTCACTTATTGATGAAGAAGATTGAGAAAAAAGATCAACCTCATTGTTTGTTGGCCAGGTCTTTTCGTTACTGTCTACAAATGTGATTTCTTCATCGCCTGACTCGTCTATAGAAACCAATCGATCAAACGGTTTTTGACAGTACTCTTTACCCTCAATTACTTTTAAAAAACATTTTTCCATCGAATTCTTGCCAAAATCACTTCCCCAAACATTTCCCTCTGCAATTGTCATTTTAGGTTGATAATCATGACGAGCAAAAACACCTTCTGATTTATCAGCATCTGGACGATATCGAGTGAATAAGTTATTGCTTTCCCAAACTAAGAATTGGGTACTTAACAACATCTCCTTTATTGTCTGGTTCGATTCTTCACCAATTGCTTTGAGTAATGAACTAAGAGATAATAATTGCCGACTATTAAACATCTGATGCCAGTAGCGATAATGATGCTTTAGCATTTGATTAGTATTATACCCTACTGGAATTTCTGATATAGGGTATGGAATACTTGCTTTGTTCTTCTCCCACCATTCTTCTGCTTTTTTATGGAGAGATAAGTCGGTAGAAGAAATCCTCTTGAAGAATTTTCCGGAATTCTTTCTCAATAGGGCATTGGTATTGGAATCAGATCCTTCATCTTCCTTTTCTTCAGTTTCTTTCTCAAAGAGTTCTCCATTTGAAGATGCGGATGACGATGGCTTCCCACCGCACTTGGAGCAATACCCTTCGAGTGCATAAGGCCGAATCGGTAATAGTTGTTCTTCCGGCAAGGTACGAATAGCAGCAATTACAGCATCGACGTTGCCGCCACAAGTACCATGGCAAATGAATTTTCCTCTTTCCGGCAGGTTGCCTTCGTTGGGGTTGAATGTTTTTGCACATGTTGGGCAAGCAACTTCATCTGGTAACTCACCTCTGTACTGCCACACTTCTTCACAGTGAGGGCAATAGAGAATAGAGAGTATAACCTTTTTTCTCTTTGGCTTTTTCGATTTAATGTAAGGAGTAATTATTTCCGAGCACCAAGGACATGCTACAGTATTGCCTGTTGCATAAGACCATCGAGCGCTTGTCCGGCCTTCACCGGCAGAGAATTTTGGCGCATTTACCATTAGCTTCAGATTACCAACCAGAGAAGCCGGATCAATCTCCCAATCGAATTTATTTTTACACTTTGGGCATTGGCAATCCGGGAAAAATCGGATAGAAGGCTTCTTCTGAGCGATGATGTAATCGGAGAATAACGGAGTTGAATGATTACAAGTACCTGTTGTGCACGGCGCCGACTTTACCCAAAATGTATAGATAATATCTGCATCGGTATTGCCACACTCTGGACATTCAGTTTTGTATAGACTGAGAAGAGTTTCATTCAACGGTTTGCCGGACCATTCGACAGTACGATTTGCCAAGCGGTCGAATGCAGCGCGAAGTTCATTGAGATCAACTGGCTCGACTTCTGTTTTTACGATAAACCATGCAACCGGATTGAGGTCAACACCGATCACTTTGCAGCCGAGACGCAACGCCTCTACTACAGTCGTTCCACCTCCCATAAATGGATCGAGTATCACTTTGCCTTTTGTGTCAGGATCGTTCGTGTGGTCTTTATAAAACTCCTTCATAATATCGGTACCGGCTGGCTTCATTGCTCCGAGAAGAATGGCACGAAAGACGGATGATGAACGCCGTGCAAACCATTTATGCATGGTATAGATCGGCTTGAACGCATTTCGTTCCGGCACTGCAAGGCGGTTGATATCAACGATAGGGAAATATTCTTCGATTGCGCGTTTCATAGTATTGGAACACTGATGATACTGAAAAAATCGATTTACACTGATCTGTGAGTATCTGTTCAATCTGTGCCATCTGTACTCGCCTGCCTAATGGAACACTGATGACACTGAAAAAATCGATTTACACTGATCTGTGAGTATCTGTTCAATCAGTGTTATCCGTGTGCTATTCCTTTCAGATATTCATCCAACTGAAAAAATCGATTTACACTGATTTGTGAGTATCTGTTCAATCACTGTTATCCGTGTGCCATTCCTTTCAGGTATTTATCCAATTCCTTTTGAATTTCTTTTTTTATTGTCTTCCAAGTTACATTCCACAGCATACGGGGCATACGCTCTTTGTCTGCATCATCAAAGTAGCTAAGGCCTCGAAGAACAGGGAATAAATCAGCTTCTTGAAACTTCTTCTTATACATATTCATCATTTGCTGTAATGTGCTATACTTTCTTTCTAGAGCATAAATGTCGATGAAATCCTTTTTTGAACCACGGGATGCAATCGCAGACAGTTTCATGCAGGTAAGATCGTCAAGGGATGCGAGAGTACAGCCGGCATCTTTCCATTCTATTGTCGGACTTATTATACGGTATGGATATTCAATTATAGATATTCGAACTTTATTAATCGTGGCATAGAACGTACCCTCATCGACATTAATATCCGAGGGGATCATACCTATGTTTTTGATTTTGATCGACCATGAAGCCGGTTTGCGAATGCTCATAGGAGAAAACCAATCCAAGTCGACAGACTTCCTATGACCGAGCATCAGTGCGATGGCTGTTCCTCCTGCGAGATAGAAACCCTGTGCAGAAAGAAATGGTCCAAGCTGTTTCATAAGTCTCATTTGATGTGACGAGAGTGCTTCCTTATAATATTTCATTTTTGTCCTCGCGCATACCACGGGTTCGAGTTATTGTCTGCAATCCAATCATCAACTTCATCTTTGGGCAAGTTCAAGGCAAGCTGCCAGAATCGCAACCTCTTCGGATCCAGCCCTGCACCGCGACGCTGAAACATCCAACTTTTTAGCCGGGCATAACCTGTAATCACGATGAGCCACTTTACGGAATCCCATCCGCCTGACTCCAGAACCTTTCTTATAATCAAATCAGAATCTTCTTGCCACGAGATCGATTTCTTTGGATATTCCCAAAAGAGGTTAAGAACATGTTTAGGAATAATTACTCGATGTCTGATGAGGGTTTTATCCATAAATTTCCATCCTTTTAATGGTACACAGATAGCACTGATGAGACTGATTTATTTTATTCTGTGAGCATCTGTTTTTTCTCTGTGTCATCTGTGTTCTATTCTTAGTCCATAATGTCGTCCGGTGAATAAAGAATGATGCCGCGCACATTTGATAATTGTTGATCGGCACTTGCAATTCCCTGTACTTCGCAGTCTTTCAGCACATGCAACAAGAAGAGCATCATTCGTAAGAAGACCGCTTTCACGCTGAACCCGCATCATTGTGATAAAGTCTTCTTTTTCAAGAAATTCAAGACGAATTCCTATCGCAAGCAAATTCTTTATAGCTTGCTCATAGCGAATAAGCACTTTCACTCTCTCTGGTTGTTCTGAAAGCTGGCGCGCTGGATTAGCTCCGGTAATCCAACCGTTTTCATGGGCCTCAACCATCATCAATCGATGAGTTACCTCAGCAAGGATGTGGGAAGTAATAACACTGAAGATTTCACGTTCCACGCAACGTCGGATGAGACGTTTGCACTGCGCAGATTTATCGCGCAAAGCATACAGAATTATGTTTGCATCGATGAGCACGATGTCGTTTTTGGGTATTTGATCGAGAGTCATTGTTCGTAAAAATCCTCCTCCATAATCGTCTTCCAATCTTCATCGGAGACGTTAAATCGAATAGAAAATAATTGATCCATCGCTTTCAAGCGCATTTCCCTCGCAAGAGTACCCTCAGATTCAGATTTGAGAACAGCATCCTCTATGAGAGAACTGATTGCTTTGCCTTCTCGCGCGGCGCGTTCTTTCAACCGTTCCACGATTCCCTTATCGAGAATTGTCCCGATTTTTACTTTGGATCGCTCAACAGTGTTTCTTTTTGACTGCATAACATACTCCTTACTTCAGCGTAGTTGATATAGGGAATAAAGCACAGAGCATCGCAGATTATCTTGTTCAATTTTTTATTATCTGTGAAAATCTGTCTCATCTGTGTGATCAGTGTGCTGTTTTTATTTCTACGTATGGTGTCAACATTTCCATCAGAGACATGCCGCCATGACGAAATATTTTGTTTGAGCTTGGCCCCTGCGGCCGATTCTTTATCCGACCTCTCAGCATTGCGACTCGTTTATGTGCAATGATTTGGAGTTCTGTACATTCGGATGGTAGTTCTTCGTTTTCCGAGAATATCCGGAACCGATCGTTCTTTAGAGTTTCGAGCGCCTTGTCCGACTTAAATTCTGATTCATATCCAGCATGGAGATAAATATATCCATGATCGCTTGTAATGATAATACGATAGTCACGGGGGATACTTAGAACTATGTTTTTCCATGCAACATCGAATTGTTTTACAATCGCTTCAAAATGACCGGATGATTTCGCTTCGAAGTTCATATACGTACCGTCAGGAAAGCTTGACCAGAGCAATAACGATGAACCGTTATTAGCGAATTCATATTGTCGTATCAAGGTATCGTAATGACGAACAAGAATATTCTTCGCTTTAAATTCTTTTCGGGTTTCAAACTGTGAGGGACCGATTCTTTTACCGATAAGGCGTTGCTCGACGTATGAGATTGTATCACTTGGCAAAGATGCATATCCATACTTCATCGTATTAATTGAATAATCAGTTCTTTTTGCAAGCTTTTCCAATAAAGGCAACTCTCGAATAGAAAGTCCGTCAAATATTACAACCGCAGTTTTGGGAGACGCCAATTCAGACAAGAGCGATGGTGAAGATTCGGAGGCAGCAACTATCTCATCATAGATTCCAGGGGCTGCATTCAGAATTAATTCTTCTGCGGTTTTGACAAGTTTCTCACCGGATTGCAAATATTCTTGAGGTTCATATTGGCTGAATCGCTTTTTCGACCAGACCTCATCACAAAGCCATTTTTCCAAGAACGGAAGCCGCGTTCCAGAAGAATAGAGAATGTCAAAAATATCTTTGCTGTATGGACTCATCTTACTTGTTTTGGCTTTCTACAACTTTTGAAATACCTCTTACCTCGGCTTTGTATAATGCTTGTGCAAATGAAGGAAGTTGTTCCACAAGCTGTTCAATCTGAGCTTTTGTGAATTGACCATTTTTCTCAATTAGGATTTCAGCGTTTAGGTTAGCGATTCCTGTCATTGCCCCGCGCAACGCTGAGGGATATACGCTGATCTCAGCGTTCGGTTGTTGTATAAAAACAGTAAATCGTACCCACTTGCTTATTGGTTCGTTTTGTTCACTCAACTTCTCTGCAATTCTCTGTCGCAAACTGTTTACTGATCCTTCATTTGTTGTCTGAATGACAAACTCATTAACTGAGGGCTCGACCATCAATGATTGTTGTGTGTCTGCTGTTCCATTATCACCCGATTCAACCGGTTGTCTATCAGATGGTGTTTCATCAAATGGAAGAACGGTCATGTCTCCTTCTTCGGGAAATGCTTCTACGACAAGAACATCATTCCATTCTGAACCTGAATAAGAGGGTGTGCTGCCGCAATGACGAGACCGGGAGTTCTTCAAGCCAATTCGCTTGTCTTTGCACAATTGTGTAAATGCTTGCGTGAGAATGGTTTCAGCAGTGAACACTGGAAAACCAAGAGTTTTCTTATAGAGTGCTTTTATTTCACCGATAGTTTTATCTATTATCACAGATTTTAGTTTATCGTCCTGCAAACATTCTATTATATGATCTTCAAAACGTTGTCGAGGAAAGACATTTTGCTGTAACTGTGTAAGTACATCGCCTCTGTTTGCAGCAGAACCGATTGGTTCCAATTCTAATTGTAAAGATTGTTCTCCATTATTGCTTGCATGGATAAGTACATAATAGAGACCGGCTTTTCTGAAAGCTTCATCGATATAGCGAATATTTTCGTTACCGATTCTGTCATATTGACGCTTACGTTCTGCATCTGTCGTAGTACCCATCAGCTCAAAAGCAGATTTTGCTAATTGCGCCCACTTCACAAGATCCGGATTATCTAAAGCGTTAAAGGTATCTGATTTTGGTTCCAAGAGAACAATTTGGTTGCGAATTTCGGCGCCGTGATATATTAGAGATCGTTGTACATCTTCCAACCGATGGGGAGCCAAGACAAATCGTAAGCTATTCTTATCAATCTGTGACAAGGCGGCACGAACTTGAGCAGAATCGCGGTAAATCACAGCGTTTGAATCACCGAAGACATATGTCTTCCAGCGATTTAGTGAATATTCGCGGGCATCATGAGCGTCAATCCGTAGAGCGCCATATTCAACCTTTGCATAAGGCTTTTCTTGTGTATCGAAGAAATAATTTCCTTCAGAATGCTGAAAATATGCACCAAGTTTATCAAGCGCTTGTAAGGTAGCCTGATAAACATTATAATCATCGCCAGGTTTGATCGCTTGGCGATTTAACTCGGGCTCATTGATGCCGCGAATAGAGCCGCTACTTGTAAGGGTCGCGCTCAAAGTTATCGAAACGATTTCTGGAGCGAACAACAGCGACTGCAAATCTCTCAGATCGGCTTGAGCACAATTCAATATATGTTGACCCGGATCCAAATCAGTAAGACGATTGCGTATACCAATATCTGTGATATCGACATGTGCGGCTGTAATGACGTCTACCTTTTTATATGTATTACGAACAGCATTTGCTAAAAGCCCCAACGGCCCTCTATTTCCTTGAAAGTTTTGACGTAGCACTCTATGAAGAAACATATCGATCAATTCGGGAGAGAATGGATAACATTTTCTGAAACGATCCAAATATTTTTCGTCCACATCAATTCCGGTCTTCTTCCAATGATTTGCGTAACTCAAAATGACATTTTCAATTTTTGCTCGGTCCAGAGATTGAGCGTTCAAAAAGAGGCGATGGAGAATTACATTTTGCCGATCAACCGGTTCGGAAAATTTAACATCAATCCGCTGGACTCTCTTTAACGTATCACCCGGTTCTATATTGGCATCATAAACAGAAGCAAAAAGTGTAACAGATGCCCCATCGGTACGGTTTGACTCTTCGCTCAACTGCTGCAGGAAAAGAATATTTTGTTTCCGGATATGATCATTTGCGATACTTTGAATTCCCATTTCGAGTTCATCGAAAATAAGAACTAGTTTTCTTCCGGAAAGCGCTGATCGCAACTCATCAAGATTGGGCACCTTCCGCGGATCCGTTGAAGATGCAAGGCCTAATTTAGAAAACACAAAATGCCAAATTGAATCTAAAGGGAAGTCGGTAAATTTATGAATTACAACTACAGCGTCATTGGGCAATTTGCATGTAAGTTTATGCTTTACAAGCCATGCATCAGCAAAAATTCGATTTGTAAAAAGATGATAAACAAACAATTCAAGGTGAGATTTGCCGGTGCCTTTGAATCCTTCAAGCAAATATAATCCGGCTGATCGTTCGCTTGAGTTGAATCGTTGGTGGAGATTTTCGAGAACAAGCTTTACATCTGCGGTGGGATATGTAAGATCAAAGAAATCTTCCGGACGGGATTCAACTGATTTCTTTTTTGTGTCCTTGAGATTTTCTATATCAATGACACCTTCGATGCCATCTTTTTTCAATACTTCCGGTCTTGGTAAAACGATATCTGAAAAACTCATTCTGAATCTCCTCTATTGACTGATTAAAGATAAAGCACAGGAGAATAAAAGTCAAGAATTATTTCTTGACACTTTCAAGAAATCAAGAATGGTCTGGAATAATTCATCATAGAATGAAATAATTTACGTTTATTAGCAAAAAAACGACATTTATCCCTATGTAGGGTTTCTTTATTTTTTCAAGATCACGCTGAGTAATGACGGTTATTTACAGTTTACCGTTTACCGTTAGTATATACTGTTCTCTAAATTGAATCCCGCTTCCGCGGGACAACATTTTTAGGCCTCCGGCTACCATTTACCATTTACCGTTTCATCTCGGCGCTTTCATTCCGAATTGTCCCCATTCTTCTTTTGAGGGGCCGTAGATGCCCGGTACTTGCAAGCCTGCCTGACGCATGAGTACCGTCATTTGTGCTCGGTGATGGGCTTCGTGTTTGATGAGTGCGCTTAAGACGCTATGGCGCGGCCATTTTTCTCCGTACATATCGACTAAATCCATGAGCATGGAATCCGTCCATTGGGTTTGCACGCAGTCGAGTAAAGATTTTGCGGCAGATTCATATTCTTCGGCTATCTTCGATGCCGAAGATGGTGGATCGGAATGTTCCGCGGGGGCTTTGACATTTAAACCGGCTTTCGATCCCATTTCACCGAGCGTAATGGCAATGTGCCACGCAAGATATCCGAGCGAGCGTCCTTCCGGCGTTACTTTTTGCTGAAGCGAAGCGTCGGTGAGCGTCTTCATTATTTTCAACGTTGAAGCGCTTTCGGTTTTCCAGTCTGTAAGAAATTCTTGAATTGTTGTGTACATGGGTTGCTCCTTATATTATCGAACGAAGTTGGTTGCACGGCTATTCAGGCGGCAGCTTGATTCTTATTGTGAACATTCTTCCACGACGACCTCCCGATAATATTTAACAATATTCACGGGACCCGCCAAAAAGATGGCGGGTAAACAAGCCGGCCGCGGCTACAAGGGTTGCGTCGGAAATTGCCGCGGTGATCGTCTATAGCCGAAGCCGATGACGTCGGAAGACTCCGCGACGACCCGTTGCGGCTACAATGCAAGAGTATCTCGAATATTGATGACACACCAAGCATTTAAAAAACAACATCGATTTTTTTCAATTCCTCAACAATTTCCGGATGCAGGGGAATGCCGTTTTGCATGTTTTCGTCTTGCGCTTTCCAGCTCCGGCTGCCTGGAAGTATGATTTCGATATCAGGTTCTGCTTCTTTTATCCATTCAAGGAATTGGCTTGTCTTGTTTGATAATTGTTCTATCGAGCCGAATGCATCGACGTCGAGCGCTATAAATAATTTTGAAGTGCCGGGATTGAGAGCGCCTCTATCGCTTTGCATGATTTCGTGCGAAAGCATCGTGCCGGCAAGTGCGCCGGTCAGGAGTTCTATCATGAACGAAAGTCCCGATCCCTTGTGCTCGCCAAAGGGAAGAAGTTTGCCGCCTCTCAATATCGAACGTGCATCTGTCGACGGCCGCCGTCTGCATCCACGCCCCAGCCGGGTGGAATTTCTTTTCCTTCCCGTGCATACGTACCGATTTTGCCATACGCGGCCTGACTCATAGCCATATCGAGGACGATAGGTTCTTTATCTTTTTGCGGAATTCCGATGCCGAGCGGATTATTACCGAGCAATGCATGCCGGGATTGCCAAGCAATCATATTAGGAATTGCATTCGTCATGCAGATTCCGATTGTTCCCGCTTGCGCAGCACGGAAAGCATAAGCGAATGCTCGTCCCCAATGTGTTGCATTTGTCAAAAGACATGCTCCGATGCCGAATTTATTTGCTTTGTCCACGGCGTATTTCATTGCTTCCAAAGAAACAAAACGTCCAGGTCCGTTATCGCCGTCGATTACGCAAGTTGCGTTGTAATTCCGAAGTACAGTAATTTTAGGATTAGACGTTGCACGTCCATCCCGAATTCCTTTGATCAGCGCCGGCAGCATGCGTACACCGTGTGATGGAACTCCCATCAGGTCGGACTCCGTCATTATTTCCGCTTCCATCCGCGCGATGTCCGCAGGAACTCCGGCGGATTCAAGGGCCGATTGAATTTTTGAAGTCAGTTGAGAGTAAGGAATACGGAGAGAATCAATCATACGTCACCGGTTCTCATAATAAGCTTATAACAATTGCCAACGGCATTATAAAATATACAAATAATCGGTCAAAAAATTTTTCAATGACTTTTTTTTTATCCGGTTTTTTGATTCTCTTTCCACAGATATAAAGGGGCAGGCCCCACAGAGGCAAGCCGACCGCGCCTCCAGGAGTGATTTTTGATATCTATACAAAAGCCGATAAAAAAACACAATATACATAGAAAATTCCCCTGCATTTATGCCGCAGATAAAATTTTCTTCCCCTCAAGAAGCCGAAGACCTATCTATAGACGAGAATGAAAACTTATAAATTGAAGAAAGAAGCATCGAATCTGTCTCAGAATGAGGCAAGAATTCCAGTGAAATCGACTTTTTATTCATGTCTCCAGGCCATTGCGGAAGAACAACAATTCATTTACATTGGTTACAAGAGAGTATAGAATGATACATTGTACATGAATTATGTGAGGCATCTTTCGTGGAACGGCAATTTATCTTCTTCCATAATTTAGCTTTCCCGCTAAAATTTAATCTCGATAAAAACCGGGATTAAAAAGGCACGTCCTTATGGAATCCTCAAATCGCAGTTTTCGCCGTTGGCCTATCTTAAAAATCGTCGGCATGTATGCACTTGCCGGCGGGCTATGGATCTATTTCTCCGATACCTTTCTTGCTGCGATCACTCATAATCCCATCCTCATCGAGGAAATTGCCGTCTTGAAGGGATTTGTTTACGTCGCTTTAACTTCATTGCTGCTGTATGCTTTGATCACACGGCATGTTTACCGAATAACTAAAACCGAAGAACTGCTGAAAAAGAGCGAAGAAAAGTACCGGACACTCCATGAAAGTTTGCGGGATGGATATGTTTTTGTCGATATGAATGGAGTGATCAAAGATTCCAACGAAGCATATCAGCAGATTACCGGATATACGGGAGAAGAGCTGCTCCATTTCACCTATATAGATATAACTCCTGCACGCTGGCACAAATTTGAAAAGAGTATCATTGAGGAACAGGTACGTTCAAAAGGATATTCCGATGTTTATGAAAAGGAATATTGGAGAAAGGACGGGGTCATTGTTCCTGTGGAACTTCGCGTGTTTCTGGTTAAGGATGAAGAGGGCAAGAATCAGGGCATGTGGGCGCTGGTACGGGATATCTCCGAACGCAAACAGGCAGATACAATCTTAAAAGCAAGTGAGACCAAGTTCAGGTCTATTTTCGAAAGTTCACACGACGCCATAGGCGTTTCGAAAAACGGCGTTCAGGTTATTGTCAACCCGGCCTATATCAAAATGTTCGGATACAGCAGTGAAAAGGAACTGCTGGAAAGTCCTCTTCTTAATCTTTTTATCCCTTCGCAGCGGGATACCGTTGCACGTGCTATTCAATCCAAAGCAAATAGAGCAGAAACGCCGAGCGCCTACGTTACACGCGCTCTGAGAAAAGACGGTTCCGAATTCGACGTAGACATACAGATCTCGGCTTATTTTGTAAACAACGAACTCAATACGCTTATCGTGCTCAGGGACATTAGTGAACGGCAGGAGATGGTCGATGCTCTTCGAAAAAGTGAAGAAAATTATCGTCTCTTATTTCTCAATAATCCGTTTTCTCTCTGGGTCATGGATCGGCACACACTTGCTTTCCTTGCCGTCAACGACGCCGCTGTGCTGCACTACGGATATACAAAAGAAGAATTTCTTTCTATGACGCTTAGAGACATTCGTCCTGAAGAGGATGTCGTGGTGTTTCTTGAGAATGTGAAAAAAGGAGAAGGTCGACTGCGTGAACCGGGAGTATGGAGACACAGGAAAAAGGATGGAACAATTATCTACGTAGAAATTACGACACATGATCTCGAGTTCGAAGGAAAATCCGCACGGCTCGTACTGGCAAACGATGTCACCAAGCGAAAAGAAGCTGAGGAAGAATTGACAAAGACGAAGATCCTGCTGGAACAGACCTTTGAGCAGTCCCCAATTCCGATGGTGCTCGTAAGTATGCCGGATATGATTATTCGGATTGCCAACCCAGCATGCATAGAATATCTGGATTTAAAAGATGAGTTGTCGGTTATCGGCAAGCCGTTGATGAATACCGATTTATCTTTTAAAAATCATACTGCAGATGGAAATCTTGAATCGATGAAGGACATTCCGCTTGCTCGCGCGCTTACAGGCCATGAGATAAAGCATGAAGAACGAATGATTGTAAGAAAGGATGGAACGATTCGCTGGGAATTGGTCAACGGAGTGCCCATTTATAATGATAAAGAAGAAATAATAGCCGGTTATCTTATCATGATCGACATCACCGAGCGTAAAAAAATGGAAGAGGCATTGCGTGAAAGTGAAATGCGATTCCGGCTTCTTTCGGAAAATGCGGCAGATGTCATTTGGATTTTAAATCCAGCCTTGAGAAAAATCACATACGTCAGCCCTTCGGTTCAAAAGCTCCGGGGGTATACGCCCGAAGAAGTGATGGCGCAGTCGTTGAACGATGTGTTGACCCCGGAATCTGCACATAAAGTCAAGAGATTGCTTTCGGAGAGAATGGCCGAGTTTCAACGGAGCGGCCTGCCGTCTCTCTCCTACAGGGATGAAGTTGATCAGCCGTGCAAGGACGGATCCGTCGTCAATACCGAAACGACAACGACATATCTCCGCAAAGCGGACGGACAAATAGAAATTGTGGGCGCCTCGCGCGATATCACCGAACGGAAGCGGGCTGAAATTTTGCTCAGGCAGAGCGAGGAGAAATTTAGAGTTGCTTTTATTACAAGTCCGGATTCGATCAATATCAACCGGCTGGAAGACGGAATGTATATTTCCATTAATCAGGGCTTTACACGTATTGTCGGTTATTCTGAAGCAGATTGTATCGGAAAAACCTCCCTTGAACTGAATATATGGGTACATTCGGAGGACAGGGAAAAATTAGTAGCGGGATTGCAAGAGCACGGGAAAGTGGAGAATTTGGAAGCTTTGTTCCGTGCAAAGGACGGCACAATTCTCAACGGTCTCATGTCCGCTTCTCTTATTCAATTCAACGGCGTACCTCATATCATTTCCATCACGCGTCATATTACAGACCGGAAAAAAGCCGAAGAAGCGCTGCGCCTTTCTGAAATCAAATACCGTGATCTGGTGGAACAGATTAACGAGGTCATTTTCTCGACCGATATGGAAGGAATTTTTACGTACATCAGCCCGACGGCTGAAATGCTGAGCGGCTACCCTGTAGAAGAAATAATCGGACGTTCCATCGAGGAGTTTATTTATCCGGAATTTTTACAAAACATCCAGGAGCAATTCAAGAAAGCATTGTCGGGACATTTGGAACCCTTGGAATACCGCATAAAAATAAAATCAGGCGAGTCTCGCTGGATACGAAGCTCAATTAAACCCATGCGCGAAGACGACCGTCCCGTAGGATTCCGCGGCGTCCTGACGGATATTACATCGCGCAAGCAAATAGAAGAATCGCTGAATCTTCTCAGTCATACGGTTAAAAGTATCAGCGAGTGCGTCACTATTACCGACCTGCATAGCAAGATTCTCTTTTCGAATCAGGCATTTCAAGAAACGTACGATTTTTCGGAAAAAGAGCTTCTTGGTAAATCCATAAGCGATCTCGACATTATTATAAATGCTAATGATCAAGACATTATGGATGCCACGGTAGCCGGCGGATGGCAGGGGGAAGTGCTGACCAGGAAAAAAAATGGAACGATTCTGCCTATGTTTCTTTCCACTTCAGTCGTACGAAATGAAAAGGGAGAACCAATTGCCTGCGTCGGCACAGCGACCGATATCACTGAACAAAAAAAACTGCAGCAGGAACTGCTCCAATCGCAGAAGATGGTAAGTATCGGCACTCTGGCCGGCGGTATTGCGCACGATTTCAACAACATTCTCAATATTATTCTGGGATATTCGGCGCTCTTGGAGAGAAGAAAATCGGATCCGGAAAAATTCAGCGAGTATGTGCAGGCCATTACGCATGCTGTCGAACGGGGAACATCCTTAGTGCGTCAGATTCTTACTTTTGCCCGGAAAACGGGGGTGGAATTTGAATCGGTCAGCATCTATGAACTCGTCCGCGAACTTTTTTCAATGCTCGAACAGACATTTCCGAAAACCGTCCTTTTCAGTGAACGGCTTGAGCCCGGCTTGCCGCCGCTCTATGCCGATCATTCGCAATTGCATCAGGTTCTCCTGAATCTCTGTGTCAATGCGCGCGACGCTATGCCGCAGGGCGGTACCATTACCATAGGAGCCTGTAAGGCGGGACAGGAAATAATGAATGAGCGATTCCCAAAATCGGAACAGGAAGAATATATATGTTTAAGCGTTGAAGATACCGGCATAGGAATGGATGAAGAAACGCGCTCCAGAATTTTTGATCCGTTCTTTACGACGAAGGAGAAAGGAAAAGGAACAGGGCTGGGACTTGCTGTTGTATATGGAATTGTCCAATCGCATAGGGGCTTTATCGAGGTCGAGAGTGAAGCCAACAGGGGGACGATTTTCCGGATCTACTTGCCTCTTCATAAGCTTACAACGACAACAATGGCACATACGGAATCGATCAAGACGGAAAATATTCACGGGCATGGAACGATCCTTATAGTGGAAGATGAAGAAATGCTTTTGGAAGTGCTGTGCGCTACGCTTGAAATGAATGGATATTCGGTGCTCAAGGCAGCGGACGGACGGGAAGCGATCAATCTCTATGAACGAAACCGGAAAAAAATAGCCGCTGTCATTACCGATTTAGGATTGCCGGGAATGCCGGGGAATGAAGAATTTCAAAGACTAAGAGCGATGAATCCGGAAGTAAAGGTTATTATTGCAAGCGGATTCTTCGATTCCACGCTTAAAGGCGAATTGATTAAAGCAGGCGTCGACGGTTTTCTCCAGAAGCCGTATAGACCGGATGAAATAATCGCTCTACTGGGGGAGGTTTTGAAAAGATAGTGAATGATAAAGGGTCAGTTGTCGGTTGTCGGTTTTCAGTTGTCAGTTGTAAATGGCTAATGATTTCCTTGTTTCTATTTATTGGGAGGTGTGAAATGTTCAACCTGATTTTTTACGGGTTGAATGGTCCTCAAATATGTATAGATGGCTCCGAGATCTTCCTCTTTCATACCTGAAAAGAAAATCCAGGGCATAATGGTTTGAGATTTCATCGTATCCGAAGAAAGTTGTGCTGCACCAGGTGCTGCAAAGCTTTTAAAGCGAGCAATGAATGCTTCCTTCGACCAGTTCCCGATTCCGGTTTCTTCGTCCGGAGTTATATTGGCTGAGCGAATCAATCCCTGCGGCATGTTGAATTCCATTCCCCCTGCAAATTCCTTTCCCTGAATCGGTTTACCGTTCGATTGAGGCGTATGGCAATCTGCACAGGCAGCAGCATTGACCAAGTACTTGCCGTATTCATAGGGATCATTTTGATTCGGTTCAGGCTGCGTTCGGTGCGGTGAAGGCACAGTTCTGATGATATAATTCACAGGAAAATTAACATGAGAGGGCGCAACATTATTTTCCACAGCCGGAAATGTGCGAATGTATGCTATGATAGAATAGATATCCTCATCAGTCATATTGTTATAGCGGGAATATGGCATGAGGGGGAAAAGAACCCTTCCATCTTTTGTGACTCCCGATGTTATCGCACGAAATAATTCGCCGTCTGTAAGCGATCCGATGCCTGCAGGCGTAATGTTGGCCGAGTATAAGGCGCCTGGTATTCCGATGCTCTCATCGAATAGCTCGCCTCCTTTACCTTCCGTGCCTTTCGTGATCGGGCCTGCATAATATTTCCAATTTCTTGTCGAATGACAATCGATGCATCCGGAGACGTTTGAAGCGAGATACCGGCCGCGCTCTAATCTCTGCGGGGTTTTTTCGATGCTCAATGATGGAGCCGAATCTATATCCGGAAACCTAAAAAAGAAATAGGATAATCCGGAAATAACAAAAAGGACGATGACCGCTGCTGCAACGAATAGATATCTCTTCAACCGACCCATGGCTTCTCCTAATTTTAATGACGATTACCGGCGACCTGCTATTTTTTAACTTTTATAAGGCCGGAGAAGTTCCCTTGCTTCATGGTTAATGGTTAATGGTTAATGGTGAAGGATGAAGGATAAATAGTGAAGGATGGATTGTGAAAGATGAGGGAAGAAGAGTTGAAAGAATAATTTTCTTGAAAATCAGATATTTATGCGGGCGAGACTACATCCTTTCTGTGCCGGTCGATCCAATAACCCCATGGTACAATCAGCCATTGCATGAGAGAAAACAATGCCATTGTGTGCCCGTCGACAGGTGTTTTGCTTACGATGTCGCCGATATACAGCAGGACCTGGAGCCCGATAAACGACCATAATGCAATTGATCCTGTTCGATCAACAGCGGTTGTGGTGCGAAGATATAAATACACACCAAGTGCAAACATACTCGATTCAATTATAACCGTCCATACAACGGAATTCCACAATCCCAGACCCGCATACCAATTCAGTCCCGGTGCAATCGGCATATCCGGACGATGCGAAATAAAATCCAGCAGCCAATGACTCAGCACAGTGCATGCAAGAATGACTGCACCCTTCCATTCCCGGCGCTTAAAAAAATAAATGCTCGCAAAAATGGATGCCCACACAATATTGGCAGCAAGACTATGGGAAATCGGATAGTCATAAAAGTCGTACGGCGTAAATGCCGTAATGCCGGGGGCGGGCATGAGGTGTTCCGCACCCAGGAGAATAAAGATGGGAAAAATAAGATCGGCAAATTGCGCCGCAAGCAGCAGCGTGCCCAGCCGAATTTTAGGGGCGGCTTTTTTTGCGGCAAATGCTGCTGCTGTATGACCGATAAACATCGCTTCGTAATTCTACTTGTAATTGCTCAGCGTAATTTAGCCCAATTGATTTTTTCAGCTATCAATCCCCCTTTTAAACAAAAGGGGGATTCTCTGATAGAGAGAGGGATTTTTAATCTTTTAAATATCACGCTGAATAATCACGTCTATTTGTTTAAAAGGTGCTGTTTTTATTTTCCCATCTTTGTGAGAATTTTTTCCATCTCATCCATGACGCGGTTCATTTTTTTCATCGTTAGATTGAACGGTTCGGATGTCGTCATATCGACTCCGGCATTTTTCAGCAGTTCAATCGGATAATCGGATCCGCCGGCGGAGAGGAATTCGATGTACTTTTTTGTCGAAGCTTTATCGCCGGCCAGCGTCAATTCGGACAACGCCGATGAAGCTGTAAACGATGTCGCATACTGGAACACATAGTAATTATAATAAAAATGCGGTATGAACATCCATTCCGCCTTGATTTCATCGTCTACGATACATGTACCCTGATCATGGCCGTAGTACTTTCGTGTGATCTCGAGATATTCCTTATTCAGAACATCTCCGGTTAACGGTTCTCCTTTTTCCGCCATTTCATGAATTTTCAATTCGAATTCTGCAAATTGAGTTTGACGGAAAACCGTGCCTTTGATTCCTTCCAGATAGCTGCCGAGCAAGGAAAGCCGCGCCGCATCGTCTTTGATATTTTTCAGCATATAATCGATCAGGAGCGCTTCGTTGAATGTGGATGCAACCTCTGCGACAAAGATCGGGTAATCGGATGTCGGGTACGGCTGTGTTTTGTTCGAGAGATAGCTTTGCATCGAATGACCGAGTTCGTGCGCCATTGTACTCATATCGTCGTATTTGCCGTTGTAATTGAGCAGGATGTACGGATGAACATCGTACGCCGCACCCTGAGAATATGCACCCGAGCGCTTCCCTTCGATCGGGTACACATCGATCCAGCGATCCTGGAATGCTTTCTTAATGACGGATACATAATCGTCTCCGAGCGGCTGCAAAGCGGCAAGTACGTGCTGCTGCGATTCTTCGACGGTATATTTAAGATCGACGTCTTTTAAGAGAGGAGCGTAGAGATCGTAGTAATGGAGCTGATCCACCCCGAGAATGCGTTTTCTTAATTTTAGGTATCGATGAAATGTTGCGAGATTCTTATCCACGTTCTCGATAAGACTGTGATACACCTGCACCGGAACATTGTTCGCATCTAAGGAGCTTTCGAGGCACGAAGAATATTTTCGTGCATTCTTATAGAACATATCCTGACAGATTTCGGCGTTAAGTTCCGTACCGAATGTCCGCCGGAATTCATTCAACTTTGAAAAAAAAGTTTCGAATATTTTTTTCCGGTCTTCGCGGTTCGTTGACGCCCGGTACAGGCTGTAGCCGGCTTGGTCGAGCTTCACGGTATCACCGCTGCCCAGCGTAATCGTGGGATAGGGAAAATCCGCGTTTGAGAAAATGCTGTAAATGTTACCTGCTGAAGAGGCCATAATCCCCGCGTCGGCGATTATTTTTTCTTCTCCTTCGGTTCCTGTATGTGCTTTGCGGCGGAGAAGGTCGTCTAAGTAATGCTTGTAGATTTGCAGCTTCTTCTCTTCCTGCAGGAATTGCCGGATTTTAGCAGAGTCGATCTTCAATATTTCCGGTTCTATAAATGAAGCCGCAGCTCCGAAGCTTGTTCCAATCTGACCGATTTCCTGTTGCATGCCTAGGGTACTGCGATGCGCGGGTATCTTGATCCGCACTCAGGCCGGCATACGTACTTAGCCGGGCGTATTCTTTCGCTAAGCGTGATCCGAGTTCCATGCAGCCGAGGAGCTGCCGTGCAGAAGAGCCGAGAGTTCCTGCATATTGTTTTAAAGAGGGAAAATCGGCGGTGAATTTTTCTTTTGCCTGCTTCCATGCATCGTCCGTAGGATACAGGTCGGCAAGATTCCATTTATATTGATCCTGAATTTTACTGCGGTCGCGTTCCTGCGCAAAGAAGAGATTTGGAGATGCCAGAGAAAGACCGATCACCGGCAGGGCAAATTTTAGAAAAGGATGCATTTCATCACCTTTGACGATATGAGACATGTGTATAAACTACCTTTCATATGAATATTATAATTGTTCAGCTTAATTTAACACAATTGATTTTTTTTCAGTTATCAATCCCCCTTCTTCCCCCTTTTAAACAAAAGGGGGATTCTCTGAAAGAGAGGGGGATTTTTTTATTCTTTCAATATCACGCTGAGAAGTTATCGAATATTTTAATAAAAATTTCTTTTTCGACTCGCAGCTGCCGGAATGTTCTGCGGCTTATTTTCAATGTACGGGTTCAAAAATCCGGAGGCAAGAGTGAAACAAAAAAGGAATTATTTACGGCGAATTCTTCGGAGGAATCATTTCCGAAATCGTTGAAATCTCTGTATCTTGAGCCATTATGAAGAAGGAATTACTAATGAAACGTTTTCTAAATTTTATTCCTGCATGGTTCCTGCTGTTTGCCGGTACCGCTTCAATCCTCTCCGGACAGCCGCAAACAATCACTCTATTGCATACGAACGATATACATGCGGATTTTATTCCTCACGAAGCCTTCTGGATCAAACAGATGCCGAAGCCTCTGGTGGGGGGATTTAATGAACTGAATTATGAGATCGACAGCATACGGCATGTCAAACCTGCGGTGCTTTTAATAGATGCCGGCGATGTGATGACCGGCTATCCGATCACCGAATATTCGTATGAAGGAGCCGAGGGCGGGGCGCTGTTCGCGATGATGCGTATGATCGGCTACAATGTCTGGACCATCGGCAATCACGACTTCGATATTTCGCAGGCGAACCTCCGGAAACTTATACAAATAGGAGGATTTCCGACAGTTTCTGCAAACATTGTCGATACGGCGGGAAAATTTCCGGTCGGCAACGAAGAATATATCGTTCTTGAAAAAGCAGGATTACGGATCGGCATTTTCGGCTTGATGTCCAAAGATTTTTTTACTCTGGTTAGCAAGAAAAGCATCAGCGGCATCGTTATTCTTCCGCCGGTCGAAACTGCGCAGCGCATTATCGACAAGCTTCTATCCCGGACGGATCTGCTGATTGCAGTTACACATGAAGGAGTCGCGGATGACTCCGTTCTTGCAGAGAATGTTACGGGATTAGATGTCATCGTCGGCGGACATTCGCATACGCGATTAAAGGTTCCGAAAATAATAAATGGCGTCGTTATCGTTCAGACCGGTTCGAACTGTGAGAATCTGGGTGAACTGACATTAACCGTTGAAAAGCATAAGATTCTGTCGTACGAAGGCAAATTGCTGCCGTTGTGGTACCATCCCGACCGGCCGAAAACCGCACTTTCGCATTTGATCGATTCGCTGAAAGGTAAAATCGATGCCGACTATGCGGAGGTCATTGGAACGCTGAAGTCGGACTGGGTAATCGGTAACCGCGGCGAAAGCAATGCCGGCAACTTTATTGCCGATGCGCAGCGTGAAGCGGCGGGAGCCGATATCGGATTCATGAATACCCATGGAATGCGAAAGAACCTATCTATCGGCAGGATCACAAAACGCGATTTGTTCGAAGTGCTTCCTTTCCGGAACGAACTCGTTACGTTTACGATGCCGGCATCCGATATACGCCGATTCCTTCGATATTATATTGAAAAACACCCGGCTGTGCAAACTTCCGGTCTGCAGGCGGAATGGAAAAAGAAACCGGACGGAACTATCGAGTTCGTAAAAATTCTGGTGAACGGCAAGCCATTAGATGATACAAAAATCTATACAGCGGCTGCAAGCGATTATTTGGCAGGAGATGCGGAAATGTATCTGGGAATTGATACGCCGGTACCGGTGTTTGTCAACAGGACGGTTTTTGCCGCGGTCGAACAAAAGGTGCGCTCGTTGAAAGAAGTTAATGCAGGCATCGAACATCGCATTAAAGAAGTGAAATAAAGATGTATGTCTGGTACAGATGAAAAGGCTGATCACAGTGATTGCTTTTTAGGGATCCGGAATTGTGAACACGAGACATTATTGGATGGCAAGGAAAGGTGAATGTCGGAATGCGCGAACGCGACGATGAGCAATTCGGATTAAAATTTCGCAGCGCCAGCCCTCTCAGGAAACTGATATACCTCTACCGGGGACAGCACCTCAAAATCGGCATTTCAATCGGTCTGTTTGCGATAAAACATTCTCCGGTCTGGATACTTCCGGTCGTTCTTGCCCGCATGATTAACATTATCAGCGATCCGGTCAAATATTCGATCAATGATTTGTGGTGGGTCGGAGCGGTGTTTTTTATGATCATCATGCAAAACATTCCGATGCATACGCTGTATGTAAGAGTTTTCAGCAGTGCGTTGAATACGATGCAGGTGCAGTTGCGGTCGTCCATCGTACGGCGCCTGCAGGAGCTTTCAATTTCCTTTCATGATACATACCAATCCGGAAAGCTCCAAACAAAAATACTGCGCGATGTCGAAACATTAGAAATACTTTCCCGGAATCTTATGAATTCCGTTTTTCCCGCCATTCTTACCATCATGGTCGCATTTTCATTCACCGTCATGAGCCAGCCTTTCGTCGCGCTGTTTTACCTGATTTCTGTGCCGGTTTCATCGAGTCTTGTGTTTTTGTTTTCAAAGAAAATGAGCGCGAGGAACAGGGAATACCGTACGGAAATAGAATCTCTTTCGGCGAGCGTTGTTGAAATGATTCAGATGATTCCCATTACGCGGGCGCACGGAGTGGAAGAACTGGAAGTCTCCAAAATGGATTCCAGGCTTGAGCATGTAAAGCGCAAAGGCATACGGCTGGAAGTGATCGGAGCTCTCTTCAGCGCGTTTTCATGGACTTCCTTCCAGATCGTTATGCTTCTATGCTTGATGTTCACGTCTATCCTTGCATTTAAGAAAGTGATCAGTGTCGGAGAGGTCGTTCTTTTTCAGAGTTTTTTTGCAATGATTGTCGGGGCTGTCAATATGATTTTGAATGCGTATCCAGAACTTTCCCGCGGCTTCGAATCGATCCGGTCGATCGGAGAAATTCTTGAATCTCCGGATATCGAACAAAATGAAGGAAAGCAGATGGTTGACAATGTCGACGGCCATTTTGTATTCGATGCCGTACGTTATGCGTACGATAAAGCACAGCAGCCGGCAGTTAAGGATTTTTCTCTCGAAATAAAAGCCGGAGAGTCCATCGCTTTTGTCGGCGAATCGGGTTCGGGAAAATCGACCTTGATGAGTCTTGTCATCGGATTTCGAAGGCCAACAGCCGGCAGAATACTCCTCGACGGACAGGATATGCAGGGACTCGACCTAAGGCAGTACCGGCGGTTTCTGGCTGTTGTGCCCCAGACGACACTGCTGTTCAGCGGATCGGTCTGGGAGAACATTGCTTACGGCACCAATATTGTCGACGAAAAGAGGATCTGGGATATTCTGGAGGTTGCCAATGCGGCCGAATTCGTTTCCAAAATGCCGCAGGGACTCGATACAAAACTCGGTGAACGCGGAGCACGGCTTTCCGGAGGGCAGCGTCAGCGCATTGCCATAGCACGGGCGCTGATAAGGGATCCGAGAATTATCGTCCTGGACGAAGCGACTTCGGCGCTCGATGTGGTTTCCGAATCCCTTATTCAGGAGGCGATTCAGCGGTTAGTCAAAGGGAGAACCACATTCATCGTAGCGCACCGGTTATCGACTATTCGGAATGCGGATAGAATTGTCGTTATGAAACATGGAATGTGTATGGAATCCGGGACACACGAACAATTGATGAACGCAAAAGGGGAATTTTATAAATTCAAGAAATTGCAACAATAACAAAGTTCGTAGTTCGTTGTGCGTAGTGCGTGGTTCGGGGTTATGGTGTTGTTTAGTTCTTTGGTTTATCAGTTATTTTGTTTTTTCAAGTTCACTGTTCGCGACTCTCCGAATTGAATCCCGCTGGCGCGGGATAATATCTTCAGGCCCGCCTGCGTGACTGTATCAACAGTCGGGCAGGCCTCCGGCTGCCATTTACTGCTTTTGAGTTAATTGGCCGCGGCGCGGAGGGGGAAACGCGGGATGGTGACTTCGAACGATGACCCATCGGTTCGTTCCATAAGGTAGTAACCTTCCATCGACCCTTCCATAGACTCGAGTATGCAATAACTATTGTACTCATGGCGTTTGTTCGGATTGATTTGAGGCTGTTTTCCGATTATTCCTTCGCCATCTATGTTTTCCGTTTTACCTGTGGAGTGTTCTATATGCCAGTGACGGCGAAGCAGTTTGACCGGTTCATGCGAGAGATTGTCGATCCGTACAAAATACGCAAAGACGAATTTCTTAACAAGAAAATCGGATTGTCCGTCCAGATAAATCGGCTGAACGGTTACGCGTATACCTTCTGTAATTTCTGAAAAAACCATACTTATGACCGATGCTGAGCGAAGGGATTCTGAAGAATTCCTCCGCTCAGATAAAGTCGTTCCTTATTTGGCTTTTGCGGTTCTGACGGTTTTGCCTGTTTTTTTGGGACGTGATTTGCCGTGCGACTTAGCAAAAATCTTTCCGCGCTTTGAACGTTTATCTCCTTTACCCATTTTTTACCTCCTTTCCATTTTCCTATTTCCCTTTTTCCATTGTGATCTTTATTTTCTTACTCTAAAATACGGAGTCAAAATCAGGCAATCAAGGTTTTTGATGCTCTTTCTTCTTTCTTTTTGTATCTTCTTAAATTCAAGGAAAGAGACATCTATGGCAGATTTTGAAATTATTATTATCGGAGGCGGTGTCGTCGGGCTTGCAATTGCTCAGCGTCTTTCGAAAAAGCATCCAAACCTTCTTCTTCTGGAAAAGCATGAACGCTGCGGCATGGAAACCTCCAGCCGGAACAGCGAAGTTGTTCATGCCGGGATATATTATAAACCAGGAAGCCTGAAAGCCGTGCTCTGTGTCGAAGGGCGTAAAGAGCTTTCTGTGCTTTGCCACGAAAAAAACATCCCGTACAGGAACATCACAAAAATAATTTCGGCGGCAGCCGAAGCAGAATTGACGAAACTCGAATCGATTCAGAAAAATGCCGGTCAAAACGGCGTCATAATCGATTATCTCGATAAAGCAACAACACTGAAGCTGGAACCCAATATTCGAACATTCGGGTCTCTTTACTCTCCTCTCACAGGCGTCATTAGTATCCACGATCTTATGGAATATTATTATCATACCGCTCTTTCGCAGGGCGCTGTCATTCAGATGCGATGCGAAGTTGTTGGCATTGAAAAAAGCCAAAACGGATATGAAGTGATGATTGATGAAGGAGGGACTCGATCTGTGATTACGGGGGAAATTGTTATCAATGCTGCCGGGCTTGGTTCGGACACGATGGCCGCATTGGCCGGAATCGATATTGATCAGGCGGGATACAGGTTGAGCTATGTTAAGGGTTCATATTTTGCCGTCACACCGTCGAAATCAAAATTGGTTTCCCGCTTAGTATATCCTGTACCGCAGAATGAAGGATTAGGTGTGCATGCACTTCTCGATTGGAACGGCCGCCTCAAGTTCGGTCCGGATGTGGAGTATCTCGAAAACCGTGTCCAGGATTATGCCGTTGCCGAAACGAAACGCCGTACCTTTGCCGACGCCATCCGGCGGATTCTTCCGATGATTGCAGACGAAGATATTACTCCCGATATAAGCGGCATACGGCCAAAGCTTCAGAAAAAAGGCGAGCCGGAAAAAGATTTCGTTATCGTACATGAAAAGGAACGAGGCTTATCAGGATTTATCAATCTGATCGGCATCGATTCTCCCGGGCTAACGTCATCTCTTGCAATTGCAGGCTATGTAGAAATGCTTCTGATATAAGGATATTATCCAATCTTAATTTTCTTCTTTGCAGCGCATGCTTTTTCAATGTTCGCCGGGAAGCGATGCTATAGTTCCAACTTTCTGATCTACGTGTTCATATTCGTAATGTTCGGCTTCTGAAAATTTTTGCAGAGCGAGGGTTATTTGATTTGCTGCATTCGCAATGGATTCTATTTTCTTCATGAGCGCCGGATCATGTTCAACAGATCTTTTTGTTTGATCGACGGATAGTGAAATAATTGCCAGAGGGTTATTGACCTGATGCTGAACACCTTTAACGACTTCATGCATAGTCGTCAACTGGATGCTTTTCACCTGCAGTTCTTTTTCCTGGATATGAAGTTTTGTCCGGAATTCGATGATCTTTACGAGCGAGACTGCAAGAAGCCACATGAACGGCAATGCGCTGAAAATGTCGTAGATATCCCCCGGTGTTGCGCCATGGGTTTTTACTTTAATGAAAAGCCGAACCATGGAGACAAATAAGTAGCTGTAGATAATGCAGCCCGATAAGACTGCAGGGTATTGTGCGACAAAATTTATTCCATAACCACGCAGCGTGTGTAAATATTTCATGAGAAAATCTCCTTAACCTTCCGTCTCTCTCTGGTTGTTAAATATTCCCGCAGCGCTTCCGGCTGATATATCAGGGTGTTCCGTTTCGCTCTTAGTTCTTTACCGTATCGAATGGTATAGGCAGGTAGAGGAAGAAGGTAGTTCCTTTGCCTTCTTCACTCTTCATATCAACAAATCCATGATGTGTTTGCATCACTCCATAGACCACCGACAGGCCGAGGCCGATCCCTTTTCCATGTTCTTTTGTCGTAAAGTATGGATCAAATATTCGCTGTTCAGTTTTTGCATCGATTCCCGTTCCGGAATCGGACACGGAGATGCACGCATATCGTTCATGACTCGCTGCCGGGAAGCGTTCTCTGATGATATTTTGTTCGACTGTTTCTGCTTTGATGTTGAGTATGCCTCCATTCGGCATGGCATCGCGAGCATTGACGCAGAGATTAAGCAATGCCTGATGTATCTGTGTTTGATCGGCGTTGATGAACGGAATGTTTCTCTCTATATTCCTTCTTATTTCTATCGTTTTCGGGAAAGTCTCTTCCAGCATTGAAGCGATTTCAAGCATAAAATTGGAAACGTTCAACGGCTGGAATAAAACCTCTGCCTGCCGTGCAAACGTGAGGATCTGTCTTACAAGAGATGCGGCGCGGTCTACTGCTTTTGCGATGGCAGCGCTGCTTTCTTTGATTTTTTTCTTATCCTCTATACCCCTTTCCAAAAATGATGAATATGCCAGAATAATCCCTAGAGACTTGGTCGAAAAGTGATTTTTATTAAAGAATATTTTGGTGAACGGACGGTCATGTATTATATTTGTATAGAAAATAGATTTATCGTCTCTCACTAAGAGAAAATCATATTATGTTAGGCAAACAAAACCCACAAAGCAATTTATTCCTGCCGGAGAATCGTCTTCGCCAGAAGATAGGCAAAGAAAGCTTTTACGTATTTTTAAGCGATCACCGGCATGAAATCTTTAACGATGAAGACTTTTCGTTCTTATATTGCCCGGATAATGGCCGTGAAAGCGTTCCCCCAAGTTTATTGGCAAGTGCCTTGCTTCTCCAATCGTATGACCGAGTATCGGATCAAGAAGCAGCCGACCGCGCAAAATTCGATCAACGCTGGCAGGTAGCGCTTGGTGTTGGTGATGAAGAACAGCCGTTTGCGAAGAGTACGTTGTGCCTGTTTCGTAATCAATTGATCATCCATAATAAAGGGAAAATGATATTCACCAAGGCCTTGAACTTACTTGCTCAAAAAGGTTATACAAGAAAGAATAAAAAAACCTTCGCAATTGACACGACACCGATATTTGGGCGCGGCGCGGTTGAAGACACCTTTAACATGTTGGCGGAAGGACTTCGACAAACGCTGAAAGTTCTTGCGCAGATTGCAGAACAACCGATTGAAGACTATTCTCAAGCCAATGATTTTTCCCGCTACAGTGCGTCGAGCTTTAAAGGTACCTGGACGATTGATTGGGATAACGACAACCAACGACAGATCGTTTTGAATTGTATCGTTGCTGATTGTCGAAGAGTGCTGGCTATGGCTTCAGAGACACTTTCATCATTGGACAAAGAGAGCGACGAGGCTCATGATCTTCTTCGGGCGACAGAATTATTGAGTAAGCTCTTAGCACAGGATATTCGCGAAAAAATGCCGGAGAAGGCAGAGATTATCGATGGTGTCGCCAAAGATAGAATTATCTCTGTTCATGACCCCGAGATGCGCCATGGGCGCAAGAGTGCCAGCCAACGTTTCGATGGATACAAGGCGGCGATAGCCGTTGACACAGATACTCAAGTGATTGCCGAAGTTGATGTTGTTCCGGGCAATGCACATGATAGTGTGGATGCTCCGGCGGTGATTAAAGAAGCGGCGAAGAATCTTGATGCCGAAATCGAAAATGTTCTTGGAGACGGCGCTTATGGAACAGTAGAAGCACGCTTGGATGCTGATGCACACAAGTATAATCTTATCGCTCCGGTAGGACGTGCTCCGCAAACAGGACGATTCACGAAAGAGGATTTTAAGATTGACCTTGAAGGCGAATCAGTCACATGTCCGGCCGGGGAGACAACTACGTGTTGGAATGTGCAAAAAGTAACGACACAACGCGGAACAACCTTTAAAAACAAAAGTTTCAAGTTCTCTGTCAGGCAATGTTGCCGTTGTTCATTCAGGAGTCAATGTCTCAAGGAGAAGACTCCGTGCCGAAGTGTGTTGGTGCATGAATATGAAGCGCTCATACGAGAGAAAAAGCTATTTCAAAGAACGGAAGAATATCATCAGATGTATCGCAAGCGAGTAGTCGTTGAACATCGCTTTGCACGATTGGTACGCCTTGGCATACGCAACGCACGTTATTTTGGGATGAAGAAAGTTCTCTTTCAGCTTGCGATGGCGGCTGCTGTGGCCAATTTGACGCTGTTTGCGTCAGTGGCGTCATTCTCTCTATTCTTTATTGCAGCGTTGCTCATTTTTGCTCTTTGGCTCGCTCTAAATCTTCAGAGGATGATTTATAGGCAACTGAATTTTCAGACGGTGATCTGATCACTCCTACTTTTTAAACTCTTGAAAAAAGGGGGGTTCTCGACCGAGTCTCTAGGATATTATTAAAGTCGTGTGCAATACCGCCTGCCAGCGTACCGATGCTTTGGATCTTTTGATCTTGCAGGAGTCGATTCTGAAGTTTTCGTTGTTCCGTTGTATCCGCGAATAATTCCAGCATTGCTTTCTTTCCCCGGAACATGATTCCGATAAGGTGAATCTGGAAAATGCGGCCGTCGAGGGCATTCATGCTTTCAAGAATATCGATCCGGCTGATTTCGATTCCTTTCTGCAGCGGACAATGAAGGCAATGTTTCTTACCGTTCTTCGAGAGCGACCAGCAAAGTTGTCCGGCATCGTCCCGGCCGAAAATATTTTTCATAGCCGTGTTCATGAACAGAACTGTTCCTCGTTCATCGACAATATCCATGCCGAAGGGAATTGTTTGAAGCAGCATTTCGTTAAACGCATGAGTGTTCCGAAGAGATTCTTCATTTTCCAGCATTTCCAATGCGAAGGAAATATCCTTTACAAGTTCATTATAAAGTTCTCTCTCTTCCTCACCGAAGTAGTTGACTTCATTTGCGTAGAAATTAATTGTCCCGATAACCTTCGCCGCGGCTTGAAGCGGAAAAACCGCCATGGACTTCAATCCCAGAGTAAGCGCTTTTTCCTTCCAGGGAAGCATTCGCTCATCATGTTCAATATCGCTGCAATAAACATTTCGGGCATCTCGTACTGCTGTTCCCGTCGGTCCTTTTCCTTCCTGGGCGTCCGAAAGTGCAATTTGCAAGTGTTTAAGATATCCATCGATGGCGCCGGCACATGCGACAGGTTTTACAATATTAGCCGTTTCATCAACAAGTCCGATCCAACACAAGCGCAATTTACCATGTTCGACTGCAATCCTGCATGATTCTTCAAATATTCTCTGCTTGCTGCGTTCCCGCGCAATGAGCCGGTTGATATTGCTTAATACGGCATACGTACGATTTAATCTAAGAATTTTCAGTTCCGCCGTTCTGCGTTTGTTCATCTCCCGGCTGCTCATATACATTCCATGCTATTGATGATGATCATCGAAAACCGGTCTATACGCATTCGTTTATACTTTCTGATAATCATAATCGATTCTCAATGGTTTCCTTTCATTTATACTTCCCCCCGGGTAAACAGCGGGAAGAGAAGCTTGAAATATTTTTCACACAAGAGGAAGAAGCGGTAACATAAGTCCCTTGAAATTCATTCCTGTGTTCATATTTTTGCTTCTTACCCATTCGTATGAAGGACTACCATAATTGAATTGGAATAGTAACGAGTCTTTCAATGAAAATCAAATAACATGGTTTGAATTCAAGACCGGAGTGCTTCGATGCAGAAGAGATACAAGAGGATAGATGTATTTCAGTCTCGAATAAAACGAAAAAAAAAGCAAAAAAAATCCCGCTGCAAGCGGGATTTTAAAAAAAGAACGATGTTATCCTTTATCGTTGCTGCCGAGGACATTAACAATCTTATGTTTGTATAATGCTTTCAACTGATCTCGGGCAGGACCCAGATATTTGCGCGGATCGAATTCTGCAGGGCTATCCACGAAAATCTTGCGGATGGCAGCCGTCATGGCCAATCGCCCGTCGGAATCGATGTTGATCTTGCAAACTGCAGATGCCGCGGCTTTGCGGAGCTGGTCTTCGGGAATACCGACTGCATCTTTCAATTTGCCGCCGTTGCTGTTGATGAGTTTGATCAGTTCTACCGGAACCGATGAAGCGCCGTGTAAAACGATCGGGAAGCCCGGAATTCTTTTTTCCACGCCTTCGAGAATATCGAAGCGCAGCGGCGGAGGAAGCAGAACGCCGTCCGGAGTGCGTGTGCATTGTTCCGGTTTGAATTTATTGGCTCCGTGGGAAGTGCCTATGGAGATGGCAAGAGAATCGACGCCGGTCTTCTTGACAAAATCTTCGACTTCTTCCGGTTTCGTATAATGCGTCACGGCGCTGGAAACTTCATCTTCGATTCCCGCAAGTACGCCGAGCTCACCTTCGACCGATACATCGAAACGATGCGCGTATTCCACGACTTTTTGGGTTAGTTCCACATTCTTCTCGTACGGAAGATGCGATCCGTCGATCATCACAGAAGAAAAACCGGTTTCGATGCATGATTGACACAATTCAAAAGTATCGCCATGATCGAGGTGAAGCACGATAGGAATGGCAAAGCCTAATTCCTTGGCATATTCCACAGCGCCTTTTGCAAGGTGTTTGAGCAGGGTTTGATTTGCGTATTTTCGCGCACCGCTCGAAACCTGAAGAATAACAGGCGATTTTGTTTCGACGCATGCGCCTATAATTGCCTGCAACTGCTCCAGGTTGTTGAAATTGAATGCCGGTATTGCATATCCGCCTTTTATGGCTTTTGCAAATAATTCTTTCGAATTGACTAATCCTAATTCTTTATAATGTGTCATATGATTCGTTCAATTGTTATTTATGCCACATTCGTTGCTTAAAGTGAAGTTGAATCCGTGACCGGGTGGCGTTCCGTAACGGACTTCCATTAAAAGTACTCACTAGTGTGTAATAAAGCAAACAAAGTTTGGATTATTCCTATTCCAACGAAAAAAATCCCCTCGGGATCGAGGGGATTTTCAAAGAATTCGCGATTTTTAACATCTATAGACGTGGACGAGAACTTATGAGTTGCAAATAGATGTCGCGAATACGTCTTAGAATGAGACACGAATTCCTGCGGAACAGACTTTTCGTTCACGTCTCTGGTACAGGAACATTGGTTTGCCCAGCAGATGCGCAACTTTAGGTCTGTACTTATCTATATCGTACAGCTCTTCTACATCGACGCGCTTTTTTCCTTCCGTTATCATACCTGCGGAAATGGTCGTATATTTTCCGTCGCGGAGTGCAACCATCCTTCCGGATCGTTTTTGCAGCATCAGGTCTGCTGCAAGATACCCGTATGTCGTCGATACCATTCTATCGAGAGCATCGGGAGCTCCGCTGCGCATAAGATAACCCAATTGTTGAAACATCACTCCAATCCCCGATCGTTTTTCGAGTTCACGTGCAATATATTCTCCGATGCCGCCGAGTTTTTTATGACCGTAAGCATCCGCCTCGCCGGAAAGGAACATGCCGCCGCCGGTCGGTTTGGCTCCTTCGGAGACCGTCATGATGGCGTAATGACTCGGATTTTTCTTTCTATCTTCGATGAGGTAGTTCACAAGTTTTTCCACATCAAAGTCGACTTCTGAAATAATTGCACGATCGACACCCGCCAGATATGCGGAAATAAGCGATGTCTCTCCGGAATAGCGGCCGAACAATTCGATCACAGCGATGCGTTCATGCGATCCGCTCGGCGTGCGCATGGCATGAATAAAATCTACGCTGCGTGTGACCGCTGTCGAAAAACCGATACAGTAATCGGTTCCGTAAACATCGTTGTCCATTGTTTTCGGAATGCACACCATTGGAAAACCTTCCTTATGGAGCCGCACTGCATAGCTCAACGTATCGTCGCCGCCGATAGCGATAAGACCGTCCAATTTTAAGTGCTCCAGCACGCGGAGAGAATGTGCAGTACAATCTGCCGGTTCGGTTCCGTTAGGATGTTCAAATTTTCCTTTCAGAAATTCCGGCATATCTTTCGGTTTAACTTTTCCCGGATTTGTACGTGAAGTATGGAGAAACGTGCCGCCCGTACGATCGATGGTGCGAACAACATTCTTATCCAGACTTACAATAAGATCGTCATGAGTGGCAGGATCGTCCGGATTGTAATGAAGTAATCCGGCCCAACCCCGGCGCAGACCGAACATTTGGTGACCTTCTTCAGTAATACGTGTCGCTGCCGCCTTAATGCACGAATTAAGTCCGGGAACATCTCCGCCGCCCGTTAATATGCCCAAACGCATGTTTTTTGATCCTTTCCTTATTATTAAATAAATGATTTTTTTTCGGTTAGCATAACCGCAGATGAAACATCAAAACCTCTACTAATTAAATCAATGAATGGTTCAAAATCCAGCGTCTTGCAGAAAAAGTGGTGATCAGGGCCATCTTGCTGCATAAATATCCATTTTGTCCGGTTCCCAGCCATGTACTATGCGATGACGTAACGAAAGCAGAAGCAGGCAGCGTTTCTGCCAATGCGTCGTTTCGTTACCTTGACAAACCAGCGATTTATGGTTAATTTTATTAAGATTTTGCAGAATATGATAGTTGAAAACGAACGCACATCAGAGGAACTGAACGAACGCGAGCAGAGTATTTTGCGGCATGTCGTTCATAATTATATCCGGACTGCCGTTCCGGTGGGTTCCCGCTATATTTCCAAGCATATCGAATCCGGATTGAGTGCGGCATCGATCCGTAATGTCATGGCCGATCTGGAAGAGCTTGGATTTCTTTCGCATCCGCATACGTCCGCCGGGCGGATACCGACCGACTTCGGCTATCGTTTTTACATCAATTATTTGATGGAGGTCGAACAGCTTTCAGAAGAGGAGAAACTGCGGATTCAGGTATATCTGGATCAAACAAACGACGCCGAGGAAATGCTCAAGGAAACTTCAAAACTGCTGGGACAAATATCCCGGCAGTTGAGCGTCGTCACGGCCCCGCATTTGAACAGCGGCATCTTCGAAAAACTCGAATTGATTCCGATTGCAAGTTCAAAGCTGCTCGTGATCATTTCCATCCGCACCGGTATGGTGAGAACCGTTATGATGGAAATAGGCGGGGAAGTGCGGCGCGAGCTGCTCGACCGTATCGGACGGTCGATCAATGAACGATTATCCGGGCTGACCTTAAAAGAAATTCGCGATACGTTTGCAGACCGCGTCCGCGATATGAAAGACGAAAAAACCGGTCTTGTGCGGTTGTTTATCGATTCTGTGGATCAATTGTTTACCGATACAAAGGAAAAAGACAGGATCCATATTGGAGGGACAAAAAATATTATAGAACAGCCGGAATTCGGCGATCCGAAAAATTTTCGCAGTGTCATCGAACTCATCGAGAACGAAGATATCATCGTCCATCTGCTGGAAAAACATGACGAGCGGCAGGAAGGCTATGTTGTGACGATCGGATCCGAAAACAATGAACATTCGGCAAAAGATTACAGCTTTGTAACTGCAACATACGATGCGGACGGTGTAACAGGAAGGGTGGGTGTCATCGGCCCGACGCGGATGAATTATTCAAAAGTAATTCCGCTGGTCGATTATGTTGCGCAGGCAATTGCGCGGATGCTGAGTGTTGCATGAAAGTATTTCCGCCGAAACTTAAGAAGAAGGATATTGTTAGGAAAACTATGAGTGGAAGCAATACAGAAAATAAACAGAACGCAACGGAACAAAAAGAAAATGAGACGACCCCGGAATTGAAGGAATCGGTTCCTGAGCTTGAGGATGCTAAGAAACAAATAGAATACTATAAAGATTTATGGCTGCGCAAGGCGGCGGAATTTGAAAACTTCAAACGGCGCACGGAAAATGAAACGGCTTCAATGTTCAAATATGCCAATGAAGCCCTTCTGGAAGAATTGCTCCCAGTTATGGACGACTTCGAGCGTTCGTTGAAACACAGCAGGGAAAGCGCCGAACACGATGCGCTCTTGAAAGGCATCGAGTTGATTTATCAAAAATTTTCCAAAGTGTTGGAAGGACGCGGTGTCAAAGCGTTCCCGACGGAAGGGAAAGAGTTTAGCGTCGATTTTCACGATGCCATGATGCAGGTCCCTCGTGCGGACGTTCCGCCGCATACGGTTATCCAGGAAGTGGAAAAAGGATATATGCTAAATGACAAGGTTCTCCGGCATGCAAAAGTAGTTGTTTCGACGGCTCCCGCAGAAGAGCCGGCAAACGCGCCGGAGAAAGAAAAGATATGATAAAGAAAGATTTTTATGAAGTGCTCGGGGTTCAGCGCACTTCCTCGCAGGATGAAATTAAAAAAGCGTACCGCCAGATGGCTATGAAGTATCACCCTGACCGCAATCAGGGGAACAAAGAGGCCGAAGATAAATTTAAGGAAGCGGCTGAAGCGTACGAAGTACTCGGCGATCAGGAAAAACGGCAGCGGTACGACCAGTTCGGCCATGACGGGCTGCGCGGAACGAACTATCACGATTTTACAAATACGAACGACATTTTCAGCGCATTCAACGATATTTTTTCCGGCGGATTCGGCGGCGGGTCGATTTTCGATGAAATGTTCGGTTCTCCCCAGCGCGGGAGAAGAAGATCTTCCGGTTCGTCTCACGGGCAGCCCGGTTCGGATTTGCGGGTACAGCTCAAATTGACGATAGAAGAAATTGCCGAAGGAACCGAAAAGAAAATAAAGATAAAGCGGCAGAAAAAATGCGATGTCTGCAGCGGCTCCGGAGCGAAATCTTCCGGAGGAAAATCTCCCTGCCCTCATTGCGGCGGGACAGGAGAATTGCGGCAGGTTTCGCGTTCGATGTTCGGACAGTTTGTCAATATAACGGCATGTCTCAATTGCGGCGGGGAAGGGACAATTATCAAGGATCCATGCTCCGGCTGCGGCGGCGAAGGGCGCGTTCACGGCGAGTCGACTATTAAGGTAACGGTTCCTGCCGGCGTGCAGGAAGGTAATTATATCCCGCTTCGCGGTCAGGGCAATGCGGGACGGCGGAACGGCCCGGCGGGTGATTTGATCGTCGTGATCGAAGAGGAACCGCATGAATTTTTCAAGCGCAACGGCGACGATATTATTTTCGATCTCTGGATCAGTTTTCCAACAGCGGTTGTCGGTGGTGAAATCGAAATTCCGACATTGTCCGGAAAGGCGAAGCTCGTGATCGATCCCGGTACACCTGCGGGAAGAATGCTGCGCATGAAGGATCACGGCATTCCACATTTGAACAATTACGGACGCGGCGATCAGCTCGTCCGGGTGAATATCTGGGTTCCATCGAAGTTGAATTCAAAAGAAAAGGAATTATTAAAAGAACTTGCGAAGGGGGAACATATTTCCCCGACGGAAGAGGAGCGGCGCACGAGCGACCGTTCGTTTTTCGGCAAAGTGAAGGATGTTTTTTCCTGATACGTATGCTGAAACGCATAGCAGATCGGCTTGCTTTAACAAAAACGGAAAGAAAGGTTATTCTTTTTTTGAGTGTCACACTGCTGTGCGGTATGGGTATCCGGTTCTATCAAAAGATCGTTCCATCGCCGCCTCGATTCGAGTATAGAGTTCAGGACAGTACGTTTGCATCTTTGAACGAACGAACAGATGAAGCGGCGGAGAAAAAAGAGGATACGGTCGATGCCGGGAGAGCGTACCATCCGGAAAAACTCGATATTAATAGGGCGACGAAAGACCAATTGATCGATCTGCCGGGAATCGGCGAAACACTTGCAGGGCGGATTCTTGAACGCCGTACGACGGATGGAAAGTTTACTTCGATCGACGAGCTGTTGGAGGTAAAAGGCATAACTCCGAAACGATTGGAAAAAATTAGGAATCTTATCTCTATTCATTAAGGCAGGCGCATAGATGAAAACTATCCGTTATCTTGGAATATCGTTCCTTCACGGCAGGATGCAGTTCGCAGAAATCGAACATGGCCGAAAAGTTATCGTGACACAATTAGTGGAATCGGATACGAAAATCGATTTTCTCCATTCAGGCAGCGCTTTTCAGGCAGGTTCTTCAGATGCACAGGCGCTTGCGGCAGAAATCCGGAATGTTCTCCGGAGAAATAAAATATCGTCGGAGATCGTTTCGTTTGCAATTTCTCCTTCGTCGGTTTTTATCAATATTATTCCTGTCGATCCTTCTCTTAATGATGCGGATTTTAAAAAATATCTGCGATGGGAGACCGAGCAGTACCTCCCGGATTCGAACAGCAAGGAGTATGTCATCGATTCGCACCGGCTGCCTTCGCTTCACGGTTCTTCCCAGCAGGCATTCATGGTTGCCGTCCACCGGCCGATGGCCGCTTTCCTTCAAAGCGTCTGCCGGGAAGCGAAATTGAAATTGAATATTATCGATATCGATCATTTCAGTGCGGAAAAAACCCTGCTGATTAATTATCCGGAGATTCTGGAACACGATATTGCCTTCATCGGGTTGCGTGAACATTCACTCGATGCAAGCGTCATTCACAACGGGGAAATGGCCGATTACCGGTCTTTCCAGTACGGCAATGATGCGAACCCCGTAAAATTCATCGGAGAATATTTGCGCTATCTGAAGCAGAGGGAGAACAGCGTCCCAGCCGCTCTGCTGCTGCACGGTAGCGATATTTCCCCGAATCTTGTGCTTTCTCTGCGAAAAGAAACCGGAATCCAGCAGACATTGGCTTTGAATGCGCTTCGCAAATTGAAAGCAGATGGGAAAGTACAGGAATCGTTCGGGAAAAAGAATTTTCAATTTGCGTCTGTGGTCGGATTGGCGCTGCGAACGGCATGAGAATTATTGCCGGAACCTACCGTGGACGGATACTGCTCACGGTACCCGATCTTTCCATACGTCCGACGACCGACCGCGTGAAGCAAACTGTCTTCGATATATTATCCAACCGGATCGATTTAAACGGCGTGAATATTCTCGATCTTTTTTCCGGAAGCGGAAGTCTTGGATTGGAAGCTATCAGCCGCGGCGCGATGTCGGCGACCTTTATAGAAAAATCTCCCAAATCGCTGGCGGTGCTGCAAAAAAACGTCGATACGCTTGGATGCGGCGGCCGATGTACTATGTATCAAGCCGATGTGTTCTGGTATCTTAAAAATGCACATCGCCCATACGATCTTATATTTGCGGATCCGCCGTATAAATTGGAATCGATCGGCGCGCTTCCGAATGCCATTTTTCAATCGGGTGTGCTTCGAAACGGGACATATGTCTTTATGGAGCACAGCAGGGAATCGGCGATTGATCTTGATGAGACAAAGTACGATATTTTAAAAAAACCGTTTGGACAGACAACCGTTTTAATTTTGCAGGCAAAAGTACCGCCTGCTGTAAATGGAGAAGCAAGATGAAAACAGCAATCTACCCCGGCTCGTTCGATCCTGTTACCAACGGACACATCGATATTTTAGAACGTGCATTGACGCTGTTCGACGCGGTCGTTATTACCGTAGCAAATAATTCCACCAAAAATCCGCTCTTTACGGAAGAAGAGCGGGTAGCGCTGCTGCGGGAAGCGACAAAGAAATTCAAGAATGTCGAAGTAGACGTGTTCCACGGCTTATTAGTCGATTATGTGAAGAAAAGGGGAGCCGTTGCAATCGTTCGCGGCTTGCGTGCCGTGACCGATTTCGAATACGAACTTCAGATGGCGCTTATGAATAGAAAGTTGAATGAAAAGGTAGAGACGATTTTTCTCATGCCGAATGAAAAGTATACGTATCTCAGTTCCAACTTCGTCCGCGAAATCGCACGGCTCGGCGGTAATGTCGACTCTTTTGTCCCGCCTTCCGTTCGCAAAGCCTTGAAGGCAAAATTGAAATTAGCCGTCGGCCTTACCGGATTTTTTTTATAGCAGTTGTTCTCTTTATCAGCCGGACTTGCGTGCAGACAGTTGACGATCCACCATTATAATGCTAACCGGGGAATTTCCAGCCAATTCCAGGGTCTGAATAATGCTCGTTGCATTTTTTTCTTCTTCTACCTGTTCGTTAATGAACCATTGCAGAGCGGACTGTGTGGGATAATCTTTTTCTTTCAATGCCAGTTCATACAGTTTGTTGATGGAGTCTGTTACTTCTTTTTCATGTTCGAGGACTTGTTTAAAGACTTCAAGCGGAGTCTTAAATTTTGAAGGCGGCTGTGCAATTGCTTTCAGTGTTACCGCTCCGCCGCGGTCATATAGATAGGCAAAAAATTTCATGGCATGTGCTGTCTCTTCCTGATATTGCACTTTCATCCAGTTGGAAAAACCGCCAAAATTTTGTCCCTCAAAATAGGCGGCCATAGAGAGATAGAGATATGCCGAATACAGCTCTTTATTGATTTGCTCGTTGATTGCTTCCTGCAAAGTTTTTGTAAACATAGTTCCTCCTTAATTACGGAAATGAATGTTTAATGATTACAACGGAAAGGAGAGAGAAAGGGTTCCATGCGGGGGTGGGGAATTTCAAGGTTCAAGGTCTAAAGTTCAAGGTTTATTGTTCATGCTAAAGGATGATGAGGGCGGGCAAGGGGCGACTGTTTATTAGTTTTTATAATTGCTCAGCATAATTTAACACTATTATTTTTTTCTCAGTTATCAATCCCCCCTGAAGATAGTATCACATAGATGTGATTCATCTTCAGACCTCCGGCGCTTTTAAACAAAAAGGGGATTCTCTGAAGGAGAGGTTTATTCTTACTCTTCTAATAGCATGCTAAAGAGTTATTAGTTGTGTTTATTTAGTTTTTCTTTGGTTCCTTGACACCATCACTAAATTTGCATCAAGCTTGTTCCTGATAGCCTGTCCATCAGCCGCAGGTTGATATATATTGCTCTTCCAGCGTGTTGCTCAAAGCTTACTGTTCATTGAATCCTTTGCAAAATCGCAGTATATTATACTTACGAAAGGATTAGAGACAGTATGCCAACATATGAATATCGATGCAAATCCTGCGGCTATCAGTTTGAGGAACTTCAATCCATTCATGATAAACCCTTAACTGTTTGTCCGAAATGTTCCAAACCTGCAATAAAACGTTTGCTTTCCAGTGGAGCCGGATTAGTTTTTAAGGGAAGCGGATTTTATCAGACAGATTATAAGAAATCAAATTCTTCGCCGTCTGCGAACTCGAAAACGGCGGAACCGAAAAAACAAACAAAGAAAAGCGAAACAAAACCGGAAACAAAAACGGAATCAAAACCTGCTCAAGATCCAGGCACAAATCCATAAATTTGAGAAGAATGAATGGAAAGCCTCGATTCTTTAATCGAGGCTTTTTCGTTTAGATGCCGCCTGTCTGAAATTTTGCTCTTCGCAATATAGCTTGAGCCTTCTTTGCCGACGATCTATTTTCGAATGAGAGCAAGAAAGTCCCCCCGCGCCCTTCGCGTACTTTCAGCAATTCTAAATCTTTGACATTCAAACCTGCTTTTGCAAGGAGTGCGGTGAGCAGTGCAAGCTGCCCGGGACGATCATTGAGAAAGACCGGCAAGCTGACCAGCGGAGAGAGAAAACCTTTCATAGATCGGGGGATGCGCGATCGCAAAAGCCGCGAAGATTCGAAATCGTCTTTCAATTTTCGCGGATCCCTGCGTACATCCTGCGCGATCCTACGGAGCATGGAAATGTACAGATCCAATGCTTCGGCAATATCGTGTTTATTAGCCTCGAGAATATCCTGCCACATGTCGAACCGGCTCGATGCTATACGGGTCATATCGCGGAAGCCGCCAGCAGCCAATCCGAGGTGTTTTGGATGTGCGCGTCCTGCCATATTCATCAAAGCCACGGCTGCGAGCTGCGGTACATGACTGACCGCTGCGACAACTTTATCATGGATCTTCGGATCGAGAACGACGACACGTGCATCGAGTGCCGAAAAAAACTGCGCCAGCTTTTTAGTGTTCTGTCCGTTTCCTTTCGCGGAAGGTGTGATGAGATAGATAGCGTTTTGAAAAAGAAGAGGATGCGCGGCATTGATGCCGGAAACTTCCGCTCCTGCCATCGGGTGGCCGCCGATAAAATTATTTGCAGGGAAGAGTGTCCGTGCTTTTTCTACAATGGCCCCTTTTACGCTGCCGGTATCGGTCACGATCGTCCGTGCTGAGCAGTATTTTGCGACTAAGGGAAGCGATTGCAGAATATGTTCAACCGGAGTCGATAGAACGACAAGATCGGCGCCGAAAACAGCGCACTGGATTGATTGTTCCGCAACATCGATTGCTTTCCGCTGTACCGCACGGCGGAGGACTGTGGCGGTATCTACTCCCGTTATGCGGGCGGAGGGAAAACGTTGTTTGACAGCAAGAGCAAGCGATCCACCGATAAGCCCGACACCGACGATGGTGATATTTGGGAACGGAATTTGCTGTGATCGTCGGCTCGGCATGACTTCGTTATGCTATGCTCCGTCCGATCGCGGCTGCGATCAAACGAATTTCTTTCATCATCTGAGTGAATTGCTCCGGGAACAGCGATTGTGCGCCGTCCGATAACGCATGATCCGGATCCTGATGGACTTCCACCATAATGCCGTCAGCTCCGGCAGCGACAGCAGCGCGCGCCATCGGTATGACCTTATCACGAATTCCGATTCCGTGGGACGGATCTGCGAATATCGGCAGGTGGCTTTTTTTCTTAATGACGGGAATTGCGCTGATATCCATTGTATTGCGTGTTGCCGTTTCGAATGTGCGTATGCCCCGTTCGCAGAGAATGACTTGCTGATTGCCACCGGATAGAATATATTCCGCAGCCATCAGCCATTCTTCAATAGTTGCCGCTAATCCGCGTTTAAGCATGACCGGTTTCGACGCTTTTCCCAGGTCTTTGAGAAATGTATAGTTCTGCATATTTCGTGCGCCGATCTGCAAAATGTCGCAATACTTTTCCACTTCGTCGATCTGGCTCCGGTCCATGACTTCTGTAACGACTTTCAATCCGAATTCATCTGCGGCAGCACGGAGAAGCTTTAATCCATCGACGCCCATTCCCTGAAAGGAGTACGGCGATGTACGCGGTTTGTAGGCGCCTCCGCGGAGGATTTTTGCTCCGGCAGCAGAGACTTTCTGTGCGATGGTAAAAATTTGTTTTTCACTCTCGACAGAACACGGTCCCGCCATCACGACCACGGCATCGCTGCCGATGACCACTCCGCCGATCGAGTAGACCGATCCTTCCCGCTTGAAAGCACGGCTTGCAAGTTTGAACGGCTCCGTAATGCGAATGACCTCGGCGACTCCCGGAAGGACTTCTATTTGTCTGTGGTCGTATTCCGGATGAACGCCAATAGCGCCGAGCACGGTATGCTCAACGCCAGTCGAGCGATGAATATCGAAGCCGTGTTCTTGGAGAACACGAATGATATCTTCGATTTGTTTTTCTGTTACGTTATTTTCGAGAACGATGACCATAAAATTTTAAACGATTTGATGATTAATGATTATTTGATTTTCGATTCATCGATGCCCTCGTTGTTCCCGTCACTTCGGGACATGCAGAGGCATCAGTTTTTTTATTCGTACCTGTCCAGTTTAAAATTCTCTCCAAGATATAATTTACGAGCTTCCGGATCATTTGCAAGGTATTCGGCTGTTCCGGACTTTAATATTTTCCCTTCGAAGAGGAGATAGGACCGGTCGGTAATCGACAAGGTTTCGTGCACGTTATGATCCGTAATAAGAATGCCGATGTTTTTATCTTTCAATCTTTTAACGATATGCATAATATCTTCAACGGCAATCGGATCTATACCGGCAAAGGGTTCGTCTAAAAGCATGAATTTCGGATCCAGAGCCAGAGAACGCGCAATCTCTGTCCTCCGGCGTTCTCCGCCGGAGAGTACATAGCCAAGGCTCTTTTGGACTTGAAGAAGCCCGAATTCGTCCAAAAGCCTCATGCATTTTTCTTCTTGCTCCTTTTTGGAGAGAGAAGTGGTTTGAAGAACGGCCAGAACGTTATCGTGAACCGAAAGCCTGCGAAACACAGAAGCTTCCTGCGGTAAATAGCCGATGCCGAGCCTGGCTCTTTTGTACATCGGTAATGTGGTGATCTCCCTCTCTTCAAGAAACGCTTTTCCGCTGTTGGGGCGAATCATTCCGACGATCATATAGAATGTTGTCGTTTTGCCGGCTCCGTTCGGTCCGAGCAGGCCGACGATTTCTCCCTGCCGGACATCAATGCTGACATTGCTGACTACGACGCGTTTTTTGTAACGTTTCACGAGCGATTCGGAGCGCAGCACTTTTCGCACCGTCGCGCCGGGGGAAGGAATTTGTTCTGATGATGATTTTTGTTCTTCTGCTATCATGAATGTCATTGGCTCACAATTATAATCCCCGTGCGTTTCGGCTTATTCTCCAGCAGCCGAAAACCGTCTAAGTTATATTCCGATTCACGCTTGTTCAGCATTTTTTCCGGAAAATATTGACCTTCTACGTCTCTGATAACTTTGATACGGTCAATTTCCCCCTTTTCAAAATAAATATTGATTTTATCGCCGCTTGATTTGTTGGCGCCATTCGGATCTTTCTTGTCATAGATATAATAAAAACTTGTTGCATTTTGAAGCACATCGACCTTCTGTACTTTATTTGCAAAGAAGTACATAATCAATCGCCGGCCGGTCAATTGATTGAACCTTGCAGGACGAAGGGAATCGGCCGGTGAAATAGCCATCGCATGCCCGTGGACATAGAGACGTTTTAATTTTTTATTCTGCATGCGGATAAATATTGAATCGCCTGTGATTTGATTGTCGCTGCTCCAGATGACCGGCTGCTGGAAAAGAAGGATGCTGTCTTTTTTAACAAGGAACGTCGCTTTTCCGCACCGGGACGCCATATCGGCACGAATCATCTGGACGTTGTCATAAGCAATGACTCGTTCGAGAGAATCTTTATATGAATGAAATAGAACGGCTGTTACGATTGTTGTATCGATAATGCCGCTTTCGGATGTATCGAACTGGACGAGACGGGGATGTTTGGCGGCGGATGTAAACTGCGTTGTCTCGAAATGCATGATCGAGTCGCCGTAAAGGTTTGTTCCATTGGTTCGATCTATGACGCGTGCCGAATCGAGCGCTATGGATTGACGGGCTTCCTCAAAGTAATGCAGGTCGCGGCAGGTAATGATCGAACTCGAATCGATCAGGACAACATTTTCGATAAATTCGGAATGTTTTTCATCCATGTAATATTTGCCGATTTTCGATGTCAGAATCGTCGAGCCGCGTTCAAGCAGTACGCCGCTGAAGGTTTCTATGTAGCGGCGGTCGCCGTAATACACACACTTATCCGAAAACAATGTTGAACTGTCGCGGGCTACTTTGACATGACCGAAAAGCTCCACTTTGTTTTGAACGACGTATCGAAGCGCCCTGTCGCACCATACATGCACTAATCCCCCGGACTCCGTCGGCTGGACAAAATATACATGGCCGATCAATTCGCGAACCTCTTCCCCGTTGATAACTTTTCCCTTGAGGGTGTCTGCAGAGCGGAGATCGATCATTTTGCTTCGTTGTGCAAAAAGAATTGCCGGCAGAGCGCAGAAAATCACGATGCTTGCCAGCCTGGAGAAAATATGGTTCTGCTTTACTGGTTCCATTGCGATTGTGCCTTGCCTGAGACCTGGAAAATCCGATAATGTTTCAAGTTCTGATCCGATTCAAAACCATGCCCTTGAAGTTTTTCTTTCGGAGTCGTAATGGAAACGAAATCAGGCGTAAAAATTAACTGGCGCTTGTCGCTCCAGAAGAGATGCTCAGACCGCAGGTGCGACGAATCGCTCGATACGACAAGGACATTTTTTATAGCTTCCAGATCATTCGTATTTTCATCGACGGTACCTTCATCGCTTGTCAAATGCGAAGTCTCCTGTCCGGTCTCTCCGAAGAATCGTACATAGACGCCGTTGCGAAGTTCCGTTTGCTGTGTTGAATCGTAAATGCGAAGATTTCCTGCTCTAATGATGGCGCGGATCTTTCCCGAATCGGAAACCGTAATAGTGCTGTTCCAGCTTTCCTGCTGGGGCAGGGAGCGGCTGTCGACCGTGGCAAGGATGGACGGTTTTATTTTTTCTTCGCACGATGGAAGGAGAAGAAGAAAAGAAAAAAAAGCCAAAACTTTGCCGAAACGCCAGATAATCATACGGTTGAATCTCCATGGAGTCCGGCTTCAACCAGATCATGAAGATGCAGAATGCCGACAGGCTTGCGATTGGCGTCGAGAACAACGAACTGCGTGATCTTGTAGGTTTCCATCATTGCAAGCGCACGCGCTGCGAGGAGGGAAGGCTGAATCGTTTTCGGATTCTTTATCATGACCTGGCCTGCGGTGAGGTTTGCGATGTTCGTTGTGTGCTGCAGCAAGCGCCGCAAATCACCGTCCGTAATAATGCCCAGGAGCAAGCCATTGCCGTCCACAACGCAAGTAGCGCCCAGGCGTTTGGAGGAAATTTCAACAATCGCATCTGAGAGTGAAACCGATTCTTGAACAATCGGAATATCTTTGCCGGATACCATCAGCGATTCGACTTTGAGGAATAACTGCTTTCCGAGATTTCCGCCCGGATGGAAAAAAGCAAAATCTTCTTTTGTAAAATCGCGTTTTTGCAGCAGCGTAATTGCAAGTGCATCTCCCATCACGAGAGCTGCAGTTGTAGACGATGTCGGTGCAAGGTCGTGCGGGCATGCTTCTTCTTTGACTCCCGTATCGAGAACGATATCGCACTGGCGCGCAAGAATAGAATTCGAGTTGCCGAGAAGAGCGATGATCCGGACACCAATCTGCTTGAGCATGGGCAACAATTTATTTATTTCTTCCGTATCGCCGCTTTTGGAAATGCATATAACGACATCCTCCGGGGCTACGACGCCAAGATCGCCATGGAGGGCATCCGAGGGATGGAGAAACAACGACGGAGTACCCGTCGAATTCATCGTTGCAGAAATTTTTCGTGCAATAATGCCGGATTTTCCCATGCCCGTAATGACAACCCGTCCCTTTGCATTGAAAAGCATATCAACGGCTTTCGAAAAGTTTTCGTCGATATGCTGCTCGAGCGCAGCAATCGCTTCGGCTTCGATGCGAACAACAAGTTTTCCATTTTCAATTGAAGAATCCATCTTAGTTATCAGTTGTCAGTTGTCAGTTGTCAGTTATCAGTTCCATTCACTATTCACCATTCATCATTCATCATTCATAATTAACCATTTACTGCTTTTAAAATCATATCGATGACTTCACGTACGGCTCCGTCGCCCCCGCGATGTTTGCAGACGTAATGGACCTTTTTTTTCACCTGATCCATTCCATTTGCCGGAGCTGCGGAAAATCCGACCCGTTGAAGCACGGGGAGGTCGAACTCGTCGTCTCCAATATAGGCAATCTCTTTATCTTGCAGAGAATATTTTGTTTTGATTGCCTCATAAACGCTCAGCTTGTCGTCCAGATTCTGATGTACTTCAGCGATGCCGAGATCCTGCGCGCGGCGTTCGACGATTTTTGAAATGCGGCCTGTAATAATTCCAGCCTGAAGTCCAGCGCGATGCAGTTTCACGATTCCATAGCCGTCCTGGATATTGAACTTCTTGCATTCATCGCCGCCGTTCAAATAATAAATTCCGCCGTCGGTCATGACGCCGTCCACATCGAGGAGAAGAAGCTTGATCGGGTGGAGCCGTGTGTTTAAAGAAGACGTTTTCGGCATAAGAATCTTACCATGTTCGTACGAGTTCGTCGATTGCCTTGACCTGCAGGAGGAGCTCCTCCACACGATCCAGCTTAAGCTGGCTGGCTGCGTCACTGAGCGCTTTGGACGGATCGGGATGGGTCTCGATGAAGAGCGCATCGCACCTCGCCGCTACGCCTGCGCGGGCAATAGGAAAAATAAATTCAGGCTGCCCGCCGCTTTGGGTTGCCGCACCTCCGGGCAATTGCACGGAATGCGTGGCATCCAGTACAACAGGGTATCCCGATGCACGCATGATCGGCAGCGAACGTATATCGACAACCAGATTGTGGTAGCCGAATGTGGTCCCGCGTTCGGTCAGGAGAATGGCATCGTTGCCGGTTCCGGATATTTTTTTTGCGGCAAGGTACATATCTTCCGGAGCCACGAATTGTCCTTTTTTAATATTGACGACTTTTCCCGTTTTTCCGGCTGCTTCCAGTAATTCGGTCTGCCTGCAGAGAAATGCAGGGATCTGAAGAACATCGACCGTTTGAGCTGCCATTGCAGCCTCTTCCGGTGAATGAATATCGGTCAGCAGGGGAATCTGAAATTCGCGCTTAACGTCCGCGAGTATGGCAAGCGCCTTTTCTTCACCGAGCGTCATAAAAGAATCGCCGCTTGCGCGATTCGCTTTTTTATATGATGCTTTAAAAATAAAAGGAATCTTCAGTCGATCCGTAACTGATTTGAGTGTTTCGGCGGTTTGAAAAACAATATCCCGGTTTTCGACCACGCAGGGGCCTGCAATAAGGACAAGCGGGTTCCCGCCGCCGATAAAGAATGAACCGATTTGAATGCTTTTTGTTTGGAGGTTTTTCATATACAATAGAAAAAAATACGAAAAAATGAGGGAACAATCAAAGTTGAATCGACAAGCCGTTTATGTCCCTAAAATGACCGAAACAACTTCGCCATAAGCGTTTTAGCCCAAAAACGATCTTTTGACACCTAAGCTTCTTTCATCGAGCAAAAAACTCTGGTTGGGAAAAACTTTCTGCCGGTTCCTTTGGTCATTCCCTGAAGGGCTCCGCCGGTTGTTCATGTGGAATAGTTTTATTCCTTGTAATTACACAGCGCGGTATTCAAAGATTCAAAAATCCTCGATAAAAGGGGGATTGATAACTGAAAAAACAACTGTTTTAAAATACGCTGAATTACTATTCCTTTTAATTAGTTTCCGGATTTTTTTATTGTTTCGAGTTTTAGAAGTCTTTCTTTCAAATACTCCGGCATCCAATATTGCGACTGGATTTCAAGCGCTTTTGCTGCATATACTGCCGCGGCTTCCTTTTGGCCAAGGAAAGAATATACCAGAGCAAGGTGTTCCTCCGTTTCCGCCAGATAGTATTCGCATTGGATTGTGCTTTCAAGCGCGCGCGTATATTCAACGACCGCTTCGCTATATTTTTTTTCTGCTTCAAGCGCCCGGCCTTTGTTGTAGTAACCGGTTATAACATCCGGGTATTTTTTTATGAGCTTATCGGCATATTGCATCGATTCGACCGGAAGTTTATAATAATCGCGATATCTCCAGGCTAAAAAATCGAGACAAAAGTAATTTTCAATCTTAGACTTTACTACCGAATTTACTAAAGACCTGACCTTGACACTGTCCCGCCAGTCGCAAGACTCGATATTTCCGTATAGTTCGTTTAATTTTGCAAGAAAGGGGCCGCTCAATCTCGGATCTGCTTTTCTATACAAACTCACTTTATGAGTAATGTAATTATACTTCAGCCATCTATTCCATGCGGCAAAGTGAGCATAAAATGTAAAATAAATCGTCGAATCGGCCAGATCGAAAATGACGGATTGATCGGTTTCATAGTTATGAAGAGATTCAAGATACACAGGCAGTGAATCGGTGTAATGATAAAAATCCGTATTGCCGAGTATGTTGATTGCTTCATCTACGATATTTGGTTTGGCAGTATCTATCAACTCGGCAAATTTGATTTCTCTGCATGTATCATGGAATTGACCGGAATAAATTGTTTCGCTTTTTTTGCCTAAATCTTTTGAGATCGTTCGGTTCGCGACAAATTGATAATTGTGAACGGGGGTTGACGCCTTTGTTGAACCGAGAAAATCATACACAACGGCCTGTTTCTCTTTGCTGCTTGATATCGTATAGATTAAGCCTAATGGAAATTTGAGGGTTTGAGCAATCGAATCGACTTCTTGAAGGTTGTGCGTTTCGGTAATGAGCTTACTTTTTTCCGAATAGAGACTGCAGTTATTTTTATCGAATTCAAACGCATTATTATTGCCGTTTTCCGATAGCGATATTCCGGATTCATTACATGCAGTAGTAATCATCAGGCATGCAGCAAAACCAAAATCCGTATATTTTTGTTTTCCTTTTATATCGTAATTTACGACAACCGGATATTTTGAAATCATGCTTACAGGTAATGGCTGGTCGAGATTATGACAATGATATGTATGATTGCCTTTTTTTATCACAATTGCCTCGCAGCGGTTCGAATACAAATCGGCGACGACCTGAATTTCCCTGAAGAAGGATTCCGGCAGGCCTGAACCCTCCGATGCTCCGCGAATTTGGTCTTCAATATTTGGAGGAAGCTTGCCGGCATACGTATTTATCTTGTGTTTCCATATCATTCCGCCGAAGAGATTGGCGATTATTCTTTCGTACCAGGGCAGGTATTGTATCTCGTTCTCCATCATTTGTTTTTTGAATTTCTCAAAATCTTCGTGCATCGTTGTGATCTCATCTTTCAGAAGAGTTCCGTATTGCAGTCCGGTTTCGTAATCGGTTCCTTTCAGATACAAAAACGGAATTCCGTAGTGATACTCCTTGTATCCATTTTTGAAATGAATCGATGTTGTGGAATCTCCTTGTATGGCAGCCCGGGAATAAAGAAAAACACCGAACAATAGAATCCAAACATGCGTTTGATGAGTCATGGTTCTTGGCATTACCGACTCCATTGTGTTGAATCTTGATTTGGTTTGTTATACGCTTTTCTCTTGGATTTTGTTTCATAATTGCGGAAACTAAAAACAGTTATCGATAATCATAAATCAGTATGCTGACTACCGGCATCATGATTCTTGGCAGAACGAACTGGCGTTCGAAAAGAAGCATTCACGGACGGCATGCGATTATCTGTGAGAGTCAACAACACGGCTGAGAGGATCATTTTTAAGTCGGGTCAGTAGAAGGAATGCAGGCACATATAATAAATGCATATATGGTAGCGGGGACAGATCTTTCAATTATCATTTAACCGCAGGATCGTCGGCTGTTCTTCTTGAAAACCGCATTGAGTACTTTCAATGTTAGAAAAATCTGATCGGTCTCAATTCTTAATTTGTACTGTTTTTTTAAAATCATTGAAAGACCGGTCGCCCATTTCTGATAATGTTTGTTCATTTCTCGAGGGAAGGTAATACCTGAATACTCGACATGATCGAATATTAGATTGTTGTTTTCGAAAATATATTTTAATTCATCCAACGTATAAAGCTTTATATGACCGTCGTTTTTCAGCCGCATGAATTTATCGATTTCCCGCTCGACGTCCTGATTATCCGGAGCGGGATCTGAAATTACGAGCACTCCATGATCTTTAAGCAATTTATAAATGTTATTTACGGTCTTGTTGAGATCCGGGAAATGATGAATGGCGTATCGGCTTATAATTCCGTCGAATATAGATCCAGGATAGGGAAAAGTCACCCCGTCATAAACATCGAAACTCAGATTTTCGAGTCCTTCCTCTTTGGCGATCTTTCTATTATTCCTTACAGCTTTTTCCGCTATATCGATTCCGACGACATTTGCCGAATTATATCTCTTCGCAAGTTCAAAAGCGACATACCCGTTTCCGGTTCCCAGATCGAGAAAAGATTTATTCGGCCCGGGTTCCATCATATCGATTAGCATGGTGAGCTGCGTATCGTCCGATATGATTTTTGTGTAGTCCTGATTGAAGAGAGCTTTGTTGAACTCGGTTCTTGTTCGATTTATACTGTCGTTAATATCCATATTCTAATTTTAAGTTTCAGCGGATTATTTTATAAAATGCTTATTTTGCCTTGTAAAAAACCGGATATTCGTTTTATCCTTCGTTTGCGGGTTTCTTCCGTTTTTGCGTCGGAGTAATAAGCGGCAATAATCTGCTTCATTCTAGCGCTTTTCTTGACGAATAATTTACACATTTTTGCATTGCTTTTAATGACTTCAAGGAACTCATCGACCATTTTGTTTTTTTCGCCGGGCGCTAATTCTGTATTTTCACCATCCCATGCTCCGTTTATCTTTGCAGCTTTAACTTTCTCAAGGCCGTATTTAGTCATTTTCTTTTCTTTCGTCAATTTCACAACAAGGTCTTTGTTGACCTTTGACCATTTGCTCTTGTCATTCCGGTGAGAGAATCTTCTAAGGTAAATCCGTTCGTCGATTTTTTTAATGAGGGAATCGATCCAGCCGAAGCAAAGCGCTTCCTCTAAAGATTCAGTATAATTGATTCCTTTCCGGCCGTATTTATAATATTCTATCCAGATCGGTTCTCTGTCCGAATGATTTTCAGACAGCCAGCTTCTGAAATCTTCTTGCGATTGAAAAGATAGTCGTTTCATAATTCATTCATGTGATATCCGACTTTTTGCGGGCATACAAAGCGGCGCAAAATGGATGCAACACAGCTTTGTCGTTTTCTTCATTTATAGTCAATCCGTTGTTCATATGGAAACATTCTCGAATGGGCAGATAAGTCCGAATTGCTGCAAATGATGATAACAATGCTTGAATTGAGCCCGATGCCATTCTTCCGCTCCAAGAAGACCGAAGATAGGATGAACATGAATCGCATTCGGCTGTTTGAGGAAATGATCGACGAAGCGAGTGATTTCAGTGCATAAAGCCGCCTTCGCATCGGTTAAGGTGGAGAACTGATAAGGAGGCGGGTTCTCGCCAAGCAAGGGATTCCTAAAATCATGAGGCATAGGCCGTTGGTCATAGAGGATTCTTTTTACCCGCTCGATGAGGTTCTCCGGAGTCCGGCAGGGAAGTTCGAGTCTGCCGGTTGAGCATTCAAATGCCCAAACAAGATGCTCGATCATATTCTGCGATGTCATTTTACCCCAGAGGGGATGAGCATCCCCGGCTAAAGAGGCCATGCAATCGATGATGTTTTGATTAAAAAATGTTTCTCGAAGTTTTTTGTCATTGACATCAAACGGGATTGCTGTCATGGTGGAATGACGTCCTTCTTGAGGGAAGCAGTATTCATATTATTTCAATGATGTTCTTAAGCGCAGTCGTTTGCGGTTTAAATTGAAAATTTCATTCATTCTCTTCAATGAGTCACGCTCATATGCGATCTATCCTGAAAGACGGTTGAAAATACTGTGCTAAAATTTTTGATAGAATGTTAAAGTATAATCCGGACAGTCTTCTGTAAGAATACTGTCGAATTATTCATACCTGATTAAATAATTACGATTTTTCTCAATCAGAATCAAGGCAAAAAAATGATCTCGTTTATTTTATCAAGAGCGGGGTTTCGCCGCAGCCCAGTCGATTCCAATATCTTCAATTGTGCGCAAGCGGTCGATGAGCGCCCCGGCATGATGTTGAATATGCCGAATGTTATAGATCTGGAGTTCAAATTTCTTAAACGGCAGCCAGTAAAATCCGGACTCGGCGTTGAAGTCCATCAACGGGACTTTCTCTTCGACCTGTCTCCGGCAAAGGTCGAAGTATTCGAGAATGTCTTCCTTACTGTAAGGATTTCCGATCTCCGGTATCGTATGCGGCGGCCAGGGAAGAGGTCCCATGAATTGGTAATTGTTCCTATGCTTGTGCCATGGTACAAACTGAGCTTCGGATTCCTGCAAGTACATATATGTGTAAAAGAGGACATGATATGAAATGTGCCAGAACCTGTTTTTGTAATCGCTGTCGTTCCACATACGCGGCGGGCATTTGATGATAGCCTCTTTCAGCATCTTGAGCGATGCATCATACTGTGATGAGATTGCATCTTTCATATAAATTCTTCATCCTTTCACTCATGCATTCACTCTTATGCAGATGCATTGATACAGAGAATCGTACCATTGAGAGATTATATTTATTTGGTTTTTTCTTTTAGCTCTATCAAGGTCATTAATATTTTCAAATCCGATTTCTTTTTTACGAATATTGTAATGGGCCTGATTTTGAGCTTTCCCTCGTAGTTTAAAAATTGTGCTTTCAATTTTTCATCCAGCGCGCTATTATTTATGGCCTCTTCGGCCTTCTTGCCGAAATAGAAGGTTACTCTAAAGAATTTTTCCCATACGGATATCCAGCAAATTGTTTTTGTCTTTTTTGTTGTTTTACACAACCATCTTTTTCCGTCGTTATAATATCTCCACTCTGTCGAAAGGAGGGGATAATCGGTTTTCAGTAAATCCATAAATGAATCCCATGCCTTTTTCGCACTGCCGAGATGCAGGGCTAACACTTCATCGTCTGGATATATATTCTTGTCATTCAAACATGCCATTTCCATAGGGACTCCTTTTGTGGAAACAACGGCAGACTCTATGCATCTGCAATTTTTATTCTATCGACTTTTTTCTGTTTATTCTTTTTTAATATTTCGCATTCACGAGCTGTTGCCGGAAGTTGGAACGGATTGCAATTCTTTTCTATGTGCAGACATCGCCGCTCTTTTTCTTTTCAATCTGAATGAACTCGATGGGAGCGCCGTTTTCTTCAATAAAAGCAACGACATTTTCTTCTGAAGGACTATTGGGCTCTATGATTACTTTTTTCCCCTTAATCGCTTCATACACGTCTTCGACTTCAAAGGCGACATGAGGTATTGTCTTGACAATCTCGGGCAACGGGCAGTCTTTTTCGTATCGCATCCATTCGATTCCATATTCGTTGTTCTCATAGCCGTAATGGTAAATCTTATAATCCTTCAAATATACTTCCCCTTCGATAGGTTTATTTACAGGAATGCCGATATGGTGATATTTTGTTTTTATATTTTGGTCCACTTTAATTATCTCCTTTACGCAAGCGGCACATGCGGTTTTATTTTTCAACTCTTCATTGTATAAACAATATCCGCTCTGCGGTGAATTGCCTTCGATCTTTTCTGTGGCAGGATATATTTAATAGATCATCGGAATGAGTCTCTTCGTCCGATTTTTATAATTTAAATAATATTCTCCCATTTGTTCAGTCATAAATCTTTCTTCAACCTCGATTCGATATCCATATCCGAGGGCAATCGGTATCATCATCAGTACTATTGACAACCAATTCGACATAGAAGTCGAAATTCCGATAAAAATAACGATCTGTCCCAAATATCCAGGATGTCTGATGCTCTTATACATTCCTGATTCGATTATTTTATGGTTTTCGATTTTTGCCACTGAATATGTAAAATATTGTTTAAGAGTCAATATCGACTTTATTCTTATTGTCAACCCGATGAGAACCAGTACGCTTCCGATTGCAAAAAAAGTATCCCAATGATAAATCCTGCCTATGGTTGTTGCGCCGATTGAAAATGAGAACAGGTATCCGGCTGCAATGAGAATGGTTAATAATCTTAAACTTCCTTTATCTCCTGAATAGGCAACATTCTTTTTATGACGCTGTTTAAAATTCATAAACAACTCAAAGAATCCGTAGATATACGAAAATCCTATAATGATCATCAATTTCGTGTTCATACTTCTCCGTTCTCCGTCTTATGCGTGCCCGGTTTGTCTTTTGGTCCGTTCAGCCGGATGCCCAGGATGGCAGCCCGATGTTCATTTTTTAATTGTCGATTCTTATGTGAACCATAGACATAATGTTTAATACATCCGACATCCATAATCCATATTTCATTTTCAAAGAGAGTCCTTCTTTCATTCCTTTAAACATAGGATATTCTTCAACTACCCGGATTTTCCTGTCCCATTGTTCGATCGGTTTCGCACTTTTTAGTCCCCATTTGAGAATTGCAGTATTATCCATTCCGCCGTTTTTAATAACCTTTTCATTTGCAATCTTTACTCCCAGTGGCGAAGCTGAATCAAAAAATATTTCAGAACCGGGGAAAAGGCCGGCTATTGAAGTGAAGAAATCTTTTATTTGATGTTCGTTAAAATAATAAAAAATCCCTGCCGCAATAAAGAGGAGGCCGTCTTTGACCCGTAATTCGGAGAGCCATTTCTTTTCAAGGAAAGAGCACGAGATAGTTTTTCTCCTTTCATTTTCCGTAAAAAAATATTTCCGCAAATCGATAACATCCGGCAGGTCGAGATCGTAGAACATGATCCGGCCGTTGTCTATTCGGTTAAAAGTCGTATCCAGACCGCAGCCGATATTGACAATCGCGGCTCCGGGAAAAATTTTTATGAATTCAAAAATTGTTCTATCGACATGGAGGCTCCGAGCTATCCATGCAAACCGGCTTATCGGGCTGATGTTTTCAGCTATTATAGAAAAATCATAGTCTATCAGATCTACAATTTCGACGGCCATCCTATCGATCAATTTTGGATCGGTTTTTTGCGTTTCGACGGCTCTTCCCCATAAAGGCAATAAAAGAGTTTCCTGCAGTTTCCCAAGCTTCACATTGATTTTTTTAGTCACAGTTTCCATCCGCTTTTCAATTTATTTCCCCTCGAGTATCCATTGCTTTGCTCGTTCCAGTACCGTGTCTTTTCCGGAACGCATATCTTTTTCATTTCCGCGAACCTCGATGTCGGGAATTACTCCCCTGCGATCTGCAGTGTTTCCGTTGGCCCTGACATAAAAAGCGGAGGAGACACAAACTTCAAGCTTTGTATCTGGCAAGTCGAATGGATAATAATCTCCAAAAGTATTCGGAATACCTCCGGTTTCCTCGCCGATCAATGTCGCAAGCTTGTAATCGCCAACTGTGTTTGCAAGATTCGTTGCACTTGAAAATGTTACGGATCCGATCAGAAAACATGTTTTGCCTTTATATCGCAATGAATTATTTTCAGGAGGTTCGGCGGTCATCGTATCGACAACTATTTCCCCATCCTCTACGCTGAAAAGCCCTTTGGCTTCTGAACTCACCCATGTCAGCGGGAACCATCGAATCCACCACGGTATTGCTTGCCGTTTGTATGTCTTTAATTGTGCGCTCATTTTATGCCCGAAGCGGGCAAACATCCTGTAGGATGAATCTGTAAGAAAGGGGAGAAGCTCTTCGCCAAGCTGAGAGTTCCCGCCTGTATTTTTGCGCAGATCAATCACGAGGCCCCGGACAGGATTTGCATGAATGTCTTCAAAGGTCGCCGATAGGAATTTTTTGAATCCCGTTAAATCCTCCATAGAACGAAAATCAATGTACCCGATGTTGTCTTGCAGCCGTTTAAAACTAAAATCGGGCAACATCATGCTCCGTGATGTCAGCAAAGAATCAGTTTTCAGGACATCTTGGAGAGCAACACCCTTCACATATTCCGCAATTTGTTTTTGAGTATCGTATTTTCGTATTACGATATTGTAAGGGGAATTGATACCGTCGAGCCAAAGAAGGCTCCGGAAACGTTCGATGCACCGCCGTACACGGAATACCATTCGTTCTCCGCTGAATCCTTTCAGATAAAAAAGAAAAAGGGAATCCGCTGAGCGGCTGTTGATAGATACGATCCGGTCGCCGATTGCAGGAGTTGAATCTCCGGAGTAATTTCGAGTGATGGTCATTCCCGACAGTGTATCATAGTCGATGTTGAACGGAAAAGCAACGCCCTTTTGCTGATGCCGGTAGTAAACGTATTCTTCATCCGGCGGACCGATGCTTGTATGGCCGTCTCCGATTCGTGCAACAAGGGGCGCAATTTTAAAATAAAATTCCGCTCTCGTCATTGGAACCGTTAATTCTTGTTCAAGGAAACGATGCAGAGAATCGATTTCGAATTTCGATGCGCATGTGTATGGGTTCGGATGAACATCATTGAGAGTGCTTATGAAGAAATTCAAATCGCTCTTCAGTTCTTGCGGCGAATATTTCTTTCCGAACTCATTTGGTTTTACTGCCGTATGAGTGTCGGGATTTTGCATGATGCTCGCACAGCCGGCGAAGAGAAAGAAGCTCAACAAGATGCCGAAGACTTTGAAGAGACAATGTTTATTCATTTTAATTCCCCCAATAGCTTAAATGATGTGAAGCAAAGGTTATCATCTCATTACGAATTTATAATTTTACATAATTTCTCCTTTAAATGGCCAGAACAAAATGTGTTTAAATTTGTATCGGAAATGCAAATCTTGATTCGCAAGGGATCCTGTGAAACATCCCGCGAATTAGTTTAAGATCGATATATAAACCCGGATTTGTCATTAGAACCTCAAGAACCTCAGACGGAATCGACCACAAATGGCCCACTCATAAGCTTGGCATTTTCCCAAAGCCCATCAAACCATTTACGTCGATTCATCGCCAGAGCAAGTTTGAGTATCCGTTCATTTCCATTTTTTACGATGTATGATCCAATGGCAAACACTCTGTAGCGTAAAGTTTTTAATTGGAACTCTTGTTTCGATTGCAGAACAACTTGGCGGAACAAACTCATCAAGTTATAACCCATCACCACAAAGTTTAAGGCTGCCTCAGTAGCATAGAAATCTTGAACAGCAAAACTATCGACTCCAAAATCTTCCTTCAACTCTTTTATTCTGTTCTCTGCATCAGCTCTGTTTCTGTACAAATCCCATACCGCTTTTGCCGGTAATGTCAGGTTCGTAACAAAACAACTGTAACGATAATTTTTATAGATTCCTTCGTCTCCGAATAATCGTAACTGCTTCCCCGTGGCCTTCGGGCGAAGCGCGATCTCTTGTCTTACAATTACCATTCTGCGCGCCTTTCCCCATTCAACACTTTGATACATCGTCTCTCCGATTTCTACACCATCACCCGCTGGCTGGTAGTTCTTCTCTTGCGCTATAGCCAATTTCAATGGCCCGTAGAATTTTGCCGCAATTACATAATTGATCGGTTTTGCCTTGTTTTCTAAGTATTCCAGTATCTTTTTATCAAAAAAACCACTGTCGGCTCTGAAGAGGCCTATGATCTTGCCGCCTAATCTCTCAAAGGTATTCTCAAGGAAATTTAAAAAGTTGTTCGATGTATAGCTGTTCCCACTACGAAGCCAAAAGTTCACCGCCATTCTCGCTTCTGCAATAAACGCTATCAACGGATGATGACTGTTCCGTCCGGGCTTTGTCGGATTATAGCCCTTCATCGCTCCTTCTTGATTCCCGTAACGCGTCAAGATTGTCGAGTCTACATCTAATGTGTAATTATCAAATTGCATCTGCCGGTAAAACCATTGTGATAGTTTCGTGAATACTTGATTGTTCTTCTCTTGTGTGAATTTCTTAAAATACCGCTGGAATGCTTTATGTCCTGCCATTTTCTTCCAGCCAAATATCTTCCTTATCACCTCATCCTGTCGGGTTACCTCCAAATGTTCATACCGGCTTGCTCCACTCTAGAGGCTTACCCAAAAATTATTGATCAACTGTATCGGATCGTATCCTCGGTTTGATCTTTGCACTGGAAGACCCACTTTCGCCAGCGCTTCGTTGATCCCGGTCCGTTCGATCAACTCCCGCATCAATACCATGCCGCCCCACGGCGTCAGTTCTTTGTCCGTATACTCTATCTTCAGTTCCATTGGCTTGTCTTCTTTGCTTACTCTGATTTTATTCCTCCGAGCACTTCTTTTTATTCCCCAACCTGTTTCATTATAACGTTTTATATGATTATTTTCTATTGGCGGTCATTAGAAATGTTATTGTAATGACAAATCTGGGATAAATACAATTATTATCGTATAAAAGCAAGAGCAGCGAATGGTAAATGGTCAATGGCCATTGTTAATCGACGGATGGCTGATAATAGAAGACAGAACAAATACAGAACCAAATAACCGACGAACATTGAACGGCAGTACTGCAGCACGTTAAACGATACACCCCGTATTAGGAACCATTCTTCAACCCGGATGCAGGTCTCATACGGTTCGGCGGGTTGATTCTCCGATGTTTATACGCTATTTTGCTTAAAATTAGACCAAGCCGAATTTTTATGCTATACTTCGGGGCAGCGATTCTTGAAGCAAGACATAGAGAGCCCATGAAACTTTACGCTTACGCTAAAATTAATCTTGGTTTGTACATACTCGGCAAGCGTCCCGACAATTATCACGATTTGGAAACGGTATTTCATGAAGTCGATCTTTGCGATGAAATAACGGTCACACTTGCTGAAAGAGATGGTTTCGATTGCAGCACAGAAAACATTCCGATGGGAGAGGATAATCTTTGCATGCAGGCGGTACGGCTCCTGCAGGCAGAACAAAAAATAGATGGGTGTGTGCATATCGCTCTTATGAAAAATATTCCTATCGGCGCCGGTCTCGGCGGCGGAAGCAGCGATGCCGCAGCGACGTTGGTCGCCCTGAATAAGCTCTGGAATTTGAATTTAGGCAGCGATGTTCTGTGCCAGTATGCAGCAAAGATTGGTTCCGACGTCCCGTTTTTTATCCGCGGCGGCAGCGCGTATGCGCACGGACGCGGAGAAATACTGGAGCAGCTGCGGCTTGGAATTCCATTCTGGATTGTTCTTGTGACTCCGCCGGTTCATGTTTCCACGGCATGGGCGTATCGCAATTTGAAAGTTTACCGAAACGGTATTCCGACGGGAATCAAAACAGAATTGCCTCATGCCTTAAAAAATCCGGCCCTTCTTTCACAGGTCGTTCAGAACGATTTTGAAGAGATCATTTTTGCTCAATATCCGGTGATTCAGAGTATTAAATTTAAACTGCTGCGTTCCGGTGCATCATTCGCTCTGATGAGCGGCAGCGGTTCTTCCGTTTTTGGACTTTATGATAACGAAGCATCAGCCCGGTTTGCGGCGGGTTCTTTTCCAAAAGACCATACCGTTTCGCTCACGGCGCCATTTTTCAATGCACGAAATGACTAAATTTTCCTTTTTGCTTTTTTATATATTTCTTTCTTGTGCGCCGTGCAGTCAGACACAGGCGCAGCTTGAGTCTCATCCGATACCGTTGAATAGTCCGGCTGCCGTCGATACGATGCATATCATGAAAGCCGATTCGACGCATTCTAAGATGCACCCGCTTATATCTGATTCTCTGCGAAAAGGCCGCATGGCCGGGGCTGATTCCCTCCGAAAAACTCATCAGGACAGCTTGCATTTAAAAGATTCAATGGTTGTAAGATTTATTCCGGGCATTGGTAAACTGACCGCTTCAACGGATACCGAAAATGTTTTATATCGGGATCAGCTTCTCTGGACAGACTCTAAAACACTCGGAGATGTATTTTGGAAACTCCCCGGCTTTTTCTATCGCGGACTCGGGGAAGCGGGCAAGGACGGACAGTTGAATGCATACGGTACCGACGACCGGCGTATCAGCGTGCTTTTGGACGGCCGTCCGATGAACGATCCTATCACAGGAAGATATAACTTTAATGACATGCCGCTTGAGTTTTTAGACGAAGTGGAAATTCTTTCCGGTTCCGAGAATGGAGCATCACCAAACGACATTGCAATCAATTTTGTCTCGCGGTCATACAATTCCGTGCGGCCGTTTACCAAAGTCCGATTCGTTCAGGACCCGGAGGAGGATCTCCTGACTGATTTTCTTTTTACACAAAATATTGCACGGGGGTTGAACCTCATGGCGGCATTCGACAGGACGGTGACCAATGGAAACTATGCCAATGCAGCACTCGATGCATGGAACGTCCGGACCCGCTTGCGGTATAATATTTCCGATCGCGTGAACATTTCCCTCAGCGATTTCTATACGAAAGCTACGAACGGTTTAAATTATGGAGTAATTCTTGATGCTAATGCATACGATCCGGGGAATGCATCCGTGATTAACGGGAGCGCGTACGATATCCGTTCACGGAACGATCTTACGTTTACAACCATTGCGCGTCTTCTGCCTGATTCTGCATCGACGACGAGGCTGAATGTCTTTTATACGAACACAGATCGGCAGTATGATAGTTCGGGTACCAGTATCCCGGAAGAAAATTCAGCTGTTATGCAGGGATACGACATACGCCAGGATCTGCGATTTCCGTTCATGCGGTGGAGCTTTGGTTATCAATGGCAAAAAACGGCAGTGGATTCTTCCGTCCAGCTTCCGTCTCTTCAGCAATCTCAATCAGCTGTATATATTCAGGCCTCGGCAGATTCTGTTCCCATGCTGCATCCGGAATTCGTTTTACGCCGGGAATGGGTTGGAGGTGAAGACGGTTCTTTACTCGGACTCGGCGTGACCGCTGTTCCTTCAGATTATTTTTCTGTGTATGCAAAGAGTTCATGGTACGATCGTTTTCCCAGCATCCAGGAACAATACTGGAGAGATTCTTTGCTCATTCGTCCGGCATCTTTAAAAAAAGAACATCATGTTTTTATAAGGAGTGGATTCCTTTTCCGTCCTTCCGATAATATTTCGATCAATCTGGAGATTTTTCGCCGAACCATCACCGATGCCATTTTGTATCAGCCTTCGCAGACAAGCAGTGGTATGGCGGCACTCGAGGTGCGTAATGTCGATAAGATCGATGTGCAGGGAGTGAATGGAAGTTTACGATGGAAGTCTGGAGCATTCGAGGCGTACGGCGTGATGACACTGTCAAAGTACAAAGAATTGGATTCCCTGAAAACGCTCATGCCGGATGTGATTCTATCCGGAGAGTTTTCATATCGTGATCTGTTTTTTGAAAAAGCGCTCGATGCAAAATTCGGTCTCCGTTCCATTTTTTACAACAGGGAAAACGGAGAACAGCTGGATCCGGATATGTTGGTATATTCGGAATCTCATTCGTTCATACTCGGACGATGCGCATCAGTCGATCTTTTTGCAATTCTAAAGGTAGGTGATGCGCATCTTTCCGTGACATGGGCAAATATTTTCGGGATTAATTATATCCTCACACCTATCTATCCGATGCCCGGCAGGCATTTTAGGCTTGGCGTCCATTGGAATTTTCTGGATTGAATAAAAACTGTAAACTGTAAACGGTGAACGGTAAACAGTAAACTGTAAAAAGAAAAAAGAAGAAACATTTAACTAAAGAATTGCTGATAAATACCACGAACTACGAACCAAGAACTACGAACTATGAAACCGCGTCACGGCAGCAGGTAGAACTGAAACACATTTAAAATGGCTAAAATCATTACACTCTTCGGAAGTGCGCGGCAGAAGGAAGACTCGCCGGATTACATGCTTGCATACGATCTTGGCAGGGAACTTGCCTCCGCGGGTTTTACTCTTTGCAACGGCGGATTCGGCGGAGTGATGGAAGCATCGGCGCGCGGGGCAAAAGAGGCCGGGGGAAAAACCATCGGTGTAACGTTCGATATAAACGGACGGAAACCGAACCCGTGGATCGACGAGATTGTACACATTCCTCAACTAATCGACCGGATGCTCAAACTTATAGAATTAGGAGATGCGTATGTTGTTCTGAGAGGAGGAACCGGCACGCTTCTCGAATTTGCCGCGGTGTGGGAATACGCCAATAAAGGAATGATGCAAGAAAAACCGATTATCCTGATGGGTGATTTCTGGCAGGGAGTCGTGGCAACGCTGCGTGAAGAACTGTTGTGGGAGGGAGTCGGCGATTGCACGAAAATTATCCACGCTGTTTCTTCACCACGTGAATGCGCAGAATATTTGCAATTGTCATTGAACAGAAAACTGTAAATGGCAAACGATAAACTGCAGACAGAAGCCATTCAACAGTAAAACTAAAGAAGAGATCGTTATGAAAAAATTATTTCTGATTGCATGCATATCTCTTTTATTTGCACAGACACATGCACAATACAATAAAGATGTAATCATAGAACCTTTAATGAAAACCGACACCACTTCGATTGGTCAGAAAATCAACTATCCTCATGTTCAAGATGCTGAAGTAACGATGCTCAAAGTGACTATTCTGCCCGGCGGATCAACAGGCTGGCACAAGCATGAGTTTCCCGTCTTTGCATACGTTTTAAAGGGAACATTGACGGTTGAACTGGAAAACGGAAAAGCTTTTCAATTTCTTGAAAATTCTTCTTTTTCAGAGGTATTCAATCCTTTTCACAACGGTATCAATAAAGGCAGCGAAAATGTTGTCTTAATCCTGAATCCTGCGTGAATATAGATACAAAAGTTAATTATGTATAGCAAAAACAATAACATTCTTTATAATTCGTTTTACACGCAAACCTACCTTTTAGTTAGGTTTGGATGTAATGACCTTATGAACGAAAAAACTATCCCTGCTGTGCGAAATCGCATTCTAAGACATTATTTCATGCAGGTTTCAGGTTAATAGCTTTTTATATGGGGCAGAAAGGGAAACCGTTGTCGATTCGCAAAGATTAATTACAAAGAATCAAGAACCAAGGAGTAAGGAGTAAGAACCAAGAACTAAGAACCTCTGCCTGTTGGATATTCTTTCAGCATTTTTTCGACCGCTGCCTGCACTTCTTCCACTTCAATATGCGTTATACAGCGGAATTGGTCTTCCTTCCATCGGCAGTTCGCATGACGCGGCGAATAATAAAAGCAAGGACTGCATTCCATCTCATGGCGTATCATCGTGTAGCGTGTTTTCCACGGATAGACATATGCCGGGTTTGTAAATGCGAAGATGGTAACGATCGGTACCTGCAATCCCGCAGCTACATGCATAAGTCCCGTATCGTTGCAGAGAAAAAACCTGCAACGCTCTATCAGCGCTGCCGTCGTCATGAAGGATGTCTGCACTATATACCCTTTGTTATTCATACCGGCATTAATCTTTTGATTGAGCGCCAGTTCATCGGGACCGCCGAAAAGAATTATTGTGGCGCCGTATTTTTCCTTAAGCCAGAGGCCGAGTGCCGAATATTTTTCCGGAGCCCATCGCCGACGAAGTTGATTTTTAAATTCAGCCGATCCTGCATGAAAACCGATGAGAAGCGAACTTTCGGCAAAACCTTTCTGTTGCAGCCACTCATGTGCCGACGTTCGATCCTCTTGCGTGCATTGAATACTCAGCGGAGAAACTTCTTTTACCGGGACGGTTGGAAGAAGTTTGACCAGTTCGATGTTCTCGATAACGTTGTGTAAAGTGTCGTTTTCTTTCACCCGTTTGTTGTTGAGGAAATAAAGCGATGAAAAATTGCAATGGTTGTATTCGTGTCCCAGTCGCAATTTTGCGCCTATTAAGAAATTAATGACATTATATTCCCACCGGTTGGCCGGATAAACGCTGATGCTTACATCGTACCGTTTCCGGAGAGAGAGGACAAAGCGGAGAGAGGACAGGAGCGGCAGATGGAGAAAGTCCCTCCGGTAAATCGTCTGAATTTCCTTGTTGCGCTGATAAATTTCTTCGACTCCTTTGAATATACACAGCAAATCGATGTGCGCATCGGGGAAAGATGTTCTCAGAAGATGCAAGGCCGGAGAGAACATGACAGCATCGCCAATACCGGAAAATGAAACGATTAAAATATTTTTGATCTTTTGAATATCGGCCAACACTTCCTCCGGGATTTTATGGCTTTGTCTGGATTTGTCCGCGCATTTGAGCGATCACCTCTTCGACTCCCGAATGCGGCCCGTAAACGGACTGAAGGAGCGCCAGGACCGCTTCAGCATCCTTGGGCTGCTGCAATTCACGGTAACAGGTAAAGAGAACGATATAAGAGTTATAACCGGAAAACGGTTCCTGAACGCGCCGGCTTGTCGTCACTTTTAGTTCATCCACGAGCTCGTGTAGAAGTTCATCTGTTCGTTCGCGGTTTTGAAGAGAATAATAAAACGACGCAAGGTCGTATTTGATTTTATAATTCATTCCTACCGATCGGCGCGGTATAACTTCTTCCATGCGATCGAGAATACGAGATGCTTTTTCCGGCTGGTGTTGAACGTTCATCGCGTGCATCGCATACAGGAAAAACATGCTTCGATAATTTGCAACAGCCATCTGAACGGTTCCTTCATACGGAGTGTTCGTTTTAGATCGAAATCCCCGCCAGGAAAATCCATACTGAGGCGCTCTGGAAAATTCATGCGGCGTATTGAAAAGATTCGCCGAAACGATTCGTTCAGATGTATCCGGCCACAATTGGACGGCGGAGTACGGGACAAGCTTGTAAGCAAGTCCGAGCATCTGCAAATGATTGCGCAGTCCGAGCGTTCCGTTAGGCGAAACACTCGATGCGAAATAAATCGGCCGGCGGAATCTGGCGGTTTTAACAATATCAAATAATAAAACATCCTGAGGGCGAAGCCCTTTAAGACGGCCTTGAAGGATGGTATTTGGCATAAAAAATCCAAACACACCCCGCCTCAAAACCGATGAATCGGCGGATGTAAAAGAATAGGCACTGCGAAAGCTTTGAACCGTTTCGCTGTCGATCTGGATCTCGATCATTTGCGGTTGGAATTGCACGGGCTGCAGGTCTTCCAATTCCGCATCCGTCGACGAAAAGGGAACAGGTTCTGCTCCGTACGGTGAATTGTGCTTTAACTGCAAGGCATACCATGAAGTGTTGAGCAAAGTCAAATTGACGATCCGGATATCCCGCCGAATACCCTCGACATTTTGGAGATACCAGAGAGGAAAAGTATCATTGTCGCCGTTGGTGATGAGAACGGCATTGTTCTCGCAGCTTTGAAGGAGGTTGTAGGCGTAATCGTATGCAACGTAGTTATCTTTTTGATTCGAAGAAGCATAGTTGGCCATGAACATATTCACCGGTACGAAGAAAAAAGCAAGAGAAAGTATTCCGTAGACGGTGCTCTGAAGTCTCCGAGGATCGGCGATTGCAATTTTAAAAAAGTCTGCAGCAGCGCCTATTCCGATACCTATCCATATAGAAAAAATCAAAAACGAACCGCCGTATAAAACATCGTATTCATGCGGCTGCGGGCCCTGCTGATTTTGAGCCCATGCAAGAAAAACTCCGGATAATAGAAAAAGGAGTGTCAGAGCGGAAGCCAAAGGAAGATGTGTCCGCCATAATTTATAAATGCCGAGCAGGCCGAGCAGCGCTGGGATAAAGAACAGCTTCAGCCATCGTATTCCTGCATCATTGAAGTTTCCCTCGCAGCCGATATAATTCCATCCTAAGTAACGAAGATACATATGCACGGTCTGGTACGAGAGAAAATAATCGAGGTCGCTCGTATATTGTTTGTGAAAAGTTTGCTTATCAGGTTCGGTGCCCCAGCGGCGGTTCAGGATTGGCGTATTGATCCATTCCTTCCGGTCGGAATACGATGCCCATCTTGCGAGCGAACTGGGACTTGTTTCATTTATCGGAGGATGCGCCTGAGAGCGGATAAGGATGACAGCGGAGGTCGACGATCCTAGGACGACAAAAAGAAAACAAACGATGCATAACCGGAGTCCCTCATACTGCCGCCGGCGGCACTCATAAATTCCGAAGAGAGCGGCAAGAAGAATGAGCGGAGGGAAATATGAAAAAAGCGAACTCTTGATTCCGAAGAACTCACCGCCGAGGAGCGACGGAATGACCGATACAACTCCGGCAGCTACAAGAAAAAAAAGAGTAAAGGCATACGTCGAAAACCGTATGAAGTGTTCCCTCGAAAATTCATGATATCTATCGTACCACAGCAGGAACAACGGAAGGACGGCTAGCGCGGAAAGCAAATGCACGCCGATGGACAATCCGGCAATATAGGCGATGAGGATAATTTGTCTTAGACTTTGTTCCGATTCTTCGCTCGTATACCATCGCACACCCAGCCAAAGAATGACGACAAAGAAGAGCAGGCTGACTGTCGGGATGTTCGTTTGAACGGCATTTTGCCAGAATGTCTTTGAAAAAGAAAGTGAAAGGGCTCCGATAAATCCGGAACCGTAGAGAATAAATTTATCAGTCAGTGAGACAGGTGCTCCCTGCTGCTGCCGCAGAAGCTTTATGATAATGTCATACAAGATCGTGCAGGTCAGGCTGCTTGACGCAGCGGAAAGAAGATGCATGCGGGCGGCAGGATCGTGAAGAAAAGGAATCATCGCCGCAATGCGCGCCAGAAGGAGAAAAAGAGGTGCCCCCGGTGCGTGCGGTATCTGAAGAGAGAATGCAGCAGTACAAATCTCGCCGACGTCCCAGAAAAGAACGGTCGGAGCAAGTGTTATCATGTATGTTGCAAATGAGATCGCAAACACACCGGCTCCAATCCATCGATTGATTGTTTTTTCTTCCATTATATTCCTTGAAAGCCTCATAGTAAGGTACATATAATGTAGGGTGAAAAGGTTTGAACGTCAAGAATATTCAATGAGCAATATTTCAAATCGGCTTATTGTTCATTGCTTAAATGGTATGAGCCAATCATAGGAATTATGAGCATGTTGCAATGGTTGGCGTACTAATTATCCTGGAAATATTTTCATCGGAAGAGCCGGCAAATCTCATCGCAAAGCGCATACCCGCGCGCTGTCAGCGAGAATTTGTCTTCCTGAAGAAAAGCCAACCCGTCCCGTCTACATGAATCGGTCAGATCTTTGTACGTTTCCAGCAGATCGTGTCCGAACTGCTTCCGGTATTTTCCAAGGTCGATTCCGCCGCTCCGGAGTCCGAGAAAAATGGTCTCCTCATGCAGTTGACGTTGAGTGAGCTCTTCGCTTCCAGCAAGCGGAAGCTGTCCGTGTTCGAGCAACTCGTTATACGATCCGAGATTGGAAATATTCCACCATCGTTTTTGGTCTCCGTACGAATGCGCCGAAGGACCGAATCCAAGATAAGGAGTATGATTCCAGTAATTCATGTTGTGGCGGGATTCGAATCCGGGTTTCGCAAAATTCGATACTTCATACTGTCTGTATCCATGCGCAGAGAGAAATTCGATTGTAGTTTGATACAGTCCGGCATCGGTTTCGGGATCCAAGGGAATGAGCTGCTTATTCTGCACCATTGAAAACAGAGGCGTGTTGGGTTCCACAATCAAACTGTAGCATGAAAGATGTGTCGGATGGAGGGCGACTGCCTGTTCAAGATTATACTGCCACCGTTCGATTGTTTGCCGGGGAAGTGAAAAGATAAGGTCGATGCTCACATCTTCGAAACCAGCCTCGAACGCATCACGAATACAGGAGCGGGCGGTTTCGGATGAATGGATGCGCGTCAGGAAGCGAAGATCGTCGTTAAGAAATGATTGAACACCGACACTTAAACGGTTAATTCCTGTATTCCGGAAATTTTTTAGCTTTTGCACATTGACAGTACCGGGATTCGTCTCCAGCGTAATTTCCGCGTTCGGTTGGATGGAAAATTTAGCAGAAAGTTTTTGGAGAATTTTTCCAATAGCCGCCGGCGTCAGAAGGGAAGGGGTTCCCCCGCCAAAGAATACGGTTTGATACGTTTCTGCAGACCTAAATTTCTTTCCCTGAAGATCGATTTCACGTCCAAGGCTGGCCAGAAAACGGTCGATCAAAGTATCCTGTGATTGATCCGGCTCCGATGTCACGGCAGGCGCCAGCGAATAAAAATCGCAATAAATGCATTTATGCTCGCAAAAAGGAATATGGATATATAAGCCGGACACAGAAGGGTAAATGGTTAATGGTCAATAGTAAATGGTAAACTTGTAAACTGTGAAAAACTAAACAACTAAAAAACCAATGAACATTCTGTCTTCTTGATTCTGAATTCTGCTTTACCTTATAATTGTTCCCACTCTATTCCACCGGATTGTCGCAAATTTATCGGAAAGGGAATGGACAGGGGCATCCTGATCCCACGACCAATAGATCATAAGCGCTTCGCCGATTATATCTTCTTCAGGCACGAATCCCCAAAACCGGCTGTCTAAGCTATTGTCCCTGTTGTCGCCCAGTACAAAATAATAATTTCGTTCGACTTTGTATGTAAGGGCAGGCTTACCGTCGATGGTCATGACGGAATCGTTCCCCAGAGCAGGAGTGTGTCCTTCGCGGCGTATGAAAATATTCCATGTATTGATTGTGGATGTATTCAGCGGGATGATATCGCCGCGCTGTGGAATGCGGATCGGTCCGTAAGTCACATCGGAAAAACCGCTGTTCACAGGAAATATATCGTCGGATCTTTGCCATGAAGTATTTTTAGTATGAACGGTGGGGATCGCTTTCCGAGGGAGCTGAATGGATGTGTTGTTGACAAAGGCCTCCCCGTTTGATAAACGAAAAGAATCGCCTGGCAGCGCAATACATCGCTTGACATAATTTTCGTATTCACCCGGTGTTACTTCATCGCGTGCACCTGGATACTCGAACACGATAACGTCATTCCGATGAATATGGCGCCAGAACGGAAAAGCGAACGATGGAATTGCCTTATTAATAAATTCGAAATGACGGGGTGAATGGAGGCCGTATGCCATCTTATCCACAAGAAGGTAGTCCCCGACAAAGAGAGTGTTTTCCATCGAGCGCGACGGAATACTATAAGCGTCGATGACAAATGCTTTCAGAACGAGAGCAATAAAAAGAGTGATACCTATGACCTTGCTATATTCAATTAGAGAGCCGGAAACATTTTCTGACGGCGGCGGGCCGGATGTCATTGACGGTCGTTCTGCCATTATTGGATGAGTGAACCGATTCTGCCCCAGCGCACCGATGCAATTCGTCCGAAGATGTCGTAGATCGGTATATCGGAATTCCACGACCAATAGACGATGATCGGAGTACCGACAAGATTTTCTTTAGGAATAAATCCCCAATACCGTCCATCCAGACTATTGTCCCGGTGGTCTCCCATGCCGAAGACATAATCACGCTGAATAGTGTACGATGCGGCGGGCTTTCCATCTATGAGCACCAAGTCGCCTGCAATTCCGGTCGTATGCCCTTCCCGTTCGATGAATAATTCCCACGCCGGAAAATTCCGAACGCTCAAGGGAATTTCCATCCCTTTTTTAGGAATGACAAGAGGGCCGTAATTGTCTTCATTCCACGGCGCTCCTTTGGGAAAAATCCGATCATCGGGATCGTTCGACGGGGTTTCCCAGCCCCGGTCATAACGTACATTCCGCGGCAGCGGAACAACCTGTCCGTTCACAGAGACGACTCGATTGCGGATCAGAAGAGTATCTCCCGATACCGCAATGCAGCGTTTGAGGTAATACACAAACTGATCCGATTGTAATTCATCCCGCATTCCGGGAAAAACGAAAACGATAACATCGCCGCGGTGTACGTCGCGGATTGCCGGTAAGCGGAACCATGGAAAGGGAATATTCGGCAGGTGGATGTTCCCGAGTGTGAGCATCTGTATAAAGTCATATTGCTGGAGGTTCATCGGACTTGTCCCGCCGTAAATGAACTTGTTGACGAAAAGTAATTCGCCTGTGAGCACCTCGTTTTCCATGGATCCCGTCGGCACCATGAATGATGCGATGACAAAATTGTTGATGAGGAGGAACAAGCCGAATACGATGGCGAATTCTTTAAGGAACGCCAGGGTTTTTTGTTTCCAGTTCAGCCGGGGTTCTTCTTGCTGCTTTTTCTGAGTGCTCAATGGTTTCCCTTTCTTGAAATAAAATTTTCTTCTACTCTTCCATAGAGAGGACGGCGAGAAATGCTTCCTGAGGAATCTCCACACGGCCTACCTGTTTCATACGTTTTTTGCCCTCTTTTTGTTTCTCTAAGAGCTTGCGTTTTCGCGATATATCGCCTCCGTAACATTTGGCCAGAACGTTTTTCCTCATCGCGCTGAGCGTTTCCCGTGCAATGACCTTGCTGCCGATAGCAGCCTGGATTGCCACTTCGAACATTTGACGATGGATCAGCTTCCGAAGTTTCTGGCACATCTTTCTTCCCCACTCATACGATTTTTCGCGGTGAACGATGGTGGACAGTGCATCGACCGGTTCTCCGTTGAGGAGAATGTCCAATTTTACCAATTCGGATTCCCTGTATTCAAGCAGGTCGTAATCGAACGAGGCATATCCGCGCGAAATGGATTTCAACTTATCGTAAAAATCGAAAATAATTTCGGAAAGGGGAAGTTCGTAATGAATATCGGCGCGTTCGGGACTCAGATAGGTCGTGTTTTTATGTATGCCGCGGCGGTCCATGCAAAGTTTCATGATATTTCCGATGTACTCGGTCGGAACGATAATTTGTGCTTTAACGAAAGGCTCTTCCACTTTTTCAATCATGCCTGCGTCCGGCATCAATGCGGGATTGTCGACAAACAAAACATCATGGTCTGTCTTTGTTACGCGGTATTCGACATTAGGAACCGTATTAATGAGCGATTGATTGTATTCACGTTCGAGGCGTTCACGGACGATCTCCATGTGGAGCAGCCCGAGAAAACCGGCCCGGAATCCAAAACCAAGAGCAACAGATGTTTCCGGCTCGAAGATTAATGAAGCGTCGTTGAGTTTTAATTTTTCCAGAGCATCACGCAATTCGGAAAATTCGTCGCTGTTGGTCGGATAAATTCCGCTGAATACCATCGGCTTCGCTTCCTTGTATCCGGGAAGTGGCTCCGGCGCGGGATTGTTCGCGAGCGTAATGGTATCTCCGACTTTAGTGTCGTGAACATCGCGCAGATTGGCAATAAGGTAACCCACATCCCCGGCGGAAAGGGAGCCGGTCCTCTTGCGCTGCATTTCCAGTATGCCTATGTCTTCCGCCTGGAAATCCCTTCCGTTCGAAAAAAACCGTATCTGATCTTTTTCCTTGATCGAGCCGTCCATAACTCGAATGTAGGCGATAGCCCCGCGGAATTCGTCGAAGACGGAATCGAAAATGAGCGCTTTCAATGGCGCCTGCGGATCGCCCTGGGGGCGGGGAATGCGTTTAACGATCGCTTCCAGAACTTCCTCGGTTCCGAGACCCGATTTAGCGCTGCCCATGAGAATTTCTTCTTCCGTGCAGCCGATCAAGTCGATGATCTGCTTCTTGACCATATCGATCATGGTCTTTGCACTGGGCAGATCTATTTTATTGATAAAAGGGATGATCTCCAGTCCGGCGTCTATTGCAAGGTACAGGTTGGAAATTGTCTGGGCCTCGACGCCTTGAGTAGCATCAACGACCAGAATCGCTCCTTCGCAAGCAGCAAGGGAACGGGAAACCTCATAGGTAAAATCGACATGTCCCGGCGTGTCTATAAGGTTGAGAGTATAATCTTTTTTATCGTGCGCTTTATACTGAAGCTGTATAGCATGCAGCTTGATGGTGATACCCCGCTCCTGTTCCAGCTCCATGTCGTCGAGGACCTGTTTTGTCATATCCCGCGAGGCAATCGTACCGGTCGATTCCAGAAGCCGGTCGGCAAGAGTCGATTTACCGTGATCGATGTGTGCTACAATGCAAAAATTACGAATATGATCCATCGTCAAAGCTCAATCCAATAAAACAATAAAGAGTAAAGAGGGGTCAGCCGCTCTTTACTCCTTTTCTTCTTAAAGATATTTAAAAATGCCGAGAAGAGCAATGATCAAAAGTGTAAATTGCCGATTGCGAATCGTGGATTGTGGATTGTGGATTGCGGGGAAGCTTATTGAAATGGTTAGTTCAGAGTACGTAGTGCTGAAGTTAAAAGAACTAAGAACCATGAACGAGTTAAGAATTGTGTTGGTTTGCCTTTTTGTTCTTTTGTTTGTTATATTCTTTTCACTTTTCAATTTTCGCTGTTTACTGTTTTCAGTTTTCGAATAAATAAGGAAAATCTATGAAAATCGTTATCGCCGGGGGAGCAGGATTTATCGGCAGCAAAATGACACAGCGGCTTCTTGAATCGAATCATCAAGTCATTGTTCTTTCGCGTCGTGAGATGCCTGAATCGATATCCTGTTTTCTCAAGAATGCAAAATTAAAATGGCTCGTATGGGACGGTCGCACTCCAGAGGTTCTCGTGCCTGTGATCGATGGAGCTTCTGCCGTTCTCAATTTTGCCGGCGAGTCTATTGCGGGCAAACGATGGACAGATGTACAAAAAACAAAAATATTCGAGAGCAGAATCGGAACAACAAAGTCACTGGTGTCGGCCATCGGGAATGCCGGCCATCCGCCGAAAGTACTGCTGAATGCATCTGCCGTTGGCTTTTACGGCAATGTCCCGGAGGGAGATGTAACGGAATCATTTTCAAAAGGCAAAGGTTTTTTGGCGGATCTTTGTGCACAATGGGAACTCGAAGCGTTGCGTGCAGAAAAATTTGGAGTACGTGTTGTTCTGCTGCGGACCGGCATTGTGCTGGACACAGACACCGGTGTCTTTCCAAAATTATTATCGTCGTTTCGATTTTTTCTGGGGGGACATTTCGGCAGCGGGAAGCAGTGGTTTCCGTGGATCCATGTGCTGGACGAAGTGAATGCGATTCTTTTTACGTTAGAAAACGGAAAAATCTCCGGTGCGGTGAACCTTTGCGTGCCTGGCATCCTGCGCCAGAAAGATTTTTGCACTGTGCTCGGAAGGGTTCTCAATCGGCCGCCGGCAATTTCAATCCCCGGAATGGTTTTAAAAATTCTTCTTGGTGAGATGGCAGACCCGCTGCTCTTTCAGGGACAGAAAGTTATACCGGAAAAAATGATTGCCGCCGGATTCAAATTTTCTTTTCCGGAATGCGAAGATGCGTTGAAGGATCTCGCGGGCTAATGAATGGGAATCTTGATCTTGAGAGTGGTGGTTCCCTCCAGATTATCCGACACGTCGAAACTATACAGCGTAGCTCCCACATAGGCATCTAAAAGATTGGCGATGTATGTCAAAACGAGATAGATTGTATATTTATCACGAGTATCCTGCCAATTGTTGCGGATTCTTTGGAGATCCGAGCTGCCAAGATGGTAAAGGGTATCTGCTGCAACAGATGCCGAAAAATCACTCTTCGCCTTGCGATAATAGTTGTTGCAAGTGATCCACTCCGCAACAAAAAAAGTGCCGAGTCCCCAGTATAACGGGATTGTATAATATCGATGAGCGTAAAATTGACCCGCTCCGGGAAGAATTGCCGAAAGGAGCAAAGCTGTGTTTCCGGATTTTTGTTCAAGAGGCGCAGCGGTAATTTTATGTGCGGAGAGTGCGAGCGTGTCGGACTGTGCTTTGGAGGAGTCCTGCCGCATGAATGCAGCAGAAAGAACTTGCTGGGCATGAGCGGTCTGCGGGCACACAAGAAAACATGAGAGGATGCCAAAGAGCAGTATGAATCTTTCATGCTTCATGAAAGATTCAATCGATAAAGGCAACGGCTTCAATTTCTACTTTCACATCTTTTGGAAGACGGGCAACTTCGATCGCACTGCGTGCAGGAGCACTCGAAGCAAAAAATTCGCCGTACACTTCATTCATGGCTGCAAAGTCGTTCATATCTTTTAAAAAGACGGTCGTCTTGACGACCTGCTGCAGTGACGAACCTCCTGCAAGAAGCACCGCTTCCAGGTTCTCTAAGACCTGCCTGGTTTGTGATTTGATATCGGTACCGGTCACGATTCCTGCAGCGGGATCGAGCGGGATCTGACCGGCTGTGAAAAGAAGTTTTCCTTCAACCGCAATTGCCTGGCTGTAGGGACCGATCGGAGCTGGAGCTTTTTTTGTCAAAATTTTTGTTTTAGGCATTTTTTTAAGCTGTAAACGGTAAACTGTGAACTGTGAATTGTAAAGAGCAAATCAACTGAATAACAAAGTAACCAAATAACCAAGCAACTGATTAACCAATGACTTTAAACGGCAGCACCGCAGCACGTTCAACTACGAACCACGCACTACGAACTAAGGAACTCAAATTATTTTTTCCCTTCCGTAAACAAATCCAAAAGCCGGTCGAAATCATCCAACGAATAAAATTCTATGACTATTTCACCTCGGCCGCTTCCTTTCGTATGCACTTTAACCTTGGTTCCGAGCGATTGCTGGAGACGCTCTTCAAGGCTGTGCAAGCTTGCAGAGGCTCCGGTGCCGGCGGGCTTTGTCGGTTTTGCGGAATTTTTTCCGGCAGAACGAACGATGTCTTCCACTTTTCGGACGGAAAGCCCTCCGTCGACGATTTTATCGTATGTCCGGATCTGAGTTTTTTCGCTCGGCAGATTGATCAGGGCCCGGGCATGTCCCATTGAAATTTTATTTTTTCGAAGCCCGTCCTGAATTTTGCTGGGAAGTTTTAAAAGACGGATAAAATTTGTCACAGTGCTCCGGTCTTTTCCGACCTTCTGGGCGATGTCATCCTGGGTCAAATGGCATTCGTCAATGAGTCGTTGATATGCAGCGGCTACTTCGATCGGATTCAAATACTCGCGCTGTATGTTCTCGATGAGCGCGAGTTCCAGCATTTCTTCGTCGTTTTCAATGGAGATGATATACGCCGGAATGTACTTGAGCCGTGCAAGCTGTGCTGCGCGCAGCCGCCGTTCGCCGGAAATGAGCTGGTACCCTTTATCGATCCGGCGAATCGTAATCGGCTGAATGATACCTTTTTCCCTGATCGATCGCGTTAGTTCTTCAAGAGCGCTCTGATCGAAATCCGTTCTCGGCTGAAAAGGATTCGGATGGATTCTTCCGATCTCGATATTGGCAATGATGCCGGTCTCCCCGGTGTCGGTCCCGATTAACGTATCGTGGATATTGACCTCAACCTTCGGAGTTTTAGGAATGAGTGCGTTAAGTCCACGTCCGAGAACGGGTTTTTTATTCGTACTCATCCGTTATTCTGCTCCGTGTGTAGTGTGCTGCATAACCGGTTCATAAGCGAAAAATTTATTGTTCTGCAAAATTTCCTTTGCCAGATCCATATAATGCCGCGTGCCGGAACAAATAGCGTCGTAGAGAATAATCGGTTTCCCAAAGCTCGGGGCTTCGCTTAACCGTATGTTGCGCGAGACAATCGTGGTAAAGACTTTGCTGCCGAAATATCGTTTGACTTCATCCACGATTTGATTTGAAAGACGAAGCCGCGAGTCGAACATGGTCAGGAGTACGCCTTCGATATCGAGTCCCGGGTTCAAATTCTTTTTAACCATATTGATCGTGCTGAACAATTGACCGAGCCCTTCGAGCGCGAAGTATTCACACTGGACAGGAATAAGGACGGAATCAGCTGCAGTGAGGGCGTTGAGGGTCAAGAGCCCGAGCGATGGGGGGCAGTCTATAATGATAAAATCATAACGGTCGCGCACCGGTTTGAGCGCTGTCTGCAGCAATCGTTCCCGGTTCTCCATTTCTACCAGCTCGATTTCCGCACCGACAAGATTGATGTGCGATGGAATGATGGAAAGAAACGGCATTTGTGTCGGCTGGATAGTTGAAGCCGCGTCGGTTGTCCGGACGAGAACTTCATAAATCGATTTGCCTTCCACGCTTGTTGAGCCGACGCCGCTGGTTGCATTTGCCTGAGGATCGTTATCCACCAGCAAAATGCGTTTTTCCGCTGCTGCAAGCGATGCTGCAAGATTAATGGCGGTGGTCGTTTTACCGACTCCGCCTTTCTGATTTGCTACGACGATAATTTTTGCCACGAAGCTTCGCTGAGAATGAATAATAAAAAAATATACTTCTTTTTGTCTGGTTGTGCAATGGATGTTTGGCCTAAAAAAGGTGAACGGATTTTAGCTTTTCGCACAATGTTCACGGATGTCAGTCCGGGCGGAGTTTAGCATGAAACAAAAGCGTTTCTATAACGTAAATCAAAAGAAGGAGATACTCTATGCAAACGTTTATTCTTTGGCTTATCCTTTTTTTATTCTGCTGGCCCTTAGCGCTCGCAGCGCTGGTGCTCTATCCTCTGATCTGGATTCTTCTTCTGCCTTTCCGTCTTATCGGATTGACGGTTGAAGGTGTGTTTGCGTTCCTCAAAGCAGTGATTATGCTGCCGGCACGCATTGCCGGTATGAAATAAAAAAGGCATTCCGCAGTTGCGGGATGCCTGTTCTCTTTGAATAACCTTTTTATCAGGTGCCTGCCGAGTAGTCGTCGATATATTTCGCCTGTTCCTTTGTCAGTTTATCGATGGCATAACCCATAGTTTTCAGTTTTACACCTGCAATTTCCTGGTCCTGTTCGCTGGAAATATCGTGAACAGTATTTGCCAGCCGATTTCCTTTTTTATGCTCTTCCACAAGCCGTAACTGCGACATGAACTGGTTGGCAAACGACATGTCCATAACTTCGGACGGATGTCCCTCTGCCGCAGCCAGGTTGACTAGACGTCCCTGTGCGAGCAGGTAGATGTGGCGGCCGTTTTTCAACGTGTACTCTTCGTTGTCTTTGCGGACTTCCCGAACTTTTTTTGTAAGCTTTTGCAGCTGGGGAATGTTGATCTCGCAGTCGTAATGTCCCGTATTGCAAATGATTGCACCGTCTTTGATCGCTTTGAAATGGCGGTCGATCAGAATATCTTTGACGCCGGTTGCGGTAATAAAAATATCGCCGATTGAGGCTGCTTCATCCATCGTCATGACGCGGAAGCCTTCGAGCGTTGCTTTGAGTGCTGCAGTCGCTTTAACTTCCGTCACGATGACATTGGCGCCAAGCCCTTTTGCGCGGAGCGCTACACCGCGTCCGCAATGTCCAAATCCGGCAACGACAATATTTTTTCCTGCGAGCAGAACGCTGGTTGCGCGCAAAATTCCGTCGAGCGTCGATTGTCCCGTGCCGTAAACGTTGTCGAAATCCCACTTTGTTTCCGCATCGTTGACGGCGATAACGGGATATTTCAATGCACCGGCATGCGCCATTGCACGGAGGCGATGGACGCCTGTTGTAGTTTCTTCCGTTCCGCCGATAATGGTCGGAATTAATTCCTGATGTTTATTGTGAACGGTAAAAATCAGATCAGCGCCGTCATCGAGCGTAAGGTTCGGTTTGAAACGCAGCGTCTCTTCGATGCACCAGTAAAAATCTTCCACGTTCATGCCGTGCCACGCAAAAATACTGACGCCTTCAGATGCAAGTGCTGCAGCGATATCGTCCTGTGTCGAAAGAGGGTTGCATCCGCTCCAACTGACATCTGCGCCGGCATCGGCGAATGTTCTGACGAGCACGGCTGTTTCCTTTGTAACGTGGAGGCATCCGGCTATTCTATATCCTTTGAAGGGCTTGGTCTTCTTATATTTTGCACGCAATGCGGCAAGGACCGGCATGCGTGATTCCGCCCATTCGATGCGCAGCTTGCCTGCATCTGTTAATGTCAGGTCTTTAACTTTATATCGTCCTTTATTTTCGTCCATGAGAACATTACCTTTTGCTTGAGAGTGAATGAATTATCGATCTGCTTTTTGCAGGATTTTTACAAGGTCGAGTTTTTCCCACGTAAAATCCTTTTCTGAACGGCCAAAATGCCCATAGGCTGCTGTCTTTCCGTAAATCGGCCTGCGAAGATTGAGACGTTTGATAATACCACGCGGCGTCAAGTCGATTTCTTTGGAAATGAATTCCGCAAGAACCGCATCGGGCAGTTTTCCGGTTCCGAATGTTTTGACCTGAATGGATACAGGTTCTGCAACGCCGATCGCATAGGCGACTTGAATTTGACATTCGGCGGCAAGTTTTGCGGCGACGATATTTTTGGCGACGTGACGTGCAGCATACGCCGCACTGCGGTCGACTTTTGTAGGGTCTTTTCCGGAAAATGCTCCGCCCCCGTGGGGCGCGCGTCCGCCGTATGTATCGACAACGATTTTACGCCCGGTCAACCCACTGTCGCCATGGGGCCCGCCGATTTCGAACCGGCCCGTCGGATTGACAAAATAATGCGTCTGTTGGTCCAGCAGCTCTGCGGGGATAATGACCCGGATGACGTGCTCAATGACGTCTTCCTTTATTTGTTTCTGCGAAACGCTTGGATCGTGCTGTGTGGAAACGACAACCGTATCAACACGGATAGGTTTGCCGCTCTGGTCGTATTCAACGGTAACTTGCGATTTCGCATCCGGGCGAAGATACGGCATAAGAGCGTTTTGAGTTTTACGTATTTCCGCAAGCCGGTGAACCAGCTTATGTGCGTACATAATCGGAGCCGGCATCAATTCCGGTGTTTCAGTACAGGCATAACCGAACATCATGCCCTGATCGCCTGCACCTCCGGTGTCGACACCTTGTGCAATATCGGGAGATTGAGAATGCAAAGCGGATATAACAGCACACGAATCCGCATCGAAGCCGATTCCGGCTTTTGTGTAACCGATTTCGCGAATTACCTTGCGGACGATATCCTGGATGTTAACGAAATTTGCTTTGGATGTAATTTCACCGCCGACGAGTGCGAGACCCGTCGTGACGAACGATTCACAAGCGACGCGTGATAACGGATCCTGTGACAGGAACGCATCGAGGACGGCGTCTGAAATTTGATCGCATATTTTATCCGGATGTCCTTCTGATACGGATTCAGAAGTAAAAAGATTTCGCATTCTTGTTCCTTTCTGCATTAACGATGATTATGAGAATTCCAATTCCGATGAATCTCCAATGTTGATTTTTTTATAATTTCCTCGAACAACTGCATTGTTCCCTATAATGGAGTCTTCAATGAGCGCATTTTCGACAGTCGCTCCTTCGCTGACAATGGAGTTGCGTATAATGGCGTTGCTTACGGTCGCACCGCTTGCAATTGTAGCAAACGGTCCGATGATGGCGTTTGTAATCTTTGCTTTTGTGGAAATATATGCCGGCGCTTGGACCACGATCCCGTCGGCTTGCTCCGGCTGGGGCTGTTTCGATAACAAATAGCGGTTGGTCGAAAGAAGTGTTTCCGGTTTGCCGCAGTCGTACCATCCGTCAATAGGAAACGCACGCATTTTTTCATTTCGCTCGATCATCATTTGAAGCGCGTCAGTTAACTGGAATTCGCCTTTTGTGCGCATATCCTTTTCCATCATCTCTTTTAAGCATTCAATGAGCAACGGAGGTTGTTTGATGTAGTAGAGTCCGACGATGGCCTGGCTGCTTTTGGGCGACTCCGGTTTTTCCACCATGCGCGTGATGAACCCGTTTGCAGTCTCTGCCACACCGAACCGCCGCGGGTCTTCAACCGATTTTACTCCGATTTCAGAAAAATTGCTTTGAATCATGGTCTTCAAATCGACATCGAAGACAGTGTCTCCAAGTATGATTAGGATTGGGTCTCTGGAAAATGTATGACGTGAAATATATATCGCATGACCGAGTCCAAGCCGTTCTTCCTGTTCCACAAAATTGATCTTAATTTTATAGGTATCGAGAACATACTCTTTTATCATTTCCCCGAGGTATCCGATAATGATAGTTGCTTCGTCGAAACCGGCATCTATAATAGTGTCGATAATGTGGCTGATGATCGGTTTGCCTGCGACATTCAACAAGACTTTTGGAATCGTATACGTATGCGGACGCAGGCGGCTCCCGACGCCCGCAACGGGGATAATTGCTCTCATTTTGACGCTTTTCTTTGTGACCCTTTTTTACTTTAAAAGATACACAACATTCGCAAGACAAACAATGCAGAAATCGTATCCATGTATTAAACCTTAGATAGAGAACAGCCAATCTTGCTTCTCCAAAGTCATTTGTTTATTATATTTATAATATCATTTATGAAAACTACGCAAACATCATCCCGCAAGGCAGAACATGTAGCTCTGGCAATTAAAAAAAACGTTGTTTTCAGGGGCAAGACATCGGGATTCGAACAGTGGGATTTTCAGCATAACGCCTTACCGGAGTGCAACGAGAGCGATATCGATACTGAAACGATTTTTCTCGGCAAGAAAATTGCTCTTCCATTCATTATTGCAAGCATGACGGGAGGATACCGGGAAGCATTGACGATCAATCGTCATCTGGCAGAATTTTGTGCGGAGAAACGATTAGCGATGGGAGTTGGAAGTCAACGCCAGGTATTGGAGAGTGAGAGATTTGTCCGTTCGTTTTCCATCGTGCGTGAAGTCTCGGAAGATATTCCCATCTTCGGCAATATCGGCGCGGCAGAAGTTGCTCGGATGCAGGATCTTGCACCGTTCCAGCGTCTGGCTGATTTGATAGGCGCTGACGGGTTTGCCGTGCACCTGAATCCTTTGCAGGAATTTCTTCAGCCGGAAGGGAATACGAATTTTGCGGGTGTTTTAAAAGGAATCGAACGGCTTGTCAAAGGATTGCCGATTCCAATTCTTGTAAAAGAAGTCGGTGCCGGAATTTCCGGCACGGTCGCACGCCGCTTACTGGAAATCGGTGTTTCCATCATCGATGTTGCCGGTGCAGGAGGGACGAGCTGGGCGGGAGTCGAAATTACACGCAAGAAATCCGCCACAAAGGCTGAATGTGAATCGCTCTCGCAAGCTTTTTGGGATTGGGGAATTCCGACCGTCGATGCATTGCGCGATGTTGTACGATTAAGGAGCGAATATCCTTCGATGAAAATTATTTCTTCCGGGGGAATTTCTTCCGGTCTCGATGCTGCCAAGTCTGTTGCTTTCGGCGCCGATTATGCCGGGATTGCACGGCCGGTTCTGAAAGCCTTGTCGGCCGGAGGGAAGAAGGGGTTGCTTCAATTCATAAGACAATGGGAACGGGAGTTACGGGGCGCGATGTTTTTAACGGGCTCTCAAACACTTTTTCAACTTCAACAACAATTGCTGACATCTCGATAAAATGACTATTTCCCTGACTCCGGAATATCGGTACGAATATCATAAAAAATCAGTAGAGCGCTATCTCCGCAACCATGTGACGATCGCTCATCCCCGTTCATTATACCTGCCTTGCAAGTATATTCTTTCTGCCGGTGGAAAGCGTATTCGCCCCGTTCTGGCCTTGCTTGCCTGCGAGGCACTCGGCGGTACGATGGAAGAGGCGCTGCCCGCAAGTGCGGCAATAGAAATATTACATACGTTTACATTGGTTCATGACGATATCATGGATCATGCTCCTGCGCGGCGGGGGCGTTCGACTGTTCATACAAAGTGGGATGAGAGTGTTGCTCTTTTGACCGGCGATATACTGCTGGGGATCGCCTACCGGGAATTGCTGGCTACGAAATCATCCCGGATACAAGAAATTCTCAAAGTGTTTACCGACGGGATGATCACCGTTTGTGAAGGGCAGGCCGTGGATAAAGAATTTGAAACACGGAACCGCGTTCATGTGAACGATTACCTCGGCATGATTGAAAAGAAAACCGGCAGGCTCGTTTCGGTTTCCACGGAAATCGGCGCTATCATCGGCGGCGGGTCGGCTGTGCAGGTTCAAGCGATGCGGCGATACGGTTTCTATATCGGGCGGGCTTTTCAGATTCAGGACGATCTGCTGGACATTATTGCCGATGAGAAGGAGTTTGGAAAAGTGATCGGCGGTGATCTGCAGGAGGGAAAGAAAACCTACTTGTTGCTCGAAGCGCTTCGCCGCGCAAAGGGAAAACAAAAGAAAGCGCTCGAAGATGTTTTTCATAAGCGAAAAGTCCCCCGGAGCCGGGTAGCCGAGTTTCGGCGCATCTATGAAGAAACCGGAGCAATCGCTTCTGCCCGTGCACAAATTGAAAATGATCTTCAAGCGGCAAAGGAAGAACTCTCGGGTTTACCGTCCAACCAAGCTCAGAAAACACTTCTCTGGTTTGCCGATAAAATGTTGAACCGGAAGTATTGAGGATCAGCAGGATGGTTCAACAGGAAGTGACAATTCTTAATCGGGCGGGCATGCACACCCGCCCCGCCGCGGCCATTGTGAAGTTAGCGGCAAAGTTTAAAGCCGAATTCTATATTGAAAAAGAACACATGGAGATTAACGGAAAAAGTATTATCGGCGTCATGACGCTGGCAGCCGAACAAGGCGCGAAGCTTCTTCTCAAATTCGACGGTCCGGATGAGGCCGATTCGTGTCGTGCAATGGTAGAACTCTTTAACAGTGGTTTTGGGGAGCCGGTATAATAATGCAGTAGATGCGGAGCCGGAGGCAGAACATGGAACAAGAACAAGCGAAAAAAGAAATACGATTTAAAGGAATACCGGCGTCGCCGGGCATTGTCATCGGTCCCGTGTATCATTTCCGAAAGCATGAGCCGCTTATTTTTGTCCGTGCCATCGCTGACGATGAAGTGGAAAAAGAGATCGAACGTCTTTCGGCTGCCCGTACCCGCTCGCAAAAAGAGCTGCAAAAAGTATTCGAATTTGCAGAGCAGAAGCTCGGCAAGGAACAATGCAAAATTTTTGAGGCGCAAAAAATGATCCTCGAAGATGCAGTTCTCTTCAATTCTATCTTCGACCGGATCCGCACGGAAAAGAAAAATGCGGAACATCTCATGAAAGACGAGATCGAAAAATATAACCAGTTAATGGCGGCGTCCAAAGATGAATATGCACGCGAACGCGTCAACGATCTGCAGGATGTATGCAACCGAGTGCTGCGCAATCTGGAAGAACAAAAATTAGTTTCAAAGATAGACGGCTCCAACGTGATCGTCTCTCATATTCTTGCCGCTGCCGATGCTCTTATTTTCAGCCGTAATGATGTGCTGGGGTATGTGACGGAACTCGGCGGCGCAACATCGCATATGGCTCTTCTTGCCCGCGCGTTGAAAATTCCCGCAGTCGTCGGTGTACACCAAATCGATACCATGGTGCAGCCTGGAGACATTATTATCGTCGACGGTTTTAACGGCGTTGTCGCGCTTAACCCGACGAAAGAGACGCTCAAACATTTCGAAAAGAAACGGCTGGAATATGAACGGTTCGAAGAAACTCTGACGCCGCTGCGGGATCAACCTGCCGAAACTCTCGACGGTCATCGGGTCCAGCTTGCGGCCAATGTCGAACTGGAACAGGAGCTTGAATTCATCAAAATGCAGGGAGCGGACGGAATCGGTTTGTACCGAACGGAAAGTCTGCTGCTGGGCAAGGAGGTTTTTCCTTCCGAGCAAGAACAGTACGAGCAGTACCGGCGTATTGCGGAGTCATTGTATCCGAAGCAAGTAGTTGTCCGGACATTCGACATCGGAGGCGATAAATTTATGGCGCAGACCGTCCGGGAAAACAATCCGTTTCTCGGCTGGCGCGGCATTCGCATGATGCTCGACAAACCGCAGATTTTTTTGGATCAACTTCGTGCCATCCTGCGTGCAAGCAGTTTGAAAAATTTGCTGGTCATGTTTCCAATGGTATCGAGCATCAAAGAAGTAAAGCTTGCGAAACAGCTCGTTGCACAGGCAAAAGACGACTTGCGTGCGCAGAAAATTCCCTTCGACGAACACTTACGTCTCGGCGCGATGATTGAGGTTCCGGCTGCCGCTATTATTGCTGATCATCTTGCACGGGAGGTAAGCTTTCTAAGTATTGGGACGAACGATTTGATTCAATATTTGTTGGCTGTCGATCGCGGCAATGATATTGTTTCCGAGTTATTCCAGGAATTTCATCCTGCTGTTATCCGTTTTCTCCGCCGCATAATCGAAAGAGGATCTCAAGGACATGTCTGGGTGGGTATGTGCGGTCAAATGGCAAGCGATCCGCTGGCGACCATTCTCTTAGTCGGACTCGGACTCGACGAGTTCAGCGTCGCCCCGGCTGTTTTGCCGGAGATCAAAAAGATTATTCGATCCATCCACTTCACGGAAGCAAAACATGTTGCCGCAAGTGTCTTGGAAATGAAGTCCGAAGATGAAATCAAGGGATTTCTCAAACGTCTCATGAAAAATAAATTTCCCGATATTCCTATCGGGTAAAAACTCTTAACTTATTTCTTATGGAGGGTACTCACAATGACTATGGAAGATATTCGAAGCCTTGATCCCAAAGGCATGTATGATTGGATTACCGGTTTTTCGCAGCAGGCTGAGGAAGCCGTTCGCATCGGGAAAAAAGCGGCGATTCGCCTTAACGTCAAAGGAATTCAAAACATCGTTCTGACCGGTCTGGGCGGGTCGGCGATCGGCGGCGATCTTCTGCGTTCCTACCTTGCGGAAGAACTTGCAGTGCCGTTTCTTGTCAACCGCCATTATGTGCTTCCGAAATTTGTCAATGCAAAAACCTTGGTGATTGTTTCCAGCTATTCCGGCAATACGGAGGAATCGATTGCCGCGCATAAAGAAGCAATCAAGCGAAAAGCAAAAATCCTTTGCATTAGCACGGGAGGCGAAACTGCAAAGCTTGCCGTAAAATATAAACAGCCTTGGATTCAGATTCCAGGCGGGCTTTCTCCGAGAGCCGCTCTGGCATATTCCTTCTTTCCTCTTCTAGTCGTTCTTGCCCGGCTGGGCCTGATAAAATCGAAAGACCGGGATATCAAGGAAACGATCCTCTTCCTCAAAGGTAAATCGGCATTATACGGTGATCCTCAAGCTCCGGATAATACACCGATGAAAGTAGCAGAACAATGGAAAGGACATCTACCGTTTATTTATTCGCCTACGGAGCACTTGGAAACGGTCAATCTCCGCTGGCGCGGGCAGATTGCCGAAAATGCCAAACAGTTATCGCACGGATATATTCTGCCGGAAATGAATCATAATGAACTTGTCGGCTGGAAGGTTCTTCCGGATCTCATGAAGCAGATTTCCGTCGTTTTTCTGAAAGACAGCGGAACCCATCCGCGCGTCGCCATTCGCAGCAATATTACAAAAGAAATTGTTTCACGATACGCCGGAACGGTGACCGAGGTAGAAAGTGAGGGGAAATCCCTGTTAACACGCATGTTTTCGCTCATCTATTTCGGAGATTGGGCTTCCTATTATTTGGCAATTTTAAACGGTGAAAACCCGGAACCGGTAGCAGTTATCGATTATCTCAAGGGGGAACTGGCAAAAGTAAAATAGCCGTCTGCATAATCTCCTTGATTCTCAAAATATGAGCCGATATATTTGAGTGAGCAGTCGACAAAGGCAAATTCAAACACAACAAGATGGCGCACATCATTATGGATCAAGAAGAAATACAAGTTTTACGCAATGTTCCGATTTTTTCCGAACTCGAGGAACGAGAATTGGAAAAAATCGCCAAGTTAGGTGTTCGGCAAAAATATAAAAAAGGAAATGTTGTCGTCATCGAGCAAGAAAGCGGAGCGGCTCTTTTCATTATTGTATCCGGCAAGGTGAAGATCGTCCGTATGGATGAAGATGGCCGCGAAGTCATTCTTTCGATCTTCGGACCAGGAGAATTCTTCGGCGAAATGTCTCTTCTAGACGGCATGGCGCGATCGGCAAGCGTCATTGCAACGGAAAAATCGGAACTGCTCATGATTCATCGAAGAGATTTTTTAGAGCTGCTTCATGAATTCCCTTCGGTTGCCATATCGTTGCTGGCTGAATTGGCAATGCGCTTGCGTAAAGCGGATATGCAAATTAAAAGTCTTTCTTTGAAAGATGCCGCGGGACGCGTTGCAAATGTTATCCTGATGCTCGCGGACGATATCGGTATCTTCCGCAAAGGGAAAGTGGAGATCGAAGATCTGCCCCTGCAGCAGGATATTGCCAATATGGCCGGGACATCCCGGGAAACGGTATCTCGTATGTTGAACATGTTCGTGGAAAAGGGACAAATTCAACTCGACGGAAGCAAGCTTACTATCCATGACTATGATGCGTTTCGCAAGGAACACGTTTGATGTTTCCGGAGCGGTTTTCTCAAGTGATGTATTGTTGAAGTGAAGATTAAAACGTGTACCATGAAATACAGAGCATAGAAAATGGGAGGGAAGACCTCTCATCCATCCCTACACCTATAACGGCAGATCTCCATGTCCATTCTTATTATTCCGATGGTGCGCACAGTCCCTGTACCGTTGTAGATAAATGTCATGCGAAAGGGATCACTACAATTGCACTTGCCGACCATGATCATGTCGGCGGTATCGAAGAGGCCGCCGATTATGCCGGTAAGATCGGGATGGGAGTCGTTCCAGCGGTAGAATTAAGCTCGATACTGAACGGTCATGAAATTCATATTCTCGGCTATTTTATCGATCCTTCGAGTACGAGACTAAAAGAACATCTTAAATTGTTTCGGGATGCAAGACTCCAGCGGGCCGAGGGTATTGTTAAAAAATTGAATATGCTCCATGTACCGCTGACGATGGAATCCGTTTTAAAACAAACCGGCAATGGTGCGATTGGACGTCCGCATATTGCAAATGCAATGGTGGACGAAGGGTTTGTCGATTCGTATCAAGCCGCTTTTGCGCAATATCTTGGAAGTCATGCTCCTGCCTATGCGGAAAAGTACCGGCTTTCCCCTTCCGATGCAATCGAATTGATTTCCTCTTCTGGAGGATTATCGTTTATCGCTCATCCGGGGAAATATGCCACGGATGCGATTGTGAGAGAATTGATAGGGTACGGGCTTGACGGAATAGAGGTCGTCCATCCCTCGCATTCGGAGGCGCAGACAAATGCTTATCGGAACTTGAGCAGTCAATATTTTCTACTGGAGAGCGGCGGGTCGGATTATCATGGCGGAAAGAAACATGACGACGAACAGTTGGGACTTTTCAACGTATCCTTGCGCATCGTCGAAGAAATGCGCAAACGACTTTATTCTCGATAGTCAATGAATATTAAAAACCGAAAAAAAGAACATTACTCATGCGATGCTTCGAAATTCCGTTTTACAATCGTCGTCAGCGCGTATAATGAATATCTCACGGCCAAACTGCTCGAAGGGGCAGAAGAATGTTTCCGAGCTCATCGCGTCCCGCGAAATCATTGTAAGGTTGTCTTTTGTCCCGGCGCGTTTGAATTGCCTCAGGTCGCGAATCGGCTCGCAGCACAAAAAAAAGTGGATGCTATCGTTTGTCTTGGCGCGGTCGTTCGCGGAGAGACGCCGCATTTTGAATATGTCTCTTCCGCAGCAGCCCAGGGTATTCTACAAGTTTCTCTCCGTTGGTCATTACCGGTTATTTTTGGTGTTTTAACGACGGATTCCGTACAACAGGCGTTGGATCGACTCGGCGGGAAACACGGCCATAAAGGGTGGGACGCTGCTTTAACTGCTTTAAAAATGGCGGACCTGTTCCGATCTTCTGCGATCAAGAGGCGAGTATGAAGAATATAAAGAACCTTCGCACCCCTTTTCTGTGTCTTTTTCTCCTGAGCGGGTTCCTCTCTCTTTATGCACAAACGGCACAAACGTGGAAAAATTATACTTGTATGAAATCGGTCGAGGCATTGGCGGTTTCCAATTCCACGATCTGGGCAGCGACGGGCGGAGGTGTTTTCAACTATACGCCCGCAAACGGAACTATACAACAATATAATAATTCCCAGGGTGTCCCTTCTAATAATCTTACCGCAATCGGTGTCGACACTGCACAGCGTATCTGGGTGGGTGGTTTGGACGGTTCTATCGGTGTGTTTACACAGAACGGCGCTTCATGGACGACAATCAGCGATATAAAAAATATCGATCCAACGATACGACCGCAAAAAGGTATTCAAGATTTTTTTGTGAGCGGTGATACGATGTTCGTTGCCACACAATTCGGTGTTTCGGTGTTTCGGATTTCAGAGTGGAGTTTCGGCGATACGTATGCCAATTACGGATTTTCTCCTTCACCGACTGTAACGAGAGTTGTCGTTCAGGGAGGGCGAATCTGGGTCGGGACGACATCGGGCATCGCATCGGCCTCGCTGACTTTTCCGTATCTTTCCGCGTCCGATCCATGGACGAAGTACAGCCTTTCTCCTGCACTCTCTTCATCGTCGGTTACAGCTCTGGTTGTTTATAATAATACACTCATCGTAGGAACTTCTGTCGGCGCCGCGGCATTTGTCAACAATTCATTCCAAACAATAAGCGCGTTAGGCAGCAAGAATATTGTTAAATTCCGTGTCTCTGGCGATAAACTTTACGTTCTTTGCAGCGTCTCATCCGGATTTGAAATCGATTCCCTCGGTTCACTGCTATCCTCAGCACAAAGCATTGCATCGAATTTTTCTCTTCCTGCAAATGATTTTATTGTTTCACCGGGTGTTTATGTCGGGACATCGGCTTTGGGTATTTCAAAGAAAAACGGACCGATATGGGAAACAATAGTACCCAATGGCCCGAATTCCAATGCCATGACAAGCCTCGTCATGGATCCGAACGGCGTGCTCTGGGCGGGGACCCTTGCGAATGGAAGCGGATCAGGCTTCTATCGCTTCGACCTTTCCCGCAACGATACGACAAGGTGGAAAATCTTTACAAATTCGATAGATCCAATTATGCAATCAAATGATTATTACTCCGTTTCAATGGGGGCAAACGGATCGGTATGGGCGAGTTCGTGGGGAACCGGTGTTGTGGAAGTCGTAGCTGATACGATCAAGCGGAAATATGATTATTATTCAAAGCCGAGTTTGCCCGGCGCGCTCTTGACTGCTCAGACTTACGTTGTTACCGGCGGAGTGGCCGTCGACAATTCAGGGAATACATGGATAGTAAATCTTGATATGTATTCACCGAGGAGCCTCTTTAAATTTACTTCCGATACAACAGATGTCCCTTATGACAACATATTATCATTAGCGGCACCGTTTCTTGGTGTTGTCATCGATCAGAACAATACAAAATGGATGATAAATTCTGTCGCTTTCAATACAAATGAAATTGGATTATTCTATTTCAATGAAAATGATTCGCTTCCAAGCACAATCAACGGCTGGGGGAAACTATCCATATCCAACGGACTACCAGACAATGCGATTCTTTCACTTGCATTGGACCTGAACGGAAGTCTCTGGGTGGGAACGAGTTCGGGTGCTGCTATCATCTCCGATCTTTCGAACCCAAGCGGCAGCATTACAACTGCATATGCTCTTACGAGCCAGTTTGTGCAATCGATTGCAGTGGATGCAACGAATACAAAGTGGGTTGGGACAAAAGAGGGAGTCTTATTAGTGAGTGCAGACGGAACGGAGTTGTTGAATCAATATACAGTTGCCAGTACGGGCGGGATGTTGGCAGATGACGATGTTCGTTCGATTGCCCTCGATCAGGCAAGGGGTATAGCATATTTTGGAACAGAGAATGGCCTTTCCTCGGTCAACATCGGAGTTGTGCAGACACAAGCGAACTACACGAAACTCAAGATTTATCCGAATCCGTATTTGATTCCGAACAACAATTTACTCACTATTCGTAATCTTACTCCCAACAGTACAATTAAAATATTGACAGTAAGCGGTATTTTGGTAACACAGTTCGATGCTCAAGGCGGCGGGCAGGCTACGTGGGATGGAAAAAATTCCCGGGGAGCTCTTGTTCCAAGCGGTATCTATATTGTCGTTGCATTTACGCAGGATAATAAAACCGTTGCAGGAAAGGTCGCAGTCATCCGGCATTAAGAAATGCGGTTTATCTTTTCCATCTTTACCTGAATCTGATCCATTTTTTCAAATGCTTTTTCTCTGAATGAATTTTCCTTGATTTTCGGGAATATTGTGGATATATTATTAACCTTGTATGATGTTTAGACTTAAAGGTTCTTTGAACGTTCTCGGAAGAGTATAGAAACACGAAGCATCGAGTTCAATGGCAGAATTCAGAATCAATATTTCGAATCTATCGGAAGGCATTCATGACTATGTCTTTGAATCAGAAGCTCAAATGATCGGTTTGGGGCCCGAATATACGGGACCTATTCGGGTTCAAGCATCTCTTGAAAAAGGAAGACGGCAGATGTTGCTTCGTGTATCGGTGAACGCCGCGGCTGAATTCATCTGCGACCGCTGTCTGGACCCTTTTACGAAAAATCTTAAAGCAAAGTACATCATTGTGTATGCTCCCGGAGATCGATCGATGACCGGTGTGCAAAACGAGAGCAATGAAATTCAGGTTCTTTCTCCGGATATGAATTTTATCGATCTGGATGAAGATGTGCGTCAGTATCTGGTGCTGGATGTACCGCAAAAATTATTATGCAGCGAGGAATGTGAAGGTATTTGCCCCCAATGTGGAGCACGGAAGAATAAGGAACATTGCCACTGTACAACGGAAGAAATAGATACACGCTGGGAATCGCTTAAAAAACTTTCCGGCAAATAAAGTTTATATATAAAGAAGAAGGAAAGAGTCATGCCAAATCCAAAACGACGACATTCGAAAACGCGAGGACGTAAGCGCCGTACGCATTATAAAGCAACAGCTCCCTCTTTGCATGAATGCCCGAATTGTCATGAACCGAAACTGCAGCATCGTGCCTGCCCGCATTGCGGTTATTATAACGGCCGTTCAGTTGTCACACCCAAAGAAGCATAAGCAGAAAGCCGTCCCGCATACCTGAACGGTTTGCGGGACGAGTTCCATGGAATCCCCACAGAAATTTCGTATAGCACTCGATGCCATGGGTGGAGACTATGCACCCGGGCATGAAGTGGAGGGCGCCGTTCAGGCACTTCGAACTCATGGATCAACAATTGCTCTGACTCTCGTTGGAGATGAAAAAGCGATTCGGGCGAAACTTGCCGGCCTTGGGGCAGACAATTTACCGTTGGAAATTGTCCATGCTTCTCAAACCATCACAATGGAAGATGCTCCGACTGCGGCGTTAAAACAAAAAAGAGATTCATCGTTATCGGTGGGAATGCGCCTTCATAAAGAAAAAAAGGCGGATGCTTTTGTGAGTGCTGGAAACACGGGTGCTGTTTTTTCTGCAGCGACTCTTATTCTGGGCCGGATCAAAGGGATCAGCCGTCCCACCATCGGCGCCTTTGTGCCATCTGAAGGCGGAGTTTGCTTTCTGGTCGATGCAGGAGCGAACATCGATTGCCGTGCGCAGCATCTCTATGAGTTCGCTTTAATGGGGAGTATCTATTCGAAGTATATTCTTAAAAAGGAAAATCCTCGAATCGGTTTGCTGAATGTCGGAGAGGAGAAAACAAAAGGGACATCCGTTGCCCTTGAAGCATATGCGCTGCTCTCCATCAGTTCGTTGAATTTTATCGGCAATGTCGAAGGCGGAGATATTCTGAAAACTAAAGCCGATGTTGTCGTGTGTGATGGTTTTGTGGGCAATATTGTATTGAAATTCGGCGAAAGTGTCCCCGGCTTTTTGAAAAAGCGTCTCAAGCGATTTTCCCAAAAGGGACTTCTTGAGAAAATTTCCATCGCCGCGTCGCTCTGGCCGCTTAAATCCTCTTTGAGGGATCTTGATTCGAACGAATCCGGCGGAGTGCCCATCCTTGGAGTTAACGGTGTTGCCGTTATCGGCCACGGGAGCGCATCGCCAAAGGGCATTAAAAATATGATTTTATGCGCGGCAGAAGTTGCACGATTAGAAGTAAATCGCCATATTGAATCTGCTCTGTCCGAGGTTCATTTAACATCATTGCAATCCTGAAATATAAACTGAATGAGTGATTTAAAAGCAGCAATAACAGCAGTCGGTCATTATGTGCCGGAAAATGTTCTAACGAATGCTGATCTTGAAAAAATGGTGAATACGACCGACCAGTGGATCGTGACCCGCACCGGCATTCGCGAACGCCGGATTCAGAAAGAAGGTGCAACATCCGACCTTGCGTACAGGGCGGCTGAAGCGGTTTTGCGGGATCGTAAGATCAATGCAGACGAGATCGATTTGATTATCATGGCGACTATAACTCCGGATATGATGTTTCCGCCGACTGCATGTCTTGTTCAAACGAAATTAGGCGCCACAAAGGCATGGGGATTCGACCTCTCGGCAGCATGTTCGGGTTTTCTGTTCGCCTTGAACGTCGGAAGCCGTTTTATTGAATCGGGAGCGCATAAAAAGGTTCTCGTAATCGGCGCAGATAAGATGAGCGCCATTACGGATTATGCCGACCGAAATACGTGTATATTATTCGGAGACGCGGCTGCCGCGGTGCTGCTCGAGCCGTCGCAGGAAAAAGAGTTCGGCATTCTCGATCAAGTTCTGTATTGTGACGGAAGCGGAGCGGACGCCCTTCATATGAAAGGCGGCGGAAGTCTCTATCCTCCGACGCACGAGACCATCGATCGGCGCATGCATTATGTTTATCAAGATGGGAAGACTGTTTTTAAGAAGGCAGTCGTCTCCATGGCAGATGTTGCCGTCGAAATCATGGAACGGAATCATCTTTCCGGTGACGACGTTGCATGGCTGGTTCCGCATCAGGCGAATCTGCGGATTATCGATGCGACGGCGGAGCGTATGGGAATCGACGGCAGCAAGGTGATGATCAATATTGAAAAATACGGCAATACCACTGCAGCCACCATTCCTCTCTGTCTTTCGGAATGGTGGCGGAATGGTTTGTTGAAGCGCGGTCAAAACATTGTGCTTGCTACATTCGGCGCCGGATATACATGGGGCGCAACATATATCCGGTGGTCTTTGGCGAATCCGATGGAGCATACATGAGCGTTGCCTTTGTGTTTCCCGGACAGGGTTCGCAATATATCGGTATGGGAAAAGATCTCGTTACCGGAAATTCTCAAGCCAAAATATTATTTGAAAAAGCCGATGATCTTCTTGGCTTCCAAATCAGCAAAATTTGCTTTGATGGGCCGGAAGAAGAATTAAAACAAACAAAAAATACACAACCGGCAATTTTTCTGCACAGTGTGGCTGCATTAACGCTGATGCATGATCCTAAGCCGTCCTTGGTGGCGGGACATTCATTGGGAGAATATTCAGCGCTTGTTGCAGCCGGTGCATTGACGTTTGAAGATGGATTGAAACTTGTCCGTTTGCGCGGCGAGTTGATGCAGCAGGCAGGTATCGATTATCCTGGCACCATGGCGGCTATTGTCGGGTTGCCTCCGAATGTTATTCAGGAGATTTGTCAAGAAGCTTCCGCATTTGGAATTGTGCAGCCTGCGAATTATAATTCACCTGGGCAGATTGTTGTTTCAGGATCTGTTGCGGGAGTGCAAAAGGCAATGGAAATTGCCAAAACGCGAGGAGCCAAACTTGTGAAAAAATTATTCGTGAGTGGCGCATTTCATTCTCCGCTGATGGAATCGGCTCATGCAGGATTGAAGGCGGGATTGGATAAAGTAGATATTCATGATGCCTCTGTTCCGGTTTACGTTAATGTCAGTGCGAAACCGGTTCAAAAGGCAAACGAAATTCGTGAATCGCTTTTTCAACAGCTCACATTGCCGGTTCGATGGGAAGAGAGCGTAACGAATATGATTGCGGCTGGAGCTTCAGAATTTGTTGAAATAGGCCCTGGAAAAGTATTGCAAAACCTTGTTCGATGTATCAATGCGAATGTTTCTGTTCGCAGTATTGAAAAATTTTCCGATATCCAATAAGAATTTAATATCTACAAGCATCACAAAGGAGAGAACATAATGGGAGTTTTAGAAAATAAAATCGCGCTCGTTACTGGCGGAGCACGCGGAATCGGAAAATGCATCAGCCTGGCACTCGGGAAAGAAGGAGCAGATATTGCCTTTACCGATATTCAATTTGGCGAAGATGCAAATGATCTGGTTAACCAATTAAAAGCGATGGGGCGTAAAGGGTTGCCCATTCAGTCGGATGTTCGTGAGATGGCTTCAGCGCAAGAAGCTGTCGATACCACCGTTAAGGAATTTAAAAGAATAGATATCTTGATAAATAATGCGGGCATCACACGTGACAACCTCATTATGCGTATGTCGGAAGAAGAATGGGATGCAGTGATCACAACGAATCTTAAAGGTGTTTTTCATTTTTGTAAGGCCGCCTGCCGACAAATGATGAGTCAGCGAGAGGGCAAAATTGTCAATATTTCCTCTATTGTGGGAGTTATCGGCAATCCAGGTCAAGTAAATTATTCGGCATCTAAAGCCGGCGTTATCGGAATAACGAAAACACTTGCAAAAGAACTTGCATCTCGCAATATTCAGGTAAACGCTGTTGCTCCCGGTTATGTTGATACGCCTATGACGCAAAAATTGAACGATCAACAGCGTGAGCTCTTGCTCAAGTATATTCCCATGAAGCGGACGGCGAAACCGGAAGAAATCGCTTCTGTGGTTCTTTTCTTAACTTCGCCCGCTGCGAGTTATATCACCGGTCAAGTTCTTTGCGTTGATGGCGGAATGGTTATGTAAATAGACAATAAATCAATATCTTTACACAAATAATAAGGAGAATTATTATGGCAGATACTGCAGAGAAAGTGAAAGAAATTATCGTATCCAAACTTGGGGTCGATGCGGCGCAGGTTACACCTGAAGCTTCTTTCACAAACGATCTTGGAGCTGATTCGCTCGATACAGTTGAATTGGTAATGGAATTTGAGAAAGCTTTCAACATCCAGATTCCGGATGAAGATGCCGAAAAGATCGCATCCGTTGGCGACGTGATCAATTACCTGAAAGCCAAAGGAATATAATCGGTTATTTCTCAGCAGAAGGCTGTCGGAGAAACCGTCAGCCTCTGCAAGGCTTTTTAAAGTACTGCAAAGGAAACTGAAATATGACATTCGGTGGAACACAACGACGAGTCGTGGTGACAGGAATGGGAGTTCTTACGCCTATCGGCAATACCGTCCAGGAATTCTGGCAGGCGCTGCTGGCGGGTAAAAGCGGGGCGGCTCCTATCACATGTTTCGACACCGAAAAATATGAAACAAAGTTTGCTTGTGAATTGAAGGGGTTCGATCCGCTGAAATTTTTAGACAGGAAAACGGCGCAGCGTGTCGATAAATTCACGCAGTACGGACTTGTGGCATGTCAGGAAGCGATTAAAGATTCCGGGCTCGATTTTGAGAAAGAAGACCGCGAGCGCATCGGAGTTATTTATGGTTCAGGCATCGGCGGCATGTGGACGTACCATAAACAATTCATGAATTTGGTGGAAGCGGACGGGCCGACACACCTCAGCCCGTTCTTCATTCCCATGCTTATTCCGGATATTGCTGCAGGAAGAATTTCCATGATTTACGGATTCAAGGGGCCGAATTATGCAGTCGTTTCCGCCTGTGCGACTTCGTCTCATTCCATCGGTAATGCTGCCATTCTCATACAGCGCGGCGATGCGGATGTGATGGTCTCCGGCGGAGGTGAAGCGGCCATTTGCCCGATGGGGATTGGAGGTTTCAACGCTCTCAGAGCTCTTTCAACACGCAATGATGCGCCGCAGAAGGCAAGCCGGCCGTTCGATAAGGATCGGGACGGTTTTGTAATGGGCGAAGGAGCCGGTATTCTCATTTTGGAAGAATTGGGTCATGCCGTTCGCCGCGGGGCAAAAATTTATGCAGAACTTTCGGGTATTGGATTTACAGCCGACGCACATCATATTACGGAACCGGCTCCCGGCGGTGAAGGCGCCGTGCGGTCGATGCGTGTAGCTTTGCGCGACGGTGGAATGACCCCGGAAGAAATCGATCATATCAATACGCACGGGACTTCGACACCGATTGGCGATAAGTCGGAAACAGCGGCGATGAAAACGGTGTTTGGCAATCATGCAAAAGCATTGGCGATCAATTCAACAAAGTCGATGACTGGCCACCTCCTCGGTGCAGCGGGTGCCGTCGAGGCGGTTGCCACCATTATGTCGATTCAATCAAACAAAGTGCACCCGACAATCAATCTGGAAACGCCCGATCCGGAATGCGATCTGAATTATATTCCGAACACGGCGCAAGACTGGAAGATCGATGCGGCCATCAGCAATACATTTGGATTCGGCGGCCATAACGCGAGCCTTCTCTTCCGCAGATACGAGCACTGACCTTTTCCGACATAATGTGAAAGGGCGGAGAATGTTCACTTGGCGCAAACAGTAAATCAGATTCGCAGCCGATTTCAATTTTTTCGATTAACATTTTTTTCCCGCGATTCAAAGCTCAAGGAATTAATCCGGCATTTGCGGGAAAAAGGTTTTGATTTCGCAAGATTTCAAACGACGCTCGGCTATCATCCGAGAGACTGGCGGCATATGTTTCAGGCCCTGGTCCACCGTTCCTATCTTCAATTCCTTTCTTTTCAATGGGAATCCAATGAGCGCCTGGAGTTTCTGGGGGACTCAATTCTTAATTTTATCGTCGCCGAAAAGTTATATCTCCTCTATCCCAATAAAGAGGAGGGGTACCTGACCAAAGTCCGTTCCCGATTAGTCAATAGAAGAATACTTGCACTCCATGCACGCGACCTTCAACTCGCCGATTATCTTCTCTTGAGCCACAGCGCCGCTCAATCGATCAACAACGGTTCGGAATCTATTTTGGCTGATGCATTCGAAGCGATAATCGGTGCGCTCTATCTCGACGGGGGGCTGGAGGTAGCGGGTGCGTTCGTGCGGGATAAACTCTTGAACGATTTAGACAGCGTCATGTTCGACGACAACTATAAAAGTACTCTGCTTGAATATGCACAGGCGCACGGTTTCGACATTCCGTATTATAATGTTGTTAAAGAAGAAGGTCCCGAACATGACAGGCGATTCACCTGCGAAGTCAGTATCGGCCGTCAATCGTACGGTTCTGGAACGGGCCGGAGTAAAAAAGAGGCGGAACAATTAGCCGCAGCTGAAGCATTAAAGACTATTGAAAACGCTCACACCCCGGAAGAGATATAGAAAATATAACTTATGAACACAACAACACATAATAATGAATTTTTAAGACGTCATATCGGCCCGCAGGAAAGCGACCTTTCTGAAATGTTTTCCGCTGTCGGAGTCGATTCGCTGGATCGCTTGATTGACGAGACCGTACCGCAGAGTATCTTGACTTCTGCAAGCCCGGAGAACGAAGATCCTAAAACGGAATACGAAATTCTAAATGATCTTCGCGCTCTTGCCGGCAAGAATACAGTTCTCAAATCATATCTCGGCCAGGGTTATTACCGCTGTATCGTGCCGGCTGCCATCCGGAGAAACGTTTTTGAAAATCCGGGATGGTACACGCAGTATACGCCGTACCAGCCGGAAATTTCACAAGGGCGGCTGGAAGCGCTTCTGAATTATCAGACGATGGTGGCTGATATGACCGGAATGCCGGTCGCCAATGCATCGCTCCTCGATGAAGGTACTGCAGCGGCTGAGGCAATGAATATGGCGTACGGTTTAGTCAATAAACCTCCGAACTTATCTGCAAACAAGTTTTTTATCTCATCACGCTGCTTTCGTCAGACCGTCGATGTTATTCTCTCTCGGGCGGTTCCGCACGGGATTGAACTCGTCGTCGGCAATCCCGGCGCGGTAGAATTCGATCGATCTTTTTTTGGTGCGCTGATACAATATCCCGCAGAAGACGGTTCCGTTTGCGATCACCGGAAGTTTATAGAAAAAGTCCATCAAGCAGGTGCGATTGCAATTGTTGCAACCGATCTGCTCGCACTTGCACTTCTTGCTCCTCCCGGTGAGATCGGTGCGGATATCGTCATCGGCAATACGCAGCGATTCGGTCTGCCGTTAGGCTACGGCGGGCCGCATGCCGGTTTCTTTGCCGTCAAGAACGAATATATTCGCAGCATGCCGGGACGCATCATCGGCGTGTCAATCGATTCGCATAACAACAGGGCATACAGAATGGCGCTGCAAACGCGCGAGCAGCATATTCGACGTGAAAAAGCTACATCGAATATCTGCACGGCTCAGGCGCTTCTGGCGATTATGTCCGGTTTTTATGCGGTGTATCATGGACCTGACGGGATTCGGGAAATCGCTTCCCGAGTTCACCGGCTTGCGAAAGTAATGGACGGGGAGTTATTAAAGTGCGGCTATGCGCAGTTGAACGAGTTGTATTTTGACACTCTGCGTATAGAAACGGAAAATAAAAAGCAGGCTGTTACCATTGTTGAGCTTGCACGTGAAGCGGGTTACAATCTCCGGTTTGTGGAAGATAAATATATCGGCATCTCGTTCGACGAGACCACGACGCTCGAAGATGTCGAAGCGATCGTCCGCATTTTTGGAAAAGTAAAAACTAATCCAGTACGTAACGTTTCCTATATCAATCAATACCGCCTGGCAGTTGTCTCGTTTCCTCCTGCGCTGAAGCGGACTTCGCCTTACTTGCAGCATCCCGTTTTCCATGAGTACCATTCGGAAACGGCTCTCATGCGGTATATTAAAAATCTCGAGAACAAAGATCTCTCGCTCACCGCTTCCATGATTCCGCTCGGATCGTGCACGATGAAATTGAATGCGGCAGCAGAATTGTATCCTCTCAGCTGGAGGGAATTCGCCGATCTGCATCCGTTTGTTCCTCAAGAACAGGCTGCCGGGTACAGGATAATATTTTCGGAACTGGAAAAAATACTCTGCAAGGCGACAGGATTTGCTGCAGCTTCCCTGCAGCCGAATTCCGGCGCGCAGGGAGAATTTACCGGACTTATGGTTATTCGTGCATATCACCACGATCACAGTCAGGCGCAGCGGATAGTCGTTCTTATTCCGGCATCCGCACACGGTACGAACCCTGCCAGCGCGGTTATGGCGGGTATGCAGGTTGTCGTTGTTGCATGCGATACGAACGGCAATATCGATGTGGACGATCTCCAGAGAAAGGCACTCCGGTATAAGGACACGCTTGCCGCACTGATGGTAACCTACCCATCGACACACGGCGTTTTTGAAGAACGCATCAAAGAAATTTGTGAGATCATTCACAGCGGCGGCGGACTTGTTTATATGGATGGAGCGAACCTCAACGCGCAGGTCGGGCTGACAAGCCCGGGATCGATAGGTGCGGATGTCTGTCACGTTAATCTTCATAAAACATTTGCAATACCGCATGGCGGCGGCGGTCCCGGCGTCGGCCCTATATGCGTTGCAAGGCATCTTGCGGAATATTTGCCGGGGCATTCGGTAATACCGCTGGGCGGCAAGAAATCAATTCATGCCGTTTCCTCCGCTCCGTGGGGAAGTGCAAGCATTTTGCTCATCTCCTATGTATATTGCAAAATGCTCGGTACTGCCGGTCTAAGAGAAGCCACGCGTTTTGCCATTCTCAATGCGAATTATTTGAAATCGAAATTGGAAAAATTGTATCCCGTGCTGTATAAAGGCGAGAAGAACCGTGTTGCCCATGAATTCATTCTTAATATGAAGCCGCTTAAAGATGCATCGGGTGTTGACGTGGAAGATATTGCAAAGCGCTTGATGGATTTCGGATTTCATGCACCGACTGTTTCTTTTCCAGTTGCCGGCACATTAATGATCGAACCCACCGAGAGCGAACCGAAGGCTGAACTCGATCGATTTGTCGATGCTTTAACTATTATTCGAAGAGAGATTCAGGATATTATCGATGGCGTTTCAGATAAAACCGACAATCCGCTCAAGAATGCGCCGCACACGGCTGCTGCAGTTTCATGCGACGTCTGGCCGCATTCGTATTCGCGCCTCCAGGCAGCCTATCCTGTTCCGGGATTGAAAAAACAAAAATACTGGCCGCCGGTCGGACGTCTGAATAATACATACGGCGATAGGAATGTGGTTTGCACCTGTCCTCCAATAGAGATGTATGCAGCAGAGTCCGACTCGCAGTTGAGCAACGAGAGATTATAATCAGTATAGAATCCGACATTGTGTTGGACTGCGACACGCTGTCAGACTAAAGGTCAAACATGCCTATTGAAGACGATGCTGTGATCCGTAGAATATTGATTGACGCAAAAGTCATCGCTCTTGTCGGTGCATCGAAGAAACCGTACCGGGACAGCTATCGTATCGGGCAATTTCTTCTTTCTAAGGGGTATACCATTATTCCGGTCAATCCGAACTATGTAGAAATCGAAGGGGAAAAATGCTATCCCGATCTTCGTTCCATTGGACAGCCGATAGATATCATCGATATTTTTCGTATTTCTGATGCAGTCGGGGAAATCGTCGATGATGCTATTGCTATTCACGCAAAGACCGTTTGGATGCAATTGGGAGTTATTAATGAAGAGGCCGCTCAAAAGGCAGAGTGCGAGGGTCTTTCTGTTGTCATGGATCGATGCATTGCGATAGAATATACAAGATTAATGAAAGTATGAGTATATGTTTCTATTCTGTATTCCCGAGAACATCCACGATGTTTGGGGAACTGCGAAAGGCATTATTAAACACGAATACAAGATTTTGAACATATTCCCCAATTGAAAAAGTACTGACGATCTGAGAAATTAAAATTGAAACTCCAAAAAATTATTTTCTTTCTGCTGGGGATGCCTCTTGTCTCTCTCTGTGCGCAGAATGTTGACGATTCCCTTTTTGTCGTGAAAGAAATTCGAATTTCGGGCAACGACATAACCAAGGAATATGTCATTCGGCGGGAGATGAAGCTTCATGCAGGGGATACGCTCCGGCAGGAAATCATAAAGCGGGATAAGGATCGGATATATAATCTCGGTTTGTTCAATAAGGTCGATATCGAGTATTCCGTCGAGGACAGGCAGGCGACAGTCTTCGTTACCGTTTCCGAACGGTGGTATTTATTGCCATATCCCGTACTTGGAATGAAATACCACGATCTTTCGAAATTGTATTACGGTGTCAGCGCCCTCGACAATAATTTCAGAGGAGCCAATGAAAAAATCCTGGCTCAAATTGCTTTCGGGTACGATCGATGGATTGGTCTTACGTATCAAAATCCAAAGCTGACGTCGGATGACGATATTTATTTTTCCTCGTCCATCATTGAACAGAAGGTTCATAATTTGAGTCCGAGCTATGGGGAATATCTCAATAACAATTTTGATGTCAGCGAAACGATAGGAAAACGATTCGGTTACGATCAGACATTTTACGCTTCAGCCGAATATCAGGTCTGGCTGGTGAATGATGCATTGTCTGGAGCTACTGTCACGGCATCGGGCCGCGATGCTTTTCCCGATCTGGTCTTCGTGTATCGATACGACACGCGCAATGACATCGAATATGCAACGCGGGGAACGCTGATTGCGCTTTCTTTTGTAAAATACGGATACGGCGATAATGCCGTCAATACTGTCGCCTCGACATTCGATATTAAACATTTTATCGGAATCGGTGAAAAGGGAGGCATCGGTTTCCGGGCGCTCGGATCTTTTGAATGGGGAGGATTGATTCCGCCGTACCAGCATTTTTTCTTCGGATACTCCGATCGAATACGAGGATATTTCAATACGATATTCGAGGGAGAAGACCGGCTGGGCGGAACAATGGAATTGCGTTTACCGCTGCTTAGCCCGCAATATTACGATGCCGATTACATTGCTCTTCCGGGATTTCGCCGCCTGCGCTACGGAATATATTTCAGCATTTTCGCAGATGCAGGAACGACATGGTATCGCAATCAGGTTCTCAATCAGCAGCCGATATATTCCGGATATGGCGCAGGAATACATTTCCTTCTTCCGTACGGATTCACCATTCGAACTGAAGCAGCAATTAACAATCGAGGCGAGGCGCAGACATATATTGATTTTGATACATCGTTTTGACAAAAAAACCTCATAATCATAATTTATATCTGGAATCTGCAGCCGCGGGCGGTGACCGCAGATGATCTCTAATGTCAGCCGTAAAATTATGGAATACTTCTACGCACAATCGAACGATATCAACCAACGCGAAATCACACTCCGCGGAGACGAATCGAAGCATCTTGCGCGTGTTCTGCGCAAAAAAGAAGGCGAGTTCGTTTTCATAACGGATGGCAATGGCCGCATGTTCGAGACTGTAATCGAACAGATAGGTTCTGCAACGGCCCTTTGCCGTATTGAAGCGGTATTCCAAGAATACAACGAAATGAAAACTGCGGTAACGCTTGCAGTTTCGCCGCTGAAGAATCCAGGGCGATTCGATTTTCTCATTGAAAAAGCGACCGAACTTGGTGTTCACCGTTTCATACCGCTAATATCTGAAAGAACTATTTCCCGCCGGGACAAACAGGAAAGGCTGCACAAAATAGCTCTTGCAGCAATGAAACAATGCGGAAGAAGCCGTTTGCCGGAAATTACACCGGCTGTAAAGTTTGACGAACTGTTGAAAACAAAGAGCGATTATGAACTTGCTTGCATTCCGCATGAACAAACGGAAGCAGTTAAAACGCTGCATTCCGTTCTTGCCAATGGAACGGCATTAAGAAATATTTTGATCGCCATTGGGCCCGAAGGAGGATTTTCGGAAGGGGAAATTCAAAAAGCCGTAGAGGCGGGATTTATTCCTGTCTCGCTGGGAGTCCGGCGCCTTCGGTACTGAAACAGCCGCGATAGCTGCTTTGTGTGCGTTTCAATCAATATAATTCTGCAAATGGATCACATTCGGGATTTTCATTCCAGTTGTATTCAATTTCAATGCTTTGCTGCTTTGCCGTTTCATATCCGATGATATCTGATATGAAACCCAAAGTCATATCAATTCCTGCACTGACCCCGGAACTTGTATAGATATTGCCGTCTTTAATCCATCGGGCTTTTTTTACCCATTGAACCTTCGGGGATTCTTTTCCTGTCCATGCGTACACCTGCTTGTTGGAGGTTGCCTTTTTCCCGTCTAGCAAACCAGTCTTTGAAAAAAGAATAGAGCCGGTGCAGACCGTCAGTATGAATTCCGCATTCCTGGCGAATTGGGTAATATTGTCGATAAATCGGGCATCATTTATCAAGTTTCTTGTTCCTATTCCGCCGGGAATAAGCAGAATGTATGATTCGGAATGCATTTCGGAAAATGCTTTCGTTGCTGTCACCACTCTCTGGGAACTTGCGACGATGCCTCCGTCGAAAGAATAGAATTCCGGATTAAAATGCTGCGGCATTCGGCCCAATATTTCGATCGGGCCGAAAACATCCAATGTTTCGAAATCATTAAAAAGAATTGTAATAATGTCCGTCATGGTATGATCCTTCTGGTTTGATATTGCAATTTGTGATGTCAAAATATAGAAGTTTTGTATCTCAACTATTTAAAAATACATATTTTTTCCCCGGTTTTAAATTCCTCTTGATCTAGCAATATGCCGGACACTACGGGGAAGCCACGTTGTCAATGCAGAGTCCATCTCGCAGATGGACATCTTAATTCAATGAGGGGGACCTTTCCAAGGTGGTCAAAAAAAACATGAATTTCTTAGGAAATACGATGTGTTTTTAGGACACCTTTCCAAGGTGGGGGCAGAGGGACTTTGAAAAAAGCGTTCCGTCTGCTTGGGATTATTAATTGCCGTGTTTATTCCTTTACGCCTATCAGAAATATCCTATTGAAAACAAGACTGACCCTTCCATCGTCATGCGTTTGCCTTTCAAATTCAAGCCGGATAAAATTCTGGAAATCGCGTATATAATCATCCGAAATTTCGCATTCGTAATAGGCTTTGTTCAAATATCCGGCTATCGCACCGGAGGCAAAGATCTTAAAAACTTCCTCCGGAGTATGAAGTGTTTCGATGGTTTGTATCTCACAAAACGGAACTTTGAAGCCCTGCTGCTGAAAGAGACTGGTGTATTCTGCAGAACTGTTTAAGAAAAACCACGGACTTGTGAAATGTTTAAATGTCCGTCCCAACGTCTCATGCTTCTTTAGTGCATCAACGGCCAGAACAAAATTAGGGCAATAATCTTGTTTGGCGGGAGCCTGAATTCCAATCCTTCCATCTGATTTTAACGCCTTATAAAAATTCCGAACCGCCTTCTGTGCATCGGTCACCCATTGAAAAGCAGAATTACAGAAAATGACGTCGAATATATTTTCAAAAGGAATACTTTCGGCAGAGCCTAATTGAAAATTTATTCCATCTTTATAAAGCTTCGATGATTCGTTGATCATCCCTTGCGATGGATCGATGCCGACAACATATCCGTGCGATTTATCAAGAATTTTCTTCGTCAGATTCCCGGTTCCGCAACCGACATCCAGAACACTTTCCCTGTCTTTAATATCCAACAGAGCGAATAATATATCCGCCACGGAATTTTGAATAATGGATGTTTCGCGGTAGCGTTTTGAGATTTCGGTAAAGTTTTGGTTTGTCAATGAATTCACTTTTTTGTGTCCTCGGATTTAGGAATGAAACTTCATTTTTCTTTAATAATTTTATCTTTACTCATTTATTTGCCGCAATGTCGCGTTCCAGCCGATTTCCGAATCGAGACGGATATTCCTGAACGTTGGAATATCAAACTAAAATCCGATCTTCTGTCTTGATGTTCCAATTTGGAACATCAAGTTTTTGTATTCCTCCAGGGTAAGCTGGAACATAAAATCTGTTGGGAAGCGATCACGATTTCGACGGACAGCTTTATTAAGATCCATAGTTTCTACTCCATAGAGCAATGCAAGATCTTTGTCGAGCATCACCTTTTGTCCCCTCAGAAGTATAATAGATCGTTCGATTCGTTCTTGAGGCAGGAGTGTTTTAATCTTTTGAGTTTTCATTCTATTCGCAAAATGATTGTATTTTTGTCGTTGTATCATAGTATGGTTTTGTTTCCTGCCAGCGGAGCCATGTCGGACAAGGCAGCGGCCTATGTCGCGAAGCATTGCGCCATGCTGACCATAAGAAAATATATTTGATCATTTGAAAATTACTTCAGTCTCTTCATGAGCATTTCGAGTTTAAATCCCCATCCCCGATCAAGCTGCTTGAGTTGTGAAATAAGATTGGAGGCAGATTTTATGTCATCCCTTGCCAAATTAGATGCTATAATAGCATTGTCAAATTCTCCAATATCATAGGCGTTGTCGTCAGAGTATATATGAATTGAATTCGAAGAGAACCCATCCCATAACCTCCGCCCGAATTCATTTACCCGCCTTGATAAAGTCCAGGCGAGTCTTACCTTCAATCTTTATTTAACCATTTCCTGGAAGAATGTCAAGAAAATGTGAATGATGAATGGTAAATTGTGAATTGTTGACTGTAAATAGGAAAACTACTCTTTAACCGCAGCGGCTATATTATTGGACCGAACAGCGGCCTTTATGTTCAGATGCAAAAGCAGATGCATGCCAAGTTGTCCAAGGAAAAGCAGTACAAGAACTCCGACCATTCCGTAGCATTCGATAGTAATTGCAAACGACCACAAGGAAGCCGATCCGGTTTCCATAAGATTGAGCATCTGATTTTTATGGAGAGAAATTCCATTAAGGACCGAACTTATAATGATGAATACACCAAAAAGAAAGCCGGCAAATTCTAATCCCGCCGCCGCATTGTTTGTGCCGATGATTCGTTTCAACCCGCTGATTTTCCATTGCCAATGCTGGATGAAGCGAACGACAATTGAAAAAAACAAAAGTATGCCGATAATTAAAAAAATGAGAGAAAGTTCTGTGGACATAGTATACCTCTCAAGAAAAAATGTAATTTATTATCTTGGTAAATAAATCAACAATCGTATTTCAAGTTTATCCGCTTCAAATGGCCTGACTTATGCTGATGCCTTTGGTTTAGCGGACGGATCTTTAATTGGTACGACTCCCGCAAGGTCACCGATTATATTTACCAATTCCGAGTCTCCTGAGATGACGATCTTTGAATTTTTTTCAAGAGAATTTTGCACTGTATCGAGCCGTTTGAGAAGCTGCGCATTGCCGACGAAGTATTTGTTTGCCGCATCGTTGACTAAGTGTATGGCTTCCGCTTCGCCTTCGGCTTCGAGGATTTTTGCCTGCTTGATGCCTTCCGCTTCCTTGATAGCTGCACGTTTTTTACCGTCTGCAGTCGTTTCCGCCGCCGTCGCAAAGTCGATAGCTGCAATCTTTTCGTTCTCCGCTTTGACGATCTTGTTCATGGTGTCCTGAACATCTTTAGGCGGATCGATTTCCTTGAGCTCCGCACGTACGATATCGATTCCCCACGACGCTGTTTCCTTTATAAGAATTGTATAAAGCTCATCGTTGATCTTTCCCCGCTCGCTGTTTGCGGACTTGAGAGTCATCGTACCGATGATATTCCGGAGCGTCGTTCTTGCAAGATTGACGATTTGCGAATTGACGTTGTTGACATTGTACTGCGAACTTTTTACGCTTTCCTCATCCGGTTTCACTCTATAATAAATCTGTGCATCGACCATCGCGTTGAGATTGTCGTTCGTGATAATCTCCTGCGGTTCTGCATCTATCATTTGTTCCGTGGTGTTGAGTTGATACATGTGATCGATCATCGGAATGATCCAATGAAAGCCCGGACCGGCATATTTATGGTATTTGCCCAGACGCTCGATAAGTCCGCGATGTGTCGGACGAATGATGCGTATTCCGCTGAAAAGAATTAATATAATTATTCCACCGACAATTAATTCGAAGAATAATAAGGGTGAAAGTATAGTTTCTTCCATGGTTTTTTCTCCTTTTAAACTCCGGTCCTTCCGCAAGCATCCCGAAAACATCTTCGATGTTTCCGGGACTACAGAGGGATTATGTTTTATAAAGGCTTTTGTGAATGTCAGAGAATTGAAAATTCGGCAGGAAGTTGTACAATATGAATTCCTCCCGCATTCAGTTGACCCTCAATTGAAGATGCAATAAATATACGTTTTTGTCAAGTGTTTGATTGCGCTGTGATTGCGATTTGATTGCGCAGATTTCACTGATTTTACGCAGATGGCGGATTACACAAATGATCGCGCAGATTTCACTGATTTAGCGCAGATTGCAGATTTCTCAGATTATAAATGGATAGATTATCATCGATGTCTCCGATGATTTTTTATTGCGATGCTATCCAAATAGAACATGCTTGTTTCTTCGGCTTCTTTTGAATCGGAAATTTTGTTTTTTGTGATGAGAACCAAATCCAAATCGGAAAACTCATCCAGCTCATTCGTCATCCATGAGCCTCCGGCACAAAGCGCAGTTATGCGCCCGTCTTCCCGAAGCAGGCTGGATGCGTTTTCTAAAAAATCATGAATTTTTTTCATCGCCTATTTGAAATTGCAATAATTCCCGGATTTATTCAAGCTTTTGCCCTTATACGGCAGAAAATCTTGAGGCTGCCGGCTGCCTATGGAATAAACGTTTTTCATCCCTTTCTTGTGAAACCTCTTGCTTCGATGTCTTGTTCAATAAGTAAGGATAGAAGAAATATATAGAGAATATGAGAAGAACATTATGCTTATTTTGGCTTCTTATACGTTTTGCGCCGGCTGTACAGCCCCAAAGCGTATCGGACTCGCTCCTGCAGAGTGGTTCCCTGCAAAATTTCGTCTACTATGCGCTTATGCATCAGCCGGCAGTTCACCAATCTTCTCTTGATGAAGAGATAACAGATCGAACAATTCAAAGCAAACTGGCGGATTGGTATCCGCAGTTGAATTTTAGCTACAATATCGTGCATTTTCCTCAAGTGCCCATATCTATCGTTGGCGGAAATCCTTTCTCGGTGAATTTGCCGAATACTTCCACAGGTCAGTTGTCTTTGACCCAGACCCTTTTTAATAGAGATGTTTTGCTGGCGAGCAGCAGCGCTTCCGACGTACGGCGCCGCGCAAGGGAGCAAACCATCACTCAAAAAATAGATGTCGTGGTATTGGTGAGCAAAGCCTATTATGCCGTCCTGGAAACGCAGCAGCAAATCGCGCTGTTAGACGAAGATATCGTTCGTCTGCGGCAAAGTTTGAAAGATGCTTATGAACAGTACCATGGCGGAGTCGTTGATAACATCGACTACAAGAGAGCGATGATCCTGCTGAACAACGCGCTCCAGGAAAAAGTACAAAATGTGGAATTGTTGAAAGCGCGTTACGTCTTTCTTAAAGATCAAATGGGCTGTCCCATGGATACGGAACTGCACTTAGAATACGACAGTACACAAATGGAGCGAGAGGCATTTTTCGATACGAGTCAGATTCTGAATGTTGAAAACAGGATCGAGTACCAGGCATTGCAGACACAGAAACGCTTGCTGGAGACCGATGTTGCCTATGAGAAATGGAGTTTTTTACCTTCTCTCAGTGTGTACGCCAATTATGCTTTTAATTACCAGGCGGATGTCCTGACCCGTGTCTACGATCAAAATTATCCAAGTTCGCTGTTCGGGCTGCAGCTGTCCTTCCCGATTTTCGAGGGCGGCAAGCGCATGGAGGAAATCCAGCGGGCGAAATTAGAATCGCAGCGTATCGACGACGATTTTCTTTTGCTGCAGAACTCCGTCACCGCCGAGTATGCGCAGGCAACGGCAGCTTACAAAAGCAACCTGAACACCTATGCTGTCTTGAAAGAAAATCAGGAACTTGCAAAAGATGTGTATCATACGATCCAGCTTCAATACAAAGCCGGTACAAAAACGTATCTGGAAGTCATCACTGCAGAATCGGAACTCAGAGAAACGCAGGTCAATTACACCTCTGCATTGTATCAAGTCTTGAGCAGCAAGTTGGATGTGCAAAAAGCATTGGGAATTATACATTATTAAATCGGAAATATTCAAATGAAAAAAAATTACTTTGTAGTCGGTCTGGCAGCTCTCGCTGCCGTTCTTTTGGAAGCTTGCAACGGCGCAAAAGGTTCCGAACAAAAAATGCCGGCGGCGGTACCCGTTACCGCATATCAATTGACGGCCGGGAAAACTGCATACTTTGATGAGTATCCGGCTTCCGTCACGGCATTGAATCAGGTAGATATCAGGCCGGAAGTATCGGGATATATTACAGGCATTTTTTTTACGGATGGACAGCATGTTTCCAAAGGAGCCAAGCTTTATACAATCGATCAGCAGCAGTACAAAGCTGTATACGATCAGGCGCTGGCTAATTTGAATGTTGCGAGGGCCAATCTTGCCAAAGCACAGGAAGATGCGGACAGGTACGACGATCTGGCAAAACAAGATGCCGTTGCCCGGCAGACCGTCGACCATGCGAAAACTGATTTGCGGTCGGCCAAAATGCAGGTTGCGGCGGCAGAGGCAAACGTTAAAAGCGTGCAGACTAATTTGCGCTATTCGATTTTCTATGCGCCGTTCGACGGCACTATCGGGATTTCCTCGGTCAAATTGGGATCGGCAGTGACTGCAGGTCAAACTTTGTTGAACACTGTTTCCTCGGACGACCCTATGGGCGTCGATTGCGCCGTGGATGAAAAGCAGATCAATCGGTTCGTAACACTGCTCCAAAAAAATCCAAAAGATCAGGATTCCATTTTTACAATGGTGCTTCCCGACGGATCCATCTATCCTTTCCCCGGCGGCTGATTCTTTTAGACCGCGCTGTCGATCCGCAGACCGGGTCCATCCGTGTACGCGTGATTTTCCCGAATGCAAACAATATCTTAAAACCGGGTCTGACGTGCAATCTGCGCATCAAGGCAGGAGGAGTTCTCAATACGCTTCTGGTTCCGTATAAAGCTGTGATGGAACAGATGGGTGAATACTTTGTCTTTAAGCTCAACGGCAGCACCGTATCGCAGGTGAGAATCGCCCTCGGCATGACGATCAACGATATGGTAGTAGTGAAAGACGGACTGCAGCCCGGCGATAGAATCGTAACGGAGGGAATTCAAAAATTAAGAGATAATACCTCGGTCGTTGTGATTGCCGACGGCACAAAGCCGGGCACCGCTATAGCGCAGTAAATCAGAATTCTCCGGATACATAATGATAGCAAATCTTTTTATTCATAGGCCTATCACGGCCATTGTCATATCGATTATTATCGTTCTGGTAGGCGTGCTGGCGATTATCAAATTACCAATCAGCCAGTACCCCGATATTTCGCCTCCGACCGTCCAGATATCGGGAGTTTTCAACGGCGCCGATGCGCAGACGGTTGAACAAACCGTGACAACTCCTATCGAGTCACAGGTGAACGGAACTCCAGGCATGGCGTATATGCAGGGAAACAGCACCAGCGACGGCCGGACATCCATCAATGTCATCTTGAATGTCGGTACCGATCCGAACATTGCCGCTCTCGATGTTCAAAACAGAGTAAGCATTGCAACGCCGCTTTTGCCCGACGACGTCAAACGGCTGGGATTGGTTACGAGAAAACGGACATCGAGCATTTTACTTCTTGTTGCAATGTACTCTCCTCAGGGCACGCACAGCGTTACATTTGTAGACAACTATACCAACATTTTTGTACGGGACGCATTGTTGCGCGTCAGCGGGGTCGGCGATATACTTACACGCGCGGATGATTTCAGCATGCGTGTGTGGCTGGAGCCCGATAAACTTGCACAGCTCGGCCTTACCGCAGATGACGTCACGAACGCATTAACCGAACAAAATCTTCAGATCGCTGCGGGGGCAGTGGGCGCTCCGCCGCAAAAATCGAATCAGGCATTCGAGTACACTGTTTTTACGAACAGCCGGTTGAATTCGGAAGAACAGTTCGGCGAAATGATCGTCCGTGCAAACACACAGGAGGGTTCTGTCGTTCATTTAAAGGATGTTGCCCGCATTCAACTGGGGAAATTCAGCTACGCGAATAATTCGTTTGTGGACGGCCGGCGGGCATCCTATCTGCTCATCTTTCAGGCGCCGGGGAGCAATGCGCTGGATGTTGCAAAAGGCATTTACAACACCATGGATCAATTGAAACAATCGTTTCCTAAAGATATCGATTATATTGTGCCTTTCGAATCGGTCTCCGTCGTAAAAGTATCGATCGACGAAGTCATAACAACCCTGCTTGAAGCTCTCGGACTTGTCGTTCTGGTTGTCTTCCTGTTCCTGCAAAGCGGACGCGCAACGCTCATTCCGGTTCTCGCAATTCCGGTTTCTCTCATCGGCACATTCGCGTTCTTTATTCCGCTCGGTTTTACTATCAACACGCTGACCATGTTCGGGTTTGTACTGGCTATCGGAATTGTAGTGGACGATGCAATTATAGTGGTGGAGGCAGTGCAGCATTATATTGACCGTGAGGGATTATCATCACTCGAAGCGACATCCAAAGCTATGAAAGAAATTTCCGGTCCCGTCGTCGCGATTGCGCTGATACTGGCGGCCGTATTTGTGCCCGTAAGTTTTATGCCGGGCATAGTCGGAAAACTCTACCAGCAGTTTGCCATTACGATTGCAGTTTCCGTTTTGATCTCCGCTTTCGTTGCTTTATCGCTGACACCGGCGCTGTGCACTTTATTTTTGAAGCCGACACAGATGACGGGGAAATCGAAAGGTTTGAGGAAATTATTTTTCAAGTTTAATGAGTGGTTCCGGAGAACCACCGGTTCGTATGCAGCGGGAGTCAAGAAGTGCATCGACGCCGCTCCTTATGTTCTTATCATGCTCATCTGTCTTTACGCGGGGACCGTTCTGCTCTTCAAAAATAAACCGACGGGATTTATTCCCACGGAAGACGAAGGACGCGTCTATGTAACGTTTGAATTGCCGGAAGCATCGTCCACGGCCAGAACGTTAGACGTGCTGAATTCCACGATGGAGATTTTAAAACAAACCCCCGGCATCGCTCACTATGCTGCACTCGGAGGCCTGAATGTCGTAACATTCGCGACCAAATCAAACAGCGGCACGATCTTTGTACAATTGAAACCGTGGGATGAAAGGACAGATAAGTCGCTTCAACTAAGCTCGCTCATTGCAACCCTGCAGCGAAAGTTTGCATCCATCGAAGGCGCAAACGTAGTCGTCATTTCGCCGCCGGCGATACCGGGATTGGGAGCCACGGGCGGATTCTCTTTTGAATTGGAACAGCATGAAAGCACGGACGACATCAAGCAATTTGAAAACGTCGTACAGTCCTTTGTTGCCGCAGCCAATAAACGGCCGGAACTGAGCCGGGTGTTTTCTTTCTTCACGGCACGCACGCCGGGATATGAAGTGGATGTAGACAGAGAAAAATGCAAGAAACTGGGTCTTTCAATTGCCAATGTATTCTCCACGCTGCAAACATTTCTCGGCAGCCGGTATGTCAACGACTTTACAATTTACAGCAGGAATTTTCACGTTGTTGCCCAGGCCGATACATCCTACCGCACGGATATTGAAAGCCTCTCCAAGTATTATGTCAAGAATGCATCAGGCGAGATGATTCCTTTAAGTTCGATCACCACATCTAAAGTCGTTGAAAACGCACCGCTCATTTCGCATTATAATCTTTTCCGGGCTACGGAAATAAACGGGAATGCAGCTCCGGGGTACAGCAGCGGACAGGCTATAGCGGCTCTGAGGGAGGTGGCGGCAAGTGTTTTGCCTGCCGGCTACGGCTATGAATTTTCCGGTCTCAGCAGGGAAGAAATCAATGCGGGCAGCAGCACAACGGCGATTTTTGCTTTGTCCATTGTATTTGTCTTTTTGTTTCTCACAGCGCTTTATGAGAGTTGGTCGGTACCGTTCTCCGTCCTGTTCGCAGTACCTATCGGTGCATTCGGCGCTATTCTTACGCTCACATTCCTGCCGGGACTCAGCAATAATGTGTATGCTCAGATCGGATTAGTCACATTAATCGGACTGGCGGCAAAGAACGCCATTCTTATAGTAGAGTTTGCAAAACAGCGCGTCGATAAAGGGATGCCCCTTGTTCCTGCAACCATCGAAGCTGTCACATTGCGACTGCGTCCCATTCTTATGACATCGATGGCATTTATTCTGGGTGTGGCGCCGTTGGCGTTTGCAACCGGTGCAGGGGCGCAAGCGAGATCAACGATCGGCTGGACGGTTTTCGGCGGAATGCTGGCGGCAACAATGCTGGCGATATTCGCGGTACCGGTGTTGTTTGTAACGATCACGCGTATTGCCTACGGCAAGAAAAAATTAGAAGCGATGAGCAAAGTATGATTACACAGATAGGAAGCAGATTGTAGATTATCACAGATTAAACAAATTGTGATTTTAGATAATATTGAATCCCGTTATCACGGGATGACATTTTTGGACCTCCGGCTACTGATTTGGCGCAGATGACAGATTCCGCTTTGATTACACAGATTGCACTGATTTGGTTCAGATAGGAACAAACAAGAGAGTCGGTTATTGTAGCCGCGACGGGTCGTCGCGGGATATCCTGACCCTGGCTCGCCCATAGGGGCTAAGGAAAATCGCAGCGAAAACTTGAAAGGAGAGCGAGCTACTGCATATGCATTGAAAACAGATATGCTCTTTTTTCAAAGCCAAGTTTTTCATAAAACTTGTGCGCATTGACTCTTGGAAAGCCGGAATCCAATTCCACTCTTTTATATCCCGATGCTTTCGATTCTTCTATCACTTTATTCATTAGCATCGTTCCGATACCGCTGCCCCGATATTTTTCATCGACAACCAATGCATAGATATATGAAATATATCCTTCCTGCCAGAGGTTGTTAACAACCGCATAAGCGCAGAATCCGACGATTGTATTATTCATTCGAGCGCAAAACAATCGATCTGTTCCGGATTCAATTCCCCGGGAAAAAACTTTTTGCAGTTCTGCTTTATTTAGAATTTTATGAGGCCAGAGCTGTTCAAAGAGCGGGTAAACATTTTTAAAATCATCTTTGTCTGCTGTGTATATTTGTGTTTCCATAGAATGAACTGTCCTTTTATCTCTCTTTTTATGGATATTTTAGGGAATGAGGAACTGCTCCGCCCAATAAAGCAATTCACGAATGAAATATAATCGAAGAGACGATGGATGTCAAGGTGGAAAGGAAGCTGAGCTTTCTTTGCGGCTTCTTCGGCACTCGTCTTATTGTTTTATTTGTAAATTTTCCCGACTATGACTCCGCGTGAATGAGTATCGGATAATCTGAAGCACCAGGACATTCAAAACATAAAAGGTGAAATTATGAGTATCTATCGGCAGAAATGGACGACGATTGTATTGTTTTTGTACTTGATGAATGCACTGCACGCGCAGGAACTGCGCTCTGTTCAGGTGCGTACAGTAGACGGCGTAGTGGAAGGCGTCGTCAGTCCGGACGGGAAAGTGCGCACATTCAAAGGCATCCCGTATGCTGCGCCGCCGGTTGGTCCCCTGCGCTGGAAAGCGCCGCAGCCTGTTATACCATGGTCAGGCGTTTTGAGGACTGTCGACTATCCGAAGCGTGCTATGCAGGGACGCATCTTCAGCGATATGGTTTTCAAAGACGAAGGGCCCAGCGAAGACTGCCTGTATCTTAACTTATGGATGCCGGAAAATCATCAGGGCAAGCTTCCGGTCATGGTCTGGATCCACGGAGGAGGATTCGTAGCAGGTTCATCTTCCGAACCGCGCCAGGACGGGGGAAACCTATCCAAGAAAGGCGTCATCGTCGTCAGCTTCAATTACCGGATGGGTGTGTTCGGTTTCTTTGCGCACCCCGAACTTACCAAAGAATCTGAACATAATGCATCGGGTAACTACGGACTTTTAGATCAAGTGGCGGCGCTCGAATGGGTTAAAAAGAACATCGCCGTGTTCGGCGGCGATTCCGATAATATTACGATTTTCGGCGAGTCGGCCGGGTCATTGTCGGTGAGCGCTTTAATGTCATCGCCTTTGACGAAAGGCCTTTTCAATCGAGCAATCGGCGAGAGCGGTGCATTCTTCGGTCTCACTCGTTCAATGAAGTCACGCGCTGAAGCCGAAAAGACAGGAATTGAATTTGCACAATCGGCATTTGCAATAACATCTCTCGAAGCGCTGCGGGCTATGCCTGCTCAAAAAATACTCGACGCGGCTTTAAAAGCGCCTCAGGGATCTTTCTCGCAGGACATCGATGGATATTTCTTACCGGCTGACTGTCGTTCTATCTACGAAGCAGGCAAGCAAAGCCACGTTCCGCTTTTAGCCGGCTGGAATAAAGATGAAGGCAGCTACCAGTCCTTCTTCGCAGGCGATGAACCGACAGTTGCCAATTATGTAGCGCGTGCAAAGGCGCAATTTGGCGGCAATGCTGATACATTTCTGAAAGTCTATTCCGCGTCGACAGATGCGGAGGCAAAGCGTGCGGCGGCGGATTTTGCCGGAGATAATTTTATCGCGTATGCAACTTGGAAATGGCTCGATATGCAAGTCAAGACCGGCGGATCTCCGGTTTTCCGTTATGAATTCGATCAGACTCTTCCATTACCCGCAGATGCAGCGCCGGGCACGGAACCGAAAGCGTCGCACGCATGGGAAATAGAATTTGTCTTCAGAGTGCTTTCATCAAGGAACCTGCCGTGGCGGCCGGAGGATGAGCAGGTGTCGGAATTGATGGCTTCCTACTGGACGAACTTCGCAAAGACAGGGGACCCGAATGGTCCTGGTTTACCGACGTGGCCCGTGTATAACAGCAGTGCAGGTTATCAGGTGATGCATCTGGGAGGATCCAATCCCGGCGCGATTCCGGATAAGCATAGGGATCGCTATGAATTTTTAGAACGCATGAGCGCGCAGCCATGAAATAAATCGATTAACTTTTGTCTACAAGTTTACCGGAACTTTCATTATAGCGGTCTCCCGTATCCGGATACTTTAAAAGCAGTGATTCTATTTCCGCTGAATCAGGATCGCTTAATACGATATCAATTGCGCGCACGTTTTCCAGTAAATATTTTCTTTTCTTGGTGCCCGGAATCGGTATAATATGTTCGCCCCGGTTCAATACCCAGGCAAGCGCAAGCTGTGCGGGAGTGCATGATTTTTTCCGTGCAAGGAGGGCGAACTCTTGTGCCAGACGGGTATTGTTCCCGGCATGCTGCTGCTGGTAACGGGGCAGGGCTTTCCGGAAATCGTTTTCTTTTAATTGTGCTATGTCCAGCGTATTTGTCATAAGCCCTCTTGCCAGCGGGCTGAAAGGAATGAACGATACTCCCAATTCTTTGCATGCCGGAATTATTTCTTTCTCCGCATCTCGTGTCAAGAGAGAGTACTCGCTTTGCAAGGCGCTGATGGGATGCACGGCATGCGCTTTTCGCAAAGAGCGGACTGAGACTTCCGATAATCCAATATAGCGAACCTTTCCTTCTTTGACTAAGCCGGCCATTGCACCGACCGTTTCTTCGACGGGAACATTGGGATCGATGCGATGGGCATAGTATAAATCGATAACGTCTGTCTTGAGCCGCGCCAAACTTCTTTCAATTGCAGTTCTCATGTACTCCGGCGATGCGTCGAATCCGTTCCCCATCTCTCCATCCGTGCGATAACCGAATTTGGTAGCGATAAATATTTTATCGCGATTCGGTTTGAGCACCCTGGAAATTAATTCTTCATTTTTTCCGTTTCCATAAATGTCTGCCGTATCCCAAAAAGTTACGCCCACTTCCAGCGCCGTTTCCAGAGCAGCGATGGATTCCGTATCGTCGGGATCGCCATAGGCATGGCTCATTCCCATGCAACCCAAACCGATTGCCGGTAGCTGAATATCCGTTTTTCCAAATCTTCTGTACTTCATTTTCAGTTACACCTTTTTTATTCAATATATTAAAAATCTGCGGCACTGCAAAAGCCTATAATGTATTCTTAAATCTCACTCCCTGGACCAGTCCCGGGAGTGAGAAATGTTTTTAACCAATGCAACAGTGACGTACATCTATGAAATTATTGCCAGGCGGATAGAATCGCTCCCATGACGAGCAACGAAACGAGCCAGAATGAATTATCAAGAAGCCAAAGTTTCCAAGGTCTCTTTTCGTATATCACATTAGTCAATGTTGCCGGAGCTATAAATCCCAGCCAGTTAAAAAAGCCGCACATAATGCCTCCGGAAACGCCTCCGGTTTTTAAATATTCGTTTCCAAAAATGACCGCATGAACCATGACATAACTCATGAGCAATGATCCGATGAATACTACAATGATTTTCATCGGATCCGGCTTCATTTCTTGAATACCGGTGAGCCGTTTCCACAGGCTGCCGAAAAGAACGGCATACCAGATGGATGCAATAGCGTAGTTTGCCAGCGCTGCAACGAGCACGGCCCAATAATTTATGTTTACATCCATAACGCTTCTCCTTATATATAGTTATTGTTTTTGAACGAGATGCATATGTTTGTTTTTTCTTTCACCATTGACTGGGACGTGTGCTTCTCCCGAAAATAGTCCGGGCCGGTCATGTCAGCGCCGAAGAGAATCTTCGTTCACTATAATATTGAAAAACGATTTCAGATTTGTCGCATGAACTGGCGGTCGAGGTTGCCGGACTGGGTATAACAAATTTACTTTATTCTGCGCTATTATTTCTATACATAACATCAGTTGATAATTCCATTTTAGAGACGCAAATATTATTTCCCGGAAACACAATAGTCGGTTTGTTTTATTATCAGACCGTTCTCCAGTGTAAAGAAAGATGCCGCTTTCAGTCTTGCAATTCTGCCGGCGGTATAAGGACCAGCTGTGAATGCCGCCGTGCCTTGCCATTCCTGTTCCAATACGACGCAATCATTTTCAGCTATGCATTTTAAAACTCTTAATTTGCGGTCGGGAAATAATTTTAACAACTGATCTGCAGAAGTATGGAAGAACGCAAAATCACCGTGCCTTCCCAGAGGATTGCCCGGTCCGGGTAATTCAATCCATTCCAATTTGTCTGCATAACAGGCATCCACCCATTCAAGCGTGCATTTGTTATAAAGTTCGATACAGTGTAAAATCGCTTTTCTGTTTTCATCCGTATTCATTCTCAACCCCTCTCTTCTCTACTGCCGGGAATCCCTTCAAATTTATTCTTTCCGTAGTTTTATTTTCCATAGAAAGCAAAGACTATGTCGGAATTTGAAAACGAGAGGATCTCATATCCATGCCTTTTTTAAAAGCCATTGTTTGATAAACTGTGTCAGTAAAATGTAGCCGATCAATGTAAGAGCTATCAACGGCCAGAACAACGGAGGCAGGGGCGTAAGATTCAATGCACTTGCAAACGGCGCGAACGGAAGCCACATTCCGATTATCATTACGACGGCGGTCATCGCCAATAACGGCCAGCTTGCACGGCTCTGTAAAAATGGAATTTTATTTGTTCGGATGACATGAATTATGAGCGTTTGCGTAAGGAGCGACTCGACAAACCAGCCTGATTGAAACAGCGATGCATGTGTGGGATTCCAGCAATCGAAGATGTAGAGCATGATAAAAAATGTAGTATAATCAAAAATTGAACTGATGGGACCGATAAAGAGAATGAATCTGGTAAGGTTGCCGATTGCCCACGGCCGGGGTTTTGCAATCTGCTCGGCGTCAACCTCGTCGGTCGGGATCGGTGTCTGCGAGAAATCATACAGCAAGTTGTTGGTAAGAATCTGAACCGGCAGCATGGGCAGATACGGAAGAAAAATGCTCGCGCCGAGGACGCTAAACATGTTCCCGAAGTTCGAGCTTGCTCCCATCCGTATATACTTAAGAATATTTGCGAACACCTTGCGTCCTTCCAGCACGCCTTCTTCCAGAACCATCAGACTTTTTTCAAGGAGGATCGCATCGGCCGATTCTTTTGCGATATCGACCGCCGAATCTACCGAGATGCCGACATCCGCAGCGCGAAGCGCCGGAGCATCATTGATGCCGTCTCCCATAAATCCGACTGTGTGTCCTTTGCTCCGGAGTGCGCGCACGATGCGCTGTTTATGCGCAGGAGAAAGACGTGCGAAGATCGTCGTTTGTTCAGACCTGACGGCAAGATCATCGTCGCTGAGTTGTTCCACCTCGCTTCCGAGCATCATGTGCTCGGCATCCAGTCCTACGACCTGGCAAATTTTGTGAGTGACGAGTTCGTTGTCTCCGGTTAAAACCTTTACGGTAACGCCATGCGCTTGCAGCGCTTTGATGGCCGGCGCGGCCGTCTCTTTCGGCGGATCCAGAAAAGCGAGATACCCGTGGAGAATCATGCCGCTCTCATCCTCTTTTGTGTAAGCCGCTTTCTTTTCAAGGTCCTTGTACGCAAGAGCCAGCACCCGGAAGCCATTAGCGCTTAGACGTTCATATTCTTCTTTTAAATCCTGAATCAGAATCGGCTCAATCGGATCTATGTCGCCGTCAAGTTCGAAACGTGTGCAGCGTTTGAAGATTTCTTCGGGAGCGCCTTTGGTAATCATCCGGTAAGTGCCGTCAGGAGTTTCCACTACGACCGACATAACCTTGCGCATGAAATCAAACGGGATTTCATCTACTTTCCGGTGCTGTTGAATGTGAATTTGACCGAGCACCTCATTGTGCTGCAGGATCGCCCTGTCTAAAATATTGCGCAGGCCTGTTTGAAAATGACTGTTCAGATATGCCATCATCAGGACTTCGTCGTCTTGTTTCCGAACCACATCGCAATACTGCTCAAGGAGTACATGATCGATGGTCAGCGTCCCGGTTTTATCCGTACACAGGATGTCCATGGCGCCCAGGTTCTGGATGGAATGCAGCCGTTTGATGATCACTTTTTTCTTCGACATTGCAATTGCGCCTTTTGAAAGGCAGACTGTGACAATCATCGGCAGCATCTCCGGCGTAAGTCCGACTGCAACGGCAAGTGCAAAGAAAAAAGCTTCATGCCAGTTTCCCTTCGTGAAGCCGTTGATCAGGAACACGAGAGGAACCATTACAAACATAAAGCGGATCATGAGCCATGTGAAGCTTTGTATACCTTTATCGAAACTGGTCGGCGGCTGCTGTTCCGTGATTGATTTTGCCATGCTGCCGAGATAGGTGTTGAACCCCGTAGCAATCACAATGGCAATTGCAGTTCCGCTTTCCACGCTCGTGCCGAGGAAGCAAAGGTTTTGAAGCTCCAGCGGCGACTGACCTGCAGCATCGGCGGGGGCATCGAACTTCTCGACCGGCAGCGACTCACCGGTCAGGCTGCTTTGTACGATGAAAAGATCTTTGCATGACAGGATGCGGATATCGGCGGGAATCATATCCCCTGCCGCAAGTTTCACAATATCACCCGGCACGACGTCCGAGACTGGAATTTCTTGCTCGGCGCCATTGCGTACCACAGTTGCCGTGATATGAATCATCGCTCTCAGTTTGGCGGCAGCAACATCTGCTCGATATTCCTGCACGAATCGCAGAACCAATCCCAGCAGAACCATCAATGAAATAATTATAGCCGTATCATAGTCTTGTGTGAGATATGCCACAAATCCGATTACCGAGAGAAGAATGACAAGCGGATTTAGTACTGCATTTCTAAGCAGTCTCAGCCAGCTGTGTGACTGTTCGCCTGCAATAACATTCGGACCGTTCTCTTCGATCAGTTGTACAGCCTGTTCACTGGTAAGACCTGAGAGTGAAGTACCGAAACGAGCGAGGAGAAGCTCTGCGACGCTCGTCGAAGATTCGATGAGAAGAGGAGAGACTTGAATTTTAGCTCCCTGCTGTTTCAAAACTGAGGGAAAAAGTTTTGGAAGAATATTGGATGGGGATATGTTCATTATCTGGCGCTCCTAATATTCTGGATCGATATTTTTTCTAGAGTTTTTTTTAATCGTTATTTTCTTTTTAAATGGAGAACTCTTCATGCAAAGAGAATTGGATTACCCGTTAAAAAAATTCTCCTGTGCAATGTACTTGAATATGAAAGGTGTGTCAAGATGAGTCTTTAGTTTCTTCGTTCGCGGTTTAAAGTGCTGCGGTGCTGATGTGGGATCGTTCAGAATAAAAAGATTGTTGAACGATAGGCTTTTCTCCTCTGCACCATTTCCCATTGGATTTGCCGCGAAAGCTTTTCGGAGGGGGTTGCTAAACGAGCGATTTTTTTTTCAATGTCAACTACGCACAACGCACAAATGAACGTTTTTTTTACAAGGCTGCGGAAGGAATAACGATGGAGAGCAGCTCTTCTTCAAGCGAGAGGAGTTCTGTGCGCATCGTTTCGCGATAGAAATCCGTTTCTTCAAATTTCGGTATCAGGTTCTTGTAATGTGCAATGCCTTCTTTCAGATTTTTCCGGAATGTATCGAAATATTTTTGTTCTTTGATGTTCCATTTCTCCAGCCGCTTCTGGAGTTCGTCCTTCATGTAATCGATGTAGAGTTGAAGTTCATTGATGAAGATATTGGGACGATGCATCTCTTTTAAAAGCAGAACGCGGCCGTAAATATGACCGACCATCTCTTCAAGTGAGGCGATCTTTGAAAAATATGCAAGGTTGGGGCCCGGACAGACGGCTACTGCCCGTTTACTCCGTTCCGCACCTTCATGGTTGTTGATCATACCCGTAGCGGCTAAATCCTCGCAGAGGCACACCTTTTCCACGACCTCGGCAAGTTTTTGACGCAGTACATCAGGAGGCAGATTTTGATTTTTCAACTGCGCGATTTTAAGTTCCTGATATTGCCGGGAAGCCGTGCATATCGGCTCCGTCGTAAATTCCGTATTAGAAACGAGAAATCTTTTTGTACAAACGCTTCCGGGGTTGCCGTTAAGGAAACGTCCTTGTGCCTGCATCTCGCTGGAACTGCCGCGAATATTGTTGAACGGAACACCAAGAGGAGAAGCACCGCTTGTGTAATAATCTTCTTTTTCTGCATCGGCAAGAAGACGCCGCGTCTGTCCGTCTACGTTCGTTGCTTCCGGAACGAGCAGAAACGGCGATCCCCAGCCCGTGCCGTCCACGTGATAATGGTTTCGGAGAAAAATATCTTCGGCAGCCGTCCCGATTCCTCCCTGTACTGTAATGCGAATCGGAAGAGAAGAAGGCACAGGAAGTTTTTTTTCAGCAAGGGCTGCAGCATAGATCGGCTGAAGTTCCGTTAGGAGGTTCTGACGATTATTTTGAAATTCCTCGAGAATGGGGCCAAGGAGATGGCCGTCCGTTGGGAAAACATGACCGCCGCAATTCAAACCGGATTCAATGCGATATTCGGAAATCCATACGCATTTCTTAGCAAGCATTTTGCCCTGCACAAAAGCCGACCGGTAGTCGCTGACTTTGAGTATAACTTTTTTTGAAAACACTCCTTCTTTATTCGGCAGAAATTCCGGACGCTGTCCGATATATTGAAAAAGACGCTGGTTGAGGCCGGCCGAAAGGACAACCGATGAGCAAAGAACACTGAGTGCAAATCCGCGCAGCGATGCAAGAGCGTCGTTGAATTCCGCCGCTAGCAATTCCTTATTGGGCCCGATATTCGCCTTGTCGAGCTTGGTCATAATATTGACATCGATATCGCCGGCAACGATCTGAGAGCGGAGTTCGCTTTGCATTTCCTTCTTCTTTTCCGCGTCTTCGGTGGTCATCATTTTATTATAGAGTGCTTTAAGCGGAGAATGATCCGGAAGCAGTGTAAAATATTTTACGATTTCGCTTCCGGCTTCAAATGCAGAAACCTTGAGCGATTCTACTTGCTTTTGAACAATACGTTGAAGGAGATCGAGATATTCGGCAATACGCCGGGCACGGTAATCGTTCTCCCGGACGGTGATGGTCTTGTAAGGCTCTCCATAGAGCGAGGCGTACTGTTTGCGCATGTGCTCGATGAGCATATCGTCCACAATCGATATCACCGACGTTATTCCGAATCGTGCTACGCGAACCGGAGTATCGATGGAAAATGCCAGTCCTAAAACCGGAATGTGAAACGTATGCACGCGCGAATTTTCCATACTTGTTTTTCTAGAAGCAACTTCGTCAATATTAAACTTTTTTAAAGATCGCCTTTTTTTGCGGCAATTCAAACCGGATAAAGAAGAAAGTATGCACAAAACATGATCGAATTCGAAAAACTATCGGATAGTTCACGGTGCGTCGAAAGCTTCCCTCAAAATGCTCTAAATAAGCCGTTTCTTGCGGCAAACTATCGGATAGTTTTAAAAATATTGAATATGAATTTCACTTATCGGTTCTTTGAATTACTTTAAATGCTATTGTCCGAGCGAGAAACAGCGGAGTAATCTTCTCTTCGATTCTTGATTATACCAATCATGCTCTACAAGTTCTAACCGGTCGATTCTCTCTTTTCCTATTTCATATTTTCTGTTTTCATCGATCAGGCGCATGAACTTTTCCGGATTCTTCAATTTTTCCCTGAACCGGCAAAATGTTATATGGGCGGACTCGGATTCGTACCGTTCGTTATTTTTCAACCCAGTTTCTTTCATGACTTCCCGGATGCGTTTTCGTATCTGCAGGTACTCGATTATGATCGCAGCCCTGAAGCAGTCCCGCTTCCCGGCTGAAAACAATTCCGCAGAATTCTATGTCGAATTCCGGAATACTCTTTAAAGCTTTTTCCGTAATCTCGATACATTTTGCTTCCGTGTCCCGATTCCGCCGGTAATGTTCGCTTGCTTGAACGTAATCAAATATCGTGACATGAAGATCGCTGAATGGATAATAATAAAGCGGTTCGTTCTCTTTAAACTGCCGGACCAATTTTTCGTAGTTCCTTTGGATTTTCCGTACCGGAATAATCAGACTGAGGCCCAATCGTTTGTCTGTTATGCCGTGTGCAAGTAATTCGTCAATCAAGACATCTCCCGAGCGAAGAGCCATCTCGTTTACATAATAGATGCGATTATATAGTTCTATGGAACTCACAATTTAACCATGGCCTTGCAAAGACGGGTGGATGCTGCCGGAGCGAAGAACTGTATGATCGAGCCTTTGTGCTCATAACCGGGAAGCAATGCTTCGGGAGATTTTTTCTGCCGATGTGCAGACGTGTTTTTTATTTTGCTCTGCTTCTTCTTTCGTTTGCCCGACAAACGCCGCATCATCGAGAGTGCTGAGATTGACTGCGACATTCAGCGCAGCGCCCTCGCATGCTGCCTTGAACATCAATGCAGCGACACCGATATCGGACAGGGAATTCTGATTCCCTTTCTCTAAAAGAATGCCCGACAAACCGATTCCTTCGGAACACAATTCCATCAATTTTAAAGGAACCAGTGCAGCATACTTCATTGCTTCCTGTACCGCTGCCGTACGCAATATTTTTAACTCCTCCGTTTCTTTCGGAAGTGCAAATGCATCCATGACGGCATTGAATGCCCGTGTGTCTTCGTCGATAGCGGCAGTGCACTGCTCGAGGAGACTCTCCGATTTTTTCAGAACGAATTCTATTTCGCTTTGCACGCCGGAATATTTTTTCTTTCCGATCGTAAGCCGGCATGCCATCGAAAGAAGAGCTGATCCGAGCGCCGCTGCGAACGCAGCCGCGCTTCCTCCGCCGGGAGCGGGTGATTTCGATGCGGTTTCATGAAGAAATTCAGATACTGTCAGGTTGGTCAGCATATTAGTTACTTAGTTACTTAGTTACTTAGTTACTTAGTTACTTAGTTACTTAGTTACTTAGTTACTTAGTTACTTAGTTACTTAGTTACTTAGTTACTTAGTTATTTAGTTATTTAGTTGTTTGGTTATTTAGTTACTTCGTTCTTTGGTTCTTCTGTTCACTGTTTACAGTTCTCAGTTTACCCTTCACCCTTCATTCGATATTCAATTATTTTTTTCTTCGGATCGAACGGTTCAAGCCGGCTAAGTCCGAGTTTATCGATCGCCAGCGAGACATATTCGTCATCATTGAGCTTATCCTGTCCGGCATAAAAGCGTCCCGCCTTGAGCAGAGCTTCCAACGGCGCAAGTCCGACGAGTTCACTTCCTGTCGCTTCCATATCAAGAGAATGCGCTTGTTTTTTTACTTCTTCGAATACATCGTGCATCGAGGTCGTTTCATAGTCGACAAGATTGATGGAAACCTGTGCAATGTTGAACCGTTTCAGGAAAACTCCGATTGCCTTCACGCTCTTTAATGTGCCGGGGATTTTAATACTTTCTCCCCGCTCGTTGCTCATCTGTTTACCGTAACCGTCCTTCATAATGCGTCCGCTTTCGCGAATACGGAGGGAAATTTCGTGTGCAAGTTTTTGATTGTCCGTATTGAGATTGACATTATACGCTATGAGAACTTTGCGTGCTCCGGTTACGGTAGCGCCCGATTTCGGATTAAAAACAGATTCGCCAAAATCCGGCTTCCACGCCGGATCCGCGATCTTTTGAGGAAGCTCTTCATATTCCCCTTTCCGGATATCGGAAAGATTTTTTCGATAGGGAGCGGATGCGGCATATTCATACAGATAAACCGGAATATGAAGTTCCCGTGCAACGCGCTCGCCGTAGCGCTTTGAAAGAGCGACGCAATCCTCCATAGTAACTCCCCGGATGGGAACGAACGGTACAACATCTGCTGCGCCGATGCGCGGGTGTTCTCCTTTATGTCGGGACATATCGATAAGGTTTGCTGCAGTTTTCGTCGCCTGATAGGCGGCTTCACCTACGGCATCCGGGCTGCCGACAAATGTGACGACCGTTCTATTATAATCCTTGTCCGGTTCGATACCGAGCAATGCAGCGCCGGCAACTTCACGGACACTTGTCCCGATGGCATCGATCACCTGCCGGTCGCGCCCTTCACTGAAGTTAGGGACACATTCGATAATTTTGTCCATGTCCGTTTCCCGGTTCAATAATCTAAAAGTGTTCCGCGTTTGATAATATGTGATACGAAGTTCGTGCCGTAATGATAGACGATGTAGCGATAATTCGGCACGTTGTATAAAATAATATCCGCCTGCTTGCCCGGTTCGATACTTCCGATTTGTTCGGACATATTGAGCGCTGCTGCTCCGTTGAGCGTTGCTGCGGTAATCGCTTCTTCCGGAGTCAGTCCCATCTGTGTGCATGCGATAGTCATCATGAGCGGCATGGAAAAAGACATGGATGAACCCGGATTGAAATCCGACGCGATTGCCAGCGGCACGCCGGCATCAATAATTTTTCGCGCCGGAGGGTAATCCTCCTTCAAAAAAAACGATACTCCGGGAAGTACAGTTGCCACAGTCCCTGCACGTTTCAAAGCGGTGATTCCCGTATCGTCGATTTTTTCCAGATGATCCGCTGAAACCGCACCCAATTCCGCAGCAAGAGCCGATGCACCGATCTGTGAAAGTTGATCGGCATGAATTTTTATTCCGATGCCGAAGCCGCGGGCGGTTTCCAGAATTTTTCGCGCCTGATCGATTGTAAAAAATCCGCTGTCGCAAAAGACGTCGCAGAATTGAAGAGCTTTCCGGCGGACAAGATAGGGCAGTATGCGAGAGCAGATGAGTTGAACATATTCGTCGGGGTTTTCGGTATATTCCGGCGGAACTGCATGTGCTCCAAGAAATGTTGCTGCGATTCCGATCAACTGCTCATCCGCCAGTTCGTTGATTGCATACATCATTTTGATCTCATCCGATTCGTTCAAGCCGTAACCGGATTTTATTTCAACAGTCGTTGTTCCGCTGCGGAGCATGCTGTCTAAATGTCTGCGCGCACTTTTTTTCAATTCCTTTTTTGTTGCAGCACGAACAGCAGCGACGGTGCTGAGAATGCCGCCGCCCGCAGCAGCGATTTCCGCATACGATTTTCCGGCGCAGCGCTGTGCGAATTCATCTTCCCGTGTTCCGGCAAAGAGGGCATGCGTGTGCGAGTCCACAAAACCGGGCAGCGCCACAAGACCTTCTGCGTCAAGCGTATCAAGCGAATCCGGAACAGACTTGTCAAAGTCGGCAGTCCTGCCGGCCCATGAAATTCTCCCATTTTCTATAAGGACTGTCGCGTTTTCAACAATCCCAAGATCGTTCATTTCCGGACCGGTCTTGAATCGTTTTCTCGCTGCTGAGATCGTTACCAATTGTTTAATGTTTTTAATAAGGAGGTTCATAATTGGTTTTTATGAGACTACAGGAAGATAAGAACAATACTCTATGGAAAGCAAGGGATGTCTCCTTTGTTGTTTTCAAGAGTTGAGTTGCACTTTCGATCGGTTAAGATAAAATTCCGCGAAGAATAAAAATGTGAAGATGTCCCAAAAGAAGTAATAACGGTAGGACAAACATTCCTGTTTGTCGTTTTATAATGGCATTCAGGAATGAATGCCCTACCGGATTTGGTAGGACAAACATTCCTGTTTGTCATGTTTTGTCAATCCGCCGAGCAATTACTCGGTATTTTGATTTGCTTTTCCTGAAGGTATGTCGTACAATGACATGGCTCTTCTCCTTTGCGAGTGGGTGAATATTGGCTCAATAAGGCAGACATTATTAGTCCAACATACAAGTTAAGATCTTGAGTCGAAGATATTCTTCATCCCGTAGACCATATGCACGACGTTGAATGATACGAATCTTATTGTTCAATCCTTCGACAAAACCAAGAGGGACTTTATTCTCTGGTTTACAGAAGGCAGCAATGCCATCCCAGTGTCGTTCGATAAGATGAGCAAACTCTTCATACGGCTTCAAGCGCTGCCATCGAAGAGATGCTTTCCAGTTGTCAAAGAACTTGTGAGCCCAAGCTTCGGAGCTATAATCCCAAAGCTGTCCGAATGATTCTTTGAGAACATAAGCAATGTTCAAACGCTTATTTGCCTCAAGAAGAGTTTTTAATGACTTCTTTCCGGAAAGAGTGAGATTCTCTCGATGAGACAGAAGATGATATTTTTGTCCCTTGATGAATTGCCGCTTATGACCGGAGAGACGTGCATATTCTTGCTTACGGATTTTGTCTATGGCCTCACCTAAATGCCCAATGATATGGAACTTGTCATAAAGAATGGCTGCCTGTGGGATGTGGATACCTGCTGCCTTTTCGAATGGCTTCCACATATCCATTACTGCAAGCCGAATACGCCTTGTTTTCAAGGGTCCAAGCCATTGATAAAACATATTCATACTCTCTTGAGAACGATCCTTTCCACCAAACCAGATGGCACGCCGTCTCTCCAAATCACTAACGACAATCCTGTATGTATGTCCTTTTTGTACAGATATTTCGTCAATGCCAATCACCTTGGGTCGTGCTTTAGTGGCACGACGAAGTTGCTCCTGCATATACTGTTTGTCCAGTTCCTTCACTGTCTTCCAATCAAGACGAAATTCTTTGGCAACATCGCTGATACTCGAACTCCGGCACCGTTCTCCGATATACATCGCAAAACGCTTGGTATAAAACGGATTGTTCGCCAAAAAGGCGAATTGCTCCTGCTTCACCTTGCGGCAACCCCGGCATTGGACGCGGCGTATTTCCAGTTCCAGAAATACCCGTGTATCGCCACAGGAGAGATCGCGCACACGGCGCTTTTTGCGATCATAAAAGCTCCTGTTCGCCTTTCCACATGCGGGACAAATTGTTTTTTTGTCCTACGCTTCAGTATGATCACTCTTGCTTTAGGATCACCAAAGATTCCTTTTACAATCTGTAAAGGAACGAATCCTGAAAATCCATATGCATCGCTCAATCGTTTGTCTTTACTCATAAAGATATATCAACTTTTTTTACTCCTAAAATACGTAAATACCTTGATATTATTGATCGCTATTCATCTTTTTGCTAAAATTCACCCACTCAGTTGGGAGAAGACCCGACATTTTATTGCTCTTCTTTTCAATATGTGGCGACAGCTTAAGAGAACGGTATGAAAGATATATTTTTGGAAATAATGACTAAAATTAAATTAAATCGGCTCTCTGCTCTGTTCTTCTTCGGATTTTTAATTTGTTACGAACAAACGGGATTATCTCAGGTATCTTACCCGGTCGCAAATTATAAAAATGATGTTCTCAGTGAATGGGAGAGTCTTCACTTCGGCGCATTTGTCCATTTCAACGATAACACATTTATAGAAAAAGAGATATCAAAGAATTCAGATCCGAATATTTTTAACCCTGTTTCGATAGACTTTGATAGCATGATGGCTGTCTTTCAAAATGCCGGTATAAGATATGCCGTTCTAACAGCCCGCCATACCTCGGGTTTTTGTCTATGGGACAGCAAGGTCACTAAGTTCGATGTGACGAACAGTCCATACAAACATGATATCGTTCAATTGTTTGCAGAGGCTTGTCGTAAATACGGCATCAAGCCTTGCATTTATTATTGTTTATGGGGCAACAAGGATTGGAACCCGGCAGAATGGAATTCTATTATACGCAACGAGTTAAAAAGCATCACGCCAAAGTCGGTTATATTAGCACAATTGAAAGAATTGTCTGAAAATTATGGCAACATTTTCGAATTCTGGCTTGACATGCAGTGCTGGGCCGATACGACACTTAAGGCGCAAGAAATATATGATTTATTGAAAAGTAAAAATCCGAAAACCATAGTTCACTTTAACCAGCAAGTGCAGGACGGAGCAACGATCAAATATTTTCCTACAGATATTACAAACGGCGAAGAACGAGTACCGCCTATAACCGGACACAAAAGCATCTATACGATCAGCGGGACTTCTTATTATCTTCCCTTCGAATACGAAATAACATCGCAGCGGCGTGATCAAAGTTCGCTTGGTCATGGATTAATGGAAGGTTCTGTCTGGTTCACCTATCGCGATAGTCATTTTTATCCCGTTGATAGTTTGTACCGTTTCATTAAAGAATGCTATGATCGAGGGGGCAGCAATATCCTTCTTTCTACAGCGCCGGACAAGAGCGGTGCATACAAAAAAGCCGACGCCGACAGCATCATCAAACTTGGGAAGCTTATATGGGGCAAGAAATAGTTATGATTTTTCTGTCTGTAGCCGCGAAGCATGATTCAATTTCCTCATGAAAAATAATAAAAAGGCAATAAGAGAATAAAAGTATTTTTGCATATAACGAAAAGCGCTTTCATACATTTCCTAAATTTATAATGGCATTCAAGAATGCCCGCCTGCCAAAGTGAAGCGGCGGGCAGGAATGCCCTACCAAATTTGGTAGGACACACATTCCTGTGTATCATTATTACAGGAACCGGTTTCAATCCACGCGTCCAGACGCAGCCGGGAGCACGACAAGAAATCGGGCAGCACTCGGATACTTTTAACCGGTTTCAATCCACGCGTCCCGACGCAGTCGGGAGCGCGACAACAATAGCGTCCACCATGTTTGAGGGTTTGCGATGTTTCAATCCACGCGTCCCGACGCAGTCGGGAGCGCGACAACAATAGCGTCCACCATGTTTGAGGGTTTGCGATGTTTCAATCCACGCGTCCCGACGCAGTCGGGAGCGCGACAACAATAGCGTCCACCATGTTTGAGGGTTTGCGATGTTTCAATCCACGCGCCCGCACGGGGCGCGACAGTTCAGTTTCAATAACCCATTCTTTCTTGATGCGTTTCAATCCACGCGCCCGCACGGGGCGCGACCAGCAGCAAGAGCGGCGGGAGACTTAGCTATTCAGTTTCAATCCACGCGCCCGCACGGGGCGCGACATACGACTCAACTCGATCAGACGCAGCGTATGATGTTTCAATCCACGCGCCCGCACGGGGCGCGACAACGATCTCGGTTTGGTATCGGTTTATGTGGACGGTTTCAATCCACGCGCCCGCACGGGGCGCGACGGTCCCGCTCCGGAGCGCGCAATCTACGCTGAGCCGTTTCAATCCACGCGCCCGCACGGGGCGCGACCTGATGTTCGGGGTCGTTCCATCCTATTCGTTTGGTTTCAATCCACGCGCCCGCACGGGGCGCGACCAGATTGTCGGATCACTCGATAACGCTTTTGGATGGTTTCAATCCACGCGCCCGCACGGGGCGCGACTGGAAGATTATTCCGTCTATCCGGAGGGTTTCTGGTTTCAATCCACGCGCCCGCACGGGGCGCGACATTTAGAAAATACGGGAAAGATCAGATAGATAGATGTTTCAATCCACGCGCCCGCACGGGGCGCGACCGAAGAACAATACGCAAGATATACCGCTTATGCCGTTTCAATCCACGCGCCCGCACGGGGCGCGACGCGCTTTGATTCTTTTGGATGGAAGCAATAATATCGTTTCAATCCACGCGCCCGCACGGGGCGCGACTCAATGAAATTGTTTTATTCGGCTCTTCAACGGGGTTTCAATCCACGCGCCCGCACGGGGCGCGACATAATGGGATAGAGATTCAACAAGATTATTCAACGTTTCAATCCACGCGCCCGCACGGGGCGCGACCCTAAAATCTTCATCGTATAAATCGCGGTCTACGTGTTTCAATCCACGCGCCCGCACGGGGCGCGACCATTCCGCGATACCCGGTAACGACTACTACAATGGTTTCAATCCACGCGCCCGCACGGGGCGCGACTATAACGACATTCGAATTATGTATCGTCAATACATGTTTCAATCCACGCGCCCGCACGGGGCGCGACTGTTGCTCAATATAATCTAATAAAGAGAATAATAAAATCTATCAAATTTGCTATCATCCATTTTTCAAAGAACAATAAGCGGCTTAAAATAAAAACCATCGTTTTCCGTTCGTTTTCAAACCGCTAACATAGCGGTATATCTTCGTACGCTTCGATTAGCGCTATATGATTATTGTGTCTTCTATACTCTGAATATCTTTTGATCCGTAATGTTCGACACGTCGCTGCCAGTTTGACCCGAGATAGTAAAATCTCAAACTATCCTCCTCGGCTTTGTATTTCGATAAAAGTTTATCCTTCAAAGTTTCCCATTGTGCCGGATCAACATTGCATTCGAAAACAGAGTTCTGCACACGCAGCCCATAGTCGAGGCATATCTCAGCGATCTTTCTTAATCGTGTCACTCCTGCAGGAGTTTTTGTCGATACATCATAGCTTACTAAAACCATCATAAAACATTTTCCATTATTTGGTAGGACATGCATTCCTGCATGTCGATACATGAATGCCGTCGTGTTATTTTTAATTCCTCCGCCATATATTTATGTTTGTCAACCAGGAATGGTTGACCTACCCATTTTAATTTGGTAGGACACGCATTCTTGCGTGTCATTATTCATCCGGATATCCATGAATGGACGTCCTACGATTTCATATAAAACGGCGGATATTCGGGAATATCGCCGCGAATATATCTTGCCAATAACTGCGCTTGAATATGCGGCAGCAATCCGATTGTCATTTTTTCACCGAGGAACGGATGTGTAATTTCTTCCTGTTTGCGTTTTTGGTATGCCGTAAGAACAGTTTTCCGTGCATCGTCGGACATACGTACTTCGCCGGATTCCCGAATTTCAAAATCTTTTTTCGTCACTTGTTTAAGATTGATAAGATTGAGAACAATGCGATCTCCGAGATATGCACGAAATTCTTCCATTATATCCAACGCAAGGCTCGGTCTTCCGGATCGTAATTGATGTAAAAAACCGACCTGTGGATCGAGTCCCACAGTTTCTACTGCCGATCGAACATCATTTGCAAGAATAGCGTAAAGAAATGAAAGTAGAGCATTCGTCGGGTCGAGCGGCGGACGTTTTGACCGCTGAGTGAAAAGGAAGTCCTCCTGCTGGGCAACGATAAGGGAGGAGAGGACGCTGAAATAAATATTTGCGCATTCGCCTTCATATCCGCGCAGACCGTCTAATGTCATGACCTTTTCAATATCATTCAAACGATTTCCCAATATGGCAGCAGCAGAATCTATAGAGTCGGAAGTAGTTTCGGGATGGTTGCGTTGATGGCGCTGCAACAGATTGCGGTAATTTGCGACTTTTGCAGCAATTATAGGTCTGGCAATTTTAAGGGATTCCTGTTCATTATCTGCAATTGAATATTGAGCTTTGCGCAAAAGAACATTTCCGTGCTGTGCTCCCTGGACGCGGGCGAGAAATTTTCCATATTCGGAAAGATAAGTTATGCCGACATTGTTTTCCGCACAAAAGGCCATAAGAGCAGGGGAGAGCGCTTTGAACCCGAAACACACGATATTTTCGATAGAATGCACCGGCGCCTGAAAAACTTTTTCATTGTTTACTTCAACGACGAATGTTTCCCGCTCTTTGTGTACATAAGCATCGTCGGAAGTAATGTAGAGCGTGTTTAAATGTTTTTTCATAATTTTGTTGATATACGGTTAAAAAATGTCAACCAGGAATGGTTGACCTACCAAATTTGGTAGGACACACATTCCTGTGTGTCATTACCGGATTATATTTTCATTGTAATACCATCCAACATAATTTTCTGGATTCTCCGTTAATTCTTTTTTCAATGGATTATTGTACATATAACTCAATTTTTCGTCGAATTCATTTCCATCCCTCACAATTCTATCGAACGACTCTTTTTGCCAGATGGATCCTTCAGTTTTTCGATATTGATTGATCTTATGCGCGCTTGCACCTTTAATGCCGTGCATTATTCGGCTTAAGGTTATTTCTGCCTTTGGCTGCAAAAGCAGGTGTACATGATCCGGCATCACCATTGCGGCATAGCAATCATAGAATATTCCGTCACCCGCCTTAATGTGCTCAAGAATGATGCGTTGTTCGTTTTCATTAAATTCTGTTCCATTTGAACAAAATGTTACAAAGTAAATGGAGCCGTCAATTGTCCAATGCGGCAAATGCCGTCGTGTTATTTTTAATTCTTCCGCCATATTTTTTTGTTTGTCAACCAGGAATGGTTGACCTACCAAAATTGGTAGGACACACATTCCTGTGTGTCATTATTGTTACAAATATAATTCCTTCATATACTGTTTTAACTTTTTCTCATTCATCGCTTTCGGCATACATGCATCTTCTAACGAACAATTCCGGCATTTCTGGGAATATTTCGCCGGAGGCACTTGTTCCTTGGACACGATTTCATGAACAGAATCAATAATGGTTTCTGTTTGTGCCCGCAATTCTACGTCGATATCTACCGGATTTCTCCGCCGTATTTTACCGTAAAAGAATGCTCCTTGCAGTATTCTTGTATTCAGCATCTCTTCCAGACAGAGAACCTGTGCACATAATTGAACCTTATCGGAAATATCTTCCTTCGGTTCGCCGGATTTGAATTCAACCGGCAATATTTCTTCTTGTTCATTCTTGTCTTTACGAAATTCAACTACATCGCACCGCCCTACGATACCTAATCTGTTTGAATGAATTCTCAATCCTCGTACTGTCTTTATCGTGCCGCGTGTTTCGTATGTATCCGTGTCCACTTTTTCGTGCAGAATTTCGCCGCGCACGGTAAACATGTTGTCTGTCCACGCATTTTCCACGTGTATTAATCCGCACTGCCTTGGGCAGAACACGTAATGTTGTAACGAACTAAGTTGGATATAATCGTCCTCACTAAACATCGCAAATTACCTGTATAAAACTTTTCGGTTTCGACAAAATCCCGTGAAGTGGGACTGTAAGGCGCTGATTTGTATATAATCGTCTTCTGTAAACATTGCAGGATAAATTACTCTTTGCTAATTTCCCTTTTCTGTTTCTCTGTTAAAGATTTATAATTTTGGATTGTTATAACTTTGCGCCCTGATTTCTTTTCTAATGCTTTTCTTGCATTGCCCGCCACTGTACCGCCTTCAATTGCTGCTTTTTCATTTTGAGGAAAGCCCTGTGCATCCTTGTTCCGGGCAATTTCAGTTGTAGATGCTTCTCCCAGCATTGTAAAGATCAACTCAAGATCGGTCATGTGGTCGCGAAGATTCTCCTGCGGTTTAGTCAATCCTTTGAGTTTTTTATAATCACCCGGTGCGACTCCGAACGTTGCCTTGCTGATTTCCGCTGTAAGAATGGCAAATTCCTTGCCTTCTTTTACGCCGCGTTGTTTCCATTCGCCAGTCAGTTCGTCTCGTATCGCAATGCCGCGAACGCGTTTTTCAATCCATTCGTCACTGTAACCCTTTGCCTTGTAAATTTCACGCATTCGCTTCTGGGCAAGTTCGGGATTTTCAATCTCTTCCAGGCGTTCATAGCCGACATTTGCTAACCATCGTTTGAATGGCTCTGCTTTCTGAGACGGCACTGATTGAATAATTCGTAAAAGGCCTTCTGAATTGGCACATTGAATTTTCCGAATTTTCCCGTCGGCGGCGATCATATCAACTGGGGGACAATTGTCCCCCAGTTGAAATTAAGCTCTTGATCCCGTTTTCGCATTTTTTTGATATAATCCTTTGGATTCACAGTATCCGTAAGTATTTGGATAACATCCGCAACGGAGAAATATCGCTTCTGATCCGCTTCATTCCAGACAGAGCGGATCTTCTTTTGTTCAAAAAGCTTTATATTTGGCATAACGATTCTCTTTCTTTATTTCTATCCTATTCGGTTAGATCAATCCGTACTATCGTGGGTATAACACATAATGTTGTAAGGCGCTGCTTTAACCGTTCATCGTCGAGTGTAAACCCCTGTACAAGGTATTCCTTTAGCCGTTCGGTTTCCCAGATGCGAAATTGTGTGCCGCGATACGATTTAACGCGGTATCCACGGCAATGATGGCATTGAGATTATAGTACAGAGTTTTATAATTTTTTGCGTCAGAGGCAGTTGTCAAGTATTCCTTGACAACTGAATCCTCTGATAATTCTCGCTCGGTAAAAATATTTTTTATATGCAGACTGATATTTTGCTTGGTGGTCTGAAAAAGTTCAGCCATTTGCATTTGCGTAAGCCAAACGGTTTCTTCGTCCAACCGCACTTCAATACGATTTTTACCGTCATCGGTGGTGTAAAGGATAATGTCGCTTGCCCGCCGCAGGCGGGGATTTTGTTGTTCATTCCAAATGGAACGGATTCGTTTGTTTTTAAAAAGTTTAGTATTTGTCATAACGATTATCTTTCTTCATTACTATTCCATTCGGATTCTATGAACCAACCCGCATTGCCGTGGCGAAGTTGTCTTTCGGACGGACAAAACATATAATGGTGTAATGCGCTGAATTGTATGTAATCGTCTTCATTGAACACGGTTTTCAGTGTGTCATTCCGGCGTATGCCGGAATCCAGTATTTGTTATTCGACTTTAACAATATGAAACGTCTTTGTGCAAATAGATTTTCCATCCAGCAAAATATCATAATCCGTAAACTCTCTTGCTGGTCCCTCAGTTGTTCGTTTGCAGGTGACGCGTTCAAACAATTCATGTGCGGGTTTATTACCTATAGCAGTTTTATGTTCAAACACAACAAGTTTTCTCGTGCACATGAGACCTCTTGCCGCCGAATGATCATGCTCGAACATCTCCTGCATTGCTTTCCAGAAGAGATCAAGGTCTGCTTGAGAAAATCCGGTCTGTTCAGCAAGATGAGCTGAGACAAAACCATGTGCACGATATAGACCGTAGGGGACAGTATATTTGCGTCCCATTGTGCGTTCTTTTTCTAAGTCTCTTTCATTAGTAATAGCCATTCGAGTAATACTGTGTTCTAAAGTGACTATAGGTTCAACTGAACGAGCAAATGTTAACTGGACTGGTCCGCGAACTTGTCCCCCAGTCTTACGAAGTTTCTTGTCATCATCTGTTTCACCGTCTTTTTCTTTGTCGCTTGTTGCAAGGACGGCACCAAAAATTCGGATATCGTAAAACTTCTCACACATGCGCTTTCGAGTGCTTTCCTCTGCCTTCCTTTTTTCTTCTGCGGTTTTAATGGTTTTACCCTTATTAGCTTCATCCCACGCAGTAACGATTGCTCTGTTTAAAACTGCTTTCTCGCGAACAAATATTGACATAGGTGGCTGAGGATTTTCTTCGTCTTTCTGTGGATGTGTCATTTGAACATAATTTCTGACTTTTCTTTTTAGGCAGACATCAGTCACCAAACCCATTCCGGTTTCTGCATCGGTGCGTGGAAGATTACCGGCGTCTGGATCGCCGTTTGGATTGCCGTCTTTTACGTCAAAGAAAAAGACAAAGTCATAACGTTTATCTATTGCACTCATGATCATACTCCTCTTAATTGGTTATTGTTTTTCAGTATCATTTGAAATCTTTTTGCTAACAAAAAAATCCTGCCGTTGATGATAGTACCCAAGTGAAAAATATGCCTGCTCATTCAAAGTGAGATGTGCGGGATAACTCTGCATCCCATCGCATATTTCACCAATAAGTCTTTCAAAGTTGACCTTACGCCCAACATTCTCCAATTTTGCCAAATGATGATTCTTAAGTTTTAGCAATTGGGAGAAGACTGTCACAGGGCTGCTTGATGCAGCACCATAAAATCGATCACGAATTGTTGCATTGATTCCAGGCATTGCTTCTTCTTGAACTTTCTCAAGAACAGCAAAGAGTCTCCCGAGCAAATAGCCTGGGTTTGTGTTTGTCTTATCGAGTGACACATTGACCTCCTTTTCTAACGGTTTATGAAAACGATTAAAACGATTGATATGTGCTTTTAAGATTGCCGCTCGCGCGCGATTGACATGTCGTTCTGCCCGAATGCGACGGATGCATTGCTGCAATAGTGTGATTGGGTATGGTGACCCATCAATAATGCTTTCAAGAACAGAGCTTGCAAGGTTCGGGGGAACATTGTCCATTTTATACTGAAAGGCTGTTGATGCGAGAATTTGATATAATGAAAGATGTTCTCGTTCTTCCGGTCCATGAATGATTTGAAAATCATCAAAATGCATTGTAATCTTTTCAGCAACACTTTTTGTTGTTCCAACTTTCCAAAATCGAACTGAAATACGAGCTGCACTTGGAGAAAGACCAAGAATATAGAAGCGATTGCCTTCGTCAACCCAACCTTTTCCTGAATGAACAGAGTCGAACATTGCTTTGATAGTTCCTATCCCTTTATCTGGATTATCTTTGTTTGGGGAAATTGTCCATTGAAAAGCCTCCTCGATATTAATATCCATTGATTTAGATTTTGATTTTTCTGCCCAGAAAGCGATAGAACTGTCTGCTAGATATGTTCTATTCAACGAATCTTTTCCTAGTAGCATATTCAATGCTGTTGTATAGGCAAACGAAGCACTTTTTCCAACAGGTGCATTATAATTCTTTTCTTTCCGATATGAGCAAAAAACATCTTTATTAAAAGAGATAAATGCTCTTTCTGCTTTTCCGTCTGAGCCAGCAACTCCTTTAATAGCTGGTTCAAGTCGAACGATTTCTGCTATCTCACCAGTAACCAAACAAATTCCTTTTCTTGTTTTGCTGCTTTGGCGACTATCCAGAGACTTTCTAATTTCAGGAATATCTGTTACAGGAAACAATCCCTTCTTATTTTCTACCGCCAAAAGGATATTCTGGTTTGTAGATAAGACTGGTTTCCAATTCTCATCCTTGGTAACGATCTTAGTTTGATTGTCTGAAACGAATTTTCTTAATGCTTTTATTAATGGCGTTTTACCAGTAAGCGAACAAACTCTATTCTGAAATGCAGTGTGTTGTTCTTTAATCCTCTTTTTGTCAGGATGGGATTTGTTGGGAGTAGGAACGGGGATACCAAACATATATTCAATATTTTCCCAAAGCATATTTGATTTTATACCGTTCCCCTTTTTCTCCCCCAATGTCGGCACAAGAAAGGGATGTGCACGCTTCTTTTTCCCTCTTTCCTCTCTGGTATCTTTAAAATATTTAAAACTCCCAGATTCACTAATCACACATAAAAAGGGTATCTCTTTCCATTCCCACCCCTCGGGGGCAACATTACTATCTTTATCTGATGCTTTTCTCTGATAATACTCGTTCAATGCTTGCAATATCATCGCCGTATCTCCTTACTGTGTAATGAAGGAACTATGACCGTGCCGGCATCAAGCTTTGCAGGGAAGAACATCGCCTGCGGATCGTTGATGTTTGTGAAATCCAGATCATAGAGCATAAATCCCAGATCGCGTGTTTCGGCAATTGGCTTTTGTTCTTCTGATTCAGGGTTCTCGATCAACTTAAATGTTTTGCAGCTAAACTCACGGCAACCAAGATAAGGTTGATTGAAGCATTGCCCTTTTGTTGCGCGTCGTTCAAAAATTGCGAGATATTTTCCGGGTGTTTCATCATTTCGCACAGTGTCGTTCTTTTCTTCCCATGCTTTCATCTCTTCTTGAATAAATTCCTTTTCTTCCACGTCCCAAAGATACTCTGGCACAAATGCGTGTTTGTTGTTTTTTCTTTGTTCTACAGGAATGTATTCAAGCACTGCATAGAAGCGGTATTTCACATCGCGTAAGAAAAGTCCAGCCCGTTGCTGTCGATTGTCTTCTATAAAAAATCCAGGAGAGCGATCACTCATGACAGATCCTACTTCATTACGCCGCACCGAAATCCATTTAATAGGGTTAAGCACTTCAATCTTTGTTACTTGCCATCGTATTGCCGGTTTCCAGAAGATGGCTTCAAAGACCGCTCGCACTGCTGATGGAGTGGGGACATCGTAACTGACCCGTTCTACCTTCATTTCCGGTCGGGTAAAGCATGCATAATCCCCTGATACTTTAAGGCAAAAAGGTTTGTAATTATATTTATCGCTCATAATGGTTTCTCCATATATTTTCAAACATCATAAAACCAGTGGGATACACATTTTTGTGTGTCGTTTTACCATAGGACATTCAAGAATGAATGTCTTACCCATTGTTTTCTAAGCAACACCGTCACCATATACCCAATCGCTTTCATTACCGAGAAGTCCCAATCCGGGTTTATACAAAACAGGATCATTCTGCACCCAATATCCATGGACTTCTTCGACATAATGATTTTCTTGAATTCGATTGAACATGTGTATCGGGACGTTTACGATAAATCGCTGTAATTTTCTGCTTAATTCTCTCGAAGGGCCTATAAAACGCAACTTCTCAATAAGTTTTTGGCTGTCGACTCTGTTCTTTTCGTTTTTATACCATACAAGAATACTTCGTTGTGCGCTATCATCAATCATCTGGAAGTTCTGAGCGAGCGTCCGAAACTGAAACTTGAACTCATCTGCTTCTTTCACTAGTCGTTCGTGAAATCTCGGAATATCAAATCCGTTGAGACTTACATAGAAATGCTGGAAGTATTCTTTAAAAAGTGTTGGAGTTAATTCGAGAGCAGATTGAGTTCTTAAAATTGTTTTGCAAGCATCTTCACCTTTACGCAGCATTCCCACTGGAGCAGATTTGGGCGGGTTAAATACGATGACCTTTCCAAGTTTTCCTTGATCTGTCAATTTATTTTCCCGATTACATCGCCCTGCCGCTTGAGCAATCGAATCAAGGCCTGCAAGTGCCCGATAGACAATAGGGAAGTCAATATCAACGCCCGCTTCAACAAGTTGAGTGCTAATGACTCGTATTGGCTCGCCATTTCTCAGTTTTGCTTTGATGTTCGATATAACTTCGCTGCGTTCTTCACCGCACATAAATGCAGAAAGATGTATTGTGCCGATAGGCATAAGTCCATGAAGCTTGCGGCAATCAGATCGCGTATTTACAATACAAAGTACCTGTTCATGTTTTTGGAGTTCAACAGCTATATCTTCCCACTCAGAGCGTTTATTTAAAACGGGAGGTGTTATTTCAACACGTTGAAAGTTTTTTGCCAGCAATTCTGGATCATCAATAATGTGAGTAATGTGCGTTAATCCCTCAAACTCATTTGGCGCAGAACCAATCTTTCCCTCCAAGGCTGGTTGTGTTGCAGTCATAAGAACAACTGTGACACCAAAATGCTCAACCAATCCCCGCAAGACTGAAAGAATGGGCTTTAGATATTCAGGCGGCAGCATTTGTGCTTCGTCAAGTATGATTATGCTGTTCACAAGATTGTGAAGCTTTCTGCATGATGAAGTTCTGCTTGCAAAGAGCGATTCAAAAAGCTGGACGTTCGTTGTAACAACGATCGGCGCATCCCAGTTTTCAGAAGCAAGGCGACTTCTATTATCTTCTTTTTCAGGATCAAGATTGCTATGGTGTTCAACAACCTGATCTTCTCCAAATAGCACATTTCCTGTCTTTAATCGCTTTTGGATTTCACTCTCATCATCCGTTCCATACTTAAATACTTTTGCAGTTTGTTCGATAATACTCGTATATGGTATTGCAACGATAATTCGCTTTTTATTATGTTTCAATGCATGTTCCAACGCAAAAGCCATAGAAGAAAGAGTCTTCCCGCCACCAGTAGGAACATTGAGAGAAAAGAATCCGGGCGAACATTTTCCTTTTTGTCTACATTGTTCAAGAATCTCGTTTCGTTTTTTGTTAATTACAGAGTTAGATTTTTTCTCCTGCATATATACATCAAATCGGTCTTTTAATTGAGGGAGTGTAAGAGAGCTGCCTCTCTCTTTTTGTTGTTCTGGATTCATATAGTCCGCTGTATCCAGAAAATCAGCATCCACAAGGCAGGAAAAGAGCATCCGCACCCACAGATGCAAATGTTCGTTATTCTTTATTACAGTTGGTGCTGTTTGTGGAAATTTCTTTTCTATGAATTCTTTTGTTTCTGGTATCTGGCGAATTATTTCCAATTCCTTTGTGTTGAGCGCGTCAAGCACGACGCCGGATTTGGAAAACATAACTCGTGTCGCAAGATCATCTCCTACCGAAGGTGCCTCTGCGTCAGGCAATCCTGCATGATGTCCAGCAATTTCGTATGCAGCAAGTCGAGCAATCTTCCGGTATTCAAGTGAATACTTTTGCATACAATCAAATGCCAAAACCGCACCGACAGAACTATGGTTCGGCCGGTTGTTACTTCCTTCAATATGGGCGTCAACATCATATCCTGACTCACGACGAATATATTTTTGCCATGCTGGCAAAAATTTCCCGAGGTCGTGCCAATAACCGAGAAGTTCTCCCCAGTCTTGATTTCCAAACTCAGCCGCAAATTCACCAGCCTTCTTTGCGACAGAATTTAAATGATCATCCAGATGATGTGGTTCAGCCCATGAACCGTCTGGATTTTTATTTACGTGTGCAATAAATTCTTTATTCATACTTAGAATCCCCGTTTTTAGAATTGCTTTTTCTTTATCGAAGAGAAAGCCATCCCCTCATAAATCACAAAAACCTCCATCCTCGCTTCAGCGAATCCGGAGGTTCCTTAAATCCACAAATTGAAATCACCCCGAATTCATTTGCAGTTCCTTACCTTCATCAAGAGTTTAACGAAAAAGAGTAAAGAATACAAATTTCCCCGCAGCCGTTGTCTATTACTCTAATAAAATATCAGAAAATGGCAATTACTTGGTGAGTTTTGACAATAATGAGGTTGTACGAATAGCTTTCCTTTATTGTTAAATAATGACACACAGGAATGTGTGTCCTACCAAATTTGGTAGTGCATTCCTGCCCGCCGCTTCACTTTGGCAGGCGGGCATTCTTGAATGCCATTATAAACGATGACACACAGGAATGTGTGTCCTACCAAATTTGGTAGTGCATTCCTGCCCGCCGTTTCACTTTGGCAGGCGGGCATTCTTGAATGTCATCATAAATAATGACACACAGGAATGTGTGTCCTACCATGATTTCTTCTTTTTGGACATCTTTAGATTCTGCAAAAAGTGGAATGATCGACAATTAATCGATGAGTTTTGATATCAGGAGACTATGTGAAATGAAAATGAAATCTCGTGGACTGTCTCATGAAAACAACTCAATGCTTCTATGTATCGAATATTTATCCCCGATCACCGGTCGCGGCTACAATAGAAATTATCTCAATCCGCCTGAACAACTACTACCGGCAAGTCCCAGTGGGCGATGAGGATATCGAACCGGCGCTGTTCCTCTTTTTTAAATGTTTCCTGATCCGGATAAAGCTGCCGTGCAATTGCAGATTCATCAAAGCCGTCATCGGTGACCGTGATATTTTTCCAGACAATCGTCACGCGGAAATCCCATCGGCCGTCTTCCGTAGTGTGGAAGCGAGGTTTGGCGACTGCGAGCGAGACAATCCGTCCCAGCTCGATTTGTTTTTGAAGAATAGGATGATGATTTTTTTTATAGAGCCGCAGGAATTCCTCTGCGTATCCCCATTTTGCTTTGTAGTAATATTCGATTGCGTATGGTTTGTCGTTCATGAAAATATTCCTTCTTATTTAATCTCTTAGCTATTTACCATTTCCCGCTCTACAGCATCGGCATTTTTACATTCCACCGTTTTGCATTTTCGATTGCACGCGTATATCCCGCATCAGCATGACGGACAATGCCCATACCTGGATCGTATGTCAGTACACGTTCCAACCGTGCTGCTGCTTCCGGAGTTCCGTCCGCAACGACGACCATTCCGGCATGGATGGACAATCCTATGCCGACGCCTCCGCCGTGGTGTACACTGACCCAGCTTGCGCCTCCGGCAGTATTGAGCAGTGCATTGAGTATCGGCCAGTCTGCGATTGCATCGCTGCCGTCGCGCATTTTTTCCGTTTCGCGGTTCGGCGAGGCCACGCTTCCGCAGTCGAGGTGATCCCGGCCGATGACGATCGGCGCGGAAATCTCGCCGCGCTCCACAAGTCGATTGAAAATAAGTCCCATCTTCGCACGTTCGCCGTATCCGAGCCAGCAGATGCGTGCCGGGAGTCCTTGAAAATCGACCTCATCACGGGCTTTTTTGATCCATGTGCAAAGCTGGGTATTTTCCGGGAATGCTTCCAGAACGGCTTCGTCTGTGCGATAAATATCATCCGGTTCGCCGGAAAGCGCTGCCCATCGGAAGGGTCCCTTGCCGTCGCAAAAGAGGGGACGGATATATTCGGGCACGAAACCGGGAATAGAGAAAGCTTTTTTTACACCGTTTGCAAATGCTTCCCCCCGGATATTATTGCCGTAGTCGAATGTGACGACCCCGCGTCCTTTGAGCTTAAGCAGGCCTTTGACGTGGTCGACGATCGAGGTTTTGGCAAGCGCGATATATTTTTCCGGATTTTTTTTCCGAAGCGCCATTGCTTGTTCAAACTTCATGCCTTTGGGAACATAGCCGTTCAGCGTATCATGGGCAGAGGTCTGATCGGTGGCAATATCGGGTAAAAATTTCTGGGCGGCAATAACAGGAATTATTTCAGCAGCATTGCCGAGCAGTCCGATCGAAATCGGAAGTTTTTTACTCTTTGCAGCCCGGATTTGCGCCATAGCATCTTCAAGATTATCGGTTGCCGTATCCAGATAGTGTGTTTCGATTCGCCGCCGTATTTTGAGCGGATCTGCTTCCACAACGAGGCAGGCAGCTCCGTTCATCGTTGCAGCAAGAGGCTGCGCGCCTCCCATTCCGCCGAGGCCCGCAGTCAGTAAAAATCTTCCGGCAAGCGAGCCGCGAAAATGTTTAGCAGCAGCGGCAGCGAACGTTTCGTATGTTCCCTGTAAAATTCCCTGTGTGCCGATATAAATCCAGCTCCCGGCGGTCATTTGTCCGTACATGGTCAGACCGAGTGCATCGAGCCTCCGGAATTCATCCCATGTTGCCCAATGCGGGACAAGCATGGCGTTGCTGATCAGTACGCGCGGCGCCTGCTCATGTGTTTTGAATACGGCGACCGGTTTTCCGGATTGAACAAGCAGCGTCTCATCGTTCTCGAGTGTCTGCAATGTCTGCACAATAGCATGAAAGCAGTCCCAGTTGCGTGCGGCTTTTCCAGCGCCGCCGTAGACGATCAATTCCTCTGGCCGTTCGGCAACCTGAGGATCGAGGTTGTTCATCAACATGCGCATTGCCGCTTCTTGAATCCAGCCTTTACACGAAATTTTTGTCCCCCGCGGTGCGCGGATTAGCTTTGGTTTCGGTGCATGTTTCATGATTTCACCAGTTATTTGTTCTTAGTGCTTCGTTCGTAGTTCGTAGTTATAGAACAACGGGTGCTGTTTGTCTCTTATTCAGTTTTTCAGTTATTTGGTTTGATAGTTCATTTGTTCATATGAGTTTCTATCGACTATTTTCGTTTCACAATTGATAATTTTCAGGTCATGATTTACAGTTTATTATTCTTTGACCTCCAGCACTACGCACCACGCACGAAGAACATCTTTTGATTAGTTGTCACATTTTATATCCGATCTTCCTTAAAAAGTTTTTCCGCCATTCTTGTCCAACTGCGTCTTCAATACCTTTTGAACGGATTCCGTCGATAACGCCGAGGATGCCGCGCCCCTGTTCTGTTTCCGCGACAATGACCTGTGTTGGGTTTGCCGTTGCACAAAAAATGCGGCAGACTTCGGGGACATTTTTAATCGCATTGAGAATATTGACCGGGAAACCGTTATCGAGGAACAGAATAAACGAATGTCCGCACGAAAGGGCAAGTGCATTTTTTCTTGCGAGTTCAATCATTGTCTCGTCGTTTCCCGTCCAGCGGACGAGCGCCTCACCTGAAGACTCGCAAAATCCGAGTCCGAACCGGATTTGTGCATTCGTTTGCACAATTGCTTCATGAATGTCTTCGACGGTTTTTATAAAATGCGACTGTCCGAGTATAAAGTTGATCGTTTCAGGTTTTTCAATGGCGATGGTTTTAATTTCCATAAAGATTTCTTTCAAGCGCTTTGCTGCATTGTTTTGACATCGACGATTGTTTTTAGAATCCCGCTTCCGGCACGGATCGGAGAATCGATTTCTACCAATGCAAGCGTGCATTTTTTTATTTCAATACCGGAATGGGGATGGCCGGCGATGAGCATCGATATTGTTTCCGAGAGAAACGGTTCATGCCCGATAAAGAGTATCGATTCCGCATCGATGCCGTTGATAAAGCGGAAAAACTGATGAAGATTTGTTCCGTTGACGAGAAATTCAGTTGCTTCCAAGAGAGTGGAAGAAATATGCTGACGGACAAGCGTGCCGGTTTCGCGGGCGCGGAGAAGTGGGCTTGTATAAATTCTGTTCACAAGAAATCCGTTGTGCAGCATGTAAAGTCCGACTGTGTCTGCCTGGCGTCTGCCTGTTTCGGTCAGCGGGTGTTCATTCTCATGAGACGAGGCATCACCGTGTCTGAGAAAATAGAGCAGCATAGGATAGTAAAGTCAATAATGAACAGTAAACGGCAAACTGTAAACAGTAAATGGTAAAAGCTTATTACAATTTACAGGCCAATTTCCAATTTGAATTATGCTATCGCATAATAACATTATCAGGCCTCCGGCTAGTTCACAATTCACCGATTTATTCTTTTGACAGATTGAATTGCTGAATTTTTGTGTACAAAGTTTTCAAACTAATTCCGAGAATCTGAGCAGCCGTATTTTTATTCCAATCAACGGTTTTCAGGATGCCGGCAATATGCGCTTGTTCAATTTCGCGCATTGATACGGCAGAACCGATCTGCACGACTCCCGGTGTCTCAAAAGATTCTTTAGAAACCTTGAAGCGGCGGCCGATAGGAAGCGCTATATCCTCAACCTTAATGAGATTGTCTTTGCAGAGTATGCTTGCCCGTTCGATAACGTTTTCCAGCTCTCGAACGTTGCCCGGCCAGTCGTATTTGATCAGTAATTCCAGAGCTTTTGGTTCGATCATTTTAAGTCCCCGGGGGCGGACGCGGTTTTTTAAAAAATAATCGACCAAAATCGGAATATCTTCGGGCCGTTCGTTCAATGCAGGTACGGAAAGAGTGATAACATTGATGCGGTACATCAAATCTTCGCGGAACCGCCCGGCAGAAATTTCTTCGGCAAGACTTTTATTTGTGGCTGAAACGACACGAACATCGGAGCGGAGGTTCTTGTTGCCGCCGACGCGCCGGTACTCGCCGGTTTGTAAAAAACGTAAAATTTTCGGCTGGAGAGTAAGGCTGATTTCGCCGATTTCATCGAGGAAGAGTGTGCCGCCGTCGGCAATTTCCACGATTCCTTGCTTCATGGCATACGCATCGGTAAATGCTCCCCGTTCATGCCCGAACAATTCGCTTTCGATAAGGCTGTCTGGTATCGAGGCGCAATTCAACGCCACGAATTGTTTATCCTGCCGCGAGCTGTTCTTATGAACAAAGTTCGCAATTAATTCTTTGCCGGTCCCGCTGGCGCCCTGAATGAGCACTGAAGAATCCGTCGGGGCAACTTTCGCAGCGATGTTAAGGAGTTCCAGCATCGGCTTGCTTTCGCCGATAATATTATCGCTGTATGTATGCCGCGCGAGTTCGGTTTTTAAAACTTTATTTTCGACCTGGAGCCGTTTCCGTTCGACGGCACGATCGATGTTCGCAAGCAATTCTTCGGCGGAATACGGCTTCGTGATATAATTAAAAGCTCCGAGCTGCATGCATTCGACTGCGATTTTAATGTCATACACTCCGGTCAGCATAATAACCTGAGTGCTGAACGAATGATCGCGGGCGAATCGCAAAACCTCTACGCCGCTAACCCGCGGCAGCTTGATGTCCAATAAAACGAGATCGAAAGTTTTTTGCTGAAGCATATTGATTGCTGTAACGCCGTCGGTTGCCGTTTTCACTATATATCCTTCGGGTTCGAGAAGCGATTGGACGATTTGAAGGAACGGCTGTTCGTCGTCGACAACGAGGATGGATATAGATTCTTTTTTCATACGGGTTTCCGCATTAATTCATCGCAAAGGAAGCGCGAAAGAAAACGTTGCGCCTTTGCCGGGTTCCGATTCAACCCAGATTTTTCCGTAATGCGCTTCAACAATCCGCTGCGCAATGATGAGGCCGAGGCCGGTCGTTTTTTTCTCGTTTGATTTTCCCGCTACAAGGTCGCGATAACGGTCGAAGATGAGCGGCAATTCTTCTTTTGCAATCCCTGCTCCGCTATTGAACACCGAAACCATGATATGATCAAGCGGTTTTTGTCCTTCTTCCAACACGAGGGCGACTTTCTTCACTTGCACAACAATGGCGCCCCGAGCCGGTGTGTATTTGATTGCATTGCTGAGAAAATTCTGTAAAACCTGTTCAATTTTTTCCGAATCGTATTCCAGCGGCGGCAGATCTGGTTCTGTATGCACATCGAGCGTAATCCTGTTCGATTGCACGGGAACCCGAAATTCCTGCGTAATGTGCTGTACGGTGGAAGCGAGATTCCCGATTCCTTTATTCAATGTCACACGACCGGCTTCTAATTTTGTCAGATCCATCATATCGGTCAGAAGCGCAATCACCTTATCAATGGAAATCGTCATATAGCCGAGCAATTCCCGCTGGTGATCGTTGAGCGGTCCCGCCATTTCTTTCATCAAGTATCCGATGCTCTGGCGGAGGCCGGCGATTGGGTTATGCAGATCGAACAGCAGGCGAGCCGTATGCTCGGCTTGCAGTTTTCGAATCCGATCTTCTGCATCGCGCATTTTTATAATTGCTTTTAACTGGGGAACGAGTTGTTCCATGTCGATCGGTTTGGTCAGATATTCTTTTGCTCCGATCTTCATTGCTTCGACGGCCATGCCGACATCGCTCATACCCGTCATCATAACGACTTCTGTTTGCGGGGAATTCTTTTTGACGTAACGAAGGACTTCCAGGCCGTTGACGCCGGGCATTTTAATGTCGAGCATCGCAATGTCATAATTTTTCCCCTGAATTTTTTTAATAGCTTCTAAGCCGTCGTTGGCTTCTTCGACATCGAATCCTTCATCGGTTAGCCATGCCGCTACCGTAATGCGAAGTGGATCTTCGTCATCCGCAATTAAAACCTGAATTTTTTCCTCGATCATGATATCCCGGTGATTGTTATAGATCTCTGTAATTTTTTCATTAAAGAAGACGGTAGAGTTAGTGAAAAAATTACAATTCCTTATTGAAATAATAGGTAGATTCGCGCCAAAAGTCAATTATCGAAAAGTGCTGCAGTGCTACTGTGCTTCCGTGCTGTTATTTGGTTACTTTGTTATTTGGTTATTTAGTCTTTCTGTTCACAGTTTTCAGTTCACCGTTCGCAGTTTGCAATCTTTATGGGTTGAATTTGATGCGTAACTCCACTACATTGCTTAATATTAATAAAAAAGCCGAAAATCAGGTATGAAATCTTACACACTCGACGGCAATTCCCTTACAATTCCACAAATTTCAGCAATAGCTGCTGACTTTACACAGGTAAAGTTAAGTCTTGCGTCAAAACGGGCTATTCGTGCTTCGAGGAAGCTTATTGATGATTGGGTGCAGCATGGTGAATCCATTTACGGTGTGACGACCGGTTTTGGAGAATTTTCGAATGTTCGGATCGATACGCACGATTTGGCGCAATTGCAGGAAAACCTTATTGTAAGTCACGCTGCCGGGGCCGGAGACCCGCTGCCGCGGGAGATTGTCCGCGCCATGATGGCGCTCCGGATCAATGCATTAGCAAAGGGATTTTCCGGCATTCGTCTTGCCACCGTAGAAACTTTGATGAAAATGCTGAATGGGAATATTATTCCGGTTATTCCTTCTCAGGGATCCGTCGGAGCGAGCGGCGATCTGGTGCAACTTGCTCATCTCGTCCTTGCGATGATCGGCAAGGGAAAAGTTTATGTTAACGCAATCGAAAAAGATTCTAAGGTCGCCGGCTCAGCCGGTGTTTTGCAAAAACACGGCATTGCACCGGTGAAGCTTGCAGCAAAGGAAGGACTTGCGCTTATCAACGGGACACAAATGATGACAGCTTTTGCATCTCTTGCAGCGGATCAGTCGATGCAACTTCTTAAAACAGCCGATATTGCTGCGGCGATCAGTGTGGAGGCTTTGCGGGGAAGCGATACAGCATTCGATAAACGCATACATGAACTGCGGCCGTATCGGGGACAAAGAAATTCTGCAAACAATATACGCCGGTTGATGAATGGAAGCATACTCAGGGAATCGCATCGCACGAATGACCGGCGGGTTCAGGATGCATATTCGATTCGATGCATTCCGCAGGTGCACGGCGCTTCACGCGATGCTGTGGAATACGTTTATGAAAAAGTTTCCGTTGAAATCAATTCTGCGAACGATAATCCTCTAATCTTCGCAAAGGACCGCATTCATCTTGAAGGCGGAAATTTTCACGGCCAACCGATAGCGCTGGCAATGGATTTTCTCGCCATTGCTCTTGCAGAACTCGCAAATATTTCGGAACGGCGCATCGAACGCTTAGTCAACGGCTCCCTCAGCGGATTGCCGCGATTCCTGACGGCGAGGGGTGGATTGAATTCCGGTTTGATGATCGCTCAGTATACGGCTGCGTCGTTAGTTTCGGAGAATAAAGTGCTGGCACATCCGGGTAGTGTGGATTCGATTCCGACATCCGCCAATCAGGAGGATCATAACAGCATGGGATCTATCAGCGCGCAGAAAGCATGGCGTGTATTGAAAAACGTCCAGACGGTTCTCGCAATAGAAATGCTTTGTGCATGTCAAGGTTTGGATTTTGCAACGAAGCTTTATACTGAACAAGCTCCGCCGCCGCATTCAAGTATATTGCTACGTGCAGGAGAGGGAACGGAAGCTGCGTACAGCGTTCTTCGGGAAAGCATCCCTTTGATGGATCACGACCGAATCATATACGAAGATATCCAAAAGGCTTTGCGCTTGGTGTGCGGAAAAAGTATCGTGCAGGCCGTTGAACGGGAAATTGGAGGATTGGAATAAACTGAGAACTGCGAATCAGTTTTTACTGGTTACCGTTCACCGTTCGCTGTTCACTGTTTTCCATTTACCATTTAAAAGGATTTAATGGCACAAAAAACAGCTCTTATCATTGGTGCGGGTCCTGCCGGACTTACTGCCGCGTATGAATTGCTTACGCGGACGGAAATTCATCCAATCATCTTCGAAGCGACGGATATGGCCGGCGGTATTGCACGAACATTCAATCATCACGGGAACAGGATAGATATGGGCGGGCACCGGTTTTTTTCAAAATCGGCGCGCGTCACAAAATGGTGGCTGTCGAAATTTCCGCTTCAGAAAATAGACGAAGCTGCAAAAGGACCGGTCAAAGTTATACTGGGGGATGCTGTGCGGGGTGCAGAAGGCATCGATCTGGAAGGCGGATTGGATGAGAACAGGACGGATCGTGTTATGCTGGTGCGTAAACGGATGTCGCGCATTCTCTTTCACCGCCGCTTCTTTGATTATCCGGTCACGCTGAATTGGAACACACTCCGTAACTTAGGGTTATTGAGCGTAGTGCGCATCGGATGCAGTTATCTATACGCACAGATGTTTCCCGTGAAGCATGAAGCTTCACTGGAAGATTTTTTTGTCAATCGTTTTGGACGCGAGCTGTACAAAACCTTTTTTAAGAATTATACTGAGAAAGTGTGGGGCGTTCCATGCACGGCAATTAAGCCGGACTGGGGAGCGCAGCGCATTAAAGGATTGTCAGTTGCGAAGGTCATCGGTCATGCGGTCAAAACCCTCTTTTTAAAGAGTATCGGCAGGCATCAGAAAAAAGTGGAAACAAGCTTAGTCGATTATTATCTTTATCCGAAGTACGGCCCCGGGCAGTTATGGGAAACGATTGCTGAATTTGTGCAGAAAAAAGGCGGTGAGCTTCGGTACCGGCATACGGTTGCGGGATTTGAAGATGACGGTTCGCGAATAACAGGCGTTAAAGTGAAAGATGGATCGACGGGCGGCGTGACAACGATTCATGCCGACTATGTTTTTTCGACCATGCCCGTGCGCGATCTTGTGCTTGGCATGAGCGGGATGGTTCCCGATGACGTACATCTTGCTGCGGAACAGCTTCAGTACAGGGATTTTATGACGATTGGATTGTTGTTCCCGCGTCTCAAAACGCCGGACGGAAAGCTGCCTGACAACTGGATTTACATACAAGAAGGATACGTCAAAGTAGGACGGATTCAAGTATTTAACAATTGGAGTCCTTATCTTGTACACGATCCGAATTCCGTATGGCTCGGGCTTGAATATTTTTGCCAGGAAGGCGACGAACTTTGGACGATGAAGGATGATGATTTGATTCGCATGGGAGTGAAGGAACTGGAATCGATGAATCTTGCGGAGCCGGAAAAATTAACAGATGCGGTCGTTTTGCGAATGCCTAAAGCATATCCTGCATATTTCGGCGGATATGATCGATTTGATTTGATACAGAACTATGTAGACCGGTTTGAAAATTTGTTCCTGATCGGAAGGAACGGAATGCATCGGTACAACAATATGGATCATTCCATGCTCGTTGCAATGACCGCTGTAGATAATATCCTGGCGAATATTAAAACAAAAGAAAATTTATGGAAAATAAACACGGAAATGGATTATCATGAGGAAAAAACAAAATGAAATCATCCGGCAAATGGATGTTGGCCGCCGCTGCACTATTCTTTTTAGGACTCTATATCGCTCTTGCATGGCTGCAAAAAGATTTTGCATTTCCTAACTATGATTACGCCGGAAAATGGGGATTACTGATGGCGTGGATTTCCGGGACGGAGTTTCAATCCCATATCTGGAAACTTCTCCTTCTCTTCCCGGCAACTTTGCTCGCAACAGCCGCGCTTGTGAAGTCCGGCATTCGAATTTCCTTGCCGGCAATGTTCCGCCGCCGTTCGTTCATCGCAGGCCTGCTCATTGTCGTAACGATTATTCTTATCGTGTCAGTCAGATTTTTGTTTTACGAAACGGAACTGACGGACGATGAAAATACTTACGATTTTCAGGCAAAGACTCTTCTGGCAGGAAGGCTCGTCAATCCTCCTCCGCCGGTTCTGAACAATTTTAACGATGTTTTTCTGATCAATGACGGTTTGCACTGGGTCGGAAAATACACTCTGGGGCATCCTTTAGTTGTTGCATTCGGCATGATCTTCGGCAATCGGTACATAGGAACTATCGCACTCAGCCTCCTTACACTGCTTCTTATATACGGCATAGCAAAGGAATTGTATCACGATCGGAGGGTTTCGCTTTTGGCGCTTTGTCTGGGCACAGTTTCTCCTTTCTTTTTTATGGTTTCATCTTCTCTGTTAAGCCATACGACCACAGCTTTTTTTCTTGCGCTCTTTATGTATCTTTTTTTATATTTGCGGCGTACGGAAAAACCGGGATTGAAGTTCCTGCTGTCGCTGCTTGCAGGATTATCGCTTGGATATGCATTCAACAGCCGTCAGATGACGGCATTCGGTTTTGCCATTCCGTTTATCGTCATCGGCGCCTATGACTGCTGGAAGATGCGTTCCAGAGCGCTGGCATCGGGAATGCTCTGCGGCGCGGGTTTTCTTTTAATCTTTGGATTGACATTATGGTACAACAATATGGTGACGGGAAATCCGCAGCAGTTTCCGTTTACCTATTATGATCCCAGCGAAACATTCGGATTTGGAGCACACGGCCATACGCCGCTCTTCGGCCTCCGGAATCTTATCGTGGATTCTTTCCGCCTGAACGCAGCTCTCTTCGGATTTCCGCTCAGCTTGATATTCGTGTTTTTTATGCTGTTCATCAAAAAGGATTTTGGCGACCGGCTGGCGTTCGGTATTATTGCAGGCATCTGTGGAGTGTATTTTCTGTATTTTTCTCCCGGTGTTTTCGATCTGGGTCCAGTCTATTTTTATGAAATGCTGATTCCTTTACTGATCTTGAGCGCACGAGGTATATATATCCTGCACGATACGCTCAAGGGGCGTTTTGCAAACAGCGAAAATGTTGTTCCCATCTTCTTGATGCTATCCATTTTTGCCGCTCTGGGGTCGTATGTTCCGGAAAAAATCATTCATATCAGCCGGCTGACGAAGGCAGTCCGGGAACCCTATGAACTTGTCCAATCATCCGGCATTCATCGTGCTGTTGTCATGATTGAACGGCTGCCGAATAAAGGATGGGTCTTCGGTTATAGAAGTCCATCTCCAAACTTCACGGATGATATTGTGTATTGCATATTCGCCGACCCGGCATCGAATAAAGCAATGATGAAATATTTTCAAGATAGAGATTTCTATCTTCTTCATTATATTACAGACAAAGGAAATTTCCAGTTGCTTCGAATACCGCGGAATGCTTTATGAAAAAAAGGAAAAAAATAATCAGTATCGTGACGCCATGTTACAACGAAGAAAAGAACGTCGAAGAATTATACAGGCAAGTGAGAAAGATCTTTGAAGGGCTAAGCGATTATTCATACGAACATATTTTTATCGACAATGCTTCAAAAGATGACACGGTTTTGATTTTAAAGGAGCTTGCAAAAAAGGATAGAAACATCAAGATCATTGTCAACTCGCGGAATTTTGGACATATCCGTTCACCTTTTTACGGAATGCTTCAGGCTCAGGGAGACGCCGTTATTTCCTTAGTGGCGGATTTTCAAGATCCGCCGGAATTGATAAAACGGTTTATTTCCGAATGGGAGCGGGGCTGCAAAATTGTTGTCGGCGTAAAGGCGCAAAGCAAAGAATCCGCATTAATGTTTTTCATCCGTAAGACGTACTATAATCTTATTAATAGTTTGGCGGAAACAAAATTAATAAAGAATTATACGGGCTTCGGACTATATGATAAAAAGATCATAGAGATTCTCAGAAAAATGCACGACCCGTATCCCTACTTCAGAGGATTGATATGCGATATCGGCTTTGACAAAGCAATTGTCGAATATGTGCAGCCTCAGAGAAAACGCGGTATTACAAAAAATAATTTTTATACTCTTTATGACATGGCCATGCTGGGCATTACCAACCATTCCAAAATACCGCTGCGTCTTGCAACGATGTTCGGATTCGGCGCCTCATTCTTAAGCGGATGTGCAGGTGTCGGTTATTTAATTTATAAACTCTTGTTCTGGAACTGGTTCTCCGTCGGTATTGCTCCGCTGGTTATCGGTTTATTCTTCTTTGCATCCGTACAATTGTTCTTTATCGGAGTTATAGGCGAATATATCGGTTCCATTCACACGCAGGTCCAGCAAAGGCCGCTTGTGATAGAAAAGGAAAGGATTAATTTCGATGTGCCGGCTTCCTCCGATCCTGAAAAATAATATAACCGGACAATATCGTTACGCGATTGCATAATATTCTATGCTCGATATGATGCATATCTTTATAGAAGGAGAGAGGAAATGAAAGTAGTCATACTTGCCGGCGGATTAGGAACACGCATCAGCGAGGAATCACATTTAAGGCCCAAGCCGATGATAGAGATAGGAGAGAAACCCATTCTCTGGCATATCATGAAAATCTATTCCCATTATGGATTTAACGATTTTATTATTTGTCTTGGATATAAAGGATATATCATAAAAGAATATTTTTCCAATTATTTTTTACATCAGTGCGATGTAACCTTTGATCTTACCAAGAATAGCCGCCATATTCTGCACACCCACAGTGCGGAGCCATGGAAAGTCACATTGGTCGATACGGGTGTTCAAACGATGACAGGCGGCCGGATGAAGCGGATAGCTCAATATATTCCAGATAATACCTTTTTGATGACGTACGGGGACGGAGTTGCAGACGTGAACATTCCTCAAATTATAGAGAGTCATAGAAAGTCTAAAAAACTTGTTACGATTACGGCAGTGCAGCCTGCCGGAAGATTTGGAGCTTTGGATATAGATGACAAAAATACCGTGTTTAGCTTTTCAGAAAAACCCAAAGGAGACGGTATATGGATCAATGCAGGCTTTTTTGTCATGAATCGAAAAGTTATTGACTATATACAAGACGATACAACGCTTTTTGAAAGAGAGCCGTTGGAAAAGATTGCAAAAGAGAAGAAATTAAATGCCTTCAAACATACGGGATTTTGGCAGCCGATGGATACTTTACGGGACAAGGTATATCTGGAAGACCTTTTAAATTCCGGCAAAGCGCCGTGGAAGATATGGGAATGAATTTAACCGATTGTTTTTCCGGAATTTATAAAGATAAGAAGGTTCTTGTCACGGGAGATACCGGATTCAAGGGATCATGGCTTTGTCTTTGGCTGAAAGAATTAGGCGCAGAAGTTTATGGTTATGCACTGCCGCCGCAGCAAAAGGAAGATAATTTTGTTCGCTGCGGTTTGGACTCACTCATACGGCATAAGGATGGGGATATTCGTGATTTCGATTTCTTTCTTCGATACGTCAAAGAAGTCCAACCGGACATTGCTTTTCATCTTGCCGCGCAGCCTCTTGTTTTAGAATCATATCAAAATCCCAGATATACATTTGAAACAAATGTTATCGGCACTGTGAACTTTTTTGAAGCCGTCAGAGCTTCGGCAAGCATTAAAGCGGCCGTGAATATTACCAGCGATAAATGTTATCAAAATAATGAAAGTATTTCGGGATACCGTGAAAACGATCCGATGGGCGGAAAAGACCCGTACAGCGCATCGAAGGGCTGTGCTGAGTTGGTTACATCTGCATATTTGCATTCTTTTTTTCAAAAGAAAGGATCAGCTTCCATTGCATCCGGGCGTGCGGGGAATGTTATCGGCGGCGGAGATTGGTCGGCCAATAGAATTGTACCGGATTTTTTCCGAGCTATTAAATCGCATCAATCTATTATTCTACGCAATCCACGTGCAACACGGCCATGGCAATTTATTCTGGAACCTTTGAGCGGATATCTGCACCTGGCATCGATGCTTTATCGTGAAGGAAAAGAATATTCCGGCGGATGGAATTTTGGTCCGGGTATGATTTCCGGACATACCGTGGAAGAATTGGTTCAAACGATTTTACGCTTGTATGGAAGCGGGTCTGTTCAATATGAAACACAGGGAGAAAAGCTGCACGAAGCATCCTTCCTCCAACTGGATATTTCAAAGGCGATGACATTATTAAAGTGGAAGCCCGTTTTACAATTTGATGAATTGATCAGATTCACAGTCGATGGATATCGTGATGATTTAAGCGACGCCCCTGTATATCAAAAACGGATTATGCAGCTTGTCGAATATATACGATTAGCGCAGGTTCGGAAAATTGTATGGGCTGTGAGTAGTCATTAGCTATTAGCCATCGGTCATTCATGCGGCTGCCAATTATAATGACCTGTGTAGGGAAAAAAGTTAAGAGTGGATTGAAATGACACACGAAGAAATACGAAAACAGATATTAGAGTTAACGAAGCAGTATTATGCAGCAAAGTATTCCGGAGCAAAATTCCTGCCGGGCCAATCGCCTGTACATTATGCAGGCAGAGTGTTTGATGAACGAGAATTATCGAATCTGGTCGATTCATCATTGGATTTTTGGCTGACGGAGGGAAAATATTCAGAAGAGTTTGCCGGAAAGATATCGGACTTTCTGGGCGTTGAAAATGTCCTTTTGACAAATTCCGGATCATCGGCCAATCTTCTTGCGTTTGCTGCATTAACTTCGGAAAAGCTTGGTGACCGGAGATTGCAGCCGGGGGATGAAGTAATCTCTGTGGCGGCGGGATTTCCATCGACTGTTGCGCCGATACTACAATATCAATGCGTGCCGGTGTTCGTGGACGTCGAAATTCCGACATATAACATTGATGTTCAAAAGATCGAACCGGCAATATCCGAAAGAACAAAATGCATATTTCTCGCACATACCTTGGGCAATCCCTACGACCTTGATGCGATCTTGAAGATCGCGGAAAAATATAAACTTTGGCTTATTGAAGATAATTGTGATGCATTCGGCAGTACGTATAAAGGACGATATACCGGTACATTTGGACATTTTTCAACTCTCTCCTTTTATCCAGCGCATCATATTACCACAGGAGAAGGCGGGGCTGTCTTGACAAACGATGATCAGCTTGCAAAGCTCGTTCGAGCATTCAGAGACTGGGGAAGAGACTGCTACTGTGCAGGCGGAGAGAATAATACTTGCGGAAAAAGATTTTCCCAGCAGTTCGGCACATTGCCTTTTGGATACGACCATAAGTATGTCTATTCGGAAGTAGGATACAATCTTAAAATGACTGACATGCAGGCAGCTATCGGCGCGGCACAAATGGATAAGCTTCAAGAATTTTGTGTAAAACGCAGAAATAATTTTCAACGCTGCAATCGGATATTTCAAAAGCACGAGCAATACTTTATTTTGCCCGGAGCGACGAAAGATTCCGATCCGGCATGGTTTACGTATATCGCGACGGTAAAAAAATCTGCGCCCTTCAGGCGTGAAGATTTGACTCGTTTCTTTAATGAACAAAAAATCGAAACGCGGAATCTGTTTGCAGGAAATATGATTCGTCAACCGGTACTTGCAGGCAAGAAATACCGGGTATCCGGAACTTTGGGAAATACGGAAGATATTATGGATAATACGTTCTTTCTGGGAACGTATCCCGGAATGACGGATGAGATGCTGGATTATCTTGAAAAAACACTGGATGAATTTATGAAGAGATTCTAAGAACGCATAATTTGTGAAGATTTATATCCGTTTTTTTTATCTGATTGTTGACAGAGTGAACAATTAATGGCGTTCGTAAAAAAATATCGCACAACTATCAAAGAAATTGAACATCCGCTGCCGGATATTTATGTGCTCACGCTTGCTTCGCAGGACGGCAGATACCGCTACAAACCGGGACAATTTTTACATCTGGCATTGGATCAGTATGACCCGAGCAGACAATGGCCCGAGTCGAGGTGCTTTTCTATTCAGACAAATCCCCATGAAGAATGTTTAAAGATCACGTATTCCATCAAAGGCAATTACACAAAAAGAATGGCGCAAGAATTGGCAGTCGGCGGAACGGTTTGGGTAAAATTGCCTTATGGAGAATTGTTTTCAACGATTGATCCGAAATCACATTATATTTTTATCGCCGGTGGAACGGGAGTGACTCCTTACCTGTCCTTATTCACGGATGAAAAATTTAAAGTGTTTCAATCGCCTGTTCTGTATTTTGGCGCTCGTTCTGAACGATATAATATTTACAAAAAAGAATTTGACACAGCATGCAAAATAAACGTAACTTTCCGCATTATAGCACATTATGAAGATACTGCGGGATTTTTAAATATTGAACATATTGCTCAACAGCATACGCTCAAAGATGTGTTTTATCTTTCGGGTCCTCCTCTGATGATAAAATCGTTTAAAAAACATCTCTTAGATATCAATGTGCCGGAATGCAATATTAAAACCGATGATTGGGAATAGAATGCCGTCCTCTAATGCACTTCTCGAGAGCGATTTACGGCAAATTTTAAGCCGAACGGAATCATTGTGGGAGCTTTGCAGAGGCAAAACCGTCCTTCTGACGGGAGGTACCGGCTTTTTCGGCAAATGGTTCCTGGAAACCATTTCCTTTCTCAATAGTGAACGGGATCTGAACTTAAAAGTCATTGTCGTGAGCCGAGCACCCGACAGATTCTTGAATGAATATCCGCATTTTAAGCAGCCGGCAATTCAATTTATTCAAGGCGACATAAGAAGTTTTCCGTTTCCGAAAGAACCGATCCATTATATTATTCATGCAGGATCTTCGGCAGGCGAAAAACTTAATTGCGAAGAGCCGCTGGAAATGTTCGAGACGATTGTTGATGGAACACGTTATGTGCTGAGTCTGGCAAGAGAAAAAAAGGTCGAATCGTTTCTTTTCACGAGCTCCGGAGCTGTTTATGGAAAACAGCCGGCTGAATTGACTCATATCCCCGAGTCTTATGCGGGCGCTCCGGATAGTACTGATGCAAGATCGGCATACGGAGAAGGGAAAAGGGCGGCAGAAATGTTGTGCTCCATTTATTATCATCAGTATCATGTTCCAGTAAAGATTGCCCGTTGCTTTGCTTTCGTCGGACCCTATTTGCCGTTAGACGCGCACTTTGCGATAGGGAATTTTATTCTGAATGTGCTGAAAGGCGAAGATATCCTTATTCAGGGTGATGGCACGCCTTTTCGGTCATATTTGTATGCTACGGATTTGATGATCTGGCTATGGACAATATTGTTACGTGGAAAGAACAATGAACCATATAATGTTGGGTCGGATAAAGATTCGACAATTTATGAAATCGCACAAAAAATAAATGAATCGTTAGAAATCCAAAATAATATTGTCGTTTTACGAAAAGAGCCCTTGTCTTTTCCGGCATTAAGATATATCCCATCTGTCGAAAAATGCAAAAGGGATCTGCAGTTAAAACAGATTATATCACTGGATGACTGCATCAGGAAAACGTATCAATATTATCTGAATAAGCCGGTTTAATTTTAAGGAGATGGAGAATGCAAACGGGCAACCGTCCTTTATTTGTTTTTGAGATGGCAAATAATCACATGGGAGATGTGGAACATGGCATAAAGATTGTCAAAGAATTTGCAAAGATTATTGAGGGAATTTCGGAATTTGACTTTTCAATTAAACTTCAACATCGACACGAATCTTTTATTCATCCCGACCATCGACATCGTCAAGACCATAAGCTCATTAAAAGATTTGTAGATACTCAATTAACGAACAGCGACTTTAAAAGGCTGAAAGATGAAATACAACTTGGCGGTTTTATTTCTATGTGTACTCCGTGGGACGAGTTGAGCGTCGATCTTGTGGAAGAATTGAATTTTGATATTATTAAAATAGCAAGTTGTTCTTTTAACGATTGGTCGCTCTTGGAACGAATTGCAAAAACAAAAAAAAGAATAATTGCATCTACAGCCGGAGCGTCGTTAGATGGAATAGATCAAGTCGTTTCTTTCTTTTCCCATCGTCAAAAGGACTTTGCACTCATGCACTGCGTCGGTGAATACCCGTGCCTCCGGCAGAATCTTGAGCTCAATCAAATTGATTTGTTTCACGAGCGTTATCCAGGCGTCTCTATCGGTTTTTCTACTCATGAGGATCCGGAAAATTATGACAGCATTCGTATTGCTGTTGCGAAGGGGGCGACTATATTTGAAAAACACATAGGAGTTCCTACGGAGAGGTATAAACTCAATGCATACTCGGCGACACCTGAGCAGGCGAAGATGTGGTTAGAAAGCGCCATGGATGCATTTAAAATGTGCGGTGTTCAGGGCAAACGAAAGGACTTCACTCAGAAAGAAATATATGACCTGGACATTTTACATAGAGGAGCTTATGCAGCCCGTGATTTAAACATCGGCGAGAAGCTTGATGAAAACAGTTATTATCTCGCCATGCCCAATATCGACGGTCAGATTGTTGCACGTGATTTGTCGAAGTACACTGAGTTCTACGCGCAGAAAGATTACAAAAAGGGTGAAGCGTTAATGCGTGATGAATTTTCCATCAAAGAATTACGGAAACAAGTGAAAACGATCGTCGCTAAACTTGATGAAATTCTAAAGATAAGTAAAGTTGCCCTTCCCCCTTATGTCGACTTAGAAATATCATATCATTATGGAATTGAGAAGTTCGATGAATCCGGTGCAGTTCTTGTTAAGGTTATAAATCGCGAGTACAGCAAAATCTTGCTCATCATGTTCCCGGGGCAATCATATCCCGAACATCGTCATATTAAAAAAGATGAGAGTTACCACATCCTATACGGAGATCTTACTGTAAATCTTGAGGGCGTCGTACATCAATTATCAAGGGGTAATGTAATGTCCGTAAATAGAGGACTCTTGCATGGATTTACAACAAAAAGCGGAGTCATCATAGAGGAAATAGCTACAACATATATTGAAGGCGACTCACTCTATGAGGATGATTCAATTAATAAAAGAAAGAATAGAAAAACATTCTTGACGTTTTGGCCTGAAGGAATATCTTAAGGAATCAGTAATTATGAGTATAAAACTCTCCGACTTTGTAGCCGCATTTGTTGCAAATCAAGGCGTGCGCCATGTTTTTCTATTGCCGGGCGGTGCCTCAATGCACTTAGTAGATTCGGTCGGCAGGAATCAAGATATCGAATATGTGGCTTGTTTGAGTGAACAAACCTGTGCACTTGCCGCAGAGGCGTATGCTGAATATACCAATCATCTTGGCGCAGCATTAGTTACCGCGGGTCCCGGAGGTACGAATGCTATCACCGGAGTTGCCGCTGCATGGATAGAATCTTCCGCTTGTCTCTTCATTTCCGGACAAGCAAAGCGGGCCGATATGATCGGTACGAAAGGCGTACGATCGATGGGTCACCAGGAGTTGGATATTATTTCTGTTGTACGACCTATTACTAAATATGCTGTAACCATTCTTGATCCAAACACCATACGCTATCATCTTGAGAAAGCAGTTTATCTCGCCACACATGGCCGTCGCGGTCCCGTATGGATTGATATTCCACTGGACGTCCAATCGGAAAGCATAGACGAAAATACTTTGGTTAGTTTTCATGAGCCGCCAGGCGAGTCCGGCGAAACAAAATCTATTGAGCAGGATGCTGCCAAAGCAATTGACCTCATCAAGGATAGTAAACGTCCGGTTTTTCTTATTGGCAACGGTATTCGTTCTTCAAATGCTATTACATTGTTAAAAGAATTGCTTGACAAGGTTAGAATACCGGTGTTGCTCACTTGGAAAGCCGTTGACATTCTACCGTGCGATTATCCCCTGTACTGCGGCAGACCGGGAGGGATCGGACAGCGGGGCGCTAATTTTATTCAGCAAAATGCGGATTGTATTATTGTGATAGGTGCACGTTTAGATCTGCCGTCAATTGCCTTTGACCACAAGAACTTTGCGCGAGCAGCCAAAAAAATTATGGTTGACATTGATCCTGCAGAGATTTGGAAAATGCAAACTGAAATCCATTTACCGGTGTGCGCCGATGCGGCAGTTTTCTTAAGCGAACTTTTAAAGCAATCTGGTTCTCTGAAAGATTACAATTGCGATGCATGGCTTAAAAGAGCTAAAGAATGGCAGGAAAAATACCCGGTAGTCATTCCTGAGTATCGAAAAGAAGGAACGAGTTATGTCAGTACTTACGTATTGAACGAAATCCTATCTGATGAATCACTTGCTTCAGATGTCATCACGACCGGCGGCGCCGGAGCTTGCAGCGACATCCTTATGCAAGCTTTCAATGTAAAAGAAAGGCAGCGAATTCTGAACGTGCCGGGTATTGGGGCCATGGGATCAGGAATTCCCGGCGCCATAGGAGCCTGTCTAGCATCAGGCAGAAAGCGAACAATTTGTGTCGATGGCGATGGCGGTTTCTTTGTGAATATTCAAGACCTTGAAACGATACGAAGGCTAAACCTGCCAATCCGGTTCTTTGTCCTCAATAATAACGGCTATGGATCCATAAGGGCAATGCAAAAAAGTCATTTTCAGGGGAGGCTTGTGGCCGCAGATTCGGCAAGCAATTTCACCTTGCCCGATATTATAGGGATTGCTGAAGCCTATGGAATTAAAACCGAAAAGATGCAGGATAACTCGGAGGTCAGAAAGACTATTCAAAAAGTACTGGCAAGTCAGGGGCCGGTTGTCTGCGAGGTGATGGTATCGCCAGATGAACCGACCGCACCTCGAGTATTGTCAGGTACTTTTAGCTGATGGAACATTAAAATCGAAACCAATGGAGGATATGTCTCCGCTCCTGGAACGCAAGGAGTTTCTTGAGAATATGATAATTCCACCGATAAAAGAAAGATTGGATTAAGGATACATACGAATGACACAACTGACTGCCGAAATTGGTCTGAATCATAATGGATCCGAAGAGACTGCCCTGAGGATGCTGAAAAATCTCTTGGCGGCTTCGATTGACGCTGTAACCTTTCAAATCCGGGAGCCTGCATTTTATACAGCAGAGGCTCCCCCGCGCCGCAGGCTCAGTGAAGATTTTTATAGAAAGGCAGTAAAGATTGTCCATGAAGCCGGACGTCTTTTTGGAATTGCGATTTGCGACGAATCGGCAATCTCCTTTTTCGATTCAATCGGTACTGATTTTTGGAAAACACTCAGCTGGGACTTCAAGAATTATTCTTTAAACAAACAACTGCAAGCAACCGGAAAATTGGTTTTCATGTCGACAGGCCTCTCCGGCATGGAAGATATCCTTGAGATAGGTTCGGTGTGGAAAAACGTCGTGCTCATCCATACGCAATTATCGCAAAAGATCGAAGATGTAAATCTGAAGGCTGTCGATACTATCCGTAATCGAACGAATCTGCCGGTTGCTTTCGGTCTGCATTGCAATAATCATGAAGTTCTAAAATTGGCCGTCGGCTTTGAACCGCATGCGATATTTTTCTATATAAAAGAGGAGGATATCAACGGATTGATTGATGACGAACATGCTATTTTTTTGCATGATGTTGAAGTTTTGGTAAAAAGCCTCCAGATTCTTTCGACAGCAATAGGATCCGGCCGTAAAACAGCTATGGATGTTCCTAATTGGGTAATACATTAGAAAAAAACATGGAAATGAATAAACAATCAAAAATACACGTAGGAATTATCGGTGCAGGATCGATCGTCAAACAGCGTCATTTGCCTGGTCTGCAGAGAATTCCTGGAGTGGAAATTATAGCCGTATGTAACAATCGAGTGGAATCAGCTGAAAAAGTTGCAAACGCTTACGGTATTCCGGAAATCGCAGCACACTGGGAAGATTTAATAAAACGTCCGGACCTCGATGTAATTTGGATCGGCACAACGCCTCATCTTCATGCACGCGTCACCATTGCCGCGTTAGAGGCAGGAAAACATGTTTTCTGCCAGGCTCGTATGGCAATGAACTTGGCAGAAGCACGTCAAATGGTTAAGGCTGCCCGGGAGCACTCTCGGCAGATCACTATGCTCTGTCCGCCTCCCAATGGCTTGAAGAATGGAGTTTATTTCGGCAAGTTGTTACGGGAAAATTACATAGGCACAATTTTACATTTTCACCTCAATTCGCTAAATATGAGCTGGGCGGATCCAGCCGCGCCGGCTCATTGGCGACAACAGATTGAATTGAGTGGAAATAACATACTGAGCGCAGGAATCTATGCCGAAGTATTGGACCGCTTTTTCGGTCAACCTCTATCTCTGTGCGCACAAGGCCGCGTTTGTGTACCAGACCGGCAAGGTTATCATGTAGAAATTCCCGATTTTGTACAAGTGCTGGGACTTTGGCCGCAAGAGATATACGGCAGTCTGGAATGGAGCGGTCTGGCACAATACGCCCCGCAAGACAGCCTCACCGCATATGGAACGGAGGGCACACTCGTGTACGATTTTGCAACCGATAATATTCTTGTAGGACGACGGGGCGACATTCATTTAAAATCAATACAAGTACCAAAAGAATACGTAAGGGATTGGACAGTAGAGGAAGATTTTATTCGAGCTATAAGAAATGGGGGACAGCCTGAACCTAATTTCGATACGGGTCTGAGATATATGCAATTCGTTGAAGCTATTCATGTGAGTCTAAGAGAACATCGGTGGGTAGAGTTGTCGTCTCTGTGATCCATACGAATAAAAAAATAAAGATGACTTTGTGAAAACCATAATCTGGGATGTCGATGATGTATTGAATGATCTGATGAAGGAATGGTTGGAGAAGCATTGGCTTTTATTACATCCCGAATGTACTATACGATATGAAAATTTAACGGAAAATCCGCCGCATAACATTCTTCATACCTCGATTGAAAATTATCGAAAATCACTCGATGAATTTAGAAGCACTTGTGGAGATGAATTACGGCCTGTTTCGGAAGTGTGCGATTGGTTTAAAGTGAATGGAAGCAATTTTAGACACATGGCGCTTACTGCCGTTCCGCTCTCTTTAGCTCACATCTCGGCTGCCTGGGTCTGTAAATATTTCGGAATGTGGATACGATCTTTTCATGTCGTTCCTTCTCCGCGATCGACGGATCCGCATTTTTTCTATGATCGATCAAAGACTGAATATTTAGTTTGGCTCAAGAAGGGCGATATATTTGTCGACGATAATGTGGAAAATATTGCCGGCGCTGAAGATTTGGGGATGAAAACTATCATCATGCCTCGTCCATGGAATAAAACAAGCGGATCAATCTATGACAATCTTCAATTACTAAACAATATCTGACTGCAATCAACGGAGTAAGATTCAATAAATATTTAGGAACGGAGGTTCGATTGAAATTAAAAACGGGAACTATGATCAATGCGGCGGCGCTTTTCTATCTGATGACGCCTATTATAATTTTTGCATTCGGATGGTTAAAAACCGGCTATGCCTGCGGGATCACGGCTGTGCTGCTTGCGGCGTTTTTCTTTTCTCTTAAGGAAATGGCGGATGTCGATATTCATTTTGACATGAAACAGGTGAATATCGCTTTAGCCGTTTGCATTCTTGTCATGCTCTGGGTCGCTTTGTCCGGTATCGGCGGAATCTCGTTCCAAAACACGGATCATGAAATTCGGAATGCCATTTTCCGGGATCTTGTGCAAAATCCATGGCCGGTTGTTTATCATTTTTCAGGAAATCAAAGCGCCCAGGCATTGGCCGGCCACGACGGTGCACTTGTCTATTATATAACATACTGGATGCCTGCGGCATTGGCAGGAAAACTCTGCGGTTGGGAAACCGCCAATATGGTGTTATATCTCTGGACGGTTCTTGGCGTATTGTTGAGCATGTATTATTTATCGTTCTTCTTAAGAAAAAAACCTTCTTTCGTTGCTGCCGCTTTTTTTATTTTATGGAGTGGATTGGATTTTCTGGGTGTTCTTTTACGGCGGTATCATTTTTTTTTGGGCGAACATCTTGAATGGTGGGCAACGTACTTTCAATATTCATCCAACACGACCGCATTGTTCTGGGCGTTTAATCAGACCGTTGTCCCCTGGCTTGTTGTTATGATGCTGCTCAATCAAAAAAATAATAAGAACATTTTATTATTCTTTGCATTATGTGTCCCTTATGCACCGCTGCCCTCCATCGGGCTCATCCCATTTGTTGCATATTGGGCGTTGTTCCGTCAGGAGAATCCCATTGTTGAATCCCTGCAAACCCGCACCTGGATCTTAAAGCGTTTCCATGCCCTATGGATACAAATTCGCCCTATGCTCACATTTCAAAATATTGCCGTTCCTCTCGCCCTTGGCGCTCTTATTAGCAGCTACTTTATGGTTAACTCTTATATCGGAAATCGATATCATGGTTTGCTTATACTTGTAGTGAACTCACCGGCAAATCTCTTATGGTGCTATTTTCTTTTTTGTATAGTGGAATTCGGCCTATATGCTGTGATTGTTTTTCCGTTCTATAAAAAAAATCCGCTTTTTCTCGTTGCAGTTATATCGCTGGTGCTTATCCCTTGGTATTATGCTGGAGTCAATAACGATTTTGTCATGCGGGCATCGATACCGCCCTTAGTCATACTGATGACGTATATCCTGCAGTATCTCTTCGACAGTTATAATCGAATGGCAAAAGGATTCATACTGCTCATCTTCGGAATCGGAACAATCACACCGTTCAATGAAATTTATAGGTCGGTGCTGATAACGTCCGGTGATTACCCCGATCGGCTTGCCGACCATATACAATCGATGTCGAATTTTAAGTTTATTAAGGATGTCGCCCCTTTTATTGCAATTGATCCGGAAAAGTCGGTATTCTTTAAATATTTTGGAAGATCTATTCCACCGAAATAGAATATATTCAAGTGCGAAGAAACCACCGGAGTATAGGAATGATGAAAATTCAATTGAGTACAATGTTATTTCTATCCTGTTTCATAGGAGGTTCTATGAATATCGAAAATATTCACTGGCTGGGACACGCCTCGTTCCGGATTGAAGATGGGAAAACGGAGATTTATATCGATCCGTGGAAAATTTTGGAAAAATCTCCAAAGGCCGATATCATTTTTATAACCCACGGTCATTATGACCACTTCTCACCGGATGATATCGCAAAGATTCGAAAGGGGAAAACGATTCTTGTGACGCCGAAGAATGTTGCAAGTCAGCTTCAAGGAAATGTTATTTCCGTCGAACCAGGGAAAACATACGAAATCGGTCCTCTCAAGGTTACGACTGTACCTGCATACAACATCAATAAAAAATTCCATCCGAAAGAGAGCGGCTGGGTGGGATATATCATAACCTTGTCGAACGGGGAAAAGATTTATCACTCCGGCGATACCGACTTCATTCCGGAAATGAAAACGATTGTGACGGATATTGCCATGATGCCGTGCGGGGGGACATATACAATGACCGCGAAGGAAATGGCGGAGGCAGCAAATTCCTTTAAGCCGAAAATTCTTATTCCAATACATTGGGGAGATATCGTCGGATCCAGGGCAGATGCGGAAACCGTCAAAAAATTGTTCAAAGGGGAGACGGTGATCAAAGAGAAAGAAAAATAGTTTTTTAGTGCTTCGTTCGTTGTGCGTGGTTGATCATTGGTTATTACTTACTGATGTTACGCAAAAAACAAAAAGGACTGTCATTCCCACACGTTTCCTGCCTGACTGCTGACGTAGTCACGCAGGCGGGTTAGTGGGAATCCAGAAGAACTGGATACCCGATGAAGGTCCCGCTGTACGGGATGCCGTAAAGCGGCACATTCGGCGTTGTGGCATTGCCACGTTGCCGCAATGCGGGTATGACAACTTTACTTTTTTCTGTGCAGCTCATACTCTGCGTAACATCAGTTAATAAAATATCTATTAGGCTGACGCAGGTCGTTTAATATTTTCAGGATCGTGTTTATCAATATCTTCTTTGCTCATTCCGAATTTTTCTAGACACAGATTGCGGAAATAAATTCCGGCCACACGTCTAACAAGGCTCATAGGACTGCCTTTTTCAAATGCGAACTTTTTCAATTTATCATCAAAAGCATCATCAAATTTATAATTATCAAGCATTTTAAAGACATGCATCTGGACTTCATAAGGATTAGTTACTTTTTTATCTTCGCATCCCTTCATTAATTCTTCTTTATGGGTATCTATGTAATCCTTTAAGCCGCTCTCTATTAACCATGCCTCTCCTTTTTCATTTAAGTTCACCGGGGATCTAGAAACGAAGACCGGTTTCGCCGTATTGTCAACCGTTACTTTAAGATCGTGCAAAAGTTCTTTAACCCAATCCATAGATATTTCTAAGGCAGTAAATCGTCCATTGGCATACCATGCGAATTTAACCGTTGCGCCGATAATAACGATCAATACGCTTCCAATGCCTACCAAGTATTTCCAGTCTATGCTTATGATTATATCTTTTTCCATGTTTTTATTAGAAGCACTATTGTTGGCTTGTAATATGGGTCGCTTAATTCGCTGCCGCTTCTATCCACCTATACAACGGTGTAATACGAAAAAAGTTACTTAAAGTCAATAAATGGTTGAAAATAATCTGGGATTTTCCCTTCGACAGCATATATAGTATAACAAACTATGTGCTCGTATCAAACTTAATTTTTTTAAACGGAATCAATTTTCTATCTATTAAAATTCGTATATGGGGACAAAGAGGCTAATTTATCAAATAATTGGGGTTTTTATTACCTCTCTTGCTTCAGTTTAAGACACTACTCAAAATCGAATCCACTTGCGCGTGAAAATATTTCCTGCCTCTGACTCATTTATTCTCTCATCGGTAATCGGTTCTTATTCACTGACCATTGTTTTCCGTTTATTGCTGTCTGCAAACTGCACCAGTGCATCTTTCCGTACTGCTCTAACCTGGTGTAAAATTTTTGATCCCAATTGAATGGGAAGAATTCAGAAAGCAAGCATACGAATATGTTACGCATAGCATCTCGAAGACGTGTGCCATGGAATAAATGATCCGCTTTTCCTGAGTGAATCTCCATAATGACACTCCAAAGCGGAGCATCCAAAATAGTTCTTTGGACTTTTTCGAAGGATTTCCAACACCGATACGCGGCAATATCAACACGCTGGAGGGGAATATCGAATACCTGAATTTGCTGATACGACCCTGCACTAAGACGATACATGGAATGGAGTACAAAACAAAAAAAAGCTACGACACTTGCTAATTCGAAAATAGGGCAATTGACAGAAAAAAGCAATTGATTCGGAAGTATAGCACACGGCAATGCAGGCAAAATGAAGATAAAATAATTCATAGATATTTCATTGGTATTGTGAACGGTAAACGATCAACAAAGATTAAGATAATATCCCAGATTTTCATTTGTCAATAGCCCGTTTGGGTGATGCTTGAATCTTGAGCCGTTCATGCTCAATCAGATTTATTTTTGATTTATAAATATTCTTGCATGCACGTTTGCTTCTTAATCTTTTTCTTCTTCTGTTTCTGCTTCTGTTTCTAAGACGAACATTTTCCGGACAATGTTCGGACAATGTTCGTAGTTTGTTCGGACAATGTTCGGAGCTTATTCGAACAGTGCTCGGAGCTTGTTCGGACATCGTTCGTAAACAGAAGCTGTAAACAATGAACAGTAAAAAAGAGCAAATTATGGATGGTAAGCAGAAAGCAGTAAAGGGTTAAAGGACAATAATAAACAGGACTGGATTGCTTAGTGTATAACTGTAGTTTGTCGCGTTATAGTGTGACAGTATAACGCTTTACTATTGGGAGGACATTGAACGAGTAAAAAGTGCTGCAATTCGATATTGGCGGATCTGAACTGAAAACGACGAACTATGGACAGATGATGGTGAATAGTGAACTTTGAGCTAAAAATTATAAACTATGGAATGAAAAATAATACATTGTAAACTAGATCCTGTTCACTCCTAAGAAATTTATTTCGGAATTGCAACCAAAAATTTCTTTTTTTAAGAAAAATTCACCGCAAACGTACTATTCACTCTTAATTATTTTTGAAACTTCAACACTAAGAAGCACACACAACGAATCTTTTTGCTCACCATTCACATTTTACTATTCACGATTTACTTTTTCATTGCTTATTGAATACTGTCTTAAGCCTTTCGCAGGCCCAGTCGATTTCTTCTTTCGTAATAATAAGCGGCGGTGCAAGGCGGACGATATTTTCGTGTGTTTCCTTGCAGAGAATTCCTTTGTTCATGAGCGCTTCGCAGAACGGCCGTGCTTTTTGATTCAGCACGACCGCAATCCATAAACCGCGTCCCCGGACTTCGACAAAATACGGACTGCGGATAGATCGGATTTTTTCGAGAAAATATTTTCCCAGCTCCGCGGAACGTTCAATCAATTTTTCTTCGACGATGACATCCAGAGAAGCAATAGCAACTGCGGAAGCCAATGGATTTCCTCCGAACGTGGAGCCGTGATCTCCAGGCTGGAAAACGCCGAGCACTTCTTTGTTCGACAGCACGGCAGAGATGGGATAGAATCCGCCTCCGAGTGCTTTTCCGATGATGACGACGTCTGGCCGAATATTCTCGTGCTCAAAGGCGAAAAGTTTTCCACTGCGCCCGAGTCCGGACTGAATTTCGTCCGCTATAAAGAGAACATTATTTTGACGGCACAGAGCGGCAGCCTCGTGCAAATATCCGTCCGGGGGAATAACGACGCCGGCCTCTCCTTGAATGGGTTCGACTAAAAAAGCCGCCGTCGATGGCGTAATGGCCGATCGTAAATCTTCAATGCTGCCGAAATCGACGATTTTGAATCCCGCCGGAAACGGTCCGAAACCATATTTGTATTGTTCTTCTGTCGAGAAACCGACAATCGTTGTCGTCCGTCCGTGAAAATTATTGCGGGCGCAAAGAATCTCTGCTTTGTCGCGCGGTATGCCTTTGATTGTATATCCCCATTTCCGCGCTGCCTTTAAGGCTGTTTCTACCGCTTCCGCTCCGGAATTCATCGGAAGGATCATGTCGTATCCGGTGATCTGATGAAGTTTTTCAAGCAGCAGCGGGAATTGATCGTTCCGAAAGGCTCTGCTCGTGATGGTCACTTTGCGCGCCTGTTCGATAAATGCCTGCAGAATTGTGGGATGACAATGTCCCTGGTTCAATGCGGAATAAGCTGAGAGACAATCGAGATACCTGCGGCCTTCGACATCTGTCATCCATACTCCCTGCGCAGATGCGATGACAACATCAAGCGGATGATAATTGTGTGCGCCGTATCGATCTTCAAGTAAAATATAATCCTGGGTTTTCATTGGCTCATGCCTTCCTTTCTTGACGTTTTGTGGAAGAAGAATTAACTATTCAAGAAAGAATTACTTGAGAGCGCGATAGAGATCGGCATGGCCGCGAGATTGTTCGACCGGACCGGGAGATCCGATTGCCGCAGACAATATTTGAGGAACGATGAGAGCGTTAAATGATTATGTTTGCATCGCAACGCCATTACATTTTTCCCTCATGGAATTTGCACCTGATATTACTCAAATTCAACATACAATTCCGGAAGGGAAGAAGCAAATACAATCAGGAAATATCATCATATTGCAGGAACACAATGGTGTCTGTAGCCGCGACGGCTCGTCGCGGGAATATTATTGAATATTATGGGGAGGTCGTCGCGGGAACGGGTCCGACACCAGCTTGCCCGCCGCAGGAGGGCGGTCTTGGCTACAGAGGGTCGTCACGGCTGCAGGGAATATATATTTTACTGCATTTTCTTTCCGTACTAATCTACTTTTTTTCGTACTTTTCTCTTTACTAAAAAAATGCCTCGCAAAACCGATCATACTCAAGTTTCTCCAAAATCCGTCCCGCAGCAATCTCCAGCTCCGAAACATTCGGAAATTATAATTCGCGGCGCAAGGGTTCATAATTTAAAAAATATCGACCTTACGCTTCCGCGGAATAAACTTATCGTCATGACGGGTGTGAGCGGTTCGGGAAAATCAAGTCTTGCATTTGATACTATTTATTCCGAAGGACAGCGCCGGTACGTAGAAAGTCTTTCTTCGTACGCGCGTCAATTTTTGGAGCGGATGGAGAAGCCTGACGTTGATCTGATTCAGGGAATAAGTCCCGCAATCGCAATCGAACAGAAGACGACATCGCGCAATCCGCGTTCCACGGTTGCCACGACGACCGAAATTTACGATTATCTCCGGCTCCTCTTCGGCCGTGTTGGTACGACTTTCTGTCGTGTCTGCGGAAAACCCGTCCGGCGTGAAAGTGTCTCGACTGTGGTGGACCGCATTCTGCAGGAAACGGAAGGCACCAAATTCTATGTCATGTTCCCGGTTCATGATCACCCAGGCAGACCTATGAAGGAAGAAATCGCGCTCCTCAAGCAGCGCGGATTTTTCCGGTTAAATGTCAACGGCGAAGTTATCGATCTGAACGAGCGTCCGTATAAATCTAAATCGAAAAAAGATGTCTTTGTCGTTGTCGACCGCCTGATCCTGCGGAAAAACGATCAGGAAAGTATAACCCGTCTTGCCGATTCGCTGGGAACCGCCTTCGAAGAGGGGAACGGTTACGCGTTCATTCAGTTTATTGAAACGAAAAAGCTTCTGAAATTTTCACAGCACTTCGAATGTTCGGAGGATGGCATTCGTTACGAGGAACCTGAACCGAGGTTGTTCTCTTTCAATAATCCGGTCGGAGCATGTCCCGTTTGTCAGGGATTCGGGCGAATTATAGGCATCGATATCGACCTTGTCGTTCCGGATCCTTCGAAAACAATCCGGCAGGGAGCTATACTTCCATGGACATTTCCGCGCTGGCGGGAAAACTTAATAGATCTTTTACGGGTTGCCCGGTCAGCCGGTCTTCCAGTCGATGTCCCGTTCCAGACATTGAGACCGGAACATCTTGCACTAATCATGGACGGGACGGAAGGTTTTCAGGGACTCCGGAAATATTTCAAGTTCATCGAACGAAAATCGTACAAACTTCACTATCGAGTTTTCCTCAGCCGGTTCCGCGGTTATACGGCATGTGAAGAATGCGGCGGCTCTCGCCTGCGGAAAGAAGTCCTCGCCGTCCGTGTAGCGGATAAAACCATCTATGATATTGTCCGGATGACGGTTGCAGAGGCAAAAGAATTTTTTGAAGCGCTGGTCCTTTCGGACTATGAAGTTCAGGTTGCCAAGAGGATATTGGAAGAAATTCGGAAAAGACTCCGGTTTCTCGACGGTATCGGTCTCGGATATCTGACGTTAGACAGATTAACGATGACGCTTTCCGGAGGGGAATCGCAGCGGATCAATCTTGCCACATCGCTCGGTTCCTCGCTGATGGGAGCGCTCTACGTTCTGGACGAACCGACAATCGGTTTGCATCCGCGCGATAATGCAAAACTTGTTGCGCAGTTGAAATCCCTCCGCGATATCGGCAATACGGTCATCGTAGTGGAGCACGACGAAGAGATGATGCGCAGCGCGGATGTTGTGGTCGATATGGGACCGCATGCCGGTGAGCATGGCGGTGAAATTGTTTTCTGCGGGGAATTCCAGGAATTGCTCAAACACACGGATTCACTGACAGCTCAGTATCTGAACGGCACGCTGGCAATTCCGGTTCCGAAACGGCGCAGAGTTGATTCGGAACAATCGATTTATATACGCGGAGCGATAGAGCATAATTTGAAAAATATCGATCTCCGCATTCCCCTCAACATGTTCGTTTGCATTACGGGGGTCAGCGGCTCCGGAAAAAGTACGCTCGTGCATGACGTTATGTATGCCGGGTTGATGAAGCGTAAAGGCGGCTATGACGGGACAGCCGGCAAATGCCGTTCCATCGAAGGAGCGGATTATATCGGCGCTGTGGAAATGGTCGACCAGTCGCCTATCGGCAGAAGTCCGCGCTCCAATGCAGTGACGTACTTAAAAATATTCGATCTCATACGGGATCTGCTCGCCCATACTCCGGCCGCCAAAGTTCATGGATATGCTCCGGGGCATTTTTCCTTCAATGTCCCGGGAGGACGCTGCGAGCTTTGTGAAGGGGACGGCGTTCAAAAAATCGAAATGCAATTTATGGCGGATATTTATTTGCCGTGTGAGTCCTGCAAAGGAAAACGTTTTCAGCAGGAAATTCTCGATATCCGCTACCACGGAAAAAATGTTGATGATATTTTATCGATGACCGCAACTGAAGCTATTTCATTTTTTTCGCAGACAGCGGAAGGAAAGCGGATCGCAAAGCGGCTGCAGGTTCTCGTGAACGTCGGGCTCGGATATGTGCGGCTCGGGCAGCCTGCAACAACCCTTTCCGGGGGTGAGGCACAGCGCATTAAACTTGCTCTTCATCTTTCCGCCCCGGACGAAGAGGGTAAGAAATTATTTATATTTGATGAGCCGACAACCGGCCTGCACTTTGACGATATTGCAAAATTATTGATCTGTTTTAATGAACTTGTCCATGCAGGACATTCGCTTATCGTTATTGAGCACAACATGGATGTCGTTAAATGCGCGGATTTCGTGATCGATCTCGGTCCGGAAGCAGGTGCAGAAGGCGGTTTTATTGTCGGAACCGGCACTCCGGAGGAAATCGCAGCGATAAAAAAATCCCATACGGGACGGTTTTTAAAGCGAATATTGGGCGGGGAAAGATCCACGAATAATTTTAAGCCGGAATAGGAAACTTTTTACAGGGTGTCTTCGTTATTATATATGACCGCATTTGTCCCCCTCCCCAACGGCAGATGCGGTTTAGTTAGCCTCCCTGACCCCGACGTTCGGTAGTACGTCGGGGTTTTTTTTACTCTCTGTCAAAGCAATTGTTTTTTTCCTTATTATTCGCAAATATTCATCATGTCTCTATATTTAGAAATCTCCCCTGTAGCCGCGACGGCTCGTCGCGGAAATGAGCCCGACACCAGTTTGCCCGCCTCAGGAGGGCGGTGTCGGCTACAGAGGCTCGTCGCGGCTACAAGGAAAGAATATCAGTATAATATTGTCAATCTGAAAAGCTGCGCTGACAAATTTAAAAATATCAAGAAATAATCTGGAGATACAGTTGGAAATAAAAATGAAGTTTTCACAGCTCTTACTTCTTATCCCTTTCATGCTGCAAGCGCAGCAGCCGGTATCCCTGTCAGTGCAGGATATTTTCGGTACTTCGCGCTATGCGCCTTCGTCTCTATCAGGCATTGATTGGATCGACGGTGGAGAAAAATTTTCATATCAACAATACGACACGTCAGCGCAATCGATTGATCTTTGGATATACACTGTCCTGACGGGAAAACGGGAAATGGCGATCGACGGTTCTCGCTTGAAACTTCCCGGTCATACGGAGCCTTTGAGTTTTTCTGCATATCAATGGTCTCCGGATGAACGGAGCATTTTGTTTTCAGCTTGGCCGCCGAAGAAACAATATCTTTCCCGCCGTATACCGGCGTGGAATTATTTTCTTTACGAGTTATCGACGAAAATACTTCGGCAGCTTACAGATTCTCAAGAACCTCAATACAATGTAAAATTCTCTCCGGACGGCGGCAGGATCGGATTTGTCCGTTCGCATAATATTTATATTCTGGATCTTAAAACCGGAAAAGAAAAACAACTGACGCGGGACGGCGCAGAACATGTTTTAAACGGTGTATTCGATTGGGTGTACGAGGAAGAATTCGGTCTTGCAGACGGATGGGAATGGTCTACGGATGGAACACATATCGCCTATTGGCAGTCGGATGAAAGCTGCATACCGGAATTCACTATGACAGATTTCATGACGCCGGGAAGTGATCCGATTTCATACCGATACCCGAAGCCGGGTGACCGGAATTCCACCGTTCGAATCGGAATAGTATCGTTGAAGGATTCAAAGACACGATGGATTGACCCGGGTACGGAGAAGGATATCTATATCCCGTGGATGCAGTGGCTTCCGGACGGCAAGACGCTTGGCATGATTCGATTAAACAGGCTGCAGGATACGCTGAACGTCATGAGCGCCGATTCGAAAAACGGAAAAACCAAAAACATTTTTACGGAAACGACAGACTCCTGGATTAGTGAAGAATACGATCTTCACTTTCTGAATGGGAAAAACGGATTTTTCCGCATATCCGACAGGGACGGTTATGCGCACATTTATCTCGTAGATATGAAAGGGGCCATCGTCAATCAGGTTACGAAAGGGAAATGGGAAGTCAGCAGCATTGCCGGTGTGGACGAAAAATCGCAGACGATTTATTTCGTTGCAGCCATGCGTACGCCGCTCGAAAAACAATTCTATTCCATCCGCTTCGACGGGACTCATTTGCAGCAGTTGACTCCGGATGGCTTCAGCCATGCACCGAATCTCAGCCCAAACAATAAATATTTTTTGGACACGTATTCAAGCATCGATACTCTTCCGAGGTTTGTCCTTATGAAAACTGAAGGAGAAAAAATCCGCGATGTGGAAGGATCCGGCGGTGGATTGTTTAAAGGATTTGCAGCAGGAAGAGACACGTTTATTACCGTGACAACGCATGACGGCGCGATTTTAAACGGCTGGATGTTAAAGCCGTCTTGTTTTACCGCTTCAGGAAAATATCCTCTGTTATTCGATGTCTACGGAGGGCCGGGATCTCAGAGTGTCGTCAATCGATGGGGAGGAAGCATGCATCTCTGGCAGTTCATGATGGCGGAGAAAGGTTATCTTGTGGTCAGTATCGATGGACGAGGAACAGGCCAGCGGGGAAAGGCTTTCCGGAGCGTTGTTTACCGGCATCTTGGTACCATAGATGTGAACGATCAGATTGAGGCGGCACACATTTTGGCGAAGCTTCCGTATATCGATTCTGCGCGCATCGGCATTTGGGGATGGAGTTATGGCGGGTATATGGCGATTTCGACTTTATTAAAAGGAGGTGAAATCTTTAAGACGGCAGTTGCCGTTGCGCCGGTCACCGATTGGCGGCTGTATGACGACATCTACACGGAACGATACATGGGACTGCCGGCGGAGAATCCGGAAGGCTATCGGGAAAGCTCCACATTGACGTATGCACATTTGCTGAAAGGCAATCTTCTTCTCATACATGGTACGACCGATGACAACGTACATCTGCAAAACAGCATGCAGTTAATCGAAGCGCTGCAAAATGCGGGAAAGCATTTTGATACGATGTTTTATGTCGATAAAAATCACAGCATGTATGGCGGAAACACGAGGGTACATCTTTTCGAAACGATAACGAACTATTTGATGGAAAAACTTTAAAAAAAATGTGCTGCGGTCGATACTGTAGCCGCGACCGTTGGTTGCGGGGGGAGTCCGGCATTCCTTATAGCCGCGACAGCTTGTCCCGAGAATATTATAGAATATTATCGGGAGGTCGTCGCGGATGATGTACACCGACAGGGAGATCAATTCGCAATTAGCGACTGGCAATCCGCAATTTCTCATTCACTCTTCTCCAAATTGAATCACGCTTATGCGTGATAACATTCTCAGTCCTCCGGCTACCGTTTACAGTTCACAGTTTGCCGTTTGCAATTCACAATCCACAATTCGCGATTTTCCTTCTCCCCCTTGTGCTTTGTTGGTTCGATTTGTAAATTCCAGAACACATAAAAAAACTACAACTTAAAATTGTCTGAAGAAAAAGGCAGGTGCGGGGAAATGCCGGCAGCAGACACTCTACACGGTATTTTAATCCAATCTTGGCTTTTTCAGAGAGTTTGTAATAATTACTTGGAACTATGCTGCACCATGCGGCCGAATAATAGGGCGCATACCTCATATCTAAGAGGGAAAAACTTATGAAACTCTTCTATTTATTATTCATTTCTGTTTTATTTTGTTCATGCAAGAATAACACGACAGAACCTGTTTCTACAATCCATGACTATATTGGTTTGATAATTGTATCTGATAGTACCGGTGATCCGATAAATAATTTTTCAGGCGTGAAAGTTACTCTTGTGGAGAGTGGATTGACCACTTATACCGATTCAACAGGACATTATGAATTTACCGGTCTCTCTTCCGGTAATTATGACTTTTTGTATGAATATAAAGATTATCCCAAATTCTATTGGCAAGACGTTTTATTGAGCGGAAGCAATGGATCTGTTATTCGAGCGAATGATGGAGATATATTGAGTCCAAAAGCAACGCAATCATTCATTCTCGATTCAACAACGTATGGTTTAACGTATTCAACCAATAGCGTCAATCCTGACACAACCCTGACTCTATTTTTTCGAAGACTTAATTCATTTCCGATTCGACATTCAAATCATGTATGCATTATTAGTAAGTCGCAATCAAATTTGGATCTCCTTTCAGGAAAGTATGATAAAATAGTCGATGCAAATGTTACCAGTATTTTTTATAGAACAATTGATACTCTTTGGGATGATTTCCAATATGCTTCGTTAAATGCTTGGGGATTCAAAAGTGGTGATTCAATTTGTATAAAATATTATTCTGTAAATTCAACATCTTATTACATGGATAAATCAACAGGCAAAAGGGTTTATCCATCTTTAGGAAATGAATCAAATATTTACACAACAAAGCTAAAATAGTCTGGCGCCCTAACCAGCCGCCAACCTGCTTGCAATGTTAGTCTTTAGAATGAAAACATTTACATATAATATCAATTGGTCGCATGATGGAACCAAGATCATCTCCACTGAAAACAATAGCACTCAAATTGTTGTCTACGCTTTGAATGACGGGAGTCTGACAAAGATAAGACCCGGTGAAGGCGATGTTAACTCTATGCCCTATAAATTTCCATTTTTAAATTCTAATAACTCATGTTACGCATAGACAGGATTATTTGAAAAAGCAATGGGTTTCAATTGACGCAATTGACTATAGGCAGTCATGAGAGCCTGCATATAGATACCAAGCTTCAAAGCTGTATGATTTTTTCCGGTAGAGATTTTAAGCATTTCGAGTTTGACATAGGCACAGAGAGCGGCATAGAAATGGGTTGTTTGTGTGGCAACCGTACGAGTCGGTGATTTTTCAAGAGAAGCATTTTGCTTAAGCGACTTATGATATTCTTCGACATGCCATCGTTTACGATAGAGTGTCGTCATTTCCTCGTAGGTGAGTGTCGTATGACTGGTAACCAAATACAAAACACCAATACTTCCATCTTTGTTTGCAAAGACTTGTTTGGCCAGCAAAAGCGGGAAATCAACTCCTTCAAGATAGATTTCCATGGTGCTCCGTTCTGTCATGGTCACGGTGTCAACAGACTGATACTTTCCTTGTCGTTTATCGGTCTTGGAAAGGGCTACCTTACGATTATTTTTCAGCGGCATCACAAAATGTTTCTTCAACGTATGCTTGACAAACATCATGTTATCGGCGGAAGCATACCAAACATCGTTCAAAACATAGCAAAATTGAATGCAATTCTTGATACATGCTTGTAACAGACGCTGATAATATGTGTTCTTTGAAACAGGACTTCGTCTTCGGTCTTTTTTGGTGGCTGGATCCACATAGTAATCCGTTTTCGCGATAATCTCGAAACCGACAGGTAAAGAGACACCATCGTGTACCGGACTATGGTATAATGCTGTCATAAAATTAATCCCTTTGACCTGGCAACCCTTGGTATGATCATAATGCCAGCACACGATATCATTCTCATCCGTGTAGGGCTTTTCTTCGATGCTATCGTCCAAGGCAATAATACCATTGGGAGATTCTATCTCTCGAACGTGTGGTTTCACCAAATGCCATAAATCTTTTGACCGTGGGATGGTCTCTGATAATGATCGAGTAATCTTGTCGTGACTCAATGAACCGTGTAATAAGTTCGATAACCGTGTCGCCGGCGTTTGTGAATATGAACATATTAAATAATCGCTGTATATATCTAACATTGATTTGTTCATCAGGTAGGTCCTTTCTTTTGCTTAAGGATAACCTAATGTACTCTTCTTTTCTCTATTTTGCGTAACATGAGCTAATAACTCAAAAATCTTTTTTACGATCCATTTCGTAGAGACTATATATAAATAATTGTTTTTGCATTTAATATGTAATGCGGGCTATCCGGCAACTCAAGCTGGAGTGTAAAATTTCCGGCAGGGGTGCTCAGTTGTCATTGCTTCAGCCAGAGGATGAAGTTGTGAGACCATCGAGTTGGCCGGAAAACTGGATAGGAATCTGTATTCCTTGTGCATACAAAAGTTCCTTGATTCTGTTTTTTGTTCGAGTTTGTGATTGGATAATACGATATCGCTGCCGAATGAGCATGCGTAGTTCTTCGTGGAAAGTGTCAGGAATATAAATGCCGTGGAGAGTTTTGTTTTCAAGAGATCGGGCAAGTTTGCGGGAATAGATTGGATCGCTTTTATTTACTTTTTCTTTGTTGGTAGTAGGTACATCGGCGGGATTGGCGATGATGCAGTCAATGTGGATCTGCCTGAAAATCTGCAGCGCCCAGAAGCCGCAGAAACCGGCCTCATAGACGATATGGTAAATGCAGTCGGGATAATGTTTTTGGAGGCGACCAGTTCAAGAGGTGCCAGGTTTATAGAAAAGGTTTTGAGTTCCAAGCCATCGAGACGGATGGTGACTTTCCAGTTTTTCAGATGAGTATCGACACCAACTAAGAAATGATCGCCGGCAAATGACATCTTTTGTGTGGTTTGCATAAAAAGTCTCCTTTCATATGTTGTTGTATCTGAAGGTACTTTGATTTACAGACTTTTTAAACATAACTTCTGACAGCCGGAGGCCTGCGAATGTTATTGTGCGGAGCACTATACAAATTAGAAGGTGCAGTTTACCGCACGAATAAGTTTGTGAATAAAATTAAAAGTATGAATGCGCGCGCGAAGGTATTGCAAATGGAAGGTTTACGGTTCCCGCAGCTTAGCGCCGATCTGTGGTATGTGTGGAGAGAAATGTCAGAGAACTTGGGATACCCTGTGAATTCCTTGGCCGACGGATGGCATACGGATAATGAGCCACGAAAGGGGAAACCAAGAAACGGAAGTAGGCCGAAGCCTGAACCGAAGGCAGCAAGGTAAGCCGACGCGAAAAATCAAGTAGTGCGCTGATGACCACCGGGAGTCAGATGAGTTCATAGTACTCAGAGAACGGGAAAGCCGTTCACACGTTCCAGTATAAGGGAACACGGGGAAGGGACTCACAACAATACACAGTCTGCAATGGAAACATTGGCCGAGCATGAAGAACCGGATGCCAATGCGAGCCTCACTGCATGGAACAGCGAACTTTTGTCCGGAATCGAGTGTTGATGAAGAGCCCGGTGCGGAAAAACCGCACGCCGGGATCCGTGCAGGGGTATCGAGCAATCGGCGTCCCTACTGTAATTGCATTCAATAACATATATATAAGGAGTAATAAACATGAAACGAGTCACTGGTATCGGCGGCATCTTCTTCAAGGCCAAAGACGCTCCATCACTGCAGGCTTGGTACAAGAGGCACCTGGGAATCGATGTCCAAGTCTGGGGCGGAGCTGCCTTCGATTGGACCGACGCCGAGGGCAAGCCGGTTGCAGGCACAACTGCCTGGCTCATCGATCCGCAAGAAAGTGATCACTTTGCTCCGAGCTCTGCTCCCTTCATGGTCAACTACCGAGTGGAAGACCTCCACGCCCTGGTCAAAGTCTTGAAGGAAGAAGGCTGCAATGTGCTCGAGAAGATCGACGAATCCGAGTACGGGAAGTTTGCCTGGGTCATCGATCCAGATGGAAACAAGGTTGAACTATGGCAGCCGCCTCAAGGTCAATGAGCAGGCTCGTGAGGGAGCAAGAATAAACAAGGAGAAATCTAAATGAAAGCAAAAGGAACATATGCAGTAAAAAAGTGGGAGGAGAATCCGTACGAACAAATCTCTTCTGAAATGAAAATGACGAAAGCATCGGTTGAATATTTGATGAGTGGACAGATCAATGGTAAAGCGCTTGTAGAATATTTAATGTTTTATAAATATTTCGATGCGAATGACCAGCATAAATCTTATGCTATCTATATTGGATTAATCAGATTTATCGGCAATGTACATGATAAAGAAGGAAGTTTTGTCATTGAAGACCACGGGACATTTGAGAATGGTGCGGCAAATTCAACTCTTCAAATAATTACTGGTTCAGGCATGGGAGAACTAAAAGGTATAGAAGGCACCGGTCGATATAGTGCTACTCAGGATGGCGCTCAAATTGAATTGAATTATAATCTATGACTCAAGTGCTTGTTGCCTGACCATTTTAAAAAGAACCCGCCAAAAGGTAGAGCAGGGCAAAGCGTCCCCGCCTGTTACCACCTTGCGAAGGTGGGTAGACCTTCCAAGGTGGGGATTAAGGTGGGGATTATATGAACGATGATGGCGTCGAGTTCATTTAGAGAAGTAAGGTCGACGCCGGCTAGACGATAAAGCGGAGAATTCGGGACTGCCGCATCAAATGGTATGTTTAGGGTATTGCATTTTTGTAGAAGATGCGTTACTCTCCAGCCAGCTATTATTAAAATAAAAAAAACGTAATTGCTCAGCATAAGTTACATAATTGAATTTTTCTCAATTATCAATCCCCCTTTTTTGAAGCTGTCCAAAAAGTTTATTTACCGGTAGGATAGGCATTCCTGACTGCTGACTTCATGACGCAGGCAGGCCCGCCTGCATGACTGTATTGAAAAAAGCCCCTCGCATGAATTATCGCGAGGGGCTTTTTAAAACCGCCGTCAAATTATGTGATTATTGAACGATATACGGAATGCCCCATTCCTGCGATGTGACCGCTGCAGTGGTATCATAAAGCGACCTTTTTGACAATGCACTTACTGTAATCGTATGTCTTCCCTGAATGTCGCCAAGCCAGCTCCGTTTATAAACATGCGTATATGTTTCATTCCCATTCGAGGTTACACTTACATGCGCCATTCGTTCGCGAATTCTCACGACTGCATTATTCGGATGATAAAGAACAACAACATCGCTGTCCGGCGTGCTGCTAAGAACGGTTGCTTGAATAGTAAATTTTCTTGATGCATCCCGGACCATATCGGGAAGCCCGTGCCGTCTCGGAATTCCCGTCTGCAGGTAATATTCGTCCGGAGGACTCGTGACGTCGATCATTTCGTTCCCCGCGAAGAATGTCAAATCCGTAATGGCAATCGTATCGATTCCAGATGTCGTATTACCTTGCATGACAGAGACAAATTTCTCGACCCATCTGGTACTATCCTTGAAAGGTTCTTTGAAAAATTTCACATTCCGTATTGTAATCATTGTAATCGGCTTTTGTTTAATGCCGATAGTCGAATAAATCCACAACTTTCCGGTAAGCGTATTAGTTATTGTTGCAATGACGATCGAATCATTGACCTGATCGTATGCTTTATTACTCGTCCAGCCTGAAAAAGTTCTTCCCCATGCAAGCGGGGTAAAAACCGTATCATCGGAAGCAGAATTCGGCAGCAATCCATTGATGCTGTTGGAAATCAACAACGAACGCGTTGCACTTCCATCATCCAGTGTTGCTGCATCGCTGGTGAAAAGAGCGTCTTGTGAAATAATATTGTCCAGCGTTTGCTTGTCGATCTGAGAGAGAGAACCGCTCTGGGGATTCGGTTCTGTCGGCGCTAATTTATTGCATCCCGTGATGCAGAGGGAAAACACGACTATCGCACTTACGGCGAAAACGATCTTGTGATTGATAACTATTTCCTTTGAATAAACGATATTGTTTTTCTTTGCTTATTGTCAGCATTAAAGTTTTGACAAAATTTTTTTAAAATGGTTTAATAAGAAGCAGTAAGTCACGATTCGGAATGAGAAACCGGGGCATCATTAGAGGCGCCTTCAACAATCACAACATATTCACCCCGAGGCTGTCTGCCGGATATATCCGTCAGCACGGATTCGATGGGGCCGCGTGTAATTTCTTCGAATTTTTTAGTCAATTCGCGCGCAACAACGACCCGTCTCTTTCCGAAATATGTCTGAATGTCTTCCAATGTGCGTACGATGCGATGGGGCGATTCATAGAGAACAATAGTGCGGGGTTCGGATTTCAACGATTCGAATTTGGTTTTCCGGCCTTTTTTCAGCGGTAGAAATCCCTCGAAGACGAAGCGATCGACCGGCAGGCCGCTGACAATTAAAGCGGAAAGGAACGCGCTCGGGCCCGGGATCGGAATGATAGAAATGCCGACCGCGATTGCCTGCTGAACGATATGAAAAGCCGGATCGGAAATTCCTGGAGTTCCCGCATCGGAAACGAGCGCAATGGATTGTCCCGCTTTCAGCTTTTCGATAAGCTGCGGAGCGCGGATTTTTTCGTTGTAGCTAAAGTAGCTGATCATCGGCTTGTGCAGAGAATAATGATCGAGCAATATTTTAGTCGTGCGTGTGTCTTCCGCCGCAATCAGGTCGACCGAGGAAAGTATTTTCACTGCACGGTAGGATATATCTTCCAGGTTACCGATCGGTGTAGCGACAAGATAGAGCGTGCCGGGTTGAATGGTTTCGGACATGGGGCTGCCTTAAATGCCCCAGTCCCGCACGTAACGGAAATCTACATTGACCGTGCGGTAGGATATTTTAGCAATGACAGGAGGGCGACGCTTGAATTGGTTGCGCTGGATTGTTTTCCGAATTCTTTTTATTAAATCTTCCTTAAACCCATCTTTGACGAGCTCGGCATCGGAACGGCGTTCGTCGATCATTTCGTACAGCAGTGCATCGAGATCTGCATACGTAACGCCCATTTCTTTTTCGTCGGTTTGTCCTTCCCAGAGATCAGCCGAAGGAGCTTTGTCAATGATTGATTTCGGAACGCCAAGTGTTTCGGCAAGCTGCCAAATTTGCGATTTGTAGAGATCTCCGATCGGATTGATTGCCGAGGCAAGATCGCCGTGCTGTGTGCCGTATCCGACCAGAATTTCCGTCTTATTGCTCGTTCCTATTACCAGCGCGCGTTCGCGTGCAGATATATCGTACAATACAATCATGCGCGCCCGCGCCATGACGTTTCCGCGCCGGAGAGGATCGGTTATTTTCTGTTCCGCACAATATCCATCCACCATCTTGTCGATGCCGACAAGTTCCGAACGAATGCCGAGGTTTTCCATGAGAAGACGCGCATCTTCGACGCTCTGCAAACTGCTTGTTGTGTACGGCATCATGACGCCGAGGACATTTTCTTTTCCCAGCGCTTCGGCAGCAAGAACCGCAGAAACGGCGGAATCTACGCCGCCGGAGACTCCAATAACGGCTTTTAAAAATCCGGCATTTGTCGTTTCGTCATGTATAAACCGTACCAAGAGTTCATGCACTAAATCTGCGTTCAGCTTTAAGTCTGCTCTATTTGTTCTTCTCAGTGTTTCCATCATGTCGGTTCGTAGTTCTTAGTGCGTAGTGCTTGGTTCAATATTCACGATACTGATGTATTGTGGTCCTTCAGTTCGATGTTATTTAGTTATTTGGTTTGCCGGCTGCTAAGTTTTTCAATTTACAGTTTTCAGTTCGCGGTTTACCGACCACTGTCCTATCCATTATTTACCATTCACCATTAACCATTTATAGTCCCACTCTCTCAAACATTTCATCCAGATGCTTCAAGCTGCGCCCGGCATCGAACAATTCATCTAATTCCTTTTCCGAAAGATGTTTGTTGATGTCGCTGTTTGCCAGCAGCAAATCCTTAAATTCTTTTCCTTCGCGCCATACTTTCATGGCCTGTTCCTGAACGATGCGGTATGCATCTTCCCGTTTCATTCCTTTTTTAGTCAATGCAAGCAGAACCTCCTGCGAAAAAATGAGCCCGTGTGTTGCATTAAGATTGCGCTGCATATTTTCCGGATAAACCAGCAGGTTGTCTATGATTTTTATCATATCGGCCAGAATAAAATCCAGAAGGATGCAGCTATCCGGCACAACGATACGTTCCACGGATGAATGCGAAATATCGCGTTCATGCCAGAGTGCGACGTTTTCCATGCCGGCCAGTGCGTTGGACCGGAGGACACGGGAAAGTCCCGATATGCGTTCGCAGACGATTGGATTGCGTTTGTGCGGCATAGCGGATGAACCTTTTTGTCCTTTGGAAAAATATTCCTCTGCTTCCAGGACTTCGGTTTTTTGAAGATGCCGGATTTCGACTGCAAATTTTTCCAGCGAACAGCCGCAGAGGGCGAGTGTATTCATAAACTCGGCATGGCGGTCCCGCTGCAGGATCTGTGTGGAAATCGGAGCCGGCTGAAGGCCGAGTTTTTCACAGACATATCTTTCGACAAACGGATCGAGATGCTGAAATGTCCCGACCGCACCCGATATTTTTCCCGTTGCGATCGTTGTCTTTGCTGCTTTTAAACGTTCGATATTGCGCCCGATCTCTGCATACCAGAGCGCAAGTTTTAAGCCGAATGTGATCGGTTCAGCGTGTATGCCGTGCGTACGCCCGATCATTATCGTGTTTTTAAATTCCTTTGCACGGCGGCCGAGCGCTTCTTTCAGCTTTTCCAATCCTTCCAGCAGAAGGTCCGCAGACTGCTTCATCTGTACGGAAAGCGCCGTATCGAGCACGTCGGAAGAGGTCATGCCGAGATGAATAAAACGGGATTCCGGACCTACATATTCTCCCACGCAGGTCAAAAAGGCAATTACATCATGTTTGACCTCGTTTTCAATTTCAAGAATTCGTTGAATGCTGAAATTCGACTTTTCCCTGATATGCTGTACTGTCTCTTTTGGTATAAGTCCGAGTTCGGCCTGAGCCTCACATGCAAGCAGTTCTATCTCAAGCCAGATGTGAAATTTGTTTTCATCTTCCCAAATCTTCCCCATTGTGGGGCGGGTATATCGATCGATCATTCTTTTTCCTATTCCATTTTTTCCAGCACGAGTTTTGTTTCGAACGATTTTCGTTCCCTGTAAATTTTTAATGTAATCGCATCGCCCGGGCTCATATCCATCATCATTGAAAGAATATCATCTCCGGATTTTACTTTTTCTCCATTTGCTTCCAGCACCACATCACCGACGCGGATGCCCGCTTTTACAGCCGGGCCGTTTGTCTGTATATCGCTAACGATGATTCCCTCCGGTTCCGGCAAGCCAAGGTAGCGCGCTATCCGCACATCTACAACCTGCCAATCGAATCCAGCGGTCAGGTTGCGGGAAACTTTTCCTTTCCGTTTAAGCTCTGCGACGATTTTTTTTATTTTATTGATGGGAATAGCAAAACCGTATCCGATATATGTGTTGCTTTGTCCACCGGTATAAATGAGTGTATTCATGCCAATGACATCGCCGGCGCTGTTGACAAGCGGGCCGCCGCTGTTGCCGCCGTTAATCGCAGCATCTGTTTCGATCATATCGCGGTAAAACCGATTTTCCAACTGCCCAAGTTTCATTCCTGTGGAACTGACAACACCAACTGTGACGGTAGGCTTATCGTTAATTTCAAAAAGGCCGAACGGATTACCGAGTGCAATCGCCCATTCGCCGATTATGACATCGTCGGAATTTCCCATACTGACAAAGGGTAGATTAATTCCCTCTACTTTCAGCAAGCAGACATCCGATGTCGGATCCGTGCCGATAAGTTTCGCTTTCATTTGCTTTCCGCCGACCAGAGTAACCGTAATATCGGTAGCATTTCCTGCGACGTGATCGTTTGTCACAATATATCCATCGGCCGAAATAATAAATCCGGAACCGAGCCCTTTGACTTCCTGCTTATAGGTACGGTTGCCGAAAAATTGCTTGAAAAACGGATCGTCGAAGTACTGCGAAAACGGATCGCGGTATTGAATTTGCTGCACGGCGATGACGTTAATACCGACAACGGTCGGACTGACTTTGGAAACGGCGCGCGTAATAGAGTTCTGACGCGAGACTGCGATATCGTTGGACGCTTGTGCGGGTTTCTCTTGTGCGGCAGGTGCAGGAGAAGCCGGAAGAATCTGCGATGAATCATGTTCTTGTGCATGAGCCGCTTCGATACCGTTCGGTCTTAATGCGTAACCAACACCGAGGCCAATCAGCAGCGGAACAGCAAGAATAACGATTAGACGAACATACGGATTATTCATAACAACTCCTCAAAAACTAAGATGCATGTCCTTTTTGTAGAACAATACGGTAGCGGATTTCATCTCCGTGACTGAGCAAATGAACTGCACTGATAAGAAAAGCGAATAAACGGTACTGGCCCGCAGAAATATTTCGGATCATAAGAAATTCCAGCCACTTTCCCGGCAGTATCAGCAAAATAAAAGGAGACGCTATAATGGCTGTAAGATTTGCAGGGATGATTTGCTTTGAACTTCGAAACGCCGCATACCAAACCGCAGACCAAACAAGAGTGTAGCTTATACCGATAGCGCATAAACCGCCGGCCGCCGGAGCCAATCCGCGTCCGCCGCGGAATCGCAGCCATATCGGATAATTATGCCCAATGATAGTTCCCAGCAAAGCGACTGCCTGCAGCCAGAATCCGTAGCCGAAAACTTGTCCCACTGCCAGAGCGACAAGAAATCCTTTTAATCCATCCAAGACGCCGACAATGATACCGGTCGACTTTGATTGTGAAACATTGTAAGCGTTAAATGCCCCGACTTTTCCGCTTCCAGCTTTCCGGACATCGCGTTCCCACTTAAAAAGCACAATGAGATATGCCGTTGGTATCGAACCGACAAGATATCCGTCAAAGAAGAATATGCAATATTGAAAAATCATGTAGAAACAGGGAATACTCCATGTGCCGATGAAAAGTGATTATATATATAAAAATTAAACAAAATAGCTCAGGGATGCAACCGCACGCTTGAAAAACGTCTTTTTTTGAGCTGAAATATTGGTTTTATGATATATACAACATTTATCTTGTGAGTTCGCTGAAAATATTTTACCATTTAATTCGTTTCAAACGCTCTCTACTTCAGACAAAAGGAAACATACGTGCGTTTAATGGTATTCATCAAACAGTTCCGAAGAAGCATTGTTTTCGCCTCATCGCTTGTATTGATCGAAAACCTGGCATGGATTGCAGAGCCGACGGTTTTCGGACGCGTGATCGATGCCTTTATCGATAAAGAACTAAGCCATTTATCGATGGAATTCATTATTCCGTTGTTTGTATGGATCAGCGTCTTCCTGATCAATTCAGGTGTGGGTGCGTTGCGCCGTATCATTGAACCGCGCATTTATTTGAAAATATTTACGCGTATAGCGGTCGATGTCACACGCGAGAGCATGAGCAAAGGGCTCTCTGTTTCCAGAACCGCCGCACGTGCCGATCTGATGCGCGAATATATCTCGTTTTTTCAATATCGAGTTCCGGAGATTATAGAACAGGCAATCGCCATCGGCGGAGCCATCATTGCTCTTACCTTTTTCGATTATCGTATTGGAATTGCCTGCATGACCGCTGTTTTTCCACTTTCCTATTTAACAACAACGTTCAGCAGAAAAATAGCGAAGTTACAGATAGGGCTACATGATACACGGGAAGAAGGATATGAAGCGTTTGCAACACGGGACATAGCGCGCATTGAAAATTATTACGACCGTCTTTCATCATCCGAAAAAAAGATTGCTCGCCTCGGGGGGATTAACTTTGGCATCGTTCGATTCTTTCTTCTCGGAATTTTCCTCGTGGTTTTATTTATCTCTATCGACCTTGACGATTTTACGACGGGTAACATTTACTCTATCGTTGCATACCTCTGGACGTTTGTTACTTCTACCGAATACCTACCTGAACTCATGGAAAGCTGGACATCGCTGCGAGAACTGAATCAAAGAATGCGGGAGCCGGAGGAGTGAGAAGAAAAAAGTTCTTAGTGCATGGTGCTTAGTGCTGAAGTTAAAAAACAATAAATGGAGGTCTTTTCACGTTTTCCTGCGACCGGCTCTCAAACTCGGCAGGCAAGTAGCAGGAATCTGTTTAATAGTTCCAGTTGCAATACGAACCAAGAACTACGAACGAAGCACCAAATACCAAGTTACTTCTTTTCTTTCCCTCCCACATGAATCACGTCGTTTCCGAATTTTTTCCGGATTCCATCGACTGCATGAAGAATGTCCTGTTTTTTCGTGTCGGCGGGGAAAAGAGACAGGCTGATTTGTTCTTCATTCTCAAGATTTGAAAGCCGGACTCCGACCAGCCGTAGAGGAACCGGTTCTGTGTACGATTCCGCAAAAAGTTTTTGCACGACCTTGCGCACAACAGCATCGTCGTTCGTCGGTTCTACCGATTCTGCGTGCGTTATTGTCGAGAAATCGCTCGAACGAAGCTTGATGGTAATGGTCGAAGAGCGCAGGCAGCTTCGGCGCAGGCGCAGACATACATCTTCAACAAGTTCGAATAAAACCCGCTCCATTTCCTTCCTTGAAATAAGATCGTGTTCGAACGTCTCTTCACGCGAAATACTTTTGGCATCTTCTTCGCCGCCGATTGTATCGGAACCCTTCCCCAACGCAGCCCGGTAAATCCATAATCCGTGCTTGCCGAGAATTTTTCGTATATCATCTTCAGATCTCTGCTGAATATCCGCAACCGTGATAAATCCTTTTGACCGCAGATGTTCTTCCGTTTTCTTACCGATTCCCGGAATGACGCTGATGCAGAGAGGTGCAAGATATTCGGCTTCGCTTCCGTGCGGAACAAAACAAACCCCGTTCGGTTTGACCTGATTAGCGGCAATTTTCGAAACAAGCGTGTTTGAGGAAAGTGCAATTGTGCAAGGGAGCTGAAATTCATCCAGAACCGTCTTTTGAATTATTCTCATGAACCCGGGCAGGTCGTTGTTATACAAGCCTTCGCAGCCGGTAAAATCCATATACATCTCGTCGATGGACGCCTGCTCGACGATGGGGGCAAGTTCCGCTATACGTTCATGCAAGCGATGCGAAATGAGAGAATATTCACCATGGCTCCCTTGGACGACAATGAGCCGGGGACAAAGACGAAGGGCTCGCGCCGTCGCCATTGCGGAATGGACGCCGTATGTCCGCGCTTCGTAGGAAGCCGATGCGATGACGCCGCGGCTCTGGGGGCTTCCGCCGACCGCCACGGGTTTTTCTCTCAGCGACGGGTCTTTTATGCGCTCAACAGAGACGAAGAAACAGTCAAGATCGAGGTGGGCAATATATTTTTTTGGCGCCGGCAGAGACGAACCTCTCTTACTTCGACAGCACAAGATATCGTTTAATTTTCAGCGTCGTTGTCTTTTCAAATTCCTGTTCGCGGATCGTAAATTTCCGAATCTGCTTGAACCCGGTAAGGTCGGCATTGGCCTTCTTGATTTCCTCGGCGATGACTTCATTGATCAATTCCGGCGTAATAGGAACGCGCCGCGCTTCGGACAGTTCGATAAATGCTTCCGCATCTACGACAATTTGTACTGCAATAATTTCGTCTAATTTCAGATCGTCTTCTCCGTAGACCAGGCATTCCTGAACATACGGACTTCGCAGGAGAACATCTTCGATTTCTTCCGGATAGACATTTTTCCCACTCCGCGAAATGATGACATTTTTCTTTCTTCCGCAGATGTGGAGAAACCCGTCGGTATCGATATATCCGAGATCTCCGGTCTTGAACCACCCGTCTTCGAATGCTTCCTTCGTGGCCTTCTCGTTCTTGTAGATGCCCATCATCACGTTGCTGCCGCGTGCGAATATTTCGCCGATCCCGTCGTCATTCGGCTGATTGATCCGGATCTCGGCACACGGCATAGGCAGTCCGGCTGCATCGTCTTTAAATTCATCCAGCCGGTTCAAGGCAAGAATCGGAGATGTTTCCGTTAAACCGTATCCCTGTAAAAAATTGAAACCGAGTTCGCGCAGTCCTTTTGCAACCGCCGGATCGGGGGCCGCTCCCCCGGCGATAAAAATGCGTATCTGGCCGCCGAATTTTTCATGAATTTCAGCAAAGACCAATCTCTTAGAACTTTTCCATCCGAATCGCACTGCAACGTTGGTGATTTTAACGAGCGAAGGAAAAACCAGAGCAACCAGCTTTTTTTCTTTGATTCCCTGATAGATTCGTTTGAATATCTTATCGAACATCAGCGGAACGGCAAGAAGCATGGTCGCACGGACATTATGCAGATCGTCTAAGACAGTTTTTAGCGAACGGGCATAATGCACGGATGCCCCGGATAACAGCGGACAAAGAAACCCGCAAGTGCATTCATACGTGTGGTGAATCGGCAGAACTGAAAGAAACCGGTCCGAAGGAGGAATATGAATCATGCTGATCATCGCCATCAAGTCGGATGCAAGATTTTGCTGTGTCAGCATCACTCCTTTTGCCCTTCCGAGTGTTCCTGAAGTAAAGATTATTTCCGCCATTTCTGTCGGATCTATTTTTGGCAGCGCCCCGGATTCACAGCCGCGGCTTTTCGCAATCAGCTCCGTCATTGAAAGGAACCCGTTCTTCTTTACCGGAAGATCCATACTGATAAAATATTTTAGATGTTTCAATGCATGCCGCTCGTCTTTCAGCATGGTCGAGAATGAATCGGAAAACACAATCACATTTGCGTCGGATTCATGAATAATATTGAGAATCTCGTTCGTGCTCAGGTTCCGATCGATCGGAACCACGACATAGTTAAAACACATAGCCGTCAGGTATGCGATACCCCACTGAACCCGGTTTTCACTAATCACGGCAATATGACTCCGAGGCGGCAGTTTAAGATCCTGCAAAGCCGTCCCGAACTTTAGAATGTTCCGAAGCAGGGAGTTGTAGCTTACTTTGGAGATAGGTGTCTCTTTTAAATCTTCCAAAGCGATTTTTTCTCCATAGGATGCCGCCGATTGAAGGAGCATATCCTGTATGGATGCGATGCAGGGAACCGGAAATAATTTTAGCTGCCTCATAGAAAACCTCGTATGAAATGACCGTTCTTAACCGTTAAGATTTAATCGAAGAGCGACTCGAAAAACGTGTTTCAATGTGGTTCATTTTCAGAAGAGAATCAAGAGCGGAGGTCTGCGTTAGCTGTCCACGGTTTTTAACGACAATCATAATTCATGATTATGCTGTAACGGCTCGACGTCCTTCAACTGCAGCGGCGGCTGATGGCCGTGGGAGAATGATATCGAAAATCATCGATTGCCGTTCATCGCATTTTTACGCTTCCCCGCAGGGAAGGCAGCTTTGGGCAATAAAGAACTTCTTTTAAAACGGAGTGTTTATTCTATACTTAGAGACGTGGACGAAAAGTTGGTTTCGCGGGAATTCGTGTCTCATTCTAAGACGGATTCGCGACATCTATTTGCGACTCATGAGTTCTCGTCCACGTCTCTAGCTTCATTTGTTCATGCAAAACACGGCGGAAAAATTCCCGCGCCTAAATCGACCCGGCACAATCGCTGCAGAAATGTTCGCTCTTGATATCGATCTCTTCGACGGAAGTCGATGTATGCATAACGCATTCCGGATTGTGACAGTGAATAAGTCCGAATGTATGCCCGAGCTCATGCACCGTTTCTTTCAACAGGCGCTGCTGTTCCAGAACGGGATTCGGATCATATCCGTAAAATAATTCACGCAGCCGGAACGAAGACACAACGGCGCTCGTACCGTCGAGCTGTGCTTCCCCGAAGACATAGGTCAGCACGGGCACAAAAAGATCGACCGATGTCATGCCGATCACTTTACCGCCGGCAGCAGGATAGGTTTCAAGAATTTTAGCGAGCAACGATGTCGAATTATATTGATTTCTATACGTATCGAATGCGAACGCAGAATCAAGATATTTTATTTCTTCGATTGAAGCCGATGCATGAAAGATATCTTCCAGCGGAGAAAGAAGCTGTGTAAGGTCCGCATGATCGACGGGCCGGATAGGGACAATAAGGATGGAAGACATCGCTTACGGTCTCTTCAGTCCGTACTTCGCAATCTTGTTGTACAGCGTCACGCGGTCAATGTCCAGCACTTCTGCCGAACGGGAGATATTCCAATTCGTTCTATGAAGAATCGTTTCGATATGTGCCCGTTCCAAAGATGCCAGTGAATCCGTCTTCAATCCAAGAGCTTGTGCTCCGAATTGGAAAGGAAGGTCGTTCGGCTGAATCAGAGGAGGAACAGCAAGTACCATCGCGCGTTCGACGATATTTTCCAGCTCCCGAACGTTGCCGGGCCAATCGTATCGGATCAGCATATTGAGCGCTGCGGGAGCGATTCCCTCCACCGCTTTATGCATAACGCCCGCGTATTTTTTTGTAAATGCCTGAGCCAGCAGCGGTATATCGCTTTTCCGTTCGCGAAGCGGAGGAATCGTAATCGAAAAGACATTCATCCGGTAGTAGAGATCTTCCCGGAACGATTCGTCTTTGACTGCCGCCTCAAGATCGCGGTTCGTGGCACAAATGACACGGAAATCGCTTGTCACAAGTTCGTTTCCACCGACGCGTGAAAATTGTTTGGATTCAATAACGCGAAGTAATTGGACTTGCATCTTTTGACTGATGGATCCGATTTCATCGAGAAAAATCGTACCGCCGTCCGCAAGCTCGAATTTTCCCTTCCGTCGGTACTGCGCTCCGGTGAATGCACCTTTTTCATGTCCGAACAGTTCGCTTTCCAGCAGGCTTTCTGCAAGAGCGCCGCAATTGACGGCAATAATCGGAAAATAGCGGCGTGCACTGTTAGCATGAATTGTCCGTGCTACGAGTTCTTTTCCCGTTCCGCTTTCACCCCGCAGCATGACTGTTGTATCCGTCGATGCGACTGTTTTTGAAAGTTCGATTACTCTCGATATTTGCGGACTGCTACCGATGATTTCAAAAGCGCTGATGCCGGAAAGATGTTCGCGCAGCTGCAAATTTTCTTCATGCAATTTTTTCTGTTTCAGAGCATTTGTTACAAGATGTGAAAGATGGTCGGGATCGATGGGTTTTGTTACATAGTCAAATGCCCCATCCTTCAAGGCCTGAACCGCACTCTCCACTGAAGCGAAGGCCGTAATCATGATGGTCACGGCCGACTTATCGATTTCCCGGAGGTGTTTTTGCAGTTCCAATCCGGTCATACCCGGCATTTTGATATCGAGTAATACGATATCCCAGGGACCGTTATTCATCATTTTTAAAGCATGATTCGCATCTTCGGCAGATTCGACACGATATCCGTCCTGCCGGAACCATTTAGTCAAAGAATCGCGGACGATAAATTCGTCATCGACGATAAGAATACTTTGCTGCGGGTTCTTTGATGGCATAGTTGTTTATCCTTTCGTTGATGCCTGTTCTTGTGCTTCTTGCTGCATACTATGTTTGGGCAAGGTTATGGTAAACGTGGTTCCGGTGTTGACTTGTGTGTCCACGGTGATCGTTCCGCCATGGCGGTCGATGATGCCGTAGACGACCGAAAGTCCGAGTCCCGTTCCTTTGCCGTCCTTCTTGGTTGTATAGAACGGTTCAAAAATATGAGGGAGGTCTTCTTCATGAATGCCGCATCCGGTATCGCGGAGCGTAATCTGAATCGAATTGAGATATTCGATTTCCCGGACTCTGACAGCAATAGTGCCGCCGCTTCCCATCGCTTCCACGGCATTAATCTCCAGTGCGAGCAAAGCTTCTTCCAATTGATGCGCATCGCAGAACAGAATCGCCGGCTCGCTGCCGAAGGCGGCTTCGACCTTAATGTTGTGAATTTGTAAGTGATGTTCAATCAGTTTCAGACTCTGTTCAATGATGCTGCGTATGTCGGCATCCTTGAATTCCCCGACCTTCTTGCGCGAGAAGAGGAGAAGATTCTTTACAATATTGCCGCAGCGTGCAGTTTCGTCTGCGATCAATCCCAGTTCGCCGGACATTTCCTTAGCCGCTTCACCGGACGGAATGCCCGCATCGATTTTTTTTCGCAGTAATTTTGCGTAGGTCAAAATTCCTTCCAGCGGATTATTCAACTCATGAGCGACTGTCGCCGCCAATGTTCCGAGAGAAACCATTTTTTCTATCTGCACCATGTGCTTTTGTGCGCGCCGGAGTTCATCGGTTTTTTCGGAAACACGTTTTTCCAGAGTTTGCGTCCACGTCGTCAATTCCATGCGCGTTCGCTGCAGTTCCTGAGCCATACGGTTGAAGGAAGCAGCCAGCGAGCCGATCTCGTCGCTGTTTGTGATGTCGATACGATGCGACAAATTTCCCCGTTCCAGTTCCGATGTCCCGACTGCAAGCTTTTTAACCGGAATTGTCACTTCCCGCCAGATGAACGTGACGACAAAACCGATCAGTACAATGACCAAAAAAACCGAACCGACGATTTGCGCCTGACGAAGTTCGGCAATATTGGCGTCCACATCTTTCAGGGGAATCATGACATCGAGAATGCCCAGAACTGTTTGTGTAGAATCGTGTGCGTGACAATCGTTCGATGAACAATTTGCGTCGTTGCGGATAGGGGTAATGATCCCCATCGTACGATATCCTTTCGGGGAATCGAAGATGCGCGTCAGTAATTTGGAATCCGGCTGCAACGGTTTGGGTCCGGCGTGGCATGCAGTGCATGCTTCCGCCGACATATTTACATTCTTTCCGGTTTCTGATTCCTGCGTCGAGTAAGTGACCACTCCTTTTTTATTATAGATGCGTATTCCGGCGATTCGTTCTTCGTTTCCGACGGTCTTCATGATTTGATCCACATCTTCGCGCCGATTGAGCAGCATACTGTAACGCATAGAACGTTCGATAACGTCGCTCATATCGGCAGCAAACCGCGTGGAATTGTCGAGAAGTTTTTTAGTCTGCCAATCGACAGCAATGGAGACAAATACTGCCGTACCAATGGACATAATCACGGCAATTCCGATGAAAAGCCGAAACCCTAAGTAATGGAAAATTTTCATATTAATGTATACCAAAATCCGACTTTTTATTGATTTTAGCAACGGCTATGCCAACAAGACAACATAAAAACAGTTGATTTTTTCAACAATCGGGAGTCGAAAAAAAGATGAAAATCTCAATAAATGGAAAATCTCGCAAAAAATAGGAATATCATCCGAAAAGTGCCATTCCGGCCAGAATTAGTGAGCGAAGCGAAACTAAATCTGTTGCCGGAATGAGCATCCCGCCGCTCTCAGGCGGGGTCGCCATCGGCCAGAATTAGTGAGCGAAGCGAAACTAAATCTGTTGCCGGAATAAGCATCCCGCCGCTCTCAGGCGGGGTCGCCATCGGCCAGAATTAGTGAGCGAAGCGAAACTAAATCTGTTGCCGGAATGAGCATCCCGCCGCTCTCAGGCGGGGTCGCCATAGGCCAGAATTAGTGAGCGAAGCGAGACTAAGTAGGATAAGGTACAGCGGAGCTGCTGTATAGTTATTTGGTTATATAGTTCTTAGTTCGTAGTTCTTGGTTCGTAGTTTAGTGTTAATCTGTTCCTTAGTTCATCGGTTCTTTGGTTCTTAAGGTATTTGATATTCTGTTCGCCCATTCTATCTCCTGTCTCCTGAATTCTGTCTCCTGTCTTCTGCTTTATCAAGGCAAAAAACAAATCCTGCTTACAATTTCAAAATAAGTTTTTGCACCAAGCACGTTTTCGATATCTTGAATCACAACACCACCGTCATTCATAGTTATTCCTACTGACGCACTGTTCTGAGTATACGCTTCCTCAAAATTATTTTTCATTGATGCTAAACCGCGCCGTTGTGCTTCTTGAATTTCCTCCGCTCTACAAAAATCATGAATTCCTTTTGCATGATGCTTGATGGACATTTCCACAAGCCATCCTTTGCCAAAGGGATCGGACGTTATCAGCGACGGTTGTTGAACCATCTCCGGATTGAATCGCATCAGCATACCATCTACCGGTGCATGCAAAGAGATTGCGCCTTCACTAAGAACTATCCAGCAATACGGATCCATTCTCTTGACCTCACTCGGAGCGCGCGAGATAACGACGCTCATAATCGGCCGCCATAAATTTGCAGCAACAGCGTCCAGTCCGAATCGGTAAATTTCTTTTTCTTTCGGCTCCATCCAAAAATGATTCCGATGATAGAGCCTGTCATCCGGCAGCGGATATGCACTCAGAGCGTCTAATCGTCGTTTGACAATTTGATCGAACTTAAACGGTTGCCCGGATTCGGAAGAAACAGCAGCAATAATCGGCACAGATTGGCGTTTGGGCGAATGTTGATGAAAGCGAATTTCCCGATCAAACATGCATTGATCGCATTGAAAATATTTGTCGCACAGTTTATATTCGACGACTCCTACATCCATCCATTGGCACCGAAGTTCATTTTCCGGGATGACGTTCTGTTCTGCACCATTACTCATTGCTTCATTTCCTCTTCAAACATAATCCACTATCGTTGCGCATACGGCTTTACTCTGCTTTTAAAAATTCTTTTTGGAAGGCACGCCACGTGTTTTCATCGAACTGCCCCAGTACTCCATAGTGCGGCAAACCGCCGTCGAACAATGTAACGCCGATCGCTGCGGGAACACCCGTTTGTGTTTGTGACGCTTGAGTCTGTGTACGGATAAAATCGCGGAACCGGGCAATCTCAGCTTTCATCCATTGACCCGTATCCTGCGCAACAGAAAGCAGAAGAAGTTCCGGTGCAATGTTTTTCGGCATGAGCACTGCAATCCAGCAGGAAACATACGGATCCGTCTGCAATGCTTTTGGCAAGGCCAGCACTGCCTCATTCAGTTTTGTGACGGTACCCGAAAGGGGAGCCGGTATCGTGAGTGTACGGCTGCCGGAATAAACGGTCAACAGAGGCTCTCCTTTTTTCAGTTCGGTTCCAGGTTTTACGGATTCTATGCGATCCACTCCGCCTATAATTTTCTGTATAAAGTCATCCATACCGATTCGGGCTTCGCCGCGGAAAATCATTTCCACCCAAACATGCGCCTTGCTCAAGAAATATCCTTTTGGAATAAGAATATGTTCATTAGCCGAATTCGCTGCCGGAACCGGTCTGTGCTTTACGGCATGCTGCCGTAAAAGTTCAATTCCGATAAAAACCAGAATTGTTGCGATAACAAGTAATGTTACCATGACACATCTCCTTATATACAATCTCTTTCGTTTTTAATTTCCATCATATCAATCAACTATTCTTATTAATCTCCAATTGCCGTACCAAGAAAGAAAAACTGTAAATATGTCCATTAGACAGTGATTTTGATGCGATTTCGATATATTTCAATATTTTAAAAACTTGGAGTTTGCCAAAAGTGTTGAAAAGTACAACAATAGATATTAAAAGCTTACATTTGGTCTCGACGGATCAAGGTTCATAGTTTGTGGTTCGTAGTCCTTGGTTCAAAGTGCTGCCGTGTTGCTGTTCGAGGTTTATCGGTTGTTTCGTTTGTGAGTTATTTAGATGGGCTTCATCTTAAACGAGATGGAGTCCATCTTAAAGTTTCCTTTACCATTTACCTGACTTTCAGCTTGATGTATACACTAGAAAAGGTCTAAAAAGAGCAAAATGCAAAAATCACCTCTAAAATCAGGCATATTATCGTTCTTTATCAGTAAATAATACTTGACATTGATATTTGGATAGTGTATATTATATACACTATGAGTTTCATAAGAAAAATAAAGCACGGTGGCAAAACATATCTTGCTGAAGTCGAAAACCAATGGATCGATGGACATTGCGTCCAAAAGCACATTCGTTACATTGGTAAAGAGATCGATGAAAAAGTAATTTTAGCGTCATCAATTTCTAATTTTGAAGTTACAGAAATCAAGCTCTATGGACCGCTTCTTGTTCTGGATTCACTTGCGAAAGGCATCGATTTAGAGTCGATGCTTGGAGAATATGGGAAAGAAATCTTGTCGATGGTGTATGCGCATTGCCTGGATTTTAAGAGTGTCAATAAAATGACGCAATGGTATGAACGTACAGACTTACCATTAATCCTTTCTCATGATGCACTCACGAAAGATCGGCTCTATTCGGCAATGGACTCAATCGACGATCTTCAGGCTCATGATATTCAACGGACAATCTTTGAAAAAGTTCTTAAGCATTATCATTTACCAGTGACAGGTATTGTCTATGATGTTACCAACACATACTTGTATGGAAACAAATGTCCACTCGGTAAACTCGGCCATTCCAAGGACGGACAACCCGGGCATCCTCTCATCCAAGTTGGATTAGCCGTTACCAGGAAAGAAAGCATCCCGATCTGTCACAAGGTCTTGGATGGCAATATTCACGATACACGGATGTTTCAGGATTTCGTTACTGATTTTCGTCGATATAACATCAATGGCGGCATATTCGTATATGATCGAGGTATTTCATCTGCCCGTAACCTCAAGGATATTAAGGCACTTAGCTGGGATACGCTGTGCGGATTACCGATTAGAGGCACACTTGCGGCAACAGTTCGCGCTCTAAGAGAGAAGAAGAATTTCGTCAACATAGGAAATCGTGTCCAGTTGAAAAAAAGTAATTTTTATGTTTGCTGCATTCCCTATACAATTGATGATATCCACGGGATATTGGCAGTCTGTTTTAATAATGCTCAAAAACAAGAACTCCAAGAGTCGCGGTATGATGAGATACAAAACGCAAAAGAGCTATTGCGTCAAAAGAAAACCATCAAACCGGGATTAGAAAAATATTTTGATAACAAGGGAGAAATACTCACCGATGTCGTTGCTCAAGCCGAAGAGTTCAACGGATTTTCGTGTCTTTTTGCAACAAGAGAATTGACAAAAGAAGATTTTATCAAAATATATTTTGACAAGAATGTCATTGAGCGATCATTTAAAACGCTTAAAGGTATTGTGAACTTACAGCCGATTCGTCATTGGTTGTACAACAGGGTGACGGCGCATGTGTTTATTTGTTATCTTTCATATTTACTATTATCATTATTAGAGTTCCATCTCCGCAAGATTCCTATGTCGGCCGAAGAAGCACTTGAAGAGTTATCGTCGATGTATAAGGTGTATTTACGTGACGCAAAAAAGAATTTTCAATTATCTCGTATTGTAGCGTTAACGAAGAAGCAGGAACTAATTTTGAAACGTGTAAATAAAAAACTTTTGAAATTATAGTGTATATTTTGACCTGAAAGTCAGGCATTTACCATTGACAATTCGCGATTCACGATTGGCGATTTTTCCTTACTGCTTCTCCCGCCATTCTAAACATCGGGAAGAGCGTTCGCAGTATTCTATTTCCGACTTGAATCGCCCATCCGGGTGTAATTCGTTCGCAAGTGAAAAAGCGGTCAGCGCTTTTTCATATTCGCTTATGCACTCATACGTTATGCCCAGATTAAAATACGCTTTGTATAAAACATTTTGTTTTGGATTATTCTCGACGGCAGACTGAAAACAAGCGGCCGCTTTTCCCCAATTCCCGATGCGCGCCGAATCGATTCCTTCTTTCAATTCCGGTAAATCCTTATCGTTGTATAAAATGATATCCCGTGTTTCGGTATGAATTCTTATTGAACGGACAAATTCATCGATTGTTTGTCGATTCCTGCGAGTGTCCGGAGTGGCGAGCAAATCGGCCAATGCATGGAATAGTCCGCCGATAATCGACCCCCAAGAAGACGAAGGAGGGTTGGAAAACGTTTCGGTGCACTGCACAACACCGGAAGAAAGTTCATCCATCGAAACCGCATCTCGAACGGTGTACTGAAATTCATTTACATGATTGATTTCCGTACGTTCTCCTCCCCCTTCTTCCGATGCATCATGTACGGTACGCGAATCTTCGCGTATATCATGAACGCCGGAAATAATGATTCCCTGGATTGCAGATGTAGTATCGCATGTCGAGTCCGGCATCTCTCCGTACGGCTGTAGGACAATATTTGAATCTTTCGATAATGCAGCGGAGAGCTCCTTCTGAAAAGGATCCTCATCCGTTCCGGTAATTTCTGCAAGATATATTTTTAACTTCTGTTTGCCGATAAAGCCTTCGGTAACATTTGTACTGAGAAATATTTCTCCCGTAGAACATCCGCAAATGCAGAATGCACCGGCAAGGAGAGTGATATTAACCATTTTAAGCAATCGGAATCCCATGCGGTTGTGCCAATATTTTGAATCGGTCAAATACAAAATTGACGATATATTAAAGAGAAGCGAGGGTAAAAGCAATCGAAATTGTCAATGGCGTCAATGGTAAACTGCAAACTGTCAACTGTAAACTGTGAATGGTAGATGGAACCAAACAACTGACGAACGAAAGAACTGATAAACCGAATAACCGATAAACCTCGAACAGCAACACGGCAGCACTTTGAACCAATTACTACGAACCACGGACTAAGAAGCCTGAACAACGAATGAAAATGATGGACAATTAAACCCAAACTTCCTTATATTGAAGCATGAAGAAAAGTGAAATCCTTGAAATTCGGGACATTATCCGGCGCGCTTTGGAGGAGGACATTGGGGAGGGCGACATTACTTCCGAGAGTACAATTCCGCCTGAGCAAATTCTTACCGGAACTTTTATTGCAAAAGCTCCAGGGATCATAGCCGGCCTGACAGTCGTTTCCGAAACATTCAAACTGCTTGATAAAAAAACAATTTTTTCTCCAAAAGTCTGCGACGGCAGCAATGTTCTCAATGGACAGATTATCGCCAAAGTGCGGGGCAGAGGACGTGCACTGCTCGGCGGCGAACGGACTGCATTGAATTTTCTTCAGCGGATGTCCGGTATTGCCACTTTGACCCGCTCCTTTGTCGATGCGGTCCGGGGAACAAATGCTGTCATATTAGATACACGCAAGACCGCTCCCGGACTCCGACTGCTGGATAAACAGGCAGTTGTTTTTGGAGGTGGAGGTAATCACCGCTTCGGATTATTCGATATGGTATTGATCAAAGACAATCATATTGCAGCGGCAGGCGGAATTACAGAAGCTGTAACACAGGTCTGGGCAGCGGATAAAAAAGGCCGTCCTCTCGAAATCGAAGTCAAGAATCTTAACGAGCTTCGCGAGGCGCTTTCATTGAAGCCCGACCGGATCATGCTGGACAACATGGATACGGAAACTATACGTAAAGCTGTTGCAATAACGGCAGGACGCGCAACTCTGGAAGCGTCCGGCAACATAACACTGCGCAACGCTGCCGCCGTAGCTCAAACGGGTGTAGATATGATTTCCATCGGCGCGCTGACCCATTCCGTTTCCGCACTCGATATAAGTTTTCTTTTAGAAGAAGAAGTCAGAATACAGAAGTCAGAATTTAGAAGACAGAAGAAAGAATAAAATATAATAATGGCAAATGCAGAAGCCATATATCAGGACTTAAAGATAAAATTGCGGGATGTCGTTCCCGACGTGGAATTGAAGATCAAGTCCGAAATTGCCGCACAGATTATCGAGCTTAAAAAGCAGCGTAATGCGGTCATACTCGGTCACAATTATATGGAGCCGGCCCTGTATAATTCCATTCCGGATATCACCGGCGATTCTCTTGAACTTTCCCGTGCAGCGGCAAAAGCAACAGCAGATATTATTGTTTTTTGCGGCGTACGGTTCATGGCCGAGACCGCTAAAATTCTCTCCCCGCAAAAAACCGTTCTCCTGCCCGCAAAAAAAGCGGGCTGTTCGCTTGCAGACGGCATTACGGCGGAGGATGTCCGGAAGCTGAAATCCCGTTTTCCCGGAGTTCCTGTCGTGACGTATGTCAATACCAGCGCTGAGGTCAAAGCGGAATCGGATATTTGCTGCACATCGAGCAATGCGGCGGCCGTTGTCGAATCCCTCAAAGGCGAATCGGTCATTTTTCTACCGGATGAATATCTTGCACGCAACGTAGCTCTGGAAACCGGGCGCCATATTATTTTCCCAACCATTGCGCCGGGTTCCGATACAACGATCGATAAAGTTATGATCGGCTGGAATGCCCGATGCGAAGTGCATGAAAAATACACAATCGAAGACATCGGCAACGTCCGCAAACAATTTCCCGACGTCGTCATTCTCGCACATCCGGAATGCAGCCCGGAAGTAACGGGGGCTTCTGATTTTTCCGGCAGCACATCGGCAATGATAAAATTCGTACAGCAGTCGAAGGCGCCGGGTTATCTGCTGCTTACGGAATGCTCGATGGGAGACAATATTGCCGCCGCAAATCCGGAGAAAAATATGCTCCGCATGTGTTCCATTCGTTGTCCGCACATGAACGAAATTACACTCGAAGACACGCTCGACTCTCTGCAGCATACGCGATACGTCATTGAAATACCGGAGGAGATCCGCATCAAAGCTGTCCGGGCGCTCGAGCGAATGCTCGCCGTTGCACCCGGTGTTCCGAACAATCCTATCGATTAAAAACCATGGACACACACAATAATCTTGAATGCGATGTTTTAATTATCGGCAGCGGAGTTGCCGGCAGCGTAGCTGCACTTCAGCTTGCGGATGCAGGTATCAACGTGGTTGTCGTTACACGATCCACTGCACCGGAAGAATCGAATACACACTACGCTCAAGGTGGAATTATTTACACAGGCCCGGACGATTCTCCGAAACTTCTTGCCGAAGATATTACACGGGCAGGCGCCGGATACTGCAACCCGCGGGCGGTGGAAATTCTTACGACCGAAGGACCGGGTCTCGTCAAATCGATACTTCTCGATAAAATAAAAATTCCTTTCGATAAAACTCGCAAAGGCGAATTATCGCTTGTACGGGAAGGAGGGCATTCCGTTGCCCGTATTCTCCATGCCAGGGATGCAACAGGAAGTTTAATCGAAAAATGCCTTATTCAAGCGATCCGGTCGCATCCAAACGTAACGCTTCTAACCGGAAAAACCGCAATCGATCTTCTGACTCCCGCCCACCATGCCATCGACCGATTGACCGTTTATGAATCGCTCACATGCGTCGGCGCATACTTGCTGGATCAGGAAACGGGCAGTGTGCAGCGTGTTCTTTCACGCGCAACAATTCTTGCCACAGGCGGAGTCGGCCAAATTTTTTTACGCACAACAAATCCGCCCGGAGCACGCGGGGACGGACTTGCAATGGCTTCCCGCGCCGGTACACGTACCATCAATTGCGAATTCGTTCAATTTCATCCGACTGCATTTTATCAGGAAAACGGTCCATGCTTTCTTATCACGGAAGCCATACGCGGAGCCGGTGCAAGGTTAGTCAACCATAAAATGGAACCGTTCATGCAGAAATATGCTCCTGAATGGAAAGACCTCGCTCCACGCGATGTTGTCGCACGCAGCATCCATCAGGAAATGCTTGCAAACAATATTCCGAATGTATTCCTTGATATCGCATCCTATTTGCCTGCTGAAGACATCAAGAGAAGATTCCCTTCGGTTTATAAGATGTGCCTCCAGGCCGGGATCGATATTTCCAAAGAACCGGCGCCTGTTGTCCCGGCGGCACATTTCTTTTGCGGCGGCGTCTGGGCGGACGAATGGGGCCGCACTACCCTCGGCAGGCTCTATGCCATAGGCGAAGTATCCTGCACCGGACTCCACGGCGCCAACCGTCTGGCAAGCGCATCGCTTCTGGAAGGAGTTGTGTGGGGACATCGCGCCGCTGTGCATATTAAAGAGGGATTAAAAAAATTCCCCAAACCGAAGTCCGATGACTTCCCTCAATGGGAGGAAACGGGAACGGAATATCCCGATGCCGCACTCATCAGCCAGGATATGAGTCTTATTAAAAATATAATGTGGAATTACACCGGACTTGTACGAACAGTGGAACGGCTGCAGCGTGCCATACGTGAGTTGCGCCACTTGGAATCGGAGATTCAGCGTTTTTACAGGACGGTTAAACTTACCGACAGCATTCTCGGGCTGCGCAACGCCGTCCGCTCTGCGGTCACCATTACCATCGCAGCATGGGAAAACAACACGAGCGTGGGCTGCCATTATCGCCAATAACTTTGACCATTGTCTTTCTCTACGTTCTCTTGTACATTGAATCATGACCGCATCCTTTACAAAAAAAGAACTTGCCGTCTTTCAGCGGCTCGAATCACCTCAGCATATACAGCGTTTTCTCGACTCGCTCGAATACAGCGATGAAGAACGGTACCGCTCTCCGCGAAGCGTCCTGTGCGACCGCAAGGCGCATTGTTATGACGGTGCGCTGTTTGCAGCCGCAGCGCTCGAGAGGCTTGGCTTTCCGCCGCTCATTACGGAAATTCTACCGAATGAAAACGACGACGACCATATCGTCGCACTTTTTAAACGGCAGGATCATTGGGGATCTGTCGCAAAATCGAATTTTACAGGCCTGCGCTACCGCGAGCCCGTATACCGAAGCTTGCGCGAACTTATGATGACCTACTTTGAACCGTATTACAACATCAAAGGGGAACGGACTATGATCGGTTATACCGGAGCATTGAATCTGCATAGATTCCGTTTCTTGAACTGGCAGGTAAACGATGCAGCAATGGAGATTATCGGGGATGCCTTGGATGATGCGAAGAAATTTTTTATACTAAGTCCGGCGATGAAACACCGGTTGACTCCTGTGGATACCCGATCGGTAGAGGCAGGATTGCATGGAGCGAAACAATCGGGACTTTATAAACCATAATCGGCTCTGAAAATTTCTTGCATCCATTGCAGTTGCGGCAGACTTGACCGGCGAAACACATTGATGACGGGTGACCGCGGATGTTTCTAGAGAAGATTTTTTTAAAAAGATTTGAAATTACACGCGTGGTATTCAAAGATTCAAAAATCCTCCTACATAAGGGAAATTAGGTATTATGCATTCGCATAATTTAATTTTATGTTTCCAACTCCCTTTTGTTTAAAAGCGACGGAGGTCTGAAAATGAATCACATCTATGTGAGACTATCTTCAGGGGGATTGATAACTGAAAAACAACTGTTTTAAAATACGCTGAGTTACAAAGATTTATTATTTCATCATAAGATAAGCAAGGAGAAATTACATGACAAGCGACGAACGAAAAGCATTGATCGACATTATCCGGAAACTTCCGGCAAGAGTCGAAGCGGCGGCCGGCACATTGTCGGAACAGCACCTCGATACACCGACGGCGGAGCACAAATGGACTACACGTCAAATTGTCCATCATATTGCAGACGCGCATATGAATGCTGTGATGCGCATGAAACTGATCGTCACTGAAAATAAACCGCTCCTGAAACCGTACAATCAGGATGCATGGGCATTATTGGAAGACACAACCAAAGGTTCGCTCCGGGCTTCGCTGGATATTATTCGCGGGCTGCACGAACGCTGGGCACAATTTTTAGAAGCGCTCCCGGAAGAAGCGTGGATACGCACAGGCATCCATCTGGAAAACGGAAAAGTTATACTTGAAGATTTACTTAAAGTGTACGCCCGGCACAGCGAGAATCATCTGCAGCAAATTCTAAACTACAAACAAAGGAACGGAATCTTATGACCGCACCGTACGATCAACATGAATGGCTCCGTTCCTTTCCCGGGTCAGTCGTTGTGTGCGGCAGAGATGGAATCATACTGGAAATGAATCCGCGGGCAGTCGAGGCATTCAAAGAAGACGGAGGCCTGAAGCTTATCGGGACGAACCTTCTCGAATGCCATCGGGAACCGGCAAGGACTCTGGTTAAGGAGATGCTGGAAATGCAGAAGCCGAATTATTATACTATAGAGAAGCGGGGTATTAAAAAGCTTATCTATCAAGTGCCGTGGTTCGACAAACAAGGCGGATATGCCGGATTTGTCGAACTATCACTGCCGGTTCCGTTTGAAATGCTGCATTTTATGAGAAAATGAATTCAGAATTCAGAAGTCAGAAGACAGAAGTTAGAAGATAGAAAACTGAATGAAGACTGAAGACAAAGGCCAATGTAAAGGCCGTAGGCAAGTATGATAAACCCATTGCATATATGGTTGCCGCCTTCTGGAGGGAAGTAAGGAACGAGTTTTATAAAAAGGAATTATACTTATGTCCACACATCTTGAAGAATTTCGTTCCTACCGGGAAAAAATGAACGGCCGCTTTGCTGAGATCGAGCATCTCGGCATCAAACGATTTTTTAATTTAGACAGCATGGCATACACGGATGGCGCTCTTTCTGCAAAAACCAAAGAGATGCTCGGGCTTGTTGCTTCCTGCGTCCTGCGATGCAATGATTGTATCGATTATCATCTGATTGGGTGCGTCGAAGCCGGTTACACGAATGAAGAATTGTACGATGCGCTGAACGTGGCATTGATCGTCGGAGGGAGCATTTTTATTCCGCACATGCGCCATGCTGTGGAGACGATTGATGAATTGCGGAAAACGGTAAATGGTTGATGGTAAATGGTAAATGGTGAATGGTGATATTAATCGTTCTTGGTGCTGAGTACTGAAGTTAAAGAAAGAATCAATTTGAAATTGTAGCCGGAGACCTGAAAATGTTATCCCGCGTCAGTGGGATTCAATTTGGAAAACCGGACAGAAAATTATTCTAAAATTTTGCAAGACAATAACAAGGCAGCATTAATGATTTTTTTTATTACACATTTTCAAACGCGGAGGTCTTTATGCGCACCAAACAAGTGTATTCAATCCTATGCCTGGCAATTTTCATTGCAGCGACGATGACCGCACAGGTTCAAACTCTTCCCTGGCTGAAAAGTTCACAAACCAAAATTGAAAGCGAACTTTCGGCAAAATACGGCGAATCCCAGCATGCGCGCATCACCAAAGGCGTACAGCAGGTAGCCGAATACTGGCGCGCCGAGGACGGCGATACTCCGGTCTTTGAAGAATTTGTGCGGGAAAACTTTGCAGGGGATCAGCAAACACTCGATGTTATGTTCAACCGCTATGAATATTTACTGGAGCAATTGGGCGGCCACCTTCAGGAAATCAACCGCGAGTTCCGGCAGCAATCAGACATGGATCTCGGCAGAGTGTATCCTTTCGATGAAATGTTTGCGGCTTATTCTCCCGGCGCCCATGTGACCGACGACTTTTTTCAGAATAAACTTGCCTTCGTTGTCCTGCTGAATTTTCCGCTGACCACGCTTGATGAACGGTTGACGCAGGGAGAACACTGGACACGGCGGCAATGGGCGGAAGCGCGCCTCGCACAGCAATTTTCCAGACGCGTTCCGGCAGATGTAAATCAGGCCATTTCCACAGCCGGCGCCAATGCGGAGCAGTATATTTCCGAATACAATATTTATATGCATCACCTCGTCGACGCCAAAGGGAACCGCCTTTTCCCCGCAAAGATGCGGCTGCTCTCGCACTGGAATCTCAGAGATGAAATCAAAGGAGAATATGCCGACGCCACGAACGGACTTGCCAAGCAGCGCACCATCGTGAAAGTAATGGAGCGCATCGTTACACAGACGATTCCCGAAAGCGTAATAAATAATCCTTATGCGGACTGGAATCCGTTCGACAACACGGTTGTTCCGGCATCTGTTCACGATGCGGACGCGCCTGAAAAAATCAACGTTCCTATTTCCGCAGCGCCGGAACCGGACACGCGCTATGCAACACTGCTCAATGATTATCTTGCATCGCGCAAGGCGGATCCGTATTTCCCGACTGCGCCGACACTCATTGCGCGAAAATTCGATATCGAGCGGGAAATTCCCGAAGCGCGCGTAAAGTCCATTTTTGAAAATATTCTCACTTCCCCGCTCGTGCCTAAAATAGGAAGGATGATTCAAAAACGACTCGGCAGGCCGCTCGAACCATTCGATATTTGGTACAATGGATTCAAGCCGCAGGGCAAATATTCGGAAGCAGAATTGGATAAAATTGTATCCGCTAAATATCCCACCGCCGATGCGTACAAAGCGGACATTCCGAACATGCTTATGAAGCTCGGATTCAGCAAAGAACGTGCGGAGTACCTGGCCGCCAATATCATCGTAGACCCGGCACGCGGCTCCGGTCATGCAATGGGAGCCGGTATGAAATCCGCTCACGCGCATTTGCGGACACGCGTCGGAAAATCCGGCATGGACTATAAGGGGTTCAATATTGCTGTGCATGAAATGGGACATAATGTTGAGCAGACGTTCTCGCTTAATATGATCGATCATTACCTGCTCAGCGGCGTTCCCAACACGGCATTTACCGAAGCGATCGCATTCGTTTTTCAAGCGCACGATCTCAATCTGCTCGGCGTTACATCGAACGACCCGCAGGCAGAAGCGATGAAAACGCTCAACGACTTCTGGATGACGTATGAAATTGCCGGAGTCGGGTTGGTCGATATGGGAGTGTGGCATTGGATGTACGATCATCCGGATGCAAATCCGGCGCAGCTTAAAGCAGCGACGATCACGATCGCTCAAGACATATGGAACACATATTACGCGCCGATTTTCGGTAAAAAGGATGTTCTTTTGCTTGCGATTTATTCGCATACGATAGATTCATTCCTCTATCTCCCCGACTATACGATCGGGTACCTGATCGCAAATCAGATCGAAGCGCAGGTTAAAAAGAGCGGAAGTATAGGGAAAGAGATCGAACGCATCGTTGCTTCGGGCAGCATCGCACCCGATCTCTGGATGAAAAATGCAACGGGTTCCCCGCTCAGCGCCGATGCGCTGCTGGAGTCGACGGAAAAGGCGTTAAAAGCGGTAAATTGTGAGTAAATGGGAAATTGCGGATTTCGAATTGTCAATTGTGAATTGCTAAGGGGAGACAGAAGTCCAAAAATGTCTTCCTTCGCGCACGGGAATCTCTATGTAAATCGTCAACTGTGAATACTTAAAGAAATAATTCATAGAGTCCAACACGCTATCGGACAAATCAGATCATCCCGCTCCCAAGCTCCGGCTTGGGAGCGTATGCTTTTTTATTTTGGTACAAAACCCTCACAATCAAAATCCTTTTCATTGCTCTGATCCAATCGAGTCAGATCACATAAAACATGTTCCTCTTCATCATCCGACTCGTCCTTGCGACATCCAACACATAAATGCGGCTTGGGAATGAGATCCGGCTTCAGTTCAGTTCCATCATCGTCAAAGTAAGGCATTTATTTTCTCAATGTTTGCACATCATTTTTCCCCTTGTGCTTTGTTGATGAGATTCGTAAATTCCAAAACACAAAAAAATAACATAAAATTGTCTGAAAAAAGAGGCAAAGCATAGAGAAATGCCGGCAAACAGACGCTATGCACGGTATTTTAATCCCAAGACGACCTTTTTTCAAAGACTTCACATAATATGGAATTATGCAGTAAAATGCCAAATAATGTACAATAATACATCAAATGCTGTAACACGACATGCACCCTATCCAAGGCGCTCAACCTGAAGGCAAGAACGCAGGTACATCTTAACACGCGTGGAAATTGAATATGAATAATTTAACGATAGGCGCTGCGCGGCATCATCGCAATTGGAAGGATTTCGTTTCCGCAGCTTAGTCCCGTTGGGGGCGGCCTTTTATAATAGGAGAATAAATACTAATGCCTAAATTAATCCATGCACCAAAGATCATCGATGCTGCGGGCATCATACGCGAACGAATCGAAGAGTACAGAGGCGGGTGAACACAGGAACCGAGCAAGTGAGCGTTGCCAGAATTATATCACCAGAGGGTTGGCAGGAACCTGGCTAACGTCCCGACTTCCAATAAATCTCAGTCGTATTGAGCGGCTGCATGAAAGTAGAGTATGATGGTGCCGACATCGAGGTCAAGTCTGGTCAAGCGATAGTAGAATTTCCAGGAGAATGGGTACGTCATAGTTCGCCATTTGAGGGAGGGGCAGATTATATTGCGATATGTTTGCCCGCGTTCTCACCAATAAACTTTCGACGTGATCGGTAGTAAAGGTTTGCAGATCAATTTTATCTGTCTTAACTTTAGAGCAACTAATGACTTTTACAACCTCAGGAGAAGATTCCCAACTGATATAGAAATGTAAAGTTTACCGCCTGACTATCTGATAAAATAAGCCGCTGCACGGCAATAGGAAACTAAGGATGAAACCGAAAATGAATTGTGCAAATTGTGGAAAACCGATAACCGATGATTCTATCTCTGAAGACAGTTATCTCTTTTGTAATACTCTTTGCCGGTATGATTGGCGCCGAAAAGGTAAACCGAATCCTTTCGCATCAATGAAGAAGGGGGAAGGCATCCAAAGTGTTAGTGAGATCGATCTGGATTTTCCGATTGAACCCATCGGTTTTGAAAAACGAAACCTGATGATTCGTCCCAGTTATTGGGTTGCTCCGAAATTATTCCTCGACGGGAAACAATTGATTCCGGTTAAGAAAAAGATTTTCTCGAGAAGTCGGGACTATGCTGCTGTCAGCAATTTTGGCAAGAATGTCGCAATTCGCGTGAAACGCAGACCTTTTGATTCAGTGCCAATCCTCTACATTGACGGCCAGGAAATTCAAATAGCTCGCCTCTTGACCAAATGGGAATATTTCTGGATATGCATTCCACTTCTTCTCGTGTTTGGCGGAGCGATCGGCGGATTGGTCGGAGGGGCTGCGGCTTTTTCAAATGCGATTCTTATAAGAAAAATGAAGCAGACATTTTTACGGTATCTTTTTACCGGAGCAACCTCTGCAATGGCTGTCATGATTTATATTCGGATCGTCGGCTTTGCCAATCCATATCTTATCAATTTCAACGGACAACCCACCATTGATAAACAGCTCAAGGAAGGTGCAATTGAACTCAATCGAATCTGTCCTAAAATGATCGATAAAGAAACACGCCTGGACAGCGCCAATTCTTTACAAGAAAAGACTTTCACATATTACTACACGCTTATCAATAGAACCCAAAAGGAACTTGATACCGGTGCACTAAGGCGGTCGATGACACCGCAATTGATTCAAAACATCAGAACAAATGAACTAATGCAATGGATGAGGGAAAATCTCGTTGCCATGGTTTACTGTTACTCTGATAAGAATGGAGTTAAACTCTTAGATATCCATGTTACGCCGAACGATTATAAATAATTTTAGAAAGAGTCCGCCAAAATGGAAAGTCCTGCTGTACGGTTACGCTTTCCAGAATCCCGCTTGTTGGGATCATGGACATCCAGGGGCGAAATCCAGAAAGCGAGGATTGCTGTTCCCGAAGGGATCGATCACTTTGTAAGAAGCGGCATAGAGCGAATACATTGGATGCATCAAAATGAATCTGTAATATTTACCAAAAATTAAAAGTGGAGGATTTTATGAAGGGCACATTTTATTGCTGTTTCATTCTATATCTGCTTTTGTGTACTGTAAAAGCGCAGGATAGTACAGGCAATGCAAAAATAGATTCCTTGCTTCTTTATCAAAAGAAGATGCTGAATCAACAGGAAAATATGTACGATGAAACGGTACGATATAAAGAACCGCTAGAGAATAAAAAATACGGCATAGAGATCAATCCGGCGTATTTGCTGCTCAGCAGCGCCCGCTCGTATTTTGTGCACAGCGGAGGATTTTCATTCTTCGATATAGATCGTCATGCAGCTGTACTGAACGAGTCCCATAAAAATTCGGGTCAAATTGTCCATCGTGAAAATATGCGGATTTATAATCTGGAGTTTGAACGAATCAAAGATAAGGAAAGCTCCAGCGCCAGAACGTCCCATGGACAGGTTGTCATTTAATCAATGCGGAGAGGAAACATGCAATCATTATCTGATTTATCGACTGCGGAATTTCGAGCTGCCTTTACGCCGGAACGTGTAAAAATTGGAATGATCATACAAGCTGTTCTTGCCGGAGGTGCATCGATCTTTTTTATAGCTGTATCGGCCATTGGTTTATTCAATCAGCCGAAGAATCCGGCAAATATCGATTACGATATGCTAAGTACCATGACAATTGTTTGTTTGGTATTTTGGCTCATTGTTTATATAACCGGATTCTTTGTATACAATTCATTTTTCAGACCTGAACGTCTAAAAGCTGCATATTCATCCGACCTATTCAGTAAGAACGGCGCTCCGATTTCTGCAAGTCCGGCGGAGAAGGCGGTTTCATTAATTCGTACGGCAATGCTGATTAGAACGACGCTTCTGGAAGGTGCGGCATTCTTTGGTCTCGCATCACTTACAATCGGCGCCCAGCAAGGAGCGTTGAAAACTGTTCCATGGATATGGATCGATGCACTGCCATGGGGCGTTCTTCTTGTATGGGTCATTATTTCGTTCCCCACATCAAGCCGACTGGAAAAAATATTCGAAACGAAGATTATAAGGCCTTAACCGCGGATGTTTCGAAGTTCAACGCAGCCGATCCGGCGTCACCCTCCGGAGGCTGGCCGCCGTCGGCTGCAGAATATTATTTACATGGTAAGTACCGAAGAATTATACGGGATATTCTTGATGTTCTTAAAGTCAGATCATTTTCGCGAGCGACCATTCGTTTATGGAAGTTAAATTTAAAAATCGCGCTTGACAACTTCTTGCGGATCGCTTATATTAAACAAGTCTTTAATCAGTCGTTGTTCCTTTGAAATATATTGTCTGGGGTGCTCCGATCCTGCACCAAGGATCGAGCTGAGATTACACCCTTTTAACCTGATCTGGATAATGCCAGCGTAGGGAATGAGAAAAGATTTTTTTCTCAAAGCCGTTTTCCATGATCGTATGGGAAACGGCTTTTTGCTTTTTGCATACTGAATTTTCAGACTACTTGGAGATTTTAATGATGACAGCAGACACATTATGGAAGGATATACAAAAAATTCGAGCGGAAGCTCCGCTCATTCATAATATTACGAATTATGTGGTGATGAATACCACCGCAAATGCGCTCCTATCTCTTGGTGCATCGCCTGTTATGGCGCATGCGATTGATGAGGTTGAGGAAATGATTGGAATTGCTCGAGCGCTCGTTATCAACATCGGAACATTGAGCACCCCATGGATCGAGTCAATGTTGAAAGCTGCAAAAGCCGCCAAAAAGCGCGGAATTCCTGTCGTCCTGGATCCCGTCGGAGCCGGTGCAACACAATTGCGGACTGGAACTTCTCGCAGGCTTTTATCTGAAGCACCACCTTCCATCATCCGCGGCAATGCATCTGAAATCCGCGCTCTTTTTTATGCCGGAAGCACGACGAAAGGCGTCGACAGCTTGCATGCAGCTGATGCAGCTCTCGATGCCGCCGCCGGCCTTTCAAAAAAATATCAATGTACGGTAAGCGTGAGCGGCGCAATAGATATTATTATTCAGGGAGACAACATCGTTCGTGTTTTGAATGGGCATCCCATGATGCCGAAGGTCACCGGACTCGGATGTACTGCGTCGGCGTTAACCGGCGCATTCGCTGCGGTTAACCCGTCTGGATTATTTGCTGCGGCACATGCTATGGCGGTGATGGGCATTGCCGGCGAGATTGCTGCCGAACAATCCAAAGGTCCCGGAACGCTTCAACTGCATTTTCTCGATGCGCTGTACCTCTTGAAACAATCGGACATTAAAAACAGACTGAAGATCGGATAAATGAAACATCGACATGAGTTCAGTTTATATCTTGTAACAGACCGCAAGCTTTCGCATCCCCGAACGATTGAGGATGTAGTACGTTCTGCAATAAAGGGCGGTGTTTCAGCCGTTCAACTTCGGGAAAAAGATTGTTCGACACGGGAATATATAGCGTCGGCACGTCGTATTCATGATATCCTGAAACCACTGAATATCCCTTTGATTATCAATGATAGGATTGACGTTGCACTTGCAATGAACGCCGATGGAATTCACATAGGCCAGAGTGATATGCCCTACAGCGATGCGCGAAAGGTCATGGGCACAGGTGCCATCATCGGACTTTCAATTGAAACGATGGAGCAGGCATTCGAAGCAGAGAATCTCGATGTGGATTATCTCGGTGTGAGCCCGATTTTTTCCACATCGACAAAAACCGACACAGCCGCAGGATGGGGGATTGAGGGATTGAAAGCATTGCGTGCTCAATCACGCCATACCCTTATAGCGATCGGCGGAATTAATTCATCAAATGCTGCGGCTGTCATGGAGGCCGGCGCTGACGGGATTGCAGTTGTTTCTGCGATTTGCGCATCGCCCGATCCAGAAGAATCCTCCGGACAATTACGATCGATCATCGAACAAAAACACCGAATGAAAAGAATAGTAAAATGAAACTTTCAGTTCTTGGCGAATTTGGATTTATTAAACGTATAGCAGAACCGTTTTTAAAGAAACTGCCTCAAGAAATTGTCGGCATCGGAGATGACTGCGCTGTCATCCCATTGAATAGAAGCGCATCATTGCTTGTTACGACAGATATGCTCATTGAAGATATTCATTTTATTCGTGCCAAAATTTCACCGCGTGATCTTGGCTATAAATCACTGGCTGTGAATCTAAGCGACATCGCTGCTATGGGCGGCGCTCCGGAAAGCGCGTTTCTCTCCATTGGTATACCAAACGATATCGATGTAGAATGGTTGGATGATTTTTATGCCGGAATTCATGATCTGGCAGAATCTGAAAAGGTCCAACTCCTCGGCGGTGATACCACAAAATCACCCCGAAATATAATAATAAATATTGCAGTCCTCGGCAGAGCAAATCCACGACTGATAAAATATCGATCATCCGCGAAACAAGGAGATGTCATTTGTGTGAGCGATTTTCTCGGCGATTCCGGCGGAGGGCTTAAGTGTCTGCTTGAAAATAGTCCGTTCGATAAAGAAACTGCATATTTAATAAAACGTCATAACCGTCCGCGCGCACAAATAGCCGAAGGCGCTTGGCTTGCAGAGCGGAAAGGCGTTCATGCTATGATGGATGTCTCGGATGGCATCGATTCCGATTTACAACGGATCATGGAACGTTCAGGCTGCGGAGCTGAAATTCATATTGAATGTCTGCCGATATCGGCACAACTTCAAGACACAGCAAAAAAGTTCAGCTGGGATGCCGTTGAAATCGCAGCGACGGGCGGAGAGGATTATTGTCTTCTGGCAACAATCGATCAGAACGATTATTTAGCGATCTCTGAAGAGTTCAAAAAGAGATTCAACCAGCCGCTCTTCAATATTGGATTGATTATTGAAAAAGAACCGGCACCGCGATACCGTAAAAACGGAAAGATCATTGAACTGAAAAAACACGGCTTTGATCATTTTAATAACTTATAATGGTGATCGATATGAATGATACAAAAATCAAAAACGAGGAAATGTATCCTCACAGCAAAAAGATTTATGTTAAAGGGAAAATCTTTAAAAATATCAGCGTCCCTTTCAGAGAAATTTCTCTGGGCTTAACGAAATCATACAATGGAAAGATTGAAGAAAATATGCCTTTCCGGGTTTATGACACAAGCGGGCCATGGAGCGATCCCGACCAGAAATGTAGTGTCGAAAAAGGTTTGCCTCCGTTCCGGCGCGATTGGATATTGCAGCGCAATGATGTAGAAGAATATGAAGGCCGCAAAATTAAGCCACGGGATGACGGATACCTGACACAGGGTTATCAGGAGTATGCGCAAAATAAAACCCGGAATGAGTCTTACCAGATTCCCGGCAGTCGGCGAAAACCGCTGCGTGCCAAAACCGGACAGGCTGCTACACAAATGTACTACGCAAAACGGGGCATTATTACGCCCGAGATGGAGTATATTGCTATTCGGGAAAATTTAGGACTTGAGAATGCATCAGGGCAGACGCGAAATAAGATGATACGGCGGCATAAAGGCGAATCATTCGGAGCCGGCATTCCTGATGCTCTTACGCCGGAATATGTGCGCGGCGAAGTTGCTCGCGGCCGTGCCATCATTCCAGCAAATATAAATCACCCCGAATGCGAACCGATGATTATTGGACGGAATTTCCTTGTAAAAATAAATGCCAATATCGGCAATTCCGCCATAGCATCGTCCATCGAAGAGGAAGTCGAGAAAATGCGGTGGGCTATAAAATGCGGAGCGGATACAGTCATGGATCTTTCAACAGGAAAAAATATCCATCTTACAAGAGAATGGATCATCCGGAATTCGCCGGTTCCCATCGGTACTGTCCCTATCTATCAGGCCCTTGAGAAAGTTGACGGAAAAGCGGAAGAATTAACCTGGGATATTTATCGCGATACGTTAATTGAACAAGCTGAGCAAGGCGTCGATTATTTTACAATTCACGCGGGTGTCCTTCTCCGCTATGTTCCGTTAACTGCAAACCGCATCTGCGGCATCGTTTCACGCGGCGGCGGCATTATGGCAAAGTGGTGTCTGGCCCATCATAAAGAAAATTTTCTGTATACGCATTTCCGCGAAATCTGTGAAATCATGAAAGCGTACGACATCGGATTTTCACTGGGCGACGGTTTGCGCCCGGGCGCAATCGCGGATGCAAACGACGACGCGCAATTTGCCGAACTGGCGACATTAGGCGAATTGACAAAAATTGCATGGGAACAGGATTGTCAGGTTATGATTGAAGGTCCCGGACATGTGCCGATGCAATTGATAAAAGAAAATATGGATTTGGAATTGCAACAATGCTTCGAGGCTCCGTTCTATACACTTGGGCCCTTGGTGACCGATATTGCACCGGGGTACGATCACATTACGAGTGCAATCGGTGCAGCCATGATCGGATGGTTCGGATGCGCAATGCTCTGTTATGTGACGCCAAAAGAACATCTTGGTCTCCCAAACAAGAAAGATGTAAAAGACGGCGTTGTTGCATACAAGATTGCTGCACATGCCGCCGACATTGCGAAAGGTCATCCGGGTGCGCAGATATGGGATTACACTATGTCGAAAGCACGATTTGAATTTCGTTGGGAAGATCAATTCAATCTTGCACTCGACCCCGTTACTGCACGGGAATTCCATGATGAAACACTTCCGCATGAAGCCGCAAAAACAGTTCATTTCTGTTCCATGTGCGGCCCGCATTTCTGTTCGATGAAGATCACGGAAGATGTCAGGAAATATGCCGAAGAAAAAGGAATCCAGGAAAGCGAGGTTATTGAGCGCGGGATGGAAGAAAAAGCGACTGAGTTTCGGAAAGTCGGTGCGGAAATATTTACGGCAAAATCTCCATCATGAAAAGTCGCAATTATTACCGGGTATTAACTATCGCCGGTTCGGACAGCGGAGGCGGAGCCGGCATCCAGGCAGACCTTAAAACATTTGCAGCGTTAGGCTGTTACGGGATGTCGGCTATAACCGCTCTTACTGCTCAGAACACCGTTGCGGTGGAAGGTGTATATAAAGTTCCTGCAAATTTTGTTATTCAACAAATCGATGCTGTCCTGAACGACATAGGTGTCGATTCAGTAAAAACCGGAATGTTGCTGAGCACCAAGATTATTCAAGCTGTTGCAGGACGACTTTGTTCAAGAAATATTTTAAATGTTGTGGTCGATCCGGTTATGGTTGCAAAAGACGGCACAAAACTCTTAAACGATAATGCTCTTTGCATGCTTCGCACAAAGTTACTGCCCCTTGCAGCAATAATAACGCCGAACATACCGGAGGCGAGTTTGCTCGCCGAACAACGGATACGAAACCGAAGAGATATGGAAAAGGCCGGCGCGGCTCTTTTATCATTAGGCCCAAAAGCCGTTCTCATAAAAGGCGGCCATCGGAAAAGCCTGGTTTGTGCTGATTGTTTATGTTTGACGACGGAAGACGGAAAATATGAAGTGCATTGGTTTGAGAGCAAACGGGTGAACACGAGAAATTCTCACGGCACCGGATGCACCCTTTCAGCGGCGATTGCCGCTTATGTAGCAAAAGGATTTGGAATCAAAGAGGCTGTTAAAAGATCAAAACAGTACATCGACAAAGCAATTCAAGAGGGAAGCGTGTATTCTCTGGGAAGCGGATGCGGACCTGTTTATCATTTTTTAAATAAAGAATGATAAATGATAAATCGCGAATCGCGAATCGTATATGGTAATTAAAATAGTTCGTCGCGCGTAGTTCTTCGTGCTGATATTCAAGAAGCAATGATAAATAGTGAACGGCAAACTGTAAACGGGAAACAGCAAACGGCAAACAGTAAACAGTAAAAACAAAGAACTTAATCACGTTGAACTGCAGTACGTCGGGACGCTGAACGCAAAATATGCCGGAAGTCTTTTCATCGAAAATACCAAGAACGATTTACTCAAGAATGCTGCAAAGATTGTGTGCGATTTATCCCTGCAGCCGGTGCGGATGAAGAGAACATGCAGTTTTTAGATGGCGTTCCGCTACTGCTTTCATTATCAATAAAATGTATCTTTCGGATTGCCGGCGGGAAACCGGGTGAATTTCCTGCTGGAGAACAATGCGAGGAACGTTTGAAGCGAGTTGAAGTCTATGAAAGGATTCCATGATTCGAAATGGCTTAACACTGCTGTTCATGTTGGTCATTGCTGCAGGACTGCAGGCTCAGGATTCGGTTCAGTATCATGCCAATCCGGTAATTGTAACGGCAACGCGCATTGCAACAGATGAACAAATGCTCAACAGATCTGTCGATATTGCAGGGGAATCGCTTCTCGACGATCTTGCTCTGTCATCCGTCGAAGATGTTCTGCAGCATTTTGCGAGTATAAGCGTGGAATCGAGGGGGATCTTCGGCATGCAAACTGATATCAGTATGCGTGGAACACTATTCTCGCAAAATACGATACTCGTAAACGGCCTGAGCCTCAATGACCCGCAAACAGCGCATTATAATTTCAATCTACCGTTCTCTGCAGCAACGATAGACCGCATTGAAATTCTCCGCGGTCCGGGTTCATCGCAATACGGCGCAAATGCATTCGGCGGCGTTGTGAACGTGATAACAAAAATCCCGGAAGAAACGACAGCATCGGTTCAGGTTATGGGAGGCGAAAACGGACTGGTCGGGGGCGAAGTTACGGCGCAATATGCAGATGCAACTCTCCATTCGATGAATTCGGTTTCGTATAAGAAATCCGACGGTTATCATCTCGATACGGACTTTTTATCCCAGGCGATTACGACATCAAACCGGATCGATGCCAATGCCGGACAGCTCTCGATCACCGGGGGCTATGAAAAAAAAGATTACGGCGCCTTTGATTTTTATACGCCGGATAAAAATCTCCAATCACGTGAAGCGCTTCAGACCGGATTCGCCGATGCCGCTTTTTCAACACAAGGTTCTCTCTTTACGCTCACGCCGAGCATACAGTACCGCAGAAATATTGATCAATTTATTCTTACCGTAACCTCACCCTCGTTTTATACGAATAATACCGCTACCGATGTTCTTCAATGCCAAGTTGTCGCGCAGGTGAAGTTGTCTGATAACGTGAAACTGATCGGCGGAACTTCGATTCTCTGGGACGATATTATCAGTACGTATGAAGGCGATCATTCGCGGAACAACGGAGCTGTCTTTACTTCGGCAGCTGCGGCGTTTCAGCATTGGACATTTGATGCGTCCCTGCGGTTTGACGCAAACTCGGATTATGGAAATGTTCTATGCCCGTCGGTAAGTGCCGGATATGAGCTGGGAACGCAGGGAAACATATACGCAACGGCGGGCAAAGCGTTCCGAGAACCGTCGTATACTGAATTGTATATCAACGATGGTTTCAATGTCGGCAATCCCGGATTGCGGCCCGAACTTGGCTGGTCCTATGAAGCTGGGGGATCGTACTGCTTGTTCCCGGCGCTTCGGCTGTCATCTGCAGTATTTCAAAACGACGAAAAGGATTTAATCGATTACGTCATGTATCAAGAGAACGATGCTCAATATCATGCCGTCAATTTTGAACATGCGGTTCTCCGGGGAGCCGAACTGTCTCTGCGGTGGAATTGCATGGAAGGCAGCGGTAATGAACCCGCACTTAGCTCTTTCTTGTTTTCATACAGCTATCTCGATTCGCACATCAATCACGATTCAGTGTATGCAGCAAAATACAGCAACAATTATCCGCGCCACCAGATATCGTGCACGATTGTCGGTACCTTGCCGCTTTCTCTTTCCGGTTCCATCGGAATCGTTTATAAACGGAAGGCCGCTGGGGATTCGTACACTCTGGCCGATGCGTCCCTGACGGAACATGCTGGAGATTTGGCATTGAGCCTCCGCGGGACAAATTTATTGAATCAATCGTACGAAGAAAATCCGGGTGTCCCCATGCCCGGCCGGTGGATGTGGCTGGTTCTGAATTACAAACTCTTTTGAAACTTATGAAAAAGGCCGCTATACTTGCAAATGGAAAACCGCTTTCCAGGCGAGTTCTCAATCTTTCCATCAAGTCGTCTGATCTTTTTATTTGTGCCGACGGCGGAGCCAATGCAGATGCAGCGCTGAACGTGACGCCACACGTCATTATCGGCGATCGGGGTATACCGACGACGGATTTACGGTGGAATTTGAAGAATGAAATACTTAGATTCGGTTTACGGGAAGGACCAGGTAATGTAGTCGAGACGAACCCGAATACGATCCGGCACCGCAGAGGAGATTTGATGATCTTTGTGGCTTGTGAGTGGTAAATTGTAAATGGTAAATAGAACCTATATTGAAAGAGCAATAAAGTTACGAAGATAACAAAAAGAAATACGTGAGCGAACTAAAGGAAAACCTCCTTGTCGCAAGTTATAATAAAGGAACAGGAGTTCCAAATAACTAATGTGGGCTCGAAGCCCAAAACCGGAATAACCCGGTAAACGCGATCAAGGAGGTATCCCATGGGAAAGGTAGAAAGTAGCTTTGCAAAAGGCAAGTTAATTTTTGTAGGATTGGACGTTCATAAAGAGAGTTGGACAGTAACCGTTCTTTGTCAAGGAGAGGAGATCTATCACGCGGTGGTAGTAGCAGATACAGAAGCCCTTGTGCGACTGCTGAAAAGACTTGAAGGCAGTGAAGTTCATACGGTCTATGAAGCCGGGCCAACGGGATATCGGTTACACGATGCCTTGGTAGAAGCAGGATTTGATTCGATGGTAACGCCGCCGTCGTTGGTACCTCAAGTTGGAGGGAGAGTAAAAACAGACCCAAGGGACAGCAGGAAGTTAGCGGCGATGCTCTCTGGAGGATTTTTAAAGAGGATTCATGTATTAACACCGGAAGAACGATCAGATCGGCAGTTATTACGAACAAGGAACCAGATCGAGGATCATCGTCGGCAGACACAAGCCCAAATAAAGTCGATGCTGTTGTTTCATGGCAAACAAGCACCGACAACGCTGAAGGAACACTGGAGCGAGGTATATATACACTGGATAGAGACGCTCCAGTGGGAATATCCGACACAAAAGACGAGCATAGATGCGCTGCTGAAGATGTATCGTGATTTGACAGAACAGTATAAGGTTCTCACAGATGATATCGAGAAACTTGCAATGACGCAGAGGTATCAAGAACGAGTTGGATTGTTGACACAGATACCGGGAATAGGGGTATTTACAGCAATGGCCATATTAATAGAATTACAGAATGTTGAACGTTTTGGACGTGCGGAAGAATTGGCGAGTTTTCTGGGATTAACGCCATGTCAGCATTCAAGCGGAGAGAGAATACGGATGGGACACATCACACGATGTGGAAACCATCAAGTGCGCACACGGTTAGTGGAAAGCAGTTGGACGTTGATACGATATGATGCTGGTGCCAAAGCAACGTATGAACGGATCAAGCATCAAACCGGCAGCGGAAGAAAAGCCATTACGGCTATTGCCCGAAGACTTGCATTGCGAATAAGGCGTGTTTTAATGGATAAGGTGTCCTATCGCTTGAGTGGCGATGGACAAATGCCGGATAACAAGAAGCGTATAGTGAAGCGGTTTACATTGACAAAAGTTTAACACCAAGACCGAATACAGCATTGCCAGACCATGGCTATTGACGGCGCAGTTCCGTTTTTAGCGAAGATCGCGATGAATAGAAGATGGCTGGCAGCTTTGATTGTCGCACTGAGTGAATGTCGGTCCCGATCTATGGGAACCACGAAAAGGAGTTTGGTCATCAAGGTGTTGTATTTTATTATTTCTCGACGAGAGAGGTCTGTGCTACTTACTTGACTTTCAATATAGGAGTGAATAGTGAATGGTAAATGGTCTATAAATTGTCAATCGCCAATTGGCAATATTCTATATTCTTAATTCTTAATTCTGAATTCTTATGGTTCATCTTTCAATTGTAGACTTTATTCTCATAGCGTTATATTTTTCCGCAGTTCTCTTCATCGGCTTCCGTGCTGCACGAAAACGGAAATCGGATTCCACCGCCTTCTTCCTTACCGGCAGAACGCTGACGCTGCCGATTTTTGCTGCAACGCTTGTCTCGACGTGGCACAGTGGCATTCTCGGTGTCGGAGAATATTCCTACAGGTGCGGACTTTCAAATTGGTTCGTCTTTGGTGTGCCGTATTATTTCTTTGCTCTGATCTTTGCATTGTTCATGGCAAAAAAAATCAGAGCGACGAATTTTTGCACCATTCCCGATCAGCTCGAACAAGTGTACAACCGCCGGACGGCAATTGCCGGCGGCGTTCTCACATTCTTTCTCGTCTCACCTGCGGCGTACGTGCTGATGCTGGGCGTTCTTGCACAACTGATATTCGGTATGGATATGACATTGGCGATCGTGGTTACGACATCCCTGACGGTCGTGTATCTTTACAGGGGAGGTTTACGTTCGAATACATGGGCGAATGCTTTTGAATTCGTTCTCATGCTTCTTGGTTTTGCCTCGATTCTCCTTTTCTGTTATTTCAAATTCGGCGGCTTATTCTATATTCAAACGCATGTGCCGCCGCTGCATCTGACCTGGAACGGCGGACATACGCCGTCATACATTCTCGTATGGTTTTTTATTGCACTCTGGACCATCGTCGACCCCGTTTTTCATCAGCGCTGCTTTGCAGCAAAGGACGGAGCAACGGCACGGAACGGTATTCTTGTTTCCATCGGATTTTGGTTCATCTTCGATTTTATGACGACATCTGCCGGCCTCTACGCGCGCGCATTGATCCCCGGTCTCAGCCAGCCGATATATTCATATCCGCTCCTCGCGGAAATCGCGCTACCTGTCGTTGCAAAGGGACTCTTTTACATAGGGATGCTTGCGACCATTATGTCGACACTCAGCAGCCTGACGCTTATTTCCGCCATGACGATCGGAAAGGATATTGTCGGCCGCTGGAAAGGGGCGGATCATAAGGATCCTTTTATCGTACGCTGGACAAAATACGGTTTATTCATTACGGCAGTCGTTTCGCTTGCACTGGCAATCGCCGTTCCTTCGGTTGTCGGCCTGTGGTTTACAATCGGGACATGCATCATTCCCGGATTGCTTATTCCGGTCGTCTCCAGTTATTTTGAACGACTACGCATTCCTGCTGCATTTGCGCTGGGGGCGATGCTCAACGGATGGTTCGTTTCAACGGCAAGTCTTCTGACCGGCGTAATTCATCAGGGAAAACTCGGTCCGCTTTACTGGTTCGGCATCGAACCGATCTATCCGGGTCTGTTTATTGCATTGTTATGGTGGGTGTGGGGGCGGTGGGCTGTAGACCGTCAAAAACCATCTGATACAGCAAGCGCCGCCTGATGTACCTGCAGTACTCCGCTGGATGAAGATGATTCATGAAGAGCGAACGATGACGGTGCCTGCATCTCCGTGCAGCGCTTCGATGATATGTTCCGGATCGGTAATGGTCACCGTTGTTCCGCCGGCGGAAAGAAAATCGATTGCCGCTTCAATCTTCGGTCTCATGCTCCCTTCGGCAAAGTAATTTGCGGCAAGCATTTGCTGCATTTCTTTAAGCGTGGCTTTCCGGATCGCTGCTTGGTCCGGCCGCCGGAAATTTGTATAGACTTCGGGCACTTCGGTGGAAATGAGAAGATGCTCTATTCCTAGTTTTGAAGCAAGCAATGACGAAGCGCGGTCTTTATCGATTACAGCCTCGACTCCGCGGATTTCATTTCCTTCACAAAGAACCGGAATGCCGCCCCCGCCGGCAGCGATAACGATTATTTCCTTCTCCAGACATTCACGAAGAGTTTGAAGTTCCACTATTTCTTTCGGCAGCGGCGATGCAACGACACGGCGGTATCCGCGGGAGGCATCTTCAATGATGCTCCAGCCCAGCTGCGAGCGTTTATGTTCGGCGGTTTTTTTTGAATAGAAAGGCCCGACCGGTTTCGTCGGTTTTAAAAATGCTGGGTCGTTTTTATCTACGACGACTAATGTCAAAAAAGAAACAACGGGACGATGGATCTCCCTTTTTGCAAGAACCGATTGAAGAGCGCTCTGGAGTGCAAATCCTATTTCACCCTGCGTCATAGCGACGCATACATCGAGCGGAATCGCATAGGTTTGTCCGGAGCCGATTTCGGAACGCAGCAGCTGCGCCCCGACCTGAGGTCCATTGCCGTGCGTCACGATCAATTTCCGGTAGAGCAATGCAATCTCTGCTATTCGTTCGGCAGTCAACCGAGCGTTGAGCTGTTGTTCTGCAGATGTCCCGCGCTGACCGGCGCGAATCAGAGAGTTACCTCCGACTGCGATGAGTATGGATTCTTCCACGTCCTTGAGCTTTCAATAACGTGTACAAAATCGCCTTTTGTGTATGCAAACGATTCTCTGCTTCATCGAAAACGGCGGACTGCGGTGAATCGATCACCTCGTCCGTTACTTCTTCTCCGCGATGAGCAGGCAGGCAATGCATGAAAATCGCTTTCGGATTTGCATGCTTCATAAGTTCGGTGTTGACTTGAAAACCGGCGAAAGATTTCATCTTTGTTTCGCGTTCTGCTTCCTGTCCCATACTGACCCACACGTCGGTATAAACGACATCGGCATTCGCTGCGCCCGCTGCGGGATCATGGACGACTTCGATCACGGCTTTTGTATTCCGTGCTTCTTCCTGCGCCCGCTGTACGACTGCCGGATCCGGTTTATAATCGGCAGGGACGGCCGCTGTGAAGTTCATGCCGACTTTTGCAGCAAAGAGCATAAGAGAATGGCAGACATTGTTTCCGTCACCGATCCATGCAAATTTTTTCCCTTTGAATTTTTTAAGATGTTCAAGGATGGTTAAAAAGTCGCCCACCGCCTGGCACGGATGTTCGAAATCGGTCAGCGCATTGATAACGCTGAAACTTCCGTAGCGAGCCATATCGTCCACATTCTTCTGCTCGAAGGTGCGGATGACTACACTGTCCACCCAGCGTTCGAGATTTTTCGAAATATCGTAGACGGATTCGCGCTTGCCGAGGCTGATATCGGCATTCGTTAGATAGGTCGTATGCGTGCCGAGTTGTTTGGCGCCGATCTCGAATGTAACATGCGTGCGAAGCGATTGTTTTTCGAAAATGAGCGCTACCGATTTTCCGGCAAGCGACCTTTCAAACTTTTTCGGATTTGCCTTCATGGCTCCGGAAATTTTCAGAATATTCATAAGCTCTTTTCCGGACCAATCGGCGATGCTGATAAAATCCTTTTTCATCCCTTTCTCCTTTTTAGATCGAACTCAAACTTTTTCGTCGGGGGCTGTTTTTCCCGACACTCCTATAATTTATGTTTTTTCAAGAATGTTTCCAAAATATCATTGAGATCCGGCCGTGCAATTTCATCCAGTTCGTAATGGATTCTCGTGTTCGGTTTATCGATTCTAATAATGCGGCGGAGATCGATCGGTGTTCCGATGACGACCGAATCGCATTCGACGCGGTTGATGGTCTCTTCCAGATCCTTGATTTGTTCGCCGCCGTATCCCATTGCCGGGAGCAATGTCCCGATGTGTGGGTATTTTTTAAAAGTATCGGCGATTGATTTAACAACCCAGGGCCGCGGGTCTACGATTTCCTTTGCGCCGAATTTGCGGGCTGCAACATGGCCGGCGCCGTACGTCATTTCACCGTGCGTCAACGTCGGACCGTCTTCTACGACAAGCACACGTTTGTTCCGGATGACATCCGCATTTTCGACGCTGATGGGAGATGCGGCCTCGATAATCGTCGCACGTGGATTGATGGCCGTAATATTCTTCCGGACCAAATCAATTCCGGCGCGCGATGCAGTATCTATTTTATTGATAATTACGACGTCTGCAAGGTGCAGGTTGACGGAACCGGGATAGTACGACAGTTCGTGACCCGGCCTGTGCGGATCGGCAACGAGGATAGTGAGGTCGCTTTGATAAAACGATAAGTCGTTGTTCCCTCCGTCCCACACGATAACGTCCGCCTCTTTTTCCGCTTCATGGAGAATGGCTTCATAATCGACACCGGCATAGATAATGGTGCCGTTGCTGATATGTGGTTCGTACTCTTCCATTTCTTCAACGGTACATTCGTGGGTTTTTAAATCTTCAAGCGAAGAATAACGCTGAACTTTTTGTTTTACAAGATCGCCGTACGGCATCGGGTGGCGAACGGCAACAACCTTTTTTCCTTTTGACCGTAAAATCTGGCAGACTTTGCGCGACGTCTGGCTCTTGCCGGAACCGGTCCGGACGGCAACAACGGCAATGACCGGAACTTTACTTTTGATCATTGTTGGCAAAGCGCCCTGCAATTTAAAATCCGCTCCAGCCGCTACGACCATCGATGCTTTGCTCATGATAGAGGAAAAAGATACATCGCTGTAAGCAAAGATAACTTCGTCTATGTGCATTTCTTTAATTAGCCGGGGTAATTCCGATTCCGGATAAATTGGAATACCGTTTGGATAAAGCGGTCCGGCAAGTTCTGCAGGATATTTGCGGCCATCGATGTTCGGAATTTGAGTTGCAGTGAAGGCGACCACTTCGAATCGGTCGTCGTGGCGAAAGACGGTGTTGAAATTGTGGAAGTCCCGTCCTGCTGCTCCCATAATGAGGATTCTGGATTGTTTCATGGGGACACCTAAAAATAGTTTAAAAATGCTGCCGCCGTTGGTGTTGGTGCCGACAGCTGGGCAGTTCCGGCGATGACCTGCCGGGAAAAACAGCATATCCTAAGAGGCTGAATAATATCGGAAAGCCTTTTGGAAAAAGCAATGTATCGTATATAATCTTATAAAATCGAAAGGAATCTTACTAAAAATTGGGAGACATTTTTACTTCTCCTACCGCAAGAGACGCGGAGGAAAAGTCGGTTTCGCGGGAATTCGCATCTCATTTTGATCTGATTTGCTGATCTGATTTGCTGATCTGATTTACTGATCTGATTTACTGATCTGATTTGCTGATTTGATTCGCAACTTCGTTTTTAAATTCATCAGTTCTCGTTCAAGTCTCAAGAAATAGGAAACAATACTTTTAGAAAAAAACGAAGTGAAAAACCGTTATTTTTACTTTCTATCGATTTTCTTGCACATCAAGCGAGCTTCTCGTATATTAATCCGATATACAATAATATAAAAGCGTGGAAAAACCTCAGATTAACAGAATTTTGATAGTTCGAACCGATCGCATCGGCGATGTGATTTTAACCTTACCGATGATTCCCGCTTTGCATAGTTCTTTTCCATCGGCTTCACTTGTCATTCTTCTGCAAAACTATACAAAAAATCTTGCAGAGGGACAAGAGGGGCTATCCTCCATTATAACTGAGGATTCCGGGGGAAAGAAAAAAAGGTTCTTTTCACTTCTCGCCGAGCTGCGGAAGTATCAATTCGATGCAGCCGTCGTGGCGTATCCCAGGTTCCGGATTGCGCTTTTGCTTCGTCTTGCGAGAATACCGCTGCGTATCGGTTCGGCGTTTCGATGGTATTCTTTTTTGTTCAATAGAAAAGTACATGAACATCGTAAAACAGTTGAGAAGCATGAAGCGGAATATAATCTTTCCTTATTAAAAGAACTCGGCTGCGAGATTCCGGAGATTATTAAAACGCAGCTTGCGATTACACAGAAGGAAAAAGAAAAGGCTGCTTCGATTCGGGCTAAATTAGGATTGGCAGAATCCGACAAGGTTGCGCTTCTTCATCCCGGAAGCGGAGGTTCCGCGCGGAATTGGAAGCCGGAAAACTTTGCGTTGCTGGCCTCGGTAATTGCTCGAAAGAAGTTTTACGTCTTCATTACGGGGACGGAACCGGAACGGTGTTTAATCGAGCATATTGTCCTTCTCTCGCAAGGTGCGGCACGTCCGTTTATCAGCAGCGCAGCATTGAAAGAATTCGGGGCGTTTATTCAAACTGCCTCCGTGTTCGTAGCAAATTCGACCGGTCCCCTGCATCTCGCATCTGCGGTCGGGACGCCGGTTGTGGGATTCTATCCGCCAGTTAAAGTAATGAGTTCAAAAAGATGGGGGCCGCTCGGCGAGAAAAAAATTATTTTTACACCCGATCCTGTACTTTGCAGCGCCTGTTCGGGCGGACATTGCCGCGGAAATGCGTGTATGGATCAAATAACCGTAGAACAGGCCGCAGAGGCGGTCTTAAAGTTAGCGGGTGAAACAACGGAGTGACATGACAATCAATGGTTTTCTCAAAATAGTATGTGCCGGCTTGTTCTTGATCAGTTTCGCTGCGGCTCAAGATTCAAAAGACCTGCCGGAAGTCATCCGGCAAAGCGATCTCGATACTCTGCGGCACATTCCGCAGACAGCTTTCGATGTTGGTGAACGATTGGTGTACGATGTCGGCTATAGTTTTATAACGGCAGGAGAGGCGGTTTTTAATATTCCTCCGCTCAAAAAGTATAACGGCCGTGATTGTTATGATATTGTTTTTACGGTGAATTCGACATCGACCTTCTCCCTCTTCTATAAAGTGGAAGACCGCTACGAAGCGCTTATAGATGCGCAGGGACTTTTTCCATGGCAATACGAGCAGCATACGCACGAAGGGAAATACGGCTTCGATATTCAAGTGCAATTCAATCCGATCAACAGAACAGCAAAGACGGCAAAAGGAATCTACAAAACTCCGCAATATGTGTATGAAGCGATTTCGGCGTTTTTTTACATACGTGCCATCAATCTGTCGCATAAAAAGATGGGTGAGAGGATCTATCTGGAAAATTTTTATAACGATTCGACATATTCCCTTGTTGTGAAATTTCTCGGCCGGGAACGGATCAGTGTCCGTGCCGGTAAGTTCGATTGCATCATTGTGGAACCGGTGATGAAAGAGGGGGGCTTGTTCAAGAACGAAGGGAAAATCGTCATTTGGCTTACGAACGACGATCGAAAACTTCCGGTCAAAGTGAGTACAAAAGTCATTGTAGGATCGATTGATGCGGAATTGCGCGAGTATTCAGGGATCAACGGTCCTTTGAGAGCAAAAGTTGAGTAAGACAAGTTTGCAGCCGACGTCGGCCTGCCCGACTTGTAACGAAGTCGTTCAGGCGGGTGACGTTGGAATATTCCACGATCAACGCCCGCGGGTGCAGAGAGAACGGTTTCGAATCCATGCCGAGCCATAACTGAAAAAGGATCTTTCCCATGTCAAAATATAAGCAAACAGACCTTTCCGGTGTAAAAACGATTTCCATCAAAGGCCGGAAGAGCAGGGTGACACCGAAAGATTTTGCCCGGCCGATAAAGACCGGCAAAGCGAGTTTTTCGGAATTTGCCGAATCACTTCCGCATATCTTGATAGGTACACAGATTCGGAATCTTATTGAGAATATCGTCGATTCGCATAAAAAGCAGAAGCCTGTTATTCTTATGATGGGAGGGCATGTCATCAAAGTCGGTTGTGCTCCGCTGATTATCGATTTGCTCAAACGCGGTATTCTCAGCCATGTTGCAATGAACAGCGCAGCTGCGATTCACGATACGGAAACAGCGATGTGGGGGCATACATCGGAAGACGTAGCGGTGAATCTTATGAACGGTACTTTCGGTATGTCCCGCGAGACCGGGGAATTTATTAATTCCGCTCTCTCGAAAGGAGTTCAAGATAATTCCATCGGGTACGGTGAAGCGCTCGGGGAAAAAATCATTGTCCAAAACGGCAAGAACTGGAATGCGAGCGTTTTAGCGAATTGCTATAAACTCGGCATTCCGGTGACCATCCACGCGGCAATCGGAACGGATATTATTCATCAGCAGCCCACTATGAACGGTGCAGCTACCGGTGAAATGAGTTTTCGCGACTTTAAAATATTAATCAATTCCATCAAAGACCTGCAGGGAGGCGGAGTGGTTTTGAACTTCGGTTCGGCAGTCATCATGCCGGAAGTTTTTTTAAAAGCGCTGACTGTTGCCCGAAATCTCGGTTACAAAGCGAGAGGATTTTCGACGGCAAATTTCGATATGATTCGCCAATATCGTCCGCAAATGAATGTGGTCGAACGTCCGACGCAAAAATACGGCACCGGATACAACTTTATCGGTCATCATGAGATCATGTTCCCGCTGCTCACAGCCCTCATTATCGAACGGCTTTCACGATCATGACAGAACAACAAAAAGATATTCATGAACCGATACATACGGAAGCCAGGCGGATTTCGTTTGTCGATAAGCATTCGATTCATCCGTTTCTCTTTGCATCGGTAGTACTCTCATCCATATTTGTGCTCTATCAACTGGGAGGCGGTTTACTCACCATTTTGTTTTCCGGTTCCGCAGTGTTTTTACCGGGTCACCCCGGAGCTCTTCGATGGGCAGCAGTCGTCGGCGAAATTCTCTTTATTTTGATTCCAACAATAGGCTTTGCAAAACTTCTCTCGGTTTCTTTGAAGGATGTCTTTGTTTTTCGATTTCCTTCAGCCAAAGAATCGATACTCGGGCTTCTTTCCCTCCTGACGCTGCAGCGTGTTTTTGAAGTCTACCAGACACTGCAGGATCAGGTGCCGCTGCCGAATATGGTGAGGGAATTTTTTGAACCGTTAAAAAGACTGCTGGAAGAGACGATCAAAACGGTTGTTCACGCTGATTCCATCCCTGAATTAATTTTTGTTTTGTTCGTGGTTGCCGTTGTGCCGGCAGTGATTGAGGAGTGTCTGTTTCGTGGGCTTCTCCAACGGACACTCGACCGTCTGATGTCCCCGATCGTTTCCGCTGTTCTGGCCGGAACGATTTTCGGATTATTCCATTTGAACCCATTTGACATCGTGACGCTTGTAGGACTCGGTGTTTTTTTGGGTTTGCTGCGATACCGTTCGCAAAACTTACTGCTTCCCATATTGGCGCATTTTCTCAATAACGCTATGGCAGTCTTTGCCGTGTATTTTGGAATGGACAACGACAACATCATTGCAGCGGCGCAGCCGCAGCAAAGTTTTCCCATTCTTATGTTTCAACTTGTCATTTTCGGTGCGCTTTTTGCATTGGTCTTTATGGCTTATTTGCGTTCGACGCAGCACGTTCTTCCGCCTCCGCGGTCGGAGTGAAATGCTGCCGAAACTTGGAGAAATATTGCATGGTTCGATTTGAAAATCTTCTCGCCCGCGTCATTGTTGCCGTTGTTTCGATTCCGCTCATTCTTTTTTTGACGCTGAAGGGCGGATATTATTTCTTTGTGCTTATCACGGTTTTCTCTTCATTTACGTTGTATGAATTCTACGGGCTTGCAGAAAAGAAGGGAGCCTTTCCCCTGAAAATTTTCGGTCTTGCCGCCGGTGTACTTCTGAATATCGTTTTTGTCTACGAGCGTTTACTGGCCGACAGCTTTGAGCTGTTTGCATCGCACGGTGTCCTGCTCTCGACTTTTGCAGAACATCAGTTAGTCGTGATCGTTCTTCTGTTCCTCCTGCTGGGCACATTGCTGACGGAGCTGTTCCGGAAACGGGGTTCTCCACTGCTCAATGCGTCGACGACGGTCTTTGGCGTCCTGGCGGTTTCTTTAAGCTTCGGCACACTCATTTATACACGCGAACTCTTTCCTTACGGTTTTCCGCTCCATAAATTTTTTGTAGCTGAATTACTTGACGACAATCAGCTTGCGCTTGTAAACAGCTGGGGAGGATTGACTGTCATTGCAATCTTTGTTTCGATCTGGATGTGCGACACGATGGCGTATTTTGGCGGGAAAATGTTAGGCAAACATCTTCTCTTTGAACGCGTAAGTCCTAAAAAAACGTGGGAAGGAACGATCATTGGATTTTTAGCTTCGGTTGGGACCATGGTGCTTGCAAAATATTGGTTTCTCGACTACCTTGCGCTTCATCATGCGCTTGCTCTCGGAATTTTTGTAGGAGTGTTCGGTCAGGTTGGGGATCTAATCGAATCCCGCTTTAAACGTGATGCAGACGTTAAAGATTCATCGGCTCTTCTGCCGGGACACGGCGGGATGTACGACCGGTTCGATAGTTTGGTGTTTCTCTCGCCGATTGTGTATCTTTATATTGAGTTTATCGTTCTGGCGTAGACACATATTCAGTATTATCCGGCATTCATTGTGGCAAAAAAAAATCGTATTTCGGTCGTGAGCATGGGTTGTCCGAAGAATGTCGTCGATTCCGAAAAGCTTCTCGCACAGTTAAAAGGAAATGCATTCGAAATTACCGACGATATAGATCGTGCGGATACGGTTGTAATCAACACGTGCGGCTTTATTCAGGACGCCAAACAGGAATCGCTCGATGCCATTGTTGAGGCGATTGAAAAGAAGAAACAGGGCAAGCTGAAAAAGATTGTCGTCATGGGATGTTTGGCAGAACGGTACAAACAAGAACTTGTTCGCGAACTTCCGGAGGTCGATGCATTTTTCGGAACCAGCCGGATGGAATCAGTTTTAACCGAACTCGGTGCACATCTCAAGAAGGAATTGCTGGGCGAACGGTTCCTCACGACCCCTTCCCATTTTGCCTATCTTAAAATTTCCGAGGGATGCGATAATCCGTGTTCCTTCTGTGCAATTCCTCTTATGCGAGGCCGGCATAGGTCGGTTCCAGTGAAGCATCTCGTGCAGGATGCTGAACGGCTTGCCGGCAGGGGAGTTAAAGAACTTATCGTCATTGCGCAGGACTCGACCTCTTACGGACTTGATCTCTACGAAAAACGCAGCCTCTCAAAGCTGCTGGTGGAACTCCACGCAATCGACGGAATCGAATGGATCCGTCTTATGTATGCTTATCCAGCAAAATTTCCCCTCGATCTCATTGAAACATATCGGCAATATCCGAAACTCTGCCGCTCTATCGATATGCCGGTTCAGCATATTGCAGATTCAGTCCTGAAATCGATGCGGCGCGGAATCAGCGGACAGGCGACAAAAAAGATATTGCTGAAATTAAAAAAGGAAATTCCTGAACTCGCTTTGCGGACGACATTTATTGTCGGCTATCCGAACGAGACAGACGATGATTTCCGTGAGCTCCTCGATTTTACGGAAGAGATGCAATTCCACAGGCTCGGAGTTTTTCCCTATTCGATGGAGGAAGGAACCGGTGCATATGCCCTGGGCGATCCAGTCCCGCGTTCGGTCAAAGAAGAGCGCGCCGCTCGTATTATGGAATTGCAGCGGGAGATTTCCAGAAAACAAAACGAAGCGCTGATTGGCCGGAAAATTCGGGTTTTAATAGACCGGCAGGAAGAAGAATATTTTATCGGACGCACACAGTGGGACGCGCCGGAGATCGATCAGGAAGTGATTATCCATACCGGAAAAAAGCCGGCAGTCGGGACGTTCGAGACCGTGGCCGTGAACGGCGCGGCCGATTATGATTTAGAAGCGGTCCTATGATCTCTCCGGGTAAACAGTTTGATAGGCGGTTACATTTACTTCTCTTTTCTACAAGACCGTCCCCAATGCCGCCTGATGATTGCCTGAAAAGATACTTTATTTTTATCGACCGGCCGGGATTTAAAAATGACAGATTAAACACGCATTTAAACGACAGCCAGGGTCGAGCGCGGTAACATGCCCGAAAAGATATCTTTCATTCTTTTTGCTGCGATCTGTTTATGGACGGTATGTTCTACCGTACGACAGGCGGATGCACAGGCGCAGGAATCCGGAATGATTCGCTCCGTAGAGTTTCGGGGCAATCGAGCAGTTTCGGCAAAGGCGATACTGGATTCTCTGCCGGCCGGACGCGGGTCTTTTTCCTCGGAAGCAGGAATTCGATCCGACAGCAAATATATTCTAAAGCTTTATCGGGAGGAAGGATACATCGATGCTGTTGTTGATTCTGCTGTAACGGCAGCGGATTCTTCCGGCAGACAAATTGCAATTATTTTTTATATTACGGAAGGCAAGCCGTCGGTTGTTCAGGATATTAAATTTCAGGGAAATATGCTCTTCACGAATATGGAACTTCTGACCTCCATGACGATGCATAGCGGAAACCGTTTTATTCCTGCGCTATTGGAAAAAGATATCAAAACTTTGCTGAGTCTTTACGATAGAAAAGGATATCCGCTTGCAAAAATTTCCGTTTTAAATCTTGAGCGGCGCATGGAAAACGATGTTGTGCAATGCATTCCGGTCATTCGCATCACGGAAGGCGCTCTTGTCCATATCAAGGAAATTCAGGTGCAGGGAAATACAAAAACAAAAGAATATGTCATAGAGCGTGAAGCGCGTTTGAAGCCGGATGAAGTGTACTCGCCGGATTTGCTGCAGAAAGTCCGGCAACGGGTGCAACGGCTTCAATTATTTTCTTCCGTCTCGGTTCCAGATTTATATCTGTTACAGAGCAGCGATTCGGAAAAGAACGCGGCGACCGGACTTGCGCTGCGCGTAGTGGAAGGGAATCAGAACTCGTTTGACGGTATCGTAGGATATGTGCCTGCAAGCGGCACTAACGAGGGGTATGTGACCGGTATGGTTGCCATCGCTTTTCGAAATCTTCTGGGAACGGGACGAAAAATATCCATCCGGTGGTACCGACAAAATCAGAATTCACAGGAAACGGAATTCCATTATACGGAACCATGGGTACTGTCGCTGCCTCTTGATGCAAATGTCGGGCTGTTCCAGCAGCGCCACGATTCCACATACATCAAGAATTCTTATACGTTAAGTGCAGAATATATGTTTAGCGAATCGTTCAAAGCGGGTGGATCATTTTTTCTGGATGAAGTGTTCCCGGCTTCCGGATACGGACAAACGGTTTTAGCTTCAAGTACTACTGCCGCAGCCGGTTTTCTTCTGCAGTACGACGGGCGTGACGATGCCGTGACGCCTGCAAGCGGAATATATTATGAGAGCGATTATCAGACAGGAATCAAAACGACCGGGCAGCTCGGAAGCGCCGAAGGAAGCAGGAGTGCGACACAGCGTGTCGTTCTCGATGTATCGGGATACATTGCGCCGGTACACGGGCAGGTTCTCGCGGAGGAAATGCATGTGCGTGATTTCAGCGCCTCGTCAATCGACGTAAGCGATCTATTTCAAATCGGAGGTGCGGCGACGCTGCGCGGATATCGGGAAGGACAATTCCTCGGTTCGCGGCTTGTCTGGCTCAATAGCGAATATCGTTTTCTTGTTGCACCTCGTTCCTTTTTTTACGGATTTGTGGATGCTGCGTATATCGTGCAGCCGGAAATTACGGATATCGGCATGACAGGGATCGAGGAGGGGAGAATCGGGTACGGTATAGGGGTACGATTCGATTCCGGCATCGGATTGATCGGCGTCTGCATCGCTTTGGGCGAAGGGGATACTTTCAGCACAGCGAAACTTCATTTCAGGCTGACAAATGGCTTTTAAAACTTTTTTGGGATATGTGCGGCTTTCGCGTCCGGTTAATGTTGCGATCACGTTGATTGCGATTCCCGTTGCATGCTGGTTGACCGGAATTACGACGGATAGAATTGCCGATATCGTCTTAGCGGCGCTCACAGGTGCGTTCGTTGCAGCCGGGGCGAATGCCATCAACGATTATTTCGATATCGAGATCGATCGAATCAATAAACCGAATCGCCCGCTTCCTGCAGGCGTCCTTTCGGCGGGACAGGCAAAAAAAATGTGGCTCCTTACATCAGCCGTTGGAATCGGTCTGAATTTATTTTTGAACACGGCTGCATTTATTATCGCTTGTGCTGCGGTTATGGCTCTTTATTTCTATTCTTCGTATTTCAAGAAAACCGTCCTATGGGGAAACGTTTTAGTCGGTGTGATGACCGGAATGGCGTTTATCTACGGCGGAGCCGTGGCGGGCAGCATGAGACGTGCGGTTTTTCCTGCTCTCTTTGCTTTCCTCTCAAATTTCGGACGCGAAGTTATCAAAGATATGGAAGACTTGAAAGGAGATGAAGCGAAGGGTGCGATGACTTTTCCAATTCGTTACGGCATTCAACCGGCAGGATGGGTCGTTGTTTTAACGATGCTTCTGCTTGTTCTTTCCACGACGGCCGCGATTTTATGGAAAGTGTACAGCTTTTATTTTGTTTGCATTGTCATACCTCTTGATATTGTTTTTTTGTTCATTGCTGCGGCTATTTGGATTTCTACCTCCGAGCGGCTGATGCACCGGCTCAGCACGGTCTTAAAAATATGTATGATGCTGGGATTGCTAGGAATTATTGCGGGTTCTTACTAAGATGTCAAAAGTTACACTTGAAATAGAACATGCGCTATGGGCAAAGGGGGCAGGGTCGATCGCCGGCGTCGATGAAGCGGGACGCGGGCCGCTTGCGGGTCCCGTTGTTGCCGCATCGGTAATATTTCCGCGTGAAGTAATGATTGAGGGTGTGAATGACTCTAAAAAATTGACCGAGAGCCAGCGGGAAAGTTTGTATGATGTGATTCGCGCACAGGCGGTCGCCGTTGGAGTCGGAATTGTCAGCCATGAAGTCATCGATCGGATAAATATTCTTCAGGCGACTATTCTTGCCATGCACAAAGCAATCGAAGATATGAAGGGAATGCCAGACTTTGTCATCGTGGACGGAAATTCGTTCAGGCATGAAACGCTGCGGTTTCAGAATATTATCGGAGGAGATGCAAAATCGTTCACAATTGCTGCGGCTTCGATTATTGCAAAGGTCACGCGGGATCGGACGATGCGCGAGTTCGATCATCAATATCCGAACTACGGATTTGCGCAGCATAAGGGATATGGCACCAGACGGCATCTCGATGCCATTCGAGAATTTGGTCTCTGTGAAATTCATCGCAAGACATTTCATTCTATTTAAAAGGGGGGAAACTATGCAAGCCAACCGGCGCACACAGGGGGCCGAAGGCGAAGACCTTGCTGTTCAATATCTCCGGAAACAAGGTTTTAAAATTCTTGATCGAAATTATCGGTCCTACAGGGGTGAAATCGATATTGTCGCAAAAGAAAAAAAGGATTATGTTTTTGTCGAGGTGAAGGCAAGACGGTCCAGTTTTTTCGGCTCTCCTGAAGAAGCGGTGACGCCGGAAAAAGAGATACATATCCGTTCCGCTGCCGAAGAGTACTGCGCTAAACATAAACTTGAAGATAAGCCGTGCCGGTTCGATGTCATTGCTATTGAAGGGGAAGGGGATAAGATGCAAATACGGCATTTGAGAAATGTATTCTGAACATCGAATGAAGATCATTGTTTAAAGAATTTTGGGAAGACAGTTTTTTACTCGGCAATGAAAGTCTCCTCAAATTAACATCCGGTTCTCAATATCCAATGAAGTCACTTGAGAAAAATATTTATCGCAGTAACAATTGTAAGTCTTAGCGCAACCGCATAAGAAGCAATCAACATCTCGAAAGGAGCTATAGGACTGTCTCTTTGCTTCAATTGCTTTCCTCTTAGGTTCCATACATCATTGCATTCTCTAAATCAAGCTCAAGTAATTGAAATGGAGAAAATATTACAATAATGTAAGGCCACTCAGTTCTTTGGGATACCGACCTCAAGTACCTAAAACATTTATTCCCCATCAGGTTGTCAATGCTTGATATTTAAAAAATACTACCTTATCATTTGCTCATAATTCGAGGATAGGTCAGAAGTTGGCCATTGTGTACACACAACAAAGGTGTTTCGATGAAAATGCTCTCCTATTTGCTGATTGCGTTATCGACCTTATCCTATCAGAGTAAATCAGACTCCACGAAAGTTATCATTGCCCGCGATGGGAAAATGATGGTTCTCATTCCGGGCGGAACTTTTCGCATGGGCTCGGAACATGGTTACCGTGAAGAAGCGCCTGTTCATTCTGTGAAAGTCACAAGCTTTTACATGGACAAGCAATTGGTCACCAACAATGAATTTATGGTTTTTTGCGATTCGACAAAAACCTCCTATCCGGCGGATCCTCACTGGGAAGAGATGCCCAATTACTTTCTCGACTATCCGGATTATCCCGTTGTGAATCTCTCTCTGGAGCAGGCTTCAGCATATGCGTCATGGGCCGGGAAGCGGATTCCAACTGAGGCAGAATGGGAATACGCCGCATGTGGAGGATTAGACCAGCCGCTTTACCCCTGGGGCGCTGAGACACCCGATGCTACGAGGGCAAAATTTGCCGATCGTAATGTGAATTATGAATGGCGCGATTTTCGCATCGCCACGCCATGGAAATATACAGCTCCGGTGGGTTCATTTGCACCAAACGGCTACGGCTTGTATGACATGGCCGGCAATGTATATCAATGGACAACCGACTGGTTTTTCCGTTACGACGATACTGTGCGTGATACGGTACGATTTGAAGACGGCTGGGGAGGCAGCAAAGTAGTTCGCGGCGGATGCTATTATTCCGACGCCTACGATCTTCGTGTTGCGCGCCGGCGGCTCCAACCGTCGGGCTCATTTTTTTTCTCAGTCGGATTTCGCTGTGTGAAAGATGTTGATACCGCCGGTTCAGCGGCAACGAAAACAATTCCGGCAAAAAAAGAGAGACAGATCGTTGCATCAGATGCCTGGAAGCTGCAACTGGATGTTCCCAGGATAGCAACGCCGGCCGGTTTGCGTCTTTGCCTTGGCGAATACAACGAAATATCCCCGGAAGAGGCCCGTCGTTTTAAAAACGCGGGTATCTCCGCCGTGGAATTCTATTTGACTTGGGAGTCGGTGGAGAATAAAGGGGAGAACCAATGGGATTTCTCGGCCTGGGACAAACAAATAGCGATTCTGAAAAAAGCCGGATTAAAATGGACTGCGTTCATCATCGCTGGTCCCGCGTATTCACTTCCAGAATGGTACAGAAAAAGCAAAAACTTTATCGGATTGCGCTGCCTTGAACACAATATTGAGAGCAAGATCAATACCATTTGGGATCCGGCCTTCTACAAGTATGTCGATCGCTTTCTTGCCCGGGTTGCCAAACAGTATGGAAATTCAGGAACACTCGAAGGGGTTCTTCTCGGAATCAGCGGAGATTTCGGCGAAGCTATTTATCCTGTCTGGCACGGAGATTGGCCTCTCAGGATCTCCGGGCTCTATCATTCGCACGCGGGATATTGGTGCAACGATCCATATGCCGGAGCGGATTTCATTACACACATGCGGAGACAATTCAACAATGATCTTGCCGCGCTGAATAAATCATGGGGGACATCGTTTAAGTCTTTCGCGTCGGTATCAATGCCCTCGGTGCATACGGATCCCGTCGAGGGGTTTCGTATTGATGAACTCACCTACAAGGGAGATTTTACGTTAAAGACGCAGCAAGATCGAAGAAGGTGGGTTGACTTCATCGACTGGTATCGGGCGTCAATGACACGCCATGCCGAGACGTGGATGCAGCTGGGCCGCAAACACTTTCCGGGGATTCCGGTATACCTCTGTACGGGCGGCGATGCGAATTCAAGCCAGGGTTCCAATTTTGCCGATCAATGTAAAGTGGTGGCAAAGTATCACGGCGGATTACGAATCACAAATGAAGCCACCGACTTCGGATTGAACTTCACGTTAACCAATTGGGTAGCGACAGCCTCGCATCTCTACGGCAGCCAGTTTGGATTCGAACCCGCGGGAGGAGTTTTAGACCTTGGGGTGGTTTCCCGGATCTATAACGCGGCAACAGCGGGTGTCGACGAATTTATGACCTATGCCGGGAATATCAATGACAGGGAAGACAAGATGGATCTTTTCCTGAAATATGTCTCTTTGATAAAAACAAGGACTCCAAGCAAGGAAGGAGCCTTTCTTTATCCGGATCTTGACTTGGTTATGGGAAATATCGAATTTATGCAGAATCTGGTCCCCTTTGTTTCGATGCTCCGCGACTATTCCGACGTCCTTTTTGCCGATGATCGACTGATTGAAGACGGAGTGTTGCAGCGGGTCAAATGGATGATGCTCTTCGACACACACTGGCTTAGAAAACAATCGCTTGAAACGATTTTGGCATGGGTTCAGAACGGCGGCCTGTTGATCGCCGGCAATTCGGATTCCCTATGTTCGATTGAGGATGGTCAGAACTATTGTTCCCGATTGTTCAACACCAACGGCGGTGAGAAGAAGATCGGAAACGGAGCCACATTGTACATTCAGCACAAACTCGCCGGAGTTAAGGAAGTCACCCCAATCCGCGAAATGAAGCCGGGAGAGAAGCCGCAGGAAGGTTCATCTGAACAATATCAATCTGTACTTTTTGATCCTGCGACGAAATTTTTAAACAGTCATGGGATAGTCATCCCGGACGGAAAAATCGACAGAGTGTATACGGCCATAGTTGGCTCAAAGATGTTGATTCTTAATCACACGAGAGAAAGGGTTGTCCGCAGTATAACCGTTTCCACCGGGGATATCCGGCAAGTCTCTCTCGACGGGAATTCCATAACAGAGATAACAGAGCTAAGCAAGTGAACTGAATTATTGAGAAGGAATTATTCTATGACGATCGCCGACAGATTAATCGAACAGAATTCAAATACTACGGAGAGACCGCAAGGTGGAATGTACCGCGGTCCGTTTGCTATCATGACTACATTGTTCTTCATGTGGGGGTTCATGACGGCATGGAACGACATTCTTATACCACGTTTTAAAGAAGCATTCACGTTGAATTATTTTCAAGCGATGCTTGTGCAATTTGCCTTTTTCGGCGCATATTTTGTCGGATCGCTGCTGTATTTTATTACTTCCGTGATCATAGGAGATCCCATCGCGAAGATCGGATATAAAAACGGCATCGTAATAGGTTTATTGATTTCGGCATTGGGAAGTGTACTATTCTGGCCTGCTGCAGCCATCACTTCTTATCCTTTGTTTCTCGTCGCGCTTTTCATTGTAGGTCTTGGTTTTGCAATGTTACAAATAGCTGCAAATCCCTACGTGACCATACTTGGTCCCGAGCGTACTGCTTCAAGCCGGTTGAATCTCGCTCAAGGGTTTAATTCAGTTGGTACAACCATCGGTCCATTGATCGGCGGCTATTTAATCTTTCAATACTTCAATCGAGCCGGTATGCATGGAGCCGATTCAGTTAAAGTGCCGTACCTTGTGTTCAGCATTGCGTTCTTGATTTTAGCCGCTGCTTTCTACTTTGTCCGGTTACCTCATATAGGAGAAGGGAAAATCGAACCCGGTTCGGGCGCACTTAAGTTTCCGCATGTAGTACTTGGAATTATAGCGATATTTATGTATGTGGGGGGTGAAGTCTCAGTCGGCAGTTCCATTATTAATTTTCTCGGGCAGCCGAACATAGCCGGCTTGACTGCTGTAGAGGCCAGCAAATACGTGTCGCTGTTTTGGGGGGGTATGTTGATTGGACGTTTCATGGGCGCCGTTGAATTGAGCGAAATGAAAGCGAAGAATAAAAAAATCCTTTTAATAAGCATACCGATGGGCGCTTTCGTAATTCTTGGTCTTCTCAGCGGATGGAACATCGTCAAATATTATCTTCCTCTGCTTATACTCTGCTGGTTGATGTTTCAGTTCGGCAAAGCTATGGCCGGGCGCACGCTTGCGATCTTCTCGGCAACTATTGTTCTGCTGCTCATATCTGCAATTCTTGTGGGCGGAAAGACAGCGATGTGGTGCGTTGTTGGAGTAGGATTGTTCTCATCTATCGGATGGTCTAATACATTCTCACTTGCACTGGAAGGCACCGGAATTTTAAAAAGCCAGGTTTCATCGCTGCTGGTCATGGCAATTTTGGGCGGGGCGCTGCTGCCGCCCCTCCAGGGTCATATTGCGGATTTGGGCGGATTACAAATTTCCTATATCGTACCGTTGATTGCATATACATACGTCGCTTTTTACGGTTTGATCGGCTACCGTATCGGACGGGATCGTCAGGCTGCAACGGCATAATAGAATCGGATGATTTGCAGAATAGGCTTGGTAATTTTGACGAAAAACGATAAATGATAGAATTATCATTCACCTATGCATGGGGCCTTCTGCTCCTTCCGGATAATGGGATTGCAAGATTCTGAATCTACCGGCAGTTTCTCTGTACGCCCGATGCATAGCTTCGCCGCTGCAAACTTTCAAGACTCTAACAGGCAAAGCCAGCTGGACATAATCATCACTAAGGGCGGCGGGTTTCTGATTTGAACTAAAGCTACCAAATCAGGTGAAAGATAAAAATTAGAGATGAAACACGCAAAGAGTCTTTTTAAATGCACGGCGAAATCCGTAATAGACGAGATATAAATTCTGGATGAAACAAGTTATTGAAAAGAAAACCTTTTTAGGGTTTGGGCTCGGCGCAGTACAGTCCGGTTTGATGCTGTACGAAGCTTTCAGGTCGAACAATTTTAAGCGATATGTAATCCTTGAAGTAAACCGCGAAATCATTGCTGCTGTGAAAAAATGGGACAACAAGATCGCAGTGAATACGGCTACCCAAAATGGTATTTACAAGACTATCATGAGGGATATCGAAATTTATGATCCAAATGACCCTGGCGATTTTAAATCCATTTCATCGGCCATTTGTCAAGCCGATGAAATGGCAACCGCACTTCCGAGTGTTGACTTTTATGATCGGGGAAAGAATTCTGTCGCTCGATTGCTGGCAGAGAATATTAATCCTCATCTTCCTCGGGTAATTTATACGGCAGAAAACAATAATTATGCGGCGGAAATACTTCGTGAAAGAATGGAGCATTATGCCGGTGGAAATGCACTGCGGCAATGTCAGACGATTAATACCGTGATCGGGAAAATGGGGGGAGTGATATTCGACGAGGAAACAGTGGCAGAATTGAATTTGGATTGGATGACTCCATACAGCAAAGCCGCGATCCTGGTTGAAGAATTTCACGATATCATCATATCAAAGATTGAGATTCCCAATTTCAAAAGAGGAATTGAAGTCTTTCAGGAAAAAGACAATTTGCTTCCGTTTGAAGAAGCAAAACTCTTCGGACATAACGCAGTTCATTCCGCATTGGGCTTCTTTGCTTCGCTCGCCGGCTACACATTACCATTAATCGCCCTGGAAGACTTTGAAACAAAAAACAAATCGAATCCTTTTTACAAAGACCTTTTTCTTATAATTAAAAACACTAAAGGAATTTGGTCCAAGGAAGCTGAAGATTACTTGCTTACTCATGCAAAACCGATTGACATCTAACCAAGAAAAAACACGAAGTCCGGCCGCTCCATGTGCTTGGCGGGTAAGGCGGATATTTCTGCTCTTCAGGGACAACCATTTATTCTAAGGAACAATTACGCTGAGTCATTATTAAGATGCTCAAATGAAAAATATCGTAAAAGTTTTCGTTGGTTTGTTCTGCATAATCTTTTCTGCATTTTGTCAGGTTCAGCAGTCTAATCTGTCATTTGTTGATCCGACTATCGGAGGCGTCGGAATCATTCTGGAGCCCACGAGGCCGACCGTACATTTGCCGAACAGTATGCTGAGAACATTCCCAATGCGCAAAGACCAACTCGACGACCAGATCAGCTATTTCCCTCTCATGGTTGTTTCGCATCGGCTATCGTCCGTATTTGCTTTAATGCCTGTCAGTGGATCTGCCGACGAAAGCATCTGGAGTCGGCGTTTTGTATATGGTCAGGAGGAAACAACTCCTTATTATTACAGCACATCCTTTTTAGAAACAGGTATCAAAATAGAATTCACTCCCAATGCCAGAAGCGGATACTTCCGGTTCAATTTCCCCGATGATCAGGAACATTATCTCCGGTTGGGTGTCATAAACGGCAACGGCGAGGTAGAGGTGACGGGTAAAAGAATTATGAGCGGAACGGAAATATTTTCAGGTATGAAGGCATACTTCTACGCTGAGGTAGATGCAGATATATCAGGAATCAAATACCATAGTTCTTCCGACAAACAATTACTGTTGATAGATGTAGGCAACAAGCCGCAAACCGTATCATTTCGTTACGGCGTATCGTACATAAGCGTTGAGCAGGCAGAAAAAAATCTGTTAAAGGAAATTCCTCGATGGGATTTTGGTGCGGTAAAGATTCATGCATTGAGTGTTTGGCGGAAAACGCTTTCGCAAATCAATATTCAGGGAGGGACTGTTGCACAGAAACGTGTATTTTATAGTGCGCTGTATCGCTGCTATGAGCGCATGGTTGATATAAATGAGTATGGGAAGTACTACAGCGCCTTCGATCACAAGGTGCACGATTCGAACGAGCCGTTTTATGTCGATAACTGGATTTGGGATACATACAATGCACTGGAACCATTGTACATGATCCTAAATCCGGAACGGGAGACCTGCAAAATTAAATCCTATATCAAAATGTATGAGCAAAGCGGATGGATGCCATCCTTTGCATTGGTTTTTGGCGACTGGCCGGCTATGACCGCCAACCATGCTGCTGCTTGGATGGCAGATGCCTGGTTCAAGGGACTCAGGAACTTTGACATCGAAAAAGCTTATAAAGGTCTGAAAAAGAATTCTCTTGAAGCGACTCTTTTACCCTGGAATAACGGACCGGCAACATCTCTTGATTCCTTCTATAATAAAAACAGCTACATGCCGGGATTAAGGCCGGGTGAAAAGGAAACTGTTAAGGAAGTACACGACGATTGGGAAAAACGGCAGTCTGTGTCAGTCACGCTCGAAAACAGCTACGACGATTGGTGTATAGCGCAGCTAACGTCTTTTAGTAAACATCCTGAGGATCGCGATTTGTTCTTGCACCGGGCTGCGAACTATAAAAATGTATTTCGTGTCGATAAGGGTTTCGTGTGGCCAAAAGATGCAGATGGTCAATGGATAGAGCCTTTTGATCCGAAGCTCGCAGGACGTGAATATTTAACCGAGAATAACGCTTACATTTTTAATTGGCAGGTAAAACATGATCTGAGCGGTCTATTCGAACTCATGGGCGGGCGGCAGCATGCCGAAGAAAAGCTGGATCAACTTTTTAGAGAAGACCTCGGTCTGCCGAAGTATAAATTTTGGTACACACAGCCGGATGCTTCGGGTCTGGTAGGCCAGTTTGTCATGGGTAATGAGCCCAGTTTCCACATACCTTATATTTATAATTATCTGGGCGCACCATGGAAAACTCAGAAGCGGATCCGTATGCTGCTGGATACCTGGTTTACTGATAATGTTTTTGGATTCCCGGGGGATGAAGATGGCGGCGGCATGTCATCATTTGTTGTTTTTTCGATGATGGGATTTTATCCTGTGACTCCAGGAATACCTGTTTACAATATCGGAAGCCCTGTTTTTAATCGGATCAGCATAAACCTGCAAAACGGCAAAACATTCGTAGTAATTGCGAAAAACAATTCTCAGACAAATATTTATATTCAAAGTGCCGTTCTCAATGGAAAACCCTTAAACAAGCCTTGGTTTACGCACAATGATTTAATAGGCGGAGGGACTTTGGAATTGATAATGGGAAATCAGCCAAACAGACAATGGGGCGCTCAAGAGACAGCAGCTCCGCCGTCAGCGATGAATTATTTTCCCGGTCGGGAATAAAAAATGAGTGGTAAAATTTTATAATGCTGTAAAGGCAAATCTAAATTATATCTGGGATGAGCCGCAAATAAGGATTCTTTTGATCTTACTCCCGGCATCTCGGCTGCATCTCAATGGGAGGAGAACGAAATCCTGCCTGAAATACAACGGACGGGCGGCGAGATGATCATTGAAATAGTAAGCCGAAACAAGCTAAGCACTGCAAGAACATAAAAAGAAAGGATGAAAGGTGACCCAATGTATCTTAATCGTCTTTATTCCAATCTGACCATTGTTATCGTAACGTTGATTGTCTGTATCTCAGATGGATACTCTCAAGAAGTCATAATTGAGAACAACGTAACGATGAAGATTCGCGATAGTGTCGTTTTGCGTGCAGATGTTTACCGGCCCAAGTCCGAAGGGAAGTTTCCCGTTATTCTCGAACGGACTCCTTATGACAAGCGTTCCGAGGCGGTATTTGGACCGAAAGTGGCCGCTCATGGCTACGTATTTATCGTTCAAGACGTCCGCGGCCGCTGGGCATCGGATGGCGACTGGTATCCCATGATCCATGAATCGAATGATGGTTACGACTGCGTCGAGTGGGCAGCGACGCTCCCTTACTCTAACGGTAAGGTAGGAATGTGGGGCGGCTCTTACGTAGGTGTCACGCAGATGCTCGCTGCCATTGCCGCTCCTCCGCATCTCGTCTGTATTATGCCATATGTGACCGCCTCCAACTATCATGCGCATTGGGTTTATCAGGGGGGAGCCTTTACGCAATTGTTGAACCAGGCCTGGTCCACCGCGCTTTCAATCAATACGCTTGAGCGCCGCGTCGGAAAGGATGCTATACCATCGCATTGGGACATGAAACGTCCCCTTATCGATTACCCAATGCTGGACGTAGGCTTTACTGCAGGGCTCGCCGACTACTACTATGAATGGCTTAAGCACCCCGGCTATGATGATTTCTGGAAAAAGTTGTCGATCGAAGAGCACTTCAAACAGATTCAGGTTCCGGCTCTGAATATTGGTGCATGGTACGATGTATTTCAGGATGGGTCGCTGCGGAACTATATCGGGATAAAAAGCCAGGGGGGCAGCGAGGTCGCAAGAAAGGGTCAAAGACTGGTCATGATAGTTGGCGGACACGCTGGGGTTGGACCTAAAGTGGGCGAAGTTGACTTCGGGAACAATTCAGTTCTGGATATTTGGGAGCTTGGTCTTCGCTGGTACGACTACTGGCTAAAAGGCATTGACAATGGTATCGCGGGTGAAAAGCCCGTTAGGATATTTGTAATGGGGAAGAATATCTGGCGAGACGAGGGTGATTGGCCGCTATCACGCGCCGAACCCGCTCGTTATTTCCTGCATTCCGATGGAAAAGCCAATTCCCTCAACGGTGATGGTACTCTGAGTGCCACAGCTCCCGTTGCTGAAAATCCTGATAACTATGTTTACGATCCGACCGATCCCGTGCCGACAACAGGCGGTCCGACGCTTGGCGACTCTCATTTCCCTCCCGGACCTCTCGACCAACGCTTAGTGGAAAGTCGGAGAGATGTGCTGGTGTATTCGACTCCTGCCTTCAAACAGGATGTGGAAGTGACAGGTCCGGTAACGCTGGAGCTTTATGCAAGCTCATCGGCGTTCGATACGGACTTTACGGGCAAGTTAGTCGATGTATCACCAGACGGTTTTGCGAAAAATCTATCCGAAGGAATTCTGCGAGCGCGCTATCGGAATTCCACGGAAAAGGCAGCGCTCATGAACCCAGGCGAGATCTACAAACTGACGATTGACCTTTGGTCAACCTCAAATGTTTTTCTTGCAGGACATAAGTTACGAGTGGAAGTCTCAAGCAGCAATTTTCCCCGATTCGATCGAAATCTGAACACCGGTGCCGAAGTAGGAAGTTCTGCCACGCAGACACAAAAAGCCACAAATGTCGTTTATCATGATCACGACCATGCCTCAGTCTTGATTGTACCTGTTGTGCCATGAGATGAGACAACAGCAAATCTTAGAAAGAGTCACTCTGCAGACGCTGAGTTTATTCGATGTTGTTTCGCTATTGCGCGCTTTGCAGGTTAACAAACTAATAACGATCTTAGCGGTGAAATTAGCATTGGCAAATAAGGAGACAAATCATGATTGCGGAAAAACATTATAGTGACGCACAAAATAAAGCTCTTCAGTATTTTCAAAAAGCAGGAATTGTAATAACTGAAAAGGAAAGAGAAAACATCGAAGTAGCAGATTTTGGGTTAGGAGAACTTACCGAAACAGGGTTAGAACTTCTTGTCTATGTGAATACGGAAAGAGTTTGTGCAAAGGAGCTTGTTTTGTTTCCGCATCAAACCTGTCCGGAACATCTTCATCCGCCTGTAGGGAACAAGACAGGGAAAGAGGAAACATTTCGCTGCCGCTGGGGAAAGGTTTATCTTTATGTCCCCGGGGAAAAAACACCGCATCCAAAAGCGAAGCCTCCAAAAGGGAAAGAAGACTGCTATACTGTCTGGCATGAAATTGAGCTAATTCCGGGAGACCAATATACATTAAATCCTGGTACTCTGCATTGGTTTCAAGCCGGTAACGAGGGTGCGATTGTATCTGAATTCTCAACTAAAAGTGTTGATGAAGCAGATATCTTTACCGATCCGAAAATTCAAAGGATTACAAAATTGAAGAAAGAACAACGTGAAAGAAAAAGACATTGATGTAGTAGTAGCTGGACATATTTGTCTTGATATGTTTCCGGAATTTATAGCTACAAAAAAAATATCCCTGGAAGATTTGTTTGTTCCGGGAAAGCTGATAAATATTAGTAAAATGAGAATCTCTACAGGCGGTCCTGTTTCAAACACTGGTATTGCTCTGCACATATTGGGAATCGGGGTTTCCTTTATGGCGAAAGTGGGCGATGATTTTATCGGGGAAGCTATTTTAAACTTCCTGAAAAATAAAGCTTCAGCAGAAGGGATAAAAATTGTTAAAGGAGAATCTTCTTCGTACACAATCGTTATTGCTCTGAAAAGTGCAGACCGTATCTTTTTGCATAATCCGGGGACGAACGATAGTTTCTGTTATGATGATATCGATTTTAATTTATTAAAAAACGTTAAACTCTTTCATCTTGGGTATCCTCCTCTCATGAAAAAGTTGTATGAGAATGATGGAGAAGAACTGAGGAGAATTTATAAAAGAGTGAATGGACTGGGTGTGATGACTTCGCTGGATTTTGCTCTTCCGGATCCGAATAGTCCATCGGGCAATGTAGACTGGAAGAATGTTCTGAAAAAAGTCTTGCCGTACGTGGATATTTTTCTTCCAAGTGTGGAAGAGGCGCAATTTTTATTAGATAAAAAAGAATTTTTAAAGCTGCGTGAACGAGCCAAAGGAAAAGAATTACTTCACTTCTTTGATGGCAATGAATTAGCCGATCTTTCGGATAAACTTATTAACTACGGGAGTAAAATTGTCGGTCTAAAATGTGGAAGCAGAGGATTTTATGTAAGAACCGCCTCCAAAGAAAAATTAAAGAAAATTGGAGGACTAAATCTTGATAATTGGTCGGAGCGTGAGTTGTGGGAACCATGTTATCACGCAGAAAAATTTGTTTCTGCTGCCGGCGCGGGTGATTCTGCGATTGCCGGATTTCTGGCTGCTTTACTCAAAGGCGAGACAATTGAGATGTGTGTCAAGTATGCCTGTATGTGTGGGGCACAAAATGTTCAGGCTTTGGATACCGTAAGCGGGATAATAGATTGGGAGGAGACAACAAAAAAAATAAAGAGCGGATGGAAGAAAAATGATTTAAGAATCGGAGCAGCTGGCTGGAAATTTGATAGTGTAAAGAAACTATGGCACGGACCTAAGGATAAAAAAGAAAAATGCTCACGGATTCACACTCAAATACACGAATAAGAGAACGAAATATGATAAGAACAAAGGAAAAATAGTCAAAAAATCGTATAACCTGCCTCCGAATTATGTACCCCGAATTATATACCATGCTAAGTAATGAGACTCAAGCTGCACTTGACTGCATTTTTATGTCTCCAGCGATCGGTTGGAGATGGGGGAGTCTGAACATTAATGCAAGGTTAGGCAAGTACAAATTAGAAATGAAGAGAGAATGGGAATTTGAAAATTGAAGGCAATAAACGGCCGTGTTGTTTTGTTTGATATAGCTTTGGAAAATAATTGAGGTTTTTTAAAAGGGGAAGAGCCCGGCTACCATCCGGGCTCTTCTTGTGCTGCGGGGGAGGCAATCCCACAGCGTTTTGGTGGGAGGAAACGAAGGTCTTATTTAAGAAAGATCATTTTCGATGTTAGAGCCAATGTTTTATAATGGACAACGATATAATTGAATATTTCCTAAACGATGCTCAGTTTAAACGGCTGAAATTCTTGCCCGTATCATATAAACAACCTTCATTGCGCATGCCAGAGACCGTGCCGCGGCGTCTGACAGTTATTCCATAGCCCTAACATATTGTTTTTTATGTGTTTACGGGCATCGAAAGAAAAGAATTGCAAGATGTACGACTCTTATGTCTTGCTGTAACTTCTACAAAGTTAAATACGTTTTGGAATTTAGGCGGGGCAGGAAAGTTATTTATTGCAAGCCGAAGACATTGACTGATGGCAGGAGCCACAGGTATAATCCCCACATGACGATTCCGACACTGAGGGGAATCGAAAGATTGTCGTCGATATGAACGGAAAAAGCTTCAACGACCGCGCCAACTGCGGCGGCAATGATGCCGATGAAATATTCCATCGGGAGATATCTTACTTTTGGTGCGGCGAAAATCACCAGTACTGCGGATACAAAGAACGCTATCGATCCCTCAAGGCTCTTCCCTAAGAATCGATGCCGCCCGAAACGTCTGCCGAAGAGAGCCGAAGTGCTGTCTGATATGATTAAGATGGCGAATGCATTGATGGTGATGATTTTTGGAAAAAGAAGCACACATAGAGTGGCTGAAATCAGGACGTGCGAAGCGCCGTTCAACCGCTTGACATTCATATTTTGTTCGTGCTTGCGGAGCAGCCATCCGAACCAGCGGGTGAACCACTGGCCTACGACCGGGATGTAGAAACGGGCGAGATCGACTCCTACAAAAGCTGCGGTCAACGGGATCAGAAGCATAAGGGCGAGTGACCGTGAAATGAAAAAATAGATGAGAGGAATCGAAAGCGAAAACAGGTGGATTGTTTTTCGGGCAAGCTCGCTGCGAAAATTAATTGTTGCGGCCTGTTCCAGATTGTCCAATTTTCCGCTCTTTGCAGCAGGAGTATTCGTTTCCGGGCTCGGCTGGTGATCGGTCATCCGTGCCTACGCTTTATTTTTAGCTGCGGGTTTTGCCGGAGCCGGTTCAGCGGTTTTTTCCGCTGGTTTCGTCTGCTCGTCCGCGGACGGGGTTTCGCCGGGTCCCTTTTCCTGAGGAGGTAATATTATGCCCCGCAAGACTTTTTCAATTTCATCGGAGTCCAGAATTTCGCGTTCAAGCAAAGCATTCGACAGCCGGTGAAGCAGTTTGACATTTTCTCTCAGAATTTTTTCCGCCCGCTTCATTGCGGTCGTGACGATGAGTTGGATTTCGGCATCGATTGCAATTGCAGTATGCTCGCTGAAATTGCGGGTTCGCGTAATTTCACGCCCGAGGAATAATTCTTCTTCTTTTGCGCCGTATGCAAGCGGGCCGAGTTTTTCGCTCATACCCCATTCGCATACCATTTTACGGGCGAGTTCCGTTGCGCGTTCGATGTCATTGCCTGCCCCCGTGTCGAGGCGGTTGAAAACTATCTTTTCCGCTGCACGTCCGCCCATAGCATAAGTTATCATTGCTTCCAGATATTCTCGGGAGTACGTGTGCTTTTCATCGATCGGCAGATAGGTCGTGATGCCGAGCGCCCGCCCGCGAGGGATGATGGTAACCTTATGAACTGGGTCGGCGTCGGGTAAAAATCTTGCCACAAGGACGTGGCCCGCTTCATGATAGGCCGTCACTTTCTTTTCCCTGTCCGAAATGATGACACTCTTGCGTTCGACGCCCATCATCACTTTATCTTTGGCTTCTTCAAAGTGATGCATGGCGACTACTTTGCTGTTCTGGCGTGCAGCGAGAAGCGCTGCCTCGTTGACAAGATTGGCAATGTCCGCACCGGCGAGTCCCGGAGTTCCTTTTGCCAGGATGTCGAGACGAACATCTTCCGACAACGGAATATTTTTTACATGAACACGGAAGATACCTTCACGTCCTTTGACGTCGGGACGGTCGACAACGACCTGCCGATCAAATCGCCCGGGGCGCAGAAGCGCCGGATCGAGAACGTCGGGACGGTTGGTCGCTGCAATGATGATGACACCGCTGTTTTGTTCGAACCCATCCATTTCGACAAGCAATTGATTGAGCGTCTGCTCCCGTTCATCATGACCGCCGCCTATTCCGGCGCCGCGGTGGCGGCCGACAGCGTCGATTTCATCGATAAAAATAATGCATGGCGCATTCCGTTTGCCCTGCTCGAACAGATCGCGTACGCGGCTTGCACCGACACCGACAAACATTTCCACAAAATCGGCTCCGCTGATAGAGAAGAACGGTACGCCGGCTTCACCGGATACAGCGCGCGCCAGCAAAGTTTTTCCTGTGCCTGGAGGGCCGAGCAGAAGGACACCTCTTGGAATTTTTCCTCCGAGCCGTTGAAATTTCGTCGGCTCTTTGAGGAATTCTATTATTTCCTGCAATTCGAATTTTGCTTCGTCGGCGCCGGCAACATCGGCAAATGTAACCTGGGACATACCGTCTCCCAGCAATTTTGCTCGGCTCTTGCCGAACGAGAAAAGCCCTTTCGTCCCGCCGCCGGCACCTGCCTGCATGCGCCGGAAAAGAACCAGCCAGAACCCGAGCAGCAATACCCATGGCAGGACATTAATCAGCGCATTCATCCAAAAGTTCTCTTCTTTTTCGACTTTGAAGTGAAGTCCTTTTGCTGTCCAGCCATTCACCAGCGATTCGTCAAGGCTTGTGTAAGGGAGTGTCAATTCTACTCGCTGCGCGTTCTTTGCAATCTTGCCGTTTGCCGTCTGTATATCCGCTTTTTCTTTGAGGACACCATGAAAATCATATGTATTATATCCGGAAATTTTAATGACAGACTCGTTGAATTTTTGATCGATCAGCATTTGCTGAAATGTGGTGAAGCTGATTTCATATTCTGTTTCCTCGTTGGTTTTAAATGCCCACATAATAAAGAAGACGGCAAGAATAATGGCGACCCAGCTCAGGATTACTTTCCCGAATTTGGCCCATTGCGATTCATCGTCCCGCTGAGATTTAATCGGGCGCCTGGGTGTCCGCGGCGGAAGCGAGCGTTTTTTTTGCGTTCCGTGCTGGTTGTCGTCTAACTGATCCTGAAAAAACCGAGTCATAATAAGCTCCTTATTCATACGCAAGTTCGTCCCGCCGTTCTTACGGTTTAGGGACGAGCCGATAAATCCCTCTCAAATTACGAACTTTTTGGGCGTAGTCCAAACCATATCCGATAACAAATTCCGAAGGAATTTCATATCCCACGTAATGGATCGGGAAATCTATCTTGGGCAATCCTTTTTTAAGCAAAAGGGACACAAATTTTAACGATGCGGGCTGTTCTTTCTCAATGAGTTTTTTTATAGACGCAATCGAAAGTCCCGAATCCACGATGTCTTCAACGATAACAATATCGCGTCCCTGCACCTGGCAATTGAGATCTTTCAATAAACGTAACTGTCCGGAAGAAATTTTCTTATCACCGTAGCTGGAAAGTTTTAAAAAATCGACTTCGCACTCAACTGTAATTTCACGGATCAAATCGGAAAGAAAAATGAATGCGCCGTTTAAAACGCCGATGAAAATCGGCACCTTACCCGCATAATCACCGTTAATTTGCGCCGCGAGTTCTTTGATCCGTTTTTGAATCTGAGCTTCGGTGATAAAAGGCTCGAAAACGTCGTTGTTCAAACGAATTTGATGTGTCATGAGGATGTTTGCCCGGCAGGTTGATATGAGAGTTTTATGATTTTTTTCGTTTCTTCCGTCAGTTTAAAACGATCGTCTAACCGTTGTCCGCAGATCCAGACAATGGTTCCGTCCGATTCAAAAATTGGGATCTGTAATTTTTGGTGAAGTGGAATTTTCAAATCTGCAAAAAAGTCGCTTACTTTTTTTGTTCTTTGCATGCCGATAGGTATAAACCGATCTCCATGTTTCCATGTCCTCAAAGAAAGGCGGCTCCCCAGCTTGGATGCATCAATATATTCGACCGAATGGCCGTCTCCGAATCTCTTCGGCTTTTGAGGCGTCGAAAAGGCTGAAAAAGAGAAATCTTCAAAACGGTATTCATGATTGAGGACAATATCGGTCTTGTGCTCTTCCGTTTTCCGATCCGGCACGAAGAAAAGGCTGTCCCGGTCTCGAAGGACAAGAATGCGCCTGCCAATAACCGCCCGGCGCCCTGTTTGTGCGGTTGTAAGACGTTTCAATATCCCGATATGTTTTTCCGAAACCTCCATGCCCAGAGTTCTCATCATTTCCGCCAGAAATTCTTCTTGCATGAATGGCAGCAATGATGAAAACTGCCGGAGATCGAGACACCACGTCCCGTCGGCCAGTTGTGTCAAAGCTTTGCGTTTTTTTTTCAGCAGGAGACTCAATTTTGTCTCGATAACCCGCATGTGTGCAGAAACGCGATTCAGAATATTAATAATATCGGTATGGTGGTGTTTTTGCAAAGCCGGAAGTATCTTATGCCGCAGTTCATTGCGCCTGTACACGAGCGATGCGTTCGAAGAGTCTTCCCGAAATGCGATCCTATGCCGCTCGGCATACGCTGCAATCTCTTTCCGTGTTGCGAAGAGAAGGGGGCGAATGATGCGGCCATTCGGCCGATGGATAGGAATGCCGGCTAAACCGTGAATTCCCGTACCGCGAATGATATTGAGGAGGAGTGTCTCCGCATTGTCGTTTGCCTGATGCGCCGTGGCAACGGCATCCGCTTGAACGGCTGTTCTGATATTCTCGATGGCTTCATAACGCAGGATGCGGGCAGCTTCCTGCTTGGAGCAGCGGCGAGCATGCATAAATGCTTTGACATCGACACGGTTGGAATAAAAGTGAAAATTGTGAGAAATTGCAGCGGACCGGACAAACTCTTCATCCTCTTCCGATTCTGCTCCGCGCAATTGATGATTGATGTGAACGATACCAAGGTTTAAGTGCCAGCGGTGCCGGAGCAGATTGAATAGTTCCAGCATGACCATCGAATCGATGCCGGCGCTTACTGCCAGGAGTATGGACTGTCGCGGAGTTATGAGATGATTGCGGAGGAGGAACGTTTCCATCCGTCGTTCAAGCATTGTGCCTTGAGACGAGGACAAGAGCTTATGCGTTGAAAAGGGAAGCCGCGAAGCCGGTTTTTCGTTCCCGTCTCTTGCTTTTGTTTCTTTTGAATGATGTTGTTCGTTCATAAAAAAAAACTTGACCTGTCGGCAAGTCAAGATTTCTTGAGACATGGACGAGAATTCATGAGTTGAAAATCGAAGTCGCGCATCCGTCTCGGAAGAGGATATGAATTCCCGCGAAACCGGCTTTTTCGTCCGCGTCTCCTGGTCCTCTTTACGCAGAGAACGGTTTCTTCCAAAAGATACGGCATTTTCGCCCGAAAGACAAGCTTGCCTTTACCTTGAAAATGCGATACATTTTTATGCTATGGTAAGTTTGCGCTATAAAATTGGAACCGGATATTTTATTCTGGTGATTATCGGATTAGTGACCAGTGCCTTTGCAATTTTCAATCTTGCACATCTGAGGGAGAATGTTGCACCGATTATTCGCGAGACGTACAGAGGAGTGTTGGTGTCCGAGAACCTTCTAAAATCGCTGGACGATCAGCAGCAGGCACAGCTTTCTGCCGTCATTTCGGACAAAAAACTCAGAGGGTTGTACCAGTCGTATTTCAACGACGGGCGCGACGATTTTCTTGGTTGGCTGCAGCGTATCAAAGATTCGACTTCTTCATATTCCCAGAACGCCATCATAGACAGCATGCTTGTCGCGGACAGTCTGTATCTCACAGCTTCGGATTCGCTGTTTGCTCTGCTGATCATACATGATCAGGTCAAGATTGGGGCGAGGTATCAAAATTATGTCGTGCAGCCAATCGCCGAAAAGCTTCGGAAGCATTGTTCCCGCTTTCTCGAAGCCAATCAGGACGCTATGGTCAAGGCGGAACAGACCATTCGCGAGACGACCCTGAATTCCATCGTTTCCATGATTCTCGCGGCAGCCGCATCGATCGTCATCAGCATTCTTACCAGCATCCGGTTTACGAAGAATATCATACAGCCTGCCGAACGACTGACGCGAATGGTCAGGAAAATCAATCAGGGGCAATTGAATCAGAAAATCGATATTTCTACGGACGACGAGATCGGCGAGTTAAGCCGCGAATTCAATAAAATGACCGAACGGCTGCGTACATACGAAGAATTGAATATCCACCAGTTGATTGCCGAAAAGCGGAAATCGGAAACGATCGTAGCAAATATTGCCGAGCCTGTGATCGTCACCGATAATGCCAATCATATCGTTCTCATGAATCAAACCGCCGCTGCAGTGTTCGAAGTCGCGGGAATGGATTGGCAGGGAAAACCGCTGCGCGAGATCATCGGCAATAATGAACTCGAAAAAATTTTAGAAAATGGAAATGCGCTCAACTCCGAACAGGAGCACCGCGATATTCTTTTTACGTTTCAACGCAATAATACTACCACATATTACCGTCCGCGCCAGACGTACATTCTTGACGAAGAGGGTTCGATTCAATTTATCGTGACATTACTGTACGACGTGACGCAGTTTAAAAAGCTGGAGACGATGAAGTCCGAATTCATTGCCACAGTTTCACATGAACTCCGGACGCCGATTACTTCGCTCGGGATGGTAGTGGATATTCTTCATCAAGAAGTGCTCGGCCGTATTAATGAGGAGCAGAAAAAAATTCTCGCATCGGCAAAAGACGATGTTGAACGCCTCCGGAAGTTAGTGAAGGATTTGCTCGATCTCTCGCGTCTTGAATCCGGCAGATATGAGTTGAAGAAAGAATGGGTGCAGATCGAAAGGCTTGTCAATGAATCCGTTCGATCTATGCAATTGCAATTCAATGAAAAAGGCATCACGATCAATATCAAAATTCCATCGGCATTGCCGGCTGTTGTTGTCGATCCGCATCAATATACGTGGGTGATAACGAATTTATTGAACAATGCACTGCGGCACACTACGCCGGGAGGGACCGTCGTTCTTACGGCAGAGCGTGGAGCGGCAGAATTACTGGTCAGTATAGCCGATACCGGAGAAGGTATCCCGAAGGAATACCAGGAGACAATTTTTGAAAAATTCGTTCAGGTCAAAGGTGCAGCGGAAATAACACCGGGCAGTGTTGGGCTCGGATTAGCCATTGCACGGGAAGTCGTTGAGGAGCATGGCGGAAAAATCTGGGTTCAGAGCAAGGTCGGTGTGGGCAGCACGTTTTATTTTACAATTCCCCTGAACATTGAGAAAGCATGATGGCACAGCGCAGTGCACATATCCTTGTTGTCGATGACGAAAAGAATATTTTGAATACGATCGGCATTTGTCTGCAAACGATCGGCGTGGAGGTGACTTTATGCATCAAGCCGCAAGAGGTCATTCATCTTTTACAAAACACCGCCTTTGATGTTGCATTCGTCGATTTAAAAATGGCACCGATGGATGGTTTTGAAGTATTAAAGGAAATCAAGCGCTACTCTCCGGTGACGACGGTTGTCATCATGACGGCTCATGGATCGATCGATTCCGCTGTCATGGCGCTTAAGGACGGGGCTTACGATTATCTTCAGAAGCCGTTCGATTTTGAAGAACTGAAACTATTTACACAAAAAGTTCTGGAACATCATTGGCTGGCTCAGGAAGTTAAAGAATTGCGCGGACAGGTGGCATTGTCACAAGGAAAAGGAGAGATTATCACGCGGAACCGGATAATGCTGGAGCAGCTTGATCTTGCTGCCCGCATTGCTGAAAGCACCATCGCAGTATTGATCGAAGGCGAAAGCGGAACGGGGAAAGAGCTCTTTGCTCATGTCCTTCATCAAAAGAGCAGTCGTTCCGATAAACCGTTTGTCAAGGTCAATTGTGCCGCTATACCGGAACAATTATTAGAGAGTGAATTATTCGGGCATGTGCGCGGATCATTTACCGGCGCGCTGAGGGATCGAGAAGGCCGTTTTGAAATGGCCGACGGCGGCACGATTTTTCTGGATGAAATCGGAGAGTTGTCCGCCTCCATTCAATCCAAACTTTTACGCGTCCTGCAAAGCAAGGATTTCGAAAGGATCGGCGAAAATGTAACACGGAAAGTCGATGTTCGCGTGATCTCAGCGACGAACCGCGATTTGGACGAAGCGATCAAAGAAAATACATTTCGCGAGGACTTGTTCTTTCGTTTAAATGCCATTCGCTTAAAATTGCCTCCGCTGCGCGAGCGTCCGGACGATGTTTCGCTTCTCCTGCAGCATTTTTTACAGAAATTTTCTTCCACTCAAGGGAAAAATATAGAATTAAGCGTGGAGGCGGATCGAGCCTTAAGGATGTACCGATGGCCTGGAAATGTCCGGGAGCTTGAAAATGTCGTCGAACGTGCGGTTCTGCTTGCCGGAGACGGTCAGATCGGGATTCATCATCTTCCGGAAGAAATTCGAAACGCTCAGGGATCGCAGGTCTTATCTCTGGAGGAGGTCGAACGTACGCACATTAAGAGTGTTCTGCAAATAGCACAGGACTATGATGAAGCGGCGCGCATTCTCGGAATTGATCGTAAAACTCTTTTAAATAAGCGGAAGAAATACAATCTATAATTCATTTTTCCTGCCTTATGTATATTCCCCTTTGCTGTAAATTTAGTTTTCGTGGGGAATTATTCCCCATCCGTTAATCCCTTATAGCTCAATTCGTTGTGCGATTCCTGCCGTCGGAGCTTCTAAAGACGGGGTTTTTTCCCTCGTAGGATGAATTTTTCGGCTTCTCTTCTGTCGATTCCGGAGAAAAATCAGCTCATCGAGACATAATCTTATGGCATCAAAATTGAATAAAGAATGGCAAAATATTTCCGGCATAACCGGAAGAAACTATCGATAAACAAGTGCAATTGAAGGAAGCACAATGGCCACCAAATTGACGACATTAGACAACCTCGAAATTGCGGTTATGGAACCTCGCGGTTCATTGATCGGCGGGGAGGAAACTGATGAGATCAAGACGAAAGCGCACGATCTTATCGAACAGGGCAATAAAAAACTTGTACTGGATCTCGGCGGAGTTTCCTACATCAACAGCACGGGCATCGGCGCGCTTGTGGCGATTCACTCGATGTATGAGAAAGCCCAGGGCACGGTGAAGCTGTGCAATATGGCAAAAAGCGTGCAAAATGTTTTTGTCATCACAAAGCTCACCGGCGTGTTCGATGTGGAAGAAAACCGTGATCAGGCTGTTAAAAATTTTAAATCTGTTAAATGACATCAATATCTTAATTCACATTCATCATCATTAGGAGTACTTCACATGAAGACCTCTGTTTTTAATACTATAGTCCTTATCGTATCCTTTGTTCTCGGTTACGTCATATTTGAATATATGCTGCCGAAGTTTATCCAGGACGGCGGTCCGCTTGTTATTCTTCTTGTTGCGATTGTTATTATGCTTGTCGCCGTCATATTTGAACGCTGGATGAGCCTGAAGAAAGCCAATGGAAAAGAACAGCTTCCGAAGTTTTTAAAAAATGTTCAGCTTGCAGTGAACAGCGGCGATATCGATAATGCCATCAAACTGTGCGATAAACAACGCGGTTCATGTGCGAACATTGTGCGCACTGGCTTAGAGCGTTATAAGATGATCGTCGAAGAAGGCGATGTAAAAGGTCAAAAAGAATTGATGGAAAATATTCAGCGCTCTATCGAAGAAGCAACCATGCTCGAAGTCCCTATGCTCGAACGAAACCTTGTTATGATGTCCACGATTGCATCAATCGGAACGATGGTCGGCCTTCTTGGAACCGTTCTCGGTATGATCCGTTCCTTCCAGGCTATGGCCAAAGCCGGTGCGCCGGACGCCATAGGGCTTGCACTTGGTATTTCCGAAGCTCTGATCAATACGGCAGGCGGACTTGTTGCCGGTATCGGCGGTATCGTTGCATATAACTTTTTCGTTACGAAAATCGACAACTTCACTTATATGATCGATGAAGCGAGTTATGCCATCATCCAATCATTAGTTTCCCGTAAACCGAAAAAGTAAGTTTAACCGAAAGGTTTTATCATGCCAAAACATAAAAAAGCTCGCATCAATGTAAAGATCGATATGACGCCGATGGTCGACGTGACCATGCTGCTGCTGACTTTCTTTATGATGACGACACAATTTAAACCGCCGGAGGACGTGACGGTCGAATTGCCTGCATCTCATTCAGAGTTTAAACTTCCGGAATCCGATGTGATGATGGTGTATCTGAACAAAGAAGGCAAGATCTACCTCGGCGTCGATTCGCAGTTTTTGATGATGCGTTTATTCGGATCTGAAAACCGCCTGAAACGCGCCGTCGAAGTCACCAAAGAACAACTGGGCAACATACTCATCCAGGCTCGTATTCAAAATCCGAGGCTTCGCACGGTCGTCAAGGGAGATAAAGCTTCTCCGTACGGACCGATGGAAGATGTGATGGATGTCTTGCAAAAAGCAAGAATTACAAGGTTTAATTTAGTTACTGATTTAGACAAAGGAGTATAACAATGGCCGCTGTCGAAACCGGACAACCGCGATCCCATGGAAAAGGCGGTAAGAAAAAGAAACGACGCGTGGGTGTGCATATCGATATGACACCGATGGTGGATGTCTGTATGCTGCTCCTGACATTTTTTATGATGACGACGGTCTTCAACATGCCCCAGACGATGGAACTAAATCTTCCACCGGATGATAAAGTGCATGTGGAAGTCGCCGAAACGGCTCTTATGACGCTGCGAATAAGCGCCAATTGCACAATTTATTGGAATGTCGGAAGCGATCCCAAATTGCAGCGTGTGGAGTTTAAAGAACTCCGGAAATTCCTCATAGAACGACTGCGTTCGAACCCTAAACTTATTACACTTATCAAGATCGACCGGATGGCAACATACAACAACATGGTCGATATTCTCGATGAGGTCAATCTTGCCAGCATCACGCGCTTTAGTCTTGCACCGATGGATGACAAAGACAAGCAACTCATGGAAAGGGCAGGATAGGAGAAGAACTATGGCAAATTTAGCAGCTTCAATATCTGCAGCAGGTACCGTACCAATCGAGCGGTTACGGCGCAGCGGAACTCAAGGCACTGTACCAGAGGTATATGTCATTCGGCCTTGTCTTCGGCGGGCTTACGGTTTTTTCCGTTTTCGGTTCGTACCACCTTGCTGTTTATTTAAGCACGGACGATGAGCCCGTGCATATGGTCAGAATTACAAAATATTCCGAACTCGGTCCACCTCCTTCTATTCAAAGCGCGGAGGTAGCTCCGTCGGTCGCTGTCGCAGGACCGGCTGTCAAACCGAGTATCGGTATCCCGGTCCCTGTTCCCGATGCAGAAGTCAACCCCGAGCAGACAATTGCAACGCAGACAGAATTAAGTGCGCAATCTGCGCCGTCGATTGAAGCGGGCACAGGCACAGGCAGTGTTCAAGTAGAACAGGATATTAAAATTGAGGATGAACCGCCGCCGGATTTTGTTGCGTTTGAAAAAGAACCGGTTGCGGTAAAGTCCGTCTTGCCGAAGTATCCGGATATTGCATTGCGTGCAGGCCTGGAAGGCAACGTCTATGTTAAAGCATGGGTCGATAAAGAAGGCAAAGTTCGCAAGGTCGTTGTCTTGAAAAGCGATGCACAAATTTTTGAACAAGCTGCCGTCGATGCAGCAAGTCAGATGGTGTTTACACCTGCGATTATGCAGAAGAACCCGGTTTCTGTCTGGGTTTCGATACCGTTCCATTTCCGTCTGAAAAATGCAAAGTAAAAGTTCTTGTCACTCTTGATAGAAGGCTGATGCGAATCCGACTGCTCCGGCTGCCGGATGTTCACATCAGCTTTTTTTTAGGAATCGGCAGATGAAAAAAATATCACTTTCTTTGTATATAGGCTATGCGGTCTCTTTTGTAACATTCATCTGCGGCGCAGCAATCGTTGCCGGCTTAGTTCCTCTGCGGCGTATGCCGCCTCAACTTCGATACATGTTCGGGATCGTCCTGATTCTCTGGGGAATTTTTAGGTTTGTTACGACACGAACCCAAAAGAGACAGCAGGATATAGAGGATGAAGAAGAATGAACGGTCGAGCTACTGCTATCTTGTGCTGTGTGTTGCTGCTGTGGTCGGGCTGCAAGAAAAAAGAAAATACTGCGACATCGGGATCGAGTTTTCTGCTGGTTTGCGAGCCGTACGGAGAACTGATGCAGGAAGAGGTACAGCAGTTTTCCAGTCTGTACCCGGATGCATATCTTGAGGCACGTACAACATCCACTCGCAGCGCGATTGTTCAACTCTTAAACGACAGCGTTCATATTATTTGCATCGACCGGGAGTTGAACGATGAGGAGAGTCAGGTTGCACAGCAAGCTTCCATGAATGTCGTAGAGAATCGCATCGCGGATGATGCATTTGCCGTTCTTGTTCATACGCTCAACCCGATTAAACAAATATCGAAAAAATCATTGGAACGCATTGTCGACGGAAGTGCGGCGGACTGGCAGCAGGTGGCTGAATCGCATTGGTCGGGTTCGATTGAACTTGTCGTTGCGGATAAAAATTCCGGCGACTATGAATTGCTGCAAAATCATTTTCTTAAAAGTCGTAAGGAAATTCCCGCTGCAGCTATTGTTCAATCTCAGGAAGAAGCGGCGGCTTATGTCTCGAAGCATCCGCAATCTATCGGATTCGTTTCATTCATGATGCAATCCAGTTTTGATGAAAAAATTAGAGTTCTGCGTATTGAAGCGGACAGTGTTATCGATGGGCAAGCATTTATTCGTCCGACGCAGGAAAATGTATATCAAAAGCTTTATCCATTGAGATATTCTCTCTATATTTATACAACGGAACAAAAGACTGCTCTGGGCGGCGGCTTGTCCGCTTTTGTGCTGACGATTCCGGGGCAAAAAATTATTCAGAAGGCCGGTATTGTGCCGGCGATTGTCCCGAGTCGCCCTATTCAGTTAAATCTGGAGTAAGATTATGAAATACAAGTATGCATTCTTCTGCTTCTTTATCGGCTGGTTCAGTGTAAGCGCTCAGACGAAATACGATAAGGGACAGGCATTGTTCGATCAGAAAAAATATGCCGAAGCCGCAGCGGCTTTTCATGAAGTGCTTGCGGAATCTCCGAAAGATGATCAAGCATGGTATCTTCTCGGCACCGCATTTGAGCAGATTGGCCAGCACGATTCGACCGTTGCAGCGGAAAAAAAAGCACTTGATTTGAATGATGAATTGCTTGATGCCTATGTTGTTCTCGCGCGGGCCCAGCTGGCTCTGAATAATGGATCCGACGCTTTGCAGACCATCAATACGTGCATGAAAATCTTAAAAAAGCAAAAAGATTATCCTCCGCTTGTTTTACAATTGGCAAAGGCGCAATTCGCAACCGGTCAGATAGATCAGGCGCTCGTTTCTTTTGCAAAGTACGGGGAAGAGGCACCGAGCGATTACCGCGCCTACGATGGTGAGGGTGATGTCTATGCAAAGCAAGGCGTTGCACCGATGGCGATTATGCAATATGAAAAAGCGCTGGAACTGGATTCAACACAGATCCCGATTATTTATAAACTCGGCAATACATACAGGGCCGATCGTCAATATACGGAAGCAGCGAGGGTCTTTAATAAAGTTCTTATACTCCAGCCGGACAACGATAACGCGCGTCTCGATCTGGCAGGCCTCTATTTTCGTGCAAAGCTGTGGTGGCAGTGTGCTCACACTTTAAAAGATTATATTGAAAAGCAAAATGACGCTCCGAGAAATCTTCAAACGATGTATCTGGAAGCCCTCTATCACGGCCGGCTGTTTAAAGACGGCCTTGCACCTGCGGAGAAATTTCTTAAAACAGAGCCGAATTATGTGTTCGCTCTTCGCATCGTTGCGCGTGCATATCTCTCTGAACAGAAAGATTATCACAAGTCAATCGATGCATTTGTGAAATTGAGCAAAATAGATACGCTTCAGTTCGACGAATGCAGATTACTCGGCGATGCGTATCGGCAGATCAAAAACGATACTCTTGCTCTTGCAGCGTATCTCCAGGCCGTCAAGCTGGATTCGACACAGTCGATCTTGACACAGGCGAATCTGTACGGCGATATCGGCGCCATTTATATGAACCAGAGAAACTGGGAGCAGGCGGCAAACTATCTGGAACTTCGCGTAAAAACCGATACTAGCGTAGTTGGGGGATATATTAACCTGGCAGCATGTTATCAGCAGATGGAAAAGTACGGAAAGGCGATCGAGAATCTGGAAAGGGCTATCAGCATAAAACCCGAATATGCACCGGCGTATGTTAATATGGGATTTTGTTATGTCGCTATGAAGGACTTCGGCGAGTCACGGAAATGGTTCGAAAAAGCCGTCAAGGTTATCGATACCATGGAAACGAAATATCGCATTCAACTGGCTGATGCAAATAAAATGATCGGCTTGTCGTATCTGGTGGAAAAGAAAGATTATGATAATCCGAATAAAAAGTGGGAAGAAGGCGCGAGCTATCTCGAACGCGCGTTGAAGTATAAGGAAGACGATGCAAATTCTCATGTATGGCTGGGTCAGGCATATCAGAACCTTCAGAAAAAGGAAGATGCCATCAAGAATTACAAACGCGCTTTGAAACTCGATCCGAAAAATAAGGATGCAAAAACAGGGTTGGATACATTGGAACCACAGTAATTAAAAAATTATACCTTATTCACGTGAAATAAAAGGAAAGGAATTATGATGAAAAGGGCAGCATTTTTATTCATCTTTTTGGTAGCAGTATTCCTTACAGGCTGCGGGAAAAAAACGATACAGGTGAACGAGTGGGATCAGTTCCAGGATCAATTCTTTAAAGTCAGTTTTGTCTACCCGAAGGGATGGGTCGTTGCGCGTGAAGCGAATCGTATCGTAGTCTCATCTTCGCAGGAAGTCGCCGATAAATTTTTCGACCATGATGCGCGTAAGCCGGACGGCGTGCAGATTATTGTTGCTGCGGAACGTACTGACAGCATGCAAGATTACGCAAAGTACATCGAAAACTATAAAAAGGATCAGCAGGATGCCGGATTTGCCGTTCAGCCGACTGAAGATACAAAGATCGAAGGGCTTCCCGCCCGGATGTTCGAATACTCCGGGGCGTTCGACGAGCAGACCAAGATAAAAGCCGTACGTGCTGCAACCCTGAAAGATTCTGTCATTTATTTCGTGCAGTATGCAGGGTTTAATGAAACATATGAACCGAACAAATTTATTTTTGATTCGGTTATAACTACATTGACGCTGCCGAAGCCGAAAGTGATTTCAAAGGATCCGAATGCTATAGCGCTTCCGTCCCCCGATACAAAGGTTGTGAAAAATGCAGTCTTGGAAGCAACGGTTCCCGACAATATGGGTGAGATTTATCCGGCAGTGAAAGGAGAAGTCTCGTTTGCAATGAATTTAAAGATTTATCGTGAAGATTGTACGATGGACATTGATGTTCGGCCGGCAAAGAAACTCAGCCTGGAAAAAGTAGTGGACCAGAACTCCAAGAAAATAGCCAACGTCTCAGGAAAAGGCACAACAACCATCAGCGGTGAGAAGGCTCAGTATTTCAATTATATGCCGACGAAAGGCATTAAGAGCAGAATTTATTTTGTTGTCAAAAACGATAAAATTTACAGGATCATCTTTAATTATTACGTTCCTATGGAGAACGATTTTCTACCCGTCTATGAGAAAATCATTGCATCTATCCGTTTAAAATAATAAAAATTTCTAAATCGAAAAGCCGGAGCCGTTGTGAACGGCCTCGGCTTTTTTTTGTACAACTCTGTAAGATTCCTGCTTTCGCAGGAAAACATTCTCAAGCCTGCAGATGTGATTCGCAGTTGTAGTTTGGTCTTTTTGTGCGAGAACATTCTGTCCATTAACTCCTCTTCACCAGCTCTTATTTCCGCACTTCGAACTTTTTAGGCTGGTTACTATTTATGGTTTGCTGTTTTTTAGGTTTTGATCAAAAACATCTTCCTTGTATATTAAAAAAGGAGTATCTGTTGGAGAATTTTACAGAGTCTATTGATTATGCATCATACTATTTATTTATGGATCGGATTCAATGTCTTTATCGTGGCATTGCTCATGCTGGACCTTAAAGTTTTCAATCGACGGCTGCATGCGATCGGCATTAAAGAATCTCTCTTGTGGAGTTCAGCGTGGATAGCCCTGGCTCTCATTTTTGACGCGTTAGTCTATAGGTGGTACGGACGCGAAGCTGGTTTGCAGTTTCTTGCAGGCTATTTGATAGAAAAATCTCTCAGTATCGACAACCTATTCGTCTTTCTTCTTCTCTTTACATATTTCAAGGTTCCTGCGAAATATCAGCACAAGGTTTTGTATTGGGGCATTCTTGGCGCGTTGATCATGCGTGGATCTATGATCGGCCTCGGGGCGGTTCTGATAAGAAAATTCCATTGGATACTTCTGATCTTCGGTGCGTTTTTAGTGGTTACCGGCGTAAAAATGGCGCTTCAAAAAGAGGAACGTGAAATACATCCTGAACGCAATTTTGTTGTACGCTTTTTCAAGAGGTTCTTTCCTGTGATCGCTGGCTTTCACGAGGAAAAATTTTTCATCCGGATAGACAGAAAATACTATGCCACAATGCTGTTTATTGTCGTTATTGTTGTCGAAACAACGGATTTGCTTTTTGCCGTCGACTCGATACCGGCGATTTTCGCTGTTACGCAGGATGCGTTTATAATCTATACATCCAATGTGTTTGCTATTCTCGGCCTGCGGTCTCTCTACTTTGCTCTGGCTGGAATGATGGATATGTTCTATTATCTGCGCCATGGTCTTTCCATCATCCTTACTTTCGTCGGGCTCAAAATGCTCTTTGCCGATATATTCCCTATTTCAATTTCTCTCGCACTGGAAATAGTCGCATGCGTGCTGCTTGTCGCCGTCATTGCATCGGTCATTCGGGCTCGCCTCGGTATAAAAGATTAGGTGTTTTTTTGTTCAGTATGCTTTGACATAGATGTGTCTTCTCTGATTCGTACGGTTTAAGAGAAAGGACCAAAATGAAAAATCAGCGAAACCGCAAATTCATCCTGTCTGTTTCTTCGACAATAAGCATGCTTTTCTTCTTCATGCTGGTTTTTCATTCCGCTCTGTATGCTCAACAGATCGATATACGTAGCTTCGGCGCTTGTGCCGGCGGTACGGCGCTGAATACGCGAAGCATTCAGGCGGCAATCGATTCGACTGCCCGCAGCGGCGGAGGCCGGGTTTATGTTCCACCCGGAACATTCCTGACGGGGACAATCCAGCTTCGCGATAATGTTGACATTTACCTCGAACGCGGCGCCGTTTTGAAAGGAAGTCCGCATGTCGAAGATTATATGCTCAACGGGCGTCTTGTCGGCTTGATCTTTACACAAAACGTAAAAAACGTATCAATCAGCGGACTGGGGACGATCGACGGCAGCAGCGATGCCTTTATGGAGCTTGACCGATATAAGAGTATCGACAATGAAGGGAAGAAATGGACCCGGCAGAAGGATCGTTTTCGCCAGGCGGACAGTTCCAATGACGGGCCGTATGTTCCGAAGGACCGGCCGTTTCAAATGATTATCTTTTCAGATTGCCGCAATGTGACCGTCCGTGATGTAACGATACTTAACTCGCCGCTTTGGGCTTTGCACTTCGCCGATTGTGACGGCGTTCTTGCTGCAAAACTCCGTGTCTGGTGCGATTTGCGCGTTCCCAATAACGACGGCATCGATCTTACTTCTTGCAGCAATGCGATTGTTTCCGATTGCGACTTCCGAACAGGAGACGACTGTATCGCCATCACCGGTTATCAGCACCATCATGATCTTCCGGGATTCAAAGATATTCAGCATGTCTCGGAAAATATTGTTGTAACCAATTGCACGATGGTATCGCGGTCCGCGGCAATTCGAATCGGAGGATTCGATCAAAATTCCATGCGGAATTATGTTTTCAGCAACATTACGATTACACATTCCAACCGGGGAATCGGAATATTCGCGCGTGATGCGGGTTCTATAGAAAACGTTCTGTTTACAAACATCATTATTGAAACAAGGCTCCATACGGGAGATTGGTGGGGACAGGGAGAACCCATTCATATATCGGCGGTACGTTTAACGAAGGATGTTCCTCTTGGGAAAATTAAGAATATTCAATTTCATAATATCCTCTGCAAAGGCGAATCTGGAATTCTCGTCTATGGTACGGAAGAAAATGTTATCGAAGATGTCCTCTTTCGAGATGTCCGGTTTCAGGTTTGTGCCGGCAAACAGAACGATATCTCTGGAGGAAATTTCGATCTCCGTCCGGTCGGAGATCCTACTCTGCAGCTTTTTGCACATGACATCCCGGGATTGTATGCACAATGGGTAAAAAATCTCAGGATCGAGGGATTCGATTTGACATGGGACACAGTCAAGCAGCCGTTCTTCACGCATGGCATCGAAGTAGGGCATTTCGATGGTCTGAATCTCAGCGGGTATACGGGCGCTCCGTCGCCGTCCAATCCGGATGCAGTTTCATTGTATCTTCACGACGGGAAGGGAGGCGATATTGTCCTCGGCAAAAATACAATCCGAAAAGTGAATGTCGTACCGTAGCGACTTCTCATGTCGTAGCGGTAGTCTCGCATTCCACGCGATACTGTTTAAATGGGAGCAGCGGCATTTTTTGAATACCTTCAGTTACTTTTTGAAGGTGATAATATATCCAAACAGGAGGTGGAGTCACAAATTGAACAAGGAAGTCTCGATGCGTATACTTGTCCTATGCACCGGCAATTCATGCCGCAGTCAGATGGCGGAAGGATTTTTAAAATATTTCAAGCCGGAGTGGGAAGTGTTTTCTGCGGGAATAGATCCTGCGGCGGCGGTTTCACGCAGGGCTATCCGGGTGATGCAGGAGATCGGAATAGATATTTCTCGGAATAAGCCGAAACACATCGATCAGTTTTTATCGCAATCGTTTGATTATGTCGTAACGGTGTGCGATCATGCAAATGAGACATGCCCGGTTTTTACCGGAAAAGTAAAGAACAGGATCCATATCGGATTCCCCGATCCGACCAAGATGGCCGGCGAGCCGGAAGAAGTTATTCGGGAATTTCGCCGCGTTCGGGACGATATGAACAAGCAATTTAAAGAATTTATAAAATCGGTCGTATGAACAGCATCGTAGATGAACAATCGATTCTCAGGCGGTTGTGGCGGAGCTGGTCGCTGCAAACAAGCAGCAAATGGACGCCGTCAAATCCTGCAAGCGGACAATGCGGCGTTACTGCACTCGTTATCAATGATTTTTTTGGCGGGGAAATATTGAAAACACGATTGGAAAACGGGAAATGGCATTTTTATAATCGCATCAGCGGCAGCCGGTTCGATTTTACTGCTTCTCAATTTTCGAAACCGGTAACGTACAACGACATTCCATCGAATAGAGATGAAGCCTTTGCCGATACGAATGAAATGCAGTATCGATTGCTCTCCAGCGCCTTCATAAAAACAAGTTAATATTTCCGCATGCAGCGGCCGTCGAGCCGTTTGTTCGATTCATTCATTTATTGTCCGATTCCATTTTTCTTTCGTCCCCAGATAATCCACATCATCAAGGTAATAATGAGAAGGAGTGGGATGATCAACAAACTTCCTTCCGGACCTGTTGCGCCGCCGCTCAATAGGGTGTTTCCCTGCGGGTGGACAGAAAAGAAATGTCCACAGACCATTCTTCCGCTGTCCGCCGTGCCCCAGAGATATGATTCCGCCCAATCCCATGAAGCATGAAAACCGATAGCCCACCAGAGGGATTTTAAATACCAGAGACTGATGCAGAAAACAAATCCGATAAGCGCGGCAGAAATTATTCCTACCGGAGTTTCTCCTTTGTTTGTGAGATGAATACAACCGAAAAGAATGGAAAAAACAACGGCGCTCCACCAGAACCCTATTCCCCGCGTCAAAGCTGCCATCATGTAACCGCGCATGAAGTATTCCTCGTAGAGGCCGACAAAAAAGAATCCAAAACCCCAGCCGATTGTGTAAATAAATACCGCTTTGCCGAAGAGCTGCCGGCCGTCAAAGGCGAGCAAGCCGCAGAGGTTCAATACGCCCACAAGGATTGAAAGGGCGGCCACACCGCAGAACAATCCATAAAGAAACCGCACGAATCGCCGTGTTCCTTCCAATCCGTAAAATATCACGGGCTTATGTTCGATTCGAGACATGACCATAGTAGCTGCCAGCAGCCCGAGAAACGCAGCGAGTTCACTGGCACATGTTTGCAAGGGCTGAAGCTCACCTGCAGGTAAATGATATTTTTCAAGGAGAGAGATAGTCGGTATGAGGGTTATGGCTGTAAACAACCCCATCAAGAGAATGAAGATACCGATGCTCCAACCTGCACGAATTCCCTGTGCGCCGATGAAAATCCGATGATATATGGATTGAGATTTTTCTTGTGGAATGAATTCATCGTTCATTGTAATTCCTTCCTATGATGTTGATATTGCGGCTCCGAAAACATTATGTGTTACAGGAATAGCCGTCGATGCTTCTCCGTATACGCAAAAGCCCGCAATATATGCCGCAAGGAAACGTTCGGTTGGTTGACCGGCGTTAGGTTGTATTGGATAAAATTCTCAGGCTTTCTGTAAATAGAAAAATCGCCGGTCATAGATATATAAAAAAACATAGACATGTTTTATTCGCCATGCAGTCGGAATTCGAATCGGCATACATCCTTCGTATATGTTTTATAAAATCTTATTGCATGTAAGGATCTTTAAAACCATATCTATATATATCTTCGATTGAGAAAAAAGTTACAGAAAATAAGAATATTCTGTAACTCACAGCATATAATATTCTTGGAGTTTTTTTATTCCATTGGTTCTATCTATCCCCCTTTTTAGGGAACTGGCAGCTTTCAGAGACATGAGCAATAGATCAAGACAAAATACCCATTATTCAACTATCCGATAGTCGTAAAACTATAAAACTATCGGATAGTTTGCAATTTATGGAAATAATAAGAATATGAGTTTAAAAAGGCCGAATAATGCGAGAAAATGCAATAATTACACAGGAATTAAGAAAACTATCCGATAGTTTGGATGTTTTAGTGTTGTTGAGATTATAGGGAGAGAGCCGTTACAGAGGTTATATGCAATTCGCGCCGTTTTCGGATTCGGACTTTAAAGACGGCATATCTACCAATGGAGATTGAAAATTGGGAATTATCATTATAATATGAAAGAACAGTTCGACACTAAAATCTTTTACATTTTTCCCTTGCACTGACGCGGCGTCAGTGTTGTATCTTTGTATGGTGAGCAATTTATGAGACAATATTCCGTTCAACAATTAGCATCATTAGCACAGATCAGTGTGCGCACGCTGCATCATTACGATCAAATCGGATTATTGAAGCCTCATTCCCGTACTGCGGCAGGATACCGAGTGTATTCTGTGCAGGAGCTTCTTCGTCTCCAACAGATCCTGTTCTATAAAGAACTTGATATTCCCTTAAAGGAGATAGGAAGAATTCTTGACGATCCGGGTTTTGATCCAATAGCGGCGCTGCATCAGCATCGTATAGCGATCCATGAAAAAAAGGAACGGTTCTCTCAATTGCTTACCACAATTGATAAAACGATTCAAGCATTACAAGGAGAACAGAGAATGAAATCCGATGAAGAATACTATAAGGGATTTTCGCCTGAAGAGAAAACCGCATTCGAACAATATGAAAGGGAAGCGTTGGAGACATACGATCCAGTATTTGTGAAACAAGTAAACGATAAGGTGAAACGCTGGTCTAAAGAAAAATGGGATTCCGTTCAATCGGAAGGAGATGAAATCTCAGAATCTTTAGCTAAACTCATGGGATCACCGGTCGACCATCCGGATGTCCAGCAGTTAATTGCAAGGCATCACGCGCATCTGGCAAATTTTTATGATGCAAGTGCTGAAATGTACAAAAGATTGGCTCAGCATTACGTCGAAGACCCGCGGTTTCGAAAGAGCTATGATAAGTATCGTCCGGGTCTTACCGATTATTTAAAAGAAGCTATCGACTATTATTGTGAGAACATACTGTCAAAAAAGTAAACATCCTTGTGCGTCATCGGCATCCTTTAACATTTGTCCATAAGGAAAAAATCGGAAAAAGTTTTCTAGTCTGCAGCAGAGGGATGCTGTTGTCCATGGAACAATAAGCCCATGGCATTTGTTCTACATACTGTCAAATCTTTAAAAACCGAAAGGATTCTCTATGTCAAAAACCATAATTCAAAAAGTCGTCTTTAAGAATGCAACGGCAAAAGATCTCTACAATCTGTATATGGACGAAAAAAAGCATTCCATGGCGACAGCCGTCCCGGCAAGGATTTCTCGGAAAGTGGGAGGCAGGTATTCAGTTCATAATGGATACATTACCGGAAAGAATCTTCATTTAGTGAAGGATAAACTGATCGTTCAGACCTGGCGTGCACAGGATTGGAGTGACAGCGATTTGGATTCTACATTCATACTCTCGATGGAACAGAGAGGAAAAGATGTTGTACTGCAAGTAGTCCATGCCAATGTACCGGATAAACAAGTCAAAGGCATCGACAAAGGATGGCACGCGTTCTATTGGGAACCCTGGAAGAAATTCCTGTCGGGAAAGCCGATTCTCAAACCGCCGGCAATGTAGCAAAATCTATTTTGATGTAACCGGATTTTATCACGAAGCTGTCCTCGGGCTGTTGGAAACAATTTAAATCTTCCGCCCTGTCATTAAAAAAACCTCTTGTGAAAAAGGGAAAGCTCTTTTTCTTAGAGGGATTTAAGCTCCTCTTTCAAACCTCAATGACACGCTGAGCAGCCGCGATCAGGGACAACCATCCAACGATAGGCACTTCGGTCCGTGTCCGAACTCTGTTTGTGATCTGCTCTCAGTTCAATTTACTATGCTTTTCTGTTTCTGTTTGGTCATTAAAGCATTGCTCTTATTGCAGGACTTGTTAGTAGCGGCGTATTGTCATTCGTGTGTGGTTCAATTATTATTTATCTTCTCTGGAAAAGCAATGACAATGCATATTCTTTGCTATGCTATAAATGAATGACCCTTAATAACAATAAGCACTTTTTCCGGAAATGGCTGTCGATTCTTGAGGAAAATCCGGCTTTATATGCAAATTTGCAGGTTTCATACTTGTTGCAGAAATAAAGCAAAACACATACATTATTGAGAGATGTGTCAAATACATGTTCATTTTATGCATTGACTCATCTCAATGTTGAATGGACTTTTGCTATGTGGCAAAAAATATTTTGTTCTTCCTGTATTTTTTCACCGGCGAATATTCTTCCTCCCAAAAAGACAATTCTTGATTTGTTTCCAGTAAATTATTGGAAGATGCATCAACTGTCCGATATTTAAAAGAGTGAAGGGATGTGTTTATTATGAAAAAAAGAGACTTTACTATACTCATTGTCGATGATAATGCGGCATATTTGCATATCCTTTCTTATCTCTTAAAAAGAGAAGGGTATAGAATTTTAGAGGCTCAGACAGGTAGTGAATGTCTGCGGTTGGTGAAAGAAAACAATCCAGATCTGCTTGTACTTGATGTCTTTCTTCCCGATATAAAAGGTTTTGAAATATGCCGGCAAATCAAGAACAATCCGGAGCTCAAACATATCCTCGTTCTCTTAATTTCCGGCATAGAAATCGAAAATAAGAACCAGGTACAGGGCCTGGATGCCGGAGCAGAGGGTTATCTGGTAAAACCGATCTCAAAACAGGTGCTGCTCGCTTATGTGCGATTGATGGAGAGAATAAAACGAAATGAAGACGAACTTCGGGATGCAGCCGAGAAGCTTGATAGAAGGGTAAAGCAGCGGACTAAAAAGCTTGAAATTGTTAATAATAAATTATTGAATGAAATATCGGAACGGAAAGAAATTGAAAAAATACTGGCGAGCAAAGAAGAGCATTACCGGATGCTCTTTCTCAATAATCCCATTCCCCTTTGGGTGTACGACTGCGACACGTTTGCTTTTCTTGCCGTAAATGAGGCTGCGGTTCAACAATATGGTTACTCGGAGATAGAATTTCTTTCTATGACGCTTCAAGATATTTATTCTGAAGAAAAAGAGGCTGTCATTTTACAATCTGCCTCCGCAGGCAGCGAAACCTTGCGCAATGCGGGTTCCTTCCGCCACCTCAAAAAAGACGGCACGGTCATAGATGTGGAGATTACAACGCACAATTTGATTTTTGAAGGAAAGCATGCCCGTCTTGTTATGGCAAACGATATTACTATACGTAAACGGGCGGAAATGGCGGTTCGGGAATCCGAGGAAAGATTCCGGATGATATTCGAAAATGTTTATGACGGAATTTGCATTTACACTGAAGATCCTGATCCATACAAAAGAAAGCTTGTCGAGTGTAATGAACAATATGCATCCATGGCAGGCCGGAGCCGCGATGAGCTGCTTCAAAGCGAATACACACAGGAACTCCGAATAACGCTTGAAGAAGAGGCAAATTCCAAGCGTATAGAATCCCTTGCCCGAGGAGAAGCTTATCAAGGCTCATTCTCATGGATTCGCCCTGATGGGAAAGACAATATTATAGAATATACCGGCGTGCCGATTATGTGGCGGGGAAAACCATATTCGATCGGCATAGATCGCGATATAACGGAAAAAAAACGAGCAGAATTGGAAATTCTCAAACTCAATCGAACTTATGCGGTATTGAGCAACATCAATCAACTCATTGTGCGGGAACGCGACCGGCAGAGAATATTTGAAGGAACTTGCAAAATTGTAATTGAAGACGGTAAAATGTCGATGTGCTGGATCGGCCTGGTCGACCCGGAAGCAGGGGAAGTAATACCCGTCGCTCATGCCGGAATCATCGATGGATATCTTGGGCAGCTGCATTTGAGTCTTGATGATTCCTCCGGAGGAAATGAACCGACCATAACCGCCATTCGAGAAGCGCGGAATATTGTTTGCAATAATATCGAGTACGATGAGCGAATAATCCCATGGAGGGAAAAAGCGATTGCTCTCGGTTTTAGATCTTTCGCCTCATTTCCCCTGCGGTTAAAAGGGAAAATAATCGGGACCATCAATTATTATTCGAATGAAGCAGGTTTTTTTAACAATCAAGAGATTGCTCTCTTTAATGAGCTGGTAATGGATCTCTCGTATGCACTTGAAATGATTGATACGGAAGAAAGGAGAGATCTGGCCGTCGAAGCTCTTGCGGAAAGTGAACGGCGGCAGCGCGGCATTCTCGATAGTATTCCGGATCCGGCTTGGCTGAAAAGCAAGGACGGTTCCTATCTGGCTGTCAATAAGGCATGGTGCAAATATTTTGACAAGGAAGAAAAAAATGTTCTCGGAAAAAACGAGGTCGAAGCAATGCTTTCAGATTCGGCAAAAAGAATTTTAGAAGAAGATCGGACGATTCTGGATATGGGCATACCGCTCCAGCAAGAAAATGAATATTCCGATTTACCCGGCGATATGAAATGGTTTGAAACCATTAAAAATCCGCTCATAGATTCAGATGGGACGATCGTCGGCATTGCAGGCATAGCTCGTGATATTACTGCACGCAAGCAAATGGAAAATGCACTTCGCAAATCCGAAGAACAGTATAGGCTGCTCTTCCAGCACAATCCTCATCCCATGTGTATCTACGACCCGGAGACTCTGTCCATTCTTGATATTAATGATGCATTTATACGCCAGTATGGCTATTCACGGGAAGAACTTCTGGAGATGACGATTAAAGATGTTCGTCCCCCGGAGGACATTCCATTACTCTTAGAAGACATAGCAAATTTATCGAACGGCTTGAGCCAAACGAAAATTTGGCGGCATCGTAAAAAAGACGGGACTATCATTTCTGTCGAGATCACTGCACATACGAGTCCCTTTGAAGGAAGACAAGCGAGAATAGTACTCGCTCACGATGTGACGGAACGCGTGCGGATGGAAAATGCATTGAAAGAAAGCGAAGATCGATACAGGCTCCTGCTCGAGTATTCACCGATAGGAATAGCCGTACATTCCGAAGGGAAGATTGTATTCTCTAATTTCGAAGGAGCAAAAATATTAGGCGCAAAATCGCCGATAGAAATTATCGGAAGGTCAATACGGGATATTGTCCATCCTCTAGAATGGGACGAAACTTTTAATCGAATTCAACGGCTTCAGGCAGGAGAGCAGGGATTGTATCCATTAGAGGAAATCTTTATCAAAGTAGACGGGACACCAATTAATGTCGAGGTCATGGCAGTACCAATAACGTATCTCGGAAAGCCGTCCATGCAGGTTATTGTTACCGATATCACCGCGCGAAAAAAATTAGAAGAGCAAACGAGGAAGCTTTCACGAGCGGTCGAACAGAGTCCTTCGTCTGTTATTATTACGAACCTGCAGGGTGAAATTGAATATGTGAATCCGAAGTTTGAAAAACTTACACAGTACCGTTCAGAAGAAGTTATCGGAAAGAACCCTCGAATTCTAAAATCAGGAGAAACTTCTTGTGAAACATACGCAGATATGTGGCAGACGATCACGGCCGGCAGGGAATGGAATGGTGAATTCCATAACAAAAAAAAGAACGGCGAACTGTACTGGGAAGCTGCTTCTATCTCCCCGATAGTCGACGAGAACGGAACGATTACTCATTTTCTCGCTGAAAAGGAAGATATCACCGAACGCAAACGGGCAGAAGAAGATTTGCGGCGGGCTGCCGAAGGCACGCATGCTATTTTTTGGCATGCAATTGTCACTAAAGCTGAAAATGAAACGCAAGGTGCGTGCGGATATTATTGGGATACGCATTATGCAAATTTGGATGTTGTGCAGAAATTTTTGGATTTGCCGGATTATCCGACCGGTGATCTTTCCGATCGGTTCTTCTTCAGCTGGCTTGAAGAAGACCGCATTGTAATGGCTCCTCAAAGCGCAGAAGCAATCCGCAATGGATTGGATGGATACACGCAGGAGTTCCGGCTGCGGGATGCAAAAGGCGATATTCATTGGATGTATACCGATGCTCATATCCGGCGGCTGAGCGAGAAATCATTTGAAGTCGCCGGCATCATTATGGATATGTCTGAAAGAAAACAGACGGAGGAGACGCTCCGGCAAAGCGAAGAGCGGTTCCGCAAATTGATTGAAAGCGCTCCTGCTGCGGTTGTCATTCTTTCCAACACCGGAAAAATACTCTATGCTAATCCGACAAGTCTAACGATATTCGGAGTACCGAACCCTGATGATGTCAAAGAAAAGGCTATGCTGGATTACCTTGCACCGGAAGTGCACAACGATCTTCTGGAACGTTATCGGTTGAGGTCGGAAGGTGTAAGCGTTCCGAGCCAATTTGAAACCATAGGTTTGCGGGGCGACGGAACTCAGTTTCCCATTCATATTGCCGTATCGAATTTGCAGCTCCAGGGTGAGCATGTTACTCTGAACTTTGTAACCGATATCACCCGGCGGAAACAAGCGGAAGAAATAGTGAATCTGCTGAGTCATACAGTAAAAAGTATCGGTGAATTCGTTTATGTCACGGATATGAACGGCAGAATCATGTTTGTCAATCAAGCCTTTTTGGATGGCCATGGATATTCCGAAGTTGAAGTCATCGGAAAAACCATGGATGATATTGCAGCGCCGGGCGGAACCGGCGGCAGGGATCTGATGCAAGCGGCAGGAGAAGGCAGCTGGCAGGGAGAACTTGTGAGCCGGAGAAAGGACGGGACAGAATTTCCAATTTCTCTTTCCACTTCTCTCGTTCTTGATGACAAGGGAAAAGCGATAGCACACGTAGGTGTTGCCGTCGATATCACAGAGCGGAAGAGACTTCAGCACGAGTTGCTCCAGTCGCAAAAGATGCAAAGTATCGGAACGCTGGCCGGCGGTATAGCTCATGATTTTAATAACATCCTCGGTATTATTCTTGGTTATATATCTCTGCTTGAGAAACGGTTGGCTCATAATCCGGAATATACCGTAAGCATCAACGCCATGCAGCGTGCAGTTGAACGCGGTGCGGCGCTTGTCAGACAGATTCTCACATTTGCCCGTAAGACCGATGTTATATTCGAAGCAGTAGATGTTGGGACGCTGGTAGACGAAATAATTTCGATGCTGCAGCAGACTTTTCCAAAAACCATCACATTCTCGAAAAATATTCAAAAGGAGCTTCCTGATATTTATGCCGATCGATCTCAGATTCATCAAGTACTTTTAAATCTTTGCGTCAATGCAAGGGACGCGATGCCGAATGGCGGATCTATTATGTTTGTAGCGGAAAAATGCACCAAAGCCCAAATACAAGATCGATTTCCGGATGCAAATCAACGTGTATACGTGTGCATCAATGTCACCGATACCGGCGAGGGAATGGATAAAGCGACAAGTGTGCGGGCATTTGACCCTTTTTTCACTACAAAACCGCAAGGAAAGGGAACCGGGCTCGGATTATCAGTTGTGTACGGCGTTGTAGAAGCACATGATGGGCTCATCGACTTGGAAACCAAAGAAGGTCAAGGAACGACTTTCCGGCTGTTTTTCCCGGTCTCCTCAGTCGACGAACAGCAAGATGAGCCTCCCCAATCTGAGAAATCTGTCGAATTCGGCGGCTCAGAAACAATTCTTCTTGTAGAAGATGAAGAGTTTCTTTTAGAAATGGCGTGCGTTTGTTTAGAATCCAGCGGATATAAAGTATATCGTGCCGAAGACGGTAGCGACGCGGTAAAAGTCTTTAGAGCACACATGGAAGAAATCGATTTAGTTGTTACTGATATAGGTTTACCCGGTATGACCGGTGCAGAAGTATTCGGAAAACTCAAAGAATTAGATCCGCAGGTTAAAGTTATTCTTGCTAGCGGATTTTTAGAGCCTGATGCGAAAGCTAGATTGTTGGAAGCCGGAGCGCTTGGATTTCTGCAAAAGCCTTATAAAACACAGGAAATTCTGAAAATGATTCGTGATGTGTTAGACAAAAACATATGAGCAGCTTGCACAATACAAAGAAAATGGCAACTGATTGCCGGAATTGATCTCCTATTTTGAACTGAAAGCTTTCTTCTGAAGCCACGACGGGGCTTGCCCCCAAAGGGATCGTCGTGGTTCTTGCCATGCGGGGAAACTTCCGCGGCCGCCTTCAACTATAGATTAAATGGAACTTGAAATACCCGAAGGGGAAATGGATAAGGGAACTATTGCCATTTGTGTTCCGTTGTATCTTTATGAGAAAGTCCATAAGAGCCTATGATTGATTGATACAGTATTGATTTAGTTGTATTACATAGTTAAAGAAGAAAAATATTTTCGATAATATTTCGAAGCTCTTTAAGGTTCTTATGGATAAATTGGAAGTTCGTACTACCATCGATATCATCAGTCCTGCGATCTCGTCTTTTACGGATTATAAAGCACTTTTCAACGATATAACAAGAATTAATTCATAAACTATAACAAATTTCGGAGGCTGATCTATGAAATACATGATGATTGTGATTTTTGCACTTCTGGGAATCCGGACGATGCAGGCGCAGGAATATGCTTTTGATTCGCAGATGCATAACCTGTCTCTCGTTTCTTTGCCCGATATACAGAGCAGCATGCTTCCCCCCTTGCCCGTGATGCAGGACGATTCGTTTCCACAGATGGTCAAGCCGAGACTGCTGCCGGAGAACATAAGCTTTATGGAAAAAGGGCTCTGGGGTGAAGACGGAATCTTGCGTACGACCGGTATAGCCGCGCCGCTTACGCCTGAATCGCGCAGGAGCGAATTGTCGCTTCGGCGCACCATGCTCGTTGCCCACCAGATCGGCGGATTTGTAACATTGGGATTGATGATCACCGCCGTCTATTACGGTCAAAAAATGCTCGACGAAAACTTGAGCAATAAGAGCGATCGCAACAGCCATCAATTATTCGTTGCGGCGACGATCACATCCTACAGCATCACCGGCCTGCTGGCCGTGCTGTCGCCGCCGCCGATGATCCGGCGGGACGAATCGAGCACGACGACTCTTCATAAAGCTCTGGCATGGGTTCATTTTACGGGAATGGTTCTGACTCCGATTCTCGGTTCCATGATCAGCCGGCATGCAACGAATGCACAAATTGAACATTTTCATCAAGCCTCGGCGTATATCACGACAACGGCGTTAGCCGCATCACTGATCGTTATAACATTTTAAGGAGTGAACACTATGACCCGATTCAAAGGAATATGCTGGATGCTGGCTGTTGTATGTGCAGCGGTTTCGGCGCAAACACAGACGGTCGGAGCGATCAAGGATGAATCTTCGGTCACCTATACAATGACTCATCCTCTTCACGTATTCGATGCGGTAAGTAAGGATGTCTATTATCGAGCGGATATCGATGCCGTCAAGAAGGAAATCATAAAAGTGGCCGCGCAGGTCGATGTAACCACATTTGACAGCGGAAATTCCAATCGGGATTCGCATGCGATGGAAGTGATCGATGCAATTTCTTTCCCGTATGTGACTTTCTCCAGCACATCGGTCGTACAAACCGGCGATTCGATTCAAGTTGCAGGAAAGCTGACCTTCCACGGCGTGACGAAAGATATCGTTCTTCATGGTTCGGCAAAGTGGACACAGAACAGGCTTGATGTGGAGGGGAAGTTTGTCCTGAGTCTTACCGAATTTAAAATCGAACGGCCGGCACTGCTTTTGGTTCCGGTAAGCGACGATCTGTATTTTGCATTAAAAGCGGTGTTTGCTCTCAAATAGTTCGTAGTTCTTAGTTCGTCGTGCTTTGTTCTTGGTAAAAAATCAACATTATGAAGCTCAAAGCACGATGTTCATCGGTTGTTTAGTTATTTGGTTCTTTTGTTCTTTATCCCGGTTAAAATAATAATTGTTCATAATCCGTTGAAGGACCGGAATGCGAAAAGAGAATTTCAAGAAAGCAATTTGGTTTGATGTGAGAGAATGCTTGATGTATATGGCGTTCATTCTGATATTTCTTTCTCCGGACTCTTCCTCAAATGCACAGGATCGCTATTCTCTCAGCGGCGTCATTAAAAACAGTGAAACAGGAGAGATACTCATCGGGGCTGCAGTTATTATTAGAGAATTATCCGGAGTGGGAGCGCTGTCCAATTCATACGGTTTTTATTCGTTGACTCTTCCCGAGGGCAAGTATACATACCAGACTCAATTTATGGGATTCAAAATGCGGATTGATTCAATAGTTTTGAATCATAATCGAGTCATGAATATTACACTTGCGCCGGAGCTTATCAAAGTCAATGATGTGACGGTCTCAGGCGAACGTTCCAATGCCAACGTCACCTCGACGGATGTGAGCGAGGATAAACTGGAGATGAAGCAAGTTGAATCGATTCCGGTCCTGCTGGGCGAAAAAGATATCTTGAAAACCATTCAATTGCTTCCGGGTATAAAATCGGCAGGCGAGGGAAGTACGGGATTTTACTCCCGCGGCGGCGGAATTGATCAAAACCTCATTATTCTCGATGAAGCGCCAGTCTACAATCCTTCCCATCTTCTGGGATATCTATCCGTATTCAATGCCGATGCCATTAAGGATGTATCGGTCATAACGGGTGGAATGCCTGCGGAATATGGAGGACGGCTTTCGTCGGTCGTCGATATCCGGACGAATGACGGGAACGATAAAGAATTCGGAGGGTCGGGAGGCATCGGCTTGCTCGATTCCAGGCTTATGCTGGACGGGCCGATCGTTGTCGATCAAGGGTCGTTTATTGTTACTGCAAGGCGGTCGTATGCTGATCTTTTCCTTCATTTATCGCGCGACACGACAATCAATCAGGCGAGTCTGTATTTTTACGATCTAAATATAAAAGCGAACTATACGCTGGGAGATAAAGATCGCATTTTTCTTTCCGGTTATTTCGGAAGGGACAATTTTTCTTATCCGAATATTTTCGGGTTTAATTGGGGCAATACTACCGGAACACTCCGGTGGAATCATATTTTTGGAGATCACCTTTTTTCGAACACCTCATTCATTATAAGCGATTATGAATATACCAACTCCGTCTCATCCGGAACGAGTCAATTTCAAATAACTTCCGGCATAAAAGACCTGAATTTTAAAGAAGATTTTCAGTATTTCACAAGTTCTCAGAGTACGCTGAAATTCGGATTCAATGCCATTTATCACACATTTGTACCGGGAACAATTACAGGCGGAACACCGAGCGGTTTAATTAGCGTCGATCTTGAGCATCGATATGCTCTTGAAAACGGAATTTATTTTTCACATGAACTCAATGTCCTTTCCGATCTCAAAGTAAATTACGGTCTGAGATTCTCGACATTCAGCCTGCTTGGGCCGGGACATATTTATACATACGACAGTGATGGCAATCCTGTCGATACTGCTGTTTACTCCTCCGGTCAAGTCGTTAAAACCTATACGAGTTTGGAACCGCGCCTCTCTATGACCTACGTGCTTGATGGAACGAGTTCAATTAAAACATCCTATACGAGAACAACGCAATATCTTCACCTCCTTTCCAGCTCAACGGAGACGAATCCAAGCGATCTGTGGATTCCCAGCAGCAATAACGTACCGCCGCAATATGCCGATCAGGTAGACCTTGGTTATTTTAGAAATTTTGATGACAACGCTTTTGAAACATCACTTCAAATTTATTATAAAAATATGCAGAATGTTATCGATTATAAAAACGGTGCGGATTTGCAGCGGAATCCAAATATCGAATCCCTTCTCCTCTACGGCAGGGGATGGAGTTACGGGGCGGAACTTCTTATAAGAAAGCGATACGGTACGATCAGCGGATGGATCGGATACACGCTTTCCAGAACGAATGAACAGTTCGCTCAAATCAACGACGGTCAGCCTTTCCCTGCAACACAGGATAGGACGCATGATATTTCCGTCGTTCTTATTTATGATTATAGCAGCACATGGACATTTTCGGCAACATGGGTCTATAATACGGGTAATGCGGTGACATTTCCGAACGGAGACTATCGTGATTATTTCGATCAACGAACGATCCCATATTATACGAATAGGAACGGCTATCGCATGCCACCGTATCATCGCCTGGACCTTTCTGCGACATGGACTTTGGGACCGCATTCCAATTTAAATTTTTCAATTTACAATGTTTATGACCGGATGAATGCCTATTCCATCACTTTTCGGCCGGATCCTAATAATACCAATCAAAATCAGGCTGTGCAAACGACAATTTTCCCGATCATTCCGTCTGTTACGTATAATTTTACTTTTTAATTTTGGTGTCCTATGAATATACATGCAATGTTTGTAAACCGCTTGACACTTTTCATTTTATTGGCGCCAGCAGCATGCTGCCTTTTATCCTGTCAGCAGATTGTCTCTATCGATCTGAACGAAGCTTCCCCGCATATCGTCATTGAGGGAGTTGTGACGGATAGTCTGGGGCCTTACTCTGTTATCCTCAGCATGAGCGGCGACTACTTTGCACCATCGTCGTATTTCCCGCCGGTTTCAGGCGCACATATCATTATGACAGATAATATGAATCAACAAGATACGCTGAAAGAAATTGTGAGCGGGACATATCGAACTTCAACGATAAAAGGAATCCCGGGGACGAGCTACCAATTAAAAGTTGCAGCACAGGGAATGGAATACGATGCAGTTTCAACTATGCCGCAAAAAGTATATATCGATTCTTTGTACTCCATGGTAAGGACCAGCTTCGGCGGAAGCACAGGGTATGATATTTATATAATGTTCAAGGATCCACCTCAAGCGAACAATTACAATTATTATCGTGTCAATGCTCAATCAAGCGCTCTGATCCCGACAGACTCGATCGACGGAATCAGATATCGCCTTTTCACGGATGAATTAACGAAAGGCCAGGAAATGACCGTAAGGATACGCGGCGGAGATAAGGTAAATAAGGGCGACACGATTACGATAGAATTATTATCGATTGACAAAGCGACGTATGATTACTTCAAAACGCTTTCGAATATTCTTTCATCAGATCAGAGCCCAACGTCGCTTGCACCGCAAAATCCTACATCGAATATTAGCGGCGGAGCGCTGGGATATTTTGCCGCATTCACGGTCGATACGAAAAAAATAGTTCTTCATTGACGTCTTTCTCCATAGACGAAGGCGGCAGTGACGTATTGTGCTGAAAAATATTCCGGCTGGCCGGGAAAAAGCTCTGATTAAAGGATTAATTACTCTTTCATCCTTTCGGGCGATTCCGGCTTATATAAATCATCAGTATCCTTTTACGAAACCTTGCAGAAGGAAGGACATCGCTTTGTTTAAAAAAAGGATGGTACGTATGCTGCATGCGGGAAAAACTATCTCTTGGAGCTAAAGGAAAATAAATCGTGAACTGGGATCGTCTGGAAGGGCAATGGAAACAACAACGAGGGAGAGCTTTTTATCGCTGGGGTAAAACGATGAACGACGAATTGTCGGCGATCCTGGGCAAATATGAAGAGCTTGTCGGCAAGCTTCAGGAAAAATACGGCATTGCAAAAGATGAAGCAAGGCATCGTGTGGATGAATATAAAATTATAGTGGAACTGCTTAAGCAGGCCAACGGCAAATTGGTAAAGCTGCATAAAGAATTGAGTATAAAAAAGAAATCGGACAAGCGACCGGTGAAAGCAAAGGCAGCGTCAAAGGGGGGGGGATAATTCCAGGAGAGATGGGAAAAATCTCCATTGAGCTGTTTGTTCCAAACATCGACATTCGGATAGATCTCTTCTAGAAGACCCTGGAACATGTCTGCTTGGTTGAAATTTGAGATTCTCTTGATTTTACTTTTTTAATGTCTTGTCAATTTTGTTCCTCTTCAGCGGTCTCCTTCGATTACAGCTTTGATGATTGTTGTGTATGATTTGGAAGAGATCCGGCAGACTAAATAGCAGGAACATTGGTGAGCTTTTGTTGAATTCATTTCGTTCCGAATGTTGCGCCGTAATGTCTACTGATCAAATAACGAAACATTAAACTTGAATCGAACCGGCAAGGACGGAAGTGCATGGAAAGCAGTCAAAAAATCAACCGTATTGCATTTATCGGAAATTATCTGCCTCGCCAATGCGGCATTGCCACTTTTACGACCGATTTATGCGAGGCTGTCGCTGCAGAATGCAACGGGACGACCTGTATTGCCCTTCCTGTGAACGACTGCGAAGCCGGATATGCATATCCGCCGCGTGTACGATTCGAATTGATTGAAAAAGATATCGATTCGTACCGGCGCGCTGCCGACTTTCTGAACATCAACCGCATTGACGTCGTATGCCTACAGCACGAATATGGAATCTTCGGCGGGCGGGCGGGAAGCCACATCCTGGCTTTGCTGCACGAATTGCGTATGCCGATTGTAACCACTTTCCATACCATCCTCCGCGATCCGGATCCTGATCAGCGCAGGGTCTTGAAAGAAATAGCCGCTTTGTCCGACCGTCTGGTTGTTATGAGCAAGCGCGGTTCGGAATTTCTGCAGACAATATACGGGGTGGTGCCGGAGAAGATCGATCTGATTCCGCATGGAATTCCCGATGTCCCCTTTGTCGATCCGAGCTTTCATAAAGATCTTTTCGGCGTTGAAGGCAAGATAGTACTGCTCAGTTTTGGGCTGCTCTCCCCGAACAAGGGGATTGGAGATGTCATTGCGGCATTGCCGGCCATTGCAAGCCGCTATCCAAATGTGGTTTACCTTATTCTTGGCGCAACGCATCCGCATGTTCTTCAGCACGAAGGCGAAGCGTACCGATTGTCGCTCCAGTGGATGGCTCAGGAGAAAGGCATGGAAAGTCATGTGGTATTTTACAACCGCTTTGTAAGCCTGGAAGAATTAATCGAGTTTATCGGTGCAGCAGATATTTATATTACACCGTACCTCAACGAAGCGCAAATTACATCCGGTACATTAGCCTATACACTTGGAGCCGGCAAAGCAGTAGTATCGACGCCTTACTGGTATGCAGAAGAGATGCTGGCAGATGAACGAGGAGTACTGGTTCCTTTCCATGATCCGGCAGCGATGGCCACAGGCATTATTGATTTGCTGGAAAATGATGCAAAGCGTCATGCGATGCGGAAGCGGGCGTATATGTTCGGAAGGGATATGGTCTGGCCGCACATTGCACGGCGCTATATAGAAAGTTTTCAACGCGCCAGGTCTGAACGCCGGCATTACATAGCACCCGGATTTACAGTGAAAGCTTTAGATGAACGCCCGATTGAACTCCCTCCGCTCAAGCTCGATCACCTGCGCCACATGACCGACGAAACCGGCATTTTGCAGCATGCTATTTTCACGATACCCAATTATAGTGAGGGTTATACGACAGATGATAATGCACGAGCTTTGCTTATCAGTCCATTGTTGGAGGAACTCGGCAGCGAGGAGTCTTTCGAATTGGCTTCCCGGTATCTTGCATTTGTCTGGTATGCCTATAATGCGAAGACCCGTCACTTCCGCAATTTTCTAGGTTACAATAGGTTATGGATGGAAGACAACGGTTCAGATGATAGTCATGGACGAACACTCGGGGCATTGGGCATGGTGCTGGGCAGATCCAATACGATCGCACTCCATAATATGGCCGGATGGATGTTCGAACAAGCCCTGCCGTCAATTCTCGATACAACAAGCCCGCGAGCGTGGGCATTTGCACTCATAGGCATTTGCGAATATTTGCGGAGATTTGACGGTGACCGAAGGGCAAGCCAGGTTCGAGAAGAATTAGCCGGCAGATTGTTGGCGCTCTATAAGGCCAACCGGTCGAATGAGTGGAGATGGTACGAAGAAGGGCTTTTCTATTGCAATGCTGCTCTCCCGCATGCTATGCTCATATGTGGTCAATCGATGTCAAATAAATCCATGTTCGACGCCGGACTGGAATCGCTCAGTTGGCTTGCGGATTTACAACGTGCAGATACAGAAGGAGGATGTTTTGTCCCTATCGGATCCAATGGTTTTTATAGGCGGGGCGGTGAGCGTGCCAGGTTTGATCAACAGCCTATTGAGGCGCAGGCAATGGTATCCTCATGCCTCGAAGCGTGCCGGATACTCAGAGATAAACGCTGGCGCATGGAGGCACGGCGTGCGTTCGATTGGTTCCTCGGACGTAATGATCTGAACCTTCCTATCTATGACCCGATAACAGGAGGCTGCCGTGATGGTTTGCATCCAGACAGACAAAACGAGAATCAGGGAGCAGAATCTACACTGGCCTTTCTGCAAGCCCTGCTTGAACTGCGAATACACGAAAATACTTTTTTAATGGAAGCATAAGCGCAATGATAAATCAACATCCCCAAATTTTGACCCGCTCTAAACATAACCCGATATTGACCGCTGACGATTGGCAGTATCCGATCAACAGCGTATTTAATCCCGGAGCAACGCTGCTGCCGGACGGAACTACGCTCCTTCTATGCCGCGTAGAGGATCGGAGAGGGCTTTCTCACCTTTGTGCTGCCCGCTCTGCCAACGGTGAGAATAACTGGCAGATCGATTCATACCCGACTCTTATGGCGGATCCTGAACATTATCCGGAGGAACTTTGGGGTATTGAAGACCCTCGAATTACGTACGTTCCGGAATTAAAAAAATATACCGTGGTCTATACCGCTTACACACATGATGGTCCCGGCGTAGCTCTGGCACTCACGGAAGATTTTAAGACATTCGAGCGCTACGGATTAATTATGCAGCCGGATGATAAGGATGCGGCTCTGTTGCCGCGCCGCCTGGACGGCCGCTGGGCTTTGATCCATCGGCCGGTTAGCGCTCAAGGCGCTCACATGTGGATATCGTATTCGCCCGATCTTCGATATTGGGGCGGTCACAAATTGATGCTTATAGCCCGCAAAGGTGCATGGTGGGATGCAAATAAAATAGGCCTTTCATCCCCGCCGATCGAAACAGCTCAAGGCTGGCTGACAATCTACCATGGCGTACGGCAAACAGCATCGGGTTCTCTTTATCGGTTGGGACTCGCACTGTTCGATTTACAAACGCCGGAACGCTGTCTTCAACGCAGCAAAGAATGGATGTTCGGTCCGGACGAGCTCTATGAGCGGCGTGGCGACGTGGATGATGTAGTTTTTCCATGCGGGCACACTATTGCTTCCGATAATGATACGCTCCGGATGTATTACGGCGTAGCTGATTCAAGCATTGCCTTAGCTACGGGCAGTATTCGCGCTATGTTAGAGTGGCTTGAAGAGCATGGAGAAAAATTTTAGCATCTGCTTAGTACACATGGCCATGTAGCCGCGACAGCTTGTCCCGAAAATATTGTCAAATATTATCGGGAGGTCGTCGCGGGTGTTTCCGATATGACCGATCTGAATAACTGCATCACAGTCGGGCTGCAGAAGAGTAATTTTAAAGCCGGACAGAAAATCTATTATTTTAAAATATGCTTAGGAGCAAATTTTATTTAAATTCTATGAGTAGGAAAGACGAGGCTTATGAAAAAGAAAGCAGGATTGTGGATCGATTTTAAGAAAGCTGTTATTTTTATTCTGACAGACGAAGGGGCATCGATAAAACGAATACTTTCGGAACCGAACGATACGGTCAGTTCTTACGGCGGGGTTCAAAAGGAACCGATAAAAGAGAGCATAGATAAACAGTCACCCGACTATCTTAACATTTATTATGATGAAGTGCTTTCACATATTCGCGATGCGGAATCTATTCTCATATTCGGTCCAGGCGAGGCAAAAGTCGAACTTAAAAAACGACTTGAGAAGGTGAAACTTCATAGAAACATCGTGGGCATGGAAACAGTCGATAAAATGACGGACAACCAGATCGTTACAAAAGTCCGGCAGCACTTTTTGCATTAGATTTTTCAGTTTTTGTAATTCTTACTGTAAAAATGATCATCCGATAATGTATATTGTCACAGTTAAAATTACAATATATAATTTTTAGCAAACAAAATATTTGAAGGGACAAAAGTATGAAATTCTTTGATAGGTATACGCATGACAAATACTGAAGAAAAGCAACACCGTTCTATTCTGCAAAAGATTGCACGCCGGGTAATGATGGAAAAGGGGCTTCTTCCGGATTTTTCTGCGCAGGCAATCGCTGAACTTGACGCAATCCATGGGGCAGTTACACAAGGGGAAGAATCGACGCGCAATCTCAGGAATCTTCCATGGTGCTCCGTCGATAACGACGATTCGCGCGATCTGGATCAACTGAGTGCTGCCGAAGCCATGCCTGCAGGAGCCGTAAAGATTTTGATTGCTATTGCCGATGTTGAATCCGTCGTTAAAAAGCAGTCGGCGCTCGACGATCATGCTAAGTACAACACCACATCGGTCTATACAGCAGCCGAGATATTTCCGATGCTGCCCGAGAAACTCTCGACCGATATTACATCCCTCAACTATGAATCGGACCGGCTTGCCATCGTCATTGAGATGGTTATTGCTGCGGATGGGTCGCTTCGCAATTCGAATATTTATCCAGCGATGGTCCGCAATCGTGCAAAACTCGCTTACAACAGCGTTGCAGCATGGCTGGATGGAAGCGGGCCGATGCCTCAGGCGATCGGTATGGTCGGCGGTCTCGATGAAAATATCAGGCTACAGGATCGCACTGCGCGAAAATTGAAATCCCTGCGGCATGAGCACGGTGCGCTTGATCTTGAAACAATAGAAGCCCGTCCGGTGTTCGATGGAGACGAGATCAAGGACTTGGAAGCCGATAGAAGGAATACGGCCAAAGATATTATAGAAGACTTTATGATCGCAGCAAATGGCGTGTCGGCCCGGTACCTCGCGGAAAAAAATTTACCGTCGCTGCGGCGGGTTGTGCGCACACCAAAACGCTGGGATCGAATCGTCGAAATTGCTTCGGAGCATGGCTTTCAACTTCCTGAAAAACCCGATTCAAAAGCATTAGATACATTCTTGGTATCTGCAAAATCCGCAGATACTCTGCGTTTTCCCGATCTCTGTCTCAGTGTTATCAAGCTTTTGGGCGCCGGTGAATATGTTGTGGAACTTCCCGGTGGAGATTCTGCCGGTCACTTCGGTCTTGCGGTCAAAGATTATGCGCACTCCACGGCCCCGAATCGCCGGTATCCCGATCTGATAACACAGCGTCTGCTGAAAGCGGCGATGGCGGAAGCACCCATGCCGTATACTGTCGGCGAATTGGAAACTCTTGCAAAACATTGTACGGAAAACGAGGATGCGGCAAAAAAAGTGGAACGGCAAGTGGAAAAATCCGCAGCGGCCTTAATTCTGGAGTCGAAGATCGATCAAACGTTCGATGCTATCGTCACAGGTGCATCTGCCAAAGGGACATGGGTTCGTTTGTTGCATCCGCCTATTGAAGGCAAAGTTGTGAAAGGTTATGAAGGATTAGATGTCGGTCACAAATGCCGCGTTCAGCTCATTCACATAGATGTGGAACACGGATATATTGATTTTAAAAAGTTAGAATAAGCAAGGAGATTAAAAATGAAAAACGCCGGATTATTAAACCCCTGCAAATTGGGCAGCATCGAACTAAAAAACTGCATTGTGATGTCGCCTATGACGCGGTCCCGTGCAATCAATAATATACCTAACGACTTAATGGTTGAATTCTATAGACAGCGTGCCGGGGCCGGACTGATCATTACCGAAGGAACATCTCCTTCACCCAACGGTCTTGGTTACTGCCGCATCCCCGGCATCTTCAGCGGAGAACAGGTAGAAGCCTGGAAAAAAATTACGGATGCGGTACATTCTAAAGAGGGGAAAATATTCGTCCAGCTCATGCATACCGGGCGTATCGGCCACCCTGCAAACTTGCCGGGAAATGCATTCATCGTTGCACCTTCTGCCGTTAAGCCGGCCGGACAAATTTGGACGGATGCTCTGGGATTGCAGGATTACCCTGTCCCCGCAGCAATGAGTATTGAACAGCTAAAACGTACACAACAAGAATATGTCACCGCTGCAACGAACGCTGTCTCGGCAGGGTTTGACGGCATAGAACTGCACGGAGCCAACGGATATCTCTTGGAGCAATTTCTGTCTCCCGTGAGTAATCGAAGAAATGATGTCTACGGAGGAAGCATTGAAAACCGCTGCCGTTTTGTGCTGGAAGTGGTGGAAGTTTCAGCCCAGGCGATTGGAAAGGAAAGAATCGGCATCCGTTTATCTCCGTACGGTGTGGCAAGCGATATGCCTCACTATCCTGAAATTGACGACACATATAAGTATCTTTCCGAACAAATCAATCGTATGAAGATTCTCTATATCCATATCGTAGATCACAGCAGCATGGGAGCGCCGCAAGTACCCGCCGAAATTAAGAAAGCCGTCCGCGAGAGATTCCAGGGCGCAATTATTTTGAGCGGAGGATACACAAAAGAACGCGCTGAGAATGAATTGCAGGGCGGACTTGCAGACCTTATCGCATTCGGAAGACCGTTTATCAATAATCCCGACCTCGTTGAACGATTCGTTCACGGCTGGCCGCTTGCGAAAGAACTTGATATGAATACATTTTATACTCCCGGTGAAAAAGGATACACGGACTATCCCTCGTACGCTCGATGAATTGATCAAAGAATATTTGTCATCTTGGATGAATGGATCTGCAATGCAGCAGCAAATCAATAGACGAATTTTCTTTGTCAGAAGACCTGCCGCAATGCCGGATAAGAGTTATTTTAAGTCGATAGTACCCGTAATACCTCAGCCGATAGACAGATAGATCCTGTCAAGGGAGCTTATGCAGCCGGAAATCCGGGCTGGCAGGATTATTCCACAATGGGAGGAAATCTTTGCAAACAGCTTGTCAAAGTTGGTTGAAATGCAGCCGAAAAAAAATACACGAGAGGCGTAGAGACTATGACATATAAGGATTACTACAAAGTACTGGGAGTCGGAAAGACTGCGACGACGGAAGAAATCAAAAAAGCGTATCGAAAGCTTGCCAAGAAATATCATCCGGACAAAGCCAAAGGGGACAAAGCGGCCGAGGAGAAGTTCAAGGATATCAATGAAGCTAACGGAGTTCTCAGTGATCCGGTGAAACGGAAAAAATACGATCAGTTCGGAGCGGATTGGAGGCAATATGAACAATCCGGCGCGCAGCCGGGCGGCTTCAATTGGTCGAAGTATGCAAACGAACAAAGCCACACGCGTACCATGAGTCAGGAAGAGTTCAATGCGATGTTTGATGAGGAGGGTGCCGGCAATATCTTTGATTCGCTATTCGGACAACGTTTCGGAGAAAGACGGGGCAGAAAGAACCGGGCACTCAAAGGAGAAGACTTCGAAGCAGAAACAACGCTCTCGCTTGAAGAAGCATTTCATGGTTCAACCCGTTTATTAAAAGTTCATGGCCAGACAATTAAGGTTATCCTTAAACCGGGAATTACCGATCAGCACGTGTTGAGATTGGAAGGCAAGGGAGGACGCGGATTGAGCGGCGGTCCGAACGGGGATCTTTACATTACAGTTAAAATCGCTCCGCATCCTGAATTTCAGCGGAAAGGGAACGATCTCTACTGCGAGAGGCCCATCGATGTGTATACCGCTGTGCTCGGCGGCAAGGTGCGGATCAAAACTTTGAAGAGTACGGTTAACGTAGATATTCCCAAAGGAACGCCGAATGGGAAAATGCTGAGGCTGATGGGCATGGGAATGCCGGTTTATGGCACGAAAAACGAATTCGGGAATCTGTACGTAACCGTGACCATTCAGCTGCCCGACAAACTCAGCGAGCAGGAAATCGAATTATTTAAAAAATTATCGGCTTTACAAAAATAACCTTTATTCGTAATCAGAATCATTCTCTTCTGCCGTCCTGAAGGGAATTCATTTATCGTTTATCGTGTTTTCCGTATATACAGATGTTTGATATATCCGAGGAGAAGTGATATGAGATACGATATGCTGATTGTCCTGCTGCTCTTTGCTTTTAACTGCATCGCTCAAACTCTTCCGGCGAGTGTGCGCATGACTCCCGTAAAAAAAGCCGACCTGGTTCAGGTCGACGTTTTCGTGCCGGAACAATTTAGGAGCGTGTTCACACAAAGCCGCGTGCTCAAGATTCCCGATGGATATACGGCAAAGGTGTTCTATGCAGGCCGTTTGAGCAAGCCGAGATTCTTTGACTGGAGTCCGGACAGCGTACTGCATGTTGCCAACAAGACCAGCGGTGAAATTATCGCCCTCCCCGACCGCAATCATACGGGAGTTGCAGACACTGCGATTGTCGTCGCATCAGGATTCAATCTCTCACATGACCTTGCATTCTATAACGGCGCAATGTACGTTGCGGAAGAGCGTCGCGTCATCAAATGCACAGACCCGGATGCCGGCGGGGTTTATCGTACGAAGACCGTGTTTATCGACAACATCATGGAAGGTGCGCGCCAGCCGGGAGGCGGTCACGACACCCGCACGATCGTCTTCGATCCGATAAAAAAGAAGATGTATCTCTCTATCGGATCTTCGTGCAACGTTTGCCGGGAAGAATACCGGGCAATTATCGAACAGTATAATGACGACGGATCGGGACGGCGTCCTTACGCTACAGGTACCCGTAACTCGGTGGGAATGACGCTTCACAAAGGACGGTTATGGGCGGTCAACAATGGCAGCGATTGGCAGGGGGATGATATTCCGCCTGAATGGATGGATGTCGTGCGTGATGGCGGATTTTACGGTCATCCGTTTGCCTATGCCGACGGCATTTACTTTAATTTCAACGCACATAAGGAATATCATGATCTTCTTCCGATTACGGCAGAGGACAGCGCGCGTGTGCGCTCGATGGTACAGCCCGCAGCGCTTGTGCAGGCGCATTCTGCACCGATGGCTATTGTTTTTTCCAACGCGTCTTTTCCGGAGCAATTCCAAAACGGAGCGTTCGTTGCTTACCGCGGCTCATGGAATCGTTCCATGCGGACCGGTTACAAAGTTGTGTTCATGAAATTCCAGCATGATGGAGATACAACAGTTCAATATGTTACCGATGTAGTGACGGGCTTTCAAAAGGAAGGGACTAATTCGTACGCCGATATATGGGGGCGTCCCGTAGGGCTTGCGATAGATCTCCGCGGCAACCTTTATGTCGGTTCCGACGACATTACACAATGCATCATCATCGTTTCTCCTCAATCTCGGAGAAAAGAATAAGAAACCGGTGATGCAACATATATCTTTCTACAGCCGACGGCGGTGACGTCGGGAGCATATTCGGATATCAAAACAATCCGAGCAATTGCGATATATTTTCTACACTTTTACAAACGGAATCAATTGTGCGACCTTTTGAGCGTATTGCAGAAACTCCCCGCCGAACTCTTTTCTAAGAAACTCCTCCTCTTGACCGATACGCAATTTAAATGTTGCAAACATTGTTAAAGATGCAGTCAATATTAGAAGGTCATTGCATATAAATGCAATTCCCGGGATAATGAAGACGATAAATGCAGCGTACAAAGGGTTCCGGGAAAAACGATAGACTCCTGAAATTTCAAGCTTATGAGATGGAAAGGCTTTGGAAATAAGCAAAGCAGATGAGATCCAAAAAAATATGCCAATGGCAGCAAGCAATATTCCGATGGCTAGAAAATATTCCCGCCACGGCGGCGGGAGGGGGATTGCAATTCCCAAAACGTAATGCAGGAGAGATAGAATCACAAAACTGCCTCCGCCTACGATTGCAAGTAACGGTCCGATTCCTAAGATGTTCATTTGTCTGCCTCCTTTGTTCATTTCAACTGCTTCATATTAAAGTATGGCATTATTCATTCACTGAGTAACACTATTGAGTTTTCATTTCAGAACGGCCATGTCTGAAAAATCTGATTATTCCGGCAAGATGGATCAGTCCGCTACAAAGTGCAAGAAAAGAAAAAATCAAAAAGCGGATCAAGTTTTGTTCGGGATGTTTATATATGATCATTGCATCGGGGAAGACGCTCAAGCCGCGGAGTATATATATGGCTGTTATGATACTCAATGCCGTGCGTTGGAATGGCAAGCGGCGAAATTTACCGGCTCCGGATAAAGCATAGAGTCCCCATATTGCAGCAATTGCCCCAATAATCAAACAGACTGATATAAAATAAACCGGATGTTCAACTGAAAGTTTGGCAGGTCCGCCGAAATAGGCCACGAGCTCGGCAGGCCAGAAGGCCGCACTTACCTGAAAAAGTGCGAATGCCAGTGAGAAGAAGCCGCCTATTTGCAGATAGATATTGTCCTTCGTAGGAGATATTCCGTTGTTTATTATGGATTGATGAAGCGAGTTCGAATGATTCAACTCTTTTCCCCATCCTTTTGTTAAGTATAACATTGCCTCATGCAGGCAGAATCCAGCTTAAAAATAAAAGTTAAAAAAATATTTCATAATTTCTCAGCAAACAATCAATGAAATTCAAGCTTTCTTTTAATATTGCCAGATGAACCATTGTATCATAATCCGCCATCATTATCGCCAGTCTTTAGAGTGAAAAATACAACTCAGCAAAGAAAATCGAGTGTAATAGACCATTCCGTCCCGCTGCTTTTATGGTACCGCGGAGCCTTCGCAATGCGTCAAATGGTATCCATTGTTCAAGAGAGGTGGACGAAAAGCGGGTTTTAACATATAAGCTCTCGTCTACGTCTCAAGTGTAAGTGCTTAAAGCTGTTGCCTCATTTGAAAAGTGTTATAACTTTTTGTAACTTATACAAAACGGAACCAGGCATCCGGTGCGAGGGTTTTACTGCTGAAGTCAATGTAGACACCCTATTTGATGAAAAAAATTCGAATACTCGTTATTGAAGATAATCGCGTCCTTCGCGAAGGAATTACTGCTATGCTCGATGGACTGCCCGATATGCATGTTGTGGCTACCGTCGGAAGCGGTAATAATATTCTTCAGAAGGCAAGCCTGTCCAAGCCTCATGTGATTCTTATGGATGTGGGTTTGACAAATTTCAAGGAATCTTCTCTTGTAGAGTCTGTAAGAAGAGAAATCCCGGAAGCAAAAGTGATAGGAATGGGTTTTGCACCATCGCAATCGGATATTGTTGAGTTTGTCGAGGCAGGAGCATCGGGTTTCATTTTGAAAAATGCAACAGTCAAGGAATTTCTTGGCACCATACGATCCGTAGCGCAAGGAATAAAAGTCCTTCCGCCCTTGTTGGCCGGTTCACTCTTTTCTCATGTCATTGAGCTTGCACTCAAAAAGCGGAAGGGAAAGTTGAACAATGCCGTGAGGATGACAAAACGCGAACGTGAAATAATTGTTCTCATCGCGGACGGTCTGAGCAATAAGGAAATTGCACAGCAGCTTAACATTGCCACACATACCGTAAAAAGCCATGTGCACAATATCATGGAAAAATTGGCTCTGCACACTCGTTTGCAGATAGCAAAGTATATCCACGAAGAAAATTCTTAGGTTTCGCTGAACTTTCTTCTTTTTCATCGTCATGTTCCAGGGTCATAAAAGGATTAATACTAATTTCATCCTTTCGGGCTATTACCGATAACAGAGTTCATCGGTATACTTATTTAAGTATCTGTCGATGTACTCTCAAGAGATAGGCGGCTCCGCATGATCTTTATCTCTCTTCTCGAAGGCTTTGCTATAGGGTTCTTGCTCGCTATGCCGGTGGGTCCCATCGGAATTCTTTGCATCCGGCGCACTCTCACATACGGAAAATATCAAGGATTTATAATCGGCCTGAGCGGCGCTTCTGCAGATATTATCTACGCTCTCGTTGCAGCCTTCGGTGTTACGTTGATCTCCGATTTTATAACAGGATTTCAGTATTGGATTAGACTCGCGGGCGGAGTTCTGCTTCTCATTTTGGGCTTTTATATTTTCCGTTCTCACCCAACTATACAGAATGCGCCAAATAGATCGGTTAAACATGCAAAAATATTTATCTCTACGTTTCTTCTTGCTCTTACTAATCCCATGACATTATTCGCTTTTGCGACCGCATTTTCGACTGTCAGGAACAGTCAGATGATGAACGATCGGATGTTCCTTCCCACGCTTGTTGGAGGTGTTTTCTTCGGCTCGTTATTTTGGTTCACATTACTCACGAGCTTTGCACACGTTTTTAAGAAGAATCTTACAAACGGGGGACTTGTTCTTGTCAATAAAATCTCAGGCTGTTTTTTAATGTCCTTTGGCGTTATCGCTATCTGGGCCGGTGCGAATAAGCTTTGACGGCAGCGCTTGCAGAATTTTGTACTAATCTTTTTTTGCAGACTCTCACAAGAAACTCAATCTTTCAAATTATGCCGAGCATCTGCGGAAGAAAAGAATTAACTACTTTTTCATCCCTTCGGGCTATTACCGATAAACAAAATCGTGTGTATTATTTTGATGTTTATTGGGAGAGCATCGTATAGGAGATGGGAACGGTACTTTCTCTTCCGGACAAAAAGAATGGGCTTAGCAGTTGCCGCTCAATTCTGTCATCGTTCGCATTCATTTCATAAATGGAGTTTCTTATGCTTTTTATCATTTCACTCATTATCACGATAGCGGCTCTTTTGGTTATGCTGAACGCTCGAAAGCAAGTGAGGCACAACAACATCGCCTTTCGTACACCTGCTTTAGGAAGCGCTTTGGCTGCTGTTGTATTTGGGCTTTCTGCTGTTCTTCAATGTTTTACACAAGTCCCTGCGGGACATGTCGGTGTTGTCGATTTTTTCGGTGTTGTGTCGGAGAAGACAATTCCAGCCGGCATCAATTTAGTCAATCCGCTTGCGGATGTCATCAAATATTCTATTCAGACGAAAGAGCATAAAGAAGTGATGCAGGTGCTCTCACGCGAGGGACTCTCAATCGGACTGGAAGTAAGTGCAATATATCGGCTTAATGCTGACTCTGCGGCTCGAGTCTATAAGACCGTAGCCGGCGGAGATTACGAAACGATTATCCTCATTCCCCAATTCCGTTCCATTTGCCGCGCAGTTACGGCGAGCTTTCAGGCAAGTGCACTGTATTCGACAGAACGGGAACGGCTTGGTGCATCGATTCAGGAGGAGCTTGAGCGAGTGGTCGCTCCCCGCGGTGTGTTTATTGAAACTACGCCGATACGAAATGTGGCGCTTCCTGTGCAGTTGACCGAAGCAATTGAACAAAAACAGCGTGCAGATCAGGAAAGCCAGCGGATGGAGTTTATTCTGACAAAGGAAAAACAGGAGGCAGACAGGAAACGCATCGAGGCAAAGGGCATCGCCGACTTTCAGTCGATTGTTGCAGCCGGAATCAGTGACCAGTTGCTGCGCTGGAAGGGAATCGAAGCAACCTTGAAAATTGCAGAATCGAATAATACAAAAGTGATCATAGTCGGAAGCGGAAAAGACGGTCTGCCGGTTATTCTCGATACAAAATAGGATTTCCGTACAGATATGAAAAAGCCCGATGAAGCATTTTCAGTTCTGTGAAGAGAGCTCGTGAAAACGGATTTCTCTCGAACAACTCCGACAGATTGTCTCGTTGCTTTAAGCGAGGAATGTTTCTTAGACAAAACACCTTAACATCATTTAAAAGGAGAGAATCATGAGCAAGAGTCAAAACAGTAAAAAAAATTCAAAAAAAGAACCGGCAAAAACCATGAAAGAAAAAAAAGCGGCTAAAAGAGAAAAGAAAAACGAAAAGATGAACCACGGAATCATCAATCAAGCGTAGCAATTCTTCGGAAAATCTTAAAAAATTGTTTTTTGGCAGGTGATAAGTTTTCTCTTCTATGGCAAGCATAGGCCTGCCCGCATTTCGGCAATGGGGACAGGCTTGACCGAGGTGTAAAGCATCGGACGAGACCGTTGTCTTATGAGTGACCCTTTGCTCTGACCTTTCCATCTGAGACTTCAACCTAAATTTACCGTCTCTCAAGGGATTAATTACTTTTTCATCCTTTCGATCTATACCTGATCAGATAAATCCTCAGCATACTTATTTGTGCCGCATAATTATTCGCTGAAATTATGAAAGGGAAAAAGGCTATGGCAAATCAACAGGGCTTTGAAGAGATAGCTGTACCACATATGCCCCGACTCTACAATTATGCATTGAAGTTGACAATGAACGGCGAAGATGCAAAAGACCTGCTGCAGGATACGTATCTTAAGGCGTATCGATCCTGGAAAAGTTTTGAGCAGGGAACGAATGTAAGGGGGTGGTTATATAGGATCATGAAGAATGCATACATTAATATCTATAGAAAAAAATCTAAAGAACCCCAAAAAATCGAATATGACGAGGCACATTTCACTTCTCATGCAACCCAGCACCGGATCTTCGATCCCGGACATCATACATTAAAACACTTTGACGAAGTCTTCGAAGATGAAATTGCCCATTCCATCGAATCTCTGCCCAGCAATTTCAGGACGATCATTTTGCTTAGTGATGTCGAAGACCTGAAGTATGCTGAAATTGCAAAGCTGGTTTCTTGCCCCGTTGGAACGGTGCGTTCGCGGCTGCACAGAGGTCGAAAAGTGCTGCAACAAAAGCTTCTCAATTATGCCGTGGTCAACGGGTATATTCTCAAAAAATTCGAAAACTCAAATACTCTGCAAGAAGCCGGTCTCAAATAAAAAAGCGCTTCGTTCTCGAAAGTGAATGAAATACGTGAACATCAGATGAAATTAAAGTCATTATGGGTGAAGCAGCAACAGTTCGAACTCCCGGAAAGGAAAAATATGCGAAAACTTATTGCAAAAAGCAAAGCGAGGCAGTTTGAACATATGCAAACTGATTTCCAGACGATGAAAGAATCCGGGTATAATGAATTAAACGTTACGCTGATCCGCCCGACTAATTATACCGATGACGGCTACCCGATCAAAACACGTATCGGTGTCATCCGGAGCAACACTTTAACCCAGCTTGGCACGCTCGTGCATGATCTTGAAAACAATCCGTTTTTCAAAGGGGTCTCGATTAATATCTGTAAAATTGATGAAGCAATTGAATGGATACCTATAAAGGATATCGTTCACCGTGCAAAAGTTCCCGGTGCAAAATCTATTGTCATGCTCGTGGGCGTCCAAACAAACCAGTATCCGCGGGCATTAGATATTGCATCCAAATTTCTGTCGCACGGGATCCCTGTATTAATCGGAGGTTTTCACGTCAGCGGCATGCTTGCTATGATCGGTCTGACAGCCGATCTGAGAAATGCAATGTCCAAGGGGATTACACTCGTCGCAGGTGAGGTCGAAGGGGGAAGGCTGTCTGCAATTGTAGAAGATGTTCTGAAGGACAGGGCTCAACCTCTTTATAATTTTCTTAATCCGACACCGGATCTTTTCGATGTGCCTATACCTCATATCACGAAGGATGAATTCGAAAATTTTGCTTCCCGTTTCACTACAATTGATACCGGACGCGGATGTGTTTTTAATTGTGATTTTTGCACAATTATTAACGTGCAGGGCCGGACTATGCGGTATCGGAATCCCGAGCAAGTTGTTGAATTTGTAAGACAGAGTTATCATGAAGCAGGCGTATCACATTCTTTCTTTACCGACGATAACACGGCGCGGAATCCGCGATGGCGCGACCTTTTTGCAGAACTTATCCGCATTCGTGAGGAAGAAAAAATTCCCTTTACATTTATGATGCAGAGCGATCTTGCTGCCCGGAAAATGCCCGGTGGAGATTTCTTCCAACTTGCAGCACGTGCAGGCTGCAATCAGGTTTTTTTCGGCGTAGAAAGCGTAAACCGCGAAAATCTGCGTTCAAAAGATAAATTTCAAAATCAGGTGTCCGAATACACGGATCTTGTGGCGCATTGCCATTCGCTCGGTATTACCTGCCACGCGGGTTATATTCTCGGCCTGCCGTTTGATACGGCGGCAAGCATCAAACGGGATGTTGGCGAACTTCAACGAATGATGTTCGATTCAGCTTCCTTCTATATTCTCTCGCCTCTTCCCGGATCAAAGGATCACCAGCGCTGGTGGCGGGAAGGTCGGTGGATGGACGAGGATTTCAATAGGTATGATGCAGCGCATGTTGCCGTTAAGCCGGAACGTATGTCCTGTGATGAGCTAACGGCAGCATATCATGACGCATGGGAACAATTTTATTCAAATGAGCATATGGTCAATATCCTTAAACTCTGGAGAAGCGATCATTATTATTATAAAGAAAGATTGTCTTTTTTTATGTGGTATCTGTATTCATCCAGAATTGAACGACTGCATCCGATGAACTGCGGATTCTGGACTGTACGCCGCAGGAATGACCGCCGTACGAGTTTTCCGCAAGAAGCATTCGTTCCATTTTGGTTCAATCGGACGGTAGTAATTGCTTTCCGAATTTGGCATATGTCAAAACTTTTTTTCCAATTCGAAGAAGTATGGCTCCGAAGCCGTCAGAAGAGCAGAATCGAAGAGGCTTTATCAGACTTAATCGCGAGGACGAAGCAGGATATTATTGATTGGCGGGATCTCAGCACAAAGGAACTCGCAGCATTTTATGCCAAACTTTCCATCGAAATGCCTGAGATAAAGGTTCCATCTCTTGTACATCTTTGGTTAAGGAAACGAAATCCGTTTGCCGGCGCTTTCTCGAGATTCTATGTTCAGCGCATCTGGAAACGCTGGTATCTTAATATCTGGAATCCTCTAAAGTGGGTTGAAGTGTGGCTGTTTGAATGGACGCATGGTTTTCGTTTCCTCTATCATCTTCTCTATGAAGAAATGGAGAAAAAACCGGCTCCCTCCTATAACATGTCTCAAAAACAGGAATTCTGTCAATAGGAATCTTCATTTCGCGGTAAATCCGGCAGCATTTCAATTTAATGCCTTCCGGCCGGTACCGTTTTAAATCAATAATCTGATTCAAAATTGTATCGAAACATTTAGAAGAGAGACACGTTGTATTAGGAGTGATGGTAAAGAAAAAAATAGCGATCGTGTGCTTTTCGCATTCACTGGGCGGACTTGAATTATCCGCTTTGCGACTTACGGAAGCGATGACCAAACGAGGAACATCCGTTCTCCTGATCGCTCCGCCTTCCTCCCTGATTGCGGAACGCGCCCAAAAAGCAAATCTCGATCTCGTCCCGCTTGCTCCCCGTTGGAAATATGGAGATTTGGCGGCGATCATTTCTCTCGTTCATATTCTGAGGTCTCATCGAATAGACATTGTCATGCTCATGCAATCGAAGGATATTCATCTTGCTGCTGTGGCATCGATGTTTGTTCAAAATTTGAAATTAGTGTACTATCAACAAATGAATTCCCAACATAATAAACGCGATATTATTCATACATGGATTTATTCCAAACTCGCTCTCTGGATTTCATTGACGCAAAGTATGAAGAAGGATGTGCTGGCATTTACTCGCATGTCTCCTGATAAAGTAAAAGTGGTAACGTTAGGCATCGACCTTCATCAATTCAACTCCGCGCATTTCAAGAAAATAGAATCGCAAAAGAATTTCGGATTGCCTCCGGATAAGGAAATTGTCGGTGTATTAGGACGGCTCGACAGGCTCAAAGGACAGGATATACTGCTTCGTGCAGCGCCCGAAGTGATCAAGCAGCATCCGAATGTTTTTTTCCTTGTCGCAGGCAACGAAACTGCCGGCGAACACGGCTATAAAGAATACTTGCTGGATCTTTGCCGTACGCTTCAAATCGAACGCTATGTGAAATTTCTCCCGTTTACCGAAGATGTTCCGCAATTGATGACTGCATTAGATGTTTTTGTACTGCCTTCATTCTCGGAAACATTCGGCCTTTTAGTTGTAGAAGCCATGGCAATGGGACGACCAATCATTGCAACGAATACGGGGGGTGTGCCTGAAATTATTACGAACGAAAAAACCGGATTGCTGATAAGACCAAAAGATGCGAATGAAGTCGCTCGTGCGATTCATAGAATTCTCACGGATGCAGCCCTCCGCTTATCACTATCTCATTCAGCGCGCAGAGAAGCATTTAAAAAGTACGATTTTGATCAATGCGTGGATTCTTTGCTGGTATCGCTTACTGGATTGTGAATGCCTATTCCGGCCCGTTTAAATTTTTTGTCCTGCATAGTGCCGGTTTTTTATTCCAGAGAAACTAAATAGCCGACCCTCTAACTCAATAACAGCTCTCGAACAAGTTGACAATCTTCAAAGTCTGCTCGAAATCTTTCTGATTCAATTGAGTATCGACCGTTATCAATTCTTTTACGTTCGGCAGAAGGTCGAAATAATTATTGCTATAGAATGCATGATCGTCACTGCAGTTCAGAAAAACATTCTTCGCAAGTGTATTTGAAGTTACCTCGCAAAGGAATCCCGAGGATGTTTTTTGAATGTTCATCGATATCTTCGGTTTATGTAATTCCAGGTCTTTAGGCGGTTTTAAATACGAAATGTTCTCCGACAGCTTTTCTTTGCCTCGTATCAATCGGGAAACCACTATCACTTGAGATTCATTGCATGTGCCGGTAAGTTGCGGCTTTTGCAGGGTTACAATACATTCCGAACTATTTGCTTTTATGTGTGCCGGCATGGATTGCTGAAAAATCATTTTCCCTTCAAAATCCATTACTGAAATAGCAAGTGATACTTCCGTATCGTTTAACTGATCCGATACCACATACACCTTGAAATCCTGTTCCGAGACAATCGGTGAAATCAATATCGGCTGATAAGCATTTCTTGCTGCGTAATGTAATGCTTTCCATTTTCCGTAATAATCGATGCTCGACCATGAAGCCACCGGCCAGCAATCGTCTATTTGCCAGTACAGGCTTCCCATACAGAAAGGCATCGCCCGGCGGTGTGCTTCCATTGCAATTTTAACACCTTCTGCCTGCAGCACCTGACTGACGTAGACATACGAATCAAAATCTTTCGGCGTGCGGTACCATCGTTCCATATATGTTTGGATCAACCGGTTCCCGTATTCCTTGTCCTGCCGGGCATCAGCCATACACCGTTGATGCGATAGCATCACTTCTGAATGAAGCTGTCTTTCTTCCGGTCTGGCATATTCGGAAATGGTCGATAATTCCGGATAAGATTGAAATCCATACTCGCTGACAAATCGAGCGATGTTTGTTGTGAACGTCTCGAACGGCTCCTTTCCATGCCACACGCCCCAATAGTGTATGTCTCCTTCGCCGTAGGGAGTGTTTCTGATTCCGGCTATCGGGCTTGTGGGGTGATAATATCTCGTTGAATCGGCTTCATGGAGTGCAGAAGGAATGACTTCATAGAAAAGGTTCTCGGCGGATTGTTCGAACATCTGCTGGGTCGTCTTGTCATATTTTTGTTTCCAACCCCATTGGAACCAGCCGGCTTCATTTTCGTTATTCCCGCAATACAGCGCTATGCAAGGATGGTTGCGCAGGCGCACAATATTATCTATAACTTCCTGCCGGACATTTGCCGTAAATTCGTCATCACCGGGATACATAGCACAGGCAAACATCATTTCCTGCCAAACAAGAATTCCATACCGATCGCAGAGCTCGTAGAAAAGATCGTCTTCGAAGATTCCGCCGCCCCATACTCTTAGCATATTCATGTGTGCATCCGCTGCCGAACGGATGATATGTTCATAACGTTCTTTCGTAACACGATTTTGAAAATTATCCTGAGGAATATAATTCGATCCTTTCATGAAAACGGGGACTCCGTTAAGGCGGACATACATGCTTCTGCCTTGCGTGTCTTTTTCCCGCACAATTTCAAGCGAGCGAATTCCGATATACGCCGAATATTCATCCTGTGCATTTTCTGATCCCGTTACAGCAGCCCGATATGAATAAAGATGAGGCTCACCCAGGCCGTTAGTCCACCACAGTATCGGATTTGAGATATGCCCTTGAACTTGCACTTTATTAGCTCCGGGCTGGAGATCAAAATGCCCCGTGCACAATGTCAGGCTGTCGAGAAAAACCATTGCGGTTACTGTCTGCTTCCGGGCGGATTGAATATTAACGGTAGAAAGTATATCTGCGCCGGTGCTGAAGACGTTTTTCTGCTGGACGTGAATGTTGTTAATTTTAAATCCACTCCATGCTTCAATATAGACGGGATGCCAAATGCCGCACGTAATCAGGCGGGGACCCCAATCCCATCCGTAATGAAACTGCGCTTTACGGGAGTACATGGCTATCTTTGTTTCCGCTTGATCGTTGTTGTCGAATGCCTGCAGTTCAAATGGTGCAGATCTATACTTAGGCATGTTTTCATCGAAGACATTCCTGAAACGAATCGCAAGTCGATTTTCTTTTTTGCGTAAAAGTTTTTTACAATCCACGCGCCATGTACGGAACATATCGTTCGCACTTAAAACTGCCGAACCATTCAGCGTGATTTCTGCATACGTATCTAAACCCTCAAAGACAAGTTCAACGGATTCATTCTGCAGCATTTCCATCGGTACATCGAACGTGGTTTTGTAGATCCAGTTCTTTTCGCCGATCCACTGAAGCGATTTTTCATTCGTACCGAAAAATGGATCGGATATCAAGCTGTCGTTCAACAAATCGGTATGCACGCATCCGGGAACCTGCGCCGTATGCCATTGTCCGGAGCCTTCCTGGCAAAATTTCCATCCTTCGCATATTGATAATTTAATAGGACGATTATTGGTACCCGCCGGTAGGTTTCCCCAAAGAATACATGCCGCGAGGATTGCAAAAGAGAAAAGTTTTTTCATAACTCCTCAAAGAATTTATAAAACAACGTGCAACTCCCGCTCACTCCCGCCGAATTATTTTAAAAAATAGTCTTCCGACCGTTTTTTAAATTCCACTTTTGCAGTCCCGAACGGACAGTCTGACGCCCGTTTATCCGAGGTTGTCCAAAAAGTTCGTTTGTTGGTAAGATAGGCCTGTCCGATATCGTCGCAAAATGACAAACAGAAATGTTTGTCCTACCATGATTCTTCCTTTTTGGACAACCTCACTACAATGATATTTCAGCTCTTAATGATACACATCGAAATTACAATATTCCGGCAGATCATTCCAATTCATTCCATATCAATGCTGCTGCTCCGAGGATTGCGGAATTGCCTTGCGGCAGACCCGAAGGCAATATGCGGACTTTGTTTTTGTAAATATTGAGGAGATAATCCTCAAGATATTTTTTTGTAGGTTTGAAAATATAATCGCCGGCCAATGCCAAGCCGCCGAAAAGAATAATGGCTTCCGGACTAGTATGTGCTACGGAATCTGCAAGCTTCATGCCGAGATACTTTCCTGTTAAGTCAAACGCTTCCAATGCAAGTTTATCTCCGCGCCGTGCGGATTCATATATTTGTTTCGACGTAAGGTCTTCAAATTTAATTTTGCGAAGTTCGCTCGGCACTGCAGTGGTGCGGATGAGTTCGTCTACAGTCCGGCGTATCCCATTTGCCGATGCATATGTTTCTAAGCAGCCGCGGCGTCCGCAGCCGCACGGACGTCCGTTATAATCGACAATTGTATGGCCGATTTCTCCTGCAAAACCATCATGTCCGTATATCATTTCCCCGTTCGATACAATACCGCTGCCCACGCCGGTACCCAGTGTAATAACGATAAAATCTCGCATGCCTTTGGCCGTACCAAACAACATCTCACCCAGGGCTGCAGCGTTAGCATCATTCGTCAATACGACAGGAATCGAATACCATTGCTTGAGTGTGCCGACCACATCCACAAAATCCCAGCTCAAATTCGGAGGTTGTTCAATGGTGCCTTTGTAATAATTTGCATTTGGTGCTCCTAATCCGACGCCGACAAGATGATGAGTATCCTGAAGCCCGGAAAAAAGTAATTCTGCCTGTTTGTGAAATCGCTCAAAGAATTCCTGAGCAGGCCGGTGAGCTTCGGTCGTAATGGATGCTTCCGCTGCAAGCACGCCGTTCCTATCTACATATCCCATTGCGGTGTTCGTTCCGCCGATGTCAACTCCTAATACTACATCTGTCTTAGACATTTCGTTTTCCTTCATGAATTATTTTTATGTTGCCCCTTTTTTAAAAGTCGGGAGATGGACATTCATGTCGTAAAATGCAACGCAGGGATAACAAAACATCGGTATTGAACGAACATCGCTTTTGTGTAATTCAATTCAATAGCCGCACTGAGCTGGCGTATTATGACGTCGTTCAAGCAAGTGATAAATCCCCACATGAAGAGGAATGTGAGGACGGAAGGTGCTGAAGAATATTTTGAGGTCTTGTCAGCCGAAGTTTTATCCTTTATCATGTAATCGAGATTGTTGCCCGTCTGCCATTTACTTATAGTCTGATGGTTCATATATCCGCGAAATTATTGAATACTCATTTAGTTTAAGATGCGAAAGTCTTATTTGAGAATCAATCCTTTGCTCTCCGGTTTTTTTTAGAAGCGACCGTGAGTCTGTTCTGTGCTGATGAGACTCAATGGAGCATGTTGAAGAGGGCGAAAAGGGAAAAATGCGGGCAAATCTATGAAGATATTCGTTCTTTTAATAAGAGAAAAAAACCCTATATTCTTCCAAATGAGCAATTGTAAATATCGAAAACAAAAGACGTAGACGAGAGCTCATGAATTGAGAAGAGAAGTTGTGAATCCGCCTCAGATCGAGATATGATTTTCATGAAACCCGTTTCTCAAGAGAAGGCTCTTATGTGGAAAAACCGACTGTGGAAGGAGCGTTTGATCACAGTAAAACTTCTATCGTATTTGGCTTTGGCACTTTTGTCCACGGGTTCTGTAGAAGCCTGTCGAACGCTTCTGCGGCCTGAAATAGATACAATATTTTTACCAAAGGAGGCCTCGTTGAAAAATCTGATTCCCTTGCCTGATTCGATAAAGTCCGGAGAAGGCGCTTTTACTATTGCTCCAGGTACCGCCATTATTATAGATTCAGAAATCAATGAAGAATTGGAAACCGGGCAATTTCTTGCGGATAAACTGCAGAGTATGACGGGTTATCCCGTCCGTGTAGGAACGGCCTCACAGGAACCGTCAATCCAGGGAAACATTATTCTTACGATGAAGGAACCGGATTATGCATTAGGAGAGGAGGGATATGAATTAACAGTGACAAAGAGTTTTGTAAAAATAAAGGCACGCAGGCCCGCCGGATTATTCTGGGGGATACAAACGATAAGACAGCTTTTACCCCCTGTTATTGAAAGTGCGATTGTCCATCAAGCTCGATTAGATCTGCCGGCGGTAGTGATCAGGGATTATCCCCGTTTCGCATGGCGGGGTGCTATGCTTGATGTCGCAAGAACATTTTTTCAGCGTTCAAGATGTCGAACGTTTTATAGATTGGATGGCTTTCTATAAGATGAACCGTTTTCATTTTCACCTGACCGACGATCAGGGCTGGAGAATTATGATTCATTCGTGGCCGAACCTTGCTTTGCATGGCGGAAGCACACAAACCGGCGGAGGACACGGAGGGTATTATACTCAGGAGGAATATTCGGAAATTGTGAAGTATGCTCAAAAGCGTTATATCATCGTCGTCCCGGAGATCGATATGCCGGGTCACACCAACGCCGCGCTGGCTTCATACGCAGAACTCAATTGTGATGGAATTGCTCCATTCCTCTATACCGGCATTGCAGTGGGATTCAGTACTCTTTGCACTGAAAAAGACAACACAAAAAAATTCGTTGAAGACATTGTAGGGGAAATATGTTCGTTAACACCGGGTCAGTGGATACATATCGGAGGCGACGAAGCATCTGTGACGGATTCAGTCGATTATATTCGGTTTATAGAATATGTGCAAAGCGTCGTCCATGCAAATCACAAACAGCTCATTGGATGGGGAGAGGTTGCACAGGCGCGCCTTTTGCCATCCTCAATTATTCAATATTGGAATGATAGAAAAGCATTTGTGATGGACATTCAAAATATGAAAGTTATATTGTCGCCGGCGTCGAAGGTTTATATGGATATGAAATACGATTCTTTGACTGTATTGGGTCAGAATTGGGCGGGATACATTGAAGTACAGGATGCATATGACTGGGATCCGGCATATAAGCTTGCCGGCATATCGGAAAATAATATCTTAGGTTTGGAAGCGGCTCTCTGGACGGAAACAATCCAAACGATGGCGGATGTTGGATATATGACATTTCCCCGTCTGCCCGGATATGCCGAGGTCGGATGGACACAGCAGTCCAATCGAAGGTGGGATGATTATCGAATTCGGCTTGCACAGCATGGAACACGATGGGCTGCGATGGGAATCAATTTCTATAGATCTCCACAAGTTCCGTGGAAATGATTTTTCAGATCTACTGGCCTTGAGTGGTTTAGCATCTATTTCTTAAGACGGGAATATTCTCTTCAAATATTATTCATTCTCGGATTTACTTCGAAGAGAGCAGCTAAAAGTGGTGTACTTGAGGAAAGGATGCATTTCCGCCAAAATCATTTTCGACATCAGCAACGCCCAAAAAGTTCATAAAATGCGATCATAGTACATGAGCAGGAATTGAGTCTGATCTGAAAAAAAAATCGATTACCTTCTAAGTGGTATCCTACCTGCACAAATTGTTGTAAATGCATGAAATCCCGCCCCCTTCCGATAATTTTTTACTCTTTCAAAATGCCGGTCTGTCCCGAAAACATTTGACGATATTTTTCGCGACAACACTTAGGTGGAATTAAAACCGAGAAAAATCATTCGTTTCAAAAGACGCCGTGTATTTGCGTTCATTGTATCCTCATTTTTAAGCAGAATGTTCCCTTTTGGAAAACTTTCTCACACCGGCTTAACTTGATGTCTATCACACCGAAACAAAGATAAAAAAGAAATTGTTAAACTAAACGGCTCCTTTATGAATCTAATATTGCAGAAAGAGCAAATCAAGAGAGTAAGTTATTGAAAGACTTTTTGCAAAATAGACTTTTAACTTATTTCACCCGGTTTATTACTATCCACGTCGTCTTTATTTTCTCGAATGATGGATTGCGATTCAATTTTCTTAAGATGGAATTATTATTCGAGCGGCCAAATCATTCAGAGCGGATCCAATGATACCGAAAATGAAAAACTTTAACTTTATCCGGAGATTCCAATGGTACGTAGACTTACTATTTTTCAATAGTGATGGTGATCGTGCTTTCGTTTTTAAGCACCGCTGTTCATGCTCAAATCCTTTCATCGTTTTCGTTGAAAGGTGTTGTAACGGAATATCAAACCGTTCAGCTATCATGGAGAGCTCCCAGCGATACGATTTCGTATATTTATAAAATCTTTCGCGGAGTTATGACGGGAGGCTTGACCGTTGATACATCGTTCACTCAAATAGCATCGGTTATCGATACATCCTATGTCGATACGCCCAAAGTGACAACACCGACATCATTTTTGTATGTCGTTAAAACAACAGATGCAATGGGTAATGTCATTCGCAGCTCCTATGTGGCAGTAGATGTCAAACCGAGAACCGATAATATTACAATTATTTCAAGCCCTGTTGAGCAAGGACAATTTGGAGTTCAATATTCCTACCAGGTCGTTGCATCCTCGGACAGCGTGTCCGCTGTCCTGAAGTACAGATTACTTCTGAAACCTTCCGGAATGACAATTGATACTTCTCTCGGTCTGATAAGCTGGACCCCGAACGCGCGCGGTTATTACAATGTAAGCGTTATAATTAGTTCGTCCTTCGGCGACAAAGCAATTCAAAGTTATTCCATTGCAGTCTCCGGCGGTAATGGAACCGTGACAGGTCATGTGAAAGACAGCCTTACTGGGAGCGTCATCAAGAAAGTTTCTATAAGCCTTTATAAGAAAGACGCAGTCTTTCATCTTGGATACCATGCCATAACCGATACGGCCGGTAATTATACAATAAAGGATGTCGATCCGGGCATGTATTTTGTAGAAGCATATCCTTTTAATCCGCATTATCTGCCGCAATGGTATAATGGTGCAAGATTCCGTACGGGAGCGACAAGTATATCGGTTGCAGATGCACCGGCAGTTTTTACCGCCAATTTTTCTCTCATCACGGATAGCATAAATTTGCCTATGCATCATGTCAAAGGAATAGTAACCGATACATTAGGCAACCCCGTCAAAGGCGCTCTTATTGTATGGGCACGTGAAGAGTTCGTTCTCAACGGATCAAAATTCTTTGCAGATGATTCAATGCACAACGAAGGTGTTCGGGAATCTTTAGATCCGAATAATCCTCTGCTCGATTATAATATGAGATTGGATAATAGTGCGTCACGATGGCTCTATCATACGAATACCGACTCAACAGGCAGTTATTCTCTTCGTTTGCCCAAAGGCTATTATATCATCCGTGCTTCCGAAAAAGGATTTTACAAGATATTCTATAATAATGAAAGCAATGTCCTGGAGGCAGATATTTTCAGTTTGAAGACGGATACAACAAATATCAATTTTATACTGCGTCCGATTCCGGTTTCTTTCACAGGTGAAATAAGCGGTGTGGTAATCGATACTGCATTACAAAAAGGAATTTTTGCCCGTGTTATCGCCTATCGTCAGTGGTGGACGGCAAATGATTCGATTCCATTATACCGGCATTATACCTTTGATTCGGATTCGACCGGTCAATTTGATATGACAAATTTGCCGCCAGGTCAATACCGCGTGCTGGCGGTTCCGCTCGGTCAATATGCACCGTCATTTTATAATGCATCCGGTGAAATGACGATTCAATGAAAGCTTGCGACAGTCATAAATATAAATGGCAATGAAGCCGGCGGTATCGATATCTTTGTTCATCCGATTCTCGGATCGTCTATCGGTTATACTTCTATTCATGGAAGCGCGTCATCTTCTGTACAGATTAATCCGATTGGCTTAACAAAGGCGAAAGCAGGATTTTCCACTGTCAATGCAATGACGATTTCAGGGTATCCGGTTTCCGGAGGTTTAGTATATGCGCTTGATACAGTAGGTAATGTTGCCGGGTATGCAATGACAGATGCATCGGGTTCATACACAATAACAGGATTAGCTCCGGGTGTTTATTCAATGACAATGGATTGCCACGATTATACGTCTGTGACTGCATCGAATGTCAATCCGTCCTATAATTCATCCGGCACCGATGTTACAGCCACACAAGACTTTGTGGTCAGTTCGGAAATCACTTCTGTGCCGAATGTTCAAAGCAGCAGTGCTCCAACGACCTATTCTCTTGCCCAAAATTACCCTAATCCGTTTAACCCGACCACCCAAATTAGATTCAACCTGTCTCAAATGGACAAGATATCGTTGACAGTCTATAATATGCTTGGCCAAAAGATCGCAACCCTTGCAGAAGGGGAATTTCAAGCTGGATCATATGTAGTAACGTGGAATGGAACCAATGGACATGGAATGACAGTATCATCTGGCGTCTATTTCTATAGATTGAGCGGTTCATCGTTTGTTATCACGAAAAAGATGTTAATGCTGAAATAGATGGAGCCCATCTTTGAGATGGACTCCATCTGAAACCCCGGCGGTCATTAAATCGCCGGGTTTTTTATTCCTAACTCCTCTTGATCACCAGCCCCTATTTATGTAAAAATTATACAGATTTAACGGATTTTTGCGGTTCGTCCGCAAAGTAGTGCCGGTTGATTAGAATGAAAATCTTTATATAAAGAGATGAAAGAAATTTGGAATAATCCGAAACCGCTGTGTGAAACTTGTTCCCTGCGAGCGGATTTCTTTTATTTATAATTGTCTGCGGCAAAAAACAGGCTTCATAAATTGAACAGGGTAATTCATTCATAGAAAGAACATTATGGAAACCATACTGCTTATTGACGATGAACCGGGATATGGAATTTCCCTTAAAAGGAAATTAGAGCAAAAGGGTTATCATTGCATTACGGCTGAATCCGGCAGTGCTGCCAAAGCTCTTGCAATACAAACACCGCCCGACATTATATTATGCGATATTATTATGCCCGATATGAGCGGATATGAGACATTCGAGGTATTCCGGCAGGAAGAACAACTCTCGACAATCCCGTTCATTTTTATGACCGCACTTTATGATCCGGTAACCCATCGTCATGGAATGAATCTGGGTGCAGACGATTTTTTACATAAGCCGTTTACAGCAGATGAGGCAGCGGCTGTCATCAAAGCCCGCCTTTCGCGGCAGCGGATGCTCGTTGAACACGTCGAGAGAAGACTGAAAAAAATGCAGGTACATCTCGATGAGATCAAGCAGCTTTCTGAAGTGACAACGGAGATTAACGCAGGATTGCTGCTCGATGACATTTGCCAGCAGATATACGATTTGTTTAAATCTATTATTCCGTATAACAGGATCGGTCTTTCCCTGATAGAGGAAAACAGCGCCACAGTCCGTGCACGATGGGCAAAATCGGAGGCCAGCGAAATAAATATTGGAATTGGATATTCACAGCCGCTTCACGGAAGTAGTCTGGAGAATGTTCTGAAGACCAGAAAGCCGAGGATCCTCAATAATCTTGAAGAATATTTTATTCAACATCCGGACTCACAGTCAACAAAAGATATTCTCAAGGAGGGAGTGCGATCCAGCCTCACATGTCCGTTGATTTCAAGGGAAAAGTATATCGGCTTCCTATTCTTCTCCAGTTTCAAAATCAATACATACAAAAATGAACACACGGAATTGTACGAGGAGATAGCGGGGCAGATTGCCATCGTTATTGAGAAAGCCCGCCTCTATCAGGAGCTGATAGAACTCAATAATTTAAAAAATAAATTCTTAGGAATTGCCGCGCACGATCTTCGGAATCCTCTGAACGCAGTGATAGGTTTTTCGGAATTGCTGATGGGGGATGAACGGTTAAAGGGCATGAAAGATAATTATGAAATGCTCCAGTTCATTCGCAGTTCGGGTGAATCTGCACTGCGGCTTATCAATGATCTCTTGGATGTCTCTGCGATTGAAAGCGGACAATTGTTTTTACAAAAAAGTTCCGTTGACATACAGGCGCTGCTTGCATCGGTTCAGTATACACAGCAGATGTTTGCATCAAAGAAAGATATTACCATCAATTTGGAAACGAATCCAGCGGTTCTGCCAATAAGCATGGAGATCGATGGGAGTAGAATACAACAAGTTCTCGATAATTACCTGAGCAATGCGATAAAATTCTCAGGTCGGCATACATTCATTACTATCCGTGTTCAACTTCAAGGAGATCATATCCGCTTTGAGATATGTGATCAAGGCCAGGGCATCCCTCCTGATGAATTATCAAAACTTTTTAAAGAATATTCGCGCACATCGGTGCTTCCGACAGCAGGAGAAGAAAGTACCGGACTTGGACTTGCCATTGTAAAAAGGATTGTAAAGGAACACGGCGGTGAAGTAGGAGCCACAAGTGAAGTGGGGAAAGGGAGCGTTTTCTACTTTACAGTGCCTTTCAAAGCGTAGTCAGTGGTAAATGGTCGATTGTAAATCGCAAATAGTAAATAGTAAATGGTAGATATATATGCTTGCATAAATAAGGCGACATAGTTATATTGGTATCATCCAATCAAAGGAGATACCATGAAAGCAATAAAGGTACATGGAACAAAGAAAAAGATACGGAAATTGGTTGAACTCAGCAAACAAGCCATGCGAGAAGGAGCCTATCGTGTCGCCAACCGCCTGCGCGCCGTGGCATTTAACATGGAAGGCAAGTCTGCTCCTGTAATTGCTGAGATTCTCAATGTTCATCGATCAAAGGTCTCCATTTGGTTACAAAACTGGCAAAAAGAGGGAAAGGATGGAATACTTGAAGGACATCGATCCGGTCGTCCCTCTTGTATCTCCCAGAGCCAGAAACGGAAGCTGTCGGAGATTCTCGACAGTGGTCCCGTGGCTTATGGATTCTCTTCCGGTGTCTGGACAAGCCCTATGGTTGCCAGAGTTATCGAAGAAGAATTCTCTATTGCCTATCATCCCGCCCATGTTTCGCGGCTTCTTCATGGGCTTGGGTTTTCCGTACAACGCCCAAAGAAAATTCTTGCGCAGGCAGATCAGGCAGCGCAATCGCGTTGGATTCGCTATAAATACCCGAATATTAAAAAAAAGCCCGGTTCGAAGGAGCAGCGATCCTCTTCGAGGACGAAGCAAGTTTCCGGCAAGACCCCACGCTTTACAGAACATGGTCACGAGTAGGTTCCCAACCGGAAATACCGTCAACTGGGCAACGCAATACGCTCAAGATTTACGGAACGATAGAACTCTATTGCGCTCGGTTTCTTTATCAATTTCAAACAGTCTTCAATGCTCTTACATATCTGATATATCTCGAACGCATTGTAAGGGCTTATTACCCAAGAAAAATCTATCTGATTCAAGACAATGCATCGTACCACAAAGATCGGGAAGTATGGAATTGGTTCTCAGAACACCGGGCGTATATCGAAGTGTTCAATCTTCCTCCGTATTCTCCGGAGTTCAATGCAATCGAAAGAGTCTGGCATCATACACGATTACATGGTACGCACAATCGATATTTCTCAACACAAAACGAGCTTTATTCAACTTTAACTTCGACTTTCCGAAGCATTCAAATGAATCCGTCTCAGATTCTGGGTTATTTGTCTCCTTATCAATAATTTATCATGTCGCTTTATTTATACAATGGTATATAGTAAATGGAATGACACGCACGTTTGTAATTGCTCTTAAATTCATTTTTTTGGCCGGGCCGGCGGTCTAGGAGTATAAAAATATAACACAAAAGTGTCTAAGCTTTTCAGCCGCTGAATTATTTCTGAAGCATCGGCTCGAAGACAAACTTCAAACCTCTAGTGTATCCTTCGGGCTTCGATCCCGCGTGGTATGAATCATCCAGGACTCGAAATTCGTATCGAAAATTCTTATAGTGATGTTTTTGGATGACCGCTCCGAAAAATTTGATGCATTCCAGAAAGGCCGGCTGTTCGGCAAATTCTTTTTCCGCTCCCGTCATATAAAGCGATACCGGGAACTCGGGATGCTGCTGATGAAATGCTTCCTCCACGCCGAAGAGCCAGCCATTGTCCCAGTTTACGGCGGGACTGATAGAGATATACGCATTAAACAGCACCGGCTTTGTAAACATCGCGTATAATGTAAAGAGACCGCCCATGGAGCTTCCTCCGAGGACTCGAAAACTTGGGTCGACGCGGTACGTTTTTTCAATAAATGGAATGAACTCCTTCTCAACGACATTGAGAAATTCGGGTGCCCCGCCTGTTCGATTGCCCTGTTTTATATCGGTTGGCGAGTAATCATACACGCGCAGCTTTCCGTAATCAAGATTCTTTCCTTTATACGAAAAACCAACGAGAAAACATTCGCCGATCGTTTTATCAAATATTTCGTCGCCGTAGATTTCCGATAAGAGCGGAAAATCATAGAAGCCATCACAAAAATACACAACGGGATAATGCTTGTCGGAATTTTGTTTATAGCTGTATGGAAGATTCACAATTAGTTCGTAATCTTGATTCGTAATCTTCGAATGAATTTCCCGAATTTCCGTTCCCTCAAGTTTGTAGCACGGGACTGTTTCCGGCGAGTCCTGCCCGAGCCCGGTACTAAAGCACGATGCCAGCAATCCTGCGCTTATAATCGTTATTATACGCCAGTTCATAAAAAAATCTCCTCTTTAATAGTGGTCAAGAGTCAATGGCAAATGGTGAATTGTCAATTGCCGATTGCTGTACTCCTGCTGTTTCAAATAGCTTCGCAAAGTGCCGCATCAGGTGAATCTATGATTTTAAAAGCAGGAACTTTTCTAAATCTTCAAGGGACCGCCCTTTTGTTTCGGGCAGCATCTTCCAAACGAAAATGAAAAAGGGAATCATCATAACGGCGAAAAACATAAATGCATTTCCGCCGCCAAGCCTCGTTAAAACGGTTGGAAATGTCCATGCGATAAGAGCGTTCATGATCCAATGCGTGAAAGACCCAAGGGCTTGTCCCCTTGCTCTGATTTTATTCGGAAAGATTTCTGAGAGAAAGACCCAAATCACTGCACCCTGTGAGAACGCAAACGATGCAATGAAACCCACGATGCAGATTAAAATTCCCAGTCCGCCGGATGCATTGCTGTAGAAGTTCACCGCAGCGCCAAAGAGCGAGAAAAACATGCCTACTGCCCCTATCAGAAGAAGCGTTTTCCGGCCAAGCTTGTCGATAAAGAACATGGCTGCGATCGTCAGCAAGAGATTTGTAACTCCCACTGCCACCGTATTCAGCATGGCAGTGTTCGTAGCAAGCCCGCTTTTCTCGAAGATCAGAGGAGCGTAGTACATGATAACATTAATTCCTGAAAGCTGATTGAAGATCGCCAACAAGACGGCACACATAATCACGAAGCGGTATTTTTTCTGGAAGAGCTTCGCAGTGCCTCCGCCGGATTCTTCCTTTAAGGAGTTGATAATATCCTCGAGCTCGGCCTCAACATGCTCGGCCCCTACTTCCTGGAGAATGGATCGCGCTTTCTCGGTCAGTCCTTTTTTGATGAGCCAGCGCGGACTCTCCGGCACAAAAAAGAGCAGCAGAAAAAAAACAGCCGACGGGATCGCCATAACGGCGAACATCCACCGCCAATTATTGTCTCCTATATTCACGAGGAGGTAGTTGGAAAAAAATGCCACTAAAATTCCGGCAACGATATTGAATTGTGTGACCGCAACCAATCTTCCTCTGAGGCGGCCCGGTGCAATTTCCGCAATATACATCGGCGCCATAACAGATGCGGCTCCTATTCCAAGTCCGCCGAGAAACCTTGCCGATAAAAGAACATACCAGCTATGAGCCATTCCGCAGCCTATTGCGGAAATGAAGTAAAACAGTCCGCACAGGAAAAGAATCGCACGCCGGCCGAAGATATCCCCCGGTTTGCCGGCGGCAATCGATCCGATAACAGTGCCGATTAATGCAATAGAAACCGTAAATCCGAGAGTGGAGTCGCTCAGTCCGAAGTAAGGTCTGAGAAATTCAGTGGTGCCGGAAATTACAGCAGTATCGAATCCAAAGAGAAACCCGCCCAATGCCGACACGATTGTTGCAAAAAGAAGTTTTTTGTTCATAGTGAAGAGCGCCTTAATTTTTCAGGTTCATTCTGTGCTGCAGAGAATTCAATGACAACAAATCGAATATACAAATTTTTGACCACCGTATCCATATACAGCAGGACGATAGGACAGATAGATGGAGCCCATCTACAAGATGGACTCCATCTATTTTATTTGATCAAAACAAGTTTATGCGTTTCTCTGATGCTTCCGGTTTCAAGGCGATAGAAATAAACACCGCTTGACAGATGAGATCCATCGAAAGAAGTGTTGTATGTTCCCGGTGCAAGTGTTCTGTTCATCAGTTCGGCTACCTGTCTGCCCATGAGATCAAAGACCTTAAGTGAGACGGGGCCCGCTTGCAATACGGTAAAGCTTATTGTCGTTGAAGGATTGAAAGGATTCGGATAGTTAGATGCCGGATGGTATTCCAGCGGAAGAGCCGGAGTTTTAGGAATGACATCGGTTAAGAGCTGCGAAACATCCGCACTATCCAGAACGCCGATTAAATCCCCATTGACATTGTGAACTTGAATCTCGACGGTCTTTGTTTCGTTCGGAATTGCTGTCGTATCCTGAAGCTGAATTTCGTTGAGCGGAGATACGTTATGCTGCCGGCCTTCGGACAGAATCTGGCGGTTTACATCTAAGAAAACAGTCTGAGCAATACCCTCATAAAATATACCGCAAGTTGAGGATAAAATCTGTGTTACCGGGTTGTAAGATAATCGTCGCGCAATCGCACCGATGGAATTCACTTCCAGAATCGGAGCCTGGACTTTGGCAGCCCACCAATTTTCCGTGAATGTATATTTTCCGCCTCCGGGGGCAAGTTCGACGATAGGCGATTTTACCTCAACTTCCATATATAACGGGGACGGACTGCTCACATACACGGTTACGCGGGCACTGTCCGGATAATGTGTACCTTCGAAAATATCGAAAGTCCTGGCGAAGACAACCGCATCCGAAAGATCGGCATAGGCAATCCAACCATTATCCGGATCGGAATAAATTAATGTGTTGTCCGGAGTATACTGTATGCCATAAACACCCGAAGCGATTTCCCCTTTCCATGCATTGGAAGCGCCTTGAGGGCTCACACCGCTTTGCCCATAAACGCTGTTGGGATTAATCGGGAAATAGACCCAGTAATTTTGATAGTCTGTTGTGTTCGGGTGGTGCACAATCGACGGCGTAATAGACCATACACTCCAATTCAGCGTATCTGTTCCATTGTTGACGATGGTTTGATCCATTTTCACGCGGCTGGTTCCGGTATACAAAGTAGCTTTACGTATAAAACTAATTTCAGGCGTCGTCCATTGTTCCACCGGACTCGCCACTTCAACGGAGACTGAATCGTTTGTCCTGATCGTGTCTGTTATTGTGTAAGCACCGTAATCTAATGAAGGCGGAGGCGGCCAATTGCCGGGAACATTCCAATGCTCTTGCGGTGCAGGCAAGGTTTTGTACCCGCCGAAATTGTGCCATTGCCCGTTTGGAGCCGGAGTGAAGGTTTTTCCTAGTAAGCTCGTATCAGGATTGATAAAAATGGACTGAAGACTTCCTAAGTTGTATTGCATGATACGTCCGCCGATAGCCGGTACTGCCGCAATTGTGATAAAACCATTTTGCAAGGCCACGGCATTCCATCCCCATTGATTGTAATTGGCAATGGTCTGAAGGGAAACGCCCGCCGTCTGAGCATGCAGAAGCGTTGTACTGATGCAAGCCGCAAAAATGAAAACCATTTTATTTTTCAATTCAATCTTTCAAAAAGGAATTGTATAGAGTATTGATTTTTAAACTACACAACATTTTTATTAAACTCAAAAGGAATGCCAAAGTGCAGCACAATGATCAAACATCATTGCCGGCAGGGTGCTAAGCAGTTCTATAGTTGTTTGGTTCGCCAGTTGCAGCCTCGGCATGCGTTATCCCGAAAACAATAGACGATGTTTTAGGAATGATCGTGCATGTTTCCCCATGCAACATGCTTTCGCGAGTTTTCTTTCTCTCCTTGAAAGGTTGCATGCTAAAAAGCACTCCCAATCTTGCTTTGACAACCATTATTCTTGATCTCTATCTGTTTGAATTGCTTCGTGTTGTGCCGAAAAGAATGGCAACGGAATATTGGGAGAGACATTACAATACAATCAGATATCACATCCCATTTGGCTTTCGTTTTTAGACACCGGAAGCATTTTTTACCCGCGCAAACTTGCCAATGTCTGATGCAAAAACTAAATTACATATCCAGAGGATATGCATACAGTTCGGATATGGAAATTTTAGTTGTTTTTTTGCAGAAGAATGTTGCAATATGGTTAATTTCCATTATATTCGGAGAGGAAAAAAGCGTTATCATGTGTTGGTCAATCAGGCGGCGGTTCTCAATCAGATCATGATGGCAGATCATAATGGAAAGAGAACGATAAAATACGGACAGCCGGCTTAAGATTGAACTTGTTTGTTTTTCTTCAGCAATTTTTATATGGAAGCGCTCGCTCCCTTTCTCTCTGTTCATCAGGCCGCGTTTAGGTTCATCGTTGTAATTTTCGTAGGTTTATGTGTAATTCGGCTTCCTGCCGCCTTTTATTGTAAAGCGCCGGGAACATGCATTACCTTCTATGAAGGCAGGTCAAGAAACCAAATGTGAAGAAGAACCATCTTTTCATCATGGAAAGCTTCTTGCACAAAGAATGGCAAAAGGAGGTTATCTATGAAAATCGAACAAAGGAGATGGACGGATACGCAAGGCTGGGTTCCGGCGCTGTCCCAGACTAATGCAGAATCGACTCAATTGCTTTTTGTATTCGGTTCGGTATCAATCCTCAAAGACCGCAAAGCGCTCGACCAGATACGAAAAAAAAATCCCCGTGCGCACTTGTTCGGTTGTTCGACTGCCGGCGAGATTTGCGGAACGCAGGTTACGGATGATTCTCTTGTTGTTACTGCCGTGAGCTTTGAGCATACGGAATTCAAGGGTGTGCACGTGCAGCTAGATCGAGTAAACAACAGTAGCTTCGGAGCCGGAAAATATTTAGCCGAAGCTCTTCCGTGTTCCGTTTCCATGACGGGATCTGATGAGTCGAAAAAATTAATGCACGTTCTTGTCCTTTCGGACGGATTAAAAGTGAATGGAAGCGAACTTGTCCGTGGATTGATTGAGCACCTTCCCGGTGGAGTTACCGTGACAGGCGGACTTGCTGGTGACGGTGAGCGGTTTGAAGAGACGCTTATACTGTGTGACAACGATGTTCACAAAAATACAATTGCAGTGCTGGGTTTATTTGGAAGCAGATTAAAAGTCGGTTTTGGTTCTTTAGGCGGATGGGATTCCTTTGGGCCGGAAAGACTCATCACGCAATCCGAAGGAAATGTGCTGTACGAACTTGACGGGCATTCCGCTTTAGAATTGTATAAGAAGTACTTAGGGGAACACGCAAAAGGGCTTCCTGTCACCGGACTTTTATTTCCGTTGAGTCTTCGGACGAAGACAGGAGAGACAGGAGTAGTTCGTACGATTTTATCGGTAGATGAAAAAGCCCGGAGCATGACATTTGCAGGAGATGTCCCGGAAGGTTCATACGTCCGGTTTATGAAGGCAAACTTCGATCGGTTGATAGACGGTGCTATTGGAGCAGCGAAAACAAGCTACTCTGCTATTGGATCCGTGACTCCCAATTTGGCAATCCTCATTAGTTGTGTTGGGAGAAAACTTGTCCTGAAGCAGCGGATCGAAGAAGAAGTGGAAGGTGTGCGGGATATTTTAGGGACTTCCACCATCATGACAGGGTTCTATTCGTATGGAGAGATTTCCCCGTTCACTCCCGGCACGAAATGCGAATTGCACAATCAAACCATGACTATTACCACTTTTTCAGAGAAATAGATATGGAACACATGCACAGTTTACTGAAGCGGCAGATCAGGCGATATTTTGGCGATCAATTTCACATTCCAAAAGAGTGGAAGGAATTCATTGGTGCGGTGAACGATGCCTATTGCGAATCCGACGTTGATCGTACGATGATTGAACGTTCTCTCGAATTGAGTTCACAGGAATTAATCCATGCAAATTCCGAAATGCGTACCCTCTTTCAAGCCATCCCTGATTTACTGCTTCGGCTTGACAACGAGGGCAGGATCCTCGATTACAAAGCCGGCGCGACAGTCGATTTTTTACTTCAGCCTAAAGAATTGATTGGAAAACGGATTCAAGATGTTCCATCGCATCATGTAAGTCAAAAATTCCATGAAGCGATTCAGCAAGTGCTTGAATTAAAGACAATGGTCAGCATAGAGTATCCCCTTTTCATAAAGGAACAGCAGCATTATTATGAAGCGAGGCTGTTGCCTCTCATGGAAGATCAAATCATTGTCGTGATACGGGATATTACCGAACGCAAGCAAGCACAAGAGGCGTTCCGATATGAACGGAAACTGCTCCGGCTCTTAATTGAAAATATTCCTGATTTAATGTATACCAAAGACACCGCTTCCCATAAAACACTCTCTAATCAAGCCGATGTACGTCATCTCGGAGCCAAATCTGAGGCAGATGTATTAGGCAAAGACGACTTTGCATTTTACCCGAAAGAATTGGCTGAAGGATTCTTTGCTGACGATCAATCTGTCATACAAACCGGCCAGGCCTTGCTTAACAAAGAAGAATATTTGCTTAATGAGGATGGCTCAAAAAGCTGGCTGCTCACTTCTAAATTACCATTACGTGATGAGAAAGGGCAGATCGTCGGTTTGCTAGGTATCGGCCGCGACATTACCGAGCGCAAGCAGGCAGAAGAGGAACTCAGGTACGAACGAAATCTTCTCCGCATATTGATTGATCATCTGCCCGATGCGGTGTATGTGAAAGACGCGGAATGCCGCAAGACAGTCTCGAATGCGGCTGATGTTCATTTGATGGGACGGCAGTCGGAGGCAGAAGTATTAGGTAAGACCGACTTTGACTTTTATTCGGCGGAAGATTCCGCTGCGTACTATGCTGACGACAAATCAGTCATCCAGACTGGCCGACCCGTGATCAATAAGGAGGAATTTCTGATAGACAAAGAAGGCAAAGGACATTGGTTCTCTACTTCCAAGCTGCCGCTGCGGGATGTGCAAGGCCGGATCATCGGTCTTGTAGGTGTAGGTCGTGACATCACGGAGCGAAAGAATGCGGAAATTGCTCTTCGTGAAAGTGAACAAAAATTCCGCGGTCTTGTCGAGGGTTCGGCTGCAGCCATCTGGATACACAATACCGAGCGATTCCTTTATGCAAATCCTGCCGGACTGGAAATGGCAGGCTATACTGCCGAGGAACTCTATCAGCTCACTCCGATGGAGATTGTGCATCCGGACTTCCGGGAATATGTTATGAAGCGTTCAAGGGAACGCCTGGAAGGAAAGGATGTCGCGAAACATTATGAATATCAGATACTGAAGAAATCCGGAGAAGCTATCTGGATAGACTTTAGCGGTGCGGGGATAACCTATGATGGAAAACCGGCGATCATTGCTTCCGCATACGACATCACTGATAGAAAAAAACTTGAGGAACAGTTGTTACAAGCGCAAAAAATGGATGGTATCGGCAGACTCGCGGGAGGCGTTGCACACGATTACAACAACATTCTCGGCGTCATCATTGGGTACAGCGAATTGATCATGGATAAAATGAAGAAAGCCGACCCGGTGTATAATTATGTCGAGATGATCGCATCTGCGGCTAAACGGGGAGCAGATATTACAAGACAGCTTCTTGCGTTCGCGCGGCGAGAAACTGTTTCCCCGTGTGTTTTAAATCCGAACGAAGCGATTGAATCCCTCCAGAACATACTCCAACGACTGATTGGGGAAAACGTAAAACTCATGTTTCTCCCCCAAAAGCATGTATGGAATGTAAAGATAGACCGCACACAGCTGGACCAAATACTTGTTAATTTGGCAACGAATGCAAGGGATGCCATTGACGACGTTGGTACAATTACAATTGAGACATCCAATGTTTCCATGGACGAAGCTTATACTCAAAACCGTCTTGATTTTTCTTCAGGGGAATATGTCATGATTGGCTTTTCGGATACCGGTGAAGGAATGAGCAAAGAGATAAAAGAGAAGATCTTTGAGCCCTTTTTTACGACGAAATCCAAGGGACAGGGAACGGGGCTTGGCCTTTCTACGATATACGGGATTGTCAAGCAAAACGGCGGCAGTATCAATGTTTACAGCGAGGCTGGCAGCGGTACGACATTTAAAATTTACCTGAAGCGTCACTACGGCGAGGCGGAAGAGCCTGAAGCGGCTCATGTCGATGAGTCAATATTCGGCAGCGAGACGGTTCTTATAGTTGAGGATCAGTCCGACTTTTTAGAATTAGCCAAGAATAGCCTGCAAAAATACGGCTATAAAGTGCTTACTGCATTGAGTCCGGGAGACGGCATCAGGATCTGCGAGACCTGCGAAGATGAGATCCATTTACTCCTTACGGATGTTATTATGCCGGCAATGAACGGTAAAGAGCTTCGAGATAAAATCCAGACTATAAAGCCTAACATTAAAACCATCTTCATGTCGGGCTATACTGCCAATGTCATTGCTCACCGCGGAGTACTGGATGAGGGCGTTGACTTTATTCAGAAGCCGTTCAGTCCTTATGCTCTTGCATTAAAAGTTCATGAAGTATTGAAATCCTGAGAAACAACTGCAGCCAACGACGGTGACACCGGATTTCTCCACGGCCGCTGCCCGCGGCTGCAAAAACATGCCATTTATTATTCACTATTCACCATTCACTATTTACTATATTTGCAACTCCCATTCCCGCCGCAGTCTCCTTTGATCTACAATATACTTTTCACTAAGTTTAACATGCGCTGCTTTTTGAGGCGGGTCAAAAACATTCTGGAGATTTTATGAAGTTTACAAAATATTTTCTGTTCGGTTTAATTCTTGCTGTGCTAAACTTGATTCTTTCTTTCTCTTGTATTGCACAGCAGCAGTTCAACTTGTCAGACACATTGAAGATCGATTCCAAAATATTGTTCGGGAAGTTTGATAACGGACTGACATATTATATACGCGAAAATAAAAAACCGGAAAAGAGAGCTGAACTTCGTCTGGTTGTGAAAGCCGGTTCTGTCCTGGAAGATGACGACCAACAGGGACTTGCACATCTGGTTGAACACATGGCATTTAACGGCACAAAAAGTTTTCCGAAGAACGAACTCATCAATTTTCTTGAAAAGGAAGGCATGAAGCTGGGCCCAGATGTGAATGCGTACACCAGCTTCGATGAGACCGTCTATAAGCTGCAAATCCCGACCGATACGGCGCAGTTTGTTGCTAAAGCGTTGAGGATTTTACAGGAATGGGCAAGTCTCGTAACGTTTGACAACACGGAAATCGATAAAGAACGCGGTGTGGTGGGCGAAGAATGGCGTTTGGGGCTCGGTGCAGGGATGCGCATACAAATGAAACACTGGCCGACGCTGTTTTATAAATCGAAATATGCCGAACGCATGACTATCGGTAAAAAAGAAATTATCGATACTGCATCGTATGAGACGCTGCGTTGATTTTATCGTGACTGGTACCGTCCGGAATTGATGGCGGTGATTGCTGTCGGTGATTTTGACAAAACTCAGATTTACAATCTCATGAAAGAAGATTTTGCACCGCTCGTCAATCGCCGTCCTGCGCGCGAACGATTGATCTATACCTTGCCTGACCACACCGAACCGCTCGTTTCGATAGCAACCGACAAAGAATTGCCGCGTTCATCGGTGACCGTGTTCTTCAAACGGGATGAAGAAAAAGAAAAAACCGTTAAAGATTACCGCCGTACCATTGTGCAAACGCTCTACGATCAAATGCTAAATGAACGACTTGATGAGCGGCTGCAAAAAGCTGATCCCCCGTTTATCGATGCGGGTACGGGAGATGAAAGATTTATCGGCGGCAAGCAGGCATACGTGCTGAACGCTCTTGTCAAGGAAGACAGTATTTTGAAAGGGTTCAATGCGCTCATAGCGGAAGCGTTTCGTGTGAAGCAGTACGGCTTTACACAGACAGAATTAGACCGCACAAAAAAAGAAATGCTGCGGTGGATGGAGACGGCATATAATGAACGTGATAAGACCGAATCGAAGGAATTCGTCGATGAATTGACTCGAAATTATTTAATTGACGAGCCCGCACCCGGGATTGAGACTGAGTATGCGCTTTACAAACAGTATATGTCCGGGATAACACTTGATGAGGTCAACAAATTATCGGAAGTATTATTGACAAGGAACAATCGTGTGGCTACGGTGTCGGTTCCCCAAAAAGAAAGCGTGAAAGTGCCGACCAAAGCAGAAGTTCTTGCCGTACTCAATTCGGCGAGTTCTAAAACCTATCAACCGTATCAAGATCAGGTATCAACAAAGCCGCTCATTGCAAAGTTACCGAAGCCCGGCTCAATTGTAAAAGAAAAAAAGAGTGAATCATTAAATGTAACAGAGTGGACGTTATCCAACGGTGCGCATGTTGTGCTGAAACCGACGGATTTTAAAAACGATGAAATTCTTTTTTCGGCATACAGCAGCGGCGGAACTTCCATTTCTGCCGATCAGGATTTTATGTCCGCCCAATATGCTCCGACGGCGGTCTCGGTCAGCGGGGTTGGAGAGTTCGATGCTGTTACATTGCAAAAACTGCTGGCGGGAAAAATTGTACGCCTCTCGCCCTCTATCGGGGAACTTTCAGAAGGCTTTAACGGGAGCGCTTCTCCGCAAGATATAGAGACTCTGCTCCAGCTTACGTATTTATATTTTACCGCAGTGCGCTCCGATACCGGCGCATTCGGTGCGCTGATGACCCGGCAGCGTGCGGCATTGCAAAATCGCAGCGTGTCTCCCGAAGCAGCGTTTCAAGATACGCTGCAAGTGACGATGGGGCAGTATCATTTTCGAACTCGCCCGATTTCTTTGCAGACCGTTGAAGAAATTCGCTATGAGAAGGCGCTTTCCATTTATAAAGAACGCTTCGTAAATGCAGGCAGCTTCACGTTTTTCTTTGTCGGCAATTTTCAGGTTGAAAAAATGAAACCGTTTGTTGAACAATACCTTGCCGCCCTGCCTCCGGCGAATAAAAACGAACACTGGAAAGATGTGAACATACATGCACCGAAGGGTGTTATTAACAAACAGGTTGTCCGGGGCATCGAACCAAAGAGCTCTGTGCGTATTGTTTTTACAGGACCATTCGACTGGACGCAGAAGAACCGGTATGATCTTTCTGCGATGGTGGAACTTGCCAGTATCAAATTGCGCAACGTGCTTCGCGAAGAGAAGAGCGGAACCTACGGCGTAAGTGTCAGCGGTTCACCATCCCTGTATCCGCGAAAAGAATATACGCTTACCGTTTCTTTTGGATGCGATCCTGCACGTCTTGCAGAAATGGTTCATGCTGCATTCCAACAGATCGACAGCTTAAAGCAGACGATACCGACTTATGAAGATATTCAGAAAGTTCAGGAGATCCAGCGGCGGCGGCACGAAACAAATCTTAAAGAAAATCAATTCTGGCTTGGACAATTGTACTCATATTGCTGGTACGGCGAAAATCCGGAACACATTCTTGATTATCCGAAATTGGTCGACGGATTGAAAGCAAAAGATATTCAGGAAGCCGCGCGTAAATATTTCGATGTTAAGAATTACGTTGAAGTGGTGCTGGTCCCGCTGGAAAAACAGCATTGATACAGCGCCGGATTATCAATGCACAATCTTGACTGAGGAGCAATATCTAATTGTTGCATGCTATTCTCAGCGGTTGCCTTCCGGATTCATACTGAATATGCAGGCCGGAGTATATGAAATATGCAATTATTTCCGATATTCACTCGAACCTTGAGGCCATTCAGAAAGCATTCGAGATCATCGATAAGGAGAAAGTCGATGAAATCATTTGTCTTGGTGATATTGTGGGATATGGCGCCGATCCAAACGAATGCGTCGACATTGTCCGTTCACGCTGCTCAACAATAATTCTCGGCAACCACGATAGGGCTGTTTTGCATCCCTCGCTAACTGATGATTTTAATCCTCTTGCTTTGAACGCATTACTGTGGACCTCCGAACAATTAACAGACGAGAGCCGAGCGCTGTTGTCATCGCTGTCAATGGTCGGGCGGAGGGAGAACATCCTTTTTGTCCATTCATCCCCGAGTTCTCCCGAATTGTGGAATTATATAGTCGATATTGAAGATGCTGCATTTGCCATTCAGAATTTTGACGAAAGACTCTGCTTCATCGGTCATACACATATTCCCGGAATTTTCTCACAGCATCACAGGGTAAAATCCATCACAAGAGAAGAACGATTCCTGATCAATGTCGGCAGTGTCGGCCAGCCTCGGGATGGGAATCCGATGCTTGCCTTCGGTATCTTCGATTCATCGACCTGGAACTATAGATTGATCCGCTCTGAATATAGCATTGAACAGGCAGCTGAAAAAATTTTCAAAGCCGGATTACCTCGGGAACTTGGAGTCCGATTAATGCTCGGAATATAAAGGATAGGATACCAGCTTTCCCTTCTTTTCTCAATTTGAAGCTCTATTGTTTCCTTTGCTCCATAATTTACTTTTTACTAAGTTAAAAAAAGAATTACTACATAACATGATAGTGAAACATTAAAAATAATCTCCATTTTTATAAGAGGGGGATTGAATGATAACAATTATTGTGGCTATTCAGCGCGAGTTTTATATTTGTAGATTAAATTATCGCAACGATATTCTGCAGCCGACACCGCCCTCCTGCGGCGGGCGAGGTGGTGTCGGAGCATCCCGCGACCACCCGCCAAAAGATGATGCAGGTCGGGTAAACCGGTCGCGGCTACAGACTGATATTGGACGCTGAGTACCAATTGTTTTTAGGACCAAATCTTTAAAATATTATCATTGCAAAATAAATTGGAGTTTAAAAAATGAACAAATCCAAGGAACGCATTGACCGGCTTATCGGGAAACTCGACGAATTGGTTCCTGTTATCATGAAAAGGGAAGAAGATAGGGCTGTATCCAATGGCAACGTTGCCGTTTGTATTATCGATGAATCCGGCGGAATATTCGGAAAGCTGTTTGTCAACAATAACAAGATACGTGCACGCGAATCTTTCCGAATAGCATGGATAAAGGCAAGTCAGGTTTGGCTAACTGGAATGAAAACTGGAGAATATGAAAAGAAGGTTTACAGCGGCGAAATTTCAGAGGGACTTGCAGGTATCAATAAACCGGATTTTATCGGATGGGAAGGCGGACAACCGGTCACGTTCAAAGACGGTTCTAAACTTTCAGTCGGATTCAGCGGATTTAGAGGCGTCACCGATCTGGAGATTGTACTCAGAGCGGTTGAACAAATCGAAACGGGAGAGTGAGTTTTATATATATGAATCCGATCAGCATTTCCATTTTTTTTATTTTTAACAAGAGGGAACGATATGAAAACAAAATTACGCTCGAGTATGATCCTTCAGATCTCAATCGTCTTTTGTTTCTTACTTCTTTTTGCTAACATGGAAAAAATGACAGGTCAAACAAAAAGTCAGGATATGAACAAGGAAATACCGGATACAAAGAAAATAATTGACCTCAGCGGCGCCTGGCTGATGAGGGACTTTACACGCGGTGTTGGATACCAAAAGGAAGTATATCTGCCCGGTATGGAACCGAAGGATTGCCTGCCTTGTAATGTCCCCGGAACTGTAAGGACTGCATTGCTTCAAGCAGGTGAAATTCCGGATCCATACATCGGCTATGATAACGAAAAATCTCTCTGGGTCGAACAGAAAGAATGGTGGTTCTTTAAAAAATTTCCAATTGATGCGGATCTTAAAGGAAAATTTATTGATCTGGTGTTTGAAGGCGCATCCTTTCAGGGTGAATTCTGGCTTAACAGCAAGCGCATCGGAGATCTTAAAGGAATGTTGAATCCCAGGTCTTTTGATGTCTCCGGCGGTCTAAAGTACGGGCGGGAGAATAGTATAGCAGTACGTTTAGAAGCGCCGCCGGATTCATGGGCAAATACGATGGCACGCGGACTTACATGGCGGACTCCGCGTGATCAAATGTATTCAATTGCTCAATGCATGTACGGCTGGGATTGGGGTCCTCATTGTGTTGGTATCGGATTATGGCAGCCTATCAAACTCCGTATTACGGGTCCCGTAAGAATAAACAATCCCTATATTCGTTGTCAAATTCCGTCCGCTCATCAAGCTGTATGTAATATTGAATTTGACATTCAGAATGTTTCGGATAAATCAGTCGTCGCTCAGATCTCCGGCTTCATCACGGAAAAGAAATCGCAGCGCAAGGCCGGAGAATTTAAACAATCGGTTAACCTCAATCCGGGTGAGACCAGAACTTTGAATTTCGATGTTAAAGTGAATGACCCAAAACTCTGGTGGCCTAATGGAATGGGTGAACAAAATCTCTATATCCTGAATACATCGGTTTCGGAAAATCAAAAAGAATCGGATTGCAAAGCAACTCAGTTCGGCATTCGCGAACTGAAATTAGTCGAAAACGAGAACATCGAGGAATTTCTCAAAACAATGGGAAACGACCTGGGAGACGCTCATCATCTGGGAAATGCCGCGGGCTCGTATCCCTGGACATTCCAGGTAAACGGGATAAAGATGTTTGCCAAAGGAGGAAACTGGATTCCTGTGGATCAACTGCTCAGGCTTGACCGCGGCAGGTATGATCGATTGTTGAGACTTTTCAAAGACGCAAATTTTAATTTACTGCGTGTCTGGGGCGGAGGATTATATGAAACGGATGACTTCTATGAACTGTGCGACGAGTACGGCATTCTTGCATGGCAGGAATTTTTGAGCAATAGGAATTTTTCGAAAATTGATCGCGTGAATTTTTTAGATGGCGCCGAATCGGCGATATTGCGTATAAGAAATCATCCAAGCCTTACATTCTGGTGCGGCGGAAATGAATTCGATCCGGATGACAAAGGCAGTAAAGCGGTCATTGACGATCTGGCTGATTTATTGAAAAGACGGGATCCCCAGCGCGAGTTCCATCGGGCTTCTCCTTATATGGGTGATGATCACTATTGGGGAGTCTGGCATCAGATGGAGCCGTATACAAAATATCATATTGTTCGTCCGTTCCGCAGTGAGGCCGGACTCAATGCGCCTCCGGTTTTTGAAAACTACATCAAATTCACGCCTCAGAATTTGTTATGGCCGCCCGATACGACGTTCATTGAATATCATGGCGAATCGAGCGACCGCTTCAACCACCTGAACAAACTGTTTCGCTATGCAAATGAATTCGGCGAGTCGTGCGGTATAGATGAATTCATAACGAGAGGCCAGTTGTATCAGGCGCTAGGAAATGAATACGATATGGAATTCTGCCGGTCGAATAAATTCCGGAACAGCGGCTTTCTTGTATGGCAGTACAATGATATCTGGCCGTGTCTCTCCTGGTCGCTTGTGGATTGGTACGGTACTCCCAAGCCGTCCTATTATTTTTTAAAACGCGCATCACGTCCCATCCATATTTCCGCAGATTACGAGCGTTATTTATGGCTTACAGGTGAAACTTTCAAAGCGGATATATATCTCTTGAACGATACACAAAGTCCTTTAAAAGATTTGACTTATCTTGCAAAATTGATAAGTTGTGAAGGAAGGATACTGGCTGAAAAAACCGGGTTAGTGGCAACCGGGGCAAATTGTTCAGCAAAAATCAGCGGGATTGAATATCTGATTCCGGATTCTCTGAAAGGAAAAACATTCTTCGTTTCGGTTGAGCTCAAGGATGCGTCCGGAGAAAAAATATCGGATGCATTGTATCCGATTGCTGTAAGCGGGACAGGCAGGATAGACTATCAAAATATTTTTGCAGAACTCAACAAGACCCCTCGAGTATCGCTGAAGGCTGAACCATCTAATCCGGTGATCGTTGTGGGAAAAAACGGAACCGGAACGAACACGCTCCGGATTTCCAACACTGCAAATCGACCGGCATTCTTTATCCGCATCAGAATGGCCGAAGAGTCAGATGAACTCAGGACTTTATATGACGATAATTATATTTCCTTAATGCCCGGCGAGATAAAAATCATTTCCGTAAAACTCAATAGTAAAGATCTTGATCACTTGCCTCAGAGCATACATTTTGAAGTATCAGGTTTCAATTGTGCGGTGCAGAAAATAAATATGACGGTTGGAAGAAACGAGTAACAGTAGGACAAACATTCCTGTTTGTCGCTTTTCATGGCAGGCAGGAATGCCTACCCTACTGATGAACTTATTTTTTGGCCGGAGTTAGCTCTTTTAAATGGAGATTATAATCATTTAATGACACAATGAGTTACATATTATTATCCAGAATGGAGCACGTATGAAAAAACCATTATTACTCATTTTTTCTTTTCTTATTATTCTCAATATGATGAATGCTCAAAACCAAAGCGGCACAAAACCGGTTTATAAAGATGCCGCTCAGCCTGTAGAAAAAAGAGTCGAGGATCTTCTGGGAAGAATGACTTTGGAAGAAAAAGTCGCCCAGATGACATGTATGAACCTTGAATTTGATATGGAAAAACTTGTCGTTCAGGGAATCGGCGATTCCGCGCTCAATATGCAAACCGTAAAAAACGGACTTGGTCAATATTCAGTGCCATCCTTCAGTCATTCGATAAGCCGCAAACCGCGCGCGCATGCCGAACTGACGAACAAAATTCAAAAATTCTTTATCGAAAAGAGCCGGCTTGGAATTCCTATCATGTTCCATGAAGAATCGCTGCATGGTTTCAACGGCGCAGACGCAACGAATTATCCGACGCCTCTCGCCCTTGCGGGGAGTTTCGATCCGGAATTGGTTCATAAAGTTTTTACGGAGGCGGCAAAGGAAGCACGCACAAGAGGTACGCACGAAGTGCTTGCTCCGGTTGTCGATCTGGGACGCGATCCCCGATGGGGCAGAACCGAAGAAACATACGGCGAAGATCCTTATTTAGCATCGCGTATGGGAGTTGCTGCGGTTACGGGATTCCAGGGTTATCCGGTTGAACTCAACAGCAAATATCATGTTGCAGCAACATTAAAACATTTTGCCGGTCACGGCAGTCACGAAGGGGGAAGGAATATCGCACCTTCGGTCGCCGACGACAGAACATTGCGGGACATTCTTTTACAGCCGTTCAAAGCCTGTGTCACGGAAGCAAAAGTGCAAGCTGTCATGGCTTCGTATAATGAAATAAATGGAGTACCATCCCACGCGAATAAATGGCTTCTTACAGATGTGCTGCGAAATCAATGGGGTTTCGACGGAATAGTCGTATCGGATTGGTTCGGAATTCCCGGGCTTATCGAGTCTCACCATGTTGCCGGAAATGAAGATGAAGCGGCTATTCTTGCACTGAATGCCGGCGTCGATGTTGATCTTCCCGCCATCCAATGCTACAGTCATCTGGTAAGTTTAGTGAATCAGGGGAAAGTCGATGTTCAACTTATCGACAGAGCAGTACGCAGAATTCTTAAAATTAAATTCGATTTAGGCTTATTCGACAATCCTTATGTGGATCCGGATGAAGCTGAAAAATTTGCGGGATGCGAGGAACATAGAAAAACGGCTTTGAAGATGGCTGAGAATGCTATCGTGCTTTTAAAAAACGATGCTCAGCTTCTTCCACTCGATTGCAGCAGGTATAAAAGAATTGCTGTCATCGGACCCAATGCCGGCAGAGCGGATAACGGCAACTATGCCAACGTTCCGAAACATTTGATTTCTCCGCTGCAAGGAATAAAAGAAAAAGTCGGTAATAAGACTGAAATTCTCTTTAGCCAGGGTGTAAAACTCTTAAAAGACAATGGTACGTCGGATACGATTCGATTGGAAGATCCGGCGGCCAATACTTTAAGGATTCAGGAAGCTGTAAAGGTTGCTGAACAGAGCGATATCGTAATCCTCTTTCTCGGCGCTCAAAAAGAAATGCAGCGGGAAGCCTGGGCCGATTATCACCGCGGGGATAACGCAAGTTTGGAATTACGTTCTTCACAGAATGAATTGGTTGAGGCGATTCAAAAAACCGGCAAGCCGGTTGTCGTATTTTTATTCAGCGGTACTCCTCTCGCATTCGAATATATTCAAAAAACTGTTCCTGCGATTTTGGAATGCTGGTATCTCGGGCAGGAAACCGGTTACGCCGTTGCCAATGTTCTCTTCGGAGATGTGAACCCGAGCGCAAAGCTGTCTATTTCGCTGCCGGCAAGTTCAGGTCAGCTTCCCGTATTTTATAACAGGAAACCGTCGCGTTTCCGGGAATATATTTTTGATGAGAGCAATCCGCTCTATCCTTTCGGCTATGGATTAAGCTATACCACGTTCAAGATCGGAAATGTTCGTCCGGCAAAGAACGTTATTGCGAAGAGTGAATCTGTAAAAGTTTATGCCGATGTTACCAATACCGGAAAGTCGGAAGGGAAGGAAGTTGTTCAGCTTTATATTCATAAGCGTGTTGCAAGCGTCACGCGGCCGATAAAAGAATTAAAGGATTTTGTGAAAGTAGACTTAATGCCGGGTGAAACAAAAACCGTCGAATTGAATATCACTCCCGAAAAATTATCATTTACGGATATTCACATGAACTTTACGGTCGAACCCGGCGAGTACGATGTAATGGTAGGGAATTCTTCGCGTGATCAGGATCAGCAAAAAATAACGCTGACGGTTCAATAAGGTAAGAAAGAGCGGCATAAATTTTATGCCAGCGCTAATTGAAAATCGTAAAATTAGACATCCCATTGAAAATGTTCGTCACGGACAATGTCCAATATCATATTGTAGCCGCGACCGGTTTACCCGACCTGCATCATCTTCTGGCGGGTGGTCGCGGGAATCGCAGTCTTGAACATGTGTTAAATTTGACATTTCATTGCCAATTTGTTATTTTCTTGCAGCATTCCTCCACCAATGCAGGGCACGTATAAACAAAACTCAAAAAAGAGATTCATATCCTGGATCATTATGTGGATTCGGGCGAAGTGCATATTGTGCAATGAATCTATTCACATGGAGATGTTCAATATGAAGACTTGCGCTTACTTGAACCTACGATACAAGTTATTGATAAGAAATAGGTAAGAAGGACGACATAATCGTTTTATAGAGGGAACAGATAACGCAAATCGAAGGAGACACCAAATGAAAACAAGAACAAATTGTTTTCGTGCAAAATGTTTTTCAATCATATTGGCCATGTCGGCATTTTGGGGTCAATCACTCTTTGCCGCCGGATCCGGTACTATCAAAGGAAAGATTTTAGATTCATTGACAGGCGATCCCCTTATCGGAGTAAAGATAATAGTTTTAGACACAAGCATTCGTGATTCTACTGATACCAATCTTGATGGTGAATTTATTATACATGACGTACCAAGCGGAGAAAAAACATTGAAGATTTCATATATAGGGTATTTTTCCATAACGGAGCAAGTAGTTGTTCCCGATAGTGGCGTTGTCGAAAAAGAATTTCGACTGAAGGCGCTACCGATTGAAGGACAAGAAATTTTAGTGGACAATGGTTATCCAAGAGGCCAGTGTGCAGCAATTTATAAACAGCTTGCATCTTCTAATGTTAATAATGTGGTCTCATCCGAGAAGATGCAGGAAATGCTGGATCCAAATTTAGCAGAATCATTAGGCAGACTTCCCGGTGTCACGTTGAACCGACAAAACGGTGAAGCCAATCAGGTTGTCATTCGCGGTATGTCGCCTCAATTCAATAATGTTACCATCCAAGGAATACCGATGGTTTCAACGAGCGGCGGACTTGCCGCTGCGAATTCAAACAATGGATCGAGCAATTATTCCGATCGAAGCATTGATTTGAGCATGCTAACCGACGACATGGTATCGGATGTAGAAGTTTCAAAATCATTGATGCCGAATATGGATGCAGACGCAATCGGAGGAACCGTAAACCTAACCTTGCGAGAAGCTCAATCAGACCTGCATTCCGACCTTAAAGTCGATGGCGGTTATAATGATTTGGCATCAAACTGGAAAAACTATAAAGCAACGGGGAGTATAAGCGACAGGTTTTTCGATGATGCGATTGGCGTGCGTGTGCAATTGAATGCTGAAGATAAATCGCTCCCTTCGCAGCAATTTAATGCAGGCTATGCCGGTGTAACACTTTCACCTATGGTATTCAACGGTGTAGTCTATAGTCCTGCAATTTATCCCGAGAATGCCAGATTTACGGTAGATAATTTGGACCGGAAAAAATATGGCGGAAGTGTTGTATTAGACTATGAATCGGACTTGGTTGATCTTAAATTCTTTACTATCTACACACAGAAAAAAGATCATGACGCGAGGTTTGATTTTACAATGGATTTTGATGAATTGTACGGTATGCACAATGTAGACCTCTTTAGCAGCATTTATACTATTCAAGACTTTACAACAGAAGAAAGGACACATGCGCTGCAGGCTAAGTTTAAATTTGCCGGTACTGAATTAGATGCTTCGTATGCTTATACAAAATCAGATTACAATAATTCGATTTATGGATTTTATTCCCTGCAAAATAACACATTTAGTAATCCAAACGGTCCCTATCCATTCCTAATCGAGCCGCCGCAGCCGATCTCAACATTAATAGCCTCTTCTTACCCTCTCCTCGATGAAAATCATTGGTGTATGCCGGATATAGATTATGCGCACAATTTTCTCAATGATAATTCAAACGATGTAAGGCTCGATTATCATATTCCATTCAGAGTGTCCGATTATTTATCGGGAACGATATCTTTGGGCGGTAAGTACCACGAATTTGACCGCGTAACCAATGGTTTTAGTGAATACTTTGATATACAGTATGAAGGCGGCCCCTGGAGCCCCGTAGAAAGATTTAGTTCATTTTTACAACACTATTATCCCGGCCCATATAATACTTTTTTCGACGTCAATTGGGGAATTTCCGCAATGAATTTTATACAGTCTAATTATACGGCACCCAAGTTTCTCAAGGGTGCATATCCATTGCCTTCGTGGGGTTACGATTCAGGTTTGCTGTATAACATCGGACAAAAGTGGCAGGCGTACGAACCTCAAAACCAATGGTTGGTAGATGGAGCTCAGAGCTACAATTCCGATATGGAAGCAAAAGAACAATTAGGCGCCGGTTATGTGATGGGACAATTTAATGCGGGATCGGATTTATCATTAGTTGCCGGTGTTCGCTGGGAACAAGTAAAAGGTAATTATAGCGCCTATAGTGTTTATACGAATAACAGCAGCCAAAATGGTGTCTATAGGATACCGGCATGGAGAACAATCGATGCTGTTCACGCAGATTTTTTCCCTTCAATAAATATTAAATATAAAATAAACGAGAACGTCCAATTTATGGGTGCTTATTATGCAAGCGCATCCAGGCCGAATTTCTCAGATCTCGCTCCATTAATAGATTATCCGTTAGCCGGGAATCCCATTAATGCCGCAGGTAATCCATATTTAGGACCGGCACTTGCAACAAACTTTGACATTGGAGGATCTGTCTTTAGTAATGATATTGGTTTGTTTACAGCCGATTTCTTTTATAAAGAGATCAAAGATATTCCTTATGATATGCCGGGTTATATGCCGTCGTCGTATGGACGAAGTCTCATCCATGGAGCACCTTCCGATATGTTGAATCGACTGCCGCCGCTGGCGTATTTTGACACCGCATATCTTAACCAGACGACGGCTAATCAAACCCTTACGTGTACTATTCCCGTAAATAATCCGGAAAATGCCTATGCCAGAGGAATAGAACTTTCATGGCAAACACACTTTTGGTATTTGCCTGGAATTTTAGGCGGACTAATGCTCGATTTGAATGCTGCGTTCATGAGTTCCAATACGCTCTATCCGTATTTTGATAGTGGCTTAATAAAATCGGATTCCGTAAAACTCCACGGCAACTGGACATATACATATTATAACGCTTATGAGACAAGACGAGGTAGATTGCTTAACATGCCGGATGCAGCGTATAATGCAATTATCGGTTGGGATTATTTAGGATTTAGTTCAAGAGTATCGTTTAAATATCAGGGAAAGACACTTGCAAATCTCTATCCTACATATTCCAATGCTGATACTTATTATAATGGTACATCCCTGGTCGATATCATGGTTAAACAAAAACTTACGAATCATTTGTCGATCTTTGCTGATTTTGTAAATATAGGTTCACATATAGATACTTACTCTATGAATACTTCTGCAGGAGTCTTGACAACGAATCAACAGATGTATGGATTTAGCGCTCAGTTTGGAGCCAGTTACGTTTTTTAGCCGGTCTTAGAAATCTACTGCCTGAAGCGCCGGATTGTTCCTCAGCTTGCCGATACTTTGCTGCCAGCCGCCGAATATCCTGTAACAGGATAACCGTCCTATAGTATTTTACATGAATATAAATTGACAATCGCTCAACCTACGGAAGAAAGTATGCTTATGAATTTCGGAATATTGTTTATGACACTCAATGGAATGTGGGTTACTTCGGAAATACTGCTTATTGTTCTCAGCCGATCCAAAAGCAACGGCCGGGATTATGATGACGGTTCGTTGAAATGGCTCAATATTATTATCTACAGCTGTGTCGCTCTTGCCGTCAGCTTTGGTTTCCTTGGAATCGGACGATTGCATGCCTCCGGTTCCCTTATTCCCTGGGCAGGGTTATATATCATTGCATTTGGACTCATCGTCCGGTGGAGCGCTATTATGAAACTCCGGAAATATTTTACGGTAAACGTTGTTATTCAATCGGATCATCGAATCATCAAAACCGGCATCTATAAATTCGTCCGCCATCCGTCATATTCCGGTGCGCTTATTTCATTCTTTGGATTAGGATTGGCGTTCTCCAACTGGATAGCGATCGTTTTATTGGTCGTTCCTGTGGCCGTCGCTTTTTTGAAACGGATTCAGATTGAAGAGCAGGCATTGAGGTCTGCATTTGGGGAAGAGTATATAAAATACCGGAAAACAACCTGGGCGCTTTTTCCGTATATCTATTGAGGAAAATGGCCGTTGAACAAGAATGTAAGATATTCTATTGTTCAGCCATTGATTTTAAATTCATGGATAATTCATAGTGAAAACCCTTGTCAAATTTATGTCAATAGTATTCTTGGCCGGCGCCGGGCAAGCCCTTGCGCAAACGCGTGCCTGGTCGATAGAGACGAGTCTGACATTTCCGATTGTAAAAATTTATATGGTCCAAATCTCGTGCCCTCTATCGGATCATACAAATTTATTGCTTGGCCTCTGCTATCAAAACTGGAAAGATCAAGGAGAAGCCAAAGGATGTGCGCACGCTTACACATTCATATTGGGCTGCCGCCAGATGATCGGAGAAAGAGCAAATATTGAAATAGAGTTATTCCCGGCATATAATAGTTTTATATCGTCTGTTGATAGTGCGGTGTATAACGGCTTTGAAACATGGATAGAATACCGTGCCGGTTATAAATTCGATTTGAATGATAAGTTCTATATTATCCCGCAGCCGGGTCTCGGTCATGCACTTTATTTGCAGAATATTTGGCCGGGAATGAATCGGGATACTTACATGAAGAACTCGTTAATGTTTGTTCCGCAGATAACCGTGGGTTCAAATTATTAAAAAAAATCCCAGCAATTATTTTTTGTGAAGGATTTTTGCTCCGTCGAACCCGTTGAATTTTGTTGAAGATGCTATGCTGTATGCTCCGATATTCTCTGTGTAGAGGAAGTCTCCCACTTCAAGATTTCTGGGGAGCTCGACAGAAAGAGATATTTTATCGAAGCTGTCGCAGGTCGGTCCGACTACTGCACAGATTTCCGCTTCACCCTCCTTGAACGAATGAAAATTGGGAATCCAATGATCGTACACGACGCCTGAGAATGTGTGATAGACGCCGTCATTGATGTGGTAGAAAACTTTGCCGTCTCTGCGGGCTTTCCCGATTATCTCTGAAACCAAAGTCGCAACCGTAGCTACCATAAACCGTCCGGGTTCGGCAAGGATTTGTATATCATCCGGGAACAACCGTGTGAATTCGGAATTCAGGATAGCAGCAAGCTTCTCGAATTGAGGAACATCGGGATCGTAAGGGACCGGAAATCCGCCTCCGATATCGACGAGGTTTAAGGGGAATCCCTTCTTCCGCGCATCGTTGAGAATCGTCGCAGCAAGATCGAGCGCCACGGTGTAGTTGTCAAAGTTCGTGCATTGGCTTCCGACATGGAAACTGATTCCTTCGACATTCAGTCCCAGGTCAAACGCCTCCTGGATCAGTTGCCGGGCATCGCCCGGTTCCGAGCCAAATTTCGAGGCCATCTCGACCTGCGAACCCGTATCCGGAACCTTCAGCCGCAGTACCAGTCCTGCAGTGTCGCAGGAATCTTTGAGCTTGATCAATTCCGCGCTATTGTCGAATGTTACCAACGGCTTATATTGTTTTATTTTTGCAAGCGTTATTCGGTCTTTAATCGTGTTGGAAAAAATGATTTTGTCCCAGACAAAATGTTTTTTTTCTTTTTTATCGAAGTGCTTTATATATTGATAGACCTGCATGAATTCATTATAAGAGGCGACATCGAAACTCGAACCTTCTTCAAATAATGTTTCGATGATTTCCTGCTGGGAATTGGCTTTCACCGCATAATAGCACTGAACCCGCGGAAGGAGTTTTTTGAACGTCCGGTAATTTTCCCGGAGCTTATTGTGGTCAACAATAAACAGGGGGGAGCCGTGCTGCTCCACTAATTTCAGAAGTTCCTCATGTCCGTCCAAGTCTTTCTCCATGGAATGGTTCCGATGCGCGGTAAACACTTTAGATGGGAAGCTTCTTCATGAGGGATTTTAATTCCTCAACTTCCTTGTTGTTTTCCAGATACGACTCAATCAACTTTTTCCGCAGTTCATTTCCCCGCTCGTACAGGCGTTTCAGTTTTTTCGGTTTCGTCGTCTGACGAACGTACGCGACGAGGAGAGGGAAGGCAACCGTCACATCGATGTAGGCTGTTACAGTCTCTTCCAGCCGTGTGGGATCGATCTTGCCCCAGCTGACCGCTTCGCTGGGAGGTGCGCCGGAAAGTCCGCCGGTATCGGGACGTGCGTCTGTAATATTAATGTCGTAATCCTGGCCGGCTTCCGGAATCATAAGCACTTCCTGTATCTGCGGTTCCGTCTGCAGCATAAAGTTTTTTGGGCTGCCTCCGCCGATGAGGAGGACGCCGGTTTTCCCTTTCTCATATCTCTTGGCATTGAGTATAATGGCGGTTGAATCGTTGACGTCGATGCTTGGGTTGATCTTGAGTTTGAACTGATTTCCCAACCCGGCCGCTTCGGCGAGGAGTTCCAGTCCCGCCACGTTCATTCCGATTGTAGAATCGCCCGGCGAGGACGTGAAAACCGGGATACCGTTGCGGTATGCCGCCGCCAAAACGCTGACCTCGCCCAGATTGTTCTTCTGTTCGTATTCGTTAAGGACTTTGCCGAGGTGATGATAATATTCTCTTGTTCCCATTTCTTTCTGGAATTCCGGCTGCAGCATTATTTTACGAAGTATGCGGTCGGTTGCCATTAAAACGTCTTGATAGTCGAAAAGAATATCGTAGATCCGGGTCACCCCCTTGTCGCGCAGATCGGCATCGTCCACATTGTGGCTGCCGCGGAAGAGAGGCATGTTGAGTGCAAAATGCATGTCATGGTACATGTTGGCTCCGGTTGCCACTAACCAGTCCACGAAGCCGTGATTCATAAGTGGTATAATCGTGGATGGTCCAAGACCGGCCGGAGTCAGCGCACCTGCAATACTCAAGCCGATTGTGACATCTTCCTGCGAGTATTTATCGCGCATCAACTGGCAGGCAGCTCGTAATCTTCCGCCGTTATAGGCGTCCATATTGTCTATAACGCTTGTGATATCGCTTTCTTTTGAAATAGGATTGGGCAATACTCTTTTCCCCGACAGGTACTGATGCTTGTCCGCATGATGTTTCATAGAGTGGTCCATGTTCTTTCCTTTTTATATATGCAACGCAGTGCAGTATAATTGAACAAATAATGTGAATAAAATCTAAACAAGAAAGAGCGTATTCGCAAGAGGAGAAAGAGCGATCATTGGCGCGCTGAACAGTATGAATTTTAAAAGATTATCGACTCCGGTTCATTGTCAATTTACGATCTCAGACATATATTTGGAAACACAACGATAACAAGCGCCTAAACGTTCCCGTTTTCTGTACTCCCGGAATTTTTTTGCCCGGTCGCTTGTCCAGAGTTCTTCCAATGTGGATTCTTTAACATTGCCGATAATATAATCCGGAGTATCGACACAGAAGTTCGCATCGCCGTTCGGCTGAATGTCGATAAGTTTTTCGATGTTAGAACATGAGAATGTCTTCACCGGTGTTGCAGCGTTTTGGAACCAATCCATGTATTCGTTTTCTGAAAGAGGCAAATACGGATAGCTGTAAATATCGACAAGGTTTTGTAAATATTTTTTATACTGACGTTGAAACTCGTTTATATTAATTCCCGAATCGTCATGATGAAATCCCTGCCAGGAGAACGCTGTGCAGCCCAGATGTTCTTTTAATTCCTGTTCGTATTTTTTCCCCATTTCGTCAGGAATATAATTATACGGCACGATAACGAGGGTTTTAATCGATAATTGCCGGGCGACATCCGGCATATCGCCGAGGCCGGGAAGTGAGTATGGACTGATTGTAAAACAAATTGATCTGCTGATTTTGTTAGCGCTGTTTTTTTCCAGTTCGTTCAACAATAGAAGCCCTTCCTCAGTTTTCCGGAAACATCCTTGAACTCCTCGAACCTGATCATGAACTTCTTCCGGTCCGTCCACAGAAATTGTAATATGGATATTGCCGATCCGAAGAAGGTCGGCGGCAAAATCTTTCACCAGAGTTCCATTTGTGTCGATGGAAATAAACATTCCCTTGCTGTGAATATATTCCAGCAATTCCACTATGCCTGGAAACATAAACGGTTCGCCGCCTCTTATAAGGAGCGAAGGTACTTGATGAGCCGAGGCTTCGTCAACCAATCTTTTCCAGACATCTAAACCGATATTATGCTTTAACACGTTTTTATTGTTGGAGATATATCCTTCTTCGCTCCACTGGCCGCACATTTTGCAGCGAAGGTTGCAGGTATTGGTAACGGTAAACGATATCGTTTGAGGGAAATTCAAGATGCTTCCTTCCGAAGGTTTTGGTCTTTCTCAAGGTATCAAAAAAATTAAATATTTACTATCTGATGTTAGGATATAATATTACCGCGGCTTGGGTAGTGTCTTAATTTGAAATGTTTCTTGTATTTATTCTCATCTGTGTCAACACTTCAGTTATTTACCAGATAATATGCGAGACCATATCGGTAAATCTATAGGAACTTCCGACGATTCTTCTGCTTCTTCTTTTGGGTTACTATTCCGTTCGCGTTTTTTATCTGGATAGAACTCCCAAAGGCCATAGGAATTACTACTCTTAACATAACAAAAATCTTTGCTGTTTTTCCTGATCGAAATCGAAAGGTTGCGTAATTTAAATTTATCACCCCATTCTTCGGGAAACTCAAAACCACCCGAGACAAGCGTATCGTAAATTTCTTGTAACGTCGAGGCAGGTCCACGCATTTTTAAATATTCCTTTGTAGCCGTGGCTATGCCCTTTCCCAAAAATTGATCTGGATAAATATTGAAATGCCCCGACGGTGAAGATGCGAGGTCAACTTCGGCGAAGGGTTGAGGTTTGTCCATAAGTGCGCACAGGCTATTTATACTTTTTTTAATGTAAATCGCCCTCTTATTTGACTTGTCTAATTCGGCATACAACGACTCTACCCCACCACTTAAATCTTCTGACATTTTAGAGTCTCCTATATATTTATCTTATCGTTAAGCTGCACAATTCTGCGCTATTTGTCAAACTACTTTTTAATAAAATGGCAACTCGTTACGTCACAATAAGTTATGGGCGTATTAAGCTGGCGGCATTCGCGGAAAGGTCGCCACTTACCAGCTGTATGCGAAGGCAGGCAATATTAAATATCCCTTGACAATAAAAAAAAATGGACTTAACTTCAGTATGTCGTTTGTGTATGTATATTTATGCGCAAAAATAAATGGAACAATATTACATATCAATTTGTTGCAAACTCAGTATACAAAAGATGTGGAGTTCTTAGTATATAATGGAAAGGGAAAAAATGAGTATCGCGGGCACTGCATGGTCTGTGAAAAAAATTAATTTTTCGGCTTCGCGTGATTTATATGATCGCATTCACCAAGCCGCAAACGATAACAATTCATCGTTAAGTGAAATAATAAGGGAGTCTCTTGAGGAAAAGTTAGAGAGATTAAAATCGGAAAAAATTAATAAAGAGCTAGAGATTGGATATCAGGCAAATTACGAACTTGATAAACAGATGAATGAAGAATGGAAATATGTCGATATTGAATAACTCTGGATTGATTTTGCCGTTACTTCGTGGCGATATTTACGAGGTCAATCTTGATCCAGTTCTTGGTTCTGAGATAGGGAAAATAAGACCAGCAGTAATAATCCAAAATAACATTGGGAATCAACATAGCTCAATTACGATTATTGCACCTATATCTTCCGTTAAAGCGGGGTTTAAATTATTGCCCATTATGACACTTCTTAAAAAGGGCGAAGGCGGACTATCCGTAGAAAGTTTTGTCCATTGTGGACAGATAAGAAGCTTAGACAAAACTCAAAGATTAATCAATAAATTGGGGACACTCTCTCTTGATCGAATGAAAGAAATTGATAATGCAATATGTATTTCGCTTGCTCTAAAATAAAGCTATGATTAATTCGTATTGGCTCAAAAATACTGTAAACCTTACCGGTATATGTACGTTGGCGTTCGGTGTAGAATTGTATTTTGTAGAACCCGAATTTCCTTTCAGCGACAGAAGTGCTTTAATCAGGCATCGCGCTATCTATATGTCCTTAGACGACTAGTGGTTTTTCTTGGAGGGTTGTTAAATAAATCTATTTTTCTATAGGTTCCATTCTTTCCCTCATTTTACAGATTATTAAATTCAAATTAAGACACTACCGCGGCTTGACATCTTTTGTGTAATCCATTAAATTGAATCTAAGAACCACTTCAGGGGTTGCAGCGGTTTATTTTTTCCTTAAGAATTCTAAAAGTTCACGATATTAAACCGGGAATATGCCGTTGCAACACAGGCAAGGTTTGGCTACATTTTGTGTGAGGACAAACCAACACAATGACTAAAGCGAAAATAAATAAAATACACAAGCATAGAACTGAAAAATCTGTAATGAACAAAATGCAGGTAGCCGAAGAGCAGGCAATCTGGTATATCGATACTGCTTTACCGCATTCCTTGATGCCACTTGATTCGATAATTTGTGGAGACGCTCTTCACATACTTCCGAATATTCCTGATTGTACTATTGATTTAATTGTAACGTCTCCGCCTTATGCAGATAAGAGGACGAATTCTTATGGCGGAATTCATCCGGATAAATATGTTCGTTGGTTTTTGCCTATTGCGAAAGAATTACTCAGAGTATTGAAACCATCGGGATCGTTTATCCTTAATATCAAAGAAGGCGTGTCGGATGGAGAAAGACAAACATACGTTCTTGAACTTGTTCTTGAATTAAAGAAGCAAGGATGGCTTTGGACGGAAGAATATTTATGGCATAAAAAAAATAGTTATCCGGGGAAATGGCCAAATAGATTCCGGGACGGCTGGGAACATTGTTTTCATTTCAATAAAGAAAAGAACTTTACAATGTATCAAGAGGCAGTTAGGGTGCCAATGGGTGATTGGGCAAAGACACGTCTTAAGAAGCTCAGTGAAACGGATAGACGCCGGGATGAATCCAAGGTGGGAAGCGGCTTTGGCAAGAATATATCTAATTGGGTAGGCAGGGAATTGGCATATCCGGATAACGTATTGCATTTGGCAACTGAATCTTCTAATAAAAATCATAGCGCTGCATTTCCCACATCTTTACCGGAGTGGTTTATAAGGCTCTTCACAAAGCCTGGAGATATTATCCTTGACCCATTCCTGGGTTCAGGCAGCACGGCCGTCGCCGCAAAAAGAACCGGACGAAGATATATTGGTATTGAAATATTAAAAGAATTTTGTCAATTGGCGGGACAGCGAGTTAAAGAATCATCATCGAACAACGGGGAACTATTCAAATGAAAAAATATTTAATGAAAAAAGTGATAAGATATGTTGAAGACAATATCGGCATATTTCATCAAAAAAGAATTGCGAGTATAGAAGAATTAAAATTATCGCAGGTATTAAAAAGAAAAAATCCATATCTCTTTAAAGCGAAGTATATTCTTACCGCTGAGAAGATAGTGAAGACCTTAGTTGATGCTCATATCTCTTCAAATGAAGAAACAATATTTGGGGATTGGTTGGAAGGATTGGCGATTTTTATTAATAAAAATATTTATCATGGTTGGAAATCCGGAATACCAGGAATAGATTTAGAGTTTAATAAAGACGGCAATCGGTATATCGTAAATATTAAATCTGGACCTAATTGGGGGAACAATAGTCAGTTAGAAAAGATGGTTCTTGAGTTCGGAGATGCAAAGAAGACATTGTCAACGAGTGGTTCAAAATTAAATGTCTTAGCAATAAATGGATGCTGTTATGGTCGCGATAAAAAGCCGCATAAATTCCCGAAGAAAGGTGGCGATTACTTTAAATACTGTGGTCAAGAGTTTTGGGAATTTATATCGGGAGATCATAATCTATATATTGAAATTATTGAGCCGTTAGGGCATAAAGCGAAGGAACGAAACGAAGATTTTATAAAAGCATATTCTCAGATGATAAATATATTCACGAAACAATTTATAAATGAATTTTGCAAAGCAAACGGTTCAATTGATTGGGAAAAAATAGTGATTATGAATTCAGCTGCAACTCAGTTAAAAACAAAGAGATAAAATCATTATAGTTCATTCGTTATCCAAAGTTTTAATTCATCGCGAAATTGCAATATGAGGAACATGATTCACTTGGTAATATGGCGTAGATTCAGGCGATTTGCTTTTTTGCTGACGGGAAATGTCTTATAAACATACGAGAATAATTAAATTTGTAAAAATTCTTTGGGTTGTGGAGGATCATATATGAAAGATGCTGAAATATTGTTTTCAGTTAATGTTGGTTGGGTTCAAGCAGAAGCCAAGCAAAGAATAAATCGCAGACTAACAGATTCAGAACTTCTTCTGGTAAAAGATGGATTGGAAGAAGGACTCGGTTTTGATATCGAAACTGTTTTTGAAACAGCCATTGATGATGCTGTCAGACTTGCCAAAGACTAAAACAAAAAAGTCTAAGCAAATAGCAAAAGAAAAAAATCAGTTCATATCAGTTATCAAGAATAAAGGGGATAATACTTATGGATTCACGCAAACACATCTATTACGTTACGGTTGGTGATGTGCAAACCGTTGCAGAGGAAACTGTCGGGCGTAAACTTCGGGAAAAAGAATTACAAAAAGTCATCGATAAGATTCTTGATAAAATCGAATGGTACGATGCGGTTGCAGAAGCAATAGATCGAGAAGTAGCAACGGATTAGTCGGATTAGTATTAAGAAATAATTGTACAGTTTACTTCTCGCTATCAAATACTCCGTTTCTAAAATAAGCTTTCGTTTCTTGTGTATTGGGATTCTTTTATTGCAGAATCGTGTTATATAAACAGCACAGTAAAGGATTCCTAATGAAACGCTGGATAAAAATAGTCATTCTCGTGTTTATTGCCGCTCTTGCGGGAATTCAGTTCGTGCAGCCTGCACGGAATATTGCCCTTCAATCCAGCGCTCAAGAAATATTTGCCGCATTTCCTGTGCCTGCAAACACCCAACAGGTCATCCAGCAATCCTGTTATGATTGTCACAGCAACAATACACGGTATCCATGGTATGCAAATGTTCAACCTGTCGGATGGTGGATGAATCATCATATTACCGAAGGGAAGCATGAATTAAATTTCGATGAATTCGTTTCCTATCCTCCGCGTAAACAATATCGAAAATTCAAGTCGATAGAAAATGAAATACAAAAAGGCGATATGCCGCTGGGATCGTATCTCCTCATACATCGAGATGCAAAATTCTCCGAAGATCAAAAAACCGTAATGGCAGCGTGGTGTGAAGCAATGCGCGATTCCATGAAGGCACATTATCCTGCAGATAGCCTTGAACGTCCCCATCGTCGCTGATCCGGTAAGGGAACAATTTCCCCAATTCCTCCAAAAAAGCAGATCATTCCCGGCGGTTTTTTCATATTCGCAAGCGGATCCTCTGAGCGAGAAAACATGCAGAATTGCAGCGCCATCTACGGATTGTAAAAAAAGCCGATTTATTGTTGAGGGATTTTTCGCTATTTTGATAGAGAATAATTGAGAGATTATCGATGAATAAGAAAAGCAAGGGTACTGAAAAATTCACTATCGGACTGATTCAAATGTCGGTCTCAAATGATATCGGCGCCAATCTAAAAAAAGCCATTGATCGTATTGGTGAAGCGGCAAAAAAGGGCTCACAGGTTATCTGTCTTCCGGAACTGTTCCGTTCCCAGTACTTTTGCCAGCAGGAAGACGCGAAGTTCTTCGATCTGGCAGAAACGATTCCCGGTCCTACAACCAAAACATTAAGCTCTATTGCCAGAAAACATCGGGTTGTTCTTATTGTTCCGGTCTTTGAACGTAGAGCGGCGGGCATCTATTATAACAGCGCAGCCATTCTTGATTCAGACGGTTCGTTGGCGGGTGTGTATCGGAAGATGCATATTCCTGATGATCCTGCATATTATGAAAAATTCTATTTTACTCCAGGTGATCTCGGATTTCAGGCGTTTAATACAAAATACGGACGGATCGGCACACTCATTTGCTGGGATCAGTGGTATCCGGAAGCCGCGCGCATTACGTCGCTGCTCGGCGCTTCGGTGTTGTTTTATCCGACTGCAATAGGCTGGCATCCGGAAGAGAAAGCGGATCAGGGTAAAGCTCAGCTCGATGCATGGCAGACCGTGCAGCGCGGCCATGCTATAGCAAATGGAATGTATGTCGCTGCAGTAAACCGGATCGGGCTTGAAAAGCCTTTCCCGGATTCGCCAGGTATAGAATTTTGGGGAAGTTCTTTTATTGCCGATCCACAGGGAGCTATACTCGCAGAAGCGTCCGCGGATAAGGAAGAAATCTTGATTGCTTCGGTCGACCTTAAACATCAAGAAGACATCAGGCGCAATTGGCCGTTTCTCCGCGACCGGCGTGTCGACAAGTACGAAGGTGTATTGCAAAGATTTCTTTCGGAAGAGGAATGGAAAAAGAAATGAATATTTCGAATGAGACATCACTGTATCGGATGCCGGCAGAATGGGAACGCCATGATGCTACATGGCTGTGCTGGCCTACGAATCGGAACGATTGGGCAGGGAAGTTCGAACCGATACCATGGGTGTTTGCTGAGATGGCAAAAAAATTATCGGAAGGGGAAATCGTCCGCATTATTGTGCAGTCGGCAGAACACGAAAAAAAAGTGAAACTGATTCTCAAACAGCAAGGCGCAGATCTTCAACGGATTGAATTTTTCCGATTTTCTACAAATCGCGGATGGACGCGCGATATGGGTCCCATCTTTACACGGCGCAGTCCGGAGAACGATATTGCTGTGCTGCGATTCCGGTTCCGGGCATGGTCTAAATACCCGGACTGGAAAAAAGACGATCAGGTTCATCTTCTGGCAGCGAATGCGCTGAAACTTCCAGCAGTGCCGGTGATGTATAAAGGAGAAGAAGTGGAATTGGAGGGAGGGAGCATCGATGTCAACGGAAATGGAACTGTTCTGACGACTGAAGAATGCTTGCTGCATCCGGATATACAGGTACGCAATCCGGGATTTACACGCGAGGATTATGAAGGAATGCTCAAGCAATATCTCGGCGCCGAGAAGGTCGTATGGCTTGGAAGCGGGATCGCCGGCGATGATACACACGGCCATGTTGATGATATATGCCGGTTTGTCAATACTTCAACGGTTGTGATGGCTGAAGAAACGAACCCGGCGGATGTGAATTATAAACCGACGCAGGAAAACAAAGAGCGATTACAGGGAATCCGGCTTGCACATGGTGAAAAATTAGGCGCTATTTCTCTGCCTATGCCGGCGCCTCTCTCTTTCAACGGGCAGAGGCTTCCGGCGAGCTATGCTAATTTTTATATCGGCAATAACGTGGTAATTGTTCCGACGTTTAACGATCCGAATGATCGAAAAGCCCTCGGGATTCTTTCGGAACTCTTTTCCAGCAGGAAAGTGATAGGAATCCATGCAGTCGATCTGGTGCTGGGCCAGGGAACCTTACATTGCCTGACGCAGCAGCAGCCCTCACGCGGAATATAAAGAAACCTCTCATGATGCGCTCGACTCAAAAAGGTGTCATAGTGTTGTCATCAAGAAGCCAGGGTGATGTTTTTTTCAAGAACGCTTGTTGAGATAGAAATTCCTTCAGATCGTTCGCCTTATCGGCAATTTCAAGCAATTCCATTCTTGCCTCAACACAAAGAGAATCCGATAATAATGCCTGTTGTAAATAGAATTTTGCGCTGTCGATTTGGTCCATTTGCAGGTAGCAATCTCCGATTGCATAAAAGAGAAGAGTAAAACTCTCACCCAACCGTCGGCGGGCTTCTTGAAAATTCATTAAAGCTGCGTTAGGCTTTTTCAATACATTATATCCTGCATTTATTTTATTCACGAATTCGATGTCAGGATGAATAACATCTTTTGAAATATCCACTGATCCCATTCGTCTCCATACGGGATAATATGAATTATTATGTGTGAACGGCAGCGTAGAATAATTGCGGCGAAATTCGGAATGTAAGAAAAGCGCTCTTTCGGCAGGCGCCGATGGTTTATAGCCTGTAGAAAACATAATGTATGTCGGCTGCTGCTCCAGCAGATAGCGGCAATTAAAACGGCGTTCTTTCCAGCTTGCAGTGATGCCTTCAACCGTCTCCGGATGCTGGGCGATGTATTTATCGGTAAGGCCCAGCAAGTCGATAACTCGATGATCGAGAAGTTCGTATCCAATTAGTCCAATCGTTGTTGTAGCCAGCGAAAATTCCTGCCCGCCATGCGTTTTCAGCATTGTGCTCATAAAATTCATTTTAGCGCCGAGACCTGTCTCTCTTTCACGGCATGTAAAAATATAATCGTGTGTCTGAAAATAAGACAAGTATGAAAATATCGCAGCAGCAAAAAGGACGGCAAATTGTGCGTACTTCGGAGTGATATGAAGAAGCGCTGCGAATTCTATCAGGGACAGCTCAAAAAGGAAATAGAGCATAGGTACAACAGGAACAAAAAAACGATAGGCTGGAAGAACATCACCGCCTACCCAGACGATATACATGGTATAAAGCATGACAACAATATACAATAAGGAATATCTATGCCAGAGTTTTTTTACTGCCAACAATGGCGCTAAAAAAACAATACCATAGACGCCAATGGATCGTGCAAAAAACCATGCATATTCAAATCCACTTTTAATATATTCCAGACCGGTTCCGCTTTTTGCATAAAAAGGATTGGGGAATACGGATCCATAATACCAGATCTTAAATGCCATAAAAGGCAAGAGGGGCGTAATATATAATAAACTAAAAAACCAGGGGACTTTTCGCTCGGCTATAAAGCGATTGATAAATATTGCTGCAAAAATAATGACACCCTCAGGCCGCAGGAGCGTTGCAATAATGAGCAAGGCCGGTGTGATACGAGGATATTTATATTCTGTTGCAATCGATACGAGTACAATGCAAGAAAACGCAGCGGTCTCAAGGCTCGAAATTGCCCAATACGGCAGCGATAAATTACTCGACAGCATGATGAATAATGAAAATAAAAGAACCGGCGGCGTTGTTTTAAAGGATTGTTTAAAAAGGAAAACGAGAAGTATGAAAATTACGGAACCTGAGAGAACTCCGAGAAGCCGGGAAAAAAACACGAAATCGAGCCCGAAAACTCCTTTGAAAAATGCGAGGATCATCACCCATAAAAAATTTGTATATCCTTCAACATGCTCTCCGGCATTATAGACCAATCCTTTACCCGCAAGAAAATTTGCAGCATAACGAAACGATATATAGGCGTCATCCTGTGTAAAAAGAAGATTCGTGCAATTAAAAATAAAAAGTGCAATTGCGGCAAGTATAATGAATACATTGAAATGAACAGCATTAATGTATCCCTTTGTATCCGTCCTCTTAAGGCTTTTTTTGTGTACTCGATCTGTCATACCGTAATTTAGTCATCAAATTCTAAACGATCAAATCAACGATATTGTTAGATGGAGCCCATCTTGAAGATGGACTCCATCTGATGCGTTTCGGCAGTAATATGGTAATTTTATCCCAAAATAGGGAAGATACTTCTCTTGACCCATTGATAGTTTTCTTGTGAACAAAAGAAACATTTTTAAAATTGAACCGTTCTTTATTTAAGTGATTTGAAACGCTCTGATATTATCAATCTATGAATCTACCGAAAATGGTACGATGACAGAATGCATGAAAAACGGAATCTATGCTGCTCAATAAAACTGTCCGGTTTAATTTTTTATGAAAATTGCCTGATAACAAACGCATGAAAATACCACTCGTGAAATCACGGTCGGAAATAAACGATTGCCCGCCGCTGCGCTGCGATAAAAAACATCGTAAAGCCGCACTGAATGTTGTTGGAACAAAACAAAGAATCAGGCGATTGCTGTTTTTCATTTCCGTCATTGTATGTATGCCGGTATTTGTCTATTCCCAAAATGAAGAAAAATCCGACTCGACCCAATTTTTTACACTCGAGCAGTGCATTCATTATGCAATGCAGCACCAGCCCGGCCTGAATCGGTCGCTCTTGAATACTTCTATCGCTAAAACCACTAATGCAATTAACCTCTCCGGCTGGCTGCCGCAGGTAAATCTTATCGGCAGCATGATCCATTACAATCAACTGCCTATGACGCTTGCCGCTAATCCTGTGCCGGGAGGACCGCCGGTTCCAACGCCCACCGGCGTTGCATATACGGCTCTTCCGGAATTATCCGCCTCGCAGGCAATATTCCAACCGCAGCTTCTCTATGCGGCGACGAGCGCTTCGTTGTTTACAAGGCAGGCCGAACAAATTACGGACAGCATGAAAATATACGTCGTCTCATCGGTCAGTAAATCATTTTATAACCTCTTGCTTACGCTCGAGGAGATCGATGTACTGAAAGAAGATACCGCACGCCTCGGCAGAAATATTTTGGATACATACAACCAGTATGTGGGAGGAATCGTCGATGAAACGGATCATGAGCAAGCCGTTATCACCCTCAATAATTCAAAGGCACAACTGAAGCAAGCTGCCGAAAATGTCGCGCCGGAATATGCCGCTTTGAAACAACTCATGGGTTATCCTCCCGAAAAAAACTTTAACGTGGCGTTTGATACGACGCAAATGCTGCAGGAGATATATGCCGATACGACAACGCAATTACAATACGAAAACCGGATTGAGTATCAACAGCTTCAAACGATAAAGGAACTGCAGCATCAGCAAACCATAGAGAACGAACTTTCCTTTCTTCCTTCGGTCTCCGTTTTTTACAATTATTATTATGAATATGAAAGTCCCTCATCTTCGACTCTTTTTAAAACCGCATATCCCTATTCTTATTTCGGAGTGTCTCTCAGTTTTCCCATATTCACGGGCTTTGCGCGTGTAGAAAGCGTGCAGAGATCCAAACTTCAGGAACAGGTTGTGCAGTGGGATGAAGTGAATTTGAAGTCGCAGATTTACACGGAGTACAGTTCGGCGCTGGCTAATTATAAAAGCAACCTGTATAACCTGCGCTTGCTGGACGATAATAAATCGCGGGCACAAAATGTTTACCGCGTTGTCTCACTCCAGTACAATCAGGGAGTGGTCGCGTATCTGAATCTCCTTGTGGCCGAGTCAAATCTGATAAGCGCGGAAATAGGCTATATCGACGCCCTCTTCCAGCTTCTGTCGAGCAAAATAGATCTGGAAAAAGCAATGGGTGCAATCCCTTCTCATTATTAATGCACTTCAACGGACAATATTATGAATAGAGCACTCTTTAACATAGCACTCATCGGTTGCCTTGTTCTTTTTTCATGCAAACAGGGGCCGCCTCCTCCACCGCCTGTGCCGGTGAATCTGTTCACCGTAAAAGCACTGCCGGTGACATATTATGACAGATACACAGCTACAACTGTTGCGCTAAGTCAGGTGAACCTGCTCCCTGAAGTGCAGGGCTACATTACCGGGATTTTTTTTAAGGAAGGTAGTCACGTAAAGGCGGGACAGAAATTATACGATATCGATAGACGTATTTACGAAGATAACTACAATACGGCTGCCGCTAATGCTAAAGTTGCGGAGGGAAATTTAAAACAGGCGCAGCAGGATGCCGACCGATATCAGTACCTCAATAACAATAAGGCCGTTGCAAAACAGATTTATGACCATGCAATGATTGCGTTGGAAAATTCAAAAAATGCATATCAATCGGCATTGGAAGCATTAAAGAGCGCAAGCACGAATTTGGCGTATTCCATTATTACCGCTCCATTCGATGGAACGATAGGATTCAGTCAGGTAAAACTCGGAGATTTAGTGACGGTAGGCCAGACTGTACTTATTACTATTTCTACGGATGACCCCATGGGAGTCGATTTCCTGATCAACGAAAAACAATTGTCTTTTTTTAACAGCATTCAAAATACCCGTCATCGGACGATTGATTCCCTGTTCACGCTTATTTTGCCTAACAATTCTCTCTATTCCTATATTGGAAGACTTTCCGTCATCGACAGGGCAGTGAATCCTCAGACCGGCTCCATTAGAGTCAGGCTGGTTTTTCCTAATCCGACATCCGAATTACGGGCGGGTATGAGCTGCGTCGTTCGAGTACACAATCAAGATCCGACGCCTCAATTGGTTATACCGAATAAAGCAGTCGTAGAAGAAATGGGAGAGTATTTTGTTTATGTAGCCAAAGACAGCGTAACGGCGAACAGCGGCGACGCGGCTGGAGACCGCCCTGCAGCGAAGGATCCGCGTCTATTTGCGTTCCAGAAGAAAGTACAGCTTGGAGCAATATTGGGACCTAATGTGATTATAAAAAATGGAATCGAAGAGGGTGACGTCATAGTCTCCGACGGAATACAGTCCCTGCATAACGGCTCGCCCATAGCCCCATCGGCAGACCGCACTTCTGCACAAACTGGAAAAGGCAGCGGAAGTAAATAAAACGTGCGATAGATTTTCAATAGGACCTGTAATGCAATCTTTTCTGATCGGAAAATGAAATAACCCATGATAGCCAATACGTTCATCAAAAGGCCCGTCACTGCTATCGTCATTTCTGTTATATTGGTGATCACAGGTATTATTTGTATCCTTAGCCTGCCGATAGAGCAGTATCCTCAAATCACTCCGCCCGTTGTACAGGTGAATGGTCAATTTACTGGAGCGGACGCCCTAACCGTCGAGCAGACCGTAGCTACTCCTATTGAACAGCAGGTCAACGGTACTCCGGGTATGGAGTACATGCAAAGCAATAATACGAATAACGGTTTGATGTCGATGAACGTTACGTTCAGCATCGGAACCGATATTGATATCGCTACGCTGGATGTTCAAAACCGCGTAAGCATTGCAACACCGCTCTTGCCGGCTGCAGTGAGCCGGCTTGGCCTTACCGTCCGGGCGCTGAATCCAAGCATGCTCATGATGGTGTCTATCTACGCACCGCAGGGAACCCACGATATTACGTTTCTTGATAACTATACGAACATCTTCGTGCAGGATGCATTGCTTCGTGTGCCCGGCGTGGGCAGCATCAGCAGATTTACGGACGATTTCAGTATGCGCATCTGGATGGATCCGGAGAAAATGGCATCCTACAATTTAACTCCTACGGATGTTATTTCCGCATTGAATGCGCAAAATGTGCAGGTTGCAGCCGGTTCCGCGGGCGTACCCCTCAGCAAAAAACGCAGACATTTGAATTGGGAATTCTTGTCAACGGACGGCTCAGTAAAGTTTCTGATTTCGAAAATGTTATAGTTAAAACTGTCCCGTCCACCGGCGATCTGGTGTACCTTAAAGATGTGGCCAGAGTTGAACTTGGCAAATTCACTTTTTCCAGCAACTCATTTGTCGACGGGAAGCGGGCTTCCTGCCTGCTTGTCTATCAGGCGCCGGGAAGCAATGCGCTTGAAACAGCAAAGGGCATTTATAATGTCCTGGCTCAACTGAAAAAGTCCTTTCCTACCGACGTCGACTATAAAGTACCCTTTGAATCCGTTACAGTTGTCAAGGTTTCTATGAGTGAAGTTGTCGGCACATTGCTTCAGGCGTTGTGTCTTGTTGCAATCGTGGTTTTCTTGTTCCTTCAAAATTTTCGATCCACTCTTATCCCCGTTCTCGCTATACCTGTGTCGATTTTAGGCACATTCGCCTTTTTCATACCGCTCGGTTTCACGATCAACACTCTAACGATGTTCGGCTTCGTATTGGCCATCGGCATCGTGGTGGACGATGCTATTATTGTGGTAGAAGCAGTGCAGCATTATATCGACGAGCACAACTTGTCGGCAAAAGAGGCGACGTATCACGCTATGAAGGATATCTCGGCCCCCGTTGTAGCTATCGCTCTAATTCTCGCAGCAGTATTCGTGCCTGTAGGTTTTATACCCGGCATTGTAGGACGCTTATACCAGCAGTTCGCCATCACTATTGCGATATCAGTGATGCTCTCTGCCTTTATTGCATTATCATTAACGCCGGCGCTTTGCACACTCCTTCTCAAGCCGTCACAGAATGCTGCGATCTCTCAATCTCATTGGTTGGGGCGGTTTTTCAACCGCTTCAATGTCTGGTTTGAGAAACTAACGGATAACTATTCCGACGGCGTAAAGCAGAGCATTAGCGTATCCAGATATGTTGTCATCGTGTTGATTTGCATTTGCGTGGGAACAATATTCCTCTTTCAGAACAAATCAACCGGCTTCATACCTTCCGAAGACGATGGGAATCTCTACGTAACGTTTCAATTGCCTCCGGCATCTTCAACAGCCCAATCGGTTGTGGTGATGACCAAACTTATGGCAGTCATTTCATCCACTCCGGGTGTCGGGCATTACGCGGCATTGTCCGGATTGAATGTTGTGACCAACGCAACGAATTCAAATTGCGGTACTATTTATTGCCAGCTCAAACCATGGGACGAACGTTCCAAATCAAGCGAGCAGGTTCCGGGCATCATCCGTGTGATGCAAAGACGCATTGCAGATGCCGGTCTTGACAATGCTAGCGTCCAGGTTATTCAGCCTTCACCTATTCCGGGTGTCGGGTCGGTGGGCGGTTTCAGTTTCCAGATCGAGCAGCGCAATACCAACGATGATATTCACGCATTCGAAAAAGTGGTCAACAGATTTGTCGATGAGGCAAATAAGAATCCGGCGATTACTCATGCTTACAGTTTTTATTCTGCCCACACCCCTAATTACAATCTTACAGTCAATCGGGAAAAATGTGAAAAGCTGGGAGTCAATATTGCAGACGTCTTCACAACGATCCAGGCATATATGGGAAGTATATATGTAAATGATTTCACAACATACAACCGTACGTTCCATGTGGTCATTCAGGCCGATACGATGTCCAGAGCGAACGTGTCGGACATTGATAAGTATTACGTGCGTAATCAGGCCGGCGCAATGGTACCGCTCGGAACATTGATTAGTTACGAGCCGACAGAAGCCGCGCCGCTGATATCGCATTTTAATATTTTTCGGTCTGCCGAAATTGATGGGGCATCTTCCGCAGGATACAGCAGTACACAAACATTAGAAGCCCTGAAAGATGTAGCAAAGAAGGTTTTGCCTGAGGGATACGACTACGAGTATTCGGGATTAAGCTATGAGGAAATCAAAGAAGGGTCGATGACAGTCTATATCTTCGCTTTCTCAATCACTTTCGTATTTCTTTTTCTGGCTGCACTCTATGAAAGCTGGTCTGTCCCATTTTCGGTATTGCTGGCAGTGCCTATCGGCGCTTTTGGCGCCATCTTTACGCTTACAACACTTCCAAGTATTACAAATAATGTCTATGCGCAAATTGGACTCATTACGCTCATAGGACTTGCTGCAAAGAATGCTATACTGATCGTGGAGTTTGCAAAGGTGCGCGTCGACCGCGGTGAAGAACTTATCAAGTCCACCATGGAAGCAGTACGGCTGCGCTTACGGCCTATCGTTATGACTTCCATGGCATTTATCCTGGGTGTTTTGCCTCTGGTTTTTTCAACGGGAGCAGGAGCAATTGCGCGCAGAACAATAGGGTTTACTGTTCTTGGCGGAATGCTGGCAGCTACTACTCTTGCTATATTCATTGTCCCGGTGCTTTTCGTCATCATCACGCGATTATCGTATGGCCGTGACAGACTCGATTATCTGCAGGCTCATCATGAGGAATTAGTGGAAAAAGCCAAAAGAGTAGAGGAACAGAACATCGATACTGAGTTAGAGTACGATTTGCAAAAGGCACGCGAACTTCATAGGCCTGCTCAGGAATGATCGCTAATACTTTCATCAAAAGGCCGGTCACCGCTATCGTTATATCGATCGTACTAATGATATCGGGCATTCTCTGTATAGAGAATCTCGCGGTCGATCAATATCCAAATATAACGCCGCCGTCTGTTTCGGTAAGCGGACAGTATACCGGCGCGGATGCCCAGACGGTGGAACAAACTGTGGCAACTCCCATCGAAGAGCAGGTCAACGGCACTCCAGGCATGGAATATATGCAAAGCACCAGGTACTAACACCGGGTCGATGGGCATTAGCGTGACATTTAATGTAGGGACCAATGTTCACATTGCCGCACTGAATGTCCAGAATCGTGTGGGTATTGCCACGCCATTATTGCCTTCAGTCGTTAGCCGTCTTGGTCTCACGGTGCGCGCGCGCAATCCCAGCATGCTTATGCAGGTAGCCGTTTTTTCGCCGAAGGGAACTCACAACATTACATTCCTCGATAATTATACGAATATATTTATCGAAGATGCATTGCTCCGCGTGCCGGGCGTCGGTGATGTTTATACGCGCACGGACAACTTCAGCATGCGTGTCTGGATGAATCCGGAAAAGTTGGCTGCCTACAGCCTTACCCCGCAGGATATCATTGCCGCGTTGAATGCGCAAAACGTTCAGGTTGCAGCCGGCTCTGCGGGCGCTCCTCCTCAACAAAATTCCCAGCCGTTTGAATTAGGCATTCTTGTCAACGGCCAGTTGAAAAAAGCCGCCGAATTTGAAAAAATTATTGTTAAGACTATTCCATCCACCGGTGAACTTGTGTATCTCAAAGATGTGGCAAGGGTGGATCTGGGTAAATTTACTTTTTCCAGCAATTCATTTGTCGACGGAAAACGGGCTTCGATTATCTTCATCTATCAGACGCCGGGAAGCAACGCACTTGAAACGGCAAATAACGTTTACGCCACTTTGGAGCAACTGAAAAAATCTTTCCCTGCCGATGTCGATTATACAGTGCCGTTTGAGTCAATTACAATTATAAAAGTTTCCATGCAGGAAGTGATGGAAACATTGTTAAAGGCGTTAGGACTCGTTGCTCTCGTGGTTTTTCTGTTTCTTCAGAACCTGCGATCCACGCTCATCCCTATCCTTGCCATTCCTGTTTCGCTCTTAGGCACATTCTGCTTTTTTATACCACTCGGGTTTACAATCAACACACTCACGATGTTCGGCTTTGTGCTTGCCATCGGCATTGTGGTGGACGATGCTATTATTGTCGTCGAAGCTGTGCAGCATTACATCGATCGGGATCACCTGTCGGCGAAAGAGGCAACCTACCGGGCCATGAAAGATATCTCAGCGCCTGTTGTAGCCATCGCGCTCATTCTCGCAGCCGTATTCGTGCCTGTAGGATTCATACCGGGCATCATCGGACGTTTGTACCAGCAGTTCGCCATCACCATCGCAATCTCAGTCATGCTCTCTGCCTTCGTTGCATTATCGTTAACGCCGGCGCTTTGCACGCTTTTGCTTAAGCCGTCGCATATAAGTAAAAATTCAAGATGGCTGGGCAGGTTTTTCTATCGTTTCAATGGCTGGTTTGAAACCCTTACAAATGACTATGTTCACACTGTAAAGCGCAGCATCAAAGCGTCAAAATATATCGTCATTTTACTTCTCTGTATTTGTATTGCGGCAGTTTTTTTGTTCAAGAAGAAACCGTCGGGTTTTATTCCGTCTGAAGATGACGGACGGTTATATGTTACCTATCAAATGTCTGAAGGAACTTCTACAACGCAATCCGTTGCAGTTATTACGAAACTTATGGAGATCGTCGGTTCCACACCCGGAGTGAATCACTTCTCGGCCATATCCGGCCTGAACATATTGACCTTTGGGGCCACATCCAATTCGGGCAGTATTTTTTGCATGCTCAAACCATGGGAGGAGCGAAAAAAACCGGAGGAACAAATACCCGGAATAATGACTGTACTGAGGAAGCGCATTGCCGCAGCAGGCATTGACAATGCCAATATCGTCGTCATTCCGCCGCCGCCGATCCGCGGTATAGGACAGGCTGCGGGATTCAGCATGCAGATCGAGCAGGGGAGCACGAGCGACGATGTGCATGCATTTGAAACGGTCGTAAAAAAATTCGTTGCCGAGGCGCATAAAAATCCGGCAATTTCGACGGCATTTTGTTATTACGGTGCGCACACGCCAAGTTATGACCTTACTGTGGATCGTGAAAAATGTGAAAAGCTGGGAGTCAATATTGCAGATGTCTTTACAAGTTTGCAGGCGTTTATGGGCAGCCTGTTTATAAATAACTTTACGCTGTACGACCGGACGTACCATGTCGTGGTGCAGGCAGATACAACTTATCGCGCATTGATATCCGACCTTAACAAGTACTATGTGCGCAACCAGCGCGGGGAAATGGTGCCTTTCAGTACATTCGTCAGTTACAAAGCTACGGAAGCGCCGCCCCTGATAACACATTTCAATATTTTTCGCTCTGCAGAAGTAGATGGTTCCACTCCGCCGGGATACAGCACCGGCGAGGGAATAGACGCTCTGAGAGCGACAGCGGCAAGGGTTTTGCCGCGGGGATATACGTACGAGTTTTCCGGATTGAGCTATGAAGAAATAAAAGCCGGGTCGGTTACTATTTATATCTTCATCTTCTCTATTACGTTTGTATTCCTCTTTCTGGCCGCACTCTACGAAAGCTGGTCTGTGCCTCTTTCCGTATTGCTTCCGGTACCTATCAGCGCTTTTGGCGCCATCCTGCTGCTCATGTGTTTACCGTGGCTTACGAATAATGTGTACGCACAGATAGGACTCATAACTTTGATTGGACTTTCTGCAAAGAATGCCATTCTTATTGTTGAGTTTGCTAAAGTACGTGTCGACCGCGGAGAGGAACTTATCGAATCCACGCTGGAGGCCGTTCAACTGCGACTGCGTCCCATTATCATGACATCTATGGCCTTTATTTTAGGCGTTCTGCCGCTTGCATTCGCAACTGGAGCGGGGGCGGTTGCAAGGAATACAATCGGATTTACTGTCCTCGGCGGCATGATCGCTGCTTCGACGCTTGCGATTCTCATTGTTCCGGTGCTCTTTGTCATCATTACACGCCTGTCGTACGGTAAAAAGGAACTCGAATATCTCCAGGCCCATCACGAGGAACTCATGGTGCGGGAAAAGAAAATAGAGCAGCAGAAGATAGACCCGGAGCTGGAGTATGAGATGACTCATCATTTTGATCACAATAAAAACGTCCGGTGATGACCTGCTAAGATTCAATTCCTGAAAACGCAGACGAAAAGTCTGTTTAGCAGGAATTCAGTTCCCTTCTGAGTCAGATTCATGGCCTTTAATCTCAAATCATGAAGTCCCGTTCATTTATTAAAAATTGGCATTATTTTAAGCAAATGTCGGCAATCTGAACCGGTAAAATATTAGAGATTGCAGGGGGAAGATATCGCAAACCACAGTGTGGATTTTTTCAGACTCATTTTCCGGTTTATTTCTCAATGAGCCATAAACATTTGAAGTGATATCAAATATCTCTTGACTATGAAATTATCTTGAACTACAATACCTACAATGAACTCATGCCGGATGAGAAAAATGTCCTTCCTGAGCATGAAAAAATATGACCCTTAAGACATAGATAAAGAAACGATTTTGCGGGAATTCTCTCTTTTTCCGTGACGGATACGAGACTTTTACTTTCAATTCATAAATTCTTGTCTGCGTCTCAAGAAAACCTCGAAGAAGCGCTTCAGTATATGTGCAATATTCTGCAGGTATTGTTTTGGACTTTCCATCATTCCAAAATCGAGTCTCGCGAAATAGTCTTGTGAAGAGAGTTGTGTGTCTTTGTCTTATAAGCCGCTAGCTGCGATAAAAAAAGCATTCAGAACGAGGAATAAAAGAGTGAAAAGATTTCTTCAAATATCCATAGCTATCGTCATCGTATCAGCAGGTCTTTATCCCCAGAAGGATGACATCAAATTTGAACATTTGTATGAAGGCCTGTCACAAAAATCGGTGCTTTGTATATCGCAGGACAGCAAGGGATTTATGTGGTTCGGTACGTATGATGGACTGCACAGGTATGATGGCTATAAGATTAAAATATACAGATCCGAAATCGGCAATCCATACAGCTTAAGTAATAATAAAGTTCGGTTCATTTATGAAGATCGACGCGGAATTCTATGGATCGGCACGGATGGGGGACTCAATCAATTTGACAGGGAAAAAGAAAGGTTTATTCATTATAAATATGATCCCAACGATCCCAACAGTTTGGGCGGCGATATGGTTCAATGGATATGTGAAGACACGTCGGGTAAACTCTGGATAGGAACATATTACGGCGGTCTCAATCAATTTGATCCTATAAAAAAGCAATTCGTTCGATATAAGCACGATCCCAAAGATCTTCACAGCATCAGTGACGATTTCGTTTCCTGTATTTACATCGACAAATCAGGCGTTCTCTGGGCGGCAACATTCACCGGTTTAAATCGATTTGATCCCGCAAAGAACTGTTTTATCCATTACCAGCACGATTCGAACAACCCGCACAGTCTGGGAGGACTCAGTGCATATAGAATTTTTGAAGACCGGTATGGAGCACTTTGGATTGGATTCGGGGGCGGCGGTCTCGATCGGTTTGACCGCGATAAAGGGCAGTTTATACATTTTAGAAACAATTCCGGCAACCCGTTTAGTTTAAGCAACAATGTCGTTCGGTCAATTTATGAAGACCGATCGGGTTCTCTTTTGATCGGAACGGACGGCGGCTTAGATCTTTTTGATAGGGAGAAAAAACAGTTTATCCATTATAGAAACAGTCCGGACGATCCTTTTAGTTTGAGCAACAATTTAGTTCTCTTCATTTATGAAGACCGTTCAGGCACTCTTTGGATCGGCAACGATTACGGCGGCATTAATAAATACGACAGGGGAACCACAAATTTTGCGCACTATAGAAAAAAATCTAATAATTCCAACAGCTTAAGCAGCAACATTATATCGTCGATTTATGAAACCAACGATGGGGGAGAAAAGATACTCTGGCTTGCAACAGAAGGCGGGGGACTGAATAAATACAATAGACAGAAAAATCTTTTTACCCATTATCGGTCTGATCCAAATAATCCGAATAGTATCAATGATAATACCGTCAGGGCTCTCCGTGAAGATCGATCCGGCGCACTGTGGATTGGAACGAATTCCGGGCTGTGCCAATTCGATCGAGCGAAGGGAAAATTTATTCGCTATAGCGCCGATCTGACTAATCCGAACAGCCTGACGAATAATGTCGTGTTTTCAATCTGTGAAGACAGGCTTGGTTTTATCTGGATCGGAACTTACGGGGGAGGACTCAACCGGTATGATCGCAAGAAAAATAGATTTATACATTACTTAACGGATCCCCAAAATTTAAAGAGCCTTAGCGATAATTATGTGTGGTCGATTTGTGAGGACAGGAATGGCACATTATGGATTGGAACGGAAAACAACGGTCTCAATAAATTTGATAGAGAAAAAAATCAGTTTACACGTTACCAGGCCGATTCCAACGATCCGAACAGCATAAGCAGCAATAAAATTTTATGTATTCATGAAGATAATTCGGGAATGTTGTGGCTGGGAACGACCGACGGACTTAATAAATTCGACCGAGTGAACAACGTTTTTTCTCATTACCGGGTCTCCGACGGACTTCCAAGCAATACGATTCAATCGATTGCGGAAGACGATCACGGCAACCTATGGCTTGGCACTCAAAATGGACTTTCAAAATTTACTCCCGGTACAAAAAGAATAAGAAACTTTACAGTGAGCAACGGACTTCAAAGCAACGAATTCTGCGTGAATGCGTGCTATAAAAGTCACAGCGGCGAGATGTATTTCGGCGGTATTAACGGGCTTAACACCTTTTTCCCCGACAGTATCAAAGACAATCCCTATAAAGCCCCCACCGTGATCACAGATTTTCAAATATTCAACAAATCCGTTTCTGCCGGAGAAGAAATAGACGGGCATGTGATTCTGGAAAAATCGATAACGGAAACAGGAGAAATAAAATTATCGTATAAAGAAAATGTTTTTCTCTTTGAATTTGCTTCACTTCATTATGCCGCCCCCGGCAGCAATCAATATGCATACAGGATGGATGGATTCGATACGGAGTGGAATCATACGGATGCGGGAAGGCGCATCGTGACATACACGAATTTGAGCAGCGGGGAGTACGTTTTTCGAGTAAAGGGATCGAATAGCGACGGGGTTTGGAATGAAGAAGCGGCTTCGATACGCGTTATCATCGCGCCTCCGTTTTGGCAAACCCTCTGGTTTAAAATACTCATGCTGGTCATTATTGCAGGCTGCGTTTTTTGGATATATAAGTGGCGGGAAATGATTGCCCAGCAGCGTGAAATGGAGGAACTTGCTAAACGGGAATTGAAATATCGCAATCTTTTTGAGAACTCACTTGCCGGAATGGTGCGGCTTTCGTCAAATTCATGGGATGTGCTGGAAGCAAATCGCGCATTGCTGCAAATGTTTGGCGTGAAAACATCCGAGGAAGTAAAACAAATATTTGAGACTATCCCGGCAGCAGATCGGAATCTGATTCTTACCATGTTAAAAAATCAGGGAACAATGAAGAATTTCGAAGTCACGGTTCGGCGTTTCGATAAAACGGAAGCGTGCATATCTTTTTCCGGCAATTTGTTCCCAGATCAAGGATATATCGAAGGTGTTCTCATCGATGTGACAGAACGTAAACGACTGGAAGCGAAACAATTGCGTGCCCAAAGGACGGAAAGTATTGGTGCTCTTGCAAGCGGTATGGCGCATGACTTGAAAAACCTTTTAGTACCAGTGAAAATGGCGGCGGAATTGCTGAAACGGAGACATGATGATGAAAGCAGCCGGTCCATATTGACATCGATCGGACTGAATGCCGAGCACAGCATCAATCTCGTTCAACAAGTACTTGCCTTCGTTCGCGGCGTAGAGGGAAAACATGTGCCGCTGCAAGCTGTCGATCTCTTGCGCCGCACTCTCTCCGCACTTAAGGAAACTTTACCGTCCAACATTGAGATTGAAAGCGATCTGCGGAATACCGCGGCCGTTGTACTTGGTGATGCAACTCAGCTTCGACAGGTATTGGTCAATCTGATCATGAATGCAAAGGACGCCATGCCGGATGGAGGTCATATCACCATCGAGCTTTCTTGTGAACAGGTGAATAAGGCAATGGCCGATGCAATTCCGAATGCTCTCGAAGGATCTTTTGTTGTATGGTCGATTTCAGATACGGGCATCGGTATTCCTTCGGAAAAAATCGAAAAAATATTCGAACCATTCTATACGACAAAAGAAATCAGCAAGGGAACGGGATTGGGACTATCGATTGTCGCGGGAATAGTCAAAGGACATAACGGATTTATTACGGTTGAAAGCATAGTAGGAAAAGGAACAACATTTCGTATATATCTTCCTGAAGCACAAGTTGACCAGTCGGCAGCCGCAATATAGTCAGGATGCAATTCTCTTGAAGAAATTGTCCAAATCCGTTTAATCCATCGACAATCATCATATTTTCTGTAAGGACGCATGGCCATACGTCCCTACGAGCGTACAATATGCTGTCAGATGGTCAGATGGAGTCCATCTTTTAGATGGGCTCCATCTTAAACGCGGGCAAGAATGTCTATCCTACCATCAAATGAACTTCTTGGACCTCCTCAAAAATGGGGATTGAATACCGGATAAAAACAATTATTTTAAAATATGCTGAGCAGTTAACAATTTTCCGGCTTGACAAATAGCCCCGTATTTGCCTACCTTATGCGTATAAAAGGATTTCATTTTTTTGTTGAAGAGTAACTGCATTGAAGCATGAGGGCCTTATGAAAAAATTATTTCTTCTTTTGATTATTCTTGCTGCAAATCTCCATTCGCAAACAATCGATCAAATTGAAAAAAATAAAATTTTTCTTCCCAACGGCTGGGCAATCACTGTCATTGGAAAGAATTTGCCGCTCGGCGATCTTCCTCTCAATATGGCCGTCTCGCCCGATAGGAAAATGATTGCCGTAACAAACAACGGGCAAGGCACGCAAAGCATACAGCTCATCGATATTGCAGCCGGAAAAATTACGGACACAAAAGAAGTGCGTGTCGCATGGCTGGGACTTGCCTGGAGCGGCAACTCTAAAACTTTATACGCATCAGGCGGCAACGGGAATTATGTTATGCGTTTTGATGTACATAGCAAAAAATTTTGCTTCCGTGATAGTATCGTTCTTGGAAAACCGTGGCCGGAAAAGATCTCGATTGCCGGAATGGCCCTCGACGACTCAAGGCACATCCTGTACACGGTCACGAAAGAAAACAATTCACTTTATGTGATCGATGTGAAAGAAAAAAAGGTGCTCAACCGATTTCCCCTTGATGGGGAAGGATATACTTGCGTTCTCTCTCCCGACAAAAAGCTGCTCTATGCATCATGCTGGGGCTGCAATAAAGTGGTCATCTTCGATACACAAACGATGCTTTTGATGGATGCCGTGACGGTGGGTGATCATCCGAACGAATTGCTTCTGAATGCAATGGGTTCGTTGCTGTATGCGGCGAATGCAAATGACAACTCGGTCTCGGTCATCGACACACGGCGGCGTAAAGTGATAGAAACTTTGAATGCAGCTTTATACCCTGATGCACCAAGCGGATCGACTACGAACGGCATAGCGCTCGACAAAAATGAAAAAACGTTATTTATTGCCAATGCAGATAATAATTGTCTTGCGGTATTCGATGTGAGTGTTCCCGGTCGCAGCAGGAGCAAGGGATTCCTTCCAACCGGCTGGTATCCGACTTGCGTAAAGGTTGTCGGAAATACTATCTTTGTAGCAAATGGAAAAGGATTTTCTTCGCTTCCCGATCCGCGCGGGCCCAATCCGATGAAAAAACGCACAGCCGTCGAATATCAAAAGGGAATTTCTGCACCCGAGAAGGAGCAATATATCGGCAGCTTGTTCAAGGGCCGCCTCAGCTTGATTCCTGTTCCCGGTGAAAGACAACTTTCGACCTACTCGCAGGTGGTTTATAGAAATACGCCGTACACGAAAGAAAAAGAAATCCGGAGCGCCGGTGCATCTGGAAATCCTATTCCTTCGAAAGTGGGTGACCCATCACCGATCAAATATGTCTTTTATATCATCAAAGAAAACCGGACATACGATCAAGTGCTGGGCGATGTGGCCGAGGGAAACCACGATTCTTCCCTTGTGCTTTTTGGGAAAAAAATAACGCCAAACCAGCATGCGCTTGCAAAAGAATTCGTTCTGTGCGATAATTTTTATGTCGACGGAGAAGTGAGCGCCGACGGACATAACTGGAGCCTCGGCGCATATGCAACCGACTATCTTGAAAAAAACTGGCCTACGAATTACGGCGGACGCGGCGGCACGTATGATGCCGAGGGAACCCGCAAAATTGCGAATAATAAAAACGGTTTTATCTGGGACTTCTGTAAAAGGGCAGGCGTGAGCTACCGCACCTACGGAGAATTTGCCGACGACTACAAACCGAATATTCCTGTCCTTGAAAAACATTTCTGTACGTATTATACGAGCTGGGATCAAACGGTGATGGACACAATCAGGTTCCGGCAATGGAAGCGTGATTTTGATTCGCTCCTTGCGGCAGGAGCAGTTCCGCATCTTAACACGCTCCGGTTCATAAACGATCATACCGAGGGACTTAAATTAGGACGCCCGACACCCATAGCCGAAGTTGCCGACAATGATCTTGCGGTAGGTCTTTTTGTCGATTATCTGAGTCACAGCAGCATCTGGATCGAAAGCGTCGTTTTCATACTTGAAGATGACGCGCAAAACGGTCCCGATCATGTCGATGCGCACCGGAGCTTGGTTTATGTTGCCGGCGGCTTCGTGAAACGGCATTTCGTAGATCATTCCATGTACTCCACATCAGGCGTACTGCGGACAATCGAACTTATTCTTGGATTGCCTCCGATGAGTCAATACGATGCCGCTGCGGAACCGCTCTGGCGATGTTTCAGCGATACTATCAATAGCTCCGCATTTCAAGCGATTCCCGCACAGGTTGATCTCTTCGAAAAAAATACGGCAATGAATGAATGGCAGCAAAAGAGCGAAGAATTCGATTTTGGAAAAGAAGACCGTGCTCCCGAGGCAGCGTTCAACGAAGTTCTGTGGGCAGCCATAAAAGGAACCGGATCATCCTGCCCGCCCCCGCGGCATGCTGCTTTTATCAAAATAAATTCATCCGGGGAAGATGCCGATGCTGATGCTGATGAATAATTGAGCTACGCTCGGTAATGAGGAGGGGAGTGGTCTCATTGAGCTTACTCGGGAATTTAAAGCGCATGCAATATTCAATAACATTTGAATGCATGCCGCTACTGCGAACAAGAAGGATTCCGGACGGCTTTTCAATTTGCTGTAAACACCGAATTACTTTTCAAATATTCGCTCTTAGTCTGCTCACACGACTTATTTCACACAATAATAATTTTCTTATGCGGAAAAAGAAGATAATCAGAAATTTATTCTCCTGTTATGCTGCGAGTAATCCTGCAATTGAAGTCGATCGCTAAGCATAACCTTATCTCATCCGTCTAAGAGCAAACTTTTACCCGATTTAAATAGGCCTCAACTTTGCTTGTAAAAGTATTGCATTTCATTAAAACAATTTCTACTTTTGCTTTTACACAACCAATGATGAGAGAGGCTACTATGATACATCTTGATTTAAGAATGAAAATATTTCTGCCCGTCGCGATTGTTCTTGCAGTACTTGTTCTTATGTCTACTCTATGGGTTGTACGACAGACGCATACACTTTCGGACGAATTTCAAAATGAACTGACAACTCTTGCTTTAACATCCCGCTTTTCCGTTCATAGTTCTGCTGCTGAATTTGCGAAGAGCAAAGGATTGGAATTCCACAGAATAGTGAATGGACACACTACTGATGGAAGCGTGCAATCGGCTCTCATAAGCGAAGCAGAAGGAATATTTGAGTCCGATATAAACCGTGAAGTTTTTACTAAGGAAGTTGTTTATGACGGTGAAACCCGATTATATGCGTTCAGCCCTGCACGAATTCAGAGCAGTTGCCGTATGTGTCATAATGCGAATGGTATTGACCCGTTTCCCAACAAAAAGGATGGTGAATTAGCCGCCATCTTCGGTGTTTCAGGATCTACAGAAAATATTCAAGCTTCATCTAACTATCTCTGGTACACTCTCTTTGGGGCATGTTTTCTCTCATGTATTCTTATAGCAGTAGCCATCTTTGTTGTCTTTGACAAAGTGGCTAAAAAACCATTGGGTGAAATCTTGACTTCGTCCAAATCCTTTGCTCAGGGTGATTTGACAAAGAAAGTCCGTATTAAAAGCGATGGTGAGATCGGCGAACTGGGAGAAGCATTCAATTCCATGGTTGCGAATATCGATGCTACCCTGTGTGAGGTTTCGCTGGCAATGAATGCAGTAGCAAGTGCCACAATGAAAATGTCATCCAGTACGGAGCAAATGGCATCAGGAACCGAGGAACATAGTACTCAAGCTTCGGAAGTCGCTACTGCCACGGAGGAGATGGCGCACACTGTTTCAGAAAACGCAAGGAATGTAGCCATTTTAGCCGATACAGTCCGCGAATCCAAAAATGTAGCCGATCAAGGAGGGGAAGCCGTTAAGAATACGATCACTTCTGTTCGCAATATCGGGAGTTCCGTCCAGAATTTCACGGCATCGATTCTTTCTCTTAATTCTTCGAGTGAACAAATCGGCGAGATTGTCGGCGTGATTAATGATATCGCCGACCAAACTAATTTGCTTGCGTTGAATGCTGCAATCGAGGCTGCACGAGCCGGTGAACATGGTCGGGGGTTTTCTGTGGTTGCAGACGAAGTACGAAAACTCGCCGAACGTACGATGCAAGCTACGAAAGAAATCGCATCGAAAATTAAGAAGATTCAGGAGGAAAGTGTATCTGCAGTATCGTATCTTGAACAAGGAATCAGCGCCGTTGAGGATGGGATTGAGCATGCTGAGCAGGCAGGCATTATGCTCAATGGAATTGTAGAAATCAGCGGTGCAGTGGTCGAAGTTGTTACCCAGATGGCTTCGACAACTGAAGAACAATCTTCAACGGGGGAACAAATTGCTAAGAGCCTGGAAGCGATCAACGTCGTGACTCAACAGAACATCGAGTGGTGTTCAGGAGATGGCGCGCGTAACGGAGGATCTCTCTCAAATGAGCCAACGAGTCTTGGATTTGTTGGGTAAATTCAAGATAGAATCCAGTGAAATCCAGCAGGACTCGCTTTATGCAGGCTCTATATCTGCACATATACCTTCCAATGAACTTTCGGAGCGGGGGAGGTTGCTTAACGTTCACCAAAAGACACGCAGGAATTGATTATGGTGTCTCATGAGAAGTGTTTGGTCGGCCTCATTATGAACACTGAGTGAACAATCGGTACAATCAGAATCGTATTTATCAATTGAAGAAATGAGCATGGGACAGAAGCCAAAACTCAGCATGTACGGGGCATCGTCTTGCGGCGGCTGCGAGATATCGTTGTTAAATATTCAGGAAAAAATTCTTGATATCGACGCGGTGTTTGACTTTGTGTTTTGTCCGGTTCTTCTCGATACTAAAAAAACGGAAATCGAGGCGCTGCCCGATAAAAGCATCGCTCTTACGTTATTCAACGGCGCCATTCGTACGGACGAAAATGAAGAGATGGCGCATCTTCTCCGGAGGAAGTCCGAACTTCTTATCGCATTTGGATCGTGTGCAGGCGAAGGATGTATTCCTGGATTAGCGAATCTTTCTACTCGCGAGGAAATTTTCAGAACAATTTATCTCGACAACCCATCCACTTCAAATTCTTCAGGAGTCATCCCTCGTACGGAAACAGTTGTTGACGAGGGGATTTTGACTATTCCCAATTTCCTGAAAAAAGTAAAAACTCTCGCACAGGTGACGAGCGTCGACTACTTTATACCCGGCTGCCCGCCCGAACTGCACCAGATCATCAACGTGATCGATCTGATTCTGTCGGGCAAGCCTCTTCCGGAAAAAGGAAGCGTTCTTGGAGGCGGAACGTCTGCCGTGTGCGATGAGTGTACTCGGAAAAAAGAGGACAAGCAAATCAAAAAGTTCCATAGAAATTATGAAATCATTCCAGACCGCGAGAAGTGTCTATTAGAGCAGGGTATCGTTTGCATGGGCATTGCGACACGCAACGGCTGCGGTGCACTTTGTCCGAAGGTCAATATGCCATGCATCGGCTGCTATGGGACTCCGGAAGGCATCAAAGATCAGGGAGCGAAAATGATCGGGGCGCTTGGCTCGATGATCGACATAAGCGGCCTTAAGGATATCCCCGAGGATGAAATTGCCGCGCATGTCGATGAAATTATATCTGAAATCCCCGATGCTGCCGGTACGTTCTACAAAGCAAGTTTGCCCGATTCTATCCTGGGAGGGATCGGAACTTGAAACGAATAACAATTGATCCCATCACACGGCTTGAGGGTCACGGCAAAATTGAGATATTCCTTACGCCGGAAGGCGATGTGGCCAAGACGTATTTTCAGGTTCCCGAATTGCGCGGGTTTGAACAATTCTGTGTCGGCCGCCGGGCGGAAGATATGCCGGCGATCACAAATCGAATCTGCGGCGTTTGCCCGGAAGCACATCACATGGCTTCCGTCAAAGCATTGGACGCGCTCTTTGCAGCAGAACCCCCTCCCGCTGCAAAAAAAGTCCGCGAGCTTTTCTACAGCGCATTCTATGTTACAGACCATACAACGCACTTTTACGCATTGGGTGGACCGGATTTTATCGTGGGATCTGAAGCTCCATCAACAGAAAGAAACATCCTCGGCGTCATTCGGAAAGTCGGACTTGATATAGGGAAACAGGTTATTGAATGCCGGAAGAGAAATCATCACGTAATAGAAATGATTGGCGGCCGCGGTATACACCCGGCAGCAGGTCAGCCGGGAGGATGGAGCAAATCGGTTTCCGAGGTAGAAAGGAAAGAGATTGAGGCCATTGCGAGACAGAATGTTGATTTTGCCCTTTTCACATTGCAGGTGTTCGACGACATCGTCCTGAAAAATTCGATGTATCGGGATTTAATGATATCCGATTTATTTCTGCATAAGACATATTCCATGGGTACAGTCGACTCTTTAAATCGAGTAAACTTCTATGACGGGCTGGTTCGCATTGTGGATCCGGACGGGAATGAATTCGTAAAGTATCATCCATCCGAGTACTTGCAGCATATCGAAGAACATGTCGAGTCATGGACATATATGAAGTTCCCATACCTTAAAAGAATCGGCTGGAAGGGATTTGTGGATGGTATTGACAGCGGAGTCTATACCGCTACACCGCTCTCACGATTGAATGTTTCTGATTGCATGGCCACACCGAGAGCTCAAGAGCACTTTGTTCGTATGTATGAAACGTTTGGGTCGAAGAAAATAAACGACAGGTATCAGCCGATACACTACCGTCTCGCAATGCATTGGGCGCGAGTGATCGAGCTGTTGTATGCCGCAGAACGCATGCTGGAGCTTGCCGTCGATCCGGAGATTACTTCGCCGGAAGTCCGGCGTATTCCCGAAAAAATTACAGGAGTGGGAATCGGATCTGTTGAAGCGCCGCGTGGTACGCTTACACACCATTACGAATGTGATGACCGAGGTATTCTGACGAAAGTGAATTTGATCGTCGGTACCACAAACAATCACGCGCCAATTTCGATGTCGATCTCTCGTGCAGCGGAGAAACTTATTACAAAAGGCAAAATCATCGGAGAAGGTGTGCTCAACCAGATAGAGATGGCCTTTCGGCTTTACGATCCATGTCTTTCATGTGCAACTCATTCCATGCCCGGATCATTGGCGCTTCAAGTAAACATCCGTAATGATCAGGGAAAAATTATTCAGACATTGAGCAGACCGTAAAGAGTGAAGAAGATCATTATCATAGGCCTGGGCAACCCGATTCTGAGCGATGACAGCGCAGGGATAAGAGCATCAAGACAACTTCTCAAGCATTTTAGCGGCAGCGAGACGGTTGAGGTTAAAGAGATCTATGCCGGCGGCATCCGTCTCCTCGACGAATTCGTTGGATACGACCGGGCGATCATTATCGATGCAATTCTGACGAAGGAAAATATACCGGGAAGAATTCATCACTTGACTACCGATGACATCTCGACGACACGGAATATGGTTTCAGTTCATGATATGAACCTCACGACGGCGCTTGCTCTCGGATCATTGCTGGAGATGCCTCTGCCTTCTCAGATTGATATCTGGGGAATAGAGGGAACAGATATGGAATCGTTCGGAGAATCTTTGACCAAAGAAGTCGAACAAGCAGTTTCCGAAGCGGTCAATACGATCATTGAAAAGACCGAGTGTTGGCTCGAATGCATTCAGTCTATAGGATCATAGTATGAGAACTGGAGTCTATTTCTGCAATTGTGGAACGAATGTGTCTGGCAAGATCGACGCAGAAAAGGTAAAAGCACATTTGTTGCAAAGAAACAGGGATTTTCACTTCAAAGTTATCGATTTCATGTGCTCTGAAGAGGGGAAAACGGCATTCGAAAACGACCTGCGCGAAAATAAAATTAATCGTGCCGTAGTAGCCGCTTGTTCGCCTCGCGAACATGAGGGAACATTCATGCATGCAATGTCGCGTGCAGGACTGAATCCGTATTTGATGCAGATGGTCAATATACGTGAACAGGTCGCATGGGTAACCGAGGATCCGGAAAAAGCGACGGAAAAAGCGGCGCGCTGTATAAGCGCAGCAATGCGCCGCGTTTTACTTCATGCCCCGATTCAGAAAAAGGAAATCGACATCTCTACCGATGTGCTTGTCATCGGTGCCGGACCCGCCGGACTTAAAACAGCTTTAGCTGCTGCCGAAGCAGGCCGGAATGTTGTTCTGATCGAGAAATCCCCTGTCATCGGAGGTATGCCCGTCAGATTTGAAGAGCTTTTCCCCAAAATGGAATGCGGGCCGTGCATGCTTGAACCTATTATGGGCGAAGTGTTGCATGGACCGCATGCAGAAAATATCGAATTGTTAACGCTTGCTGAGGTCATAGGTGTCGTGGGATCGTATGGCAACTTTACCGTCAAGATCCGCATTCACCCTCGTTATGTCGATCCGCTCAAATGCGTCGGCTGCGGAGAGTGCATCGCACCATGTCCTGCCTTAACAAAGAATGAGTTCAATTGTAATTTGAATGAACGCAAAGCGGTAGATTTCCCATTTGCCGGCGCCCTGCCCAACTCAGTATTCATTGATGATAAATCGTGCCTTAGATGGAAAGGAAAAGACTGTCATCTCTGCAAGGATGCATGCCCCGTTGAAGATGCTTTTCTCTTCGAAGAAGCAGAACAGATCGTTGAGCGGAATGTCGGTGCAATACTTGTCGCAATTGGCTCCCGGCTGTACGATTGTACACAGATTCCAAATCTTGGATATGGAAAGTTCCAGGACGTTGTCACAAGTGAGGAATTTGAACGGATCGTTGCATCGAACGGACCTGCCGGCGGCCGGCTTACAACATCAGAAGGAGTTTTGCCGAAAAATTTGGCAATAATTCACTGTGTGGGCAGCCTCGATAAAAATCATTGTGAATACTGTTCAGGTGTCTGTTGTCAGGAAGCGTTCAAGTTCAACCAATTGCTCGAACACAAGTTTCCCGATATAAAAGTGTACCATTTCTATAAGGAACTTTCAATTTCCGGCAAAGAAGGATTTGAACTCAACCGCAAGGCGCAGCGGAATCCGGATTCGATATTCATCCGCTACAACGAAATATCCGACCTTTCCATTGCCCGGCAGTATAAGCAGATGTCTATCGATTTTAGAGATATTCACGGCGAAGTGCAAAAAATCCCGGCTGATATGGTTGTCCTCTGCCCGGCTATTGTGGCAGGTGAAGGTTCAAAAGACTTGGGCAAATTACTTGAAATCGGCCGGGACAAATTCGGATTCTTTGACGAACTGCATGGGAGAACTGATTCGGCACAAAGCAAAATAAAAGGGGTTTACCTTGCGGGAACATGCCAGGCGCCGATGGATATACAACAGGCAATGAACCAGGGGATGGCTGCCGTGGGCTACATGCTCTCCGGTCTTGTATCCGGCAGAAAACTTGAGATTAGCCCGGTCACTGCATCGGTAAAAGCTGAACGCTGCTCAGGCTGCAGGACGTGCATACCGGTATGTCCTTACAGGGCAATTGGATTTGATGAAGTGAAAGGGATCTCTCGCGTAAATGATCTTCTCTGTCAGGGATGCGGCACTTGCGTCGCAGCATGCCCAACGGGTGCACTTACAGGAAATCACTTCACCAATGAGCAGATCATATCGGAAATCGAGGAGCTCTTGATATGAGTACGGCCGAATTACATGAGATCGAAGTTAATTTGAAAAGTGCAGGGACAGACGCTTTTGAACCGCGTATTATCGGTTTCTTATGCAATTGGTGCTCCTATGCCGGCGCAGATAAAGCGGGTACAGCACAGACTCCATACCCGCCCAACATCGGCGTAGTCAGAGTGATGTGCAGCGGCAGGGTTGATCCGCAATTTGTGCTGTCTGCTTTTATGCGCGGTGCGGATGGCGTCATTATTCTTGCCTGTCATCCCGGCGATTGCCATTACAAAGAAGGAAATTACAGAGCTGTACAGAGACACCGCCTCATACTGCAGCTTTTGAAGCAGATGAATATCTCCGAGGAACGGTGCCGTATGGATTTCGTTTCTGCAGGCGAGGGAGATAAGTTTGTCGCCATAGCAACTGAGATGGTTGAAACAATAAAAAGACTTGGACCTTTACACATTCAATAACAGCAGGAGACACAGCAATGGCAATTCTTACACTCGATGCGAAAGGACTCAAATGCCCGCAGCCAACACTCAAAATAACGGTAATGGCCGTGAAGATGAAATCCGGCGACGTGCTTGAAGTAGTCGCCGATTGCGACACATTCGAAAAGGATGTAAGAGATTGGTGCGTTCGTACAAAGAAAGTCCTGCTCTGGATTCGTCCGGAAGGCAATGCAAAGCGCTGCCAGATACAATTCTAATTCTCGACGTACTGAGTTTTGAAGCAGTGTTTTTGTTGTAGATATCGGTTCCCTGTCAACTGAGGTCACCGAACAAGCAGGATTACTTCAGGAAAATCGCACCCCTGATTATACAAGTTTTTTCATTCTCCTGCTAAAGGTGATTATGGGAATTGGTTTGACGCCATTGTGGAAGCGGATGCAATGTTTGTAGATCGTTGATTTGTACCAAATCGGGAAAAAATCCGCTTAAGTCATATTGAATTCGCCTTACTGTAGTCTGGGATACTGCCTCCGGCGTGACGTCGTTACATTATGTTCTAACTTCGGTAGGCCAATACTACAAATAATCTGCCCGGACAAAGTCGCGGCTTCAGTGTTAATTTCATTCTTCGTGCTTTTCAATTTGAAATCTGAATTCTGGGTACTGGATAATGTCCCGTGTTAGAAAAAAAAGCCAATGTCCGTGTATTCATAGATAATTGAATACTACCATCCTTCATACAGACTGACTATACTGGTCTTATTGTCATTCAAGAGTGGCAAATCCGTATATTGCTATTCACTCTATGGAGTGTTACTTTTACACCAGTGCGTTGTGCATATTCATAGAAGGTTCGCCATGAAAAATCCTGGACGTACAGAATATCGAATTGGATATGTATTTCTCCTGATATTCCTGCTTCTTACAGCAAGCATCTTTACCGGCGGTTATTTCGCTTACAAAAGTTATAAGAAAAATTACCGTGCTGGAATTGAAAACCAACTCTCTGCTATAGCAGATTTAAAAATAGGTCAGATTGAAGGATGGCGAAAAGAACGGCTGGGTGATGGACAGGTCTTTTATAAGAATGATGTATTTTCAGCAATTGTGAAACGGTACATCCGGAACCGAAATGACCGTGAAGCAAAGACGGAGATTTTAAAGTGGGTGGGGCAAGTACAGAAGGCTTATAATTACGATCTCATGATGTTGCTGGACACACAATTCAATACGATTTTAGTATTCCCGGAGAACAAGGAACGAACACATTTAGTAATTGATCAAAAAAATACTGATATATTGATGTCAGGGAATATTGCTTTTCAGGATTTTTACCGTAATAATCAAGATCAACACATTTATCTAAAAGTTCTTGTTCCAATCCTTGAAGATCATTCTCCAACACGATTGATTGCAGTTCTTGCATTGAGAATCAGTCCGGAAGAATATCTCTATCCCCTTATCGAGAAATGGCCCACACCAAGCAGGACAGCCGAATCGTTAATCATCCGCAGGGACGGCAATAGCGCACTGTTTTTAAATTATTTAAAATACCAAAAAGATGCTGCTTTGAGTCTGCGGATTCCGTTGGAACGGAAAGATGTTCTCGCTGTGAAAGCTGTGTTAGGTCAGACAGGAATCGTCGAAGGTATAGACTATCGCGGAGTACCGGTCATTGCCTCTATTCAATCAATACGGAATACCCCATGGTTTTTAGTCGCTCGTATTGATATGGAGGAGGTGAATGCACCTCTGAAAGAAATATTATGGCTGATCCTTGGTCTTGTATGTGCATTAATTATTGGTGCAGGCGCAAGCGAAGGTTTTGTTTGGCGCCGCCAACGTAGTCGCTTCTATCAGGAACAATATAAATCTGCCGAAGCGCTTCGGAATTCAGAGAAACGCTATCGCCGGCTCTTCGAGGCGGCGAGAGATGGCATTCTCATTCTCGACTTTGAAACAGGAATGATTGTTGATGTCAATCCGTTTTTAATCGAAATGCTGGGTTATTCGTACGAACAGATAACTGGAAAAAGGATATGGGAGTTGGGATTTTTCAAGGATATTGTGGCCAATCGGAATAAATTTTTAGAATTACATGAGAACGAATATGTCCGTTATGAAGACATGCCATTGGAAACAAAAGATGGACGAATTCTCAATGTTGAGTTTATTAGCAATGTTTATGTCGTCGAAAGTCATAAAGTCATCCAGTGCAATATTCGGGACATCACCGAGCGCAAACGGGCTGAGGCGGCACTGAATAAATTGTCCCGTGCTGTTGAACAAAGCCCCGTTTCGATTGTTATTACAGATTTAGACGGCGCTATAGAGTACGTGAATCCCAAGTTCGTACAAATTACAGGATATTCGCTCGAAGAAGCTATCGGTAAGAATCCCCGTATTCTCAAATCCGGTGAAAAACCGCCGGAGGAATATAAGCAACTCTGGGATATGATCACTTCCGGCAGTGAATGGCAGGGCGAATTTCATAACAAAAAGAAAAATGGCGAATTGTATTGGGAGTCTGCAATTATCTCTCCTATCATGGATGTAAGGGGGATCATCACTCATTTCCTTGCAGTTAAAGAAGATATTACCTTGCGAAAAGAAGCGGAGGCTGAGCGCGAAAAACTTATAAGTGAACTTAAAGCGGCTCTTGCAGAAGTCAAGACTTTAAGCGGGCTGATCCCGATTTGTGCTTCGTGTAAGAAGATAAGAGATGATAATGGTTATTGGCAGCAAGTAGAGAGTTATATTCAAAGACATAGCGAAGCGAAATTTACACATGGCCTCTGTCCGGATTGTATGCTCAAACTCTATCCGGATTATATGATAGACAAACAAAAAGGATGAGAGAAGCAATGAAAAGTAATCCGAATAAATTCCGTCGTCGGCTGCTTTTTATACCTCCTGCCATTGTCTCCTCTCTTTTTCCCGGGCAAGAGACGGGTCACTGCCAGGAAACAAGAGTTGCACAATTTGGAGTGTTGTCAGGATTTTTTTCCTCTAAGGAGAACGGGCTTATTATACACAAGCCATAGAAGAGCCAAAAGGGGAGTTGTAAAGGATTTGGTACACATAAACCAGAGACGTGGACGAATAGTCGATTCCGCAGGAATTCGTATCTCATTCTAAAACGGATTCACAACATCTATTTTCAACTCATGAATTCTCGTCCACGTCTCTAAGTCGTCCCTCTCATCATTCTTTTCTCCTTGTTTTTGCTCCGATGCTTCCTTTTTAAAAATGCGTTTTACTTTTTCTATACACTTCGTTCCGTTTGATTCCTCTCTATGAAAATATATTACTCGGACAGTTTCTAAACGTCTGGTAATTCATTTTAAACAATCTCCATTAGAATATTTTATTCACACTCTCTACGATGAATATCTCTCATGTGATAATCTATTGATTTTAATCTGTTTATATCTTATTGTATTCTTTACGTCTTTTATTGATCTATTTCAAAAATCTGAGAATTTTAAATATGGTATTTCAACCGAAGTTTCTTGCTACCGGTATTGGGAGTATGCCGTTTACGGATCCCCGACATGCTGTTGAGATTTCATTAGCATGTTTACCCGATGCACCGTTCTGGCCGCAATTACCCAAGCTGGGGTTGAAGGAACAGATGGAGATTCAATATTCGGAAGGGATGCCCTGCATTAAGTTCGACCAGGAAAAAGGACGGATGTTTTTTGATACTTCATTGGACTACTCTGACCTCTTTGCAGAGTTTTATGAGATTTACATGAAAGCAATGGATCCTGTTGATGGGAATGGCGACTATTCCGCGCTGGCCATTAGCCCAGAATTTTCCCGGGGAATATATGAATTCGAGGAACGGCTGCAAGCCAGGAAACAAAAACTGCCTTTTGTGAAAGTACAAATGACCGGTCCTTGCAGTTTTGCCCTCACCATTGTTGACGAGAATAAGCGAGCTATCTATTATAACGAGGAATTCCGGGATGTTGTGATCAAAGCACTTGCGATGAAATGTCGTTGGCAGATTCAGAAGTTTCAGCCATACGCTGAACAGGTAATTTGTTTTGTCGATGAACCTATTCTCTCTGCATTTGGCAGTTCGACGTACGTCTCTGTCCGACGGGATGATGTCGTCTCCCACTTGCATGAAGTCATTGATGCCGTTCATTCGGAACATGCCTTGGCTGGAATTCATTGCTGCGGCAACACAGAATGGAGCATCCCGATCGATGCTGGAGTGGATATAGTGAACTTCGATGCTTTTAGCTATGGTGAGACAATTGCAATGTATCCGGACGCGGTACGAGCTCTTCTTAAAAAAGGCGGTGCACTTGCATGGGGCATTGTGCCTACATCAACAGCGATCCGTGAGCAAACGGTTAAAACTCTAACTGCTCGATTTGAAAAGATGATCGACAACCTTGCTTCTCGAGGTATCGACAGACAGATGATCGTCGAGCAAGCGATTGTCACGCCATCTTGCGGAACAGGATCCATGGAACCTAACGATGCCGAGCAAGTATTTTCAATATTAAATTCTGTGTCCAAGTCGATGAAACAGAGATACGGTTTTTGACATGAAGATTGCGATTTCCGGGAAAGGGGGAGTCGGTAAAACTACAGTAGCCGCTGCACTTGCACTTAAGATAGCGCAGCGCGATCAGAAAGTAATTGCCATTGATGCAGATCCGGATTCGAATTTTGCTGCATGCCTCGGTATACCAAAAGAATTACAAAAAACTATTATTCCTATTTCTCAGCAAGTGGCTCTGATTGAAGAACGAACGGGCGCTAAGGTTAAGCAATATGGTCAAGTCTTTAAGCTCAATCCCCAAGTATCGGACATTGCAGATCGATATGCACTTCAATACGACGGTGTAGCGCTTCTCGTACTTGGTGCGGTTGAAAAGGGGGGCGGAGGGTGTGCTTGCCCGGAAAATGTGCTGATCAAAGCGCTCGTGACAGACCTTATATTGCTGAAGAATGAAACATTAGTGATGGATATGGAGGCAGGTATAGAACATCTTGGCCGTGGAACAGCAAAAGGCGTGGATACCATGATTGTTGTCGTTGAACCGGGACAGCGATCGATCGAGACTGCGCATCGCATTGTTCGAATGGGAAAAGAAATTGGTCTCACGAATATTCGATTTATTGGTAATAAAATCACTAATTCAGACGATGAGCTATTCATCCGAAATGCATTTCCGGAAGAACATCTCCTGGGAATGATTCCCTATTCCGAAGAAATTCGAGCAGCAGACAAGTCAGGGAAATCTGTGTTGGATGGATTAAGCGAAGAGATACGAAGAAACTTTTCATCAATCCTTGATGAATTACTCGCGTGAGTCAGGTTAATGAAGTCTGTGGAATAAATGAGTTATATCATTGCAATAACGGGTAAAGGCGGCACCGGTAAAACGACAATTGCGGCCTTGCTTATAAAACAATTGATTGAGCATGGGTGTAATCCGGTCTTGGCTGTGGATGCAGATCCGAATACCTGTTTGGATCTGGCGCTTGGCGTGTCGGTCAAGCGGACTTTAGGACGCGCACGCGAAGAGACCAGGGAGCTTGCTTCCAAAGGTCTTGCTGCCGGAGTATCGAAGCAGCATTTGCTTGAAACAAAAATATCCGAATGCATGGTTGAATCAAACGACTTTGACCTGATTGCCATGGGACGACCTGAAGGACCGGGGTGTTATTGTTATGCTAACAATGTACTGAAAGATGTGCTTTCACAAATATCATCTCAATATCCATTTGTCGTTCTTGATAATGAAGCTGGATTAGAAAACCTTTCGCGTCGTATTATTCAAAAAGTTGATTTGCTCATTTTTGTTGCAGATCCTTCCTATCAGGGATTAATAACTGTGCAGCGATTGTACGAATTGGCACAAGAGATGAATATCCGGTACGAGAAACTTGCTATTATCATCAATCGTCTGTCGGGAGAATTACAACCGATACAAAGAAATGAGTTGAGGAATTCGACCGAAGCCGATTGGGTGATTGACCTTCCTGAGAATTTAGAGTTAGCTGAACTCGGAAGAAATGGCCGCGGGATATGGCCCGTCTCTCTCGATAATCCGGTTGTTACAGGACTTAATCAATTGCTCTCGAATGCCGGAATTGGCAGTCAACCAAGTGAATCCTCATTATGAAACACATCATTTGCCGGATAGATAAATGTCTTGGATGCAGTTCGTGTGAACTTGCTTGTGCTCTTGAGCATTCTCAGTCGAAGAATCTGCCTGAAGCGATACGAGAACCGGTATTACCCAAAGCACGAATCCACGTTGAGCTTATCGATGAACAAGGAACGATGCTTCGTTACCGGACATTTGCACTGCAGTGCAGACATTGTGACGATCCGGTGTGTGTGCAGGCATGTATCTCAGGAGGGATTCAGAAGAATGAAGACACCGGAGATGTGCAGTTCGATTCGGAACGATGCGTCGGGTGTTGGTCCTGTATCATGGTATGTCCATTCGGTGCGATTGTGAAACACAATGGACTTCATCGAGCAATAAAGTGCGATCATTGTCCGGGGCGCGAAATTCCGGCATGTATTGAAGCGTGTCCGACTCATGCACTTGTCTGCTGTGAAAAAGAAGATTACCAGGCAGATTGGCTTCTCAAATGAATATCCTGATCGTTGGAAATAGTGCAGCAGGCGTAAGCGCTGTTGAAGCAATTCGGAAGAACGATCAAACAAGTACTATCGTGCAATTGTCCGACGAACGGCAGTCTCTTTATTCCCGGTGTCTTCTCTCGTACTATCTTTCAAATACAATTTCGAAGACCGGACTTCAATACCGGGACGAAAAATTTCATCAAAGAATGCACGTGCACCTGCACACCGGTAAACGTGCCTTTGGAGTCGATATAAATCGGCAGCAAGTTACTTGCAACGACGGATCTATCTATCCTTTCGACAGACTGCTTATTGCCGCTGGATCGTCTGCGAAACTTCCAGACAGTATACCTAAAGAAATTGACGGGGTCTATGTATTGCGCACTATCGATGATGCCGAAATTATTAAAAAGAAAATTGTTCAAGTTAGGAATGCTGTTGTACTCGGAGGCGGGCTCATCGGAATGAAAGCTGCCTGTGCCTTGCACGATTGCGGTCTGAAAACAAAAGTGATAGTTCGTTCCAATCATGTGCTCTCTCAGATGATCGATACTGAAGCCTCTCAAATTCTTATCGACCAATTGGTGATCAACGGTATCGAAGTGCTGACACAGACGGACATCGTGGAAATCCAGAGCATGGGAAATCAATTAAAAGCGGTCAGGACAGAACAAGGTGAAACTATTCCTTGTGAGATACTTATTGTCGCTAAAGGCGTGCAGCCGAATACTGAGCTCATCCAAGATACGGACATCAAAAAGCGATGGGGTATCGAAACGAATAAGTTTATGCAAACCAATTATGAAAATATTTTCGCAGCCGGCGATGTAGCTGAGGCATTTGATATTGCGACCGAGGGACATACGATCAATGCGCTCTGGACAAGTGCAGTTCAGCAAGGGCGCATTGCGGGATTGAATATGACAGGAAAAACCACGCCTTATTATGGCACGGTCGGGATGAACTCTTTGAATATCAACGATATCCCTCTTATATCGTACGGGATAACCTTCCCGAAGGATGCTTCCAGATATAAAATTTTGACGGAAAACAGAAATTGGAATAACGTGTACAAAAAAGTAGTTCTCGAAAACCATCGAATCAAAGGCATCATTCTATTGGGAAAGATCGGCAGTGCTGGAGTTCTTCTCTCGCTCCTCCGGCACAAAGTGGATGTCTCTTCATTTGAAGATCAGTTGTTAAGCGACCAATTCAATTTCGGAAAACTTATAAGGTACGGTGTGGTACCTCTCGTAGAGAAATATCAATCGTGTTAAGTCCGGTTTAACTAAAGGGAATCACAATGTCCAAAAGAAGTGCAGACGGATCGGTAAATTATTTGCTTGAGAGCATCAAGCTGAAAAACATCGAGACTGTGTGGGATCGCTCAGATCAACAAGGACCAAGGTGCGGTTTTGGAGAGCTGGGCATTTGCTGCCGCAATTGCAACATGGGTCCCTGTCGAATCGACCCGTTCAAAGAAGGAGCGCTCAAAGGAGTATGCGGAGCCACTGCCGAAATAATCGTTGCGAGAAATTTTGGCCGGATGATTGCAGCAGGCGCCGCCGCCCATTCTGATCACGGGCGTGATGTGGCGCATGCCTTGCTGCTTGCCGCAAAGAATCCGGAATCGGGTTACTCTATTAAGGATACGAATAAATTAAAGAAGGTCGCAAATTTATTGGGCGTGATAATTGAAAATCGATCGACAACTGAGATTGCTGCTGATGTCGCACAAAAAGCATTACAGATTTTCGGACAGCAGGAAGGCGAGGTACCTTTTATTCAGCTTGCGCCTGAGCCAAGACAGGCAATCTGGCGGCGGCTGAATATGGTTCCCCGCGGTATTGATCGGGAAATTGTAGAAATGATGCACCGCACCACAATGGGGGTCGATCAGGATCATAGCAATATTATGCTTCAGGGAAATCGGACTGCTTTATCCGATGGCTGGGGCGGGTCGATGATCGCTACTGAATTGCAGGACATTCTTTTTGGAACACCTTCTCCTATTCGCGGCCAGGTTAATTTGGGACTATTATCCAAGGATGAGGTCAACATCATCGTTCATGGGCATGAACCGGTTCTCTCTGAAATGCTTGTGCTTGCATCCCGCGATGAGAATCTGTTGAATCTGGCAAAGTCGAAGGGAGCCAAAGGAATCAATCTTGTGGGTATTTGCTGTACAGCAAACGAAATTTTACTCCGTCATGGATTGCCGATTGCAGGAAATGTTCTCCAGCAAGAATTGGCTATCGTGACGGGCGCTGTCGAGGTAATGATAGTCGATGTTCAGTGCATTATGCCGTCATTGCCGGATCTCTGCAAATGTTACCATACTCATTTGATCACGACATCACCCAAAGGAAAGATTCAGGGAGCGATGCATCACCCCTTCTCTGAAGAACATGCGCTGAACACCGCAAAAGAGATTATTCAGGAAGCTATTTTGAATTTCTCCAATCGTGGAAGAGTCGATATACCGGATGAGAAGATGGATATTATCGCAGGATTCAGCCACGAAGCAATTAGCTACATGCTGGGCGGCAGGTTCCGGGGTTCTTACCTTCCTTTAAATGACAATATCATCAACGGTAAGATCAGAGGAGTAGCAGGAGTTGTCGGATGCTGTAATCCAAAAGTGACTCACGATCAGAGTCACGTAGATCTTGTAAAGGAACTGATCGCAAACGATATTCTTGTCGTCCAAACAGGCTGCTCTGCCATTGCATGTGCAAAGGCGGGGTTGATGATTCCGGAATCAGCGGAGCAATATGCAGGCAAAGGTTTGGCGGAAGTATGTCGAACGGTGGGTATGCCGCCGGTGCTGCATTCCGGTTCTTGCGTGGACAATAGTCGTATTCTTATCGCATTATCGGAGATGGTGAAGACGGGCGGTTTGGGCAAAGATATTTCCGATCTTCCTGTTGCCGGGGCTGCACCGGAGTGGATGAGTGAAAAGGCAATTGCCATCGGTCAGTATTTTGTAGCCTCCGGTGTCTTTACTGTGTTTGGTATCGGTTTGCCGGTTCAGGGAAGTGAGATTTTTTATCGGCATCTTTCCGAAGAACATGAAACGATGCTGGGCGGCAGCTGGGCTGTTGAAACCGATGTTCATCGAATGGCCGCACGTATGATCGATCACATTGACAAGAAGCGCAAAGCGTTAGGCATCGATAAAGGAAAAGAACGAATTCTCTTTGATATGGAAATGAGAAGAGAATTAGTTGTGTAACCATCAGTGAGGATGGAAAGGTTGGAATTATGTCAAAGCTCATCGTGACACGAGCTATTCGAGGTGCACATCGGTTGGTTGCGCGTGCGGAACATGAACTCAAGCAGGCGCTGGAGGAAAAAAGCGCCGAGACGAAAGTAGAGTTTCCGAATACCGCATATTATTTACCGGTCTCCTATGGAATTTTAGGATTGAAGATCGACACGCTTGGCGGCTTGAACAAGATGCTCGACGAAGCAAAACGATTGCTCCCTCCGCTGCCTGCTGAAAAACTTTGGCTTCCGTATCTCGGTCATGCACTGGATGCCGGTATGGCGGCTTTATTCGCAGATGAAATAATTGAAGGGATCAAATACACTCGCAGTCCTCTGCCGTATCTAACGGAAGCAAATCCGACGAATGGATCTCTATGGTTGGGAGCGGCGAATGATGTAATTATGCGGGAACGCGGTATCGAGTTTGTAGACGGTACGGCCCCGGGTTTTGCTGCGTGTGTCGGCTATTGTCCGACCAATGAAATTGCCGTGAAGATTGCACGCGAGTTGCAGGAGAAAAATCTCTATGTCTTTTTAGCTGCCGGTACAGACGGAAAATCCATGGCACAGCAACTGCACGAGGAAGGCGTTCAATTAGGATGGAATACTCGGCTTGTTCCTTTTGGAGATGATGTCACCGCTTGCATTCACGCTTTGGGTTTTGCTACACGAGCTGCGCTATCGTTTGGTGGAGGCAAGCCCGGTGATTATCAGAAGATTTTGAATTATAACAAAAATCGGGTCTTTGCTTTTGTTCTTGCCCTTGGGCCCGTTGATGATGAAAAACATGCACAAGCGGCCGGTGCGATCAATTTCGGTTTTCCAACGATCTCGGAAACTGATATCGGTCAAATCCTCCCTTCTGGTATTTGTATGTACGAACATGTCGTTTCACCGGTGTCTTATAGTACTATTGTGGAAAAAGCTCTGGAAGTCCGCGGATGCAAAGTTAAAATTACTAAAGTACCGATTCCGGTTTCCTATGGACCTGCATTTGAAGGTGAACGAGTTCGGAAGGCAGATATGCAGGTTGAGTTTGGCGGTAATATAACACCGGCTTTTGAATTTGCTACTATGGTGGATCTGAATCGGATTATTGACGGGGAGATTGAGGTCATCGGTCCGGATATCGATACGGTAAAAACAGGATCAGCGCTGCCTCTCGCTGTTTGGGTAGAAGTTGCCGGAAGGAAAATGCAGCCGGATTTTGAGCCGATTCTTGAGCGACAGATCCATCACTTACTCAACGGTGCGGAAGGCATCTGGCACATGGGGCAGCGAGACATTATCTGGACACGCGTGTCTAAAGCCGGATTTGCCAAGGGACTCCGTTTGAAGCACTATGGCGAAATTCTGCATGCGAAACTTCTTTCAAATTATCCGGCTATTGTTGATAAAGTCAAGGTTACGCTCATAACAGATCTTAAAGAAGTCGAGCGACGAATCGCAATTGCCCGCAATGTGTACGATGAACGAAATCGGCGTCTTGAGACGATGACGGATGAATCGGTGGATACGTTTTATTCCTGCCTGCTGTGTCAATCGTTTGCACCCAATCATGTTTGTATGATCACACCTGAGCGGCTGGGATTGTGTGGAGCGTACAATTGGCTCGATGGTAAAGCTGCCTTCGAAATTGATGAGACCGGCCCAAATCAACCGGTGAAAAAAGGCGTATGCCTCGATGCTGTCCGTGGTGTTTGGAAAGGTGTCGATGATTTTGTATATGCCAACAGCCATAAAACTGTTTCAAGTTTTAGTGCCTACTCAATTATGGATAATCCGATGACAAGCTGCGGCTGTTTTGAGGTTATCTGCGCGTATGTACCGGAGTGTAATGGCGTTATGGTTGTCAATCGGGAATTTCAAGGAGAGACTCCTGTTGGCATGACATTCTCTGCTTTAGCAGGCAGCGTTGGCGGCGGCCAACAGACGCCGGGATTTATGGGATGCGGGAAGATTTTTATCACTTCAAAGAAATTCCTGCAAGCTGAAGGAGGCTGCAAGCGCTTAATTTGGATGCCGAAAAGCCTCAAAGAACTGCTTGCTGAGGATTTGAAGAAAAGATTCGAAGAACAGGGTGTGCCTGATCTCTTCGAAAATATTGCCGATGAAACCATAGCAACAGATGCACATGCGGTACTCAAGTATATGGAAAAAATCCATCACCCGGCATTGGAAATGGCAGACCTTGGAACAATGGTCGAGTCCAGGACTTCGTTAATTGTGAAAACCGAATCTGCTCGGGAGGAACCTCCCAAAGAAGAACTGAAAATACCTCCGGAGGAATCATGCAATACTCCATCTGAAAAAGAAAAAGGAACGAAAACAATACAAAACTTCTTGACATCTGATGTCCTCAAGCAGCTTAAAGATGATATTGTAAAAGAGATTATTACGGAATTAAAGGCTTCTTTATCCGGCGAGAATGCTGAAAGTGTTATCCAATCGATTAAGAAAAAATTTAACGGAGAAGATGTCCGCCTTCATGAAGAAATCCAAAAGAAAGAGAATCTGGAAGAGAAACCGAGCGGCGGGAAGGTGAATATTCCGACTGCAGCCGTGCGTTTTGGAAAGGTGACATCGTTTTCGATCCGAAAAGATAAATGTGAAGTCCCAATCTGGAAAGTAAAACTTGGCGCTACAAGGAAAGAGGGAGGTACACGCGGAAAGTCGTATACTCTCGGCGGCGAGACGTGTATGCCGTTCCACCTGTGGGAAGGGGATATGCCGAACCGGCCTCTCATGGCGATGGAAGTATTCGATGTTATCAGCGAAAAATATCCACCGGTGTTAAGAAAGTTATACGGTGATTATTTGCAAAATCCATCCGAGATGGCAAAGATCTGTGTTGAAAAATATGGTGCGGAATTGATCAGCGTTCGTTTGGAAGGAACACATCCGGAAAAGGGGAATCGTTCTCCTGAAGATGCTGTCAAATTGATCAAGGATGTTCTGCAGGCTGTGGATGTTCCCCTTATTATTACCGGTCATAGCCATTTTGATAAAGTCAATGAAGTATTCAAAGCTGTCGCTCAAACATTTGCCGGAGAAAATCTTCTTCTGAATTGGGTAGAGCAAGATAATTATCGGACTATAGCGGGATCAGCGCTCGCGTATGGACATACGCTTGTAGCTCAAAGTCCGATAGATGTGAATATCGGTAAACAACTGAATATTTTACTCACGAATATGGACGTAAAATCGGAACAAATTATTATGGATCCTATGACAGGAGCGATGGGCTATGGAATTGAGTATACATATTCTGTCATGGAGCGTATACGCTTGACGGCATTAAACGGCGACAAAATGTTAGCCGCTCCGATGATCGTGGCGCCGGGACAGGAGTGCGCCAAGATCAAAGAGTTAAAAGCAACACAGGAAGCCTTCCCCGCATGGGGCGAATTGGACAAACGAGCAGCATTGTGGGAACTTACAACCGCCGTGAATCTTCTCTATGCAGGAGCCGATCTTCTCATTATGTATCATCCGGAAGCAGCAATGGCATTAAAGCGGACAATTTCCAAGCTAATGGAAGGGAAGGAATAAGACATGGCTCTTACCGGTTTGCAAATTCAAAAACTTTTACCAAAGACCAATTGCAAGGAATGCGGTTCCAATACATGTCTCGCTTTCGCAATGAAGCTCGCCGCAAAGAAAGCCGATTTATCTCAATGTCCCTATGCATCCGAAGAAGCAAAACAAGTTTTAGGCGCTGCAAGCGAACCTCCTGTCAAATGTATTGAGTTGGGAGAAAATAAATCCCTGAAAATAGGAGGAGAAACGGTCCTTTATCGGCACGAGAAGACCTTTGTTCATCAAACTGCCATCGCAGTCAATTTTAACGACACAGATAATCCGGAAATTATTGAAAGAACCTTAGTGCAAATTCGTGATTACACTCTGGAACGGGTCGGAGAGATACTGCGTGTCGATATGGTCGCAGTTACACAACTTGGCAGTGATATTACATCTTTTGCTGCTTTGTGTAAACAAGCATGGAAAGTAACTCACCGTCCGCTTATTATACGCAGTGATGATCCGAAAGCGCTGGTGTTCGCAGCTGAAGCAGTGAAAGGATCGCGAAGCATTTTAGCATTTGCTACAAATGAAACGACGGCAATGCTTCGTAAAGCTGCTGAAGAATATGGACATTTGCTTGCGGTAACTGCTCCCTCCTTGGATGAGTTAGTTTCACTGACAACTCGATTAAGGGAAGGAGGATTGAGTGATCTCATTCTGCATTTCCAAACATATTCGCTTGCAGAGCAATTTCAAGTGAATTCTATCGCGCGCAAAGCTGCATTAAAGGACAATTTCAAACCGTTGGGGTATCCGGGTCTTACTTTTATTGAAAAGGGAAATATCTTAGAGGAGACAGTGCTGGCTGTGAATGAAATATCCAAATACGGCGGGATTTGTGTTCTGCCTTCATTCGATGCTGCACAGCTTGCTTCGCTGATGACGTTGCGGCTGAACATCTATACCGATCCTCAGAAGCCGATACAGGTAGATCCGAAGGTCTATGAAATCGGTGAACCTAAAGCGAATTCCCCTGTGTTCGTTACTACCAATTTTTCATTGACGTATTTTATTGTTTCCGGTGAGATCGAGAATTGCAGCATAAGTGCTTGGTTGGTCGTTCCTGAATGTGAAGGTCTGAGTGTGTTAACTGCCTGGGCAGCAGGAAAATTCACCGGAAGCACGGTCGGCAAGTTTGTTAAGGAAATTGGATTGGAAAAAACCGTGACGACGAGAGAAATCATCATTCCCGGGTACGTTGCACAAATCAGCGGCGAGTTGGAGGAAAATCTTCCGGGTTGGAAAGTGACGGTAGGGCCGCAGGAAGCTGCTGACCTCGAGAGTTTTGTCAAAGCGAGGTTGAAAAATTAATGCCGAAAGTTGTTTTTTTACCTGCATCTCAAACCATCGATGTCAATCAGGGGACATCTCTTCTGGATGCTGCCCGTCAAGCGGGGATTGAATTGGATACACCTTGCGGCGGAGAAGGTTCCTGCGGAACATGTATCGTTCGAATTGAATCCGGAAATTATAACTCCGACAGTTTAGGAATTTTGCCGGAGTCAGCGGTCAAAGAAAGATATGTCCTCGCATGCAAAACATCCGTTGTTGAATCTGACATTGTTGTAGAAGTACCTGAACTGACTGCTCGCACAGGCGGGCAATTTGTGGAAGACGAAGAAGACGATTGGTTGGTTGACAACAAACTTTTGCCGCAACAAACACAAATTGATTCGCTCGCTCAAAAAAAATGTTATACCGTACCTCAACCGCAGCTTGAAGATGGATTATCGGACCTCGACCGTTTGAATCGCTGTCTTCAAAATAATGGCGAGAAGAAGGAGGTCGATTGTTCTCTTTCAGTTCTCCGGTCGCTTCCCGATATGCTCAGAGCTGATGATGGAAGAGTCACAGTCACACAGACGAGCACACCGGCAGTTTATCATATTATAGATATTGAATCCGGAGATCATACTGCGCATCATTTTGGCATAGCGGTGGATGTAGGAACGACAACTGTTGCCGTTCAACTGGTTTGCCTTGACACCGGCGCAGTTATTGCGACTCGTACGGATTATAATGCACAAATTTCTTGCGGATTGGATGTGATTAGCCGGATTCACTATGCCCGCAATCAAATGCGACGTGAAGAATTGCGAGTCCGTGTGATAAGCACCATAAACAATTTGATTCGAAAGATTACCCAGAATCATAAAGTGGATATCAGTGAAATCCGCGCCGCTGTCATTGCGGGAAATACAACAATGGTTCATCTGCTGCTCGGGTTGAATCCCGAAAACATTCGTCTTGAACCTTACACTCCTGCGCTGCACCAGGCTCCGCTTTTTACTGCCGAGGAGGTTGGACTTCATATTCATCCTCGTTCCCGCATTCTCATTTGTCCGAGTGTCGGTAGTTATGTCGGCGGCGATATTACGGCAGGTCTTCTATGCACCAAGCTCTCAAGAGGGGATGATTCGATTCATCTCTTCATGGACATAGGAACGAATGGTGAGTTGGTTATTGGTAATCATGATTTTCTCGTGACATGCGCATGCTCCGCAGGTCCGGCATTCGAAGGAGGCGGAATCGGACAGGGAATGCGCGCTGCTATCGGTGCGATTGAGAAAGTTGAAATAGATCCTGCAACTGCCGAAGCAAAATATTGGACTATCGGCAATGTGAAACCGATCGGCATTTGCGGTTCGGGAATGATATCGCTCCTCGCGAAATTATTTCTAACAGGCTGGATTAATCAAGCTGGAAAACTAAACCGCTCCAAGAAATCTTCTTTCATTCAAATCGATGGCAGACGTGCATCTTATATAATCGTTCCCGCAGATCAAAGTAATATGGACAAGGCCATTAGTATCAGTGAATTGGATATAGAAAATTTGATTCGCGCAAAGGCAGCAATGTATTCCGCTGTTCGGTTACTGCTCCACCATGTTGATGTTGAAATGAAGAATATCCGCACTCTTTATATAGCCGGCGGATTCGGACGGTTTTTGGATTTGGAACAGGCAATCATGATCGGATTGTTACCGGATCTTCCGCGTGAAAAATATCGGTATATTGGAAATTCATCTTTGATGGGAGCGTACTTAGCTTTGATTTCAAGTGAATATCGAGATCGCTTATTTGAAGTGACTCACCGTATGACCTATATTGAGCTTAACACAAATCCGGACTACATGCATCAATATACCGGTGCGATGTTCCTCCCTCATACCGACTTAAATTTATTTCCATCGGTCCAAAACAACCTCGCAAATATACGATAGTAACAATCCCGATATTCAACTCCTCCAATAAAACCTCTTTTCACAAAACAGTCCAAATTATTCCTCAACATATATTCTATGATCAGGACATCGTTCTTATCTCAGAGTTTTCAAAATATAAAATCTATTAGCTGGGAAAGGTGTCGATTTTCGATACCTTTTGATGTCGATAGATTCGGCATAAAGGTTTGCATAAAATATGAAGTATGATTCCCTATTAAAATTAGTGTGATTGTTCTGGCCACAGCTTCAGGAACCAAGTTGACATTAAGTAACAAACAAAAGATTGAATTGTTCAGATCGTTCTTTTGTGGCAGAACAGATGTATATGCCCGTCGCTGGGAAAAAGATGGAAAATCCGGCTATAGTCCTGCTTATGAATTTGATTGGAATGAGTTCATGTCGCACAAGCGACTCGGTGGTTCGTTCAAAGACTTTAAAAACAAGCGCCTTTTACCTTTTACGGAACTTGTGATAAGGAAGCATCTTATCGGCCAGGACGTTATCGGAATTTATCCTATTCTTCCCGATAATTCATCATCTTTCCTTGCTGCTGATTTTGATGGGGAAACATGGAGGAAGGAAGCGGACGCTTTTATTGCAACATGCACGAAAGCCGGATTGACTTCTTACCTTGAACGATCTCGTTCCGGTTGCGGTGGCAATGTATGGATTTTCTTTTCTGAACCGTATCCATGTTATCGAAGCAGGCAGATCGGATTTGAACTTATACGCCGGACATTCAATGTTTCGGAATTCGAAAAAGATAGCGGGTTCGATCGGTTTTCCCCAAATCAGGATACGCTTTCACAGGGCGGATTCGGCAATTTGATTGCATTACCGTTCCAAGGGAAGTCCGTCGCTGATGGAAATACGTTATTCCTTGATCCGTTGACAGATAAGCCGGTCGTGGATCAATGGGGATTTCTTGAGCACGCTAAGCGATATTCAACAGAAGAAATAAATGCGGTGCATCAAAGACTCTTTGAACAAAGTGCGAATGCATTAGCGCAAACCACAACGACAAAAAACGTGACAGCGGCTCTCAAAAACTCATTATTGATTATAGGGACAAAGATATTCCTTTCCTTGAGAGACAATTCAAACAAAGAGAACGATATTATAAAAAGTATTGCAATATAGTGAATAAAAGGTAAACACTAATCCGGAATGTGAAATGGGAATAAAGAAAGTTAAGCTTGCATTAGAAAGTCTCGATCTTTTGCATTCTTCAATCTGCAATTTTAATTCTGAAATCTTGAGTAGCGGGAGGAACTCATCCGAACTCAGCCTAATTGTTGAAGCTCCGTTTAGCGAAGAAAATCCAAAAGCTGATTTAAAAGCATATCAAGTTGGTATCCGAATATGATATTGTATGGGCCAAGAACGCATAGAGGGATTCGGCAACCTGAGAGGAAATATTTGGGAAATGTCCGCACACCGACGAACTATTTATGGCATGGTATTATGCAAAATTTACCAACAAAATTAAATAGGCGGCAATCCTAACTCTTTAAGAAACTGATTATGCTTATCGGCAGCTTCTCTTGCTTTCTTTTCAATGTCTATAAGACTTGCATTGACTTGGTTCAGATCAACTAATTCCTCGGAGACAGCAGTACTTATGTATCGTGAAATATTCAAGTTAAAATCGTTTTTCTCGATCTCTTCCATTGATACCTTGCGGGAATATCGGTCTTCATTATTTCTATTCCTATAAGCATCTACTATTTTACGGATATCATTCGGCTCATTATCGTCTCCATCGCGTAGACGGTTTTGACGTTTGCCTTTTTCATAATGCTCGCTGGCGTTGATAAACAGTACGTCATCAAACTTTTTGCACTTCTTCAATACTAAGATGCAAACGGGAATGCCGGTCGAGAAGAAAAGGTTAGCCGGTAAACCAATTACGGTATCAATGTTTCCATCGGTTAGAAGTTTTTTTCGGATTCTCTCTTCTGCACCTCCGCGGAACAATACGCCATGAGGCAGAATAATCGCCATTGTGCCTTCTTTTCCTAAAAAATGAAATCCGTGCAGCAGGAAGGCAAAGTCGGCAGCCGATTTAGGGGCAAGGCCGTAGCTTTTGAAGCGAAAATCCTTTCCCATTTCTTCATTTGGCTCCCAACGATAGCTGAAAGGGGGATTGGCTACAACCGCATCGAACTCCATCTTTTTAGCGGGGTTCATTTCGTTCAGTAGATCCCATTCGTTCAGCAGCGAATCGCCATGATGTATTTCAAACTCCGTATCTTTAACACCGTGCAGCAGCATGTTCATGCGGGCAAGGTTATACGTTGTGATATTTTTTTCCTGCCCGTAAATCTTTCCGATGCCATGCTGTCCCATTTGCCTGCGGACATTTAACAAGAGCGAACCGGAGCCACAGGCAAAATCCAAAACCTTGTTGAGTTTTTTCTTTTTCCCCAGCTTTGGGTCCTGGCTGTCGAGCGTGACAATTTCAGAAAGGATGGTCGATATCTGCTGCGGAGTGTAAAACTCGCCTGCCTTTTTGCCGGAGCCGGCGGCAAACTGACCGATCAGGTATTCGTACGCATCGCCTAATGTATCAATGTTTGCAGAAAATTGGGCAATACCTTCGGCTATTTTCTGTATAATAGTACAGAGCCGTTTATTCCGGTCGGTATAATTTTTCCCAAGTTTATCCGAATCGAGATTGATCTCAGAAAACAAGCCCTGGAAGCTGCTGTCAAATGATTGGTTTTCGATATACTTAAAACCATTTTGAAGCGTATGCAAGAGTTCTCCGTTTTGCATACGCGCCATATCGGCAATATTGCTCCATAAGTGTTGCGGCTCTATGACATAATGCACTTTCCTGCGCATTTGCTTCTCAAACTCAACGACATCTTTTTTATTGGCTTTATACCAAACAGATAAGGGAGTTCGTTTATCATCCGCTTTTAGTTTTGGATAATCTTTTCCCAGTTCTTTTTTTGTTGCGGCATCATAGTTATCAGATAAATAACGGAGAAACAGGAATGACAGCATGTAATCTCGAAAATCATCTGCATTCATGGCGCCACGCAGATCATCTGCTATTGCCCAAAGTGTTTTACCTAATTGTTGTTGCTGTTCGATTGCTGTCATGATTAATTTGTGCTTGGGAATAAACCTTGCATCAAACCTTTTTTATGTGTTTTGAGTGCTTCTATTTTTTCTGCTTGGGCTGTGATTAATTCATCTAACGAAGAAAGACAATCGGCGATATTTTGTTGCTCGTCTAAGCTAGGCAAACGAACTTCGATAGATTTAATAATTTGTAAGTTTAGTCCGCCCCTTCCACCTTCGCCAGTAGATAAAGCTCTGAGTTGATCATACATAGAGTTTATTCTTTGGTACAAAAATTCACTATTAAAAACATAATTATTTGGGTGAATGGATGCAATAGATTGATTTGTACACAATTCAATATAGTTGATTGCCGCTGTGCCCCTGGTTTTACCTTGTCCGGCAAGTCCTATTAGAACGCATCGTGGAGGAATTAACTTTGTACTTGATTCTTCCAATCCTAAAGAAGTAATTCCATTCGAAACGGAATAAATTCTCTTATTATTCAGTTCTCCAGAATTTATCCAAGGAATATCACCATTCCAAAATTTTTCATTCGTGCTATCAGGTGTTCCTCCAGACGTAACTTGGGCAATTTCATCAATTGTTTTCTTTTTCCACTCCCCATTATCTCTAACCTCCGCAAAACGCAACTTAGGCACAGTTTCACCTTCTGCAGGAAATAACTGTTGCATCAACCCTTTTTTATGGGCTTTGAGCGCTTCCAGTTTGTTGCTTTGTGCTGTGAGATATTCATCCAAAGAAGAAAGGCAGGAGGCGATTTTTTGTTGCTCGGATTTTTCTGGAAAAATTAATGGATACTCTTTAATTAGGTCTTTGTCTCCTCGCGGCATCTTTACCCCTTCTGCACCTTTCATGATGTAGGTAATAAAAGCATCGTTTATGAGCATAAAGGACAGAAAAGAGGCTTCAATTTTTGAATCAGCACGAATAACGATAACATCATTAGATGCACCACCGTCCATATTAGCAAACCAAACTTTCTTTAGGTATGGTCGGATATTTGACAGCAAAATGTCTTCTTTTTTAAATCGGGTAACGGAACCTGTGGCTGGGAGCTTTGAAGCTATTGACTTTCCCTCGTAATTAGAAAGTAAATTTTCTGTGCTTACATATGTTTCTAATCGCAACTCATGAAACGGCATTTTTTCATTGACAAATAATGCAATATTATTTCCTCCGAGCGAATCCTCTTGCCACTCTCCATCATCCTTAAACTCTGGAAACCGCAACTTCGGCACCAATTTATTTTTTTTAGTTTTCACTTATTTTATCGTTTTTTAACTTTTTTTCTAACCTTTATGCCAACTTGTATGGTACTTGCATGGTAACATGTATGGCACTTGCATGGTAACATGGTCGGTAACATGGTCGGTAACATGGTCGGTAACATGCGCGGTCATTTATTTGCTCCGTTTTTAACTATCAATTTCCCTTTTTCTGTCAACCGGTATTTCTGATTGATGCTTTTGGGTTTATCAGGAATAGTCAGTTCTATCAATCCTTCATCTAAAGCCGGTTGCAGGTATGTTTTCCTGAAACTTTGTTTATGCGCTAATCCAAGCTTATTTTGTAACTCCGAACGGCCATGTTCTCCCGTAAAAACCTCCAACAAACGTTCGACATGGGGGGTAACATGGGGGGTGACATGCGGGGTGACATGCGGGGTCACTTTCTCCGCCGCCGGAAATACAAGACGGGTAAAATTTTCTGAAAAGTGAAAACATTCCTGCCCATAATGTTCGGTAATGCGTAAAATCCCTGTTCCGAGTTGTTCCACCATGTCCAAATCTTTGTAGATGCGCATCAATTCTTTGTTGCGGGGAACAGAATAGCCGTCAAAAAATTCATTCTGGCTCAATCCTTCCGGCAGAGCCCCTGCAGAAGTAATCTCAATTCTGTCCGTAAAAATTTCAAACTTGGGGGGCACTTCGCGTGTATAGTCGTTATGTACAAATGCATTGATAATGGCTTCGCGCAGGGCAATGGCGCTCCACAGCCGTTGTTCCTGCCGCTCTTTGCTGGTAATTTTTGTCCGCGTGCGGTTTTCAATATCTATTTTATTCAAAACGCTTTTGGTGGCTTTGATGAGCGAGCAGTACCCGTATTCGTTGCTTTCTATAAGATGGACACGGGTTTCGTCTGCATATTTGGCAACTTTTATAGAGATATTGTTTTCGTCTGCCAGGAGATAGGCGGCGTAATTCAGCGAACCGTCTTCGGCGGTAAGTTCCAGATTGGTTTTAAACTGCTGGTTGAGCGGTTTGCGTTGTTCTTCGTAATAAATCCGCAACTGCTCAAAACGTAAATCCTGCCGGTGCGATTTTATTTTGCCGATAGAATTCCGGGTGCGCGAGGCAAACAGTTTGTCGATCATGGCTTGCGGCATCGGCTCGGCGGCTGTCCCTACGCGCATGGAGCAGCCCCGTTCGGTCATACCGTATTTCTTCTTGAAATACGGTTTTTCGCTGCCGCTGGCAACAATGATTTTAATGATTCCTTTGCCCTCTTTTTCTTCAGTCACCACATCGAACAATCCCATGGCCGAAGGGGAGATATTATTTTTAATGCGGTCTTTGAGTTTGAGCATATCGCCGTCAATGTCCCGAACGCCAACGACCGCACCGTGTGCATCGATACCGATAAAGAGTAAACCGCCTTCGGGATAGTTTAAAAAAGCAATGACCTCTTTTTCAATATCCAGATCGGGGGTCAGTTCACGCTTATATTCTATGCGATTGGTTTCGCTCATAGTGCTTATTCATACGCTTTCAGTCCGGATATTTCGCGCCCCTGTGCAAGTTTCTTTAAGAGCGGCGTGAGGTCTTTCATTAATGCCAGTTCTTTTTTTGTGCGCTCTTTCCAGCCTAATTGTAATGGCGACAGTAAATCGCTCAATCGTTCACCGTCAAATATCATGCGGCTCAAAATGTCGTCGACAAAGCTTTTTAATGCTGCTGTTTTTAGGCCGTGTTTTTCGGAAATATCATCCAGTTCTTTTGCAAACTTTTCTTCTTTAAACGTTTCATAGCCGTCTTTTATTTCTTCTTCGGAGAGGCCTTTACCAACTTCCAGACTATTGATATATGCTATGATGTCATCCCGCTCTTCCATCAGGTTGGCGCTGGAGCTCAGCAGGCTAATAAGCTGCTCCTTTGTCATTTTTTGTTTGGTAGGTTTGCCCTGTGTATATCTGGCTATGAGCGCCATGATATAATCATAATCCACCAGTGCAGAGGCAAACAGCACAAATTCAAAATCCAATTGCTGTAGTTCGGGACTTGCTGTATCACTTTCTTTTGCCTGCTTCTCTTTTAAGCGTTTGGCAGTTTCCAGATATGCGCTTTTAAATGAGCGCAGTTGTTCTTCCGGTAACAGCTTTTCGATCGTGTCCTTGTTCTCCTTGGTTAAATCGGTGTATTGGTCAAGCTGTGTTTTCAGCCGCTGTACTTCTTTGAATCGCTCTATAAAAACAGTCCGAGAGGCATCTCCTTTCAGATTGCTCACATCTTCGGGTTTACACTCCAAGCCGCTTGACTGCATGAATTTGTCTAAGGCTGTAACCGCTTTTTCGTATTGACCTATCACAACGGGGGCAGGATCAACCAGCCATATCTCCTTGGCGCTGCCGGTTTCTTCGCCGGAAAATAAAGCTATGGCTTCATCCACAAGAGACTGTTGCCGGCGGAAATCCAATATGTTGCCGTGCGGTTTGTTTCTATTTAAAACGCGGTTGGTGCGGCTGAACGCCTGTATCAAACCGTGATACTTCAGGTTTTTATCTACGTACAACGTATTAAGGTACTTGGAATCGAAACCCGTAAGCAGCATATCTACGACTATGACCACATCGATTTTGTTGACATGCGGATAATCTGTATTGCTGTATTTATGGTCCTTTATGCGTTGCTGCACATCCTGGTAGTACAGGTCGAATTCACCAAGAGTATGATTTGTGCCATACTGTTCGTTGTAATCGCTGATAATAGTTTTCAGCGCCAGTTTTTTTTCGTCGGGATTTTCTTTGTTATCGTTTTTTTCCTGCTGCAAATCTTCTTGCATCTGCTGCACATCTTTGTTGCCTTCTGCAGGGGGCGAAAACACACAGGCAATGTTTAACGGTGCAAAGTTTTCATCGGTTGCTTTGCGCTGTGCCTGTATATCTTTAAACACGTGGTAATAAGCAATGGCATCGTTAATAGAACCGGTAGCAAGTATGGCATTAAACTGCCGGGAATGGGTGGCGGCATCATGTTTTTGCAGTATGGCCTCAGCTACCGCCTGCTTTATTATAGGCTCACCGGGTATTGGTTTGTAATCTCCTTCGGGCTTAAAATAGTCCACATGAAACTTCAACACATTTCTGTCGTCTATTGCATGGGTAATAGTATAGGCGTGAAGCTGCTTCTGAAAAATATCTTTTGTCGTTTTATATGTGCCTACATTACCTTCTATTTTTACATAGCTTGCATTCTTCTCGAAAATAGGAGTGCCGGTAAAACCAAAGAGTTGTACGTTCGGGAAAAATTCTTTGATTGCTTCATGGTTATCTCCAAACTGCGAACGGTGGCATTCATCAAAAATAAATACCAGGCGTTTTTGACTGAGAGGTTTTAATCGCTCCTTGAAGTTCTTTTTGTATTCGGGGTCGAGCGCTACACCCAGCTTTTGAATAGTGGTAACGATTACTTTATCGGCATAAGCTTCCGATAATAAGCGCCTGACAAGTGTTTCTGTGTTTGTATTTTCTTCAACGCAGCCTTCCTGGAACTTATTGAACTCTTCACGGGTCTGCTTGTCGAGATCTTTGCGGTCTACCACAAACAAACATTTTTCAATATCGGGATTGTCTTTTAATAATGTAGAAGCTTTGAATGACGTAAGGGTTTTACCGCTGCCTGTTGTGTGCCAGATATATCCGTTGCCCCTGTTTTGATGAATGCAGTCGATAATGGCTTTCACTGCATAAATCTGGTACGGACGCATCACCATCAGCTTTTGCTCGCTTTCCACGAGTACCATGTAGCGGCTGATCATTTCTCCCAGCGTACACTTGGCAAGAAACTTTTGCGCGAAATCATCAAGGTGAGTTATTATTTTGTTGTCTTCACCTGCCCATTGATAGACCGGTAAAAATTGCTCGTCTGCATCAAAACTGAAGTGTTGATTTCGGTTGTTGGCAAAGTAGTACGTATTGGAACGGTTGCTTACGATAAAAAACTGAATAAAGCAAAGCAATGAGTTGGTATAGCCGTTGCCGGGATCGTTTTTGTAATCGACAATCTGTTTTATCGCCCGGCGCGGACTAACTTCCAATGTTTTGAGTTCAATCTGTACGACGGGAACGCCATTGATAAGCAGAATGACATCATAGCGGTGACTACTGTTTTCCGTATTCATCCGCAACTGGTTTATCACTTCAAAATCATTTTTACACCAGTCTTTTATGTTGACAAGTGTGTATTGTAATGGTGTTCCGTCTTCAAGCTGGAAAGTATTTCGTTGACGCAATATTTTTGAAGCTTTAAATACGTCAGGATTAATAATTTCATCGCGCAGGCGGGAAAACTCAGCATCGGTTAAACTAACCCTATTAAGGGTTTCGAATTTTTTTCGAAAGTTTTCCTCAAGTGACTTACGGTCACGAATATCAGACCGATAGACATATTTCAGATCGGTCAATTTTCCAATAAATCCGTATTCAACCTGAGGCTCGTTAACCTTTGGAATCATAGTTGGAATATAGTTCTCTACGTAGTTGCTGAACTTTAATGTCTGTAATTTAGTGAAATTATTGCTAAGTCTTTGCTAAACGCAATTATGGCGTATTTCCTTACTAAGTTGGAGGGATATACGCAATGGGTTTATTTCACTGTTGATGCAATTGTTCGTCCAAGCCAATGTAAACGTAGTTGTTTAAGAATGCAAGGGTAGAACATTCGCAAAACGTATCCGTTATCCCGCCTTTTGTATACATCCTATTACCATTTTCTTCTTTATATTAGTATCGTTAGTTTTAAATCATTCTTATGATTATGGAAAAAGGAAAGACAATGGAAAAGCGTAAATTGGGAAAAAACGGATTGGAAGTCTCTGCTCTCGGGCTTGGCTGCATGGGTATGAGTTACGCTTATGGCGAGATACCCAACAAAAAAGAAATGATCTCTTTGATACACTCGGCTGTAGAACGCGGTGTTACGTTTTTCGATACTGCCGAAATGTACGGTCCGTTTACCAACGAAGAATTGCTCGGCCAAGCCTTGGCACCTTATCGTGACCAAGTGGTGATCGCCACAAAATTTGGCATTAAAATACAGGATGGGAAACAGGTGCAGGACAGCCGTCCCGAGCAGATCAGAAAATCTGTTGAGGGCTCGCTTAAACGCCTGAATACCGATCATATAGACTTATATTACCAGCATCGTGTAGATACCGCAGTGCCTATTGAAGATGTAGCAGGAGCAATGAAAGATTTAATCAGGGAAGGTAAAATCAAACATTGGGGTCTTTCCGAAGCCGGCGTAAAGACTATTCGCCGTGCACATGCTGTGCAACCGCTTACTGCTATTCAAAGCGAATATTCTCTTTGGTGGAGACGCCCGGAAGAAGAATTGGTGCCGGTACTTGAGGAACTCGGAATCGGGTTTGTAACGTTTAGTCCGTTGGGCAAGGGTTTCCTTACGGGGAGTTTTAATAAAGATTCTAAATTTGCCGGATCGGATTTCCGAAATATCGTTCCCCGGTTTACTCCCGAGGCGCTTGAAGCGAATCAGGTATTAGTGGATCTCCTGAAGAAGGTGGCAGAACAAAAACATGCAACACCCGGCCAAATTGCACTCTCTTGGCTGCTGGCACAAAAACCATGGATCGTGCCGATTCCCGGCACGACCAAGTTGAATCGTCTTGAAGAAAACATCGGTGGTGCAAAGGTTACATTGAATTCAAAGGAATTGAGCGAGATTAAGTCGGCGCTTGACAGCATCAAAGTTGTCGGCAACCGCTATCCGGAAGAGCTGGAAAAAAGAACAGGATTATAAAAACAAGAGAGCTTCTCACTTTCTCTATGCTTATATCCCTGGGTGGAGTCGAACCTCAAGTGAAAGGACATATACAAGGAAACGTAAACGTTGAAAACGATAAAGAAATACTGCTTATTGTGGTTACTCAATTGCTGCCTTATATCGGATACCCAAGAACTTTAAATGCAATAAAGTGTTTAAACGAAGTAATACCGGAGTAAAAAATATGCAAACGGTTCTGTTGAACAATGGTGTAGAAATGCCCTTATTAGGGTTCGGTGTTTTTCAGGTAACGAATGCAGGCGAATGCGAACAAGGCGTTTATGAAGCAATACGCACCGGTTATCGTCTAATTGACACAGCTGCTTCTTATGGAAACGAAGCGGAAGTCGGTAAAGCAATTAAAAGAAGTGGCGTACCAAGGGAACAGCTGTTTATTACTACAAAGCTTTGGATTCAGGATACCGGATACGAAAGCACGAAGAAGGCTTTTGAAAAATCGTTGAAGAGATTACAATTGGATTATTTGGATTTGTATCTGATTCATCAACCCTACGGAGATATTTACGGTTCCTGGCGGGCGATGGAAGAATTGTATCATGAAGGCAAAATGAGAGCCATCGGTGTCAGCAATTTCCATCCGGACCGGGTCATGGATTTGATCCTTCATAACAACGTAGTTCCTGCAGTGAATCAGATCGAAACGCATCCCTTCTGTCAGCAAATTGAAACTCAAAAATTCTTACAAGAAAACAATGTGCAGATTGAATCATGGGGGCCGTTCGCCGAAGGGAAAAACGACATCTTTAAAAATGAAATATTGCTTTCTATCGCCGGAAAATACAAGAAATCTATTGCACAGGTCATCCTTCGCTGGCTGACACAAAGAAAAGTTGTTGCAATCCCCAAATCGGTTCGTAAGGAAAGAATTGCAGAGAATTTTAACATATTCGATTATGAACTAAGTTCTGAAGATATGGATGCGATTGTTGCGCTCGACACAAAGAAAAGCTTGTTCTTCGACCATCGCGATCCAGCCATGGTGAAGTGGTTAGCTACGAGAAAACTTGATATCTAAATTCATAATGATGAACATGAAAAATATAAAAGCATATGGAACGAAAGCGGCAGATGCGCCGTTGGCTTCGCTGAATATTAACCAAATAATTATTTAATGATAAAACCTCAATGCCCAGGCTATGGCGGGTCGCTTAATTATTTTTACACAACTCTTGACATTAACGCATTAGTATGTTAATATGGTTAATATAATTAACTTGTTTATATTAGTATCAATATTTATTTTTAAACATAAACAATGGACAAAGCAATGGACAAAACAACTTTAACACCTGAAGAAAGTCTCTTGTTAATTACAAAGACAATTGAAGAGACTAAACAAAGATTTCAAGAAAATGGTCACATAATCATTTTGTGGGGTTGTTTGACGTTTATGGTATTTTTTAGTCAGTATGTTTTTTCATTAACGGGATTATACAAGAAATTTGACATAATTTGGACTGTTATTTTATTTCCGCTTGGAGCGATCTATACATTTATATATGTTAGGAAACTAAAAAAGAAAAATCTACCCAAGACTCTTCTTACAAGAGTAATTGAAACAATGGGATGGGCAATGGGTGCTAATCTTATGGTATTAGGTGCTATTTTTAGCAAGCAGCTTGGTGATGCCATGGCACCGGTATTCATCATTCTACTTGCTTTATCTATGATTGTTACGGGATCATCCATTAAATTCAAGCCGCTCTTTGTTGGAGGTATCTTACTGAATTTAATCGGACTCGGTTCTTTCTTTATTAGCAGGGATTATCATGGGTTTAGCATGATGTTAGGAGCGATAGTAGGATTGATAAATCCCGGGATATTACTCAATAAGGCAAATAGGAAAGAACATGTTTAACGATTTAGATCCCATATTACACTCACAGCTTCGTTTGTCAATAGTTTCTATTTTAATGACAGTTGATGAAGCCAATTTTACTTTTATAAAAGAAACTACTAAAGCTGCAGCGGGCAACATAAGTATCCAAATAAAGAAATTACAGGAGGCAGGTTATGTTAAAGTTAAAAAAACATTTAAAAATAATTATCCGAATACTGCCATATCAATTACAAGTATGGGGATAAAAGCATTTGAGAATTATGTAAATGATCTTAAAAAATATATAAATCCATAATAATAATTTTTTTGCCAATATGGTTAATATAATAAACTACTTAAAAGAATAAAACATGAAATCAACAATATTTATCTTAACGATTTCCATCCTGGTACAATTCAATTGTGCTCAAAATCGCCCGCAAAAGGATGAAGGGTTGGTTCTGAAAAAAACATTTAACAAAGACAGCATTTCGGTATTAGACTTCTATCGCCAGTTTAGTTCATTTACCGATCCGGGAGAATATGCATATTTGTATAAGAATCTTCCTGATTCGTTGCCTGAACTTTGCAGTTTAATAAAATCCCAGTTTATTCATCCCATCGTAGAATTACCACAATATCGTGATCAAATTCCTAAAGAAAGATGGAATGAGACAGAAAAGTATACAACAGTTAAATCGGTTCTGCAGGGATTTCTATCCTATGACTCGAGGGGTTTTGTGAAAGACCGGAAACCTGAAGATCGATTAGTTTTAGGTTGCCGGGAAAATTCTCTCTTACTCGCATCTATACTTAAATATCGTGGTATTCCGGCCAGGGTCCGTTACGGACACGCTGCGTATTTAATACCCGGATTTCATGCGAATCACGTAATCTGTGAAGTATGGAACAAAAATAATCAGCGTTGGATGCTTGTGGATCCAAGCACCAATATGATTGATTTCAGCAGAGAAAAATTTGCTTTTGGCAACGATTCATGGTTGAAAATGAATAAGGGGGAAATAGATCCAAATCTGTATGGGATACCAGGCAAATTTAGCAATAATAACGGATTGGTTATAATAGCAACTATGGTTTGCCTGGATTTAGCCTCTGTATTAGGGAACGAATATACAATATATCAATATGCACCAATTGTTGATTATGCTTTCGATAACAATAAAAAATTACCAGATGATCAAATACCTGACTTTCAGCTTGATGTATACACTAGAAAAGGTCTAAAAAGAGCAAAATGCAAAAATCACCTCTAAAATCAGGCATATTATCGTTCTTTATCAGTAAATAATACTTGACATTGATATTTGGATAGTGTATATTATATACACTATGAGTTTCATAAGAAAAATAAAGCACGGTGGCAAAACATATCTTGCTGAAGTCGAAAACCAATGGATCGAAGGACATTGCGTCCAAAAGCACATTCGTTACATTGGTAAAGAGATCGATGAAAAAGTAATTTTAGCGTCATCAATTTCTAATTTTGAAGTTACAGAAATCAAGCTCTATGGACCGCTTCTTGTTCTGGATTCACTTGCGAAAGGCATCGATTTAGAGTCGATGCTTGGAGAATATGGGAAAGAAATCTTGTCGATGGTGTATGCGCATTGCCTGGATTTTAAGAGTGTCAATAAAATGACGCAATGGTATGAACGTACAGACTTACCATTAATCCTTTCTCATGATGCACTCACGAAAGATCGGCTCTATTCGGCAATGGACTCAATCGACGATCTTCAGGCTCATGATATTCAACGGACAATCTTTGAAAAAGTTCTTAAGCATTATCATTTACCAGTGACAGGTATTGTCTATGATGTTACCAACACATACTTGTATGGAAACAAATGTCCACTCGGTAAACTCGGCCATTCCAAGGACGGACAACCCGGGCATCCTCTCATCCAAGTTGGATTAGCCGTTACCAGGAAAGAAAGCATCCCGATCTGTCACAAGGTCTTGGATGGCAATATTCACGATACACGGATGTTTCAGGATTTCGTTACTGATTTTCGTCGATATAACATCAATGGCGGCATATTCGTATATGATCGAGGTATTTCATCTGCCCGTAACCTCAAGGATATTAAGGCACTTAGCTGGGATACGCTGTGCGGATTACCGATTAGAGGCACACTTGCGGCAACAGTTCGCGCTCTAAGAGAGAAGAAGAATTTCGTCAACATAGGAAATCGTGTCCAGTTGAAAAAAAGTAATTTTTATGTTTGCTGCATTCCCTATACAATTGATGATATCCACGGGATATTGGCAGTCTGTTTTAATAATGCTCAAAAACAAGAACTCCAAGAGTCGCGGTATGATGAGATACAAAACGCAAAAGAGCTATTGCGTCAAAAGAAAACCATCAAACCGGGATTAGAAAAATATTTTGATAACAAGGGAGAAATACTCACCGATGTCGTTGCTCAAGCCGAAGAGTTCGACGGATTTTCGTGTCTTTTTGCAACAAGAGAATTGACAAAAGAAGATTTTATCAAAATATATTTTGACAAGAATGTCATTGAGCGATCATTTAAAACGCTTAAAGGTATTGTGAACTTACAGCCGATTCGTCATTGGTTGTACAACAGGGTGACGGCGCATGTGTTTATTTGTTATCTTTCATATTTACTATTATCATTATTAGAGTTCCATCTCCGCAAGATTCCTATGTCGGCCGAAGAAGCACTTGAAGAGTTATCGTCGATGTATAAGGTGTATTTACGTGACGCAAAAAAGAATTTTCAATTATCTCGTATTGTAGCGTTAACGAAGAAGCAGGAACTAATTTTGAAACGTGTAAATAAAAAACTTTTGAAATTATAGTGTATATTTTGACCTGAAAGTCAGGCAAATAGAAATCCTAAACAGGATCAGCACATTAATGAAATCGTTCAACGCTGAAAATCTTTCGAAGTTACAAGAGATTTATGACAATACACCCCAAATTCAAATTACAAAAACATTTGTATTCGATGTCTCTTCATTGTTATCTCATGATTTTGATACAAAAAAATCAGAGAACGATCCGAAAGTTAAAAATACTTCAAAAAATAACCCGGATATTGAATTTGTTGATATACCAGATGGAATATTCATGATGGGAAGCCCTGCAACAGAAATGGGAAGAAAAGATGACGAGATACAGCATCAGGTTACACTGAGCGCTTTTAAAATGAGTAAATATTGCGTAACTGTTGAACAATACAATTTATTTTGCAAAGCGACAGGAAGAAGAATGCCCTGGTATGGACCGTATGGGGATGATAAAATGCCAGTGACACAAGTAAGTTGGTACGATGCCACTGCATTTGCCGAATGGATGAGTTGCAGGCTGCCAACTGAAGCAGAATTTGAATATGCAGCCCGGGCAAAGAGCACCACTCCTTTTTATACAGGTAACTGCATCACAACTGATCAAGCAAATTTTAATGGCGATGAACCTTATTCAAATTGCGAAAAGGGAATAAATAGGAAGAAACCAATAACTGTTGGTAATTTTGCACCAAATAATTTTGGTTTATATGATATGCATGGTAATATGATTGAATGGACCAACGATTGGTATGGTGCGTACAACATAAATGAAAAAATGAATCCAAAAGGACCGGAAACAGGTGAAATCAAAGTCGAACGTGGTGGAGGCTTTTGGCTTCCTGGATGGAGGTGCCGGTCTGCATGTCGAGCAGGTGATCCTCCAGGAAATAGAGGTACAGGTCTTAGTTTCAGGATAGTAAAAGATAAATAATATATAAAAGACCCACATGATTAATGTATCAAATCTTAGAAAAACATTCGATACCATTGAAGCGTTAAAAGGTATTTCATTCAACATTCCGCAAGGGGAGTGTTATGGATTGTTGGGACCCAATGGTGCAGGTAAAACAACCACGATATCCATCATGAGCACACTGATAGAACCAAATGAAGGAGAAGTAAGTATTGGCGGATATGATTTGAAAATGAATCCCCTGGAATGTAAGAAGAACATTGGCATTGTTACACAGGAAATAGCCCTTTACAATGAGCTCTCGGCTTATGATAACTTACTATTTTGGGGAGGCTTATATAATGTTCCGAAACCGGAATTATTAGCGCGTATTGATGAAATAGTAAACCTGCTCGGACTGACCGACAGGAAAAATGATAAAGTGAGAACCTATTCCGGTGGAATGAAACGCAGAATTAATATCGCTTCTGCATTGCTTCACAGGCCTAAAGTCCTGTTTATGGATGAACCCACCGTGGGTATTGACCCTCAGAGCCGGAATTTGATTTTTGAAGTTGTGGAAAAGCTGCATAAAGAAGGAATGACAATTGTTTATACCACTCATTATATGGAAGAGGCTGAACGATTGTGCGATCGTATCGGAATTATTGACAACGGAGAAATCATTGCGCAAGGAACATTGGATGAATTAAGGACATCGGGTTCAATGAAAGAAACCGTTGTAATTTCCTTTACGAATCTTTCGGATGAGTGCTTCAATATAATCGCAAATGAGTGGAAAGATCTCCAGCGTTTCGACGATACAATACATTTTTATTCCATGAATATTCAGGTTGCTTTATCGAAAATAATACTAAAGTGCAGTGAAGTCGGTCTTGACATCAGGCATATTGATATCCGAAAAATAAACCTTGAAACTATATTTTTAAGTTTAACCGGTAAACAATTGAGAGACAAATGATAAAACTAGTAAAGAAAGATTTGAAATTATTTTCCAGTAACAAGCGTGATATGTTGATGACTTTTATATTGCCCATTATCATTATTACCCTGTTTGCTTCTGTTTTCGGAGAAATTGATAAAACCAACGGAGATAATTCACCAGGTCTTGTACACTCTGTGGCAGGTACTGCAATCTTTATGCTCTTATTTTCAGTTGCAGAGATAGGAGAAAGTCTATTGGAAGAAAAGCAGGAAGGTATGTTAAAGAAATTACTGTGCTCGCCCATGCATCCTAACAATATCCTCTATGGCAAAATGATATTTGCAAATATCATTTCCATTGCTCAACTGTCAATCATATTTGTTTACGCCTGGCTGGTTTTTGGCTTGGTCATTCTGCGTCATTTTCCTTCTCTTGTGCTCATGATCTTTGTAACAGCATATGCCTGTTCCAGCTTTGGTATATTTCTTGCCTCATTTTCCAAATCACGCCAACAGGTTCAGGGACTTTCAAAGCTCATTGTTCTTGTCATGAGTGGCATCGGAGGCAGTATGATTCCTCTATTTATAATGCCTGAATTTATGCAGAAGATTTCTGTCTTTACAGTTAATTATTGGGGGGTTCAGGGTTTTTATGACATCTTCTGGAGACTTCTTCCATTAACAGATATGACATTCTTATCAAGAGTTTTTGTTTTAATTGGTATTGGAACTTTTTTGAATTTCATTGCCCTCCTGATGTTCAAGAAAAACATTTTAAAGATTGTTTAAATGGGCAAACGTGAATATTATTACTCCTAAAGTAGCGGGATTTCTTCTGTCACATTTCATGTGACGGAATCAAGAGGGAAAGCAACTATTCCAATGCACTTATAAAATCAAAATCCCCATAAAGGGGATTTTGATTTTGTAGCGGGGGGACGAACTCATCCGAACTCAGCCTAGTAATAGAAGCTCCATTCGCCGATTTTCAATAAAAAACGCAATTGCACAAGATTGACTATCAATTGGAATGCGTAAAACGTATCTATAATCCCGCCTTTTGTATACGTCCTCTCAGCGTTGTTTCTTTATATTAGTATCATAAGTTTAGCGGATATTTAATATAAGGAGAAGAAATGCAAAAACGCAAATTAGGAAAGAACGGATTGGAAGTTTCTGCTCTCGGGCTTGGCTGCATGGGTATGAGTTACGCTTATGGCGAGATACCCGGCAAAAAAGAAATGATCTCTTTGATTCAAAAAGCTGTTGAAGATGGTGTGATACTTTTCGACACTGCCGAAATGTATGGACCGTTTACCAATGAAGAACTGTTGGGTGAAGCGTTAGCTCCCTACCGCAACAAAGTAGTGATTGCCACGAAATTCGGTATTAAAATGCAGGACGGTAAACAGGTGCAGGATAGCCGTCCCGAGCAAATCCGAAAATCCGTAGAGGGTTCGCTCAAACGCCTGAATACCGATTTCATTGACCTGTATTATCAGCATCGTGTAGATACTACTGTACCCATAGAAGATGTAGCAGGCGCTATAAAAGATTTGATCCGCGAAGGAAAAATAAAATATTGGGGACTATCCGAGGCGGGCGTGAAGACCATTCGCCGCGCACACGCTGTACAGCCTTTGACCGCTATTCAAAGCGAATATTCTCTCTGGTGGAGACGCCCGGAAGAAGAATTGATACCAACTCTGGAGGAACTCGGCATCGGGTTCGTAACGTTTAGTCCTTTGGGTAAAGGTTTCCTTACGGGAAGTATTAATAAAGATTCTAAATTCGGTAAATCAGATTTTCGCAATATCGTTCCCCGGTTTACTCCCGAGGCGCTTGAAGCGAATCAGGTCTTAGTGGATCTCCTGAAGAAGGCGGCAGAACAAAAACATGCAACGCCCGGTCAAATTGCACTCTCCTGGCTGTTGGCGCAAAAACCATGGATCGTGCCGATTCCCGGAACAACAAAGCTGAATCGTCTTGAAGAAAACATCGGAGCTGCAAACGTTACATTGACTTCAGAGGAATTGAGAGAGATTAAACTGGCACTTGAACAAATCAAAGTAGTCGGCGACCGCTATCCGGAAGAGCTGGAAAAAAGAACAGGACTATAAAAAGAAAAGAATTGTTATGAATACTTCAGAAAATCAAAATGCCATTTTCCCGAAAGGTGAAAAGACATCCCCTGATTACTTCACCGGGACTGCATGGTTGAATATGCTGGTGCCGCAGGATGAAACGGGAAGTTATGCAATAGGGAATGTCGTCTTCAAGCCGGGCTCTAGGAACAACTGGCATACACATCCGGCCGGACAAATTCTACTCGTAACCGATGGCAAAGGCTATTATCAGGAAAGAGGGAAACAAGCACGGCTACTCACGAAAGGCGATGTCGTTGTTATTCCGTCTCACGTCGAACATTGGCATGGGGCAGCGCACGACAGCAGTCTCACCCATATCGTTGTTACCAACAACACGAAGCAAGGAGCTGTGAAATGGTTGTCACCTGTGACCGACGAAGAATATAAGTGTGTTCAGAAATGAGGTTCTATGTCTAAGAAAGTAAATCTAACCGAAGCTGCAATTAGGAATCACAAGGAATTGTTCCCGCATCACCAATCGACATTGCAAACAACAAACCCGGAGTTGATCGAAGTATTTGATAACTTCGCATTTGATGAAGTCATTGGCCACGGAAACTTAGATACGAGAACAAGGGTCATGATGATTCTCGGATCGACCATTGCAGGCCAGGCACTAAGCGAATATAAAGTTATGCTTGGTGCCGCTCTGAATATCGGTGTAACACCGATTGAAATCAAAGAAATTGTTTATCAGTCCGTACCGTATGTGGGTATTGCAAAAGTTCTGGATTTTATCCACGTAACAAATGAAGTGTTGCAGAGCAATGGAATAAAGCTACCATTAGAAGATCAATCTACAACCACACCTCAGACCCGGTATGCAAAGGGATTAAAAGTGCAAAAAGAAATTTTCGGGGAAATGATTGATAAGATGTATGACGAGTCACCTAAAAATCAACTTCATATCCAAAAATATTTATCGGCAAATTGTTTTGGAGATTACATAACCAGAAACGGGCTTGATATAAAAACAAGAGAACTTCTTACGTTCGCCATGCTTATATCGTTGGGTGGAGTCGACCCTCAAGTGAAAGGACATATTCAAGGCAATGTAAATGTTGGAAACAATAAAGAACTACTGCTGAGCGTGGTTACGCAATTGTTGCCTTATATTGGATATCCAAGAACTTTAAATGCAATTAAATGTTTAAACGAAGTAATGCCAGACTAAAAAACAATTGTTGGTTAGGATAGAAAATGAAAAATATAAAAGCATACGGAACAGAGGCTGCGGATGCGCCTTTGCATTCAATGAATATTAAGCGTAGAGAACTCTTACCAAACGACGTGAAAATGGAAATCCTTTACTGCGGTATTTGCCATTCAGATTTACATCAGATTAAAAATGAATTTGGAGGGGCAACGTTTCCCATAGTTCCCGGTCATGAGATTGTGGGAAAGGTAACCAAGGTTGGTGAGCATGTCAAAATGTTCAAGGTTGGAGATCTCGCAGGTATCGGGTGCATAATTGATTCATGCGGCAAATGTGAAAACTGCAAGGACGATTTGGAACAATTTTGCATTGAAGAAGTAACCTTTTCGTTCAATAGTCCGGATAAGTATTTAGGGGGCGCTACTTATGGCGGCTTTTCTGAAACCTATGTAGCCAATGAAAAATATGTGCTACATATACCCGAAACACTCGATTTGGCGTCGGCTGCACCTTTGCTTTGTGCCGGTATTACCGTGTATTCACCTTTGAAACACTGGCAGGCCGGTCTCGGTAAAATGGTTGGTATTTTAGGTATAGGAGGTTTAGGGCATGTGGCAATTAAAATAGCCAAAGCCATGGGAGCCCATGTGGTTGTGTTCACAACATCGCCTTCTAAAGTTGAAGATGCAAAACGCCTGGGAGCAGATGAAGCTGTACTATCTACCGACGCTGAACAAATGAAACACTATGTCCGCAAAATGCATTTCATTATTGATACTGTTTCGGCCAAACACGATGTTAATACATACCTTAATCTTCTGAGACATGATGGTAGCGTGGTATTAGTAGGATTGCCGCCGAAACCACTCGAAGTAAATGCTTTCAGTGTTGTTTCGGGACGCCACAGTTTTTCAGGTTCGAACATTGGTGGCATTGCTGAAACCCAGGAAATGTTAGACTTCTGTGCCAAACACAATATTACAGCCGATATTGAATTAATAAAAATTCAACAAATCAACGAAACCTTTGACCGCTTGCAGAGAGGTGATGTGCATTATCGTTTTGTAATTGATATGGCTTCACTCACGACTTAATAACCAAGAACAGACATACTTAATTAATCGCTTAATAAAAGATAAATTTATGAATCACAAACCCAGTACAAAAAATGTCATTGTTGTAGTTGGAGCAGGAGTAATTGGTCAGGCGATCGCGAGACGAGTTGGTGCAGGCAAGCATATCGTATTGGCTACTCGACATCAAGAAAGCGCTGACGCGGCCGCACAGTCATTCCGCGACGCAGGTTTCGAAGCGAGTACCGCGATCGTTGAGATGTCCTCTCGTAAGTCAGTCCACTCACTCGTTGAAACCGCTACAGAGATTGGCCCTATTACTGGCGTTATCCATGCAGGTGGCGTTTCGGCTTCTCAGGCAGCACCAGCCACGGTCCTCCATGTTGATCTATATGGAACTGCCCTCGTGCTCGAAGAGTTTGGCGCAGTGATAGCACCTGGGGGAGCCGGCATCGTTATCTCCTCAATGTCGGGACACCGTCTTCCAGCATTGACGCCTGAGCAGGACAAAGCACTAGCAACTACACCTGTCGACGAATTGCTTGCCCTTCCGATGCTTCAGCCCGATAAAGTCACGGATCCGCTCAACGCTTACCAAATCGCCAAGCGCGGGAATTCATTGCGCGTAATGGCGGAGGCAGTACGTTGGGGTAAGCGTGGCGCACGGCTCAACACAATCAGTCCAGGTATCATCATGACACCTCTCGCTAATGACGAGCTGACGGGTCCACGCGGCGAAGCATACCGAAACATGATAGAGCAGTCTCCGGCTGGGCGTAGTGGCACGCCGGATGAGGTGGCTTCGCTTGCAGCACTTCTCATGGGGCCCGACGGCGAGTTCATCACCGGAGGCGACTTCTTGATCGACGGTGGCGTCACCGCCGCCTACTGGTATGGCGGGCTTCAACAGCCTAAAATAAAATGAAAAACGCAATCATTTTGGGTGCCAACGGCACTATCGCCAAACGTGTTATTGATATCTTAGTAAACGACGATGATATCAATTTGACGCTGTTTGTCCGAAATAAAAAGAATTTGAGAAATAGTGATATTTCCAAATGCCGTATCGTTGAAGGCAACGTTTTGAATCTTAAGCAACTTAAGGAAGCCATAACAGGGCAAGAGATTGTCTATGCAAATCTAGCAGGTGATTTGGGAAATATGGCAAAAATTATTGTCCAAGCTATGCTGGATAAAGGGGTAAAAAGAATAATCTTTATTTGTTCAATTGGTATATACAAAACTCCATTAAAATCAGTATTAATTCCTTATCGTGAAGCCGCCGATGTGATTGAAGCGTCAAAACTTGAATACACCATATTGAGACCAACTTGGTTTACCAATGAGGATGAAGTAGATTACGAAATAACAAGAAAAGGCGAACCGGAAAAAGGATCTGTCATTTCGCAAAAAAGTCTGGCAACATTCATTGCGACAATCATACAATCTCCTGAAAAGTTTGTCCGTGAAAATCTGGGCATAAACAAACCGAATTCTTAACACTAATTTTCAATTGAGCGAAAGCAATTTAGAATCATGTCAACATTGGCCGGATGGGAAAACTTTTATGTTATCGTCGGCTCCTCTGCTGGTGCATTGATCGGGCTGCAATTCGTCGTGATTACCCTCATTGCTGAAAAGCCGGGGTTACGTATGGCCGAGGCGAGTGCCGCATTTGCGACACCGAGTGTTGTTCACTTCGGTGTGGTGTTGTTACTTTCAGCTCTTGTAAGTGTTCCATGGAACGGAATCGGCATTGTCAAAGTTCTTTGGGGATTTATAGGCATCGGCGGACTGGTGTAGACTGTTATAATAGCTCGACGGATGCGAGCGCAAACTGTCTATCAACCTGTGATCGAGGATTGGCTATTTCACATCCTGCTCCCCTTGGTGGCGTACACAGTGCTCACTTTATCCGCATTCATGGCTTCCGCATATACGAGCGAGATCCTCTTCGGGGTTGGAGCAGTGGCGCTACTATTGCTTTTTATCGGCATTCACAATGCCTGGGATGCGGTCACGTACCATGTGTCTGTCGGGGGGAAAAAAAACAACACAAAAATGAGCGATATTGATGAGAATCCCATTTGATGTGAAAGTATCAAAAATCAAAACTTGGAGAACACAATAACGTTTTGTAATTTCGTTACGGTATGAAACATTTTAAAACAATAAGCGAGTTAGCTCAGGCAGAAGGATTTCCGCCTCCGGAAAATCCATTGTTCAGTCTGAATCTGATTTCAGAGTCAAACAATGCGTTGAAAAACATGGAGATCACATGTGATTTCTATATTATATGTCTTAAGAAACTGAAATCCGGTGTAATCTTGTATGGCAAGACGAAGTATGACCATGATATGGGTTCAATGTTTTTCATGAAACCGAGACAAATCCTTACAGTTCAGGATATACAGTTGAAAGAAAAGGGATTCGCCATTCATGTTCACGAAGATTTTCTAATGGGACATCCGTTGTTCACGGAAATCAAGAAATACGGTTTCTTCGACTACGAAACGAGTGAGGCGCTTCACGTTTCACCGAGAGAAGAAAAAATCATGTGGTCTTTATTCCACAAAATGGAAACAGAGTACCACAATAATCCGGATGAGTTCAGTAAATCTATCATTCTTTCACATCTCGATTCTATTTTGAAATATGCCCAGCGTTTCTATAAACGGCAGTTCATCGACCGAAAACCTTTGTCAGGCATAACAGTAACAAAATTCAATGAGCGCCTGAATGCGTATTTTGAAAAAGGAGAGGCAGGAAAAAAGGGATTGCCTAATGTGAACTACCTGGCTTCTCAACTTCATCTGTCACCAAAATATTTAAGCGATTTATTGAAGCAGGAAACAGGAAAAACTGCGTTGGAGTTGATTCATCTCTATGTGATCTCCGAAGCCAAAAATATGCTCGTTGTCGGTGATCAAAGCATCTCTGAAATTGCATACCAGCTTGGTTTTGAAAATCCGCCGTACTTTTCCCGGCTGTTCAAAAAAGAAGTTGGTATAAGTCCAAAGGAATTTAAAAATCATCTTCAAAATTAATTCAATAATAAGTCGTGGGTTTGAAGCGGGGTGACAAAAATAAAAAGGCCGAATCTGAAAAGATTCGGCCAAAAAACGTAGCGGGGGCACGCACTTCTCTCTACTCACAACATTGCATTATGTTGTAGAAATGTCATTAGACAAGAATCCGAGCAATTAAGACTGTTTTGTGAGTTTCAAGAGCAATTTACCAGCGAGGACAGAACTTGTAAATTGCTCTGAAATCCGCAATGCAGAGCCTTTGTTTGTATAAGGTCTATTCTAAGGGTCTATATATGAAGTTTTTAAATTTAACCATCCCATCACCCATAGAACAAAGACCCAGCCTTAAACTTAAAAATCCACCGAGAACATTATGATTTAAAGAAGAGACCTCGATAGAATTTTCTATTTTATTCCATTGAATCCCATCAATACTATAATACATATCAACCGTGCTATTCATATTCTTGAGACGAAGGAATACATGATTTTTAATTATATAGGGTAAACCCCCGGCTCTGCCGGGGGACTCCCCCAGTTTGACTTTTGCGGAAAAAAGAAGAATCTCCTATATGTGTGAACAGCTCAAAGCACAAAGGAGATTCCGATGAATAGACAAGACAATTTACAACACACGAAGTATGAATGCAAATATCACGTAGTGTTCATCCCGAAGTATCGACGGAAGATACTATTCAAGGAGATTCGCAGGTATCTCGGGGAAGTATTCCACGATTTAGCCCGACAAAAGGAGAGCCGGATCGAAGAAGGACATATGCTGGAGGATCATGTTCACATGCTGGTAAGCATTCCTCCGAAGTATGCGGTAAGCTCAGTGATAGGCTATATCAAGGGAAAGAGCGCAATTCATATAGCGCGAGAATATCGAGGGAAGAAAAAGAACTATGGGGGAGAGCATTTCTGGGCTCGAGGGTTCTTTGTGTCGACAGTAGGCAAAGATGAAAAAGCGATACGAGAATATATACGAAAGCAGGAAGACGCGGACAGGCGTATGGATCAAATGACTATTTTTGAATAAAAACTTTTAACCGCTTTGAGCGGTTCACAATCTTTTCAAGCCTCCGGCTTTGCCGGAGGTCTTTGACTTTTACGACCATTGCACTGGTCATCATTTTGTTTGAAGGCGGGCTTGACGCAGGCATGGAGATTCTCCGAATATCATGGAAAAACACGCTCGGGATAACTGTAGGAACTTACATTTTTACATCGATAGTTCTGCTCCTGACGTTCTACCTCGCACCGTTATACTTCGGTATGAAATTGTTCACCGCGGCAGTGCTTGCTGCTCCCGCACCTTCTGTTGTCATTTCTATCCATAATATCGGAACGAAATTTACTTACATCACTGAAGAAGGATTTGGCTGGACCAATGCTTCATACCAAAGAGGTTTAAGCCTGATGAGCGATTCGCTGAATTTAGATTTGAATCGGCTTGTTCCGCCGGAATGGATTTTCCAGACGGGCAAGGAATAATCGGTAGGATTGTCGAAGATATTCTTAAAAAATATTGTGTCTTTTCCCAAAATATCGTTTCTTATATTCGGTCAATCATGCTCATGAAAAAAATATCTCTTGATTTTACTCTCCTCGTGTTTTGTCTTTTTACGCTTTGTCATGCACAGGATGTTTCTGTCATCATTCGCAGCGCCGATGAATTAATGCGCGGAAACAGTTCATTTTCACGGGTCACAATGACCATCGTCAAACCGGAGTGGCAGCGGAAGATTGCGATGATAGCGTGGAGCTTGGAACCCGGCTACTCGATCATTTATGTCTCGGAACCGGCACGCGACAAAGGCACGGTGACGCTCAAGCGGGGCAACGAGGTCTGGAATTGGCTTCCTTCGGTTCAGAAGGTCATCAAGATTCCGCCGTCGATGATGCTGCAGTCGTGGATGGGATCCGATTTTACGAATGACGATCTTGTTCGCGCCTCCTCTATCGTGAAAGATTACACTTACACGGTGCTCGGACGTGAAGTATATGAAGGGTACGACTGTTATAAAATTCAACTCATACCGAAACCGGAAGCGAGTATTGTATGGGCAAAAGTTCTCATTTGGATTTCAAGCAAAGGGTTCTTCGAACTCAAGACGGAATATTATGACGAAGACGGAACGCTGGTGAAGTCATGTATAGGAAGCAATATCAAAACATTCGGCGACCGGCGGCTTCCTGCGCACTGGGAAATGATTCCGCACGATAATCCGGGAAACATGACTATTCTCGATTATGATGAACTAAAATTTAATATCTCGATTCATACGGATTATTTTTCCCTCCAGAATATGAAACGCATTCATTGAAAAACCAGAGATGAATCTTTTCTTCCATCTTGCATGGCGGAATCTATGGCGAAATCGCCGCCGTACGCTTATTTCGACATCTTCCGTAATCTTTGCCGTTTTCCTTGCGCTCACCATGCGCTCGATGGAAAACGGTTCGTACGATTATATGATTCAATCTGCAGTAGGATTGTATACCGGGGATGTGCAAATTCACGGGGAAGGTTATTGGGATAAACGATCCTTAGACCAGAACTTCGATATATCGGTCGATCAACTCGCTGCGTTCGCAGCACTTGAGCACGTTACGCATGTAGCACCGCGGATTGAATCGTTTGCGCTCCTTTCAAAGGGATTATCTTCAAGGGTAGCACAAATCGTCGGCATCGATCCGAAACGGGAAGAGGCGATGACACATCTTGCAGAACGTATTCGTGCCGGCCGTTACTTGAATGCAAACGACCGTGGAGCGCTCCTCGGGGCAGGCCTTGCCAAATTCCTTCGTATTGGAATCGGCGACAGTCTTGTTCTCTATGGTCAAGGATATCACGGAGTGACGGCAGCGGCACGTGTTCCGGTCGTCGGAATCATTCAGTTCCCGCTGCCTGAACTCGATAATTCAATGGCCTATCTTTCTCTTGATTATGCACAATGGCTTCTGGATGCGCAGGGGAGGATCACCTCGCTCGCTTTCATGGTGCAAGCGCCTTCAGAAATCGAACAGCTACAAATACATCTCAAACATATGGCAGGAACAGGCCGTGAAGTTATGACATGGAAGGAAATGATGCCGGAACTAGTACAGTCTATCCAGGCAGACAGCGCAGGCGGAATTCTTATGCTCCTGATTCTTTACATCGTCATCGGTTTCGGCATTTTTGGAACCATCATGATGATGACGAATGAGCGAATTCGGGAATTTGGAGTATTGATCTCTATCGGAATGAAGCGCTGGAAACTTATGACCGTGACGGTCATGGAAACCATTATGATTTCTATTCTTGGAGGAGTCGCCGGATTAGCGGCGGGGGTTCCCGTCTTGTGGTATTTATATTTACATCCTTTCCGATTGACAGGCGATGCAGCGGCAGCAATGCTTGCATACGGGTTAGAACCGATACTTCCATTCAGTATCGCTCCTGGAATATTCGTCGCTCAAACACTGATTGTGCTTTTCTTAGCGGTCGTCTGTGCTGTTTATCCATTTCTTGTGATCAGGAAAATACGGCCTGCCGACGCTCTTCGATCATAGAAGGAAAAATTCGACAATGCTGGCTGGAATTGCTTGGAAAAATATTTGGAGGAATAAAAAACGGAGCGCCGTTATTCTTACTGCTATCGCATTAGGATTATGCGGCGGATTGATTGTGCTTTTCTTAGCGGTCGTCTGTGCTGTTTATCCATTTCTTGTGATCAGGAAAATACGGCCTGCCGACGCTCTTCGATCATAGAAGGAAAAATTCGACAATGCTGGCTGGAATTGCTTGGAAAAATATTTGGAGGAATAAAAAACGGAGCGCCGTTATTCTTACTGCTATCGCATTAGGATTATGCGGCGGATTGTTTGCAACGGGCATTATGATCGGGATGGCAGAATCGATGGTCAATTCGGCTATCGACCGCGATCTCGCTCATATTCAAATTCACACAAAAGCATTTAAGGAAAATCCCTTGGTTCAAGACACTATCCCTGATGCGGACAGTTTGACGGCAAAACTCCGATTCATACCGGGGATGAGAGGCGTCAGCGGCCGCGCAAAAATAGTAGGAATGGCTTCATCTCCCGCGACAAATTCCGGCGTTGAAATCGACGGTATCAATCCGATTTCAGAAAAATCCGTCACGATGATTTCACAAAATATCAGAGAAGGAGTATATTTGGATTCAACCGGAATAAATTCAGTGCTTGTAGGAAGGAAACTCGCAGAGAAGCTTAATCTGCATATCCATTCGAAACTTGTACCGAGTTTTCCCGGACTTGATGGAAGTATTACCTATGGTGCCTTCCGTATTGTGGGTATATTTGAAACTGAATCCGCGATGTTTGATAAATCAAAAGTTTTTGTCGATAATCGCGATCTTTCAAGACTTCTTGGAGGAACGACGGTCGTTCACGAGATAGCATTGCGGCTTGTCAATGCTGACTTAGTCCCTCACGTTCTTGCAGCGCTTCGTGCCGCATATCCGCAATTGATAATAGAAAGCTGGAAGGATCTTGCACCTGAATTGAAACTTACGTCTGAACTGACGAATGTAAGCATGGTATTCTTTCTCGCCATTATTCTTTTCGGATTGTTATTCGGCATTACGAATACTATGCTCATGTCCGTTCTCGATCGAACCCGCGAATTCGGTATGATCATGGCGATCGGCATGAAACGAAAGCGGGTGTTTGCTCAAATTATTCTGGAGACAGTGTTTCTCTCTCTCGTCGGCAGCACGGCAGGGATTGCAGCCGGCACGGCGGTCATTGCTATCACGCACCGCACTGGCATCAACCTGTCTGCGTTTTCCGACGGATTGTCGAGTTATGGAATAGGATCCATGCTCTATCCAATCATCCCGTTTGAAGTCTATATCGAATTGGGATTCCTGATCTTTCTTACTGCTCTCTGTGCATCTGTCTATCCGGGATTCAAAGCAACACGATTGAACCCTGCTGAAGCAATGAGAACGTATGCATAGCCATCAGGTGTAAGCAAGGAACAAAATATTATGAACATCATTACATTAAACGGAATCGAAAAAATTTATAACCGTTCCAGCTTTCCGGTCGCAGCGCTTAAAGGAATAGACCTCAAAGTTGAAAATGGGGACTTTCTGGCAATCGTCGGACCATCGGGTTCCGGCAAGACGACTCTGCTTAATATCATCGGCGGACTCGATCAACCGACCCGTGGTATAGTACGCATCGAAGGGACGGATATTTCGCGTATGAAACCGGATGAATTGATCGAATTCCGTTTGAACCATATCGGATTTGTCTTTCAATCTTATAATCTCATTCCCGTCTTGACGGCAAAAGAAAATGTGGAATTCATCATGCTGTTGCAGAATATTCCTAAGGCAGAACGGGACCGCCGTGCGGTAGAAATTCTCAAAAGTATCGGACTCGAAGAACGTTGTGACAGCAAACCTTCGGAATTATCCGGCGGACAACAGCAGCGCGTGGCTGTAGCGCGAGCACTTGCATCCCGCCCTTCATTTGTTTTAGCAGATGAACCTACTGCTAATCTCGACTCTGCTTCTGCTGAATCGCTGCTCGATATCATGGAACAGCTTAATACAAGGATGTCTATGACGTTTCTTTTCTCGACGCATGACCCTCGCGTGATGAAGCGCGCTCATAGGATTATTAAGCTTGAAGACGGCCTTATTGTATCCGAAACAAAATAGATTTCATTCAGTATGAAAATATTCTTTTTCCTTGCATTGTTTCTTACCGCCGAATCGTTCGCACAAGACAGCGATGCCACGTTCGATGTCGGGGGCTACTTGAAATATCTATTCAGCAGTTCCAATGTCCCTGGAATCGGCAACCTAACGGACAACCTCCTCCATGGACGTCTTAACGCAAAGTGGTATGCATCCGATGCTTTCACTTTCGATTGTGAAATTCGTGCCCGCGCTTATGACGGCACTACTGTAGAGGAAACGCCTCACTTTATCGATCTCATCCGGAATTCCAGCGAATACACTCATATTGACGCAGTTCTCTGGGACCAGAAATCAAGCGTCGGTTATGCAGAAATTGACCGTTTGTGGACCGATTGGAACCAGGGGCATTGGGAGATCACTGCCGGAAGACAGCGGTTTGCTCTCGGTACGAACATGGTATGGAACCCGACAGATTTATTCAATCCGTATTCCATCCTCGATTTTGATTATGAAGAACGCCCAGGATTTGATGGAGTACATGCTCAATATTACCTTGCTCCGCTTTCCAAAATAGAAATAGCTTCGAAACCGGGGAGAACATCGGAAGAGGCTGTTACTGCGGCCGCTTACACTGCAAATGTTTCGGGATATGATTTTCATGTCATCATTGCAAACCGGAGTGATCTGTGGGTATGTGGCGGATCGTGGGCCGGAAATATTGCCGGCGCAGGATTTTGCGGTGAAGCGACTCTTTCGCAAAAACCGGTACAAACGGCAGACGGCATCTATGATTTTGCATCATGCGAAGGGACTATGTCCTCGATGGCAATCTCTGCCGACTATACATTCTCGAGTTCCCTGTTTTTTCATCTTGAAACGCTCTACAACAGCGCTGGAGCGGTTCAGAATGCTGGATTGTTCACTCTCCAATCGCAGGAGCTCGGGCTTCTCTCTCCCGCACGGTGGTCTCTCTTCGCAGAAGCGACTTATAACATCACCCCCCTTTTCCGAGGAACAGTTTTTACTATTTTTAACCCAATAGATCGGTCGGATGTTCTTGTTCCTTCTGTTACATGGTCTGCTGCAACGAATTTCGATGTAACCCTCATTGTTCTCATTTTTCACGGAGATACATCGGAAGAGTTCGCAGGGTACGGCACAAGCGGCTATGTACGTTTTCAATGGTCATATTAAAATCTCTCGAAGGAAAGATGATTTCTCTTATTCTTTACTCTCCGCTTGCTTCTGACTATATTAATGAATGATACCTCCGAAAAGCATTCTTCATATGAGAGCAAATATTTTCCGGAGAGAAGGAATTGCATGGAACAGATAATTGTTGTTGATCCGCAGACGGCATATTGGACTGAAGTCATGCGTGAGATTGCCGGAAAAAATCTTCGAATCCTTCTATTTGGGACCTTGAAAGCAGCACAGAAATCTCTCGCGGAAAATTCCTTAGTGCTTGTCGTGCTTCATGTCTCAATTCCCGATGCCAACGCAATTGAAACAGCCTGGGTCCTCAGACAAAAACCCGAAGCGCCGGAAATTATCATCGTTGCCGACTCTGCCGATGCAGATGAAGCAGAGCAGGCCATTCGAAGCGGAGCGTGGGAATATCTCATTCGCCCGTCGGATGCGAAATCAGTTCTTCCGCTCATCATGAGAATTATTGAATATTCGGCCATTCCTAAAAAGGAAAAATATCAGACAAAGCTTCAGGGGATATTGTACGATGGCATTGCAGGTGAGAGCCCTAAAATTAGATCATGTCTTGCCCTCGCAAACCAAGCGGCAAAAAGCGATGCTCATGTTCTCATACGCGGCGAGACAGGGACAGGAAAGGAATTGCTTGCATGGGCGATTCATAAAAACAGTCCACGTGCAAATAATAACTTTGTCGTCGTCGATTGCGCTGCGCTGCCGGAGACCCTTGTCGAAAGCACGCTTATGGGGCATGAGAGAGGAGCTTTTACTGGTGCCGACAAGGTGCAGGACGGTCTGATCAAACAGGCTGACGGCGGAACATTATTTTTAGATGAAATAGGAGAGCTGCCTCTTGCCACCCAGAAATCATTCCTGCGCGTTTTAGAAGAACGGCGGTTCCGGCGCGTAGGGGGGAAAGAAGAAATTACAAGCGATTTCCGGCTTCTCTCTGCTTCCAATAAAGATCTCGATGTCCTGGCACAGGAAGGCAAATTCAGGGAAGATTTATTGTTCCGCCTTCGGTCGTTCATGATTGAACTTCCACCTCTGCGTGAACGCAAAGAAGACATCAGGAACATTGTTCATTTTCACCTGCAGCGCCTCTGCAACCGCATCGGAAGTGAAGTAAAAGAAGTTTCTGACGAATATTTCACAGTTCTTATGACGTATTCGTGGCCCGGGAATGTCCGGGAACTTGTAAATTCTCTTGATCGTTCAATTGTAGCTGCCCGCAACGAATCGATTTTATTTCCACAGCACCTGCCTACATATTTGCGTGTCTATTTGGCACGGGAAAAAGCAACACAACAGAAATCAAGCAACTCCACAAACGAGCTTTTTAGAAAAAAACCGATTGAATCACTTCAGGAAATGCGAGCGGCGATGATCGCTCAGGCTGAAGAAGATTATCTGCGGTCGCTGCTGACTGCGATAGAGGGAGATATGAAAGAGGCTTGCCGCATTTCCGGCCTGTCTCGGTCTCGATTGTATGCGTTACTCAATAAATATAAAATTATCTCTCCCTGATTAGTGTAATCTGTCATAAAACTTCGCTTTTCATTCCCCTCAATTTATCCGATCTCTTTTCTTCATTGAGATACGTTCTTTTCTTTTAAGCTGTCCTATTTCATAAGACTCGTCCTCTCTAACAAGACAAAAAAAGCCATAAATCTAAAAGAAATCCTATTACATCAAATTTTTTTGATGTAAAACGCGGGTATTTGCATTGATGGCTCACTGGCACAGTTTTTACATATACTGAGATAGAATAATTCACATCATATAAAAGGAGTAGAAATATATGAAGCATTCAAAAGAAAGAATCATCATGATTCTCGCAGTCGGTCTTGTCAGTTCAATCGGAATTATTGGATGTTCCAGTAAGCCGACACAAGACGAATTAACTCAACTGGAAAATGTCAGGGCTGAAATTAGCAGCCTTGAGCAGCGTAAAAGTTCACTGGAAAAGGATCAGGCGATGCTTACTCAATCTATTGCAGATAAACAAGCACAGTTAAAAACCTGCCAGAGCGACATAACCGCAGTAAAAGAAAAACTTCACGAATAACGAAAGAAAAACCATGAAAACGAATATCATAATTTCTGCTCTCATACTTTCATTGTTCGCCGTGACCGTAAAACTTGAGGCACAACCGCAAACCAAGGAAGAATGGCAGAGCAATTTGCAACAAGCAATCAGTCAACGCGACAACTTGAAAAATCAAGTTGCCGTTTTAGAAAAAGAAGTAACTGATTTACGGCAGAGGGATGCATCGCTGGCGGCTGAGCTGAAGAAAACTCAAGATGAGCTGTATGCATTACTTGGACGTTCCGAAAAACAAGCAAAAGAATTTGTTCAGTTGTTGGACCAAATAGATTCGAGACTGAACAATCTTTCAAAGCTGTCCGATGTCGATTTGCATGCACAGAGCGCCGAAGTTGACTCGCTTCGAGCTCTCATCATACGAACAGAAGCACGGCCGTTAGCCCTCATACCTGAAAACATGGCGCGATTACAGAGTCAAAAACAGCATGTGGATGGATTGCTCGCTTCGCTGGCTCCGTCGAACAAGGAGCATTTGACCTACATCGTCGGAACATGGAAACATGACCGCGATTGTCTGTGGAATATAGCTGCCAAGCCCAAAATCTATGCCAATCCATTTTTATGGCCTAAGATCTGGGAAGATAATAGAGGACAAATTAAGAATCCCGATGTTATCTATAAAGGGCAGCGGCTGAGTATACCGCTCAAGGCTCCTTTAACAGCCCAAGAAACTCGACTCGAACGATCCTATTGGAAACATAAATCTATAGCTTCCAATCATTAACAAGATATTTATGGAGATATTCGACCGTGGATATTATACTTTATGCGATGCCCGATAGCAGTTCAGCACAAGTTCTTGAAGATACGCTGCAGAAAACATTTTTTCCAATCGGTACTGAAGAGGTTCGATACACTTCAGCGATTTATTCAATATGCTGTCGAGCATCGCGGTAAAGAACAGATTATCATCATGGTAATTGAAAGACTCAGGGAATTTTTAGACCTTCACTCGCTCTTTAATCATGACAATCTTGAAAACCTTATAATTATATGCGACGATTCTGAGGACATGATTAAGCTTGCTCATGAATTCAGGCCAAGATTTCTAGCGCATGAGAATGAATTGGACAAAGTCGTAGCGGTTGTCGAAAAGATGATGCAGGTAGCAAAGAGCACAGCGGGAAAACTGTTATGAATAGCGATCATTCGCCTTACACTCCAATGCGTCTAAGAACTATAGTAGAGGCTATTATTATTCCTTTATTTTTTGTTGTTCTATGCCGTGCGCAGGCCAATAAAACAGCTCCTCCCAATATGGTTCTGGTCGAAGGCGGAACATTTCAAATGGGAAACGATCATGAGTATATTATGGAAAAACCGGTGCATAGTGTTTCTATAAAAAGTTTCTATATGGACAAGTATGAAGTAACTGTTAAGGAATATCGGCGCTTTTGTGCGGAGACAAAGCGAGCAATGCCGAAAGTACCGCCATGGGGATGGCAGGACAATAATCCTATTTCTGATGTAAGCTGGAACGACGCATCTGCTTATGCCGCGTGGGCAGGAAAACGATTACCTACGGAAGCGGAATGGGAATTTGCAGCCCGAGGGGGGATACACTCAAAAGCATATACATACAGCGGAAGCAATAAAATCGATGAAGTAGCATGGTATAGTGAAAACGCCAAGCAGAAATTGCATGCGGTCGGCACAAAGATGCCCAACGAGCTCGGTTTCTTCGATATGACAGGGAATGCGTTAGAATGGTGTTCAGATTTCTATGATGATGATTACTATGGTGTTTCTCCTCAAGACAACCCGCAAGGCCCGCGTACCGGGAGTGACCGGGTTCTTCGCGGCGGATCTTACGTCGGCGATTTAGATGATTGTCGAATAACAAATCGATTTAGCAACAATCCAGAAATTCCTTTTTTACGCTCTGGATTTCGTTGTGCAATGGATAAAGAGTAATCCAAGAGAATTAGTCCTCGCGTGGAGGTATTGCGTCGTCATTGACTGAAAATTTCATGAACTGCACGATTCAACATATTTTTCCTTTTTACGTTTCTCTTAAGCCATGAATATTTACTTTACATAAGGCAATCTTAGGATGTCTTCTCAAGAACCCTCAAGCCATAATTCCTCTGTGCCTTGCACATGGCAGCATCTTTCAAATTGCCAAGGGTGCAAACCGATGGAAAGCTGATGTGCCGCTTCACGAGGAAAGACATGGTCAACTTTTTCATGATCATCTTGCCTTTCGGTATGACTGCACAATAGCCGGCGTTATCCGTGCCGGTTATGGTCGGTACCTTTTGCTATGGCTCGTATATTCACTTTTCTTCTTTTTCATCTGGGAAGCGCGTGTTCTATGCCGTCATTGTCCTTATTGGGCAGAAGCGGGATCAATTTTACATTGTCACGCTAATTATGGAGTTTTCAAGATTTGGAAATACCAACCCGCACCAATGAGCAAATGGGAAAAAATCCAATTTGTAATAGGCGCAGTATTCTTTCTTGGCTTTCCATTCCCTTTCTTATTGTTGGGACAAGAGTATCTTTTGGCTTTCATCGGAGTCAGCGCGGCAACGAGCGGCATCTTCATTCTGCGGAAAAATGTTTGCACACGCTGCATCAATTTCTCGTGTCCAATAAATGCCGCTTCTAAGCAGCTTGTGGATATATATCTCAAACACAATCCTGATATACAAACGGTCTGGAAGTCTTACGGATTTCGTTTGGAAAAATCATGATTGCATCAAGCAACCGCTCAAGACGGAAATAGCCGTCAACTCTTGAGAGAATAATTTCAGTTCTCCATGATACCATAAGGAATCTGTATGAATGAATGGCAACATCCCGCAAAGGAGTCCCTTACAAGCTTAATTATCCGTATTGTGGTCGTCGTGCTTGTTGTTGCCGCTCTCATATACATCCTTCTTAAGATTATATAATACGACAATTTAAAGACACAAGAATATTCTAAATATATATCATGTATCTGACAAGCTAAAGTTTTATTACATTATTATGAATAAGAGTCGTTTGATATTATGCATCCTTTTGATCGTTTTTATAGACATGAAAAATTCTTTGAATTGTTGGATAAATTTAAAATTAAACAATGGCAATGGCTGTTACTTTCTATTTTGGTCGCGGGAGCCGATTTCGTGAGCGGTGCGAATATACAATTCCCAATTCTGTATATGCTGCCTATCGCTCTGGCAAGTTGGTCCGGTAAAAGAATTCAAGCACTTATCCTGGCAGTTGTGCTGCCGTGCTTACGATTGATTTTTCGTGTGATGTGGAACATTCCCTGGATGACAATCGATTCCACCATCAATATACTGATTCGCATAACCATTTTTATAATTCTTGCATACCTGGTTTCCACTGCAAAGGAATTGCATGTTTTGAGGGGATTTCTTCACGTGTGCGGATATTGCGGACGTATCATGAATGATGATGGGAATTGGATTTCTATGCAAAAATATATCACCATTCATTCTGAAGCAATTTTAAGCCACGGGATATGCCAGGATTGTATCCCAAAGTTCAAAAATAATTCTGTACCTTATGATATATTTAAAAAATAATGTTCAACAAAATGAAAGTATGACGTGAGGAAACAACTAACAGAATCGACGGTACTTTTTATCAGCATCATCAAATAGGTTTTTCTAGCGACCATTGCAGGTGCAATAGTCGGCGGAGCAACGGCATTATTCCTTAAAATTCTTGGATGGGCGACTGATGTTGGACATCATTCGCCATACACGTTTCTCTTACTGCCCGTTGCATTATTTTTAAGCGCACTGTCGATTAAATACCTTGCCCCCGATGCGGAAGGACACGGCACGGAAAAAGTCATCGAAGCGATTCACAAGCGTTCCGGTAGAATTGGAATAATGGTAGTTCCCGTTAAACTTGTTGCAACTATCATTACTCTGGCTGTCGGTGGATCCGTAGGCAAAGAAGGGCCTTGTGCACAAATCGGAGCAGGGCTGACTTCCTTCTTTAGTGATCTTCTCAAGTTTGATGATCATGACAGAAAGAAATTAGTCATTTGCGGCATCAGCGCCGGATTTGCTGCGGTGTTTGGAACTCCAATTGCCGGATCATTCTTCGGTGTCGAAGTATTATTTGTGGGGGCAGTCTTATATGAAGTTCTTCTGCCTTCGTTTATAGCAGGCATTACGGCATATCAAGTTTCTTCGGCGCTCGGCGTTACATATTTCCATGAAGCTGTGAATGTTATTCCGGTTTTCTCTGAGCTCTTTCTCCTTAAAGTTATGGCCGGCGGTTTGTTCTTCGGATTATGTTCGATCTTTCTTATTGAAATGCTAAAATTAGGGGATAGATTATCCGACCGACTGACGATTTGGAAGCCATTCAAAGGCCTTATTGGCGGTGTTCTTCTTATTATCCTGGCTTATGTGTTTTCAACCAAATATTTGGGATTAGGGCTCTCAGCGATGGAAGCGGGGTTTCGGGGCGAGGCTACCGATTGGTATGCATTTTTAGTAAAACCGATTTTTACGGCTATCACGCTCAGCTTTGGCGGAAGCGGCGGTATCGTAACGCCGATCTTTTTTGTCGGTTCGACCGCAGGATTATTCTTTGCTTCTGTCTTCAGCCTGAATGCCGGAACATTTGCTGCCATCGGACTTGTAAGCGTCTTAGCCGGATCTGCCAATACTCCAATTGCCGCAAGCATTATGGCGGTAGAAATGTTCGGACCGCAGATTGCACCGTATGCGACAGTGGCGTGTGTGATCAGCTTTCTAATTACTGGTCACAGGAGCGTGTATCCATCGCAAGTGCTTTCCATTTCAAAATCTCCATCGCTTAAAGTGGAATTGGGAAAAGAGCTGGAAAACATTCAATCCTCATATCTTCCGCGAGAGAAAAGTCTCGTAGGTGCAATTTTACATTTCGTCGATAGGGTGGAACGGCTTGTAGGTAAAATTCAGGGAACCATTTCATCTTCAGACAATTCAGAGATGGACAACACACAAGAGAAGAAAAACAAATAGCTATTCGTGGGAAGAAAAACTGAAGACAAAAATTGTGAATTAAAACAATAATTTAACAAACCTATGTCGTGAGGTTGCAGTGGGATTATCAATAAAGACGAATCTTTTCAGAATCGGTCAAAACGTAGCCGGGGGATCCCGCTTTTTAGCGGGACGGCGCTTCGCCCCATTCTAACTTCGATCATCCTGCTGCTTCAAAAAGAAAAATGTCCCGGAAATAACTGAGACATACCACATTATGATTATATTTTATATTCAATCTGCAATTTGCAATCTGAAATTCTTGGTAGAGGGGGCACGCAATTCCATCTACTCTCAACATTGCACTATGTCATCGAGATGCCATTAAACAAGAATTCGAGTAATTAAGACTGCTTTGTGAATTCCAATACCAAGCCAACATTAAAGGTGCCCCAGATCGTGTAGTTTATAGATGTTCAAAATAGCGAAGAATGCCATGTTTTGGGTTTACAGGGCTTTCTTTAACACTTTTATCATTATCACAGTATCATTTGTCTATCCGTCAGTAAAAGTTTGTTCTCAGAATCTGAAGCAAAAACATGACACTATCACAATTTATCATAAGTATTTGGGTACTATTCTTTAACGAGATAGCTTCGGGAAGCAGATCAAAGAAGGCAACGCCGATGATCGCTCCTGCGCTCAATCCTGTGATATGGTGCAGCTTGTCTTTAAACCTGAGAGCGAACAACCCTCCGAGAAAAGTTGCGATGAACGCAGCCGCTCCGATGCCTAACACAATCATGAATGTTCCGCCTGTATTTATCATCTGACTCACTTTTTCACACCAACAATCTTTCGCAAATTGTGCGACTAAGAGTTTCATGTTTTTTCTTGCCGTAACTTACTATCATACTTCGATCGTTTTGTTCGATTGTTTGTATTCTGATTTTCACTCCTAAATGGATGTCCCGTTTGTTTAGAATTTTCAAGAAATCGTCCGTCGCATTTTCCACAGCTTTCAATGTTACAACTTCACTAACATTGCGGCTGCTGAGCCTGAACAACTTCTTTTGTTTAATAAGACCGATTTTGTCAGGAATAGGCCTGCCATGCGGATCTATCTTCGGAAAGCCGAGGATAGTGTCCATTCTCTCAAAGAACTCTTTTGTCTGTATATGTTCCAGTTGTTCCGCAATTTGATGCACCTCTTCCCAGCCAAACCCCATTTTTTCAACAAGAAACAACTCGGTAAGGCGGTGTCTGCGAATTATAAGCCGAGCCTCTTTCTTTCCCTTTTTTGTGAGTCGCAAAGGCCTATATCTTTTGTACTCAACAAGGTGTTTTCCAGCCAGCTTTCTCATCATGCTTGTTACTGTGGGCATCTTGATTCCTAATCTTTTGGAGATAGCGGCCACATTGACTTCTCCTGAGTCATCAGAAAGGGAGAGCAATGCCTTTAAATAGTTCTCTTCAGTAAGCGAATTCATATGGCACAAATATAAAGAGAAAAAAGGAACTATTCCCAAAAATATATAGTTCTAAATGTTTGATTCGTCTAACATTATAATGCGGCTTAAAAATTAGAATAGCAAAGAAAAAGGAAAAAACGTGGTACGAATATGCATTTTCATGTCAATTGCCATCTTGAATATAAGCATGGTTGCGATGGCTCAGAATGCCACAGTTGTTAGTCGCGTTACACGGATGGAGACTATAGAAGCGGTTGCCGCGTATTCAATAGAAAAGACAGTTGGACCTGAAGCCAAAGGCGGCATAGATTGCAGGATAGTAGTATATGACAGCAACGAAAAAATTCCCATCGGTCTTGCCCGAATAGTTTTGCAGCGGGGAAGGAAGGTAATTGCCCAGGAAGCAACTAACACCGCCGGACAAGTATGGTTTCGTGATATTCAACCCGGTTCATACATGTTGACAGCCTGGTTTGTCGGTTATCAGATGTTCACAGATTCCATTCTGATAAATAAGGATCAAACAACTTTCACCATAAACCTCCGGCAAAAGGAGAGTCAATCTCAGGATGTCGAAGTAGTGGGCCAGCGTGAACTTGGCGTTTCAAATATAGACATGAAGACCGGCAATCAAACATTCGAATCTGAAACCTATCATCCTCCGCCGACGACACAAATGACAAACTTGATTCAGGAGAATACGATGGGAGCGGCAAGAGCACCCACAAGTGAGGTTCATATTCGCGGGCAGCATGGAGAGTTTACATATTACATCGATGGTATTCCGGTTCCGCTGGGAGTATTCGGAGGATTAAATGAAGTCGTCGATCCGAAAGTAATTGACCGTGCAACATTTATCACCGGAGGATTTCCCGCCGAATACGGCGGTCAGATGTCTGCAGTGATCGATCTCAATAACCGTGTCCCGACTGGAACATTTCACATCGATGCTTCAACGTATGCAGGCAGTTATCTGGTTTTTAACGGAACCAAACCATTCTCACCGGGAGCAGCGGTAGCCTCAGGTCCATCCTCAGCTCTTCGCGGTGATACACTCGGCGGTCGGGTCGGTCCTTTCCGCGCTGTTAATTCCGATGGCCAGTCATTATCGCTAAGTGATCATATTGGCAAGCTCGGTTTTTATATTTCAGGATCACGTCAGGAAACCGATCACCGTATCGATACACCCGTGCCGAATCTGTTTCACGATCATGGATTCGATTATTTTCTCTATGGCAAGCTTGATTACATTCTTAGCGATATCGATTACATTACAGCGAATCTCAATTTTGGAAGAACCTCCACACAAGTTCCGTACGATCCGTCCGTGCAAATTGCTTCCGATATGCAGGCGACAACAAATTCATTGCAATCGGTTTCCTATTTTCGTGCGATAAATTCGCAGCCTGATCAAGAAAAAAACCTGTTTGTCGGAGCATTCGCACGCGAAGGGACTTTGGTCTATACTCCCGGAGAGAATGATCCGCCAAATTTCCAATTTCTCGGAGACACGACAGATTCATACCGTCTTTTTGAGAATAGAAGTTTTACTACTATAGGTATTCGATCAACTTATGATCAGAGACTTTCTCATTGGGTTATGGTCAAAGGAGGCGTCAATATCAGCAGCACAACAGGAACAGAACAATTCACGTCTACTGACTCGATGAATAATCGAGGGCCTGAAATTATTACAGATTTTAAAGGTTCCGATTTTGGAGCTTTTGTTCAAGTGCAATGGCGTACTTTTGATTGGACTTCATTTGAATTCGGTTTGCGTTACGATCAACATATTGCACCAGACGTTAGTTTGCAAAGCCAGTTCAGTCCTCGAATACGATGGAATTTCTTTATCGATGAAAACAGTTCGGCCTACCTGTATTACGGCAGGCTCTTCATGCCAACGAATATTGAAGGACTGAGGTCGATAGCTCAACATGTTGACAGTTCGGTGACCCCGACATATCCGGAGCGCGACGACTTCTACGAAGCCGTCTATACTCATCGTTTTCCATTTGGTGTGAGATTGAAATCAGCAGCCTTTTTCAAATATGCCAGTCCATTTACTGATGATGCGACAATCGGCAACACGGCAATCAAGACGCCGTTCAACATTGCTACTGTTAAGACGACTGGGATCGAATTAGGACTCTCGTACAGCGATCCAACAACCCCATTCTCGGGCCACCTTAATTCTTCAATCATTCATGCCGTTGGCTCCGGTGCTCTTACGGGCGGCTTTTTGCCTCCCAGCACCGACGGATCGGCAACCGACCTTGACCATGATCAAAGGCTTTCAGTCGTTGCCGATATTAATTATCAGCCGCAGGATTGGTTCGTCAATCTTGAGGCAACCTATGGATCAGGACTTTCGAACGGCCATCCTGGAGATGTTTCAAATTACAAGACGGGATTGTTCGATTTTAATCAGGCGGCACACGCAACTCCATCCTGGATACTTGATTTTAGTACAGGTCATACCTACCATCTTGCTGGAGAGAGCACTTTAGAACCCTCCATTTATGTTGCTAATTTATTGGACCACATACATCTACTCAAAGGTGCATACACAACGGGAGCAAGCTGGGAAGAGCCGCGCAATGTTGTCTTTAAGATTGCCGTACATATATGATAAAAAATCTTCACAGTCATAAAAGGACTCAAGAGAGGATAATACAAGAAAAATGCGCGATCCTTCACTATTGCTCTACAAGATAGCGTTTCGACTTTCCTTGTTTACCATAGTCTATAATTTAATCGAAGGACTCGTGGCAGTTATCTTTGGCTACAAAGATGAGAGCCTTACTCTTTTCGGTTTTGGAGTTGACAGCTTCATTGAAGTAATTTCAGGTTTTGGTATCGCTCACATGGTTTTACGTATTCGACAAAATCCGGCAAGTGACAGGGACAAATTTGAAAAGACTGCATTAAAAGCGACCGGTATTTCTTTCTATGTACTCGTGATCGGTTTGCTGGCGACAAACGTTTACAAAGTATTTACCGGAGAAAAACCCGAAACAACATTTATAGGCGTAATACTTTCTTTGATTTCTATAGTGATCATGCTTGTTCTTATGTATGCGAAGATGAAGGTTGGAAAAGCACTGACCTCAGATGCGATAATAGCAGATGCGAGATGTTCAAAAGTTTGTGTTTATATGTCTTTGGTTTTGCTCGTAGCCAGCGCAATATACGAACTGACAAATGTTGCATATATCGACATCTTGGGTTCATTAGCATTAGCATATTTGTCATTCAACGAGGGACGAGAATGTTTCGAAAAAGCGAGGAAAAACAATTCAATGGACCATAAACTGAATTACAGAATGATGAGCAGTTGAAGAAGATTCCTTCCGTAGAATCCTATTTTTAAATCTGCAATCTGAAATTCTTAGAAGCGGGGTTCGCCTCCGGCGGAACGTCGCTTCACTATGTTCTAACTTCGATCATCAAACACTTCAAAAAGAATAATGCCCCGGAAATAAACGAGGCTTGAGGCTAAATTGAATATATTATTTATCCAATCTTCAATCTGCAATTTGCAATCTGAAATTCTTAGTAGCGGGGGCACGCACTTCTCTCTACTCTCAACATTGCACTATGTCATCGAGATGCCATTAGACAAGAATTCGAGCAATTAAGACTGTTTTGTGAATCCAAATACCAAGCCAATATCAAAGGTGCCCCAGATCGTGTAGTTTATAGATGTTCAAAACAGCGAAGAATGTCATGCTTTGGGATTACAGGGTTTTCTTTAACACTTTTATCATTATCACTGTATCATTTATCTATCCGTCAATAAATGTTTATTCTTAAACCTGAAACCTGCATGAAATAATGTCTTAGAATGCGATTTCGCACAGCAGGGATAGTTTTTTCGTTCATAAGGTCATTACATCCAAACCTAACTAAAAGGTAGGTTTGCGTGTAAAACGAATTATAAAGAATGTTATTGTTTTTGCTATACATAATCAACTTTTGTATCTATATTCACGCAGGATTCAGGTTAAAATCTGAAGCAAAAACAGGACACTATCACAATCTACCATAGATATTACGCCACCACATTTAGTAAATCGGAACATTTTCCAGTAGTTGTTAAATATTGGCTGACCAAAGCAATGTTCGATTGTAAACAAAGGTACAAGCGTTCTATGAGATTCAAACCGGATCCTTTGATTCCTGATTATACTAATCTGGATCAGGTGTCTATTCCGACATTGACCCAAGAATAGTGGAACAACATCGGAAAAGTAGGTTGGGTCGGAGCATCCGGGACAATAATAATAATAGTTATGCTTTTGCCGGTCGGTATTATAATAAAGATTTATTTTTTTTCATTGTTAGCAATATTATGAAAGGCGTCACTGTAGATAAAGCGGAAATGGTAATATCTACATCATCATATAAATGAAACAAGTAATATAACCACTCTTTCCTCCGTCAGGTGAACTATACATGAAAATGTAGCAATTACATATATCACAAAATAATGGAGAAATCATATGGCAATACCTGGAAGAAGATGGCAACAAGTATGGACATTTTTAAGTCTTGATATTATTCAGCCCTATCGAGAAGAATTATGGCTTTCATTTTTGAATTTGGATAGGTATAAAGATTTAATTCGCAAATCTTTGGATTCAAATAGTCATGAAGATGAAGATTTAATGATTTCATCCGCAAGGATTTGTAACGCAATATATATGCAAAACACGAAAACTTTTTTCCGACTTGATTGGTGAGCACGTAATGTATTTGTAGCAGGAGGACATGATAGAGAAGCCGAAATGATGTGGACTCGTCTTGCTACGGTAATTGCGCGTGAAGGATCTGATTCTTTTCCACAAAATTGGATATTTGAAAGGATGCGTATAATATCTGAGAAGTATCTTCAGCATAATACGCAGATAAGAACCATGCTGGCAATCCCAAAAAATGTTTCAGAGTGGGATTGTCGTATGATCGATAAAAGTGCACAAACAGTAAACGATCTTATAACTACGATATCACTTATAATGTTCTACAACTCGTTCGCGGAAATATGGACTGAAACATTGAATAATGTCGAATTTCAAAAACTATGTGAGTTATACAATCTTGGAAAAAAACTTGCTTCAACAGAAATGAAAGGAGTGCGAATAAGTTTCCCAGGTGTTTGGCAATATGATTTTGATGAGTATATTGAGGCTCGCAGTAGATAGTCTAAGGACTCACCAGGTAATTTGGCAGACATCAATGTTATGGATTTGAAGCTGTATGATGAAAAAAAAGAGGCCGAATCTTTTCAGAATCGGCCAAAACGTAGCGGGGGGAGGAACCTCTCTGAGCCCAGCAAAATAATTGAATGCCCGATCGACGATTTTTGGTGAAAAATAGAATTTTATTGAAAATACTGTGTTGTTGTAAACACAAAAGTTGAGAAGAGCCGAGAACAAAAGCCAAAACATGGTATCCTCCCGTTATAATAAATCTATTGGTTGCATAATGAGCCGAATATCGATACCTTTCGCTATCGATAGATTTATCAAACATTGGAGGCTGATAAAATATGAAGTTTAATTCTTTATCAAAATATATAGAATCTTTGCAGCAAAAAGGACGCTACAGCTTTACAAGGTCTAAAGCTTTGAAATTCGTTGATATAACGGATGTAGCATTAAAGTCTTCATTGCATCGATCAATTGTAAAAAAAAGAATCGCTTTGATAAAGCGCGGCTTCTATGTTATTATACCATTTGAATATTCAGCAAATGGAATACTTCCTCCGGATTGGTTCATTGATGATCTTATGAACTATTTAGGTGAATCGTATTATATTGGTCTTTTATCGGCAGCCGCGATTCACGGAGCAACACATCAGCAGCCACAAGAATTTCAGGTCATCGTTACAAAGCATATTCGGAACATCCAATCAGCTAGACTTCGAATTCGTTTTATCGAAAAGACAAAGGCACAAAGAGTATCTCTTCAGCAAGAAAAGACGTCAACAGGATATATGAAGGTCTCCGATTCTGCTTTGACAGCGCTCGACCTTATAGGATATGCAAAGCATGTCGGCGGTCTGGATTCCGTCGAGCCTGTCATAAAGGCATTGCTCGAAACTATCGACGTGCCAATACTTATGACTGCCGTGAAATCTGAGGCGAACATGGCTTTTGTCCAAAGACTCGGATATATCTTGGAGAAACTGGGGAGTAACGATTTAACGACCAAATTATCGGAATGGATCCAAAGAAAAAAACCGAATTGGACTCCATTAGAGCCGTCCATGCTGCGCAAAGGCAAACCGCGGAATCTAAGATGGCATATTATCGAAAATATTGAATTTGAAAGTGAAACATGATCCCAAGATCGGATATTACGGCATGGAGATCGGAATCTCCGTGGGTAAGCGATGCTCAGGTGGAACAAGATCTGATTATCAGCAGAGCTTTGGTTGAATTGTTCAGCAATAATCGGCTGACGGATGGATTGGCATTCCGCGGCGGAACGGCGCTTCACAAATTGTTCCTTCAGCCGGCGGCAAGGTATTCCGAAGATATCGATCTTGTTCAAATATCGGGCGGCCCAATTGGGACAATCTTGGATAACATACATATGGCCTTGGACCCTTGGTTAGGAACTTCTACAAATAAACGCTCCGAAAGCGGAGTGACATTGGCTTATAAGGTTGATTCTGAAATTCCACCGATTATCCCGCTTCGGTTAAAAATTGAAATAAACACACGAGAACATTTTATGGTATTTGGATTGATGAAGAAAGATTTTAAGGTCGCGGCGCGATGGTTCAAGGGTAGCTGTAAAGTGACGACATATGAACTAAGTGAATTACTTGGGACGAAACTCAGAGCATTATATCAAAGAAGAAAAGGAAGAGATTTATTTGATCTTTGGCTCGGTATAACATTTGGGCATGCTGATCCGAAGAAAATTGCAGACTCATTTGAGAAATACATGCTTAATGACGAAATAAGAGTCTCGGCAAAAGAATTCCAGAAAAATCTCGACTTGAAGATGGTCCATAAAGGGTTTTTATCGGATATTATGCCATTGATCCGGCCGGAAATCGAATATGATGCCAAGGCGGCATACACATTGGTAAGCGAACAATTAATTCCACTTATAGCGGGTTAACAGAACGATTGGTTGATGATCTGAAGAAAGCGTTTCCATCTGTTAAAGATTCCGCTATTTTGAATGATCGGATTAAAAATCTCTTCGGTATTCGAAATCCGGAAAACTCACATCATTGATGCGAGAAATTGGAAATATGCTTGTTGGACGCTCGGTAATAATTGATGTGATAATACTGACCGCATTTAAACGGATCAAGTATGACGCTAGTGACAAACAAAAGATTGAATTATTCGGATCATTATTTCGCGGCAGATCAGATGTGTATGCCCGGCGCTGGGAAAAAGATGGAAAATCCGGTTATAGTCCTGCCTATGAATTCGATTGGAATGAATTCATGTCGCACAAGCGGCTTGGTGGTTCATTCAAGGATTTTAAAAATAAAAGTCTTTTACCTCTCACAGAAGTTGTAATAAGAAAGCATCTCATCGGTCAGGAGGTTGTCGGGATCTATCCTATTCTTCTTGACAATACATCATATTTTCTTGCCGCTGATTTTGATGGAGAAACATGGAAGAAGGAAGCAGGTGCTTTCATTGATGCATGTGCCAATGCCGGATTAATTTCTTATCTCGAACGCTCTCGTTCGGGTTGTGGCGGTCACGTATGGATTTTCTTCTCAGAACCATATCCATGTTTTCGCAGCAGGCAGATCGGATTTGAGCTTATACGACGAGCGCTTAATGTCTCGGAATTTGAGAAAGAGATTGGCTTCGATCGATTCTTTCCAAATCAGGATACGCTCATGCAAGGTGGATTCGGGAATTTGATCGCATTACCGTTTCAAGGTAAATCCGTCGCTAAAGAAAATACTTTGTTTCTTGACCCGTTGATGGAAAAACCGGTCGTCGATCAATGGGGAGTTCTTGAGCACGCCAAGCGATATTCCACGGAAGAAATGAATGTAGTGCATCAAGGACTCTTTGAACAAAGCGCGAATGTATTAAAGCAAACCGCAACGAGCGGTTACGCACTAACTGTTCTTGTAGGTAATCAAATCGCCATAGATCGTTCCCAACTTACGCCAGAATTGACGAATTTCTTGAAGGTAGAACTCAATTTTATCAATACTGAATACCTGACAAAACGTTCTCTCGGCAAGTCTACGTTCCATGTGCAAAAGTACTTTAAACTAATTGAAGAATCGAAAAATGTTGTTTTTCTGCCACGCGGATTTCTGAATAAATTAGTTGTCTTTTTGGACGTCAACGCTATTAAGTATTCGGTACGTCTCGAACATGCCGTGTTAGACGAAATAATATCCGATAGTTCAATTACGTTGACGCCAAATCAGGCAATTGCTGTAGATTCTGCGTTGGCACACGAACAAGGAGTCATCGTTGCTCCTTCGGGAAGCGGCAAGACGATCATCGACTTTGAAATTATTGCGAGAAGGAAACTACCAGCACTCATTCTTGTTCACCGTAAGCAGATACTCGATCAATGGGTCGAGCGAATTCAAACATTTCTTGGAATTCCTAAAACGCAAATCGGACAATATTCTGGATCAAAGAAAAAAATTGGTAAACAGATCACGGTGGGTCTGCTTCAAAGTTTAGCCCGTAATACCAATCTGTCGGAATTCAGAAATAAATTCGGCACAGTTATAGTGGATGAATGTCATCATATACCGGCATCCACATTTCGGCAGGTTGTCACACAGTTTAATCCCGCCTATCTGTACGGCCTTACAGCTACTCCTAAACGTAAACATAATGATGAAAAACTGATTTACGTTTTTATTGGAGACATTATTTCACGTATTGAGACAACTGATTTCAAGGCGATGTCCACTGTAATAGCCCGATCGCCCGATGTTATTGTAAAGACAACAAGCATTTCACTTCCATTCAAATTTAAGACTGATCTATTTCAGCTTCTATCGAAAGTAATTTGCTTCGATACCGGACGGAATCTATTGATTGTAGAAGGTATCGTAGAACAAGTAACGAATAATCATAAGGTGCTTGTTCTCAGTGAACGAAAAGAACACCTTGATGTCATAAATCTCTATCTCAAAGGTCAATGCGAGACGATTGTTGTTTCCGGAGATGATTCTGCACGAGCACGAAAATCCAAGATCGGTCAAATCGAAGGAGGCCATTATCAGGCGATTTTATCTACCGGCCAATTCTTTGGAGAAGGAATAGATATTCGCGGAATAACCTGTCTTATCCTTGCTTTTCCATTTTCGTTTGAAGGCAAGCTTATGCAATACATCGGCCGCCTGCGTGATAGTGATTCTCAAAAGCTTATTATTGATTATCGGGACAAAGATATTCCTTTTCTTGAGAGGCAATTCAAACAAAGAGAACGCTATTATAAAAAGCATTGTAAAATATTGAACAAAAGGTAAATACTAATCCGGAATGTGAGATGGGAATAAAGGAAATTAGGCCTGAATTAGAAAGTCTCGATAAACAGCAACTCGTTAAACTTGTTTCGGAGATATATCGAAAAGATAAAAATGTCCGGGCTTTCATCGATTACTATTTTAATCCGGATGAATCAACATTATTCAAAAAGCATAAAGCTCGAGTAAGAGATGGGTTTTATCCTAAAAGAGGCGTCGATCTCAGTTTGTCCTTTGCTCGACAGTCAATAAATGATTTTAAAAAACACGAACCTTCCGAGGAACTCTTAGTCGATCTGATGTTTTATTATGTCGAATGTGGAGTAAAATATACCAATGATTACGGCGACATAGATGAAAAGTTTTATTCAAGCGTTGAAAAAATGTACCGCTCCGCACTTGAAACGGCGAGGAAAGAAGGTTGTTTAGAGAAGTTTAAGGAACGGGCTGAGAAGATTATGCATGACACAAATGGAATAGGTTGAGGTTTCCATGATCAGTTGGCCTATTACTATGGGGAATACTATATGTAAAGTTTTGTACAATTGACTTGAAGAGCAGTAGCATTTGTGTTTGTAAAAGGATTTATTCTGGACCACAAAAAACCCCGAATGAACCGGGGCCTTTGGATAAGATCTGTGCTCATCTTTCAATTATGTCAATCTGCATTCTGCAATCTGAAATTATTTGTAGCGGAGTGGACCTAACCAAACTCAGTCCAATTATTGGCGCTCCATTCTGCGATTTTATTTAAAACAAGGATTTGATTGCCATAACATTGCCATTCGATCTCTATCTTAGTACATTTGTATAAATGAATCAGATTAGTTCGAGGATTCTACACGATAGTTAGCTGCAAGCTTAAAATAAATGACAATGACCCGAAAGAATAATTATATATTTGACAAATTACGACTTAGATTGCTTTAACACAAAAAAACATAAATTATACAATATGAAAACATTTATCCAGTTGTCTTTTACATTTTTATTGTTGTTTGCAAATGCAAGCACATCAAATAGCATCGCCCAAAATTCGGGCAAAGCTAGTTTTATATCACTCAAAGGCGAAGTTGTTTCAAAAGGAAACAGCGTAGAAACCGATGGTAATTTGCATGAAATCAATATTCCATTACTGCGTCTGATGCGTACAATGATTAAATCTCCTAAAGGCACGGCATTAATTCTTTCAGGGGGTGGGTATGAAATATTGAAAATAAAGAACGAAGGAGAAAAGACAGCTTTATTTCTGAATTCAGAAGGCTTTGATGTTGCTATACTTGAATATCACGTTTCCAAAATACAAAACCGTAATTTGGCTTTGGCTGAAGCGCTTCAGGCATTCAGGCTTCTTAAAACAAATCAAAACGTGTTTGGCTTGCGCGGCAATCGTTTGGTAATCGTGGGTATTTCTACTGGAGGACACCTTGCCGCACGATTAGTCCAAAAACTTGGTGATAAGGAACAGCCCAATGATCTCATTCTTATTAGTCCAACTAATTTAAATGAAACGCCAATAAATAGTGTTTTTCCGATTGTCAGACCTCCTGTTCAGCCAACAGCAAGGCTTTTTGTTTCATTTTCCGCAAACGATAACAAAGATTGGATTTATAGCGCTGAAGAATATTCAAAAACATGGAAGGGGTATGATGGCGAAGCAATGTTCAAATTACTACCAGATAGCTCATATACTTCGCAAGGAGATGCCAACCCTGTAGATTTAAAGCTTAAGTTGCCCCGTGTTCTAAAAGAATTTCTTAATGCTCAACCTGACAACTCAACAACTACTCCTAATCCGGCAGCTGTCCCAGTTGAGGGCTGGTCTAAAAAACGCCACGCCGAAAAGCTGGAGGCTGTTGCCAAAGAAAAGTTTGATCTCATCATGCTGGGCAATTCCATTACTAATAATTTTGATCACCCGGAGTTCCAGCCTGTGTGGAACCAATTTTTTGCACCTCGCAAAGCAATAAACCTCGGTTTCGGTGGCTACCGCACCGAACATATTCTCTGGAATATTGAGCATGGCGAACTCGATGGACAGTCACCTAAAGTGCTTGTGCTTGAAATAGGCACAAATAATATAGATGAAAAACATTATCCAACACGCCATACAGCGGGTCAACTTGCAGGTGGCATTGAAGCAATTATTAAAGCGATACGCGAAAAGTTGCCGGAGACTAAGATAATTGTCCTGCGTTGTTTCCCGGGTTGCTATGGCGGGCCCAATCCAACTTCGCATCGGGCAATCCTTGAACGGGCTTCAGATATTGTTTCAAAGCTTGCCGATGGAAAGCATATTTTTTATTGTGATGTGAACCATGTGTTTCTTAATTTGGATGGATCAATCAATCATGAAGCCATGCCCGATTGGCTTCATCCAAGCCCTGCAGCAGCTAAAGCGTGGGCTCAGGCTATGGAGCCTCTTCTCAGCGAACTCACGGGCGACAAATCGCGAGATACAGAAATATCAACAAATACAGCTATTGTGCCGGTTTCTAAACTCGAAAATGATTGTTACAATTGGTGGGAACGCCACAAAGAAGTCCTTAGCATAAAGGATTCTATTAATCCAGAAATAGTTCTTATTGGCAATTCCATTACTCATTTCTGGGGAGGAGAACCCAAGTTAAGAGGGGAAGATGGAAATTTACGAGACCCAAATGGTCCTAAGTCATGGGATTCGTTATTTCATAACTACCGTGTGTTGAATATTGGTTTTGGCTGGGATCGCACACAAAATGTTCTTTGGAGACTTGATCGTGGAGAGCTTGATGGACTTCATCCTCGTACAGTTATTATAAATATTGGAACAAATAATACAAGTCAGACGCGAAATGCGCGAATGAATACAGCCCCTGAAATTGTCGAGGGCATACGAGCTATCTGTTTACGTGTCCGCTCTAAAGTACCTGATGCAAAAATTGTATTGATGGCTATTTTTCCACGCGAACAAAAGAAAGATCATCCGCGACGTATATTTATAAACGAAATTAACAAACAACTTGAATCTTTTGCTATTGAACAGAAAATAACTTTTGTGAACATAGGATCAAAAATGCTTGATACTGATGGAACCTTTCTTCCTGGCTTGACTTTAGATTTCTGCCATCCCACAGAAAAAGGTTATCAAATATGGGCTGATGAAATTCGTTCGATTATTTCTGAACCTTAACATTATAAAGGATAAGTTACGAAATTTGTAAAGCACTTTAGCACATTAGATATATCTCTAGTTTTGATGTTTAAAAAATACATTCTTTGAAAACCTTTGTACATCGGACTTATTTACGTGTCACGTTCCAAATTTTATATGATTTATATTGGTGTTCAAATAGCTATGATTAAAGTCGATATGACAACAAAGGAACAAAAATAAAGCCTTGATTGAAAAAGAATGGCATGAATATAAATTTCATACGGTTAAAAGTAGATGCTTGAATAAAAAAGGAACCAAACAAAGAGAAATAAAATGATGATAAGTAAATATTATGTAAAAACAACGAGTTCTTTGTTTTTACTGTTTCTTTTAATTATAGGTGGTGGTTTTATAAAAACATCTACTGCCCAGTCTGTTAATTCCGATCAAACTCCTTATAAGGATTTTAAGACAGAGCATATGTGGGACGCTAAGGTTAAAATTTCCAAAACTATTGTTTTAGGAGATAGCAAGCGTGGCATTCGCCAAGTTGTCCCAATCACCGGAGGTGAATTCAGTGGTTATCGAATAAAAGGAGAGGTATTGCCCGGAGGGGAGGACTGGCAAATAGTTCGTCCGGATGGAGATATTGAACTTTATGCACGATATCTGTTAAAAACCAATGATGGATATATCATTCAGGTAATCAATCAGGCTTTAATTCATAATCCACCTAAAGGAGAGAAAACGCCAACATATATAAGATCTGTAATTGATTTAGAAGCACCCTCTGATAGTCCATACGATTATTTAAATCATTCGATATTTATAGGCACCTTGGATGTTCCAACTGTTAGTACCGGCGAAGAACCATATGTAATAATTGCAGTATACAGGTTATTATAATTGTTGAGTTACTCCCTTTAAGTAAATTTTTATTTACGTTGATTCACATTCCAAAAAAAGAGACTTCAGCACAAATTTTTAAGAACTCTGAACAAGCTTTAAGATGACTATTAATTATATAAATCAATAATTTCAACACATAAAAAAAATAAAATGAAAAAACTTAACTTAACAGTATTCGTGTTAACATTTTTTATTCTTACAAACTCAATATCAGCGCAGGAGCAAAAATCCCGAATTATTGAAAACGGGGGTATTGGAAATTATAGCGCCATTATGATGACTGAGTCTTCTTTACCTACGCATACTATTTTCCGGCCAAAGGATCTCAACGCATTCGGAGATAAAAACAAGCTCCCGGTTATTGCCTGGGGAAATGGCGCATGTTTTAATTCGCCCTGGGAACATGTCAACTTTTTAAACGAAGTGGCTTCTCATGGTTTTCTGGTAATAGCTATTGGAATCATGCCTACAGAAACAGGCGAACAGGTTAGAGAAAGTTCAAAATCAAGCAAGCTGCTCGACGCTATTGCATGGGCTACTGCTCAGAACAGCGATAAAAACAGCCCGTATTACAATAAGCTGGATTTGTCGAAAATTGCCATAAGTGGTATGTCATGCGGTGGTTTGCAAACGCTCGAAGTGGCCGAGGATCCACGGATTACCACAATAATTGTTTGCAACAGTGGTATATTTAAAGATCCAGCTGGAAGCAAAGCCGGGTTACCACAACTTACAAAAGAGCAGCTCAAAAAAATACATACACCCACTCTTTATCTACTTGGCGGAGAATCGGATATTGCTTACAACAATGGAATGGACGATTATAAGCAGATTAATCATGTGCCGGTATTTGTTGCCAATATGAATGTAGGACATGGCGGAACATATGCTCAGCCTCATGGAGGCGAATTTGCCAGAGTTGCTACTGCATGGTACAAGTGGCAATTAAAATGCGATAATGAGGCAGGTAAATTGTTTACCGGAAATCCTTGTGGGCTTTCGAAGGCTCAGGGTTGGACAGTTAACAAAAAGAATATACCATAATCAGTAGTGTGCGGTTATAGGTCATCGACCGCTATGCGGCACAATATCCTTCGGCTCTTGCATGTTTTATCGAAGATTTGAATGCCTGCATCGTGCATTTGAAATATCCATCTGGGCATCATAAATTTATACGAACGACAAATCTTTTAGAGATATCCTTTGAAGAACAGAAACGTAGAACGAAAGTATTTCCGCAGCATCAGCAAGAACGTTCTTGCTTGGGTTTGGTCTTTGCAATTTTGAAACGAGCTTCGGACAAATGGCAGAGGGTATCAATGACCGAATTAGAACTTGCTCAACTGAGAAATATTCGAGCATTAATTTGTGCTAACGATAATTCAAGCAATTATATATCGTATCAACTGGCGGCCTAATATGCCTCTTATAATTTTACACCGAAAATAAGACTTGATCCGAACGATAAGATAATATACTTACATTTATCTCATGGTTACTTCCGTAACTAATGCCATTCCCAGAAAATAAGCTTGTACTTTTTACAAAAGTTTAGGATATTCGAGGAACCATAAACAGTGAAAAGGATCCTCTATGTGTTCATATGTTCGTTCTTTGACAAACGCTGAAGGTAACCACATTCAGCATATATTGAGGCACGGAAAGAGTCGCACACCGTTTCGACGAGCCCAAGTTATTCTTCATAGTGCTCATGGCTATACAAGCATACGTTGAAGAAACATTTTATAATGCCGCTGAAAAACAATCGTAAGGTAGCCCTTTCCAAGACCGATAAACGACAAGGAAAGTATCAGTCTGTTGACACCGTGACCATGACAGAACGGAGCACCATGGAAATCTATCTTGAAGGAGTTGATTTCCCGCTTTTGCTGGCCAAACAAGTCTTTGCAAACAAAGATGGGCTCTTCTCCTTTGCGAGTGGGTGAATATTGGCTCAATAAGGCAGACATTATTAGTCCAACATACAAGTTAAGATCTTGAGTCGAAGATATTCTTCATCCCGTAGACCATATGCACGACGTTGAATGATACGAATCTTATTGTTCAATCCTTCGACAAAACCAAGAGGGACTTTATTCTCTGGTTTACAGAAGGCAGCAATGCCATCCCAGTGTCGTTCGATAAGATGAGCAAACTCTTCATACGGCTTCAAGCGCTGCCATCGAAGAGATGCTTTCCAGTTGTCAAAGAACTTGTGAGCCCAAGCTTCGGAGCTATAATCCCAAAGCTGTCCGAATGATTCTTTGAGAACATAAGCAATGTTCAAACGCTTATTTGCCTCAAGAAGAGTTTTTAATGACTTCTTTCCGGAAAGAGTGAGATTCTCTCGATGAGACAGAAGATGATATTTTTGTCCCTTGATGAATTGCCGCTTATGACCGGAGAGACGTGCATATTCTTGCTTACGGATTTTGTCTATGGCCTCACCTAAATGCCCAATGATATGGAACTTGTCATAAAGAATGGCTGCCTGTGGGATGTGGATACCTGCTGCCTTTTCGAATGGCTTCCACATATCCATTACTGCAAGCCGAATACGCCTTGTTTTCAAGGGTCCAAGCCATTGATAAAACATATTCATACTCTCTTGAGAACGATCCTTTCCACCAAACCAGATGGCACGCCGTCTCTCCAAATCACTAACGACAATCCTGTATGTATGTCCTTTTTGTACAGATATTTCGTCAATGCCAATCACCTTGGGTCGTGCTTTAGTGGCACGACGAAGTTGCTCCTGCATATACTGTTTGTCCAGTTCCTTCACTGTCTTCCAATCAAGACGAAATTCTTTGGCAACATCGCTGATACTCGAACTCCGGCACCGTTCTCCGATATACATCGCAAAACGCTTGGTATAAAACGGATTGTTCGCCAAAAAGGCGAATTGCTCCTGCTTCACCTTGCGGCAACCCCGGCATTGGACGCGGCGTATTTCCAGTTCCAGAAATACCCGTGTATCGCCACAGGAGAGATCGCGCACACGGCGCTTTTTGCGATCATAAAAGCTCCTGTTCGCCTTTCCACATGCGGGACAAATTGTTTTTTTGTCCTACGCTTCAGTATGATCACTCTTGCTTTAGGATCACCAAAGATTCCTTTTACAATCTGTAAAGGAACGAATCCTGAAAATCCATATGCATCGCTCAATCGTTTGTCTTTACTCATAAAGATATATCAACTTTTTTTACTCCTAAAATACGTAAATACCTTGATATTATTGATCGCTATTCATCTTTTTGCTAAAATTCACCCACTCAGTTGGGAGAAGACCCCAAAGATGGAAGTATTGGTGTTTTGTATTTGGTTACCAGTCATACGACACTCACCTACGAGGAAATGACGACACTCTATCGTAAACGATGGCATGTCGAAGAATATCATAAGTCGCTTAAGCAAAATGCTTCTCTTGAAAAATCACCAACTCGTACGGTTGCCACACAAACAACCCATTTCTATGCCGCTCTCTGTGCCTATGTCAAACTCGAAATGCTTAAAATCTCTACCGGAAAAAATCATACAGCTTTGAAGCTTGGTATCTATATGCAGGCTCTCATGACTGCCTATAGTCAATTGCGTCAATTGAAACCCATTGCTTTTTCAAATAATCCTGTCTATGCGTAACATGAGTTACTTAATTCTGGATAACTTTTCGCCCCACAGACGACCCGAAATTCGTCGTTGGGCTCGTCAGAATAAAGTCTCTCTTGTCTGGACGCCGACAAATGCATCGTGGATGAATCATATCGAATGCCAGTTTACAGAACCAAAGAACTTTGTCCTGACTAACTCTTTTTATGAATCACATTCCGCATTGCAGCGTGAATGGAAAAAGTTTATTAACTATCGCAACAAACGGAATTCAAAACGCAAGATTACTTAATGGGTTCGGCACTAATTAATTATGCCGCTACACATGAGATACAGCTTGTAAATCATAAATGAATTACCTAATTTCAGATATGAAAGATTGAAGAATTATAACACAATGCAATTATTTAGATTTCTATTTTAGCCATTTATAACTAAACAAGAATTCAAAAAAAACTTAAACACATGAAAACTAATACTCTATTTTTTTTGCTCATTGCTGCAATCTTCGTTAGTATTAATGTCTCAGCACAAAAAGCAGTTACTCCTCAAAATTTTAACCCAATAACCGATGTTTCGGCATTAGGTGTTAATAAAGATAGTGTTAAAAGCCTAGGAACTCAGTCGAGAACCCCCTTTTTTTTCAGAGCTTAAAAAGCAGGAGGGATCAAATAACTGTCTGAAAATTTAACTGCCTATAAATGATCCTCTGAAGATTTATAGTAAGCCAAAGAGCAAAAATGAGCAACGCTGCAATAAAGAATAGAGAGAATGACGCCACTGACGCAAACAGCGTCAAATTGGCCACAGCAGCCGCCATCGCAAGCTGAAAGAGAACTTTCTTCATCCCAAAATAGCGTGCGTTGCGTATGCCAAGGCGTACCAATCGTGCAAAGCGATGTTCAACGACTACTCGCTTGCGATACATCTGATGATATTCTTCCGTTCTTTGAAATAGCTTTTTCTCTCGTATGAGCGCTTCATATTCATGCACCAACACACTTCGGCACGGAGTCTTCTCCTTGAGACATTGACTCCTGAATGAACAACGGCAACATTGCCTGACAGAGAACTTGAAACTTTTGTTTTTAAAGGTTGTTCCGCGTTGTGTCGTTACTTTTTGCACATTCCAACACGTAGTTGTCTCCCCGGCCGGACATGTGACTGATTCGCCTTCAAGGTCAATCTTAAAATCCTCTTTCGTGAATCGTCCTGTTTGCGGAGCACGTCCTACCGGAGCGATAAGATTATACTTGTGTGCATCAGCATCCAAGCGTGCTTCTACTGTTCCATAAGCGCCGTCTCCAAGAACATTTTCGATTTCGGCATCAAGATTCTTCGCCGCTTCTTTAATCACCGCCGGAGCATCCACACTATCATGTGCATTGCCCGGAACAACATCAACTTCGGCAATCACTTGAGTATCTGTGTCAACGGCTATCGCCGCCTTGTATCCATCGAAACGTTGGCTGGCACTCTTGCGCCCATGGCGCATCTCGGGGTCATGAACAGAGATAATTCTATCTTTGGCGACACCATCGATAATCTCTGCCTTCTCCGGCATTTTTTCGCGAATATCCTGTGCTAAGAGCTTACTCAATAATTCTGTCGCCCGAAGAAGATCATGAGCCTCGTCGCTCTCTTTGTCCAATGATGAAAGTGTCTCTGAAGCCATAGCCAGCACTCTTCGACAATCAGCAACGATACAATTCAAAACGATCTGTCGTTGGTTGTCGTTATCCCAATCAATCGTCCAGGTACCTTTAAAGCTCGACGCACTGTAGCGGGAAAAATCATTGGCTTGAGAATAGTCTTCAATCGGTTGTTCTGCAATCTGCGCAAGAACTTTCAGCGTTTGTCGAAGTCCTTCCGCCAACATGTTAAAGGTGTCTTCAACCGCGCCGCGCCCAAATATCGGTGTCGTGTCAATTGCGAAGGTTTTTTTATTCTTTCTTGTATAACCTTTTTGAGCAAGTAAGTTCAAGGCCTTTGTGAATATCATTTTCCCTTTATTATGGATGATCAATTGATTACGAAACAGGCACAACGTACTCTTCGCAAACGGCTGTTCTTCATCACCAACACCAAGCGCTGCCTGCCAGCGTTGATCGAATTTTGCGCGGTCGGCTGCTTCTTGATCCGATACACGGTCATACGATTGGAGAAGCAAGGCGCTTGCCAATAAACTTGGGGGAACGCTTTCACGGCCATTATCCGGGCAATATAAGAACGAAAAGTCTTCATCGTTAAAGATTTCATGCCGGTGATCGCTTAAAAATACGTAAAAGCTTTCTTTGCCTATCTTCTGGCGAAGACGATTCTCCGGCAGGAATAAATTGCTTTGTGGGTTTTGTTTGCCTAACATAGGATGATTTTTTCTTAGTGAGAGACGATAAATCTATTTTCTATACAAATATAATACATGACCGTCCGTTCACCAAAATATTCTTTAATAAAAATCACTTTTCGACCAAGTCTCTAGACTCATTGCTTCAAGCATTCATTGACAACAAAAAGTTGAGTTGTGTAGCCGCTTTTGTTGCCAAAGGAGGTAATGTTGTATATAAAAAGGCATTTGGTTTGAAGGATATAGAAAATCAAATTCCGGCCACTATTGATGATTACTACATTTTGTTTTCACAAACCAAAGCGATAACTACAGTAGCTTTCATGACCCTTGTTGAAAAGGGATTAGTGTCTATTGACGATCCGGTATCGAAATATTTTCCTGAAATCCCCAATCTTGTTGTAACGAAAGTGAACGAGGATGGAACTTACGAAACCCGTCCGGCTAAATCACCCATGACATTTGCGCACCTGATGTCGCACGCTTCCGGACTTAATGCCGGACTGGTTGGTGAAATTCGAAAAGCTGAAAGGAAAAAATCTGGTGTATCCTCTAAACCGGGAATGCAGGAAAAAAAACCAAATGGCCAGCATAGCGGTGGTGGCGGCTACGACAATAAATATCTGGCTGATGAGATGCTCAATTTGGTTAAATATCCACTCGGCTTTGATCCTGGCACAGAATATAGCTACCATGTAAGTACCAATATGTTGGGATATATGATTGAGCGAATTTCCGGAAAAACATTGCGTGAATATGTCAAAGAAACAGTTCTTATACCATTAGGAATGAACGAAACAGATTGGTATTATGAACCCGAGGCGCTGCGCAAATTCGTAAAGGCCTACAATTTAATAGATGGAAAGATAGAACCTGCATCTAATATGTATAGCGAGGCAACAATCAGCAAAGAGCAGACTTACTGCGAAGGTGCGCTCGGGCTAAATGGCCCGATTGAAGACTATGCTAAATTCTGCCAGATGCTATTGAATAAAGGCGAGTTTAATGGCCATCGCATTTTGAAAACTGAAACTGTAGAACTGATGACAACTATCAATCGGTTGCCGAAAAAAAATGCTGGTGGAGATGGTTTTCAATTCGGTCTTGGTTTTGAGCTCTACAATGAGAAAAGGAAAGCTGCTCCAGAAGTATCAAACACTGCTTATGCCTGGGGTGGTATGTATGGAACACAGTTCATTATAGATCCGGCAAATAACATGATAGCCCTGTACTACATAAACATGCCTCGTAATGAGTGGGTATATCCGGTTTTTCTTAGCAAGGTTTATGGTTTGTTCAGTCATTAAGCAATAAAACTGATTAAATGTCGTATCAATATTCTTTATTTATTATCATCTACTAAAAATGGAGACAAATATGAAAATTAAACAAACAACTAAAATGATGAAATTCAACGAACCTACAATCCAACAATCGCTCATTGACTTTTGGGCTTTATCTACTCAGTGTTCGGAAATTATTAGTTATGGCAATTATACGCTTGACAATACCGTAAATAAGTAGCTGAATTTAATAATAATATAATTCATTAAAGGAGTAGTTATGAAAAACAAATTTGAGTCTGGAGATATTGTATCTGATAAAAACCATCCAGACAAAATGTGTGTAAAAAAATATGATGAAACCGGAAAAGTTATATGTACATGGTTCTGTTCATCAAAACGGCTTCACGAAGAACCGTTTGATGAAAACGAATTAACCTTGTGCAATAGCTAATGAACTATATTGATTTTGGATCTTCGCGAGTCAATTGTTCTGCTCTGAATTCATGTTCAAAAACTTTATTGCTAACGAACCAATTGCAGCAAACAATACATTCATTTGGATCATCGTCAACATTAACAGATTCTTTGACAGACATTGCAGGACTTCCTTGTTTAAGAAATACTGTTTCTCCGGATTTAAACTCAGCCATAAGACCTCCACAAATGAATGATAGGATTAATGAATTAGGGGAACGGACAAAGGTACAATAAAATATAGCTTTTGTCAATATAAAATGCTATGCGCTTGACAATACCAGATAAATTCCTTATATTGAAACAGTTGATATAAGGAGAATGTAAGATGAAAACAGATCAAAATACAGAGCCTAAATTCAGAAACCTTCTTGAAGTTGAGAAGTGTTTCCCTACAGAACAAAGCTGTATTGACTATCTTATTCATACAAGATGGAATGATAAACCGGTATGTGTTCATTGCGGAAGTTCTCGGAAAATCTATAGGATTAATGGCGGGAAGCTTTTAAAGTGTGCCGATTGCCGAAAGCAGTTTTCAATAAAGGTAGGAACGATATTTGAAGATAGTCCATTGCCTTTGCAAAAATGGTTCTTTGCCACTTACATATTTAGCGCACATAAGAAAGGTATTTCATCTTGCCAGCTTGGAAGAGACATCAATGTCCGTCAAGCTACTGCATGGCACATGCTACACAGAATCAGAGAATCAATGAGACCGAAGGTAGCAAAGTCTCAGTTAAAGAATATCGTTGAAGCAGATGAAACCTACGTAGGCGGTAAAGGACATGGCAAACGTGGACGCGGTGCAGAGAGTAAAACTCCGGTATTCGGGATGATAGAGAGACAAGGCGATGTAAGAACTATGCCGGTTGAGAGAGTAAACGCCGAAACCTTAAAAGGACTTATCCGAAAGAACGTAGACCTTAGTTCTACGATAATGACAGACGAATGGAAAGCATACACCGGACTCGAAAAAGAATTTTCCGGCCATGACGTTGTAAATCACGGAAGAAAAGAGTATGTTAGAGGCAACATCCATGTAAACAATATTGAGAATTTCTGGAGTTTATTAAAACGTGGCATTCTCGGTATTTACCATCATGTTAGCCCGGAACACCTCTCACGCTATTGCGATGAATTTCAATTCCGTTATAATTCAAGAAAAGAAGATGATGCAGACCGATTCACGGCAACGCTTGGACGTTGCGAAGGTCGATTGATGTACAAAGACTTGATTTCGAAGTAGTAACATTATGAGTGAAGAATTATTACAACGTGATTTAATAAATAATCCCGAAAAACTTGGCAAATGGAATTTTTATAATATTGGTGCGACAACACTAAGGTCGCTGAAACAAAATAAAATTATTCCGAACATTAAATACAATAAGTTCGAGAATCGAAAGCCAGATGGACTTATTACTGACAGCGCGAAAGTAATAGCTCTTATATCAAATAAACTTCCGAAGAACTTAAAAACAAAAAAACAAGTTGATAAAGAAATATCGGATTGGGCGGATATAACAAAAATATTAAAATCAAGATTGTTGATTGTAACCGATACAAAGAAAACCATTTGGATTAATGCTCTAACTAAAGAACCAATTAGAGACGAAAATGGGAATCAATTACAAAATATATTTGACCCAAAAAGTATCGAATCTGTAAAACTAATAGAAAAAATATTAAGCAGTATTAACGATAGCAACTCTCAATTATTTTCTCCAAAATTCAAAGATCCTTCTCCCCTGGCAAAGCAAATATGGCAAGATATCTGGTCGGTTGCAGGAGCAACGCCAGAAAATTGCCTTTATACTTTCATAGAATTATTCATTTTCAAATATCTCAGTGATCTGAATGTCCTTACTGGTTTTTATAATTTCTATGATTTGATGAAGAAATATGATAGCAATACTGATGAACAAGTATTAGAGTTTTATGCAGAAACAATCAGGAAAGAGATAAAGAATAAATTCAAAGAAAATCCTAAAGACAAAACAACTATTATCAATGGAACGATATTCGTGAGCAAAGATGATAAGGCTGTCGAAGGATATAGTAGTGTCTTTAGAAAGGTTTTGGAGAAATTTGAAAAAGAAGGAAAACTGGAAAACATACACCATGATTTTAAGAGCAAGTTGTTTGAAACATTTTTAAAGGAAAGTATTAGTAAAAAAAATTGGGGACAATTTTTTACGCCACTTAAAGTTGTTAGAGCAATCGTTTCAATGGTTGACATAAAAGAAGGTATGAAAATCTGTGATCCGGCATGTGGCGTTGGAAAGTTCTTATTGGAACCGATTCTCAAAGATTTGAGCCGGTTCTACAGGGTAGATAAGAATAGAAAGCTAAAGCGTTACATTACATTAGTTGGGTATGATAAAGGATTTGATAGGGATGAACAAAAAACCATCATATTGGCCAAAGCTAATATGCTGATATATCTATCCGACTTGATTAGAGACAATCCAGACATTACAGATCAATTCTCGGATTTGTTTAATGATACGTTCATTCTTAAAACAAATTCTATCTTAGGCACTTTGTCAGAACCGGTTAAAGATGAGTATGACTTGATACTGACAAATCCGCCTTACGTGACGAGTGGCAGCAGCAATATCAAGGAAGAAATTGTAAAAAGTGGATTAGAGGATCATTTTGCTATTAATGCAATGGGAGTTGAAGGATTATTTGCAGAATGGATAATTCGGGCATTAAAACCGGGCGGCAAAGCATTTGTAGTAGTTCCCGATGGAATACTTACTCGTACAAACGACAAAAATCTAAGAAAATTTATTCTCGACGAATGTTGTATTGACGCAATAATTTCCCTTCCTGAAAAAACATTTTTTACTACAATAAAGAAAACTTATATCTTAGCAATCACTAAAAAGATTAGGAGGGAAGACGTACAAAAAGATCCGGTATTCACTTATTTGGTTAGTGAGATTGGCGAAACTTTGGATGTATACAGATTTGATACAGACATCAATCAACTTGAAGATTCTGTTATCTTATTTCGTCAATTCGTTGTCACCAAGAATCGCTTCAAATCAAATGATAAACGGTGCAAAATTCTGCCTATAGAAAGATTTATACCAGAAGATCATTGGGCTGTAGAAAGATGGTGGTCAGAAAAAGAAAAGATAGAATTGGGCATCATTGAAAAAGAAAACAAAATGAGCATTGCTGATTTCAGTGGTTATGTTGGACAAATAGCAGAAACGCTGGTAGAATATCAAGTATCATTAAAGGAATTATCAGGTAAAAAGGCTAATGCAAGAAAATACAAGGAAGTAAGATTGGGCGAGGAAAGTTGTTTTGAACTGTTTATTGGGAAAAGAGTAGTAAAGAGAGATTTGGTTAAGATAGAGGGCGATATACCGGTCTTTAGTGCCAATGTTTTTGCATCGGTTGGATTTCTCAAAGAGAGTAATATCAAAAATTTCGATAACGAGTTTATCCTTTGGGGAATTGATGGAGATTTTGAGTTTTCTTACATGAAACGCGGAATGATATTTGCCACAACTGACCATTGTGGTGCAATTAGAATTAAGGACGATAGGATTCTTCCGAGTTATTTGTTATATCAGCTGAATTTAGTTAAGAAACATTATGGATATGATAGAGCATTAAGAGCTTCATTGAATAATATGCAAAGCGTTATCGTGCGTATACCGATAACAGAAGATGGATGTTTCGATACCGAAGCGCAGAGGGAGATTGCAGAAGATCATACTGTAATAAAAGACATTTCGGATAAGATGCACTCATACAAGGTAAAAATTAGTTCAACAGAAATAGATATCAATCTGGATAATTATGTTTTTGGGAATGTCTTGATCGGTGAACTATTTGATCTTCCTCCAATTAAGGGATTAAAGGCAAAGTTCATCAGAGCACATAACGGGACTATCCCTGTATATGGTGGTAAGATGGAAGGACAACCAATTGGATATGTTAAAAATGATTTGAAAGGTGTAAAATACTTTGAAAATTGCTTAGGCTGGAATAGAGAGGGTTCTGTGGGATACGTGTTTTTGCATGAGCATAAATTCACAACAAATGACCATCATAGGCCATTAGAGCTAAAGCCGGAATTCATTTCTTTTGTTGACATGAGATATATGAAATATGAGATTCAACGAGTTTTATTATTGCAGGGATTTGAATGGAGTAAAACCGCGAGTAAGGCAAAAGTTGGGAAAATCTCGATAAGAATCCCAATTATGGGAAATGGGCAATATGATATATCGGCACAAAAAGAAATCGTTGAAAAATATCGAATCCTTGAGAATACTCAAACAGAGTTGGGGAAAAAACTGGGTGAATTCTCAAACATTAAAGTTGAACTTAACTAAAACCAAATAAATTGCTAATGGTATGACTAAACCAAAACAAAAAGAGAAACTTCTCAAAGGTACACCTTCAGACTATAAGACAACAAAGAAGCACGGTGTTGTGATGATGTCTGACATTCAGAAGGTTTTAGGCAAGATGCTTAAAACTCCACCTTTGCCGAAGGGGAAGTAAAAACGATGATTTTAAGTCATAATCAATACTTGTATATCATGGGTTTGTTAAACGTATAATTGCCTTAGTTATCCCAGAAAATGGCACAATTTATTATTGATTCTTGTTTCCCTGATTTGTTTTTCGCATTTAGATGCCCAAAATTTCGGAACCCGGAATAGAATCCCAACTCCTAATGATAGCCTCGTATCATTTATAGTTAACAATGATAACAGTGCAACATTCAAGCTTTATGCTCCGGATGCAAAGTCTGTTGAACTAGTAGGCGACCTCAAAGCTGAAAAAATTGAACGGGCCAGCAATGGTGTATGGACCATGAGTACAGGTCCAAATATCAATCCAAGCGCTTACCGGTACGTTTTCAAGGTGGACGGAATGAATGTCATTGATCCGAAAAACCCGATGGCTGCAGATTTCCGACCTATGGTAGAACTTGTACCAAAGGCGAATCCTTATTCTGGCAGAAAAAGGATGTTCCCCATGGCCTTATGTCCATAGTTTATTATGAATCTAAAGCTACAAATTCAACAAGGCGGATGTTTGTATGGACCCCTCCCCTGTATTTTTCAAATAATAAAAAACTTCCTGTCCTATACTTAATGCACGGTGGCGGGGATAATGATGCCAACTGGCCCGGGCAGGGAAAAGCAGGATGGATTCTTGACAATTTGTTTGCTGAAGGAAAAATCACACCGATGATTGTTGTTATGCCTGATGGCAGCATCCCGATTGAAACTTTTGCCCATGACTTGGGAAGTAACATTGTCCCATATATTGAAACTAATTTCCGTGTATTGGCAGATGCACCTCACCGGGCTATCGCCGGGCTTTCTATGGGAGGTATACAATTGCTGGAAACCCTGGCAGACTATCCCGATATGTTTGCGTATGTCAATGTCATGAGTTCCGGATGGTTTACAAGCAATCCTGAATCACTTGAAAAATATGACAAACGTGTGATGGCTGTAGCTCCAATCTTAAAAAAGAATATTAAGTATTTTATATTTACAACAGGCGGGAAAACTGACATGGCTTCAAAAAATACTCCATCGACACAGGCTATTTTCACGAAATACGGTATTCAATCAGATTTTAGCGAGATGGAAGGGGGTCACTCCATGTATGTATGGAGGCATGACCTATACAATTTTACCCAGAAAATTTTCAAATAAAACATAAAAAAGTGGTCAAATTTTATAAATTAAAAGGTAGCAACTAAAATGAAAAAAACAAAAGTACTTAATACGAAAAATAAGTGGTTAGGTCTCCCATTTTTAAGATCAATGGTTTTGATGGTTTTATTTCCGGTTATCGCGTTTGCCGCCGACCCTCCGGGAATACCTGACGGTTGGTCTGATGGTTATGTCTATGCAAACGGTATCCGCATTCACTACTATCATGCTGTTCCCGCACCTGCAAAACCTGTCATTGTAATGGTTCATGGAGTTACAGATATCGGACTTAGCTGGACAACACTTACGTGGAAGTTGCAGGACTCATATGATATTTACATGCTTGATGCCCGGGGGCACGGCCTGTCGGATCCTTTTACTTGTTCCGATGATGGGGAGACTTTAGTAAAAGACGTTGTTGGGTTTGTAAAGGCCATGAACATTAACAAGCCCATTCTGATGGGGCATTCAATGGGTGCAGCCACAGTTATGCGCGTAGGAGCTGAGTATCCCGACCTGGCTCAGGCGATCATTATGCTTGATCCTTTCCTGATACCTTTTAACCCGGATACTTCCCAAAATAATAAGTCACAGAAAAAATTTTCCATATTCGTAGAGCCCGATACGCAGGTTGCCAGAAATAATCAAAATTATAACGATTTAGTGGCAAAGGGACATCTTGAAAATCCCAAATGGGGCATGGTGGATTGCCAGTATTGGGCGCTCTCGAAAAAACAGTATCATGGCCCATATACGAAAGAGCAAGCACAGGCAATGATGGGTATCATGAGCACCGGAGAAGCATTGTCAAAGATCACCGTCCCCTCACTTATCCTGAAAGCTGATGCGCCGCCTGAAGCTCGCAAAGCCAATGAAGAGGCTGTTAAAAACCTGCCAAAGGTTAAGTTGATACACATGGATGGAGCAGCACATAACCTGCATCACGATCAATTAGAACACACCGTGAAAGAGATCAATGGATTTCTGTCAAAGCTGTAATGGCCTTTATATAGAATAGTATATGGGGAGCTTTTTTGAATTTGTTTAAACAAATACAGATTATCAATAAGTTAAATGCACAAAATATCGATTTTTAATTTTAGTCGGTTAACAATGATTATTATTTTATAATTAATTAACTTCCAAAATATTTTAAAAACTTGCACTATGAACCTTAAAAAATTGTCGATAGCTCTTTTATCAGTTAGTCTTTTACTAACCGTGCAATGTACCGTTTATGCACAAACATCCGATGAAAAACCGCTGTGGCCATTGGGCATAAAAGATAATCCCGTGCAACATAATACTCCCGAAGAGGTTGCAGATTTCGATGTACATGCATTTTCACTTTCAAAAAAGAACCGGGTATTTCGGAAAGTGTCCGTTCCTACTTATGTTTTGCATCTGCCATCGCCCGAAAAAGCAACCGGGGTAGCCGTAGTTATTTGTCCCGGAGGCGGTTTTGTGGATAATTGGTTCGATCGTGAAGGTAATGACATTGCTCTTTGGCTAAAAGAACAGGGCGTTGCATCGTTGGTGTTGAAATACCGCTTGAATGTTAAAAATAGCAGCGGAAATTTTGTGATCCCGCGGGATACGTATTTCACAGCTGTATTCGACGATGCAAAGCAAGCCATCAGAACCTTACGAAAAGACGCATCGAAACTTAATATAAATCCCAATAAAATTGGCATTGCAGGTTTTTCGGCTGGCGGGTACATGGCGGTTGAACTTGCTGTAACCGATGAAATAAAAGAAAGTCCCGACACGGTTAGTTGGAAACCCAATTTTGCAGGTTTATTTTATGCTGCTTTACTAAAGAATTATACTGTTAGAAAGGAAAGTTGTCCGCCAGTTTTTATCATCAATGCCTACGACGATAATTTGACTGCCGCATCAAAAAGTATTGAATTTTATACATCATTGCTTAAAGCCGGTGTGCCAGCCGAAATACACATTTACAGCAAAGGATCCCATGGTTTTTCAATGGATTTTGCGAAGGGAGAATCGCTAAAATATTGGCCTGAAAGCTTTTTAGCCTGGTTAAAGGATATTGGGATGGTACAAGGAAGGTAATAGCATCGACTCATTGCTTCAAGCATTCGTTGACAACAAAAAGTTGAATTGTGTAGCTACTTTTGTTGTCAAAGGAGGTAATTTAGTGACAACCGGACGATCCGGTATGGAAGTATTTTCCCGAGATACACAATCTTGTTGTAACAGTTGAGTCTGTTGTCCAGCGGATTAAAGAATGAGAACGTGCCAACGCTCTTTTACAAGAACAATTGTGAAACATTGATAAGATACGTCCGGAAAAAGCATATCTTAAAATGATGACCGTCGAAATTGAAGAATCGCGAACAAATTTCAAAATGAATTTCAGAATGGCAACTTGGCTGATCAGAAAGATAAGATTCGAAGATTTGTCTCAGCGGTTATGGTCCATCGATCAGATAGCCCGCGAGTGCATTGTTCTATACGAAAAATCCCGTTCATTCAGCAATCAACGGGACTTTCCTTGCGTACAGATAGTAGCGGGGGCACGCACTTCTCTCTACTCTCAACATTGCATTATGTCTTAGAAATGCCTTTAGATAAGATTCCGCATAATTAACACCGGAAAATGCACCTTTTTCTATGAGGTAATACGATGGCAGCATATGTTTTCTTGATTCTTCCCGCCGATTTCTGTATTTATTGGTCGTTAATTTACTTCGACCTCATAGTAGAGTTACAATGATCAATGAAATCCTTCGTTCTCCAATCCTTGGAATTTTAACTGCTTTCGTCTGGTCGATTATCAAATATTTGACTCCCATGAAGGAGGAATCATCGAAAAAGATTTTGTCTTTGCTCGGCAATGCGCCGAAGTTTATTCCAACTATTTTGCCTTGTGAACAGATCGAGCATTTATCTGCAGGACTATGATTGACGATTGATGCTGCTCGATGTTTGTTTCTATCTTAATAAAGTTACACTTTCTCGTAGGTTCCATTATTCTCGGGGGTATTTGTCCAGACTTGTTAGGAAAAGCATGCGTGTGTCTTGATTATGGGGGATTTTCTTGAGAACTTTTTATAAGAGAAAATAACACCTAAACCATAATAATGCTCAGGAAAAAAATAATTATTATAGGGGGCGGATTCGCAGGCCTCCAACTTATCGAACACCTCGACGAAGATCTCTTTGAAGTCCTGCTTATTGATAAACTTAACTATCACCAGTTCCAGCCGTTATTCTATCAAGTTGCCGCTTCGCAATTAGAACCGAGCAGTATTTCATTCCCGCTTCGCAAGATTTTCCAAAAGAGAACCTACACTCAAATCAGATTGGCCGAAGTATTGAGTGTTGAAGCCCCCTCTAACATCATCAATACAACTATCGGAAAATTTCATTACGATTACTTGGTCCTCGCGACCGGTTGCAAAACCAATTATTTTGGGAACGAGGACGTCAAGAAATATGCATATGGACTGAAAACGACGTACGACGCTATCAAACTGAGAAATTCAATACTTCAAAGTTTTGAAGAGTTGTTGACCGTTGATGAGAATGAAAAGGAGTACCTGTTCAATATCGTCATCGTCGGTGCAGGCCCTTCGGGAGTTGAATTAGCGGGTGCTTTTGCAGAGATTAAAAAGAACATTCTTCCCAAAGACTATCCTTTGATTGATTTCAACAATCTTAAAATTATCTTGTTGGAAGGAAGCTCGTTTACGCTTGGCACCATGAGCGATCTTGCCAGAACGTCATCTGAAAAATATTTGAAACAATTAGGCGTAGACGTAAGAACCAGGGTCATAGTAAAGAATTACGACGGTAAGGTTGTCACTCTCAATAATGGCGAAAGCATAAAGAGCAAACATGTTATTTGGACTGCCGGAGTTACCGGAAATCTCATCAAGGGATTCAATGAAAAAACTATAGTCAACAATAACAGAATAAGGGTAGACGGATGTAATCTCGTTCAGGATTGTTCAAATGTGTACGCAGTAGGCGATATTGCATATATGGAAACGCCGGCATATCCTCAAGGACACCCGCAGGTTGCCAATGTGGCAATACATCAAGCGAGAAATCTGGCGAAAAATTTAAAAGCACTATCGCACAACAAACCACTGCGGCAATATGAATATACGAACCTGGGTTCAATGGCAACCATTGGTAAACATAAGGCAGTTGTGGACCTTCCCTTTATAAAATTCAAAGGATATTTTGCATGGTTTATCTGGATGTCCTTGCATCTGATGCTAATATTGAGCGTTCGCAATAAATTAATTATCTTCATCAATTGGACGTGGAATTATTTTACAAAAGACACATCGTTACGATTGATCTTAAAAGATGATAACAATAAAGACAGTGGAGATTAATCTCGGCACATACAGGTATCCGGATTTAATATTGCTCGAGGAAAAAGGATCTTACACGTATGATTCCAGAACTAGAAAAGCTTTACGACTCAAGTCTGAGTTCCGATCTCCCATCGCCCTCCGAATTGTCAAGATTTTATGGATCCCTCAGTTTTCCATCGCATTCGGGACGCCCATATGTCATCAGCAACTTCGTTAGCACTGTGGATGGCGTCGTGTCGCTGGATGCCCCGGGCAAAGCAGTCGGCGATGTCATCAGTGGTTCGAGTGAATACGACAGCATTGTAATGGGACTCTTGCGCGCCGCGGCTGACGTCGTGATAGTCGGTGCAGGGACACTCCGGGCATCACTTCAACATATCTGGACTCCTGCGTATATCTATCCACCGTACGCCGATGCATACAAAGAATTAAGAGAACGCTTGGGGAAACAGTCCACACCTCTGAACGTCATCATCACGGCTCATGGCAATATCGACATGAGCCTGCCTCTGTTTCAGTCCGGCAAAGTCAAGGTATTGATTCTCACAACCGCAGAAGGTGAACAGCGGATCAGAAAGATGGATATTCCAAAGTCGGTTCAGATCGTTACAGGAAGCGACGCCGGTTCGTTAACGGCTCGTGAGATTCTTAAAGCAATTGTAAGAATCAATCCATCGTGCGAAATGATTCTCATTGAAGGAGGTCCTCATCTCATGGGAGAATTCTTCGCAGAACGCTGCTTGGATGAGTTGTTTTTAACCCTTTCTCCGCAAGTCGCAGGGCGGGAGAGATCTATTGAACGGATGGGTATTGTCGCAGAAAAAATCTTTGCACCCGATCATCCGCTTTGGGGAAAGCTCCTTTCAGTTAAAAGAGGCGGTAGTCACCTTTTTCTGAGGTATGTGTTTGAAACGGCAGAAAACTAATTTGAGTGCGTCGGGCGAATATTCCAGCCGATTATTTGAGCATCTGTGTCTATATATAATATTACAGCCGATGGAATAACAGTCGGATGAATTTTTTGATCAAATGGAAAAATAATCCATGCCAGGAGGACCGTTTCGATATTTAGCAGAGGATCATGAAAGGCTCGATAGTCTGCTGCAAAAAGCGACAGCAAAGCCCGATGTGATTGACATGAAATCTTATGCGGAATTCCGCAAAGGTCTGATCCGGCACATTGCAATGGAAGAGAAAATCGTGTTGCCGGCAATTGCACATTTACAAGGGAGCAAACAAGCAGCGCTAGTCGGACGGCTTCGACTTGACCACGGTGCACTTGTCGCCCTTTTGGTGCCTCCGCCTGATCCATCCATCGTTCTCACAATCCGCTCAATCCTCCAACGCCACAATGCAATGGAAGAGCAGGAGGGCGGCTTGTATCAGCTTTTTGAACAATTCGCCGGGCTAGACACTGAGAGGTTGTTGACACAACTGAGGACTGCGCCTGAAGTGCGCGTACTGCCGTACAATGGACGGCCTGAAGTTCTTCAAGCCACTCGCCGTGCTGTTGCAAGAGCAGGTTACGAATTTAAAACATCGACTCAATAAACCTTGAACCAACAATGGAGGATGAATATGGTTGACGAGAATCATTCACTCAAATCACTTTCCCCTTGGTGGCGACATTCAGTCATCATTGTTATGGTTATCGGGTTCACAATTTTAATATGGTTGTCGATTAGAACATACTCCGACGCCCCGCCGATTCCTGAAAAAGTGTCCATTGCGTCCGGCAAAACTATATTCACAGGAGTGGACATTCTTTCCGGACAGCAGGTTTTTCTCAAGTATGGACTAATGGAAAACGGCAGTATCTGGGGACACGGTGCATACCTCGGACCCGATTTCTCAGCCGAGTATCTGCATGTTCTTTCCATGGATGCAAGAGAAAAAATCTCAAAACAAATTTATGCCAAATATGAACAAGAACTCACGACGACAGAGCAAAACGTCGTGAATGCACAAGTGCAGCAACTCTTGAAAGAGAATCGATATAATGTGCAGTCACAGATTCTTGTCTTCACTGAAGCAGAGGCGCTTTCGTATGAGAGACAATTGAAAAAATGGACAGAATACTTTTCTCAGCCAATCAACAATGCAGGATTACCCGTCAAGTACATCAACGATCCCAAGGAATTGCAGCAACTCACTGCATTCTTCGCATGGACTGCCTGGTCTTCGGTGGTCAACCGTCCCGGCAAGTCCTACACGTATACAAATAATTTTCCTTATGATTCTTCTATCGGCAATATTCCAACGAGCGACGCAGTACTTTGGAGTGCACTGAGCCTCATCACCCTTCTCTCAGCGACTGCGCTTGGTCTCTTTGCCATCGGTAGGTTTGATTTTCTCGGTTGGAAAGGCAAGAGCGAGCACATTCATCCACAAATGATTCCGGGTGATACCACTTCAAGCCAAAAGGCAACTGTAAAGTACTTCGTGATTGTAGCATTGCTCTTTCTGGCTCAGGCGCTTGTCGGGGGAGGCACCGCACACTATCGGGCAGATCCCGGCACTTTCTTTGGCATTGACGTAACGCATTACTTTCCAAGCAATATACTTCGCACATGGCATTTACAGTTGGCAATCCTGTGGGTGGCGACTGCATACGTCGCAGGCGGATTATTCTTCGCACCTTCTCTGGGTGGAAGTGAGCCTAACGGTCAGGTGAAGGGAGTCAATATTTTGTTTGGTGCCTTGGTAATTGTGAGTGTTGGCAGCTTGTTCGGAGAATGGCTCGGTATTAATAATCTTCTTGGCAGCCTCTGGTTTTGGATCGGGCATCAGGGCTGGGAATACTTGGATCTCGGCCGTTTATGGCAAATACTATTAGCTGTCGGACTTGCGTTCTGGGTATTCCTTTTGTTCAGGGGAATTGCACCCGCGAGAAAAAAGATTGAGGAACGCGAGATAGCTTCATTATTCTTGTATGCGGCGATAGCGATTCCACTTTTCTATCTTCCCGCGATGTTCTTCAGCAGTACAACCCATTTTTCCATTGTTGATACCTGGAGATTTTGGATCATCCATCTTTGGGTTGAAGGGTTCTTCGAACTGTTCGTAACCGTGATGGTGGCTATCATATTTTATAAGCTCGGCATTGTTTCCCATACAACTGCTGCTCGCGTCGTGTATCTTGATGCTATTCTTTATCTTGGCAGTGGTATCGTCGGCACCGGACATCATTGGTACTGGACCGGTCAATCAAGCATCACAATGGCATTTGCAGCAATGTTCTCCGCGATGGAGGTCGTGCCTCTTACACTACTCACACTTGATGCCTGGGACTTCATCAAGTTAACGAAAGGAACGTGCGACATTTGTGGAAAGAAGATTGCCGTTCCGCATAAATGGACCTTCTATTTATTGATTTCTGTGGGAGTATGGAATTTTATAGGTGCCGGTATTTTCGGATTTCTCATCAACCTGCCGATTGTCAGCTACTTCGAAGTCGGCACACTCTTGACACCGAACCATGGGCATGCGGCGATGATGGGCGTGTTCGGGATGCTTGGCGTTGCACTTATGGCGTTTGTTTTCCGCCAGGTCTCGTCAGACGGTGAATGGGAGCATATTGAAAAATACATTCGGATATCTTTCTGGGGATTGAATATCGGCTTAGCGTTGATGGTCGTGACCAATCTTTTCCCCGGCGGAGTGATGCAACTGACCGATGTATTGAACAACGGGTACTGGCATGCAAGAAGTTTGGACTACCTGCATCAAGGAATTATGCACACCATAGAGTGGCTTCGCCTTCCAGGCGATGTTATTTTCATCGTGTTCGGCGTAGTTCCCTTGGTGGTCGCTGCAGGAAAAACATACAAGTGCATCAGGAATAAATAAAGCCTTTGCATTATGAATGTGGTTTTTCTCCAGCGGATTATTTTGCGATGCAACTGAATTTAACAGTTTGCATCGCAAAATATTCCTTCAGTTTCATTGAGAACCCTTTTTCATAGATGTCGTCATGTGGGACAAGAGTCTTTTGTTGCGGGGGTACTTTATTTTATCCCGGATTTGTCATTAGAACCTCAAGAACCTCAGACGGAATCGACCACAAATGGCCCACTCATAAGCTTGGCATTTTCCCAAAGCCCATCAAACCATTTACGTCGATTCATCGCCAGAGCAAGTTTGAGTATCCGTTCATTTCCATTTTTTACGATGTATGATCCAATGGCAAACACTCTGTAGCGTAAAGTTTTTAATTGGAACTCTTGTTTCGATTGCAGAACAACTTGGCGGAACAAACTCATCAAGTTATAACCCATCACCACAAAGTTTAAGGCTGCCTCAGTAGCATAGAAATCTTGAACAGCAAAACTATCGACTCCAAAATCTTCCTTCAACTCTTTTATTCTGTTCTCTGCATCAGCTCTGTTTCTGTACAAATCCCATACCGCTTTTGCCGGTAATGTCAGGTTCGTAACAAAACAACTGTAACGATAATTTTTATAGATTCCTTCGTCTCCGAATAATCGTAACTGCTTCCCCGTGGCCTTCGGGCGAAGCGCGATCTCTTGTCCTACAATTACCATTCTGCGCGCCTTTCCCCATTCAACACTTTGATACATCGTCTCTCCGATTTCTACACCATCACCCGCTGGCTGGTAGTTCTTCTCTTGCGCTATAGCCAATTTCAATGGCCCGTAGAATTTTGCCGCAATTACATAATTGATCGGTTTTGCCTTGTTTTCTAAGTATTCCAGTATCTTTTTATCAAAAAAACCACTGTCGGCTCTGAAGAGGCCTATGATCTTGCCGCCTAATCTCTCAAAGGTATTCTCAAGGAAATTTAAAAAGTTGTTCGATGTATAGCTGTTCCCACTACGAAGCCAAAAGTTCACCGCCATTCTCGCTTCTGCAATAAACGCTATCAACGGATGATGACTGTTCCGTCCGGGCTTTGTCGGATTATAGCCCTTCATCGCTCCTTCTTGATTCCCGTAACGCGTCAAGATTGTCGAGTCTACATCTAATGTGTAATTATCAAATTGCATCTGCCGGTAAAACCATTGTGATAGTTTCGTGAATACTTGATTGTTCTTCTCTTGTGTGAATTTCTTAAAATACCGCTGGAATGCTTTATGTCCTGCCATTTTCTTCCAGCCAAATATCTTCCTTATCACCTCATCCTGTCGGGTTACCTCCAAATGTTCATACCGGCTTGCTCCACTCTAGAGGCTTACCCAAAAATTATTGATCAACTGTATCGGATCGTATCCTCGGTTTGATCTTTGCACTGGAAGACCCACTTTCGCCAGCGCTTCGTTGATCCCGGTCCGTTCGATCAACTCCCGCATCAATACCATGCCGCCCCACGGCGTCAGTTCTTTGTCCGTATACTCTATCTTCAGTTCCATTGGCTTGTCTTCTTTGCTTACTCTGATTTTATTCCTCCGAGCACTTCTTTTTATTCCCCAACCTGTTTCATTATAACGTTTTATATGATTATTTTCTATTGGCGGTCATTAGAAATGTTATTGTAATGACAAATCTGGGTTTATAGAAAAACTTTTTTCGCGTAATTTTTCTTCTTCCAGGTGTCTTTGGCGGGCAGTTAAGATGCTTCCTCTCCCAATGTATCCCATGATATGTTCCTTATCTTCCCGAGAAACGACGGGTAAACGGCCGATATTATTTTGAACCATCTTTGCAACAGCATCGGCTAATGGTTCATCGGGGAAGGTTACAACGATGTCCCGATTCCCGGCTTCCAGTACAGTCGTTTCGCTGTTGATACCCTTCTGGACAATTCGAACGAGATCTCCACGTGTAATAATTCCAACAAGGTTTTTATTCTCATCGACAATAAGAATTCCATGTCTTCTCATAAGATAAGGATCAAGGTCTGCAATTCGATTAGAGAGTTCGGAAACCTTCATTGAGGAAGGAATGATAAGAGGATTTTTATCCATAACATCATTCACACGTATCATTGAAAGAGGATCAACGCTGTATTCCCGTGTAATATGATATCCGCGATGAGCCACCTTCTGTGTTAAGATGGACCGCCTCATAAGGAGAACTGTCGTTAAATATGCACCGATAGATCCGATAAAAACAGCAGGTAAGAGATTAAAATCGTGCGTGAGCTCAATTGCAAATATTGACCCTGTAAGAGGGGATCTCATCGTACCACTCATCATTGCCGCCATACCGATAGTAGCCCATAGACCAATGTCGCCAGACGGAAGAATATGTGCTTCAAGAGCGCCAAGAGCACCACCCATCATGAGCAACGGAGCCAGAACACCGCCGGAAGTGCCTGAGCCCAGGGAGATGGACCAAACCAGACATTTACCGATAAATAAGCCAAGTAAAGCGGAGCCGATTATATTTCCTTTCAATAGATCGTGAATGGTGTCGTATCCGACTCCGAGTACGCGAGGATCAACGAGACCGCCTATACCGATAAATAATCCCCCGAGTGCCGGCCACCACATCCAGTGAACCGGGAGCCGTTCGAACATATCTTCAAAGCTGTAGACTAAATAGGTCAGAATTCCGGAAACAAGCCCCGCAGCAATACCGACGACAAATGCAATTAAAAGAATTTCTTGAGGAATCGATGAATGTGGTATGACTTCAAAGATTGGTCCATTTCCCAATATTGGTACGCGAAGAGTTCCTGCAACCATTGAAGAAATGGCAACAGGAATAAATGAGCGGGGTTTCCACTCGAAGAGCAACAATTCGATTGCAAGGAGAATGGCGGCAATGGGTGCTGCAAAAATTGCAGACATCCCGCCTGCAGCGCCGGCAACAAGAAGAGTTTTTCGTTCAGCAGCCGACAGATGAAAAAATTGTGCGAAGAGTGAAGCGAAAGCGCCGCCAGTCATAATAATAGGTCCTTCTGCACCAAAGGGCCCGCCTGTTCCGATGGAAATTGCCGAAGATAAAGGTTTGAGGATAGCAACTTTTAGATCCATCCGGCTGCGTCCGAATAATATTGCCTCAAGGGCTTCCGGAATTCCATGGCCTCTTATTTTTTCCGACCCATAACGGGCTATGAGTCCAACTATGAGTCCTCCGATCACAGGGACAAGAACGACATAATAACCAAGGTGATGATATTTCGGGGAACGTAGAACTGTATCGTAAATTTGATAGAAAGCAAAATTTGAGATCACTGAAATAAGCCAGACAAGTGCCGCCGCTACAAACGTGCTCATGACACCTATAAGGATGGCCATACATGAAAGCAGAAGTATTCTTTTGTCTTGTGTGAAATCGGAATGAATGTCTATTTTTTTATGTGATGTTCTTTTTGATGTCTGCATAGATTGTAGGCACATACTTTATTGGGATGGGATATTTTGCACAGTATTGTGTTCTTCATGGTAAGAAAGTCAATACCTCTGATCGTATCAACACAATTGAATTTGGGATGGTTCCAATGTGTAGTATCGGTACACGTATGAAAATAAAACTCTCGGGTAAAAAGTCACCGCTCGAGGATATATCTTCAGAAAAAATGCATTATTGATCCCGCGAGGAATTAATTCTTTTTTCATCCTTTCGAGTTATTCCCCATTATATAAATCGTTGGTATTCTATTCTAAACTCATGGAAACGAGAGAGAAATATTCCATGCTTGAAGGTTGAGGCTAAGATGGTGCCGAAGAAAAGACACGATCAATCGGCGGAAGTGGGCAAGAATATGTTCGGACGCGTTCATCAGGAATAAAAAAACGTTGTCAACTTTCTAGAGCGGGGTTTCTTGAATATTTCTGAAAAGATGGAATTAAGATAATGTCTCTTTTGTTATAATAGTTAAACTGACAGAAAAAGCTATCTGTGTGATTTGGACAATGGCGGATATGCTCAGCGATGGCATTATTCGTCAGTTCCCAAAGAATTTTAAGTAAACGAATAAGGTGGGGATATTGACAACTTGCGATTTCCCCCGTGATGGCCGATTTACACTATTGCACAATGATATTGAGCATTGTAGTACCCAATTGAAATTTGGTTTCACTGGACAATATGAGATGGATCTTATCTGTAGCTGAAGGTGTTGTAATTTCGTAATGGAGATCGGCTATAGGAAAAAACTAATTATCGATCCCCATGTGTGTATGTTGCATTGAGTCTCCTCAACACGGGTTAAAGAAAGTTTCAATACTCGAACAATTGGCTAAATGATGTAAAGGAAGAAAAACATGAAAGAGTACAAGTACCTGATTATTGGCGGGGGCATGACCGCAGCTTCCGCGGTCGATGGTATTCGCGAAATTGATTCTATGGGCAGTATCGGATTGTTCAGTGCTGAAAAGGATGCTCCTTACAATCGACCTCCACTCTCCAAGTCTCTCTGGAAAGGGGAAGCTCTGGATTCTATCTGGCGGGATTTGAAAAGTAAGAAAGTGGAAATCCACCTCAGTACCATTGCGAAAGAAATCGATCCTAAAAGAAAACGCGTGACTTGTGAAAACGAAGAAATCTACAGCTATGAAAAACTCATGCTGGCAACCGGTGTCAGGCCAAAACAATTACCATTCGGTGATGGTTCGATTATATATTTCCGCACGTTGTCGGATTATCGGAATCTTCGCGCTCTTACGGAAACAGCAAGACGAATTGTTGTCATCGGCGGCGGATTCATCGGATCTGAAATTGCGGCTGCACTCACGATGAACGGAAAAGAAGTGACAATGATATTCCCAGGAGAAACCATCGGAGATCGTATTTTCCCTCGCGACCTTTCTCAATTCATCAACCAATTCTATAAACAAAAGAGGGTTGAGGTGTTGTCGGGCGAGAAGATCGTCGGCTTGGAAAAAAAACACAACCAGTATTTGGTGAAGACTGCCAATCAAAAAGATATTATGGGAGATGGGATCGTCGCAGGGATTGGTTCTCTGCCGAATATCGAACTTGCGCAAGCGGCAAAAATAAAAACTGAAGAAGGAATATTGGTAAACGAGGTTTTGCAAACCAGCAATTCGGACATCTATGCTGCAGGCGATGTGGCAACTTTCTATAATCCTTCATTGGAAAAACGAATACGTGTGGAGCATGAGGATAACGCCAATTCGATGGGACGCATGGCAGGCCGGAATATGGCGGGAAAGAATGATCCGTACCATCACTTGGCATTCTTCTACTCCGACATGTTTGAGATCGGGTATGAGGCTGTCGGTGAACTGGATTCACGATTAGAGACATTTTCTGACTGGAAAAAACCTTTCGAAGAAGGTGTAATCTATTATTTGAAGAATGACCGAGTACGAGGTGTATTGCTCTGGAATGTCTGGAATCAGGTGGATGCCGCACGTGAATTGATCGCAGAGCCAAGCCCTCACAAGCCATCAAATCTGAAAGGACGTTTAAAATAGGTAGAACTGCCAATGAACGTTCAAAGAATATCTGAAAACATTTATATGAAAGCTAAACATAATAAGAAAAGGAAAGACATGCAGCTCACAGGGGTTCAACGATGAATAACGATCAAACATCTTCCTCAAAAGGAATTGCGAACAGCCAGGTGACGAAATTGGCAGAATTGATCAGTTACCAGACAGGTGCCATTATAAGTCGCGAGATAGTAAAAGGGCATACAGGAAACATAACAATATTTTCATTTGACGAAGGTCAGGGTTTGAGCGAGCATAAAACACCCTTCGATGCGCTTGTTCAAGTATTGGAAGGGGAAGTAGAAATCTCCATCGATGGTAAGTTACACCGTGTCGAGAGCGGCGAGATAATTCTTATGCCCGCGCAGAAACTCCATGCGCTTAGAGCTCTTAAGCGATTCAAAATGATTCTCACGATGCTGCGAACATGATGAGACAATAATGCTTTGGAAATATTCGTACAAATCTGAGTGTCTTGAGTGAGAAGGAATTTATACAATGGAGCAATCTATGCACGAAAATTATTTAAACAAGTCAACGGCGATGGTAACATTATCCAATCCTTTGCGAAAGCTGGAAGAATTAGGCCAGAGCATATGGATAGATTTTATTCGACGGGGGATGATCTCGTCCGGTGAACTACGGCGCTTGATAGAAGATGATGGAGTAAGCGGAGTAACATCGAATCCGTCCATATTCGAAAAGGCTATCGTAGATAGCCATGATTATGATTCTGCGATCCGATCAATGGCGATTGCAGGAAAGAACATAAAGGAAATTTACGAAATCCTCGCCGTTGAAGACATACAATCTGTCGCCGATCTCCTGCACGCCACTTATGATCGACTGCAGGGAGCAGATGGTTTTGTTAGCCTTGAAGTATCGCCAAAACTTGCTCATGACACGTATGGTACAATCGTTGAAGCTCGACATCTTTGGACCGAAGTAAACCGCCCAAATGCATTCATCAAGGTTCCTGCGACATCCGATGGACTGCCCGCTATCCAGCAGCTGATCAGCGAAGGCATCAATGTCAATATCACATTGCTCTTTGGGCTGCCGCGCTATCGACAGGTTGCGGAAGCGTACATTGCAGGTCTCGAATCACGCGCAGCTCAAGGAAAATCAGTGAAACAAATAGCATCGGTTGCCAGTTTCTTTTTAAGCCGTATTGATACCGTGCTGGATCCACTGATGGAAAAATTGTTTTCGTCGGACGAAAAAAAGACGGACATTGCGAAAAAAGCACATGGACAGGTAGCCATCGCGAGTGCAAAAGCGGCTTATCAAATCTACAAGGAGATTTTTAGCAGTACGAGGTTTAAGAAACTAGTTGATCAAGGTGTTCGTGCACAGCGGCTGCTTTGGGCGAGTAACCAGTACCAAAAACCCGGATTATAATGATATTAAATACATTGAATCGCTCATTGGTGCAGACACAATAAATACTGTTCCGCTTGAAACCATCAACGCGTATCGTGATCACGGTGATCCGAAATCGCGTCTCGAACAAGAAGTCAAGGAAGCTGCTGATATCATGGAACAATTGCCGGAACTCGGGATCAGCATCGACAAAGTGACACAGCAACTTGAAGATGAGGGAATCAAGAAATTCAATGAGTCATTCGACAAATTGATGGAAGCATTGACAAAAAAAATATCAGTGTAATTAAAGAAAGAACGATGGAAATAAATCCTTTTGCAGGAAAGATTGCCGAGCCCGCGATGCTGGTGGACGTGCCAAAACTCGTCACGGCCTATTATTCCGAAATACCTGATCCATCGGTGCCGGCTCAACGAGTTGCGTTCGGCACCTCAGGACATCGTGGCTCCGCTTTTAAAAGTTCTTTTAATGAAAAACATATTTTAGCAATAACTCAGGCTCTTTGTCTGTACCGTCATGAACAGAAGATAAACGGTCCCTTATTCCTTGGCATGGACACACACGCCCTTTCCGTACCGGCTCTTTCCAGCGCGCTTGAAGTGCTGGCGGCAAACGGTGTAGAAGTTATGCTCGCGGATAAAGAGGAATACACTCCAACCCCCGTCATCTCTCATGCCATTCTTAATTACAATAGCGGTCACAAAAAAGGATTTGCCGATGGTATAGTGATTACACCTTCACATAATCCGCCTCATGACGGAGGTTTCAAATACAATCCTCCTAACGGTGGGCCTGCTGAGGCCGACGTCACAGATTGGATCGAGGCAAAGTCGAATGAATTGCTTGAGAGAAACCTTCAGGACGTAAAAAGAATTCCTTACGAGAAAGCTCTTCGCGCCACAACAACGCACAGGCACGACTATCTCAATACTTACATTACTGATCTCATTAATGTGATCAACATTGACACCATTCGCGGTGCAAAGATTAGCATGGGTGTTGATCCGCTCGGTGGTGCCGGTGTTCACTACTGGGGACCAATTGCCGAACATTATAGACTAAACCTCACAGTTGTGAACAAGGATATTGACCCGACCTTTCGTTTTATGACTGTTGATTGGGATGGACAGATTCGCATGGATCCATCCTCGCCTTATGCGATGCAAAGGTTGATCGATATAAAGGACCGCTTTGACATTTCCTTCGCTTGCGATACCGACCATGATCGACATGGAATTGTCACACGAAGTGTGGGGTTGCTGCCGCCCAACCATTTTCTTTCCGCAGCTATTTTTTATCTTTTCAAACACCGTCCGAAATGGCGTAAGGAAGCAGCGGTGGGGAAAACTGTTGTGAGCAGTCAAATGATTGATCGCGTCACTGCAAAACTTGGCCGGAAGCTCTACGAGGTGCCGGTTGGTTTTAAATGGTTCGTTGATGGTTTACTCGACGGCTCCCTTGGCTTCAGTGGGGAAGAGAGCGCAGGTGCATCTTTCGCCCGTCTAGATGGCAGCGTTTGGACAACGGATAAAGATGGAATCGTTCCGGCTTTACTTGCCGCGGAGATCACAGCAAAAATGGGTCGCGATCCTGGGGATATATATCGTGAACTTACGCAAGAGTTCGGTGAACCTGCCTATGACCGCATTGAGGCGCCGGCAACACCCGAGCAAAAGAAGATCTTGAAAAATCTTTCCAGCCAGGATATATCAAAGAAAGAATTGGCAGGTGAAAAGATAGAATCCATCCTCACTCAAGCACCGGGAAATAATGCACCTATCGGTGGATTGAAAGTTGTAACACAGAATGGATGGTTCGCCGCGCGTCCATCCGGGACTGAAAACATCTACAAGATTTATGCTGAAAGCTTCCGTGGAGCAGATCATCTGCGCCGCATCCTGGAGGAGGCGCAGAATCTTGTGAACGATTCTTTCAAAATGAGTTTTGCTGCACAAATTCCTTCGAAGGTAAACAAATGAGCAAACAAAAATTAACCGGTACAAATCTTGAATCCCTGATGGACTTGCTGACAAGCAAAAACGGTGCGACCCGATTGAAAGCAAGGAAATCGTTAGTGGCTCTAGGTAAACCTGCTGTTCCTTCTCTCATCCGAACATTGCAGAATTCTAAACAGGACCACCTTCGCTGGGAAGCAGCTAAAACACTTGGTGCTATCGGAGATATCAGATCAATACCTGTGTTAGTGAACGCGCTCGAAGACAGCAATCCCGACGTAACCTGGTTAGCTGCTGAAGCATTGAGAAAGTTTAAGAAGGAGGCGTGGCCTGCATTATTGCGCGCATTGATTAAAAGTAAATCTGATTCTGTTCTCTTGCGTCAGGGAACGTACCATGTTTTACGAAATCAGAAAGAGGATGGATTCAGCGATTTGCTCGCGGCTCTCATAAAGACTTTAAAATCCAACTCGATTCCAATATCGAAGCCCCTTGCTGCATACGACCTACTCAAGCGATTGAAGGAAAAAACGTGAAAGATCAAATACATTCTCGCAGTCTGTTGAGGAGTTTTTTACACACTGATATTGATGGTTTCGATTCTCTAACCGAACTTGCGCTGGATATGCGATGGTCATGGAATCATGCCGCCGACGAAATATGGCGGCAGCTTGATCCGGTACTGTGGGATCTGACTCATCATCCCTGGGATGTTCTGCAGACTGTTTCACAGGAGAAGGTCAAGGATGTATTGTCTCATCCCGAATTCCGCAAGAAGATCGATGCTCTCGTACAATCCAAGAAGCAAGAAGAGAAAGCCGCTGCATGGTTTCAGAAAACATATCCGAAATCAGCCTTGACCTGTGTTGCGTACTTCAGCATGGAATTTATGTTGAGCGAAGCGCTTCCAATCTATTCAGGCGGACTTGGTAATGTGGCTGGTGATCAGCTCAAGACCGCTAGCGATTTGGGCGTGCCGGTGGTCGGTGTGGGGTTGCTCTACCAGCAGGGCTATTTTCGGCAGGAACTCGATAGGAACGGTGCGCAGCAGGCACTTTACCCGTACAACGATCCCGGCCAACTTCCAATTACACCGCTGCGTTATCCGAATGGCGAGTGGTTGCGATTGGAGATTGCATTACCAGGTTACGCGGTCTGGTTGCGAGCATGGCAGGTGCAGGTTGGAAGAATCAAACTTTACCTGCTGGACAGCAATGACCCTGCGAACTCTCCCATTCATCGCGGGATTACCAGCGAACTATATGGAGGAGGTCCGGAGTTGCGATTAAAACAAGAGATGGTGCTTGGGATAGGCGGATGGCGGTTGCTTCGTGCACTTGGCATTAAGCCGGAAGTCTGCCATCTGAATGAAGGGCACGCGGCATTTGCTGTTCTGGAACGCGCAAGAAATATTATGGAAGATACAGGTCAACCATTTGAAGTCGCACTGACTGTGACTCGAGCGGGGAACCTCTTCACCACACACACGGCAGTAGCTGCAGGCTTTGACCGTTTTGCACCGGCTCTCATCGAGCAATACCTCGGTTGGTACGCTAAAGAAAAACTCGGCATTACAATTAATGATTTGCTGGCACTTGGCCGACAGAACTCGAGCGACTCGTCTGAAAAATTCAACATGGCATATCTGGCAATCCGTGGGAGTGGAGCGGTGAATGGTGTGAGCCGTTTACATGGAAAAGTCAGTCGGCATCTCTTTGAATCTCTTTTCCCGAAATGGCCTGCAGACGAAGTGCCTATCGGTTATGTTACGAACGGAGTCCACATGCCGACTTGGGACTCGGCGGCAGCCGACGATCTCTGGACGGAGTCCTGTGGAAAGGATCGCTGGATGGGAACGACGAAAACCATAGAGGAAGACATCCGGCGTATCTCAGATGCCAGGCTCTGGCAATTTCGCACAGACGCTAGTAAGTCTTTTGTTGAATATATCCGTGGACGATTATCCCTTCAGTTAACATCCTCAGGCGCATCTTATGAAGCGGTGGAAGAGGCAAAGCATTTCTTTAATCCCAACGCATTAACTTTAGGATTTGCACGTCGCTTCGCAACCTATAAACGACCCAACATGCTTCTGCACGATCCCGAGCGATTACTGCGCTTGTTAACAAATCAGAAGCGACCGGTACAACTTATCATCGCCGGTAAAGCACATCCGGCAGACCAAGCAGGACAGGCCCTGATACAGCAATGGACACAATTTATCCGGCGTTCCGAAGCTCGTTGCCACATAATCTTTCTTAGTGACTATGATATGCTTTTAAGCGAATATCTTGTGCAGGGAGTCGATGTGTGGATCAATACGCCTCGACGTCCCTGGGAAGCATGCGGAACAAGCGGCATGAAGGTACTTGTCAATGGAGGCATTAACCTTTCAGAATTGGATGGTTGGTGGGCGGAAGCCTACACGCCTGAAGTAGGCTGGGCTTTGGGGGACGGTAAAGAACGAGGCGATGATCCTGCCTGGGATGCGACAGAAGTTGAAGTGCTCTATAACAAACTCGAACACGAGGTGATCCCTGAGTTTTACGCCCGCAATAATAATGGCATCCCTGTTGCTTGGGTTGCTCGCATGCGGGAAAGTATGGCGAAGCTGACACCACGATTCTCCGCTAACCGTACGGTGCGAGAATACACCGAGCAACACTATCTCCCCTCTGCAACCGCGTATCATCTGCGCATGGACAATAAAGGAGCAATCGGCAAGATGATAGTGGATTGGCGGCACGCTCTGGAAAAGAAATGGGAATCGTTACACTTCGGCGAAGTGAAGGTGAAGACTTTTGGCGAGCAGCATGTCTTTGAGATTCAGGTTTTTCTCGCCGACCTCGATCCAGAGTCTGTGCACGTGGAACTTTATGCAGATGGAATCGACAGCGGTGCTCCAGTGCGGCAGGAGATGAAGCTTCTTCACCCGCTGAATGGTACAACGGGCGGTTACGTTTACAGTGCGATTGTGTCTTCAGCCCGTTCATCAAAGGACTATACGGCGCGGCTGATACCGTACTTCGATGGTGTTGCGGTTCCGTTGGAAGAGGAGCGGATTCTATGGCAGCGATGATTTTATTGGAGTCAGATCTATGAAAAATATGAATCCACAAAATCAGCAGGAAATAGGCATGATCGGTTTGGGTGTTATGGGGCGCAATCTTGTTTTGAACATCGCCGACCATGGCTTTTCCGTGGCCGGGTATGACACGGACAAAAATAAAGTCGATGCGCTGCGAAGCGAAGCAGTAGAACGCGACATCTGCGGTGCGGAAAATATCCCCGATTTCATCGCACTTCTTCGTACACCGCGCGCCATCATATTGTTAGTGCCTGCCGGCGCTCCGGTAGACTCTGTCATCAAGGATTTGTTGCCCCATTTGGACAAGGGTGACCTTATCATTGATGGCGGCAATTCCTATTTCAAAGACACTGATGTCCGTGTTCGCAACCTGGCATCGAAAGGCATTCATTTTCTTGGAGTAGGTGTATCGGGTGGTGAAGAGGGTGCACGTCACGGAGCGAGCATCATGCCCGGAGGGCCGAAAGAAGCTTACGAGCGGGTCCGTCCCGTTTTTGAAGCTGTTGCTGCAAAGGTCAACGGTGAACCGTGTGTGGCTTGGCTGGGACCAAGTTCTGCCGGACACCTCGTGAAGATGGTCCACAACGGCATCGAATACGGAATGATGCAGCTCATCGCAGAGACTTACGACTTGATGAAACGAGGCCTTGGTATGAACGACGATGAACTGCATGATGTCTATACTTCATGGAACGAAGGCGAACTCAATAGTTATCTTGTGGAAATCACCAGCCATATTTTCTCCAAAAAAGATGAGAAGACCGGCAAGCGTCTCGTGGACGAAATCCTCGATGTCGCCAAACAGAAAGGGACAGGCATGTGGACTTCACAAAGTGCGATGGAATTACAAGTCCCAATCCCGACGATCGACCTTGCAGTTGCTATGCGGGATTTGTCAATGTTCGCAAAGGAACGTGAACAAGCAGGCTTATTATATCAGCAATCCCAGCAGCACCTTTCAACTGGACGCAAAACATTTCTTGATCAACTCGGGCGTGCTTTTTATACCGCAATGATTATGACATATGCACAAGGCTTTGCGATTTTGAGTGTGGCTTCAGACAAATACAAGTATCAACTCGATCTCGAAGCTGTGACTCGAATCTGGCGGGGCGGATGCATCATCCGCGCTGCATTGCTGGAAGATATCCAGGCGGCATATCATATGCAGCGCGATCTGCCGAATTTGCTGCTGGCGCCCGGTATTTCGCAGAAGGTCATGACTTATCAGGAAGACTTACGCAGGGTGGTGTGCCAGGCATCCGGGGCAAGCGTGCCAATCCCTGGTCTGATGGTTTCGTTGGGTTATCTCGATGCCTATCGCAGCGTCTGGCTGCCAGCCAATCTTATTCAAGCCCAACGGGATTATTTCGGTGCGCACACGTATGAACGAGTCGATGCTAAAGGTACGTTTCACACGAAATGGCAGAAGGAGTAATACATCATGACGGAAACCTATGCCCCTCAGGAGCCAACGATTTTGGTGATTGCCGGTGCTGCCGGCGACTTAACATGGCGTAAACTGGTACCGGCGCTATATGATTTGTTTCTGGATAAATGGCTGCCTGAAAAGTTTGCTGTTGTCGGAATCGACAAAAAGGAGACGAGTGATGACCAATTTCGTGAACATATACGTGATGGGGTCAATCAATTTTCCAGGCGTGGGCCGGCACGAGAAGACGACTGGAAAGCCTTCGCAAGTCGGTTTCAATTCATCGCGACAGATTTTAGTGCTCAAAGAGCATTCGCGACATTGTCTGACCGACTCTGTGCCTTGGAGAAGACATGGAACACAAAAGCGAACCATATCTTTTATTTTGCCGTTCCACCGAAGATGGTCGAGGTTATCACTCAACAAATGGAGAATGAAAAACTTTGTTTCGACCGTGAACAAGTTCGCATTGTTGTTGAGAAACCTTTCGGTCATGATCTTGACTCTGCGCGCGCCTTGAATAAATCGCTCATGCGTGCTTACACGGAGTCGCAGATCTATCGCATTGATCACTATCTGGGAAAAGAAACTGTTCAGAATATTCTTGCCTTCAGGTTTGCAAATGCTCTTCTAGAACCGCTCTGGGATCGTCGGTACATCGACCACGTGCAGATTATCGTTGCTGAAACCATTGGAGTGGAGCATCGCGGCGCTTACTATGAGCATGCCGGTGCTCTCCGTGATATGATTCAAAATCACTTGATGCAGATTCTTTGTTTGATCGCTATCGAGCCGATGATATCTTTTGACGCAGATGAAATCCGCAATAAGAAGGTAGACGTACTTCACGCTATTCGTCCAATAGATCCTGGAAAAATTCAAAATTTTGCCGCTCGCGGCCAGTATGGTGCAGGTTGGATCAAAGGACAGCATGTCGTCGGTTATCGTTTAGAACCGAATGTAGCCCCCGACTCACCATCTGAAACTTTTGCCGCGTTGAAGCTCTTCGTTGATAACTGGCGATGGCAAGATGTACCATTCTATCTGCGAACGGGAAAACGTTTGCCGGTGAAGAGCTCGGAAGTTGTCATTCAATTTCTGCCCGTTCCCCATCAAGCTTTTCCCGCAAAGGCGATCAGAGATATTCATCCGAACCGTCTTATCCTCCGCATCCAACCCGAAGAAGGCATTTCCATCAGGTTCCAGGCCAAGCAGCCCGGCGCTACGATTCGACTCAGTCCGGTCGATATGCGATTCAGCTACCATGATTCCTTCGGCAATGGCACTCCCGAAGCTTACGAGACATTACTTCTCGATGTGATTCACAGAGATGCAACCCTATTCATGCGTGCTGATCAAGTTGAGGCGGCATGGTCGGTCATAACACCGATTCTTGAAGAATGGGAAGCGTCATCTCCTATCGATTTTCCAAATTATCAATCGGGGACATGGGGGCCGGAAACCGCTGAACTTCTGATTGCCAAGGATGGTCGGAGTTGGCTCCAACCTACAATTTCGGATGAAAAGGAAGAGAAAGAACAACCTGCATGATCCGAATTTTTCCAAACTATGAATCCCTAAGTCATGCAGCGGTGGACCTTATTATAGAACAATCACAGAAAGCCGTGCATGATCGAGGTCTTTTTAGTCTCGTACTTTCCGGCGGCGAAACGCCTCGTCGTGCCTACGAACTTCTCTCTCAAAATGCAATACGAAACAAAATTCCGTGGAGCAAAGTCAGCATTTTCTGGAGCGACGAGCGTTGTGTGCCACCCGACGATCCCCGCAGCAATGAAGGTATGGCGCGAGAAGCTTTTATCGACCGCGTTCCAATTCCTCCCGACCAAATTCATCCTATTCGCTGCATCCATTCTCCTCAAAAATCAGCTGAGGAATATGAATTACTTTTAAAATCATTTTTTACTGATAATGGTGCCAGTTTTGATGTTGTCCTGCTTGGACTGGGAGAGGACGGTCATATGGCATCGTTGTTTCCGGAATCAAAATCACTGGATGAAATGAAGCGCTGGGTTCTAGAGGTACATTCTCAGCATGAAGATTTTTCTCGCATTACTTTAACATTGTCCGTGATTAATAGAGCGATGCTTGTTGTTTTTTTAGTTTCTGGAGTAGCAAAAGCGCACACACTTTTTAAAGTATTGAACAATTCGTCGGATTCCTGTCGTTTACCTGCTCAACTCGTTCAACCCTCAAACGGTAAAATGATCTGGCTTGTGGATAAAGAAGCAGGAAGAGAGCTTGAAAATAAGCATTTAAAGAGAGCATAATATACAGTTGTTTCATAATGTCAAGGAGAACGATGCAATGCAAAATATAGAAGTTCAAATCGGCGAAAGAAAAAACGATGAATAAAGCGACTAAAATCAGTTGCATGTTTCTGGATATCGGCGGCGTCCTGCTTACAGACGGATGGAGTCACGAGTTTCGTAGACTAGCAGTTCAGACGTTCGGCCTGGATCTGGAAGAGGTGGAGAACCGGAATAACCAGACTTACGACATATACGAGTCAGGGTATCTTACCATTGAGGAATACCTGGATCGCATCGTGTTCTACAAGAAGAGATCATTCACATCAGCTCAATTTCGGAAATTTATATTTGCACAGTCGAAACCATATTCCCAAATGATCGAGTTGATCCGCCGGCTTAAGGTACATTATGGATTGAAGATCGTTGTGGTGAGTAATGAAGCACGTGAATTAAATGTGTACAGGATTCGAAAGTTTAAGCTGGATACATTTGTAGATTCTTTTATTTCGTCCTGCTTCGTCCATGTCCGCAAGCCCGACGCAAAGATCTTTCAGCTTGCGTTGGACATCGCCCAGACACCTGCACGAAATGTAGTTTATATCGAGAATACTCCCATGTTTGTCCGGATCGCGGAAGGTTTAGGGATTCGAAGTATTCTTCACAAGGATTACAAATCCACGTGTATAAAACTGGCCTCGCTTGGTTTGAACATCAAAAAATAAGTCGTCTATTTTCATTTCCTGGTGGAAATCCCTGAAATATATGAATCACTGACGATGCCTAGTACCAATCATTTGACTTAGCGATCCTCAGATGGGACCCGCTTTTAAGCCTTATAGGAATTTCAGGAGTCTCATTTCGATATACTAGAGGAATCAATCTAAACCGAAAGGGCAATGGTCTTGCCAGAATATTTCTAAATATTTATTCTCAATTTCGGCGGGACAGGCCCCGATTGAGAAACATCGGGGTATACGAACGTGGTTCTTCATCCAAATCAGTCAGAAAATAAAAACGCCCCCAGGATGTTTGGAGGCGCTATAAAATAATTCATCATTTTGCAATTTACAATCTAAAATCTTGTAGCGGGGGGGGGATTCGAACCCTCGACCTGCGGATTATGATTCCGACGCTCTAACCGGCTGAGCTACCCCGCCAAAAGGTGAAACACGGCGGGCAAGCCCGCCATACAATTGCAGATTGCAGATTTAAAATTGCAGAATTTTAAAGAACAAAAACCATTAAAGCTCAAAATTCCAATTTGAATCACGCATTGCGTGATATATTTTCAGGCCTCCGGCTGGCTGGATTATGATTCCGACGTTTTAACCGGGTGCCTGTCCCGTGCTGTTTACGGGAAGATACACCGCCATACAATTGCAGATTGCAGATTCAAAATTGAAGAATTTTAAATGACAAAAACCATTAAAGTTCAAAATTCCAATTTGAATCACGCATTGCGTGATATATTTTCAGGCCTCCGGCTGGCTGGATTATGATTCCTACGCTCTAACCGGGTGCGTGTCCCGTGCTGTTTATGGGATGCTACACCGCCACACAATTGCAGATTGCAGATTTAAGATTGAAGATTGAACAAACGGTTCTCACATTAAATCATTTTTTAAAAGAACAAAACTTTTGTTAACCTGTTTCCTTAGTGAAATCTCCAGACTTCCGATAGGATAGTGATTTCACTTTTTAACTCATTTTCTACGGATTTTTAAGCGTTCACTAGTGCAACTACTTTCCTCAATGAGGATGTTTCAAGTATAGAATATATAAAAATATTCCTTTGACTGCAATTTAGTTATTATAGAAAACAAAAAATTGTCCAAACACTATCTACGAATTCGAATTGACAATATTCTTGTGATCTACAGGTTAGTAGGGAAACCTATTTTTATCCTACGCAAGAACCTGCCGCATATCAGATTGCTTTTTCAGGTCTGCATAACAACGCGCGGGTAAAGAATGCAAAAGCGACAACTGTGAAGCCCCGGTTGATGTACCATAGGATACGAAATGTTTCTATGGGGATATGGGCTATACTGCGAAAAAATGAAAAGAGGAAAAAGGTGCCTCCTGCATAGAGAAGATAGCCAGAAGCCACCCAGAAACGAGGATCATGTTTCCAGAAATGGCTTCGTTCGTCAAGTAATACATTCGCCAGCAGATTCACAGAAAATATTGCTTCCAAAAGTCCCTGGATGGCAGTGGCAATATTGAACCCTTTATGAAAGGCATCAAAGAAGATTCCATCGATTGCCCAAGCAATAAAGAAAACAATGAAAGTTCCTTTTATAAATTGTCCGTTCAGCTTACTTGTTCGCCACATATAAAACACAATCGAAAACAAGCTTGTATCAATAATGGTATCAATATGGCCTATCCATAGATTGTGCATATTCTTCAGACGAACAACAAAAGAGATAATGGAAATCAGTGTCCAGCATAGAAGGCTTACAATAAGCCAACGAACCGGCCTATCGACTCGCCGCAGGCAAAATATTCCGACAACGCATACTGCGCACTGTATGAACATCATAACATAAAATAAAAAGATCCTTGTGTCGGCCAAGCAGCCTTCTTATTTCTCAAAAATCTTTGGTCCCGGACAATCCGGAGGACACGGAAATGGAGTATTGGCTATTGTTCCCGTCAGCAACTCCTTAGTGCTCGTGTCGATACCGAAAAGGACTATGGTTTTCTTTTCCTTCTGGCTAAAACCGAAATAATAATGCAGGCCTCCGCATCTCGGCTGCGCTAAAATTTTTTCGATGATGGCGCGATTAAACATACCGCCCTCTTTTTTACCATGTCCCTCGATCAACTTTTTTGCTTCATCGAGAGTGATTTCATGTTTTTCCGCTCCTGGGAAACTCTGTTTTACTGCTTTCTCAATCGTCAGTTTATCGACTTCTGCCTGAGTTACTTGCAAGGCCTGTGTCGAACTGCTCTTCCCAATAAAGAACGAAACAGCAGCGGCAAGAACAACAACAACCGCCCAAATGATATGTTTGTTCATAGTTCCTCTTTAAAAAAGTGTAATGATTGGAATAAAACTTACACGCAGGCATTCACATGCTCGTATGAGCGAATATTCTGCTAAGAGATGTGGACGAAAAGTTGGTTTTGCGGGAAGTCGTTTTTTATTCTCTGCCGGACTTGCGACTTCTATTATCAACTCATGAGTTTTCGCTCACGGCCTCTGAATACATCCGTGTAAAAGATGGGGGTATATTATTCTTTTTTTATTAATAAATCAATGCTCCTTTCAAAGGACAGAACCCGCGTACCGAATATATTTGCCTAAACCGAATGGGAAGCAGAGTCCTCTGAATATGCCGATTAGTTGGAAACGGATCATGCAAACAAATTTTCATTTGATATTAGAGCGAGCCTTAGAGGCGGAGTTTGCCGGCTCGATTGCGAGTCCAGAGCGGGATAGAGTATGATATTTTTCGAGAAAAAGTGCGATTGAGAAGCATTTTTTGATATTTTCAGCCATTCCATGTGATTCCGCTGTTGATCCTTGACTCTCATCATAGAAAATTGTATCTATTCATTCAATGTATATGAATTCGGTGGGATTTTTAGTGGGATGCCTTCCGAATGAAGTTTTGCAATTCTTGATCGATTTAAGAAAAATATTTTGGTCAGCTTACAGGATAGATCCGGGATTTTATCGGCATTGAGATATTTCACAAGTTTGGAGGTATGGCATGGGGCAAACTAAGGTACTTGTAGTCGATGACCATCAGGATTTTCGACGCGTTGTGCGTGATTTTTTGAGCCGACTGCCGAACATCGATATTGTCGGTGAGGCTGTCGATGGCGATGAAGCAATAGAAAAAGCTGAGACATTGTCGCCGGATATTATTCTCATGGATGTAGCAATGCCGAAGAAAAATGGACTTGAAGCAACGCGCATCATTAAACAGCGTTGGCCGAACATTAAAGTTATGATTGAGACCACATTTGACAATCCGTTGTACCGAGTACAAGCATTGAAAGCAAAGGCGGATGGATTTATCCTAAAATCTTCATTAAAGCCCGGGTTAGATGCGGCATTTGGTATTGTTAAGCACGTCCCTATCGCAAGTATTTCAAATAAAGTGGATTCTGGTAAATAGTTTTCACGAGAAACAACTGATAAGCAATCCTTTTTTGTAACTTCTACGCAGCGTGTAATTGAAGGATCAAAATCCTCCTGTAAAAGACACCGAACAGCTGTTCCTGCTTTAAACTTTCCATGGGAAAAAAATGATAAGGATATAGGCGGGAGGGATGACATAATCGTTATTTAACAAAGGCGCTTATTCTTCTGTTACTTTAGATTGCTCTTTCTTAGTTTCTGGAGACCGATCAATTCTTTACAGGAGTACAGCCATGAAGCAGAAAATCGCAATTCTTATATGTATCTCTATTTTTGGTGGATGTAACTCACCGTGGGATGCTCAATCTGGCAAAATTAATCCGACAATCGATGAATTCGTCATCGCTTCAGATAATTACTCAGCGAATTATGAAAACCGATTTACAATTAGTTTTTAGATATCCCATTGCGGATGTTTGTCGCGGACGACGTCTAATATCATTCTGTAGCAGCGACGAGCTTGTCCCGTAAACATCGAAGATGTTTTCGGGATGGTTGCGGGATACTCCGACACCACCCGCCTGAATGACTGCATCAGTCGGGCAGGCCGGTGTCGGCTACAGAAGTTCGTTGCGGTAATTTAATTTACAAATATAAAACTTACGCTGAATAGGAGCCACAAAATTTCATTTGAAAGGTACTGAACAATGAAATCAAGGACAGCAATTTCTGCTGTTCTTACACTTTTAAATACTCGGAATCGATTTCTGCTTTCTTAAAAGGATTTCAACCTCGTCAAGAGAAGGAGGAATAAACGCGCGAAAGCGTATTACATTTTTATGCTCCGCGACTCTTGACAAGGTTTGCACGCTGAGTTACAATAAAACGTAAGTTGCAAAATACGAAATATTATCTGAGCTGCGATTATTTCGCCGGAGCCTGCATCGCGGATGCTTTAAGCTGCTCAAGGGCTTGAATCCGCTGCTTGACTCCCGGGTCGCTTGGATAAAGCGTTTGGAGCTTTTGCAAGAGCCCGATTTCCTTATCGTATTCTTTTGTCATATCATACAGTTCCAGAAGCGCCCGGTATGGATTGAGATACGAATTGGTGTTTACATTTCCCGAATTAATAAGATTGAGGCACTCCGGTTCGATGCTGCTGCTCAGTTCCTTTACTCGATCGATGCGTCCGGCCGCGTGGTAAATAGTTGCGATATTCATCGCGTATTCCCATCCAAGAGGAGTTTTTGCACGCGGAATCGAAGTTTCCATCCGATCGAGTATGTCTATGGCCTTTTTCGTATCATGATTGAAATTCATATAATAAGCCGCCAAAGTCGTAAAAGCAGACCGATAATTGAGCATAATCCTGCTTGTGTTTTCATCAAAGAACACTTTTGGATTTGCGGTTTCACGGAATTTGTATCCGTATTGCGGCGTTGTGGAATAACCTGAAGGCTCGTGTAAAAGATTCGCTTCGAGGACAACCGGGTCAATACCTTCATAAAATTGGGACACCCGGCGCGGTTCCAGCTTCCATGCGAGGCCTTTGAAAGATAAATATTCATCGAGACCGATCTTTGCATCGGGAGAGCAGGTGGCTGCGAAATAAATCGGACGCTTCCATTCGTTTGCGAGTATGATATCATAGACTGCAATATCCTGTACGCGCAGCGCCTTTGTGTTTCCAAATTGAAGCGTATTCTTCATAAAAAATATAATAGCGCCGTGATTTGTAATCGATGTGTCGAGCGCAGTGTGTGTCGTTTCCTGATATCGATCGATGGTCTCTTTATCGACCGGGATTCGAAGGTTTCGCGGCTCCCATTGGATCGGTTGAATATCTTCGATATACGAATCGGGCATTTTCATGGGAACAGCCTTCGCTTCAGGATATGCCGGAGTATGTTTCATTTGCAAAAGATACCAGGAAGTGTTGCCGAGACTCAAATTAACGATACGTACATCCCGCCGTACACCTTCAACATCCTGCATGTACCAGAGAGGAAATGTATCGTTATCTCCCTGCGTGAAAAGGATTGCGTCCGGTTCGCAGGTCTGAAGGAGGTTGTAGGCAAAATCCCAGGGGACCCAATTTTTAGATCGATCATGCGTGGCGTAATTTGCCTGTAGCATTCGACCCGGGATGAACAGAGCAGACAAAACAAGAAGGCTTATGCCAAGAGGTCTTGCATAGGACATCTGTCCAAGCTTTTCAAAAATAAGATCGAGCAATCCGCGTATACCGAGAGCTATCCATATTGTAAAGATAAGATATGCGCCGCAATAAAAATATTCCCGGTCTCTCGGCTGGGGCTGCTGTTGGTTTTGATAGTATGTAATTAAGTATCCCATAAGAATAAAGGTAAAGATCAACAGCGATCCGAGTTTCCAATTTTTCCGGGTCGAGTAATACAAACCCCATAAGCCCATCAAGAACGGAATACCGAAGAATTCTTTCCAATTGACTCCGGCATCCTGATCGTGCGAAATTCTGCCGATAAAATTCCATCCGACATAGCGGTGAAACATGTGACCCATCTGCCAGCGCCAAAAGAAATCGAAATCGCTGGTGTAATTGGAAAAGATTTCGGCTTTTTCAGGTTCGCTCGACCAGCGCCGTTTGAACATCGGAAAATCTCCGTACTGCTCGCGATTTAAATAGGAAATCAAATGTGCAAAAGATTGCGGATGATTCTCATTCATCGGTAAGTTCGCATTTGCCCGGATGACGATCATCGTGTAAGTTGTTACTCCAAGCACCGCCATTATGACGGCAGCAAGTGAAAGAGCAAGGATCTGCATTTTTCGTTTCAACGCCCAGTACACACCAAAACCCGCAACAGCAAAAAGGCCGATGAGTATGAACATGCCGGTTTGAAGATTGTCTCCGGCAACTGAAAGCAATGTGGTCGGCAGATAACGAATGATGCCGGGGAAGACAACGGCAAGTCCGATGCCGCCGATGAGGACTCCAAGGTAATACGAACTTTTTACAAAAATCTTTTTACGGAAAAATCCCAGAACGATGACCGTACCGATGATCATTGCAATCTTAAATTTGGATTCAAAAGCCTGTAACGCGGCTGAAGTAGGAGGCGTGTTGTCTGTTTCCCCGCTCCAGAGAATTGCGGCTATCACGAAAAGGAATACCGCGTGGCCGATGAGAACATAAAGTGACTGCAAACATTCCTCGTCATTTGTAACATATTTTCTCAAAACGACCCATATACCGACAATAACAATGGTGAGGACGCTCATAAGATGCAGGCCGCCGGATAATCCTGCAATATATGCTATAAGAAGAAGATAACGCTCACTACCCGGTTCGTCCGCATGTTCATTCCAGATGAGCATCAAGAGGAGCATCGAAGCATAGAGGAATGTGCTCGAAGCAAAATAGTTTGCTTCGGCTGCATTAAACCAAAATGTGTCGCTAAAAGAAAGTGTCAATGCTCCGATGGCTGCGATAATGTAGGTCGAGATTGAATCGAAAGAAACAACTTCCGTTTTGCCTTTATATACTTCAATGATTTTAACAATAATCAAATAGAGAAAAAACACGGTGAATGCGCTTGCAAGAGCTGACACGAGATTCATGCGGAATCCCAAACTTCCGGGAATGGGAAGCATATAAAAAATGCGTCCGACAAGCGAGAAAAGAGTTCGCCAGGCGGATGCGGCACCTGCATGCGGTATGCCGCTGCCGACAGTTCGCCCGGATCCCAAAACGAAACGGAAACCTGGGTAGTTATAATCATCTGAATTGAAGAGATTAGGAGAACGAATGCTCCAATCATGCGTTGTATGGTTTTTGTTTTCATCGCTTTTTTAAATTATGGTTAAACATACATCACTAAGTATAAGAAGAAGTCTTGTAAGAAAGAAGCAGGAAATTGCTTAATTTTACATACTACAAACAAAAAAGCCGATTTGCAGCTTCTCAATCTTCCTATAAATATACGATAGCCGGTCGGGCGGATGGAGTTAAGGTTGTTTCGCAGCTCCAAGAACGATTTCGTTCTTCCGGATTTGGAAATACCGAACAGGACGGAGAGAAATATTTCCAAGGGATGGAAATTATCCGGCCCGATGTTAAAAAGGCATCACGATAATTGCAGCAATTCGTCAGCGGTTATCTGGCTGAGATCCTTTACAAGAACGGCTGCATTGGGCAGGTATTCTTTTTCGCCGATTCCCAATGCCGGCATGCCCGCTGCATTGGCGGCTTCGATGCCGGCAACGGCATCTTCCACAACGAGACAATTTTTTGGGTCGAGCCCCAGACGTTGTGCAGCAAGCAAAAACGGTTCAGGGTGCGGCTTGTTGTTTTTAATGTCGTAGCCGTCTACGATCGTATCGAAGTATTGACCGATATGCACTTTTTCGATGATGGGCTTTGCATTTTTGCTGTTGGAAGCGACAGCAATTTTAATATTCCGTTTTTTCAATTCCATGAGGATCGCTGTCGAGCCGGGCAGTAAAGCGTCTTCAGCGACATTTTCGAGAGATTCCACAAAGTAGCGATTTTTTCGATTTGCTAATTCAAGCTTTTCCGCATTGGTACATTGTTTCCCGGCGGCATCAAGTAAAATATCGACGCACTTCATTCGGGCAACCCCGCGGAACTTATGATTAAATTCTTTGCTGAAAAAACGAAAACCCTCTTCGTCGCAAAGCCGCTGCCATGATTTGTAATGATATTCATCCGTAGAGACAAGAACACCGTCGAGATCGAAAATAACTCCATATATCATAATTTTCCTTTTTCCTCTTTGAGCGCAGGTGCGGTTCTTCCTGCATTTCCCGTATGATTTTATCAGCGGAATTTTGCTTAAAGAGCCGCATTGATCGTTTCTTATAGAATAATTCCTGTTTCCACTTCTTTAAATTCTGAAGAAGAAGCTACAAATGCAAGCAGAACGAGAACGCAAAGAGGTGCATTACATGTGCATTTTGAGGATTCATAGCAGAGTATGAAGTACAAATATTTTAAAACTCTGCAAGAAAGAAGGGTTTTTTAATCTTTCAATACCACCCTAAGTAATTGCCTTTTTCTTCAATTTGCCTCGGTGGGATTTTTTCCCTAAGTTTGAAGTGCATCGTAGGAGTTGAAAACAAACACAATGGAATTAAAACGACGGGTTGTTCGCGAACGGGTTCTTCAGGCTCTCTATGCACATGAATTGTCGAAGGAACCGATTGAGATGATCATAGATCATATCTTAGATGATTTAAAAAAACATAAAGAGGCTTTTGCGTTTGCTTGTGAACTTATCAGAAAAGTCGTAGAAAAAACGAAGGAATTGGACGGTCTTATTCGCAAGCGGGTCGAACATTGGGAATTCAGCCGCCTTGCGATTATCGACCGCATTATTCTGCGAATGGGTATATGTGAGCTGCTGTATTTTGACGATATTCCCCCTAAGGTTTCCATCAATGAGGCTATTGAAATTGCAAGGGATTACAGCACTGAGAAAAGCGATAAATTTGTCAACGGAGTTCTCGATTCCATTTTAGCCGATTTGAGAAAAGATGGAAAATTATCGAAGTCAGGCCGCGGTTTACTCGATACTGCAGCATTGAAGAAATCCCCCAAATGATTCAGCTCGACTCTTCCCGTCCCGCATCGGAATCTTTTATCTCACGGGCAAGAATTTTTTCCTGGACCCTTTTCGATTTTGCCAATACTGCTTTTTTTGTTATAGTTCTTACAGTCGGTTATCCGCTCTATTTTAAAGAAGTTGTCGCACAGGGAAGTCCGCAGGGCGATTTGTTGTGGGGAAGCGCTTTCAGCATATCGATGTGCATCGTTGCCATTCTCTCTCCGGTGCTCGGCGCTGCGGCCGATTACGGTGCGGGGAAAAAGCGATTTCTCTTTTTCTTTACATTTCTTTGTGTCTTTGCAACAGCTCTTCTTTATTTTATCGGTCCGGGTTCTATTGTTTCGGGGATTCTACTGCTGGTTCTTGCTAACATCGGCTACGAAGCAGGTCTGGTCTTTTATGATGCGTTTCTTCCGGAGATAGCAACGGAACGCACGTATGGACGCGTGTCCGGTTACGGATTTGCGATGGGCTATGTCGGTTCGCTGATAACGCTTCTCATAACATATCCGCTCTATGCCGGCGGATTTAGCCGGTTGAATTTGCATAACGTCCAGCTAAGTTTTTTGGTCTCTGCCGGAATGTTCGGATTTTTTGCATTACCGCTTTTTCTTTTTCTTCCCGACCGGCAGAGAACCGTCAATCTCCGTTTCAATTTTATCCGCATCGGTTTCCGGCGATTGAAAGATACATACCGGGAATTCCCGAAGTATCGCAATACGGGAAGATTCCTTCTGGCATATTTCGTTTATATCGACGCGGTCAATACGATTATTATTTTTTCTTCACTCTTTGCACGCACAACCCTTCATTTTACCATTGCGGAAATAGTAATCTTTTTTGCGATGATTCAAACCTCGGCAATGATCGGCGCCGTCCTCTTCGGCATTCTATCCGATCATATCGGCCATAAGCGTACGTTGACAGTGACATTGTTTATATGGATGACTGTGGTTGTGTTTTCGTATTTTATTTATGATAAATTATTTTTTTACGGTGTAGGAATTGTCGCAGGCCTTGCGCTGGGTTCTTCACAGTCCACGAGCCGGAGTTTTATGACGGAATTGACGCCGCCGGAAAAGAAAACTGAATTTTTCGGATTCTATTCGTTCTTCGGAAGAGCTTCCGCTATCGTGGGGCCGTTTGTTTTCGGTTTAATCTCTTCCTTAGTCAACCAGCGGGTTGCGATCCTCTCCGTCGGCGCGTTTTTACTAGCCGGCATTCTTTTACTGCAGCGAGTGCAAATTGCGAAAAAAGCCTGAGTCCACTGTAGCCGCGGGCGATGACCGCGGAGCATTCCGACTTCACCCGCCTGAATGACTGGCATACCAGTCGGCGTCGCCGCAAGGCGGGCAGGCCGAAGTCGGCTGCAATGGCTGAATGTGGAAAACATGAACACGTGTACCTGTAAAAAGGATAGACTTTATGAAAAAGAAAAATCTCTTATCGTGTCTTGCAATTCTCTCTCTCTTGTCCGGTTGTCAAAAAGAATCGCAAGAGACAAATACAAAAGGAACGATTCATCTTTTATTTCCGGAATCGCTTGCGCCGGCGATGAATGTGGAAGTCGGTGCGTTTATGAGTCAGTATAAGGAATCCGGAGCAAACGTTACAGCGGAAAGTGTTCCGGTTGCAGAAGCGCTGGGACGGTTTATGAAAGATACTCTGCGATTAGCGTTTTCAACACGGCGTCTGACAGATAAGGAAAAAGAAGCTGCGACGAAAGTATCTCCCGATTTTGAAGAAATCCTCATTGCGTATGACGGTATAGCGGCTGTTGTAAATAAAAAAAATCCGGTCGCAGAAATGACGACACAGGAAATTGCCGGCATTTTGACGGGTAAGATTGCGAAATGGAATCAGCTTTCGCGCTCAAAAGGGATAAATGGCGCTATAGAGCTTGTGTTACAGGATTCTGCGGATGCTGCTCTTTATCTTAAGAATCGTCTGGGACTTCAACAATTTTCACCGGTTTTAAAACGGACGAATTCCGAACTGGAGACGATCGATGCAGTAATAAAGAATCGATTCGCAATCGGATTTGTTTCGACTGCATGGCTTGATTCTATGAAAACTTCGGTCAAAGCAATCGATATTTCATCATCGGGAGTTGAAAGCGATACCGTATATAGAACGGCACCGGAAGCTGTCGGGAAATATTTTTCACCGCATCCGGCCTATATTTATCAAAAGTATTATCCATTCTGGCGGACGATCTATGCATATTGCCGAACGCCGTATTCGAATATTGCGGCGGGATTCGTAACGTATGTCGCAGGAGCCGAAGGGCAAAAATTATTGCTGAGTAAAGGAGTCGTCCCGGGCACGCAGCGTATCCATTTGAGAACGGTGAATGGTGAATAATCAATTGTGAATTGAAAAGGGTGCTGACGTTCAACGTGTTGCAGTGTTGCTGTTAAAATCAATTTTGTAGTCGCAGGCGGCTCGCCCGCCTCAGGAGGGCGACCGCGGATGGCTGTGAAAACAAATGAACAAATATTTTGGTCAATTCTCCAAGTAACCAATAGACCAAATACCTAACTTTGAACAGCAGCACAGCAGCACAGCAACACCGCAGCACCGATAAATAAATATTTGATTTTAATCCGAAAAAAGAATATATTTGTCCTGGGCGAAATGGGGAAGGAACTTTCTCACCTCGGATTCGCCCAAGTTGAGCGGATGGGTTTTGTTGTGGAACAAAATGTACCGCTTTATCCATTGGGTATATGATTCTTCTGTGCGATCGCTGTAATGTTTGAGACGTAAAATTTCGTGCACCGAGTCAAGTAGTTTTTGGCCCATGATGAATCCCTCCGAAAGTTCAATATCAATATACAAATACTTTTTTTAGATTTCTATATATCGTGAGAATACTCACGAATTATAGACAATGTCTATGTAGTATATAGTTGAACTAAGCCGCTGCGCGGCAGCGCGATATTCTTAGAATTGTTCTTTGACAAAGAGAGTCTTGCCAAAATGAGAACCCTGTAGTAACTTTGAGTGCAGTTAAAAACAGATCACTCAAACAATACATAGGAGGTTCCAATGGGCGAGATACGAGATCAAATGGTGATGGCGATGCAGATGCGGAATTTCAGCCAGAGGACCATCAAGGATTACTTGCAGCATGTAAAATTATATGTGCGGATGTATGGGAAATCCCCAGCAGAGATGGGAGAGAAAGAAATACAGAAGTATCTGCAAAGCTTGGTAGAGCGCAAGATGAGCTGGTCAACGGTTCGATTGACATACAGTGCATTGAAATTCCTGTATAAAGACACACTGAAGCAGGAATGGAAGGTAGAAAAATTACTGCGAGTTAAGACGGAGAAACGCTTGCCGGTGGTTCTTTCCGGAGAAGAGATCAGAAGCCTCTTTGGGGCAGTAAAAAACATGAAGCATCGCATGGTGTTAATGAGTTGTTATTCGGCCGGCTTGAGAATCAGTGAAGCAGTTCATTTGAAAGTGGCCGATATCGACAGCCAGCGCATGCAAATTCGGGTTGAGCAGGGTAAAGGCAAGAAGGATCGTTACACATTACTTTCAACGACATTCCTTGAGCAGCTCCGGAGATATTGGAAATTGTACCATCCCTATGAATGGCTCTTTCCAGGCAAGATGCCCGACCAAGCGCTAACAATTACCGGCGTACAGCGCACGTTCACAAAGGCAAAAAAAAAGCCGGGATCGCCAAGCCCGTTAGCGTCCATTCCTTACGTCATAGCTTTGCTACTCATCTCCTGGAGTCCGGCACGGATATTTTCGTTATCCAACAACTGCTGGGCCATTCAAATCTAAAAACTACAAGCATATATCTACACCTCCAACGGGCAAGTACAGACAAAATTGTCAATCCGCTTGACCGCTTGATGGCTCCTGCAGAGCAGGTGCGATCATGAGCGCACGTCATTTGGAAATGGCGGATGTCGTACGAGCATACGGCAGCGAATATCAAAGGGTTCATAAACTTCCACGTCGACAATTGCGGGCACTCCATGATATTGCCTCATGTCGCACAGCAGTTCTGGGAGGACACGTTGATCGGTGCGATGCCTGCGGCTATGAGCGAATCTCCTATAATTCATGCCGGAACAGACATTGTCCCAAATGCGGTTCATTGGCAAAAGAGAAATGGCTGCAAGCACGGAAAAAGGAGCTTCTTCCTGTTCCATACTTCCATATCGTCTTCACAGTTCCGGAGGAACTTAATGCGATCACCCTTATCAATCAGCGAGTGATGTATAATTTGTTGTTCCAAACCGCGGCGGAGACGTTGTTGCATCTTGGACGTGAGAAAAAGCATCTGGGCGCTGAACTGGGATTGATTGCGGTCTTACATACATGGGGACAGAATTTGATGGATCATCCTCATGTGCATTGTATCGTTCCTGGAGGAGGACTCTCACAGGATAGGAGAAAATGGATTGCATCGAGGAATAACTTTTTCATTCCGGTGCGTGTGCTCTCGCGAGTTTTCCGCGGTAAGTTCCTGGAACAACTGAAAAAGGCTTATCGTTCAAAACGAATACATTGCATAGGCAAAACATCGCCACTGGCATGTAAAGAGCACTTTCAAAAGTTAGTCGACCAGCTTTACGATAAAGAATGGATTGTCTATGCAAAGCAGCCATTCGGCGGACCGGAGCAGGTGCTTGCTTATCTTGGCCGCTACACACATCGGGTAGCCATTTCAAATCATCGATTAGCAGGAATGACCGATGGTAAAGTCAGCTTTCAGTGGAGAGATTATCGGGATGAAGACAAAGAAAAGATTATGACACTCGAGGCGAGTGAGTTCCTTCGCCGGTTCTTGCTGCATATCCTCCCTGATGGATTGTGCAAGATTCGCTATTACGGCTTTCTTTGCAACAGAAAAAGGAAGGATCACTTAGACAAATGCAGGATGCTTCTTGATGCACCAATGCCGGAGGTTGAACAAGGCATATTGACATGGCAGGAGATGCTTTTAAAACTTACCGGAATCGATGTTCTGATGTGTCCAAGTTGTCATAAAGGAAAGATGTTGAACGACAGAATATTACAACCCATGCAACCTGCACCACCGTGAGGATGAAAAGACACAGATTGGCAGCAATGATATACACAAGCAAGGGATAAATACGCTTTTTTTGATGAAAACTCTCCAAATCAAAGGAATATTATAGTGCATCGAGGGATGGTTATTTCGTTCTCAATAGTTTTTCATTATTATTGTGTTGTTCAATCTTCAAATTCTGGGTGAACGGCTTTCATTCAATACCCATAGAGAGTATTGTGCAATGGCTCAGTTCAACCAAATTTTATCCGCACTTGGGCACAAGGATTATTGTAACTTCAAGTTTTTTTTAGCCCAAGTACGGATAAAATCCTTAACGTTAGGGCGCGTTTCGTTTATGGAAAACACTTGGTTAGTCGAAATAGAAGAATGTGGCAAAGATGGATATGTACACTATTATGAGGGAAAAAATAAAATTAGTTTTTATTGGGAATTCTGCGTTGGTCCGAAGATTTTAGCCTGTCTCCAAGGACCACCACCTGATATTTGGGATGGGGAAGTTGCTTGGGCAAAAGATAGACGCATCGAAATAATGCATCGAATTGCAGAAGAGGTAATTAGACAGAAAGCACCTGGACATGTCCCAGAATATCTTTACGATAGAACAATAATTAATATCAACGCGCCCTAACCAGGGCATCAAGCTGACCGGATTAGCCGAAGTGCATGGCGCATTGCGTATGTAAGGTTTCAGTTTTCATTAATATGTTCTTTGTACCTCATAACTTTTGTATTTATTAATTACGGGTAGTGCATGAACTTGTTTCGTGTAGTACAATTTAGAAGTTTTCGTTGCGGCAGCTTATGCCCCATCCGTTAGGCAACACACACTAAAGAAGGAGCGACATATGTCAATTATCTCCGACAAAGTAAATTGTGGCAAGTGCGGTGAAGAATTGTCAGAACCAACCAATGTGTTTTTAGAAAATAGGATTCCCTGTCCCAAATGTGGTTCTTTATCACGCTCTTTTTTTGTTACAATTAACGAGACGTTGCATCTTCGTGAAAAATTGGGAATGAAGGGTAAAAGAGGTGGCAAAGGTAAACCCTTCATCGAAACAGTATCTGGTGATGACTTGCATCGAAAAACAGGGAAATGGAATCTTATTGCTAGAGTTGTTGACCGTGAAAATAATTTATATTCTGAGACAATAACTGATCCGAACACCGGTGCAATTATTCACCAATGCATAGAACCACTTTCTAAGCATCATAATCATGGTTCTGCAAAAAAGAAATAATAATGTGTGTTGCCTAACCAGCAACTACTAATGACAGATTGAGATAGTTGCCGAATTTAGCATAAATTAAGGGCACATAGTTTTATGCTTTAGATTGCACTTTCATATGCTACTATCTGTCATCTGCATGAAGATTCTTGACGTAGTCAAGATGAAAACCTCAAGCTGACGGAATGAGCGTGAGTACGTTAAGCATGGCGCATATAGGTTTAGATGTTTAATAATAAACTTATCAGCATGAACTTGTTTCGTTTTCAGCAACTTGCGGGTTATCGTTGCCGCAGCTTAGTTGCCATCCGTTAGGCGCTTTGGAGTCTTACATTCATGAAATACAAAAATACTAAATTAGAAGCAGAGGGCGCTGAATTCTTGGTGCTCGGCAATTTACTCATCAATAAGATCGCTTCATACAAAACTTACACAAACATGCCGGGATATGATCTTGTTGCAACGAATGCCGAGCTAAACACTTCTGCAAAGATTCAGGTGAAAAGTAGATGGACACAAAAAGCTGGAGGGTTTCTTATTAGCCGATTTGATTGTGACTTTGTCGTTTTTGTACGGCTAAATTTAGATGGGGCGACATCGGAAAACAAAAGTGCTGATGTGGATTATTATGTGTTTCCGGCAGCGGTCTTAAAAAAAATATATAGACGAGGCAAAATGCCAAAAGTTGTACTTAAGGATATTCCAAACCATAAAAATTATAAAAACAAATGGAATCTGATTAGTGCATTTCTATCCCAAAGCGCCTCCTAAGTAACAAATTATAAAATATGGCGAAAATGCGCAATAAACCGTGTTTGTTACTTATTGAAAGAATAGCGCCGAAGGCGTGATGGGAGCGCTAACCAGCAACTCAAGCTGTTATGTAAAAAGTCAAGAGGTCAATAAAAATATTTAGGACATTATTTCGTCTCCATTCTCTGGGATAGAATGCAAGATAGAATAATAAAAGAATCATCCTGTTATAAACAGTTCCCGCATAAAACACGAGACTGCAAGAAGTGTGAATGAGATTCAAAAAAGTGCGGCTGTAATCTGACGGTAATCCTGACGAACAAAGTTCATCGGGACAAGCTTGAGCAAACAGTCCGCACCGATATTTATAGGATTCCTTTATTCTATAATTGCATAGTACTTACGCGACAAGAGCGTAGACATATTGTTCTTGGTTGAGCCAAACATGGCGAACTCTTTTTAGGAGTTTCTTTGCAATGCGAATGATGGCGTCTTGAGGCTTCATCCGCTTGGTAAGTTCTTTGAATTTGAGAGTCAAAGCAGGATCTTCTTTGACAGCAACCCATGCGGATTCGATCATGAGAGATCGCAGGAATTTATTCTGTCTGTAAGAAATGCCGTTTACATAGACCTTCTTATCAGAGGTCTGTGTTGAAGGGACAAGCCCGACAAAATTGGCAAGAGCATCGTCATTGTGGAAACGTTTCATGTCTATAATTTCGGTGTAGAGCGACATTGCCGAAATGAAGGCAATGCCTGGAATGCCCTGTAGTACATTCATAATGGGGGCTATTTTTTGTTGCCGGGCTTCTTTGCGCAGTTGTTTAAGCACGTTCTTATTGTGCTCGCGGATTTCTTTGAGCTGGATAATCAAATTCTGGAGCGTAAAATTGCCGGCGGGAGTAAGCAGTTGAAGTTTCTCAAGCCATAGGATGAAGGCGTGGGACCAACGGTTATTGCCGGAGAATTGGAGAGGAATCTGTATTCCTTGAGCATAGAGGAGTCCTTTGATTCTGTTTTTTATTCGAGTTTGAGATTGAATGATCCTGTATCGCAGCCGCATAAGCATACGTAATTCTTCTTGGAAAGTATCGGGAATATAGATTCCGTGGAGAGATTTATTTTCAAGTTCACGGGAGAGCTTGCGAGAATCAATGGGATCGCATTTGTTGACTCGTTCTTTGTTCATAGTCGGAACGTCGGCAGGATTGCAGACGATGCAATCGATGTTGTTTTGTCGGAAGATGCGCAGTGCCCAGAAACCGCAGAAACCGGCTTCGTAGACGATATGATAAATGCCGTCGGGATAATGTTTCTTGAGATAGGTAATGAGTTCAAGAGGTGCTGGATTCATAGAGAAGGTTTTGAGTTCCAAGCCATCGAGACGTATGGTGACTTTCCAGTTCTTGAGATGTGCATCAATACCAACGAAAAAGTGAGCGTTGGCGAATGAGATTGTCTGTGCGATATTCATAAAATATTTCCTTATGTTTAGTTGAATTCGCTGTAAGATAATTATTTTAAACATAACTTCTGACGGAACCAGCCGTCGACGATTTCGCCGCGCGCCAGAAAAATTTTTTAAGGAAATGGCGACATCTGCCGCGCGTATATTCTACAGGGAACTGGCTGCACGTTGCCGCAGCTTAGCTCCGGTTCGTTAGGGCGCGAAATAAATGAAAGGTTAAGATAATGAGCAATACTCTCCCATTCGTTGCGCTCACATACTTGTGCCTTTTCGCCGTTCAAACGACATACGCTCAATTATTTCCTGATAATGTCAAAGCCGTTGTGCAAGAGGCAAAACGATCCTCTGTTTCAATTGAATCTGTTCAATCAGTTGACAGCATAAATCGTATCAATCCAAGTGTATTAGGCTCCGGAGTCTTGGTCCTCAAAAATATGCATGTCTATATTGTTACGAATAGCCACGTATATCATTCAGTGCCCCTAGAGACGTAGACGAAAAGTTGGTTCCGCGGGAATTCGTGTCTCATTCTAAGACGGATTCGCGACATCTATTTGCAACTCATGAGTTCTCGTCCACGTCTCTAGGCAATACCCTTCTCGTTGGACTTAATCTCAAGCATGGAAAGATATACAATTCAGCAAAGTTAGTCGTAGACAACCCTAAACAGGACATTGCTATTTTGTCTTATTCCGATAATTTTTTTCCGTTGACCACCCTTGATACTAGCCAAATGCATCTAGACCAAGCATCCAACGGAATTTCAATGTTCGCAGACAGCACGTCATTTTCAGAAGGAACGAGTATCATAACTATCGGGTTTCCACTTGGCATCGGCTCAGATATAACTCATAACTTACCTATCGTAAGAAGAGGAATCGTCGCACAGGGTCTTAATGCAGACAACCACTTCCTTGTAGATGGTATCGCAAGTCACGGCAACAGCGGCAGTCCAGTATTCAACTTAGATGACGCCAAACTTTTGGGCATTGTCGCTGCATTTCCGAGTGACTTCATCACGGCATATGATGAGAATGGTCAACTGGTTGCAAGACTTCCTTACAATTCGGGGCTTAGTGTCTGCATATCAGCTTTTGCGATCTGGAAATTATTGCCTTGATACAACCGTCGCGCCCTAACCAGTCGCTCAAATCTGCCAGAGAAGATCATGATAGTCTTAATATTACTCGTGAAATTGGGAAATCACTTCCCGAGGCATGGAAGAGACTTCTTGAAGAACAAGACTCTATATTGCTAGAATTGTTGGCAGAAAAGGTCGCCGATGTTTGTGGTTATAAACCGAGTATGGATGTTGTTGGAAAATTCATACAAAGTCTGAATATGCAAGGACTTCCATCATCTGTACCCAACAAACCATCACTTGTCAACACATTTGACAAACCTTCTTCTCCTCCACGTACGGTTTTGAATTCTCAGATATGTTATATCTACAAGGGGACACGGAAGAATTTTTCGTCCGCTATTGACGTTTTAGAAGATATACTCTGTGAATTTCATAAAAAAGATCCTTCCTTTCTGCAAAAATTTATTTCTCGTAAACATGGTCATCGTCGTCGATATGTTGCAATTACAAAGGAAGAACTTTATCCCGGCAGACCTGATTTAGCTGAAGAAGCATCTCGTCAACTTCCCAATGGCTGGTATATGGGTACCAATTACGGCAAAATAAACATTTACAAAATAATCGATCTTGCCTGCCAGGTCGCGAGTGTCGATAATGGAACAGAGTTAAAAGTTGAACTTGGTGATTAATCATGCAATGCCAGCTAACCATTTTAAAAAGGAAAGAGTTCCCGCAGAGCGGGATTTCGAAGGCTCAACAAGTAAATAATATACTCCCGATGCGTTCCGCGATAGCGGAACGCTGAGTTCATTGACAACATTTGTTGACGACTAAGCTCGATCGAAGGCACGCGATGCCCGCCAAAAGGTAATGCAAGGCGGGTAAAACGTAAGCCGATAATCTATCGAAAGGAAACCGAGCAACGGGCAAAGCGTCCTCACCTGTTTCCACCTTGCGAAGGTGGGTAGACCTTCCAAGGTGGGGGATAGCGTTGGTTTGGTGCGAGGTCGGTGGTAAATGAAAGTAATCGTTACCGCAGCTTAGTTGCGATAGCCAGCGTCGAAAGAGTATATGCACACTTTTTTCCACATATTACCAATCAACAATAACAATTGGAGTCTAAATGGGAAATAGCCTTCCGCAAAATCATTTGTCTATCTCATCTGATGGCATTTCTCATCTTGCAACTACACGAAAATGGACACTGTTCTTATCTGTTATAGGATTCATATGTTCGGGTCTTATGGCTCTTTTCGGAGTCTTCTTTGGCGTACTAAGCAAGACATTCGCCAATTCGGAAATGGCAGGGACTTTACCATCAATTTTAATAATGGTTCTTTATATTGCCTTAGGAATACTTTATTTATTCCCTTCAATGTTTTTATTCAGATTCTCAGCAAATGTGAAATTGGCTATACAGGAACAATCAGAGCCACAAATAACTGAGGCACTTAAGCACCTTCGCTCCTTTTTTGCTTTCGCTGGAATTATGACGATTGTCATGTTATCAATTTTCATCTTAGTCCTTGGCGGTGGTATTATAGTTGCAATTATTGGCGCGATGGCTGGAACTCATTAGAGTCGAGAATTTCCACCTTGTGAATGTGGGTAGACTTTCACAAGGTGGGGGATATCACAGGATGGATATTTCGTTCTTAATAGTTTTTCATTATTATTGTGTCGTACAATCTTCAAATTCTTGGTCAACGGCTTTCATTCAATACCCATAGAGAATACGGTGCAATGGCTCAGTTCAACAAATTTTATCCGCACTTGGGCACAAGGATTTTTGTAACTTTATTTTTTTAGGCCCAAGTACAGATATAATCCTTAACGTTAAGTCGCTGAACAATATTATGATAGAAAAAGATATAGAAAATATCATCGCACGTTATCCAAATGAAATATTTCCTGATTCAGGTTTTAAATTAATTGGACAGCAAATACGGCTTGGAAAGTGCTATGCTGATATTATCTTTGAAGATAAATTCCAAAGAAAAGTAATCGTAGAAGTAAAAAGAGGAATACTTTCAAGAGATGCTGCCGGTCAAGTTATGGAATATTATGGTTTGTTAAAAAGTGAGCAACCTGAAAGTATTGTTGAAATGGTCTTATGTGCGAACATAATACCTGCGGAAAGAAAAAAGTTTTTAGAAACAATCGGAATTGAGTGCAAAGAATTGGGAATCAATTCAATCAATTCAATTGCCATAAAATACAATTATCAATTTCTTGATTCTGAAAGAGAAACAAAAAGATTCGCGGAATTACAGAATCATGTAATTCCAGAATCAGAGAAAGTTTGGATATTTCAAGCAAATCCTAACCGATATGATATTCTTAACGCTTTATCTGACAAGGGAATTGGTCCTGAAATTCATTGGTTGGTAAATCAGCACAAAAACGAAATATCAAAAGGCCATCTTGGTTTAATCTGGTTGTCTGGCAAAGAATCGGGCATTTACGCAGTAACAGAAATTATTTCTGACCCTCAATTAATGAGAGAACCAATTGCAGAAGAAAAATATTGGATAGACGCTATTGATAAAGATTCCAAAAAAATACGCGTCAAAATGAAAATCATAAAGAACTTAGTGAACAATCCGGTAAACAAAAACACTATTAAAGAAACATCTGGATTGGAAAAGATGAGTATTTTTAGATATAGTCAAGGAACAAATTTTCCGGTAACACCAAACGAATGGAATCTTTTACGAGATAAAATAAAGCTATCAGCGGCCTAACCAAGCGCTACTAAGCTGACGTAAAAAGCTGAGGTGCAAAAATCATTGCTCGGTTTATATTGTTTTTTATAGGTAGTGATATAGATAACGATTAGTTCGTGCAGTAGTGCCTTTTAAGTTATTGTTGCCGTCAGCTTGCTGCGATCGTTAAGGCGTGCAAGGTTATTATGAGAAATATTAACATTGCCATATTATTATTTTTGTCGTCAACGATTATTAATGCGCAAGATTCTATTAATTGCCAACCATATCTATACGGATCAGCAGGATCAATAAGAGTAATTCTAGGAGTCGGTGATGTTTTTGGTTTCCGTTATGGTGCAAGCATATTTATCACTGATAAATGGTCATTTGAACTAGGTCATGGGTCAGAAGGTAGCATAGATCTCGGTGGTGGCAATTATAGTATAAATTATACTGGAGTAGCAGTTAATAGGTTCTTTCCAGTAAATAAAACAGTTTCCATCATCGCCAGCGTACTTTATAGTTATGCAAATGTAACCGAACGAACATATGAATATCCTGATGATTTCAAAATTATATCGCCAATGGTTGGTGTAGATTTTTCTCATCAATCTGGAATTTCTACTTTCACAAGAGTAGGAATAAAATTTACGCCAGGTAATGATCGAAAATCAGAGACAATCGCATTTGATGTAGGTATCTGCTGGCGATTCAATATATTCTGCGCGCCCTAACCATTTTAAAAAGAGCCCGACAGAAAGAGTCGGGCAAGCAGGAAGCATTAAAATGTTATTGCACAGCTGGCAGCCTGAAAATTAAATTGGATGTAAGGTATAAAATTCAAGTCTTTGAATTGTGCAATACAAAATTAGAGGTAAATAATATACTCTCGATGCGTTCCGCGATAGCGGAATGCTGAGTTCGTTTACATTTGTTGACGACTAAACTCGACCGAAAGCACGTGATGCCCGCCAAAAGGTAATGCAAGGCGGGGTAAACCCGCCTGCGTGACTGCGTCAGCAATCGGGCAGGCCCCGCCACAGAGAAGTCGGGTAAAACGTAGGCCGAGAATCTATCGAGAGAAAACCAAGCAACGGGCAAAGCGTCCCCGCCTGTTTCCACCTTGCGAAGGTGGGTAGACCTTCCAAGGTGTGAATATGCACGACATTTGTGGTAACTAATAATTTTAATACCGCAGCTTAGGTACGCCACGAGGCGTGCGCAGAAACAACAAGCAACAAAATACCTATATGGATGAAAAAACCATACAACCAATTTGTCGTTCAGGTTGAAGCAGCTCTGAGGTACGGTAAGGGAACGAACCGTACTAAGTTCAGAGCGAAGCGTCTGTGTAAGCCGTGATAGTTAAGCCTCGTTACGTAAATAAAAAGTGGTCAGCCTGTCTAAGAAGGTGAAACCAGCCATCATATCGGAAGCAACGACAACGCGCACGATATGAACTTTTCGGGGTAGGATATCATGGCGTGTACAGAGAAGGTAGCGCATGAACGTGGGAGACCCCAGCACTGCAAAGAGACGAAAGCAGGAGCGGGAGTCGGATATGCCCATAGTAGTGAAGATAAGCGGAAAGGTAAAACCGCAAGGAGCGAAGGGGCATTACTGTAAACGAGCTTCAAATGGAGAAGGACACGGAAAGAAGTGACGAAAAGCAAATGAGTAATCAAGAACGAATCGAACAACTTGTAAATCCAAGCGGAAAGAAACGAAAGGATATGACAAGCAGGGAAAGAGTGCAAATGCTCCAGAGGAAGCTATATTTAAGTGCCAAGCAGGAAAAGCGAATGAAGTTTTATGTATTGTATGATAAAGTATTCTTGGATTATATACTGAAAGAATCTTGGCAGCGAGTCAAGAGCAACGGAGGTAGTTCAGGAATAGATGAGCAGAACTTTGAAGATATAGAGCGATACGGGGTAGAGAAATATCTCGGAGAGCTAAAAGAAGAACTGCGCAAAAGGACATACAAACCAAGCGCTGTGAAGCGAGGGTATATACCGAAGCCGAATGGAGAACAAAGACCATTAGGCATCCCAACGATAAAGGATAGGATAGCCCAGATGGCTTGCAAGCTGGTGATAGAACCGATATTCGAGGCGGATTTTGAAGAAAGTTCGTATGGGTTCAGACCCAAGAAGACAGCGCAAGAAGCCGTCATCAAAATCAAAGAACATCTACAAGCAGGCCGCACAGAAGTCTATGATGCCGACCTGAGCAAATACTTTGACACAATACCGCACGATAAGATGCTGAAGACATTGGAGACGCGGATAAGCGACCCGCGAATACTGGAGTTGATAAAGCTCTGGTTAAAAGCGCCAGTGTATGAAGACGGGAACTATAGGGGAGGGAGAAAGAGCACAGTAGGAACGCCACAAGGCGGAGTTATATCGCCGTTGTTGGCAAACATCTACCTGCACTTACTCGACCGTATAGTGAACAATCGAGCGGGAATATTTGCAAAGGAAGGAATACACATAGTACGTTATGCGGATGATTTTGTATTGATGGGAAGGAAGCTGTCAGCCGAAGCGATGAAGAAGTTGCGAGGTACACTGGAGCGTATGGAACTACAGATAAATGAAGGCAAGAGCAAGCAAATAGAAGCTCGACAAACGCCATTCAATTTTTTGGGATTCACAATACGCAACGACCGCAGCTTCTATGATAGCAAAAAGCGATTTTGGCACATCAAACCCAGTGATAAATCCAACAAGCGAATAAGACAAAATATCAATATGTATTTGAAGCGAGTAGGACATTATCCCCCGCAAGAACTGGTAAAAGGACTCAATTGGAAAATACGAGGATGGATAAATTACTTCGAGATAAAAGGAGTAAGCTACACATCTACACCCAAAAGGGAATTGTACTGGTATCTTCGGGAACGACTTTATCAATACTTTAACCGCAAGAGTCAACGCAAGACACGCTTGTATCGTCAACAAGCATATACAATACTGGTCGAGAAGTATGGATTAATCGACCCTATGAAGTATCAAGCGCGGGCTGTACTGTGAAAGCATTAGATGAAGGTTACAGGGAAAGCCGTATGCGGGAAAACCGCACGTACGGTTTGACGAGGGGGAGAGTGAAATTGCTTTCTCACTCTCTCTACTCTACCGCCAATCTGCTTGTTGAATGTCAAGAGAAAAATATATTAAACATAAGGAGACTTATCAATATGGAAATAGGCGATGCACGGCGAGAGATGCGTATGAGGTTTGCCGGGGGCTTTTATGGGCAACTCGTTTCCGGAGTGTTATGGCTTGTGTCGGCGAGTTTGGCGACATTGAACACACCACGTATGGCTATTACGATGCTGGTTGTGGGAGGATTTTTCATTTTCCCGATTACCGAACTGTTCATCCGTATGTCTAAAGGCAGGAATCCGCTGAGTAAACAGAATTCCCTTAGTCAGTTAGGCATGCAAGTAGCGTTCGTTCTACCTTTATCGATGCCCCTCCTTTTGCCTGTTAGCCTCTATAATTTGAATTTGTTCTATCCGGCGATGATGATCCTCTTGGGAGCACACTATATTCCATTTGTATTTCTCTATGGGATGCGTATGTTTGCAGTAATAGCGGCTTTGATTGCAGGCGGCGGGCTGGTTATCGCTATGTACTGCTCAAACAGTTTCAGTATCGGCGCTTGGTACACGGGTGTGATCCTTGTCCTGTTTGCGGTCGTTGGGAGAACAATTATTCGACGTGAAGTTCGCGAGAGCGTTATTTAATAACACATTGCTGATGAAAATGGTGAAGAACAATAAATACGCTGATCATTTTTTAAATAGAGAAGGTTTTGAGTTCCAAGCCGTTAAGTCGGATAGTGACCTTCCAGTTCTTGAGATGAGAATCGATACCAACAAAGAAATGATTGCCGGCAAATGATATCTTTTGTGTGGTTTGCCTAAAAAGTCTCCTTATGAAATAGTTGTTGTTTCTTAAGATACTTTGATTTACAGACTTTTCCGCTAGAGGCGGACATGTTAGGCATAACTTCTGAAGGTTGCCAGCTGGGTACGATAAGCATGGCGCGCATAGGTTTTAGTCTTAATAATTTCTTTTTCAGTATGGACTCATTTCGTTGGTTGCATAACGAAAGTTGGTCACGTCGCAGCTTAGGTACGCCAGTTATTAGGCGATAAGTTCAGAAATATTTAGAAGAGCACAAATGAAAATATTTCTTGCTTCTATTATAATAGTTGTTTTTTGTGCTACATTTTATGTCCAAGCACAATCTGATTCGTCTAATCTATATAATGCTTCAAACAAAGATTTAGTAAATAAACTGTTGCAGTTGACATATAATTGCCAATTCAATGAAGCAAAAGCACTGATTAATCAAATTTTACAAAAAGATTCTCTTTCCATTGAATGGAATTACTTTAAAGGAATGGTTCTTTTGCGTTCGATGTCCGATAATCATGACGATAAAGACCAACTAGAACAATTTGAAAAAGTCATCAATAGAGTAATAATAATTGGAGAAGAAAGACTTGCTCAAAATTCTAATGATACAAGTGGCCTATTTTACACTGGTGCTGCATACGGGTATTTAGCCATCTGTCATATAAAGAAAGGTGGTTCAACGTTTAAATCCGCATTCATCGCAAAAAAAGGATTAGAGATGCACAAGAAACTCATTAGTCTCTTTCCCGATTATTATGACGCTTATCTTAGTCTTGGCATATTTAATTATTATGCCAGCGATGTTCCTTGGTATTTCAAACCTATAGTATTCATTTTTGGTATGAGCGGAGATAAAGAAAAGGCATTCGAATATCTTTCGCTGGTTTCTGAAAAAGGGACATTAGCTGTTTACGAGGCGCGAGAGATGCTTGCAGTGTTTTATCTTGTCAAAGGTGATATTGAACAAGCTGCTATTCTTTACAAATCACTTGCATTGCAATTTCGCCTCAATTACAAATATGCAAATTCTGCCACCGGGCTTTTATATGCTGCAAAACATTATACAGACGTAATTGAGATTGGTAGAAATATCTGGAAGTTTTATCATACTCCAACTCGTGGATTGACAAAAAGTGATTCGCTGAATATAAACTTTATCTGTAGTTGTCTAGGGGAAGCATATTCTGAACAGGGGCAATCTAAAGAAGCAATTGAAATATTTGAAAAAATGATTGAAGAAAATATACTCGTTCAAAAACACGATTATTTCTTTCTTCTTCTTGGGAGGAATTATGAAAAGGAACATAAAAATGAAAATTCCGTGCGCTGTTATAGAAAAGTGATTGAATTAACTAATAATGATGCCTCTCGTAATGAGGCACAAGAGCGAGTAATATTCTTAACAAAAAACAAATAACTTACTGCTAACAAGGCGCTGCTACTAAACTGACGTAAAGAGTGCCGGTGCATTTTAACGTGCGTGGAAAGTGTAGATGATGAATTTAGGTAAGGTGTCATCCGCCACAAGATGAAGCATGGCGGACAGACGCGCAAAGGCGGTAAAATTGGAAGGTTCACAGCACCGCAACTTATTTACCCGCCGCAGCAATTGCGTAGGCGGGGCGCCAATCGTTAGGGCACAGCCATTTCAACCTTTGTTATAGTTAAAAGGGGGTTACTGATTAGAATGAAGTATCCGCAAAGATTTTCGAAGAGCCGCCTCATCTACAAGACGATCAGTAACGAATTTGTGCAAAACACTCGAAATAAGTGTTTGATAAGGAATTCCTTCTTCACGTGAACGTCGTTTCAGTTGCTCCAGAACGGATTCAGAAAGGCGAATATTTATATTTCGAGTTTTTCGTATGCGATCCAGGACGCCTTCGATTTGATCTCGTTCTTTTTTCAATACAGGATGATAGGCATTGGCAGATCTTTCGATCTCTCGTTCGTATTTATCAAGTTTTGCTTTCATTGATTTTATGTCCGTATATTTTATGAAATTTGCGACTTGGGAATGCAGTTTTCAAAATAATGTTATTATCTTTATCTATCAAGAATGGCACGGTGTGAATGTATTCTTTTATTGGAAGTATAAAAACTCTTTGGCCGGGACGTTTTGGATGTTTCAGTATCTCAATATATTTCTTTGCTAATATTAATGATTCGATTTCTTCAAATGAAATCTGTCGTTCTTTCTTTAGTTTGCTGTTTTCATCGTCATCCCAGATGATGTTCATAAATAAATATACTACAATGAATATACATTGTCAATATATGGCTGCGCCGGACCATTTTAAAAAGGATAGAGGGTGCGATTTCTGCAGAGCGGGATTTCGAAGGCTCAACAAGTAAATAATATTTTCCCGATGCGTTCCGCGATAGCGGAATGCTGAATTCATTGATAACATTTGTTGACAACTAAACTCGACCGAAGGCACGCTATGCCCGCCTACGTGACTGGGTCAGCAATCGGGCATGCCCGACGCAGAGAAGTCTGGTAAAACGTAAGCCGATATCTATCCATTAGAAACCGAGCAACGGGCATAGCGTCCCCGCGTGTTTCCGCCTTGCGAAGGTGGATAGACCTTCCAAGGTGGGGGATAATGTTTCTTAAGATAAGCGATCAGTTCAAGAGATGCTGAATTTATAGAGAAAGTTTTGAATCCCATGCCATTAAGTCGGATGGTGACCTTCCGGTTTTTTTAGATGAGAATCGACACCGACAAAGAAATGATCGCCGGCAAATGACATCTTTTGTGTGGTTTGCATAAAAAGTATCCTTTCATATATTGTTGTATCTGAAGATACTTTGATTTACAGACTTTTCCGCCATAGGCGGACGAGTTAAACATAACTTCTGACAATCGGAGACATAAAAATGTTATTGTGCGGAGCGCAATACAAAATCACGGGTGGATTTTATCGAGTGAGAAAGTTATGATTAAATAAACGGTTGGAGCACGCGCGTCGGTATTGCAATTTGAGAGTTATCAACACCGCCAGTTAGGACGCAGCGATGACTCTGCTACCATTCCGAAAAATTTGCTATATTAGAAAAAAGGAGATTCTATGACTTTAAAGACATTTTCCGCAGTTCTTCATCGCGATGAAGATATGTATGTGGCAGAGTGCCCAGAATTAGGTACAGTTAGCCAAGGTGATACTATGGAGGATGCTTTGGCCAATTTGAAGGAGGCCACGGAATTATACCTCGAAGAGTTTCCGTTTCAGAAAGCCGAAAAACCCTATTTAACCATCTTCGAGGTTGCAGTCAATGCCTGAACTAAGGAAGGTATCGGGCAAGGATACCATCAGAGCACTCGAACGGCTTGGGTTTATACAGGTCCGTCAACGAGGTAGTCATGTAATCCTTAAGAAGTCAACTTTGACGGGAAATATCGGTTGCGTAGTCCCACTACATAAAGAACTAAAGATCGGCACCCTTCACGGCATCCTCAAATTAGCAAAGATAGAACCAGAAGAGTTCTTAAAAAATCTTTGATCCGTCTTGTATGGGGAACTAAACAAACCCTATGTTGCACTAACCATTTTAAAAATGAAAGATTCCCGCAGAGCGGGATTTCGTAGGCTCAACAAGTAAATAATATTTTCCCGATGCGTTCCGCGATAGCGGAATGCTGAGTTCGTTGACAACATTTGTTGACGACTAAGCTTGACCGTGTTTCCACCTTGGGAAGGTGGTTAGACCTTCCAAGGTGGGGGGGGGGTCTCAATAAAATTACAGTTTGAGCATTTTTGCCGGCTAACCATTTTAAAAAGAGCCCGCCACAAGGTGATGCGTGCAGGCAAGCTGGAGAGAAATATAAAAATGTTGTTGCACAACATGCGACATAAATTAGATGCTATGGCTGCTCCAACGGTGCTGTACGCCATGTTTCGATGAACCTCTAACTTAGGCAGGGATAAAGTATGATTCAAACTGATCTATCTAAAATAAAATATTATGCCCAGAAGAATGAGAAGCAAAACTGGAAATTTAGGTCTTATTTAAAATATTTAGATCAAACGGATGCTGAATTAGACTCATTAGTCATTGAGATAAGTCATCAAATTACCAAACAGATAGATTGTAAGACATGTGCAAATTGCTGCAAAGAAAAATCTCCGAGTGTTTTAGAAGAAGAAATATTGTTGATTTCAGGCATACTTGGAATATCGAAAGAAGAATTCGAGAATAAGTATTTGGAGAAGACCGGAGAGAGCGATGAGTTAATAATAAGCAAAAGACCCTGTCCGTTTTTAAAAAATAATCTTTGCGAAATATATGACAATCGACCGGAGGATTGCAGATCTTATCCGCATCTTCATAAAGAGGGATTTAGATTTAGGCTAATGGGAGTAATAGAAAACTATTCTGTTTGCCCGATTGTTTTTAATGCTTTAGATCAATTAAAAGAAAAATGTAATTTTAGAGCTTAGCTGTATGAAGGCGGTATCCGTTTATCGATTGTGCTCAGAGACAAATATTCTGAAGCTAAAAACACAATATTTCCATGCAACTGATCCCGATATCTATACGTAAGATAAAAAAACAAAGGAGTGCAGTATGAAAAAAATCATAAAATTTGGAGAAGACGTAGAAGGATACAATATTCCTGTTCTGAATGAACGGGAAATACGAGCGTCAGCAGGGATACTGTTTTTGTTTATCTTTATGTCACTGATGCTGGTTCTCTTTAAACAGAATTTCCTGCTCATAAAGTATGTTATCACTTTTTTCCTAACGGATTTTGTCATACGCGTCTTTGTTAATCCGAAGTATTCTCCAACTTTAATAATAGGGCGTTTGATTGTAAGCAGGCAAAATCCCGAATATGTCGGAGCCAAGCAAAAAAAGTTTGCATGGATTATCGGCATAATTTTAGCATCTATCATGTTTATATTCTTCGTGATCGTAAACGCATTCAGCCCGATAACGGGTATTATCTGCCTTATTTGCCTAATCTTCTTGTTCTTTGAATCTGCATTTGGTATTTGTCTGGGATGCAAATTTTATTCTATATTTTCTAAAGAAAAAGCTCAATACTGCCCGGGTGAAATTTGCGATGTAAAGTCTAAAAAGGAAATTCAAAAAACATCGAAGGTTCAGTTGCTTATTGTTTTGGGATTTATTGTCTATATTCTCCTTGCGGTCTTTTTCTTTAACGATAGTTTCAGTAAAAAACCATACGACTTATTCGGAATTTACGGCTCCGGACAATCAAAATAAAAAACCTGCTATAAAATCGCTCTTCATTTGCGCAGGAGGGATCATAAAGATAAATTACGTTCTAACAATATTTGCATCCATCGCTTTTTTGTTGTTCATTGCTTTCGGGTGCAATAAGGACAATTCTCCTGCCGAATCAAACCCTAACAATGGCGTCGTGACTATTCAGGGACATGGAGATGGGGTGATCACCCGGTAAATCAGGCGTTTTGTTTGTCCCTTTAGTTGTGTCACTGCAGCAGGTTAATATACAACAAAGCTGTCAAGAGGAGTGTGCTGGGTCAATAATCCGCACCGAGAGAAAAATAATAGAACGGTTCTGAGAATCCCGACCACTGAAATTTCCATGCGACGTCGAAGCGGAGCGGCAGTCCAAGAATACCCATTCGAATACCGAACCCCGTACCTATCAATAAATCCTTCGTTACCGGTGCGCCTGTGCTGTCCCTTTCCATGCCCTTCCAGGCTTGAGAATTTGTCCATGCGGATCCCATATCGATAAATGTCGTTCCCAGAATATGAGAGAGTCCGAGAGGAAGTCCGCTGAAAACCAATGACCGAATAAGCGGGAAACGCAATTCCAGGTTCATGACGGCATAATACGATCCGTTCTCGGCATTATATTCGTATCCCCGCAGCGGAAGCACGGGAGTCAGGAATGCATAGTCCTCGACGTTAAAGACGGGAATTGAATCGTTTTTGAATCGATTATTGATCCATCCCTCCGTTCCGCCGATGAAAAAATTTTGCCGGTTGCTGCCGACACTCGCTCCGCCGGACAGGCGGTATGCGAAGATCAGGTCTTTCATCAATTTATTGTAACTGCGGTAATCTACTGTGCCGGTCTGGATATCGAGCCCGTTGCTGCTCAATTTCGGAGTTCCGTAGAATGTAGCATTGAATCGCGATCCGTTGTTCGGTGCGAACCAATCTCCCTGCCAGAGTGAGTTGTCATTGACATACGTGAGCACAGGCAGGAATAGAGAACGATACTGCTCCGAGCTTGATCCCGTTAAATCTTCGCGAAGGAGATTGAGCCACATGATCGAACCGTCTATGCGGTTATATCGATCGAACGGATAAGATGCTGAAACACTCATTCCGTATGTGCTGTAACGGTACAGAGTATCATAATCATAGAGAAAGCGCGCACTATGAAATGCCTGGATGCCGTAATCTGTCCGGTCCGGGAGATAATAATACGAAATTCCATAATCGCTGTTTTTAAGGTCGATCATCAGGCTGGCCTGCAGCATGATTTGATAATCTCCCAGCATATCGCTGAATGCAAGAACGGTTGTTCCCTGAAGTCCGTAGAAGGTATTGTAATTTGCAGCGCCGTAAATCAAATCCGGAGAGAAATTAAGTTTATACTTGCGGGAAATATAATTTCCCACGCTGTCTTTATTCTCTGAGGACGCAAGCCGGTCTAAACCGCCGGCTGAACGCAGCGTAGCGCCGGCATCTTTCAGCCCGTAAGAATAATGCGAATAATTGCTGCGTGTGCTGCTGCGCCGGCTGGAATCCTGTTGCGTATCTGCAATGTTGCCGGCGGTGTCCTGAACGACGCCGGTATCGGATTGAAGCGGCTGCAAAAGAATTGTCTTCGGCCTTTCTTCACGGGGAAGACCGAACTTCATTTTGATATACTCGGTGGGTTCAAGTTCTGAAACGTTCATGCGTCTCTCGAACGGATTAATCATGAGAAAAAGATCGAAACCGGACTCCGTGAGTGAAGAGAAAACGAGTCTTGTTCCGTCTGCAGAGAGGGAGAGCTGGTACAGGCCGCTGAGGGAATTTGTCAGAGGCAGCTCTTTCCCGGTTTGTAAATCCAAGGAATAAATATTATTGATACCGTTTTTATCGGAAAGGAAGAGCAACGTTCTGCCGTCCGGTGAAAGGCGCGGCGAGCTTTGAGCGCTGGCAGGGTGGTTGAGAATCCGCCGCACTTTGTTCGTCGAAAGTTCAAGCGAATAAATATCGGAATGGCCGTACGCAAATGTATCGATTGCGAAGTTTTCCGGAATTTTAAGTGAAGAAGTAAAATCGCGCCGATCTGAGACAAAATAGATATATTTCCCGTCCGCAGAAAAAATCGGATCGCTGTCGGTAAAAATATCGCCGGTTAAGTTTTCCAGCTTGCCGGTTGCTATCGTATACAGGTATATATCGGATTGAGGAGTTTTCATTCCCGTGAACGCAAGATACTTTCCATCAGGCGACCAAGCCGCGGAGGAGATGCCATCCAGGTCGAATTGAAGTTTCTGTTCCTTTCCGCTTTCGACATCGATAATCATGATTGCATCCCTTTCACCTGCTTTTACTGCAAGCGCTATTTTTTTTCCGTCGGGCGACCATGCGAGTCCCGGAGTAAGGAGATGAAGTTCTTCGAAATTTTTTGTCCGCTGCCCTGAAACAAGTTTTTTAATAATTGTGCCGTCGGAGGCCGACATCAGGAAAATATCGAAATAATCGTCCCGGTCGGAAAGAAACGCAATCCGGTCGCCTTGCGGTGAGAGTGCAGGGCTGGTGTTATAAAAATTGCTTTCCTTTTTGTGATCGGTTAATTGCAGGAAGCTGAATTCGGACGGCTCTTCCCGTTTTGCAATATCCGGCCAGTAATAAGTCTTTTCTTTTTTTTGCCATCGTTCGGAAAGCTCCTTAATCGACAATCCGAGCTCCGACCGGAATCCCAGTTCAATGCTCCGCAGCGCTTTGATCTTGCCGAAAATCTCGGCTATCTTTTGTTCACCGTATGTATCGCTGATGTAGCACCAAACGGATTGACCCCCGCGGTAGGCAAAATATCCTTCCAGCGATTCTATCGGGGGAAGGTGATTGTGAATCGTTGCATCACGCAGGAACATATCGGAATTTGTTTCCCAGCCCATAGAAGCGTATTCGGCAAACCCCTCGTTCAACCATGCCGGTAATTGTACGGGAGCCCGGTTCGAAATAAGCGATTGGATCGTTCCGCCGTAAAACATGTCGTTGAGAACGGCGTGAACGAGTTCATGGTGAATAACATGCCGGAAAAGGCCGTAATTGCCTTCAAACGGCACGACAACGCGATTCTTAAACAGTTCCGTTACGCCGCCGATGCCTTCCTCAAGGTACTCGCTGATAACGTTCGTTTGTTGGAATTCGTTATGGGAATTATAAACGATGATGGATATCCGTTCATGGATCTCGTATTTCAATAATTTTGAAATGGAAGTATATGCTGCTTCGGCTGCGAAAGCAGTAAACTGCGCTATATCATAACCGTCCTGAGAAAAATAGATATCGAAATGATCCGACTGAATATATTCCCACTCAAAATTTTTATATTGAAGCTTATTTTTGCCGAAGACGGAATTTTGTGCAGAGAGAGTGCCGGTAAAAAAACAGAGGGACAATATAATAAGCTCGCAGCGTTTCATATCCTCCAATCCCTTTGTTTCCAGCAGTGGATTTCAAATATCGATGAAACGCCGAATGGCCGCATCATATTAATGATTCTTTGGCGTCTTCTTTTGTTCCGGTGCCGCTTTTGTATCATCGCTGACAAGAATAAAATCGATTTGGCGGGCTTCCGGATCGACTCTGCTGACTTTAACGAGAACCGGATCTCCAAGTCTGTACATTTTTCGTCTGCGCTTGCCGATGAGAGAATATTGCTTCTCGTCGTACTGGTAATAATCGTCGTTCATCTCGCGTACATGTACCATACCTTCGACATGCAGGTCGTTGATCTGGATGAACATTCCGTATTGTGCAACTCCGGATATAACGGCGCGGAATTCATCGCCGAGATGCTTTTTCATAAATTCCACCTGAACGACCTTGACGGCTGCGCGTTCTGCTTCCATTGCCGTCCGCTCCCGTTCCGACGACTGCTTTGCAATGGAGGGAAGACGTTTGCGAAGGTCTTCGCGTTCCGCTGCCGAGAGATCTTTCCGGTAACGTTTGAGCATTCGATGGACGATCAGATCGGGATACCGGCGGATCGGCGATGTAAAGTGTGCGTAATAATCGAACGCGAGCCCGTAATGACCGATGTTGTGTTCGGAATAAATGGCTTTTGCCATCGAGCGCAGGACGACTTCGTTAATAACGTTTTCGACTTCAGAACCTTTGACCTCCTGTAAAAGTTTTTGAAGCGATTTTGAGGTTACGCCGCTGTCGACATTGAGAGAAAAACCGAATTTTTTTACAAAGAGGGCAAGTTCCCGGATGCGGTCGGGATCGGGGGAGTCGTGGATGCGGTATAAGAAGGGTTTCTGATGTTCTTCTTTTTTCGCATATCCGATGTGCTGTGCAACTACTTGATTCGCCAGAAGCATGAATTCCTCGACGAGCCGGTTGCTCTCCAAACGCTCCTTTTTTAGAATGGCTATAGGCTTGCCCTGTGCGTCGAATTGAAACTTGGTTTCCACGGAATCAAAATCGATGCTTCCTTGTTTCATGCGTTTCTTGGTCAGCGTGGTGCTTAAATGGTACATCGCTTCGACGGCGCTGTAGAGCTCTTTTTCCTCTTCCGGCGCCGGCTGCCGGCCGTCGATTTTATCTATTATCGCCTGAACTTCTTCATATGTGTACCGGCGTTTGCTGCGGATAATGCTTTCCCTGATTTGATAATCTTTGACGAGTCCGCGCGGAGAAACGGTGATGAGTACGGAAAACGTCAACCGGTCTTTGTCGGGACGAAGGCTGCAAAGATCGCTGGACAGTCTTTCCGGAAGCATAGGAATGACACCGTTTGGAAAGTAGACGCTGGTACCTCGCAGCAGCGCCTCTTTATCCAGCAGGCTGTTTTCGCGTATATAATACGAGACATCGGCGATATGGACACCCAGCGAATAATTGCCGTCCGGAAGCGGTTCGATGGAAATAGCATCGTCGAAATCTTTTGCATCTTCGGGATCGATTGTAAAGCACAGAAGCGGACGAAGATCCAGCCGGGCTCGGATTTCTTCTTCCGGGATTTGAGATGGAAAAGAATCCGATTCCCGGATTACATCCTGAGAAAAGGACTGAGGCAGGTTGAATTCCCGCGCGACAGAAAGAATTTCGACCGAGAGTTCTCCCGATCTTCCCAGAACGCCGGTAATTCGCCCTTCGGCAGTTTGATACCGGCTTGAAGGACGCAGCTGCTCGACAACGATTTTATCCCCTTCATGCGCACCGTTCAGCAATTCTTTGTCAATAAGTATTTCCCGGGATATTTTTTTATTATCCGGGACGACCAGAAATTGCTTTCGGATGCGCTGCAGCGTGCCGACAATTTGCCGCTGCTCACGCTCGACGACACGGATGATTTCGCCCTGCCGGTGATCGCCGCGTTCTTTCTGCTTTGTTCCCTGAGTACGGAGAACAGCTTCGACAAGATCGCCGTCGGCTGCATCTTTAAGAAGTTCGGATTGAATAAAAACAATACCTCCGTCCGCATCAGCAAGCGAGCCGGTTCCGTGCCGTGTTATGTGCAGGTGTCCCTTTATGTATTCAGGCGTATGAAGATGTCCGTACTGTTTGCCGCGGAGGCGGACAATTTTGCCGGAATCTTGAAGAGCACGGAGTTCTTGTTTGAAAAGATTCTCCTTCGATTGATTTTTGATGCTCAGCCGGCGGAAAAGCTCTTTTGATTTAAAAAGTTCGTGCGGATAGCGTGCCAAAAAATCCAAAATACGTTTTTGAAGATTTTCGCTTTCAGGCGATGTAGTACGGGATGAATTTTTCATGAATCCTGCAGTGAGTTAAAAAGAAATTCTATAAAATATTTTTGCGCTGTTATAGGATGTACGCTGTTCGTTTGTGTTTTCCAATCCTTCAACTTTGCGTTCGTATGAAATCAGGAGATTGCGCGTTATAAATTTGATCGGATATTCGACGCTGACATTTGCATTGCCGATGGGATCGTCGATGACTCGTCCTCCGTATTTAATGACGGCCTCTCCGACCTGTCCCGTCAGGCGGACATCAGCGGATTTATCGAATTGTCCGCCGTAGTAAAGGACATCGACGGATTGGACATAGCCGTATGTATTGCGCCGAAGCGATTCGCTGAGTGTTCCCGCGATCATGTTGGTTGCTAATCCAAGCCCCATGTTTGTTCCGAGAAGGCTTGCACGTTGTTGTCCCGTGATTTCGCTGCTGAACTGTCCGCTGATGATAAAGGAAAGAGCATCCGATTCTTCATTGCCGGATTGGCGTTTTGTCCATGATTTGCTTGTATTATCGTAGGTGTCGAGTTCTGTCTTTATGCTCGGCGCCATGCGCGTTCCCGTGATGCTTAAAATAACGGCAATTTTCTCGTTTGCATTTGTCTGACTGGTGTCGACTTTATGAAGCCCTTCATAACGGGCAACGACATTCAACTCGGGATTCAGCACATCACCTGTAAACGAAATTTTTCCAGTTGCATCGAATTTCTTGAAGAAGTTATAATATGATCGATCTCCAAGGCTCACCTCGCCGATGAACCGGCTTATATTGCCGATTTTGTTGTATGTTACGCGGCCGTTAAGATCGGCAAAAAGTTCTTCGCTTGTTTGCGTGTTGAAGACGAAACGCAAGGTCGTAGATCCCTGTGTTTCGACAATGAGGTCGTAGTCGATATGATCGAGAAACGATTCGTCGATTGTTCTGGAAGCGTTGGATAGCGCCAATTTTTGAGATTTAAGCAATTTATTTTTTACTATTTCCGAGGGGTTTTCTATGACTCGAGAGGTATCATCTTTGAACGTTACGGCAATCGTGCTGACACGTGCTGCTTCCGATTCACGTTCAGGCGGAAGGATAATGGCGGCATCCTGGAGGAATAATTGCCCGTTGACATTCGAGTGTGCAGCATTGCCTTTCCAGTGCACGCCGTTTTTATCGGTCGCGGCAAAGAGAGTCCCATAAAACTTTTGATTCGGAATACGATGCGCTTCATCCATGATCAGCATCTGCCCGTTTGCCGTCAAGTCGAAGCCGCTCAACGACAGTCCGTGGAGCGTCAAATAACCGCCAAGCTGCATTTGAGATCCGGATACTCCGCTTTCCGGCGCGTTTCGAATCGTAACATTTTGCAGCCGCATACGAATGCCGTCGGGGACGAGCTGGCCGGAAAGAGTATAACGAAGCTGAAGCGGTATGAAAAGAAATGCAGCATTTTGAATCGAAATGGTTCCTTCATATTCGGGCATATCGATTGTACCCTTCATTTTCATATCGCAGAGCAATGTCCCTGAAAGATCTTCGATGACCGGAAGAAACGGTGCAAGAAATATCATACTCAAACCTTTGGAGCGAAGTGTAAGGTTCATTTGTCCTTCAAGTTTGAATGGACTTTCTTTTCGGAGCGAAAGATCGTAGGGTATTGTTCCCGAAAGTAAAAGATCCGGCTCCGCATTGGAGATTTCCGGTTTGCTTGCAAAAAAGGCGAGGAGATCAAGCATGTGCTTTGAATAGGATGCCCGCGCTTCAATGTGCCCGAGCCGAATATTTTTTGCTTCGACATTGTCTGCAGCAAGCCCTACGATGAAGATCGGATCTTCAAATGTTCCCTTGAGGGAACCGCTTGCCCGTACCGTTCCATTGTAATTGAAGCCGGCTGTACGTAAACGATGAACTACATGCGGGAGGCTTGTTAAAGAAAAGCTTGAGACTGAAACGCTTGCATCGGAAATGCCGTTGGGATTGAAAAATCCGGCAAGCTGTATGTCTTCCGTATCATGCGCCATCGTCCATGAACGAATAAAAAAGCCGTCTTGGCCAAGAGTGAAGAGAACGGGTTGTGTATTGTTAAGCGCATACAGGCTGTCAAATATCATCTGCATGACAGGTATCTCGAATTCCAAAACCCGGCTGCGTTCTGTAAAAGTACCCTGAAGATTGACTTGTGTTGTCGAATCGATAAGGGTTCCAATTGCAAATCGTCCCGAATCGGGAGAAACGGCCATTTCTATCAACGGTCTATCGAATTCAAATGTATTGTATTGGAGACTATTAGCCTGAACCTGAAGTACAACACTGCATTGCGGCGAAAAGGTTCTGGCGTTTAAATTTCCAATATCGTATTGCGCGGTGAAAAGGTTTGCATTTATCGTGTCATCCGAAAAACGACCTCCGAACTCATTCGCGGCAATATGCCCGCTGCAATCATAGCGATCGCCGACTGCAGTGAGAGTTCCTTTTACGGACAAATCTCCTTCCATGGGTACGTCAAGAACCCATCCGAGCGGCGAGAGGTTTCTCCATACGAGGTTGAATTGCGCGTTGATCGGAGCGGAAAGGGCTGTGACGGCCGGGGTCAATATGCGGGAATTCCGGATGCTCGTTTTGGCTCGAAGAGAATCCAGTGTTTGGACTCGATAGGAAAAATATTGACCGACTAATTTTCCTGCGTTAGTGCAGGCTTCGATAAGAGAAGCAAGCGAGAATTGTCCGTTGAGAGAAAGATCTGCAATATCGGAGTTCAATCTCAAATGTTGATACGCGTTATCCACATTTCCGAAAAGGACGCTGAGATTCCCCGAGTCGAATTGTCTCTCTTTAAAAGATGAACGAAGGAAATCGACGCGCAAGGAATCGCGTTGAAGATGAGGAGCCGACGTGCCGTCTTCACTTATTTGAAATGACAGATCGCTGTTAAAAGAATGATCCTGGAGTATTTCGCCGAGGTCGAGTGATATGACTCGTCCTTTCATGCCGTAATGAACGGCGCTGTTTTCCTGAAACTGGGCAGTAGCGGAAAGTTCATAGTTTCCGCTGCCAATCGCAGCGGTCAATCGGGATCGCAAGAGCCCGTCGGCGATATTCGCTACACAAACGGTTTTTTCACAATGCAGGCCGTTGAACAGGGAAGAATCGATTTCCAGTTTTGCCACTCCCGTCATTGTCTGCGGATCTGTCCCCTCGCCGTTCACGGTTATCCTGGCATTGATGTCGCTGGAAATATTTTTTGCATCGATGATTGTTCCAAGCGCGATATGTGCACCATTAAAGACTCCGTCGTATGTAAAATTTCCCCGTGTAAAATTAAGTTTAGCATCCCCGGTTACATCTCCGACAGCAGTTGACGCATTAATTACTGCATGGAAATCGGCAGGCCGTCCGTTAAATTCAAATGACGTTGAAACTTTGCCGAGATACGTCAGATCGGGAAAGTGCAGGCCGGGAACGAGTCTCTTGATGTCTTCGGTATGGAGAACAGCATTATCTGCATTCAAATGAAGTTCCAGGTGTTCCGGTATGTGCAGATTGTTAATTTCACCTTTTATCCGGATATCGGTTTTGTCGGTATGGAGATGGACCTGCTCAACTGACAGTGCGCTGAATTTTCCTGAACAATCGATCTGAAATGAAAGAGCATTATCCAGAAAATCGATCCATGGGAAAAGGAATTGTTTTAATTCATGCGTATCGATGGGATCGGCAGTCAGGTGAAGATCGACCGGTGTTTTTTCAAGTTCCCGAAGATTGCCAAGAGAAGCAAGGTCGATATTTTTAACCGATGCTCCGAGCCGGAGATGCGTATTCTTTGTATTGATAAAAAGATTTCGTATGGAAGCTTCACTCTTTGTTAAGAGAAAATCTCCGCGCAGATCTGTGAGTGTAAACTCCGGAACGGGAGAATGAAAGCTGAAAAGACGTATTCGCGCTTTCACAGAGCCGGGCTTTAGTAAGAGAGAAGCGTTCAGTTGGACGGAATCTAATCTCACGCGTGCGTAATCGATGACACCGGCCGGTGGATATTCCGTAATGCCGGATTCGCGCCAGGAGAGTCTTAGAGAATCTATGAACTCAAGCCGGGCATTGGTCAGTTCGATGTTTTTAATATCGATAGTCCAAGCAGAAGGTGTCGTATCCGGATTGGTTTTAACAAAGAGCCGATCGATGTTAAAGAGTCCGCTTTTCGTGCGCCAGATATGGATGTCGGGATTGACGATCGTCGCATGGCTTATTGCGACGCGTTTCAGAAAGAATGCTACGGGATCATAACGTACTTCGATACGCGAAGCTGCAAGCACCTGCTGCCCCGATTCGGAGATGATGACGTCGTGGAGAATAAGGCCGGTCGCAAGATTGCCGTCGATCTGACCGATCTGGAGAGAGCCGGTAATCACGCTGCTTGCATGATTGAGGATAAAAGTCCGGAGAAACGATTTAAATGCACGCGTCTGAGTGAATCCGACAAAAGTCAGAATGAGGAAAAGGAAGATTCCTCCGAAGTAATATGTAATGCGAAAATACTTAGCCACGTATTTTTACTTGAGCCGTATTGTTCGGTTTCTGATTGACCAGGCGATTATCGCGCTGTGGTTTGAGCTATACGGTCGATGATGGATGTCGTGGACCGGTTCGGTAGAAACTCGATGGTACGCACCACACCGCCCGCATTCTCGACTATATCTTTCCCTACGACTTTTTCAATGGCCCAATCGGCGCCTTTGACTAAGATATCCGGAACCAAATCCCGGATAATTTCATAAGGAGTGTCTTCGTCAAATAAACAAACATGATCAACGGCGCTTAGCGCCGAAAGGACAACAGCACGGTCTTCTTCGCAAACGACCGGACGAGACGCCCCTTTGAGCCGCCTGACCGACGCGTCCGAATTCAATCCGACGATGAGAATATCGCCGAGCTTTTTGGCTTTCTGAAGATAGTCCACATGGCCGCGATGGAGAATGTCGAAGCACCCGTTCGTAAAAACAACTTTCTTACCATCGCGCTTATACTGTGAACGGATCTCGATGAGCCGGCCTTTAGAAACGACAGTTCCCATTATTGTCGCTCTCCGTTGAATACATCCGAAGCTGTGGTTCGCAGAACAGCCGAGTCTATCGGCACGATACCAACTTCACCGCAGACAATGCCGCCGGCGATGTTGGCGAGCGCTGCAGCTTCACGCACAGTAGCTCCGGAGACCAGCGCCATGGTTAGCGTTGCGATCACGGTATCGCCAGCACCGGATACGTCAGCGACTTTTCGCGCCATCGTCGCCACGTGGCTCGATTCTCCCGATTGTTCGATCAAGAGCATCCCTTCCTCACTCATCGTCAATAAGACGTTTTCCGCATGAAGGCGCTGCTGGATCTCACGCGCAGCTTTTTCGGCTTCTTCGATGGACTGTAAACGGCGACCGAGAGCTTCTTCGCTTTCTTTTCTGTTCGGCTTGAAAACCGTGACATCTATATAATCGAAGAAATTGTTAAATTTTGGATCGACTGTTATGACTTTTTTATGCCTTCTTCCGATATCGATAATTTCCCGCACCAGATTTCGGGTCAAAACCCCTTTATTGTAATCTTCCAGGATAATTCCATCGATGGCGCCGATGTTCTCCTGCACGAAGAGAATAATCTTTTCCTGAATCGCCTTATTGATTTCCGTCTTATCTTCCTGGTCGATGCGAACTACATGTTGATTATGCGCTATAACGCGGCTCTTGACTGTTGTCGGACGTTTGGGGTCGAGAACAATGCCGGTGGACAGGAATCCCCGTTCTTCGACCAGCGTCTTAAGCAGGACGGCTCCCTGATCGTTGCCTGCAACGCCGATCATCATTGGGATTCCACCGAGAGATGCTATATTATTTGCAACATTTGCAGCGCCTCCGAGGCGGTTCGATTCTTCTTTCACTTCCACAACAGGGACGGGCGCTTCAGGCGAGAGCCGGGCTACTGTTCCCAGAAAATATCGGTCGATCATAAGATCGCCGATAACGGCAATTTTCTTATCCTTTAATTTTGAGAATATTTCATCAATGCGTTTTTGTGAAAGGTTGACCATTGGAAATTTCCGGGATTCTTTTCAAGTGAATCTTTTGTTTAATATAGGCAGAATTCAATGTACAAGCAATATAACCGTTCCATGTATTAGACGTTGTTGTTGCCTAAAAAGTTTTTCTCAGAAATGATTTTGTATTTTCGTTTCTTGTTTTTCAATCGTTTTTTCGCTATAATTATAATTGTTCGTTAATCGGACTCTTAGCTCAGCTTGGTTAGAGCGCTACCTTGACATGGTAGAGGTCATAGGTTCGAGTCCTATAGGGTCCACGGAGCATCCTGACGAAGTTAGGCAGAAATATTTTAAATCGGAATTCCGAAGAGTCCTGCCTGAATATCGGCGGGCCGGCTGCAAAAACAGCGAATTCTCAAGCTTCTCTCGAGATAGCGGAGTTGCTGCCGTAAGAAAATGTTCACGATAATCGGACAGAGTTCCGATTTTTTTATCTCGAAGATGGAAAAAATTACAATTACATTCCCGGATGGGAAAACGAAAGAGTACGATTCCGGTGTCTCCGGATTCCAAATCGCTTCCGGTATCAGTAAAGGACTTGCGAAAGAAGCTCTGGCTGTCGAAGTCGATGGCGAGGTGCGGGATCTTTCTCGTCCGATCAATAAAAGTTCTCTCTTAAGAATTTTAAAATGGAACGATACGGGAGGACGAGATGCGTACTGGCACAGCTCGGCCCACCTTATGGCAGAGGCCGTCGAAGCTCTTTATCCCGGCGCGAAATTCGGCATAGGTCCCGCTATCGAAAACGGATTTTATTACGATCTCGATCTCGGAGAGTACAAGCTGACACAGGAAGATCTGCAGAAGATCGAAGAAAAAATGTACGAGCTTGCCAATCGTGATGTGACTTATATTCGCGAAGAGACGCCGTGGGAGCAGGCAGAGTCCTTTTTCCAAAAAAAAGGGGATCCGTATAAGCTGGAATTGCTGGAAGGGCTGAAAGGGCAGACGATCAGCCTTTATCATCACGGAAACTTTACCGATTTGTGTTACGGTCCGCATATCCCTTCGACCGGAAGAATTAAAGCGATAAAATTATTGAGCATTGCCGGGGCCTATTGGCGCGGGAACGAAAAAAATAAAATGCTTCAGCGCATTTACGGCGTTACGTTTCCTTCAAAAAAAGAATTGGATGAATATTTATTCCAGTTGGAAGAAGCAAAGCGGCGCGATCACCGCAAGCTTGGACAGGAACTCGAGTTGTTTTTACTGACGCCCAAAATCGGTCCGGGGCTTCCGGTCTGGCTGCCAAAGGGAACCATCATTCGTGAAACGCTTACAGATTTTTTACGTGAGGAACAGCGCAAGCGGGGATATCAAGCGGTTGTTACTCCGCATATCGGCAATCTGGAATTGTACAAGACCTCGGGGCACTATCCGTATTATAAAGACTCCCAGTTTCCTCCGATTCAATTAGAAGACGGGGAGTTGTACCTTCTCAAGCCCATGAATTGTCCGCATCACCATCAGGTGTATATGGCAAAACCGCGTTCATACCGCGATTTGCCGCTGCGCCTGGCAGAGTTCGGTACCGTGTACCGCTATGAACAGTCCGGAGAAATGAACGGCCTGACGCGCGTGCGCGGCTTTACACAGGACGATGCTCATATCTATTGTGCACATGACCAACTAAAGGAAGAAGTGAAATCCGTTGTCGAGTTGACGCAATTGGTCTTTCAGACATTCGGCATGAGTGTTTCTACGCGCCTGTCGTATCGGGACGATAAAAACACTGAAAAATACGGCGGAAAGGCGGAATTTTGGGAACAAGCGCAACGCGAGATTCGCGAAGTAGCGGATGAGATGAAACTTGATTATTTTATAGGTGTCGGGGAGGCTTCCTTCTACGGGCCGAAGATCGATTTTATGGTGAAGGATGCGCTGAACCGGACATGGCAGCTTGGTACCGTGCAGGTCGATTACGTGATGCCCGAACGTTTTGAGCTTGAATATATCGGAAGCGACGGCCAGAAACACCGGCCGGTAATTATTCACCGGGCGCCGTTCGGTTCGCTCGAACGGTTTGTTGGAATTCTTATCGAACATTTTGCGGGAGAATTCCCGCTGTGGCTTGCTCCCGTGCAGGCGGTTGTTCTGCCGATTGCGGATGCGTTCGTAGAATACGGCAAAGAAGTGCTGCAGAGACTTCAATCGGCCGGTATTCGCGCGGAACTTGACGAGCGCAACGAAAAGATAGGTCACAAGATTCGCGATTGGGAAACGAAAAAAATTCCGTATATGGCAGTCGTGGGCGAAAAGGAAAAAACGAACCGGACGATTTCTGTCCGACGGCATAAAAAAGGCGATCAAGGTGCGGCAACGATGGAAGAATTTGCTGCGACGATTCTTGAAAACATCAAGACAAAATCACTCACAACGTAGGAGATTGCGTTATTAAACAAGAGCGAGCGCGTGTCAACCACGAGATCAAATCGCCGTCAGTTCGCGTGGTTACAGATGACGGGGAACAATTAGGAATATTATCGATCAGCGAAGCGCTGAAAATTGCAGAGCAGCGTACTTCGGATCTCATAGAAATCGTTCCAAATGCAACTCCGCCGGTTTGCAAGCTGATGGATTTTGGAAAATACCGATACGAGCAGGCGAAACGGGATAAAATACAGAAAAAACATCAGCATATAACGCATGTCAAAGAAATCCGGTTTCATCCCAATACCGATACGCATGATTTTGAATTTAAAGTAAGGCATGCTCGCGAGTTCTTAATGAACGGCGATAAGGTGAAAGCAACGGTCGTTTTCAAAGGCCGGGAGATTACATATCAGGACCAAGGAAGAGAGTTGCTCGGCAGGTTCAGTGAACAAATATCCGATATTGCGCGCTTAGAACAGGAAGCGGCGATGGAAGGCCGGCAGATGATCACCATCTTCGTACCGGAAAAAAAGAAAAAAACTTCAGAAGTCAATAAACAACCAAAAGAAGGATAGAGCGTATGCCAAAAATGAAAACCCGCCGCAGCGCCGCGAAAAGCTTTAAGGTGACGGCTACAGGCAAAGTAAAACGGCGGAAGGCATTTAAGAGTCACATTCTCACAAGCAAGTCGACCAAACGGAAACGCCATTTGCGGAAACCGGGATTGGTTGCTGAAACCGAAGCGTATAAAATTCGTCGATTTTTATCAGCATAGTTTAGAAAGGTAGATCCATGCCACGTTCACAAAATAAAGTGGCGTCCCATCGCCGGCGAAAAAAAATATTGGCCCAGGCGAAAGGTTATTGGGGCGCTCGAAGCAAAGTACTGACTGTTGCCAAACATCACGTCGATAAAGCCGGTCAGCATGCATACCGGCATCGTAAAACCAAGAAACGGGAATTTCGCCAATTATGGATCGCCCGTATCAATGCCGGTGCGCGTATCCACGGCATAACGTATTCGAAGCTGATTGCGGCGCTGGAAAAGAAACAAGTCGGCATCAACCGCAAGGTTCTTGCCGATCTCGCGGCAAGTCACCCGGATGCGTTTGCCGAAGTCGTAAAGTTCGCAACAGCATAAGAATAATCTTCTCCTCCGATTGTACTCCCGGAAGGCGCTCTTCGCGCCTACCGGGAGATTATGAATACGGAAGGAAGATTTTTGTTTTTATAAAAGCGTTTCCGTGCGCTGCCACCAATCAAGATTTTCTTGGTACACTATGAAAGAACGAGCAGAACAGATAAAGCAGGATTTTCTCGCGGAACTTTCTCAAGCCGGCGATCTCCGGCATCTCGATGGGGTGCGTGTCAAATTTCTTTCCCGGAGCGGGCACATTGCCAAGTTGTTTGAGGCGCTGAAAGATGTTCCTGCTGCGGAAAAGCCCGCGTTTGGCAAGCTGCTGAATGAACTCCGCCAAAGTATGCAAGCGCAATTCGATGAACGAAAAAGTGCGCTTGAGGCAAAAACCGCTCCACTAAAAATTTCTTTCGATGCAACGCTGCCGGGCCGGCCGGTTCCGCGCGGAACGAAACATCCCATTACACAGGTGATGGAAGAAATGAAGCGGATCTTCGTGGGTATGGGATTTTCCGTCGAGTCCGGGCCGGAAATTGAGAGCGATTATTATAATTTTGAGGCATTGAACTTTCCCCCCGATCATCCGGCACGCGATATGCAGGACACGATCTTTATAGCGGATAAGATTCTCCTGCGCACGCATACCTCGCCCGTTCAAATCCGCGTCATGGAACGGCAGAAACCGCCCATCCGCGCCATTATGCCGGGCTGGGTTTACCGCAATGAAGCGACAAGCGCTCGCAGCCTTGCGGCTTTCCATCAAATCGAAGGATTGTTTATCGATAAAGGCGTGACCTTCAGCGAGCTTAAAGGCACACTCGTGGCGTTTGCAAAACAGTTTTACGGCAGCTCTATCAAATACCGGTTCCGCCCGAGTTTTTTTCCGTTTACGGAACCGAGTGCGGAAATGGATATTACCTGCTTCATCTGCGGAGGAAAAGGATGCCGTATCTGCAAAAGCTCAGGATGGTTAGAAGTGCTCGGCTCCGGTATGGTGCATCCGCATGTATTGAAATACGGCGGCATCGATCCTGAAGAGTACACCGGCTACGCTTTCGGCATGGGAATCGAGCGCACAGCTCTGCTGCGCTATACGATCGACGATATACGAATTCTATATGAGAATGACTTGCGGTTTCTGAATCAGTTCTGAGGCTTGAAAGTAACGAAGTGCACAATATCCAAGAAATAGGGAATACACTGAGGAACCAGACGCTGGATAGCGATCGAGCGTTTCATTCTTGGTATCAATTTGTTTTAGGATATCCGCCTCATCTTGTGCGTTACTATATTTATAAATTTGGAATATCCGATTATCATGCCGTTCTTGATCCGTTCTGCGGTACCGGAACGACGAATGTCGAGTGTAAAAAATTGAATATTGCGAGCGTTGGATTAGAAGCTAATCCGATGGCTTTTCTTGCATCGAAGGTTAAGACCGAATGGGAAGTGTCGATCGTCGATGCTCAGGAATCTTTTCGTGATGTCATTGCTACAGCCGTTAGTTCGTTTGAGAGGGAAGGATATTATGAAAATACATCTCTTTTCATTGTACCTAAAAAAAACAAGCCGTTAAATTCTTTGCCGGAATTATCGGATGACGAGTTAAAAATCCTTCCGAAAGACTTTATAAGCCCGCAACCCTTAAAAAAAGTATTAATCTTAAGGGAATCGATTTTAAGAGTGGAGGACGAGAGAGTTCGTAATCTGTTTTTACTTGCACTTGCGAACATGACCGTGAACCATGCAAGTAATATTGCATTCGGTCCGGAAATCTATACAGGGAAAAAGAAAAAAACCGCTGAAGTTTTGGATTATTTTTATCAACTCGTAGATAAAATGATTTGCGATCTTGAAGCTAAATCTATGGAATACGGCTCTACGAGAATCCTTTGTGGAGATGCCAGACGTGTGCGGGAATGTCTGTCGAACGAAGACGGACAAATTGATTTTGTGATTACATCACCGCCTTATCCGAACGAAAAAGACTATACGCGCACGACGCGTCTTGAAAGTATTATCCTCGGCTTGCTGACGAATAAAAAAGAATTACGGGCGTTGAAAGAACAATTGCTGAGAAGTAATTCTCGCAATATTTTTGTCGCCGACAATGACGCTGAATATATTCGCGATTTTGCCTCCATTAACCGTCTCGCCGACTCGATTGAAAGCAAACGTCTGGCTTTAAAAAAGACGTCAGGTTTTGAAAAAATGTATCAAAAAATTGTACGTCATTATTTCGGCGGAATGTATAAACATTTTGAAAGTTTGAAACCATTATTAAAACCAAATGCACGTCTTGCTTATGTGGTTGGAGATCAGATGTCTTTTTTTAGGACTCATATACGCACGGCAAAATTATTGGCAGAGATTGTGGAGCGAATTGGATACCATGTCGAGGAAATCGAATTATGGAGAACACGATTAGCGACTGCAACAAAAAACCAGATCGATGAAAATGTTCTCATTATGAGAAGTCCGTCATAAGGAATCTGAAGATGGAATCATCCAAGAATCGATATACGAAGATCATCGAGAAGATTTTTTTAAATAATTACCGTGCAGGCGGCCATGAAGTAATTTTCAAACGAGAAGACATTGAACGTGTTGCGAAAGAGCTTAAGATCATTTTGCCTAAAAATTTAGGGGATCTTGTCTATAGCTTTCGATACAGGGCGGATTTACCGGAGTCGATTATAAAAAAAGCGCCGAAAGGCAGGCAATGGATTATTCGTCCTAAGGGAAAAGCAATCTATGCGTTTGTAGCAGCCGGATTAACAAACATTGTTCCTCAATCAATGGCGGAAATTAAAATCCCGGACTCCACGCCAGGTATAATAGCAAAATATGCTTTGTCGGACGAACAAGCTTTACTGGCAAAGGTAAGATATAATCGTTTAGTTGATATGTTTACAGGAATCACATGTTATTCGCTGCAAAGCCATTTGCGGACATCAATTGCCGACATGGGACAGGTCGAAACTGACGAAATTTATATTGGGTTGGATAGACATGGAGCACATTATGTAATACCTGTTCAGGCAAAAGGAAAGAAGGATAAACTCGGCGTCGTACAGATTGAACAAGATTTTGCACTTTGCAAAGAAAAGTTTCCTTCGCTTCTATGTCGGCCTATCGCATCGCAGTTTATGAATGATCATACGATCGCGATGTTTGAGCTGGAAGAAACTGATGATGGTATAAAAATTTCAGTCGAAAGGCATTATCGTCTTGTTCCGCAAGAACAGATGACAGAAAAAGATCTCGAAGAATACAAAAAACATATTATCTAAAATTATGAAAGTTTCACAAAATTGGCTGAAAAAGTTTGTTGAATTCGATCTTCCGCCGGATCGTCTCTCGGAAGAGCTTTCTATGCTGGGCCTGGAAATTGAAAGCTATGAAGATCTATCGAAGAAGTACGAGAAATTTGTCGTCGGCGAAGTTGTAAGCAAGGAAAAGCATCCGAAGGCAGATAGACTTTCATTATGCAAGGTCGATGCCGGGATTTCGGTTCTTGATATCGTCTGCGGTGCTCCAAATGTTGCGGCAGGTCAGAAGGTCGCAGTGGCGCTCATCGGTGCGGTCGTGCCGTATAATCAACACGATCCGGAAGGAAAACCGTTCGTCATTCAGCGCACAAAGATACGCGGTTTTGAATCTTTCGGCATGATTTGTTCGCAGGTGGAACTGGAACTGGGAACCGACGCAAGCGGCATAATGGTTCTCGATGCCGCTGCAAAACCGGGCACCCCGCTTGCCGAGTATCTCGGTAAAAATGACGTGATCTATGAAATCGGCATTACGCCGAATCGTGCAGACTGCCTCAGCCATATCGGAGTCGCGCGGGAAATTGCCATACTCGCCGATAAAAAAATTCAGATTCCTGCCGTGGCGTTCGATGAAAGCGAACGTCCCGCACATGAGGCGGCATCGATTAAAATCGAAGACGCAAAAGGTTGCCCGAGATATTCGGCGCGCGTCGTTCTAAACGTAAAAATCGCGCCGTCGCCGAAATGGCTGCAGGATCTGCTGTCGTCAATCGGCGTTCGTCCCATTAATAATGTCGTCGATGTTTCCAACTTCGTTCTGATGGAAACGGGACATCCTCTTCACACGTTCGATTACAATACGCTTGCGGGTCATACGATCGTTGTCCGTACGGCGAAGGAGGGTGATCGATTTACAACTCTTGACGGCAAAGAACGAATACTGCCTTCGGGAACGCTGATGATCTGCGATGCGGAAAAATTTATCGCCGTGGCCGGCGTCATGGGAGGGGCAAATACGGAGATCAGCAATTCGACAGTCGATGTGCTTATTGAGGGAGCGTATTTCGACCCGTCGTCCATTCGCCGCACTTCAAAATATTTGGGACTTTCAACCGAGGCGTCGTACAGGTTCGAACGCGGCGCTGATATCGGTATGACCGCCGCTGCAGTCGATCGTGCCGCACAAATGATTCAAGAACTTGCCGGCGGTGAAATTTTGGGCGGCGTACTTGATGCGTATCCCGGCAGGCAGGAACCGCTCGTCGTGACTGCACGCATTTCCCGGATAAATTCGGTCGTCGGAATAAACTTGACGAAGGAGCGGATAAGCGCGCTTCTGGAAAAGATCGGATTGCAGACTCGATCCGTTTCGGACAACGAGCTTGCGGTCACCGTTCCCAGCTACCGAAATGATATCGTCGAGGAAATCGATATTATAGAGGAAGCGGCAAGAGTGTACGGTTATGATAATATAGAAACTAAAACCCACGCTTCCATCGATTTTACTGCAAATGTAAGAACGGATTTTTTTGAAGATCGTCTTCGCGAATATCTGATCGGAACTGGTTTCCATGAAATTCTGACAATCGGACTTTACGATGAGGGAACCGCATTGCTTGCCAGTGCAGAGCCAATCAAGGTCATCAATGCCGTCAGCGCCGAAATGGGGGTTTTGCGGACAAGTTTGATTCCCGGAGCGCTAAAAGTTACGGCTCATAACCGTAATTACGGTATAAAGGATTTGCAAGTTTTCGAAATTGGAAACGTTTTTTCAAAGCTTTCCGATGCATTGCCGGATGACCTTTCCGTATATAAAGAGGAACAACGGCTGCTTATGCTTTTAAGCGGAGCCGCGGGGATATTGAGTTACGGCGTTCCGCAGCGTAAGTTTGATCTCCTTGACTTGAAGGGTCATGTTTCGGCTCTGCTGGAGAAGTTTAACCTTGACAACTATCGTTTTATTTATTATGATACCGATAACCCTTTAACTGAACAGGGCATACGCATTGAAATAAATGGCGTTTATGCCGGGTTCTTTGGGGAAATAAAAAAGCAGACAACCGTAAAACTCGATATTGATGAAGCGGTTTATGTTTGTGAATTAAGTGTCGAAACGATTTGTGACAACTGGATTACCAAGCGGCAATTTTCTCCCTTGCCGAAGTTTCCGGAAGTCATGAGAGACGTAGCTTTTACCGTGGACGGGGATCTTCCGCAGCAGGAAGTGGAGGAAGTTCTGCACGAAGCGGGAGGAGTATTGTTGAAGAAGGTTACGTTGTTCGATGTTTACATCGGTGAACAGCTTGGCAAAGGCAAAAAGAGTCTTGCGTACGCTTTGGAATTTCAAGCATCCGATCGTACATTAAAAGACGATGAAATCGACGAGACTATGGCTGTTATCATACAAACTGTTCAGCATCGATGCAAGGGAATCTTACGAAGTTAAAGCACGGGTTTACCGTGTCCACCATAGGAAAAACAGGAGCGGAATTTGCCTGAGCAGCACATAGAAGCTGAACCTGAACAAAAGCAGAACATGAGGCGCATGGAGGAAGCTCTCCAGAAATTATGGGAGAAAGCGCGCCTCGTTTCGGATTCGCTTATTCGCTTGAAGTCTGAAAACAAGGAACTTCGAGATCGAATTGCGAGTTTAGCATCACAGGAGCATCAGACAATGAATGAGCTCCGGAGCAAGCTGAGTGAGCTCGAACAAATACGTGTCCAGCTCAGTGAAGCACAATCAAACGGACACAATCTCTTATCAAAGGAGGAAACAGACGCACTCAAAATCCGCCTGAAGGAGTTGATTGTCAAAATCAATTCACGCTTGTGAGTAAGGCTGGCTGCGGTCGCTGTATAAAAGAGTGAACGATTCGATAATTTCTATAGAATTGACCCAAGCAATGAACGGCAAAAGTATTCGCGTTAAAATTTTTGGAAACGAATATCCCCTGCGCGGGGAAAATGAAGATTTCACAAAACGTGTCGCCTTATACGTTGACGGTATGCTGACGAAGATTCATGATAAGATTCCCGAACAACCGCCCTTGACCGTCGCTGTTCTTACTGCGTTGAATATTACTGAAGATTTGATGAAAGAGCAGGATAAGAATACTCTCGATATCGAGCATATCGAGGTGGAAATCGAAAAACTTTCCAATTATCTGGATAATTGCTTGGTTGCAGAGCCGACGAATTCCGTATCTCTGTAGAACCGCCGCAATGTTCTTTTTCAAAACGTGCGAAAATGTTTGCAGCCGCACCATCGGCCTTAATCAACTCATATTAAAGAACCTTACAATTCTGTTAATATGGGAACTTGACTCATAAGCGTGGAGCGCATGCCACTTTTCCGGTTTCTTCGGGATCCGGAAGAATCTGCGACGACTCCCGATTTTCAATCGGGAAGAGCGGATCGTGGAAGTGTGAAATACTTTGGCAAGTACCCACTGTGTTTGGAAAGAGGTTCTTTCAAATACATTTGATTGAGGTGATGAGTGCGGCTTTTGTTTTTAAAGATTCCGGAAAGAGGATATATATATGGATCCATATATTTTAATATTATTAGGTGCTGTGATCGGAGGCGGATCGTTTTTTCTCGGATGGCTTCTCAACGCGCGAAGCGGTCACAACAAGATATTAGGTGCTGAAGACCATGCAAAAAAAATAATTGAAGAAGCGGAAAAAGAAGCTGTCACGGCAAAGCGCGAAAAAATGCTGGAAGTGAAGGACGAATCGTACAAAAAGAAAAAGGAATTTGAGAACGAAGCGCAGGGCCGGCGTAATAAGCTTCAAGCATACGAAAAACAAATTGCCAACCGCGAGGAAAATGTCGAACGCAAGCTCGACCTGCTGACTAAAAAAGAAACCGCTCTGCAATCAGCCGGCAGAGATCTGGCGGATCGGCAAAAACGTGTAATCGAACGCGAGAAAGAATTGAACGGCTCGTTGAAGACGAGAATTTGCGTCTTGAAAAAATATCCGGTATAACGCGGGAGGAGGCAAAAAAATACCTCCATCAGAACCTTATCGAATCCGTAAAGTCGGAATCGGTGCAGATGCTGAAAGATATGCGCGATACTGCACGCGTTGAAGCCAAAAAAGAAGCTCAAAAAGCGATCGTTCAGGCTATACAGCGCTCTGCTGCGGACTTTACGCTGGAAACAACAGTCAGCGTTTTAAATGTCGGAAGCGATGAAATGAAGGGCCGCATCATCGGACGCGAAGGAAGAAATATTCGTGCGTTCGAAGCGGCTACAGGTGTCGATGTCATTGTCGATGATACACCCGAAGCCGTCATTTTATCGGGATTCGATCCGTTCCGGAGAGAAGTTGCACGTCTCGCTCTCGAGCGGCTGATTGCCGACGGGCGCATCCATCCGGCTCGCATTGAAGAAGTCGTCGAAAAAGTGCGCAAAGAACTGGAAGAAGAGATCGTTCACACCGGCGAGAATACACTGCTGGAAATCGGACTTCATACTGCACATCCGGAAATCGTCAAACATATCGGTAAGATGAAATACCGTTCGAGTTACGGTCAGAATTTGCTGCAGCACAGTATTGAGGTAGCATACTTAACCGGGATAATGGCATCGGAATTGCGTCTCGATCCGATGCTTGCGAAACGGGCCGGGCTGCTCCACGATATAGGCAAGACAATCGACAAGAGCGTAGAGGGGCCTCATGCATTACTCGGATACGAATTGTGCAAAAAATACGACGAACATGCGATCGTGTGCAATGCCGTCGGGTCACACCATGAGGATATTCCTATGGAGCATCCGATCTCCGCGCTTGTTCAGGCAGCCGATGCCATCAGCGGCGCGCGCCCGGGTGCACGCCGTGAGTCCGTCGAGGAATATATCAAACGGCTTGAAAAACTGGAAAGCATAGCAAAATCGTATAACGGCGTTTTGAATACGTATGCTATTCAGGCAGGACGTGAAGTTCGTGTTATCGTCAGCCATGACAAATTAGATGACGCAGCAGCCGATCAATTGGCGCACGATATCGCTAATAAAATAGAACAGGAAATGGAATATCCCGGGCAAATCAAAGTTGTCGTTGTACGGGAATTCCGGTCGATTGCGGTGGCAAAATAATTCGTGATAGCGGATATCCGGATTCCGTTGCATCGAATAGATATGAGGATAATCTTCAAAAAAACCGGCAGCGTTTAAAAGCAGGGCAGAACCGATGGTGAAGAAAAAAAAATCTCTTTATACGGTCGGTGTAACCGGCGGAATCGGCAGTGGAAAATCCGTTGTCGTGGAAATGTTCTCCCGTCTCGGCATCCCTGTCCTTTTTGCCGATGATCTGTCTAAAGAAATAAGCGAAGCTGATGCCGCGGTCCGGAAAAAACTCGTTTCTGCACTGGGCCCGGAAGCATACAGCTACGAAGGGAATTTGGACCGGGCATTTGTCGCATCTAAAATTTTTTCCAGCCCCCCGATGCGTAAAAAGATCGAGGCGATTTTGCATCCTGCCGTACAAAAAGAAATTGCTCGCCGGACAGCCCGCCTGCAGGAAGCAGGCCACACAATGGCAATTGTCGAAGCGGCGCTGGTTTATGAATCCGGCATGGACAGATATCTCGATGCCGTTGTAGTCGTCGATGCTGCGGAGTCTGTTCGAATTCGGCGTGTACAGGAACGGGATCATATTCATGAGAATGAAATACGAGCCCGCATGCATGCTCAGATTGATCCGCAAAAAAAAGCGGCGAAGGGGGACTATGTTCTGCATAACAACGGGTCTCTCGGTGAACTTGAAGAAAAAGTAAAACTTCTCTTTTCCGTGTTTCAAAAATTAACAAGCGAGGAATAACGTGTCTGAGACGTGGTTTCAAAAAGATGAAAAATATTTTTTTCATACCTATCATCGCCTGCCGCTCGAAATAGAAAGGGCTGAAGGCGTCTACATATACACAAAAGACGGCAAGCGCTGCACCGATTTTTTTGGCGGACTTGCCGTAAATGCGCTTGGCCACTGTCATCCCCGCATCATCGCCGCCGTGGAAAAACAAATACACCGCTATATGCATGTTTCGAACTATTTTCTTCAGGAGCCGCAGGTTGAACTAGCGGAACGGCTCTTGAAACTCACCGGATATGAAAAGGTCTTTTTCTCGAACAGCGGCACGGAAGCGGTCGAGGGAGCAATAAAACTTTCCCGGAAATGGGGCAAGAAAAACGGCAAGACGCGCCTGCTTTCCATGACCAATTCTTTTCATGGAAGAACGATGGGGGCTTTGTCATTGACGGAAAGGCCGAAGTACCGGGATGGTTATGAACCGTTTTTGCCGGATACCGATTCCGTGGAATTCAATAACGTTAAAGACCTGATCCGGAAAGCCGGTACTACGACGCTCGCCGTCATTCTCGAGTTCATCCAGGGTGAAGGAGGAGTCAATGTCGTCAGCGCTGAATTCGTCAAGAGCTTAGCTGCACTGCAAAAGCAATTCGGTTTCTTAATTATTGCCGATGAGATCCAAACGGGAGTTGGGAGAACCGGAAAATTTTTTGCATTTCAGAATTTCGATGTTCACCCCGACATCGTCGTTTTGGCCAAAGCCATCGGCGGCGGTCTGCCTCTGGGTGCAATCCTCGGAAACGGCCGCGTGGCCGATATCTTTGCAGGCGGTTCGCACGGCACGACGTTTGGCGGCAATCCTGTTGCCTGCGCGGCAGGGTGTGCTGTTGTAGATGAGATCCTTGAAAAGAAACTCATGAATAAAGCATCCGATATCGGCGTCTCAATCAAATCCAAAGCCCTGGAACTCCAGATAGATTTTCCACGGAGGATAAAGGAAGTGCGCGGCATCGGCTGCATGATCGGCATCGAACTATATGAAGATGCTCAGCCTCTTGTTGATGAATTGCTCCTGCGCGGATTCCTTGCAAATTGTACGAATACAACGGTGCTGCGCCTGCTTCCTCCGTATCTTGTCGAAGAGGAACAATGCGAGGCTCTCATGTTTGAAATACGCTCGATTCTCCAGACGAAACGATAACGGGCAGTGTGCAGACGCTTTGTTTCCCGCTCTTAGTTGGAGTCCATCTTTTAGATGGGCTCCAACTAAAATGGGCTCCAAATGAATCGATGCTTCTATGAATACAATTGGGAAAATGATGATTCGATATAGAAGGATAGCTTCTCTTCTTGCTTGCCTCGTTCTTCTTTCGCAAAGTTTACCTGCCCAGTATATCCTCAATCAATGGACGACGACGAAAGGTTTGCCGCAGAACTCCGTCAATGCCATTGCCCAGGACCGGGAAGGCTATTTAATCCTCGGAACATTCAGCGGGCTGGTAAAATTCGACGGAGTAAAATTTGCACATATCGATGTCATCGACAATAAAATGCTGTCGAATCGAATTCTTTCCCTTCTCTTCGACGATCAGCAAACGTTGTGGATTGGATCAGAAGGAGGAGGATTGGCGCGTTTCCGGAACGACTCCATCAGAAATTTTACGGGAGCCGACGGACTCGACGATGAAGTAATTACGGCATTATGTGCAGATCGATCGGGACGAGTCTGGATCGGAACACGGAACGGAATACAAAGCATCTTTCACGATTCAATCCGGCACGAACCGCTGCAGGCGCCGCAGGATCACCGCTGGGTCTACTCTCTCTTTAAAGATTCTCAAGGTATTCTGTGGGCTAATATAGGCGGGGGTGTCTATAGAAAAGCAGAGAATGGAAATTTTGAGAAGGTGGTTTTTCGCACACAGAATAGATTCGGCGCTCATGTTTTTCTCTGCGAAGATCACGAAAAAAGATTATGGTTCCGCGATGGACAGAATATAGGTGCTGCAACGGATCATTCGGTCTCTCAAACAAAATATTCTATGTCGTTCCGCATTAAACGGGAATATGAACGTATGATTGAAGACAGCCTCCATTGTTTTTGGCTCGGGTCGATTGATGGAGGACTCTTTGACGGGGGCCGGGAATTTTCAAAATCTCAATTCACATCGTATGCTCTGCCTAACGGCAAGAACGGCTTTCATATCCGTTGTGCGTTTATCGATGGTGAGGGAAATCGCTGGTTCGGTACCGAGGGGAATGGGTTGATCCAGATCAAGGAAAAAAAGATTTCAATTATTTCAACCGACCAGGGCCTTTCCAATGAAATTATCGAGCCTGTCATGGAAGATACGAAAGGCAATATCTGGGTCGGTACAAATTGCGGGGGACTTAATAAAATTTTTCCGGACGGTAAAATATCATGGATACCTTTGCGTCGACAGGCTCCGCCTGTCTGTGTATGGTCGCTTGCGGAGGATCGGCAAGGCGGTATTTGGGTCGGAACGTACGGCGACGGGCTCTATTACTTGAAAGGAAACGACATCAAGGTCTTTAACGACCGGAACGGATTGACAAATAATATTATCCTCGCCCTCAAAGCCGATCGAACAGGTAATCTTTGGATCGGAACGAACGGCGGCGGTCTTGATGTCTATCGCAAAGGAACGTTTACATCGTACACTCACAAAGACGGATTGGTCAACGACAATATCAGCTATATTTATGAAGATCATGACAGCTCATTATGGATCGGTACGCTGGGAGGACTTTCGCATTTTGTCAAAGGCAGGTTTACAAACTATACTATAGCAGACGGGTTAACAAATAATTATGTAAGATCGATTTACAGGGATTCGGACGGGATCCTTTGGATCGGCACATACGGGGGCGGATTGTTGTCGTATTCGGAAGGTATTTTTAAGGCGATAACAACAAAGAACGGCTTGTTCGATAATGTCGTTTCTGCTATCGTCGATGACGGCAAAGGCTGCTTTTGGATGACCTGTAACCGGGGAATTTATTGCGTAAACCGCCGGATGCTGGTCGATTATATCAATGACCGGATTTCGGAAATTTATTGTACGGCATACGGTATTGAAGAAGGCTTACTAAGCGATGAAACAAACGGCGGTTTCCAGCCCGCTGCGTGGAAGACTAAGGATGACCGTATTTTATTTCCAACAGTCAAAGGACTTGCAATATTACCGCTTGCCAGCGCGTCCATTACAGATGCGCACGTTCCTCCTGTTCACATCGAACGGGTTATTGTCAATCAAAAGGAATATTCGACCGGACCGAAAATAATAATTCCTTATGGAAATCAACATATAGAAATTCAATATACGGCGCTGAGCTTTTCGGATTATCAACACATGGTATTCAAATTCAGATTAGAGGGACTGCAAAACGATTGGGTCGTTGCAGGGCAGCGGCGGTCGGCATTTTACTCCGGACTGCCGCCGGGCGATTATCGATTTCAGGTCATAGCTGCAAACAACGGTCTGTGGAATGAAACGGGCGCGATGGTTGATATGACCGTTCCGCCGCCATGGTGGGGAACGTGGAAATTCCGCGGTTCCGTTTTTTTCATCGTCGTGCTCAGCGGTTTTCTCCTCTACTACCAAAGAAAGAGAATACGGCTTCAAAAGGAATTGGAACACTTGGAATTCTCAAGAAAATTGATAGACTCTGTAGAACAGGAACGAAGGATTATCTCGTCGGAGCTCCATGACAGCATCGGACAGGAACTATTAATTATCAAAAACAGGGCTCTGCTGGCGCTTCAGGAACCGAAGAAAAAAAACATTCTTGAACAAATGGAGGAGATATCGTCTGCCGCTTCTCATGCGATCGATCAAACACGGGAGATATCGTATAATCTTCGTCCGTACCAGATTGATCAACTCGGGCTGAAAAAAGCGCTCGAGTCGATTACAACGCGTATTGCAAAAGTATCTTCCACGAAATTCGATGTCCATATCGACGAAATAAATGAAGTTGTACCGAAGGAATGGCAAATTCATCTGTACCGGATCGTTCAGGAATGCGTAGGAAATGTTTCCAAACATGCGAAAGCAAATGAATGCAGAATGTCCGTGCTCTTCAAGAAACCGTACATCGTTATTGAAGTTTTCGACGATGGACCAGGATTTATGACTGCAAAGAGACGGAAAAAATCGCAGGAGCGCAGAGGTATCGAATTCCAGAGTATGGCGGAACATATAAGAATATTGGGCGGGACGTTTGAGCTTCATTCGCTCCCCGGCAAGGGAACAACGCTCCGAATTGAAATATTATTACGAGGGAACTGACATGAATAAAGAGAAAATTAAAATTATTATAGCGGACGATCATCCGATTTTTCGTAAAGGTTTGCGGCAGGCAATTGAAATAGATCATGAACTTGAAATTGTGGGCGAGGCTCAAGACGGAGTTGAAGCGCTCGAACTGATCGAAGAACTCAAGCCGGCTGCCATTGTGCTCGATATCGAAATGCCCCGTAAGACAGGTCTGGAAGTAGCAAGGGACATTCAAAAAAGAAATCTCCCCGTTGAAGTTATTTTCTTAACAATGTATAAAGACGAAGATATGTTTAATGAAGCGATGAGTCTCGGCGTCAAAGGATATGTGTTAAAAGAATGCGCCGTGAGCGATATTACGATGAGCGTGAAGACAGTTGTGGCAGGTCATCATTTTATCAGCCCTGCAATTTCCGAACTCTTAGTCAATCGCAACGACCGTGCGCGCGTTCTTATCCGAAGAAAACCGAGGATGGAAGATCTTACGGTAACAGAAAAAAAAGTTTTGCGGTTCATTGCCGAAAATAAAACGAGCAAAGAAATCGCTCTCACGCTGCACGTCAGTTATCGTACGATCGAAAATCACCGTTCGAATATTTGCAATAAATTAGATATCCATGGAAGTCATTCGCTCTTGAAATTTGCAATTGAACATAAGTCCCTTCTTTAAGTACTGAGGCTTTTCTCCTTTTATTGCAGCCTCATCCTTTCATTTTTTTCTTTCCAGAAAAATCGAAAAAATAGGTAGACACACTTAGGTTCCTAAGTGTGTAAATCTGTTGTTCTGTGCGTCCATTCCTATGTTGCATTTCATCGAATATAATGATTTTGAAGTGCGAAGTATGCGCAGGAAGAAAGGTTGTCTATGAAACGATTGCTCATTGTTGAAGACAGTTCACAATTTCGGAAGCTTCTCGTCGATTTGCTGCACGGATATTACGATAAGATATATGAATGCACCGGCGGCGTCGATGTTATGAAGGCATATAAAAAATTCAAACCAGATTGTGTTTTAATGGACACACAGATGAAAAAAAAGAACGCCTTCACAGTAACAAAACAAATAAAGACCGTTCATCCGGATGCACGCGTCGTTCTCATGTCGCCCTATAATGATCCGGAAATAGACGTGGAGGCGAGAGCGTCGGGTGCGGAGCGAGCCGTGCTCCAAGAAAATCTTTTAGATCTGAAGAACATTGTTTCACACAAATAAAAAGGATTTTACTTTCTCACTCATGAAAAAACTTCATCCGATATTGATTGCAACAAAAGCATCGATGAAGATCTTTGTACGTTTGTACAGGCCGATGATTCTTGCCGGCACATTCATGATTTTGTGCGCGGGATATCTACAGGCGCAAACGCCCATCACACTCTATAACAGTTTTTCCGGATTGGTGAACTACACCGTTATCGGCGGCTCGTTACGTACGAGTTCAAATGCGGTGAATGCTTGCGCGGTAACAACGTCCAGCAGTTATACCCTCAATGTGCCTACAGGTTCTACGATTGTGGGCGCGTATTTGTATTGGGCCGGATCCGGCACCACTTCCGACTACACTGTAAATCTGGACGCGCAAGTTTACACTGCTCCTGCATCGCGCCAATTTACAGCGCCCAATCCTGCCAATGGCAACATGATGTTTTCCGGATTTGCAGATGTCACGACCTATGTCGCAGGGAAAGGGAACGGGTCATATACTTTTTCCGGCCTCACAGTCAACACAGGCAATCCATGGTGCTCAAGCCAAAACGTGTGCGGAGGCTGGGGCATGGTTGTGGTCTACCAGAGTGCCAACGAACTCCGGCATACAATTAATATTTATGACGGCTTTGAAGCGTTCTATGGCAGCGAGATTATTTTCAACCCAAACAATTTCTACGTTCCTTACAGCCACGTCGACGGAAAACTGACTCATATAACCTGGGAAGGCGACCTTGAAAATTCAGCTCCGCTAAACGGATATTCTGAAAACTTAGGATTCGACGGACAAATTCTTTCTGACACTGTAAATCCTGTCAACAATCAGTTCAATTCCGTTAGCAACGCGCTTACGCCCGATACGACATGGGGCGTCGATATCGATACCTATGACGTAACAAGGTATTTACACTCCGGCGATACAACAGCGACCTCAGTGTATTCGAGCGGCGGCGATGCCGTCTGGCTGAGTTGTGAAGTCATATCTGTCTCCGATACTTCGAATTCGGATATGTCGATTACAAAATCGCACACCGTTCTGAGCGGTGCATACAACGGCGGAATTATAGCCGGCAATCAAATTCAGTACACGCTCACTGCTGCGAATAACGGACCGGATACAACCGGAACTGTTACCGTGCGCGACAGCCTGCCGAGCAGCGCACAGTTTATTTCTTACACTGGTTCCGGATGGACTGTCGACAGCACGTCAAAACCGGTTTATAAATTTACGCATGCGGGATCTCACGCACCTAATGTTGCTATACCGTCAATTGCAATCACGGCATACGTCACGGCAAATTATATTACATCCACGGCAGGGTTGACAATGTACAATACTGCTACGGTCTCCAGCCCGCAGTTCGACCGCCGCCCATGGAATAATTCGGCGATAGACAGCGTAACCATATATACACCGTTGTTCCTCACATCGACAAAAACATGCGTGAACGTCAATGCTGCCAAGACGTATCCCGCGGCTGGCGATACGATGAAATACACGCTTACAATAAAAAATGTTGGCAACTATACTGCAAAGAGCGTCAATGTCGTGGATACGGTCCCAACGGCATTTACTCTTCTTGCGGGCAGTATTACGCCTGCATCTCCGGGAGGAACAATCGGCAACGGAAGTCATACACTTACCTATAATACGATCGATTCGATTATTGTCAATGCAACGGATACAATAACTTATAAAGTGATTCTCGGCGCAACGTTTATTCCAAGCGATTCTCAATATACCAATATTGCGCATGTCCAGGCTGGAACCGTCAATCAAAAGCTCAGCGTAGCCGTTATTCCGTCTCCTAATCTTTCCATTTCAAAATATTTTGACGCCGGCAAAAGCAAGTACGGGGATACGGCAACATATCATATAGTTGTGAAAAATCTTTCAGCTTTTACTTCGTCGATCACCACGGTCGTCTATGATACGGCGTACGGGTATCGATTCGTTTCCACCTCAGGAAGCGTCAATGCAGGGAGCGTGGTTTATGCAGCCAAGACGGGAACGGGCGGCATTTTCACATGGACGCTTCCTACGCCGCTGGCAGCCGGTGCGGCAGATTCGATGATGTTTAAAGTAATCGATACTTCCAATACCTCAACGATGCGGGATACTGCCTGGGTTATCAATGCCCAGCGATTCAGAACATCATCCGTTACTTCCCAGTACATATCCGCAAATCATACCGGAAGGATCACCGGTCCATCCTCTATCCTGCCGGCGGATACTCTTTACTACACGTTAGCCGATGAGGATTTGAATACGAATGCAACGACAGTACAAACTCTTAAATGTATTGTCATTGATTCTGTAACTGCAAAAAGTTCGCACGAACGTGATTCAGTAACCTTCACGGAGACCGGCGTTAATACCGGTATCTTTACGGGAAAGATTATTTCGAAATACAGCACTACTGCCGGTACAAATTTCAACAATGTAACGATCAATGTCCAGCCCAACGATTCGATAATGATTTTATATAAAGATGCACTTGATTCACTTGGAGTTGCAAATCAAATTCGTGTCTGGAAAACGATAGTCAATGCAGGCAATACGGCGACTCTTACGGGGACTTCAACGATCTATCCCGGGAATACAATTTCCTACACACTGACGGATGCAGACCTCAATAGAAATCCTTTGGTTGCGGAAAAATATATACTGGCCGATACCAATAAAGTTACCGGCGAAGTGGAAAACATAACATTTACCGAGACCGGAGTTAATACAGGTGTGTTCACAGGAAGCATTCCTACCGTATACGGAACGACAGCGGGAACAAACAACAACGGCACCTTTAACGTAAAAAGCGGCGACAGTCTTAGAATTTCGTACTTCGATGCCGTCACTTCATCCGGTCCCAGTGCAACAATAAGCTGGACAACAAAGGTGCTTGGGGGTTATACAGCATCACTTGCCGCAACCGCTCAGATTTATCCTTGGAATTCCATTCAGGTTGTCGTTAAAGACAAAGACTTGAATAAGAATCCGTTGGGCATAGAAAGTTATTCAGTGCGCGATTCCGATAAAGTGACAAACCAATATCAGGATATCACTATAACGGAAAATAGTGTAAACGACAGCGTGTTTACCGGATATGTCAGCACTCGTTATGGAGTAATTACCGGAGCAAACAATATTGGATATATCTATGTTCAGCAAGGAGATTCGCTCCGCGTATCGTATATGGATACCATGCAGGCAAACGGCAGTGCGGGTTCTCTCCTGACTGCAATGACGCACGTGCTGGGAGGCCATCCAGGAACACTAACAGTGAATAAAACTTCAATTTATCCGGGTGATTCCGTTTTAATCGCTGTGTCTGATACTGATCTAAATAGAAATGCTTCTTTAGCAGAAAGTTATCAGGTTATCGATTCGAACATCGTCACCAAGGAATTGGAAACAATAACGGTTACAGAAACCGGTGTGAATACGGGAATATTCCAGGGGTACGCTCATACTAAATTCGGCTTGACGGGAGGAGTAAATAATAACGGAGTTTTTAATGTTCAGAGGGGCGATTCGTTAGTTGTTACATACATCGATACCGTTACGACAAACGGCGCTCCGGGACTTACCTTGAAAGCTGGCACAGGAGTGAAGGGCGGCACTACTGCAGCATTGACCGGAACGCCTTCAATCCTGCCGGGCACAACCATTCTTGATACGTTAAAGGATGCCGATCTTAATAGAAATGCTTCACTTGCAGAAACGTACACGCTTCGTGATACAAGCAAGAACGGACAAATTGATACCGTAACCTTTACAGAAACCGGTGTGAACACCGGCATTTTCACCGCTTCGATACCAACGACGTTTGGTGTTACAAAAGGATCAAACGGAAAGAATGTAAAATTCAACGCACAAGCCGGCGATACAATCACACTTGCCTATTATGATACACTACAAATGAACGGCGGCAGCGCCTGGCTGTACGCAAAGACAGTTGTTATCGGTGGAAATACGGCCGTTTTGAAAGTAAGCTCGGCAATTTTACCGGGCGCTTTGGCAATCGATTCTTTAATAGATGCGGACCTTAATAGAAACGCATCGGTGGCGGAAACGTATTCGCTGCGCGATACGAGCAGAAACGGTCAAATCGATACGGTCACATTCACAGAAACCGGAGTGAATACAGGCGTCTTCGCGTCATCTGTTCCTACTGTCTTCGGAATGACGAAAGGCGCAAACGGGAAGAATATAACTTTTAATGCTCAAGCAGGCGATACACTCTATCTCTTCTATACCGACACACTTGCATCTAACGGCGGACCAGGTGCAGCGATGGTTGGAAAAACCGCGATCATTGGCGGATCGACGGCGCAGCTTAAAGGAAGTTCATCTATCGTACCCGGCCTGTCAATTATCGATACGGTTATTGATCAGGATTTAAATAAGAACGCCAGCGTTGCCGAATCCTATACATTGCGCGATACAAGTTCGAACGGACAGGTCGATACCGTGACATTCACGGAAACGGGAATAAACACCGGGATATTTGCGGCAACTATCCCCACTGCATACGGAAAAACAAAAGGGACAAGCGGCAAGAATGTGACCTTTAATGCGAATGGCGGGGACACATTGTGTCTCGTTTATAAAGATACAGTTGCAGCAAATGGAGGCCCCGGTGCAACGCTTCAATTAATATGCGGAGTTGTTAATCCGTTGATGACAGTTTCTAAATCAGTCGATAAAAGTCATGGAAAGCCCGGTGATACACTTACGTACACGATGACGTATAAAAATACCGGGACAGCGAATGCGATGTTTGTGACGCTGACGGATCCGAGCCCAAATAATACAAATTACGTCGCGAATTCAGTCACGCTTAATGGTGTGGCGCAGACCGATGCAGCAGACGGAGATGCAACGACATATTCCGGAGGCATGCTCCAGATTAATGTCGGAACAGTAACGCCCGGACAATCGGGTACAATAGTTTTTAAAGTCGTCATTCAATAAAGGAGAATTTTTATGACAACATTTTTTAAGCTCATGGCGCTTTTGCTCATGGCCGCAGCCATTGCAAGCGCTCAGGTAAGCATCCATTATCCCGGATATACGCTTTCTGCTGCGGCTGTGTTAAGCGGCAATCCGGATGCGGGCATCATTCCGTTTGCAGCCGGGAAATTGGACAAACTTCCGGCAAAGAACCCGGACAGCAGGTTCGGCATTCTCTATAGCGATAACGCACAATCTCTTCCATCAACGACGTTGATGGAAATATTTGATGCAGCGACAAATGCCGTAATCAAGAAAGTAACGCTGGATGAATATTACGGAAATGAATCGTTGACATGGAACAACGGCGATATGAAATTAACGAGGGAAGTTCAACTCGTTGAGAGTGCAAATCTTCCAACCGGAAAACAGATCAGAATCGATTTCAAATTAGAATCGGCAAAAGCTTTCAAAGTGTATGCAAAATTCTACGGCAAAGCAGAAGGGCTGTTCAAATCGTCAGGGCGCACGTTTTCGATCTCCAATATAGATCCTCTCACAACAGACCGTCCTGCGCTTATCGTTGCTGTTGAACAAGCCAGGCAAATTACTGCCGAGCCGTTTAAGAAGGGGAAACCGCAAAGCTTTACCATCACGACATCGGCTCTTCAGGTTGAACAGAATCATGCGGTTTCATTGTTCACTTTGGACGTTGTCGGAACATCGGTTCCCTTCCCTGGCTCAGTCGGCCGGCAGGCTGTGAACTTGCAGGCATATTTAACAACGCATAAGGCAGCGGCAAAGATTGCAGTTGAGACTGTCCCCGATAAGCAAAAAACTATGCCGGGCGATACGCTGACCTATAAAATTTATTATGACAACATCGGAACCGATGATGCGGCCAATATGAGCGTCAGCGGACCGATTCCGGAAGGCACGACGTACATCGAAGGAAGTGCCGCAGGAGAAGGAACAAAGATTTCATTTGAAAGAAAAAAAGCGGCAGCGCCGCAAACAGGTGCTGTCATTAATATTAACTGGATTGATCAACGGCTTTTAAAGCCAGGAGAAGAGAGATGGGTGGAATACAAAGTTGTAACTCGCTGATGATCCCGCGGTGGGATTTCAGTACCATCTATTTCAACAAAATTCGGGCGCGGCAGCCTTCTAAGGCTCCGCCTGACGGCTGAAAGGAGATACGAAAAAAATTAGAATGAAACGAAAAATTAAAATGGAAAAAAACAAAAAAAATTCAAAACAAATTTACGAAAGGGTAAATAAAATGAAAGCCTCTTATGCTGTACTTCTTGGGCTTGCCTTCTTGTGCGTACTGTTACTTCCTGTAATGGCATTAGCCAGTGGCACCCACGCAGGGACAGTCATTTCAAACCAGGCGAAAGTAAAATATCAAAACGCCGGCGGAGCAAATATGGATTCTGTTATGTCCAATCTTGTTACCACGACGGTTGATAGAAAAGTCGGTTTGGCATTGACTCCCTCAAGCTATTCCCGCATAGTCGGTGACAGTGTATACGTAGTATTCGCTGCAATACTGACCAATACGGGCAACAATACGGAAAAATACAATCTGACGTATACCAGTCAACACGGATGGGGACCGCAGATTTATAAGGATATGAATCGCAGTGGAGTATTGACTGGGGCAGATACTTCGAATGGACTTATCGCCGTATCGGATACGATACCGGAAGATAGCTCGTTCTATTTCTTAGTTCGCGAATTCGTAGCTCCATCGGCTGTGAGCGGCACAAAAGATACATCGCTTGTGACGGTACAGCCGCAGGATTCGACGGTATTGTATGCATATCAACATGACACCGTAACGGTTTCCCGGGTTACACTGACCGGTGCCAAGACTGTTAATATTAACAATCCTCAACCAGGTACACAGATTACGTATCAAGTAAATTATTACAACAGCGGAACGGCACATGTGCAGAACTTAGTCATCACGGACTCTCTGCCTTCAACTGTCACATATAATTCTGCTGTGGCGGATTCCGGCGGCGGTACGGTAACATTTACCGGAGCGCACACAGTTAAGTATACGCTTGCTTCTTTGTTAGGCGGAAAGGGTGTTGGCTTCCATATTCTCGCAACGGTTGTAAGCGGCACGGCATCCGGAACATTAATATCGAACTCTGCCAGCATCGCGTTTACCGACAGCATCAATGGATATCCGTTAACTGGTCCAATTGTGGGTCCTGCAAATGCAAATGTTATAGATAAGCTTGCATGGTCATTGGTTGTCGACACAGTCAGTGGTGCATTTTCGACGAATCACCAAGCGGATTCAATCCAGTCCGGTAATGTGAACACCTTTGTGCTGAAGCTTACGAATAACGGCAATCGTAAAGATACCGCTAATGTCTCATACTTCGTTACTTCATTAGGTGCTAATTCTTTAGGCTGGACATTCTATTTTGATAAGAATGGCGATGCACAGTATGAATCAGGAACCGATTCTCTTATTTCATCGTGGACTACAACAGGCGGTGTGAATCAGTATGCGACGATTAATTATATCGTTCGCGGAACGCCGGTCATTCACACGCCCGATAGAGCACGGGATAGCGCATTCTATCATTTTGCTTCGGTAAGCAATTCTGCCGACACAGCGATAGGCTATACCATCACTTATGTAAAAGCTCCTTTATTAAACTTAATAAAGACCGTAACAAAAGTGCATGGCTCGTCCAAGCCGGGCGATACGCTTCAGTATGTGGTTCAATATCAAAATATAGGCTCCGGGTATGCGAACACTGTCGTCATCACCGATTTGGTGCCGACAAATACAACGTATGTATTGGGAAGTCTCTATACATCACCGGATAATTCGGTCTGGACGAAACAATCAGATTCGAATGTAAGTGGTGGAATCTTGACGTACAACTTCGGTGTCGTCAATGGCGGTTACTTCGGACAGGTGAATGGATCTACACAAGGATGGATTAAATTTAATGTAGTCATTAACTAATTCCGAAAATCATTGGAATGTCCGTCCCGCAGCGATGCGGGACGGACGCCGATGAGAAAAAATGAAAAAACAGATTACATATCGAAACCTTCTTCTCGCGGCAGCGCTGACCGTTTCTGCTGGGTGGGCAAGTATTTTTGCTCAGACTCCGAACGGCACGCAAATCAAGAATACTGCGGCTGCCTATGTTACACATCCGAACGGACAAAAAGATACGGTGAAGAGTAATATCGTATCGACGACGGTAGCAATTCCCGGCAAACTTACATTGTCTAAAACAGCATCGCCAGGTAATGCTCTTATTGGAAATACTGTTTTGTACAAATTGATTGTCGGTAATGCAGGTTATTCAACGCTTTCAACCGTACGTGTTATCGATTCGCTTTCGTCAAACCTTCAATTCGTCAGTGCGACTCACGGAACGTTTACAAACGGCGTGTTGACATGGCCGATAGATTCGATAACTGCAATAAACTATGATACTGTTGTTGTAACAGCGATCGTCAGCCGGTCAGTTTCAAACAATACGGTGATATGGAACAAAGCATACGCAACGGAATTGTCCGGACAAAAAGTGATGGATTCTGTCCGCATCGTTGCGCAATCGCTGTCGGTTACTAAAAATGCTCCTCTTTCGGCGTTCACAAAAGATACTATTTCATATACAATTCAAATAACCGACAGCTGTTCTTCATCATTATCGGGTATGGTTCTTGTCGATACATTAAATACTGCTCTTACGTTTGTCAGCGCAACGAACGGCGGTACCTACGATCCGGCTGCCCGCCGCGTGTTATGGAATATCTTAAAACTCGATTCTCTTTCAATGACGCAGTATAAGATTGCAGTTGTTATCAACGACACAACAATTTCTTCCTATGCACTTGTCAATCAAGCATGGTTGAGCGGTTCGGGCATCAATGCAGTCAATGCCAAGGCGCAAACAGCGGTTCAACGTTCCAATCCGTTGCTTTTATTGACGAAAAAAGCTCAGGATACAGTCGCGACTGGAAAGGTATTTATATATACAATAGCAGCAACCAATACCGGTAATGTCCGCCTGAGAAGTGTGAAAGTGCTCGATACACTTCACACAAGTTATTTTATTCCACAGAGCGCAGTCAATGCAACGCTGAAGGATTCAATTATTTCATGGTCAAAAGATACTATGTCGGTCGGTGAATCCGATACGATCAAAGTGTCTGTTCAATTACGCACGGATGCACCGGTTTTGCCTTCGTTTACGAATACGGTCTATGCGACTACCCAGCAGACGGGGTTTACTGTTTTTAGCGCGTCCAAAAGTATTATTCCAATTTACGGATTTATTCCAATTCCGTCGATGTCTATAAAAAAGAGCGTTTCGGCTGATACAGTAGTGACGGGAGCCACTGTTACATATTCTATACGTCTCCAAAACACTGGAAATGTAACACTAACGAAAGTCACTGCCTCCGACACGCTGGCCTCGCTTCTGACGCCGATGAATGTTTCTGCATCTTCATCTGCGTCGGTATCGATGAACGGAAAGATCGTCCTTTATACGAGAGATTCTTTGGCCGTCAATCAGTCTGATACCATCAAAATTACTGCTCAGCTTTCCCGTACCGCTTCAGATACGCTGCACATAATAAATGTCGCGCATGCCTCTGCGAATCTCATTCAAGGACTTTCCGATACGGCAAATATTCGCACGAAGGTAATTGTGCCAAGTAAATCATGCCGGATTTATCTGAATATCAGTCCATACTATGTTATCGGCAACGGTAAGAATGCTGCGAAAATTCAAGCTCTCGCTGTTGATACTCTGGGCAACCCAAAACCCGACGGAACTCCGCTCTTCTTTAAAACGACAGCCGGTTATTTCTCCAACGGAAAAACTTCCATCGTTATTCCGACTACAAACGGCTATGCGGTCGATTCGTTGCGCGATTTAATTACGAGCAGCAGCATTGTGTATGCAAAAGCAACGATTACGGCGAACGACTCTAATGTTTGTGCGGCAAGCGACAGCGCAATCATAACCTTTTATCCGGGAGCTATCATCGGATATGTCATTGACAACCGGACAGGTGTCCCTGTCGACTCAGCACTGGTGCAGGTATATTCATCATCAGGGACTCTGATCGGATCTGTATTGACTTCAACCGACGGTTCATATTTTGTTCCAATTCCGGTAACCGATACATACACGATAAAAATTACTGTCGTCGACAAATTCGGCAAGACAATTGTCACGACTTCAACAGTCACCGTCACGGTTCCCGGTGTGGGAGGCGTTCCGCCGGTGACCAATATTAATTCTGTCACCGGAAAAGTGTTTTTTGATATTCCGGACAAACCGGTGGATGCGTACAGGGTCAAAGTGCTTCTCATTCGGCTTTCGACATCAAATTCGGTTTCACAAAATTCTTTCTCGCAAAAAGCTAATGCCAGCGCTGCAACTATAACAACCATCATAGATTCGACAAAGACCGATTCGACTGGTACATACGTATTCCTGGGAATTGCGCCCGGCAAGTATGAGGTTGTGACATCCGATTCACTGCTCGAAGGTTCCGTGAATATTACCGACACCCTTACGGGCCAATATGTAATCAATGCAAATATCCCGATTCTCCTCGATCGCAGCATTACATTGCTCAAAACCGGACTTCCCACAATTTTAAAAGGTGATACGGGGTCTTATACGATCACTCTTAAGAACTCTGGGAAATCTTCCACAACAAATTCGGTCTTGGTCGATTCTCTGGATTCTGCTATGCGATTCCTCGCAGCCGGTTCTGCATTAGATGCGGCACCGGTGTATGATTCAACATCCAGGAAAATCAAATGGAGCATAGGAACGCTGGATTCACTCGCCGGTTCCCGACATTTCGCCTCAACGTGGGTAAGAGTTCGATTTGCAGATACGATTTCGACCGACCGTGTTTTAAAGAATAATACATTCTTTACATCCGATATGACGGATCGCATTGATACGTCCGCCTTGACGAGCGTTTCAGTTCCGGTCCTTCAGGTGACAAAGACCGCTTCTAAAAGCAGCGTGGAGGTTGGTGATGTGATAGTCTATACTGTCACTGCTACGAATAATAGCCAGTCTACTATTTTGAGGAATGTTAAAATAATGGACAGAATACCGCTCGGATTCAAATACCTTGCGGGATCGACCTATTTAGGATCGACGAAAATATCCGATCCGGTCAGTGGAAAGGTATTAGTATGGAGTTTTGTCGATACTTTATCGATTCAAAATTCCATCTCCTTGACATACCGGCTTGTAGCTGGCGCAGGCGCTTTGGTAAGCAACGGTATCAATACGGCATCTGCAACCGCAGTACTTCCAAACAGCAGCGTACTGCAATCGAATACTGCTTCGGTTCAAGTGAGCGTTAAACAAGGAATCTTTACGGATCATGGCCTGATTATCGGAAAAGTCTTCTTTGATCGGAATCGCAATGCATATCAGGATGAGGGAGAAGAGGGCGTCAAGGGTATCGAACTCGTTCTTGAAGACGGTACGCGCGTAACAACGGGGGATGATGGAAAATATTCGATGCCGGACGTTTATCCGGGTGACCATGTTATTCGTGTCCGAAAAAGTACTCTTCCCAAGGGAGCAACGCTTCTTGCCGGTTATGATGCATTTGCAGGGGATCCTGTTTCTCGCTTCGTGTATGTAACACCATCCGGTGTTGCACGAGCAGATTTTTATCTTGCACAGGAAATGCCGGATACTGTTTTCCTCCATCAATCGCTGGCCAAGACCGGCCGCATCGAGATTCAGCGTATTGCGGAACCGCGTAATGTCGTATTTATCGAGGATGAAAAACTCGCACCGATGAAACTTTCCGGGCTTAATTTCGATGTTGCAAAAGCGACTCTGCGCCAGGAAGCTATGCCGACATTAAAGCAGCTTGCGGAAATCTTAATCGAGTACCCCGATATCAGTATTACGATTGTCGGTCATACGGACTCCAGTCCGATGCATACGCGGGAATTTAAAGACAACACCGCACTTTCAATCGGTCGTGCCAATTCGGTAAAGAAATATCTTTTAACTCAGGAGCATATCGATTCCGCACGTGTGAAAACACTGGGATACGGTGAAACAAAACCGATAGCTCCAAATACGACAAAAGATGGAAAACAGATCAATCGCCGTGTGGAATTTTATTTTGACAACAGAATCGAACAGCCGCAGCGCGTCAGCACATCGATTCTCTTTAAAATTCCGATTCGGTACGAAGGTACTTCCGGCATTTCGAAGCTGGAATGGACGGATCTTCTGGACAGTCAAATGTCCTTTGAAGAGGGAAGCGCCACACTTGGCGATAGTTCCATCGCCCCGCGAGTGGCAGGGAATACGCTCCATTGGACTCTTGAAGGTCTCGGGAAGAATTTCCACCAGGATTTGCTCTATCGCGTTACAGTCAAAAAACCGGCCGGAAAAATTCTCAAGTTGTCTTCTTTCAGCACTTTATTCCACTGTTCGGTTCACGATTCGATCATGACGATCTCAGATACACTTCTGACGCACAACGAAGTCGCTGTGGCTGTCAAGGGCCGCGCCGTCAATTATATTCTCTCCGGCGTGCTCTTTGATGTTGCAAAGGCAACTTTGCGCCGCACGGCGTTGACCGCCTTGAACACTTCAGCAGAAGCATTGAATCAAGATCCGACAGCGACTGTATTGGTAGAAGGGCACACGGATTCCACTCCGATACATACGGAAGAATTCCCTTCAAATATAGAGCTTTCTGAAGCGCGAGCAAATACCGTTGTCGAGAAATTGACCTCAAACTTTAGAATAGCAGGAAGCCGTTTGCGTTCAATCGGTTTTGGAGAACATCGGCCGATAACAACCAATGCGACGTCCGATGGCAGACAATTGAATCGCCGTGTTGAAGTGCGGATTGTTTCAAAATCGTTTATTGAAAACGTCATACCGGACGGATTTATCGACTCATCATCCGTTGCGTACAGCTTAGTGGATCCGGTGCAGAGAGAATTTAGCACATCGGAAGAAGGCCATCAGGGCGATCAATTTATTGTCCGTCTGTCGGTAGAAAGGAATGCGAATACAGAGACTGCAGAGACGATAATTGTCGATTCACTGTCCCCCGGAGTGCATATCGTCGAAAATTCCATCAAAGCGGAAGAAGGAATCGACACGGTTTCCATCGGCAAGGTTCTAACGGCACGCTGTTCTGCAGCAGCATTACAGTCGTCGTTGAGTTTCCGGATTGAGATAGACGGTCCGATTGATACGCGCGAAATATTCCAGAACCGCTTCTCTATCGTTCGCCATGAGAAGAACGGCGACATTATGATCGACCGTGCACAACCGGTGATTGTTCAAGTTACGGCAGTAAAGAATAAATAAATGCTGAAGACATTGCATACATATCGAGCTATCATGAAAGCTTCGGGACTTCGGACGCTGATTGCCGCAGTCCTGTCGGGGTGCTTTGTCTTCGCGGCAAGCGGACAAATGATTCAGATTGTATCGCCTGCTAACAATTCGGTAAGTGAATTAAACAGCCAGACCATCACAGCAAAAGGCTGGGCCGGGTTCAATGCTGAATTGTGGGTGGACAACCAATTGGTTCAAAAGGGAACGGTGCGGATCGACGGAATAATCGATTTTATAAACGTTCCGGCGCCTTCCGGAAATCGAAAGTTTGAAGCACGGCTTGTGAACCCAGATGGATCGGTAATCGATGCGGATTCTATCTCGCTCCATATACTGGGGGGGCCGGCAGTGCTGTCGATCGAGCTTGCCGATTCGGCGCTGCGCGCGAACGGTGCATCTTCAACAAAAGGAAAAGTACGCGTCTTTGATGCGTGGGGCTTTCCATTGCAGGAAAATGTCATTGTCACGGTGTCGGCAGAGAATGGGAAAATATTGACAGAAGATCTTGACCCGCAGACACCCGGAACGCAAATCCAATTGATTCGCGGTGTCGCGCAATTCGAGTATCAGGCAGGCCATATAACGGGTCAGGCAAAAATAACGGCTCAGACGGAACAAGTAAAAGCGGAATCCGGTATCTCACTGACGATGCCGCTGGAGCCCCTGACAGTCGTCGGTTTGTTGAATGGATCAGCAGCCGGTATGAGCGAAAGCGGTGACCGGACTGAATTGGCCGATCCAAGTTCATTCGCGAAAGGATTAACCTTGGATGGACGTGCAGCTGTCTATGCCCGCGGCTCATTTGGAGACGATTATCTCATCACCGGCTCATACGATTCCGACCGCCGTAACCGCACCTCCTTGTTCCGCAGCCTTGATCCGGATTATCTCTATTCTATCTACGGCGACAATAGTATGCTGACCTACGATGCTCAGACACAAAGTCCGTTGTATATTAAAATTGAAAAGAATCGCGACTATCTTCTCTACGGCGATTTCAATACGGACTTGTCGAGTCAGGAATTTACGCTCTACAACAGATCTCTTACCGGCGTTAAGGCGGAGCATCAGGACGATGATTGGAAGGTAAAAGCTTTCGGTTCATTGACGAATCATAAAGTTGTCCATACAGAAATCCGCGGAGAAGGACTTTCCGGATATTATAATCTCGGCTCAACGCAGATCGTTGTCGGTTCGGAAAAAGTATCGATTGAAATACGCGATAAAAATCATTCGGAAATAGTAATCAACTCGACGGATAATTTCCGATTTAGCGATTATGATATCGATTACGATCAGGGAACATTGTTCTTCAAACAGCCCGTGCCTGCACTTGATCCGAATAACAATCCTGTGTGGATCGTCGTGACGTTCGAGGCGATTACAAGTTCAGCGTCCACCTATGTGGCCGGTGCAAATGTCGAACGCCGCATCGATAGTCATCTTTCCGTTGGATTAACAGGCGTAACGGAAGAACAGTCCCCCACGAATTATACATTGTTCGGATTGAATTCCAAATATCAGTTGAACAATATCCTTCTCGTCAGCGGTGAGATAGCACGTTCGAATGATTTCGCAGAAGAGACTGGCGGCAAGAGTACCGGCGATGCTTACAAGGTCGAAGCTACGATATCGCCTTTTGCACAACTGTCGATGCATACCTATTACCGCAGAATGGAAGAGGGATTCTATAATATCCGGGAATCCAGTGGACGTATAGAACGCGGTAGCATAAAATATGGCATCGGCGGGAACTATAAAATCGGCAGCGCTACGGATATTACGGCGGATTATTACGAAACGTATGAGGACGCTGCATATGGAGTGTCCGATCTTACTTCACTCTCGGGCGGTGTAACTCATCATTTCACCGATCGTTTGACAGCACAAGCGCATGTTACGGATCTACAGTCCTACATTCCCGATTCAATCAGCGGGACGACGCAGCATTCGGCATTATTGACCGCTGGTGCAAGTTACGTTGCAGGCGAGGCAGTAAAAATTACCGCACAGCATGAACAAAACCTCGGTTCAACGCAGGATCAAGCCAGTCCGAATGCAAATGCGATCATTGCAGAAACAAAGATTACAAAAGATATCTCGGTCAACGTCGAAGAACGTCTTGATGAGGGCGGCGGGAGTCTTGCAACGGTTGGATTGAGTACAAACGTAATGGAAGGAATGCAGGCATATAGCAAATATGAAATCGGCGATGCTTCCGGTGCGTATAGAAACATGATTAGTATCGGGCTGAAGAACAAAATCAAATTGCCGTATGATTTGACGGCAAACCTTTCGTATGAAAGGACCAAAGACCTAAATGAACGCGTGGATGAGACCTCGACCAACGATCACAATGCATATTCACTCGGCCTCGAGTACCTGCCGAAAGATCCGTTCAAAGTAAGCACGAAAATCGAATTCGGCAGCGATGATACGACGAAAAAAATGAATTATACATTCAATGCGGATTACCGATTCAAAAAGGATTTAAGTGCGATTTTAAAATATTCGCTCTCAGAGGATGATGCCTCGAGCAGCAGCTATCAAACGATTTCCCATTGGATCGTCGGCCTGGCGTACCGTCCGGTTGAATCGAATGACGTCAATATTATAGGAAAATTCGAGTATAAAGAAAACGACAACCATTATGTTACGCCGTACGATGATTCCCGTGCAATAATCAGCTCCGTTCATGCATACTTTGAACCCATTCGCAGATTTGAGCTAGGTCTGAAATTTGCATATAAAGTCGCGCTGGATGGTTCCGATGTTTATGCAATTACGACACATTCAAGCTTTTATCTAGCACGCGGTACGTATGATATAAACGAAAAAATGGACGTTGCAGCTGAGTTCCGTACACTGATGCAAGTAGAAGCAAACGATATGCTCTACGGATACAGTGCAGAAGTCGGATATGTAGTGGTAAAAAATCTTCGGTTGGCGGCAGGATACAACTTCAAAGGATATGTCGAACGCGATCTCGTCGACAATAATTTGTGGTCGGCAGGGCCGTTCTTGAAATTCAGCCTCAAATTCGGTGAAGATTTGTTCGGAAAGTAAGGGGAGTTCGTGATTCGTAGTTCGTAGTTCGTGGTTCGTAGTAAGTAACCAAGAACTAAGAATCAAGAACCAAGAACCAAGAACCAAGAACCAAGAACCAAGAACTAAGTTAAGCCATATTATGAAAAACGGACTGCACGTTGTCGTCTTCTTCGAGTTTTTCCAGGAGATCCTGTACTTCTTTTGCCTGGCCATCCGGTAATTCTTTTTGTGTGGTTGGAATGAATTGAAGTTCCGCACTGATAATTTCTATTCCCTTCTCTTCAAGAAACTTTTGCATTTTTCCGTAATCGTGGAATGAAGTATAGATATGAAGTTCCTCGCCGTCCTGCGCTAAATCATCTAATCCATGATCAATGGCATCGAGTTCGAATTCTTCAACATCGGTGATTTTTGACAGGGAAATACGGATGAGACCTTTTCGCTCGAACAGAAAAGCTATAGAACCGGAATTACCGAGAGATCCGTTGCATTTGGAGAAATGATGGCGAATGTTAGCGACAGTCCGTGTTGGATTATCGGTCGCACATTCAATGATAATGGCAATACCGTGCGGTGCATAGCCTTCATAAATAATTTCCTGATATCCGGTCGTGTCTTTTTCCGTCGCGCGCTTAATAGCCGCATCCACGCGGTCTTTCGGCATGTTTACACTTTTCGCGTTTTGGAGGGTAAAGCGAAGCCTGGGATTGGTTTTCGGGTCCGGGCCACCTGCTTTGACAGCGATATTGATATCGCGTCCAATGCGGTTGAATGCTTTCGACATCCGCGCGAAACGCGCGAACATTTTATATTTTCGTTTTTCGAAAATGCGACCCATACCTTATACCTTGCAAATTAAAATCAATCGGCGGAGATTCTTGCTTCAATGTTTATGTAAAGAAAACAAGATTTCCGCGAAGAAACAAGGTCTATTTCATGACATTGTGCGAGATGAAATCTATAGCTCCGAGTAAAAAAGACGAATAAATCATTAGTCTTGAATAGCGGATCATATCGTAAAGTATTTTTATCGTCGATTAGTTTCCAGATAATATTAATTCAAAAAAATGCCGACGATCAAATGAACGAGATTGGATATCAATTAATCAGCCCATGCATCGGAGAGAATTAGGCTTACGTCTAAACATCACGAATAAGTGCATTTGTAATTATTTTTGGAAGCCAGAAGGCGAAGGTGAGCATCTATACCTTAAATGAAAATCCATGAGAAAGCAAATTAAAGATATTAAAAAACAGAAACTTGACTTTTAACGCAGTCTTAGCGTTAAAGGGAAAATGATTGTGCGATAGCTTAAAAAATTACTCTCCGAGATCCTATTAGTCTACATTTCGAGACATTCGCTGAAGCCATATTAATTTGTTTTGCCTGGTTTTCAATATAAAATCATCCATTATTGTGATGGCAATCAAATGAAATGGAATTATTTTTAATGGAAAAGTGTTGATTATATGAACACTATAGTAATATCTATGTTAATAATATTGACATATTTTAGCGCTTATTGTATATTGCAATGTCAATATTCCAATTGTTGTTCTTTTTGAAATAAATTTTAACCGCTCAAGCTATTTATGAAAACATGTATTTACTCAGCATGTTCTTGATGCTTATGATCTTCCCTGTAGCCGCGGGCGGTGACCGCGGAGGATTCCCGAAGTCAGCCTGCCCGCCGCAGGATGTCGCCGTCGGCTGCAAAAACAGCGATACATCAAAATACGCTGAGCAATTATGAAAATATTTATTTTAGACTAATCTTCTGTCCTATTAATAAACCACCTAAAATTGATAATGTTGCAGTATTTAGATGACCGTCGAAGTCATATTTAATATCAAATTTCGATCAGTAGTGTCCGGTTATAAGTTGAATAGATTCAATTGGTTATAATTTGATGACGATAATAAGTGCGGTTGATTTTCTGTAAGTAGTTGGTACATAGGGACTTTCTCGAATAACGAAATACTCAATATTTGTAAGATTGTGTATAAGGAAAGATCGACATTTAATTTTTTACGCATAATGGCAACGAGAACATAGACGGAGACGGCAATCCAAATTTGAGTTTTCACCGCATTGGAACTTGTTCCGAAAAATGATTTGATATGCAAATGTTGCTTGATCCATTTAAAAAATAATTCGATTTCCCAGCGAGCACGATAAAGCTGAGCAATGGTGAACGCACTTAAGACAAAATTATTCGTGAGATAAACATAGGTCTGATCGTGTTCCTGATCGCAATATTTAATTCGACGCAAATAATCGGGATAATCGCGAAGGGAGTAGTAGACATCTAATTTGATTTTCTGATCGACCATAATTCCTGTTGTCTTGTCAACTTGTAATGATTCGATTCTCGTGAATCGTAAGGAACGTTTTGCTCGGATAACAAAGAATGCTTTTTCAGTATCAATGCGCTTGAGACGAGAGAAGTCGACATATCCTCGATCGAAAACGTAAAACGCACCTGGCTCATATGCCAGCGCATCCATAAAGTTGACATCATGCACCATAGCGGCAGAAATCCTAATAAATGTGGGTATTTTCTGCTGCACATCGAACAGCGTATGAACCTTGATCGCTGCATTTGTTCTCTTGTAAACGGCTGCATGTGCCCAAGGAAAAAGAGTTAAGCAGAGATCTATGGTTGTAGAATCAAATGCATACACAGCTGTCGTGATCTCTGCGAACAATTTTTCATCACGATATAACTGGCGTGCTTCTTGAATTAAATGTTGAGCAAGATCATGATACATCAGCCACGGACGACGTTCATTTGCTTCGGCGAGCGTTGATCGAGAAACGCGTGAACGTATTCCGGCATGATAAAGCTTTCGTCCAACAGCGCGCAGACAAGTTTCTACATCACGCAAACTTTCTCTGTTGGTCAGTTGCGCGAAGAACATACAAAGGAATTGTTCCCAACACGTAAAGTTCCGAACGCGAGAGTTGCCATGATGTTTATCGACGATTGTTTTGAAAATATATTCATCGATGTAGTCGATGATCGTGCAAAGACTGTTCTTCCAATATTCATGCCACAGTTCCTGAAAAATGAGACAATCGTATGATATTAATCTCATTTTTGGAACAATGAAATTCAAATCGATGAAAATTATTTTCCTAATATCTCGTTTATTTCAAAGAACTTACAAGCATCCTACTGCTCCTTAACCGGACAGTAGTGATTTTGGATATAATGTAATCCTTTCATACGAGCTTGCAAATATAATGGTATTAACGAGTGTACCGGCAAGTAAGTCCGATGCTCCTCAGACTTTTTCTCTTGCTCAGAACTATCCTAATCCTTTCAATCCGTCAACGACTATTTCTTTTAGTCTCCCATCACAATCGTTTGTATCACTGAAAGTGTTCGATATCATCGGAAGAGAAGTGGCAACCATTGTTTCCGAAGAAATGCCGGCAGGAACATATACGCGGCAATGGAATGCGGCAAAGATGTCGAGTGGAATTTATTTCTATCGTTTACAGGCTGGCTCATACACTCAAACAAAAAAACTCGTTTTACTCAAATAAGCGTCATTCGATGGAGTCCATCTGTTCGATGGGCTCCATCTGATTGTTTTCAAGGAAGAAATAAATCAAACGAAGGCGTCCCTAAAAATAGAAACTGCCTTTTTTCTCAATGTTTCTGCTGCGGATGATCATCGTTTACCAGTTACTGATCAGTTATAGAGAAAATCGAATTTGCAGCAATACAAAATTTGATAAATTTATAAGTGATTTGTATGTTAAATATGCGTTGTCTCCCCGGCAACGCATTTGCCTCAATTATCCCCGGCGTTTGGGTGCGTCGGGGATTTATTATGTACGCCTGAGATCAAAAAGACTGCTTGCATTTCATTGCATGATGGCATAACTTTCAACGGTTGCAGCGCTTGCAGTTAGTTTTTCAGGGCGGTATCGCTGGAAGGGGCGCATATTCAAAAACGATTAAAAATTATTGCCGTAATTACGGGCGAAGCATGAATATGATGTTCCCTAAAACGGGAGAATGTTTTCTTAATTACAATAGGGACAAAAAATATTGTTACACTGTGTCGTAGAGTATTCATTAAGAAGACTTCATTAAATATTCAGATAGAGGAACGGCTATGTCTATGAAAATCGTTCAGCATTTAATCATTATCGGAATTTTAAATGTTATTTTAGCGGGCTGCGCAGCCGAACCGCCTAAAACAAAAGTATATTTCCAAAAGAAGTCGCCGATGAATTATTTCGAATTAAGAGGAAACAATACCGCCTTCCTTCATCAGGAAAAGGTAAATATCTTCGGCACATACGAGTCGGATTCATCTCTCGTTACACTTATCTTTTTTGGCGGTCGGGCGATACGATTTGAAATAAAAGCCGATACGCTGCTTGACGAGGACGGCAATGCGTGGCTATACTGGAATAAAGGAGAGTCAGGATGGGCATATGAAAAGTCTGATGGAGTCAAAAGAAGCAAGGCCATTGCAGAAGCACAACAAATCAAAGATGCAATGATGAATGATCTCAATAATCTTGCGGCAAATTGTTATCAGTATCGAATAAGGCCGATTTCAATGGGCGGAGGCGGAGGTTCATTTCTTGGGTATCAAATCCCAGCGAAGTTGGCTATAAACGATAACGCATCATACTCCTGCATCATAAGCCCGGATACCATCCAATATACTGCACTTTCTTTGGTAAATCGAAATAATGGAATAAAAGTGCAAGTAGACAGAGACGGAAGACTTGGTAATTGGAAATATTATGGGGATATCAAATAAATTGAAAACACGTAGCATCGAAAAAGTATTATACATTCTGACGAATATGGAGGGAAAAATGAAGACAGAAATGCGTGCAATTTGGATGAATCGTATGCATCAAACATTCAAGGTTGTAATATTATTTTTATTTCTTGCAGGTACTTCGTGCAGGAATAATCCTGTAGGTCCAAATAACGCGTCCAATAATTTTTCAGTAAAAGTTGATGTGAAGGATTCAAATGGACATCCGGTCCAGGGAATATAAGTCAGCGCTTATTCAAATCTTAATTTCTCAAATCTATCGCAGCAAAACGGTGTGTCCGGTGCTCAAACCCATAAATCTTATTCAAGCGATATTCTGCCATTCGGTGCGACATCAACTCTCGCTTTTCAAGTTCAAAAAAGTTCAATCGTGACGTACGGAGTTTACGAATTGGATGGAAGTTCGTCAGGTCCTTTGGTGAATAGATTCTTGCAGTAGGTTTATATGCGGTGACATTATTTTTCAATCTACCCATTGCTGGAACAAGAGTATACAAATTTGTTTTAAGCGCTGTGGACGATACAACACAGCAGGTCTCGTTTAAGGATTCAATTTATATGACACTTTGGTATACAGATCCCCAGGGCACAGTTCTTGGTTACACTTCAAATGCAGGCACATTTGAAACTTCAGATTCACTCTCATTCCCGAATATTCTGACACTGCCGCCGATGATACAAACATTGAATAATCCTGATTCCCTCGGTACATTTTCTTTTTTACAGAATGTCTCTATTGTTCTAACCGACACGGCAACATCACAGTCAATGAGTTACAGCCGCCAAATACAGAAAGGACAAAACGAATTCAATCTGGAATGGAATCCTTCAGCCAATGCATCCCTCTTGTCAAAAGTCTTATCCAATAAAAAAAGGCAAAATATTATCGATGTAAATATCCAATCTGTTCAGGTAGTATCGCCGCCGGTGCATTGGAAGTTATCGCAAAATTATCCCAATCCATTTTATTAATTTTTGTGTTTTTAGGAAAACGACCTCGGAATATCTCTAATGTCAACTTGCCGTAGTAAGGATAACAACATGGGAACCTTTTTAGCATTGAAGCATATTCTTCTTGAGGAAGCCAAGGCTAATTACGCTGTCACAGATAAACTCTTTCGCCGGATTACTGATAACAATCTCTCGTGGAAGCCTGCTGAAGGGAAAAACTGGATGACCATTGGACAACTCCTGATGCACTGTGCAAACTTCGGTTGCGGCAGGGCTGTCCGAGGTTTTATCGAGGGGGATTGGGGTATGCCCGAAGAGCCGGAATCTAAAGACGTAAGTACCGCTCAGCATGTGCCACCAGCAACAATGCTGCCCAGCGTCGACAGTGTAAAGCAAGCATTGGAACTTCTTGCAAATGACAGGATTCTGACATTGCGCTGCATCGAGAAGATGGATGAAGCTGAATTGTTGATGCGGAAAATTACTGCACCCTGGGGAGGTCCGGAAGCTTCATTGTTCCAGCATCTCTTGCTTATGATTACTCATCTCGCTCAGCATAAAGGTCAGCTCTTTTACTACTTAAAATTGATGGGGAACAATATGAACACGAACGATCTTTGGAATGCATAAATAAGAATTATTACGAAAAATCAACATTGTGTCCTCCATGATGATTGATACTTAAAGATAAAAGTGAAGGATTAAATTGGAAAGCCAAAATCAACGGGTTGTTTTTTATACTATAGAAAAAGCACGAAGGTAGGATCATTATTGTCATTTTCCAGCTTCCTGGAAAGCAGTTATTCGTAATTCAGGCGGAGTCCATCTTTTAGATGGGCTCCATCTGACATCGGATGAGGATTTTTGATGAGCCGATATAATATTTATCTGCGGAGAGAGAATGAATGCGTGTAGAGAGAGTAGTCCATAAAAGGAAAAAGCCCGAATAGTTCGGGACTCCTTATGCTCCGCGGGTAGGGCTCCCCGCCTGCGTGACTGCGTCAGCAGTCGGACAGGGAACCTACATCCCGATGCAATCGGGATAACAGCCGGATGTTAGAGATGCAGATCACCATTGATGATCCGGAGAAGCATGGATTTGCTTTTCCATTTTTTGATCTTACGTTCCATTTGTTGAGTTTCCGCTTTCGTAGGGAAGGATTTCGTAAAAACCAGAGTCCATGGTCTATACCGCAAAGTAAATCCTTTTTCGATAGTGTTATGGAATAAGAGTCTTCTCTGTGGATCTTCAGATGAACCGACATAGTATTTATTTGCGGATATTGAATGAAGGATGTAAATGAAGTAGCTCATAAAATGAAAAAGCCTGAATACTTCAGGCTTTTTGCTCCGCGGGTAGGGCTCGAACCTACAACCCTCCGGTTAACAGCCGGATGCTCTACCATTGAGCTACCGCGGAATATGCAAATCAAATCTCTTCTATAATTTTCAAAACAACAAGCGATTCTCCGCGCCTGCGTGACTGCGTCAGCAGTTGGGCAGGGAACCTACATCCCGATGCAATCGGGATAACAGCCGGATGCTCTACCTTTGAGCTACCGCGGAATGGTTTTTAGAACTGAAAAGCTCATCGTTACTGATGAGCTTAACCCTTAAAATATATCTGCATTTTTCTCGAAAGTCAAGAAGTGCAGGCGAAAAAGCTCGCGTTGACTTTCCTTGCATTTCGGGCTATATTAAAAGTGAAAATTATTATTGAAAACAAAGGAGTTGAATATGTTTAAAGGCGGCATGCCCAATATGCAGCAAATGATGAAGCAGGTCCAGAAAATGCAGGAGCGTATGGAACAAGTTCAGGCAGAACTTGAGACAAAAACGGTTATTGCAGAATCGGGCGGAGGGATGGTAAAGGTCACGGCAAATGGGAAACAGCAAATTGTGAAAATTGAAATTGAAAAAGAAGTTGTGAATCCGGAAGAAAAGGATATGCTCGAAGATCTCGTCGTTGCAGCGGCCAATCAGGCTTTGGAAAAAGCGTCCGCTCTGGCTCAGGAAGAGATACAAAAGGTAACCGGCGGGATGATGCCTAATATCCCCGGTATGAAGTTTCCCGGCATGTGATGGACGGATCCGTGCAATGATGTATACAGCAGAATCAATTGAAGATCTTGCGGAACAATTCTCGCGGCTGCCCGGAATTGGAAGAAAAACCGCGCATCGTCTGGCGCTCTATGTGCTGAAAATTCCCCGAGAAGAAGTAGTATCGCTGGCTAAAGCTTTGGTGAATGTTAAAGATAAGGTGCGCTATTGCTCTCAATGTTCAAATATTACGGAAGTCGACCCGTGTCCGGTCTGTTCGAATCAAAAGCGTGAAAGAGACACAATTTGCGTTGTGGAAGAACCAAACGACCTTTTGGCTATTGAAAGAACAAACGATTATCACGGTTTATATCATGTTCTTGGAGGGGCGCTTTCCCCGTTAGACGGCATCGGACCGGAAGAATTGAAGATAAAAGAGCTGCTCCAGCGTGTTTCTGAAAATCACATAACGGAAATTATTCTCGCATTGAATCCGAATGTGGAAGGTGAGGCGACGACACTCTATCTATCGAAATTATTGAAGCCGCTTGGTATTCGATTGACACGAATTGCACGCGGGCTGCCTGTAGGTTCGGATTTGGAATTTGCCGATGAAGCAACTCTTTCACGGGCTCTTGAAGGGCGTATGGCAGTTTGAATATGAAAAAAATCTCCGTTGCATATCAAGGCGAACTGGGCTCGTTCAGCGAGCAGGCAGTACGATTGTATTTCGGTGCAAAAGCGGAACCAAAGTCGATGCGCACGTTCGCCGATGCGTTTGCGTACGCTGCACGGCACCGCGATGTTTTTGCCGTTCTGCCGATTGAGAATTCGGTTTACGGCAGCATTCATCAGGTGTATGATTTGCTGCTGAAACACAGGCTTTTTATTGCGGGTGAAGTAAAGCTTCGCATTGAATTGAATGTTATGGCGCTTCCCGGAGTACGCATGAAACACATCCGGACCATCTATTCTCAAGCTCAGGCATTGGGTCAATGTGAAACTTTTTTAAATGCGCTCAATGATATTCGCATAGAAACATTTCACGATACGGCGGCTGCAGCACGGCTTATCAAGGAACAGGGAAGAACCGATGCTGCGGCAATTGCGAGCGCCAGAGCGGCGCGTGTGTATGGTCTTTCGATTGTCAAATCCAATGTCGAAAGCAACAGAAGAAATTTTACACGCTTTCTTGTCCTTTCGCAAAAGGAAGAAATTCCCGTCCGAAACTCCAAGACTTCGTTCGCCTTTGCCGTTAAAGATATTCCGGGAGCGCTCTTTAAGGCAATTGCGGTTTTTACTCTGCGTGATATTAATTTATTGAAGATCGAATCCAGGCCGTATCCGGGCAAACCGTGGCAATATCTTTTTTATCTGGACGTTGAGGGAGCATCAAGCCATTCACCGCTGGCGGAAGCGATGGGCCATCTGAAAGAAGTGTGTACGTTTGTGAAGGTTTTAGGAAGTTATAAACCTTTCAACATGCGATAAAAAAATCGAAAGAGGCGACAATGCAGATACGATACGTTATTCGTGAGGGTTTTTCCGGATTCAAGCGGGCCAAACTGTCGATGTTTGCAGCTGTCTTTACAATATGCGTTTCACTCCTCCTCTTAAGCTCCTTCGCAATATTATTTCTGAATGGACAGCATGTGATCAATTCTCTCCGCGAGAAAGTAGAAATGGAAGCTTTTCTCAGCGACCAGCTTTCCAATGATAATATTCTGGAAGCCAAGGGGATGATAGAGATGCTCGACGGCATTCGCGAAGTGCGTTTTGTGTCCAAAGATGAAGCGGCAAAAATATTTAAAGAAGAATTTGGCGAAGATATAATGAAGATATTAAATTTTAATCCACTTCCTGCTTCCTTTAAAATTTATTTAAAGGACGGATATAAGACATCTGCGATGGCGGAACAGATCTACCGGCAGGTTGGGTCGATCAAAGGCGTTGATGATGTTATTTATAGGAAACAACTACTGGAATTGTTGGATCAGCGGGCAATGGTGTACCTCTGGATAACGTTGGGAGTCGGAGTGATCATCACAATTTCTTCACTTATTCTGGTGGCGAACACGATACGTTTGGCGATTTATGCGAAGAGAAAAATTATTCAAACCATGAAACTGATAGGGGCAACGCGAGGTTTTATCCGGATGCCATTCTTGCTGGAAGGATTTCTGCAGGGGCTGATTGGTGGAATTATCTCGGCGGGGATATTGTTATTTACATTGGCGTATTTGGAGCAATGGCTTACATTGGAAATGTCGGAATTAGTGCAGGCAAAACCATACTATTACGCGATTGTAGTTTGTGCCGGATCCCTCCTTGGACTCTTCGGCAGTATAATATCTATAAGGCGATTTATCGGTGAAAACGTTGTCGGTTAATTCTTTTTTTTCGCACTTATCGCATTAAAAAAATCAATATTGCGTGAAGGACTTGATTAAATCCCGATAAAAAAGTATTATTGAATATTGATTCATAAAGCAAGGATATTCATTATGAGAAAACGTGAAGGAAATAAAGAAAAAGACATTTTAGACGCTGCGGTCAAAGTCTTTGCAGAAAACGGGTATCACAGATCGAAGGTCACATCGATTGCTGAAGCAGCGGGAGTGGCAACAGGAAGCATCTATTTGTACTACCCGAACAAAGAAAGCATTCTTTTAAGAATTTTCGAGAGGCTTTGGACAGATTATACACAAACGCTGCAGGAAACGGTGAAGCGCTTGGATTATGACCCGACCCAAAAGCTGGATTTAGTGATCGATCATCTCTTTGATATGTTTGTCGCAAATCCTGCGCTTGCCGTTGTTTTTGTCAACGAACAACAGTACCTCATTAACAATAAAAAGGGAAATATTGGAAAGCATTACGATAATTTTCTCGATCTTGCGGAAGAAATTATCCACGAAGGGGTAAAGAAAAAAATCTTCAATCCTGATGTCGATGTTAAACTCTATCGCCATTTCATTACCGGAGGTATTCGTAGCGTTCTGTTTTACTGGGCACAATCAACACCTTCAATCTCACTCGACCGCGTTCGTATGAACGTAAAATTATTCCTGAGAAACGGCCTCTTGCTATAAACTGATGTACCATAGCAAAATGGATTGTCTTGCCTTTTGATGAATATGAATTCTAAAAACTATCCGATAGTTTATTATCATAGATATTGTACTTGTTCGATTTGAATGTGTGATCCTTGAAAAAGTAGAAACAATCCGAAAGTTTGAAGAAATAATAAGAGATACAACGGTAATAGGTCAACAGAATATTCCTCTGTCAAATAAACAATGCATTGTGATAAGTTGATACCTGACAAACTACTTGCAATTATCAGGTGCGGCTATGAATACTCTATAGATGCCACCTGGAAGGTATAATAAACTTTAACCTGAATCGTGCGTGAAAAAGTGTTTGGAAATTCTTTTGCTTAAAGAAAAGTAGAGATTTTTGGGCCCTCGGCGCATCAAGAATGAACCTAACTAAAAAGTAGGTTCATTCTTTTTGACATTTATGCAAAATTATACTGTTTTTACAATACATAATCAACTTGTGTGTTTTGATTCACGCAGGTTTCAGATTCAATTATTATGGATGTTGTTTCAGAACCAGACAATCGGGTACCTGCATGAAATATAATGCGATAATTTTTGATCTTGACGGAACACTTCTCAATAGTTTGGAAGATATTGCCGATGCGACGAATCGCGTCTTGGCGGCAGATGGATTCCCGATACATTCAACGGAAGAATATCGTGACTTTGTCGGATATGGAGCTAAAGAATTGATCTTTCGTGTTCTGCCTCCGGATTATCGTGATGCGGAAACCCTGCAGAGATGCCTGCGCGCATATCTTGTTGACTATGGCCGAAACTGGAATATTAAAACAAAGCCGTATCCCGGAATTCCTGAGATGCTGGATTTGTTGAAAGTGCATAAATTCAAGTTAGCGGTCTTGTCGAATAAGCCTGAAGAATTCACGCAAGTATGTGTTCGTCAATTACTCTCTGGTTGGAAGTTTGATGTCGTTCTTGGTGCAAGCAAAAACATTCCGCCAAAACCCGACCCCGCAGGAGCGCTTGAGATTGCTAAAAGGATGCAGCTCACTGCCGATCGTTATCTCTATATGGGAGACAGCGGTGTCGATATGCAGACCGCGACTGCGGCACACATGTTTCCAGTCGGTGTATTATGGGGATTCCGCGGACGCGCCGAGCTGCTCAAAGAAGGGGCCAAAGTATTACTGGAGCATCCGGAAGAGCTTTCGAAAATTCTCGATTGAGTTTTTGAGTCGTTTGGTTCTTTGGTCATCGGATTATTAGCCGTTCACTATTCACCATTTACCATTTGCTATTTACCGCTTACTATTCACGTTTATTGCTTTTCCCCAAAAACTTCGCTACCATTTCGACAGTCCTTAATCATGGACAGGACTTTGAATCGCATCCCAATAAAATGTTTTTCGATGGGCTGAAAGCGGAACAAAACCGGATTTCTGCATGTTCAAGAGATGCAAAGTATCCGTAGAGCATGAAAAAAAATAATTGATGGACTATGCCCGGCAGTAATTCCTAATCAATATCAATCAATAACGTACGGCAGCCTATGAACAGCATGTTAGAGTTTTATTATTCTTCCATCGGTAAGAAGATTGTCATGAGCCTGACGGGACTCTTTCTTATCGTTTTTCTGGTTGAGCACCTTGTCGGGAATATGTTGCTTTTTGCAAACGACGGCGGTGTTAAGTATGAAGCTTACAGTGCATTTCTTGTCGGGAATTTGGTGATCCGATTTATCGAAATATTTCTTTTCGCTTTCATCTGTTTCCATGCGATTCTCGGAAGCTGGCTCTGGTTTGTCAACCGCTATAAACGCAATGTCGGTTATAAAAAGTACCGACTGAGGGATAATGTCCCGCTCGCTTCCCGGACATGGACAATTATCACGACAGGAAGTTTTGTCGCCTTTTTTCTTTATATTCACCTTCGCTCGTTTTTTTGGCCGATACGGATCGAAGGAATTCATGTGTCGGAATACGATTTAGTAGTTCGTGCTTTTTCCGATCCACTTTACGACGGGCTATATGTGGCTCTGCTCTTTCTACTCGGTATGCATTTAAAACATGGATTCCAATCTGCCTTTCAGACGCTCGGATTGAGAAATAAAAAGTATACGCCTATCATCGATGCCGCTGCCTTTATTGTGTGGTTCCTGATTCCGTTCGGCTATGCGTCCATTCCTGTATATTTTTATTATTACTCGCAAATAGGAGGGCGGTGATATGGTGCTCGATTCTAAAATTCCCGAAGGACGGATTGAGAAAAAATGGACAAACCATCGTTTTAACATGAAGCTTGTCAATCCGTCGAACCGGCGGAAATACAGCGTAATCGTCGTTGGTACCGGTCTTGCCGGTGCCTCCGCAGCCGCTTCCCTTGCCGAGCTCGGATATAAAGTTTTAGCGTTTTCGTACCACGAATCCCCGCGGCGCGCACATAGTATCGCGGCGCAAGGAGGTATCAACGCCCCTAAAAATTATGCGAACGATGGCGACAGCGTTTATCGATTATTCTACGATACGCTTAAAGGCGGAGATTACCGCGCACGCGAAGCGAATGTCTACCGGCTTGCGGAAGTCAGCGGCAGTATCATCGATCAGTGTGTGGCTCAAGGCGTTCCGTTCGCGCGCGATTATGCAGGTTATCTCGATACGCGCTCGTTCGGCGGAGCTCAGGTTTCCCGGACATTTTATGCACGCGGCCAAACGGGACAGCAATTACTGCTCGGCGCTTATTCAGCACTGAGCAGGCAAATCGGAGCCGGTCAGGTAATTTTTTATGATCGCCGGGAAATGCTCGATCTCGTTGTTGTGGATGAACAAGCACGCGGGATCGTATGCAGAAATCTTAAAACCGGAGCAATCGAATCGTACGATGCGGATGCTGTCGTTCTTGCAACAGGCGGATACGGTAATACTTTTTTTCTTTCCACAATGGCAAAAGCGAGTAATGCAACGGCGATCTGGCGGGCGTACAAAAAAGGAGCGGCGTTTGCCAATCCATGTTATACGCAGATTCATCCGACCTGCATTCCGGTCGGAGGCGAGTACCAGTCCAAATTGACCCTTATGAGCGAAAGTCTGCGGAATGACGGACGTATCTGGATTCCCGGGAAAGCCGGAGATCCGCGCCGGCCGAATGAAATTCCTGAAGAAGACCGGGATTATTATCTCGAACGGATGTACCCGTCCTTCGGGAATCTTGTTCCGCGCGATGTCGCTTCGAGACGTGCAAAGGAAATGTGCGACAAGGGATTCGGCGTCGGGCCGACGAAGACTGCAGTCTATCTCGATTTTTCCGATGCTCTCAATCGTAATGGAAAAGAATGGATTGAAGAGAAATACGGCAACCTGTTCGATATGTATCATGAGATCACGGCGGAAGATCCATACGCTGTGCCGATGCGTATTTATCCTGCCGTGCATTATACGATGGGCGGACTCTGGGTTGATTATAATCTTATGAGCACAATCCCGGGTCTGTTTGTCATCGGAGAGGCGAATTTCTCAGACCATGGTGCAAATCGCCTCGGGGCGAGCGCGCTGATGCAGGGGCTTGCGGACGGCTACTTTGTCCTGCCGTACACGCTGCCGAATTATTTGGCGTCGCATTCGTTTAAAAAAATATCGACCGATCATATAGAATTCAAAAAGGTAAATAACACGGTCGATGCCGGTGTGGAAAAACTTCTTTCAATCCGCGGAAAAACAACGGTAACGGAGATCCATAAAGAACTCGGGAAAGTGATGTGGGAATATGTCGGCATGGGACGCAATGCAAAAGGATTAAAGCATGCGATTGGGCGTATTCCTGAGATTCGGGAAAAATTTTGGAACGATGCTAATGTATTCGGAGAATCCGGCAATGTGAATCTCGAACTTGAAAAAGCGGGTCGCGTGGCGGACTTTCTGGAACTTGCCGAACTGCTGGCGAGGGATGCACTCCATAGAGAAGAATCGTGCGGCGGGCATTTCCGGGAAGAGCATCAGACGCCGGAAGGTGAGGCGCTGCGCAACGATAAAAAATTTGCATATGTAGCAGCGTGGGAATATACGGGAGAGGGCAAGAAACCGGCATTGCATAAAGAACCGTTGAAGTTCGAATATGTTAAGCCATCCGAACGAAGCTATAAATAGCGCAGCAACATATGAGGAGCGAAGAATGAATTTTACATTAAATATTTGGCGGCAGCGTTCTGCAGAATCGAAAGGACATTTTGAAACATACGAAGCCCGTAATATCCCGGGTGACGCATCGTTTTTGGAAATGCTGGATATTTTGAACGATACGCTTGTCTCGGATGGAAAAGAGCCCGTCGCTTTTGATCACGATTGCAGGGAAGGCATTTGCGGAAGCTGCGGAATGATGATTAATGGAAGGGCGCACGGGCCGGGACGCAAACAGGCGACCTGCGATGCACGGATGCGTATGTTTGAGGATGGACAGACAATCACGGTCGAACCCTGGCGTGCAAAGCCGTTTCCTGTTATTAAAGATTTAATGGTCGACCGCAGGGCATTCGATCGGATCATTCAGGCGGGTGGGTTTATTTCTGCACGGACTAATGCGATTCCGGAAGCGAATGCAATCTCGGTTTCAAAATCGGCGGCTGATGAAGCCATGGATGCGGCGGCGTGCATCGGCTGCGGAGCATGCGTTGCGGCATGTCCGAATTCTTCGGCCATGCTCTTTGTCGCGGCGAAAGTTTCCCATCTTGCCCTCTTGCCCCAGGGTCAAATCGAACGGGCAGAACGTGTTCAGCGTATGGTTGCACAAATGGATAAGGAGGGATTCGGCAATTGTTCCAATAACTATGCATGCGAAGCAGAATGTCCCAAGGAAATATCGGTCACGCATATTGCGCGCATGAACAAGGAATTTTTAAGAGCGGCGATTGTTGAAGCTTGAAAGATGGTCTCCACGTTAGATGGTTCCAACCTCGCAGGTGGAGACCATCTTTCAGCTCATTTAGTTCTTGAATTTCGGCCTCCTATTCGGTAGATTGACCATGTATGAGAGCGGTTAAAGTTATTCTTGCAGTCATTCTTTTCGTACCAGCCGTGTTCGGTCAACAAGGGGTTTTCGATTTCCTCCGCACCGACATCAGCGCACGCGCGGCAGCAATGAACGGCAGTTTTGTTTCGATTACGGACGATCCCAATGTCCTTTTTTATAACCCTGCATCTCTATCAACCATAACCAGCACTCGTCTTTCTTTCAGCTACTTTAAGGATCTTCTCGATATCAGTTCGGGAAGCGCCGCCTATGCAAGAAGCATCGACGGGGTCGGATCCATAGGATTCGGCATGTTGTATTTCGATTACGGGACTTTCACGACTGCGGATGAACTGGATAATGAAACTGGAAATTTCGGTGCCAGTGACCTGGCTGTCGTCGGAGGATGGGGAAGCGCGGTCGATGATCATACATCAATCGGCTTAAACCTCGAATACATCTATTCCCGCATAGCACAATACCGTTCAACCGGCATCGCGCTCGGCGGGGGCGTACTCTATCAAATTCCTTCCGCCCGGATGACGCTCGGAGCAAGTATTCTTCATTTGGGGAAGCAATTGACCTCGTATGACGGCGTATCGGAACCACTGCCGCTCGATATTACGATCGGAGTGTCAGAGCACCCTGAACATCTTCCCGTATTGCTGAGTTTGAATTTTCACCGGCTGAATGAGGATCAAGATACGTTCCTCAAACGATTGAATGCATACACGTTAGGAGCGGAATTTACGATCAATCCCACGCTTGTTCTTCGCGGCGGCTACAGCAATCAACAAAAACAAGATCTCCAAACGTCTTCGCAATCAGGATTCACCGGATTTTCATTCGGCGCAGGACTCCTGATCAAAGGCTACCAGATCGATTACTCGTACAATTCGTACGGTATTATCGGTGGACTGCATCATTTTACGATCGGCATGACCCTTTAGCTTTCTATGTTTTTTCAGACTCGCCGCATAGTAAAGAATTACCGCAGGATTATATCAAGCAATTTTTCACTCAGGTAGAACAAGAGCATACCGCCGAAAACAAGCAGGGGGGGATAGCGGCTTTTCGACGTATTGACTTCAGGTATCAAATCGCTCGCGCCGACATATACTACCGTTCCCGCAGAGAAAGCAAAAGCGATTCCTGCCATGCGCGCATCGACATGTTCCAAAAGAAAAACGGAACTTGCACCAAACAGTGTTGCAACTCCAATGCCACACGCAGAAAAGAGTACCGTCTTACGCGAATATCCTGCTGTCATCATAATCGATCCTACGGTGAGACCTTCGGGAAATTTGTGAAGAAGAATTGCAAAAAAAATCAGTATTCCTAGATAAAAATTGTACTGAAGCCCTATAGAGATAGAAAGGCCGTCAAAAAAAGAATGGATGAATAATCCGGAAAACGCAGAAAGTCCGGATGCACGGGTGATCATCGCATCATGGTGTGTTTCCTCTCCGAAGTGAAGATGACTGACAATCGTGTGCTCGAAGAAATGAATCGTTGCAAAACCGAGCAGAACGTACAGGGACGCTGTTTCACCGAGAGCCTGAATGCTTGCAGGAATGAGTTTCAGAAAAACAAGAGCCAGGATGAATCCCGCACCGAGCGAAAGCAGGGTTTCCTGCGAACGTATCGGCCAATTTTTTTCGATGCGACAAGAGCGCCGCCCAGAACAACGGCAATCGAGGCGATCAGTGCGAGGATGATGATTTGTATTTTCATTTTGATCGGATGAAAGGTTTTTCCATATATTTTTTCGCTTCCAGATGCGAGCCTTCGTAATCTTTCATGTCGAGGACCTTTTGATATTGCATAACCGCATAATCCCGCTGCTCCCGTTCATCGTAGATCATCCCGATGAGAAGATTGGAAAGGGACATAAAACCGGAAGGTCCGTCTTTGTCGAGTTTTCTGCTCAGTTCATCGCAGCGTGAAAGATCCTGCAGTGCATCGTCGAGATGACCCGCAAGGAACTCGTATTTGCCAAGATAGTAATAAGCTTCGCGCGCATCGTATGTATCGAACCCGAACTGTTTACTTTCGTAGCGCTTTAAAATGTCAGCAAAAATATCGCGGGCTTCTCCAAGATGACCTATGCTTACGAGGCAGCGCCCATAATACCGGTAAAAAATCGAATTGCCCGGGTATCGCTCATGAAGTTTGCGCGCCAGATCCATGGCTTTGCTGTAATCCTTTTCGAACATGAAATAATTCTGAAGGAGAAAATAGGACGCTTCGATACGCGCGTATTTTGCATGTTCCGAGGCAAGCCGCAGCTGCTCAAGGCCCTTTTTCCGGTCTCCGCCGGGAAAGAAAAGCATCATCGGTTTGACAATGGGATAGCGGTCGGGCACGATTTCCGCATAATAGTTGTAAATTCCTATACCGAGAAGAATGTCGTAGTTGTTCGGTTGGAGCTCGTATGCTTTCCGGACGAGCGGAAGCGCTACCAGCCCGTCGTTCGCTGCTTTGAGCCAATGACCGCGGTTGGCGCGGAGCCTGCCTTCAAATCCCACGGCGCCGCCTTTGAAAAACATGGCAGTGATGTCATTTGAATTTATTTTCAACAGTTTATCGCACATGTCTTCGATTGAATCTAATTGAGCATAAAAATTATCGTCCTGCGATTCGTCGTCGAAATTGCAGGAAATTCGTTCCCATTGAATCATTGCCCTGAAAAAATAACCGACCGGGTGATCGGGTCTGAGTTGGATGACCCGTGCAAAATGCGTTTCTGCTTTTTCGAAATCAAAATTATAAATCTCGTCGATGCCTTGCTGGACGAGCGCATCGATCTCCGGATCGTTCGGCCACTGGCATCGTGCAGTCTGTGAAAAGAAGAAAAGAAGCGCAAAAAGAACGAACGTTCTTCCGGCGCTTCGGACAAGAAGTTTCATATGTTTATACCATAAGCGGAAACTCGAATTCTGTATGATCAGAGGAATTTAGCCGCAAAATATTCTTTTAATTTGGAAGCAGGAATTCGTTCCTGAATCATGGTATCGCGATCACGAACGGTGACCGATTGATCTTGCAAAGTTTGTGAGTCGATCGTGATGCAGGAGGGAGTGCCGACCTCATCCTGACGCCGGTACCGCCGGCCGACAGCGCCGCTGTCGTCGTAGAAGACGCGGAAATATGGACGCAGATCGTCCTCTACTTTGCGGGCAAATTCCGGCATACCGTCCCGATTGACCAGCGGGAAGACTGCTATTTTTGTCGGTGCTAATCTCGGATCCAATTTCATGACAATACGCGTCTCCACCGTGCCTTCTGCAGTCGGCGCTTCTTCTTCGTGATACGAATCGACAAGGAACGCCATAAACGATCTGCTTGCCCCGGCCGATGTTTCGATCACGAACGGCGTGAATTTTTCCTTTGATTCTTCGTCGAAATATTTCATCGTTTTACCGGAAAATTGTTCGTGGCGCGACAGGTCGAAATTGGTCCGGTTGTGCACTCCTTCTATCTCTCCCCAGCCGAAGGGAAACAAATACTCGATATCGTACGCATCCTTTGCGTAATGGGCAAGCTTGTCCTTCGGATGCTGATGCCATTGGAGTTTTTCTTTCTTCATTCCGAGGCCGATAAACCATTTCATGCGTTCCGAGCGCCAGTACTCGAAATATGCGTCGTCGCTGCCGGGTTTGCAAAAAAACTGCATTTCCATTTGCTCGAACTCGCGGGTGCGAAAAAGAAAGTTTTTCGTGTTGATTTCATTCCGGAATGCTTTGCCGATCTGTGCGATGCCGAATGGAAGTTTTTGGCGCGATGCGGTCTGGACGTTAAGAAAGTTTACAAAAATTCCTTGAGCGGTTTCGGGACGCAGATACACGACGGCGGAAGAATCCTCAACCGGTCCGACAAATGTTTTGAACATAAGATTGAATTTCCGCGCTTCTGTAAATGTTCCTTTATTGCCGCATGCAGGACAGGAAAGCAGAAGGACGATCTTTGCAGCGTCCTGATCCGTTGCCGTCAGTTTTGTGAATTCTTCGTCAATGAATTCGTCTTTTTGCTGGCCGCCGAATTTTTGAGGATCGATTTCGCGCAAGGCCTCTTTTTTCTTTTTTAACGAGAGTTCATCAAAAAGAACGTCGATTCGGTACCGTGCTTTGCACTGTTTGCAATCGACCATCGGGTCCGTGAAGTTCTCAACATGCCCCGAAGCTTCCCACACACGCGGGTGCATAAGGATAGACGCATCGATCCCTTCAACGTTCTCGCGGTAGGTCATGCTCTTCCACCATTCGCGCTTGACGTTGTTCAGCATTTCCACGCCGAGAGGGCCGTAATCCCAGCAGCCATTCAACCCGCCGTAGATTTCGCTCGATTGAAAAACAAATCCGCGCCGCTTTGCAAGCGACACAATTTTATCCATGAGTTTAGTTTGATCCGTGTTCATATTAGTCAATGGTAAATGGTAAATGGTCAATGGTTAATTGTAAATGATTTAAAATTGTCAATTGTCAATTGTAAATTGGCAATATTCTATATTCTTAATTCTGAATTCTTAATTCTTAATTCTTTTTAGACTACTTCAATCCTGCTTTGGTCGCCGATCATAAAGCGGTGAACGCGGGGCCTGGTTTGTCCTTGAACGATTTCCACGTCGTTGCCGAGGATGCTGCCTTCGATGCGTATGCCGACGTTAAGTATCTTGCAATCCCGCAGGACGATGCTGTATTCTATTTCGCTGCCGGCGATTTCTGTCCGGTCGCCGATGGATGTATACGGCCCGATATAGCTGTTTTCGATGATACAGTTCTTGCCGATAACAACGGGGCCGCGGATTTTGCTGTTGATGATCTTTGCACCGGCTTCGATAACAACACGTCCGGCTATATCGGAATGCTGATCGATTTCGCCGTCAATCCTCTGTATGAAGCTGTCCAGAATCAACCGGTTTGCTTCTAATAAATCCGTAGGCTTTCCGGTGTCCTTCCACCAGCCGGTAATTTCTGTATAACCGACCTTGAATCCATTTTCAATCAGGTAAGTATGCGCATCGGAAATTTCTAATTCGCCCCGTGCACTCGGTTTGATCGCTTTAACGGCTTCAAAAATATGATGGTCGTAGAGATAAATTCCTGCAACCGCATAATTGGTTTTCGGATGTTTTGGTTTTTCCTCAACACGGACAATCATTCCGTTCTGAATTTCAGGAACGCCGAAACGCTCCGGATCTTTTACTTTAGAAAGTGTCAGGAAGCAATTGCAGCCGCTTTTCTCGAACTCGTCGATAAATCGTTTAATTCCTCCGACCAGCATATTATCGCCGAGATAGAAAACGAATTTTTCCCTGCCGATAAAATCTTCCGCAAGTTGAACGACCTGTGCGAGCCCGCCGGGTGTGAGCTGAGGAATATACGTGATCTTGACTTTCCATCGCGAACCGTCGCCGATATAATCCTGTACCTCTGTATTATCGGCATTATGAACGATGCCGATCTCTTTGATGCCGGCCTCCACTGCCGCTTCAATGGCATAATAGAGAATAGGTTTGTTGGCAATTGGCAGAAGATGTTTGTTCCGCGTATGGGTCAGGGGACGGAGCCGCGTTCCGTGTCCGCCGCTGGCTATCAGAGCTTTCATCGTTTCCTCATATCTCTTGCTATGCGTTTCGGAAGATATTTTCGATCGTCTTGCAGCGGCGCGAAGTAAGTCTTCCGCTTTTGTACGCCAATTGTGCCGCAAGCAATCCGCTCTGCCGATATACTTCGACGATGTGCGGATTTGTTTTTTTCAGGGTTCGGATATGACTGCGAATCGTGTCAAGACTTCCCCGAACGACCGGTCCCGTCAATGCCTGCATGCTGCCTAAGTGAAAAGCGTTTTCAATGCTGGCCTGGACAAGCGGTTGCATGTGTTGCCGTCGAACTTTCTGATGGAGAGATAAAAAGAGCTCTTCGGCGGCACCGAGCATCACAAGCGGATAATTCGATGCAAACACGCATGCAATATGATACAAAATTTTTTCCTCTTTTGGAATGACGATTATTGATCCTTGAAGATTCCTTACGATGCGTCGTGCGAAAGGGAGAGCTGCCCGCGGGCCTTCGAATCCGTATGTAATACCGGGCATTTTTGTAACTTGCTCTGCGAGTGAAAGATGTTTGGGAAAGGTTTGTATCGGATGAAGAGAAAACGGGACCGCTCCACGCTTCTTTAAAGGCAGAAACAAATCGCTTGTTTCGCTCCCGGAAACATGGGCGCAAAAAAGACCGCGATACTGTATATGCGAAATCGCATCAAGTTTTCGGACCAATTCCGTCAACGTTTCCTCCGGAGAAGTTAAGAGAAGAAAGCGCGTTTCAGGGGAAAGAGCGGAAAGAGAATCGGAAAAAACCTTGCATTGCACTAAACTTGCAAGATGTTTAGCGGACTTTTTGTTTTTGCTGATCACCGAAACAACAGAATAGCCTGCCCGGTGGAGAAGGAGTGTGAGCGTGCTTCCGACCTTTCCTGCTCCAATGATGCTGACCGGAATGCTGTGATGGGTGCGCGGCACTTACTTCTCCTGAATGAAAGCTGCAGCGAGATATCCGACAACGCCGGAAATATCCCCGGAAGTGTCGCCGGAATTACAATAATGGAGAATCTCGGCTTTTGTGGCACCGAGTTGCTTGGAGGCGCTCATCACGGCAGCTATCGGTCCGCCTCCGCATGCCTCCAGTTCTTCGGCTTCGAATTTTGACATCCAGAGGTCGGGATCGAACGTTTCCACAGAGTCGAGAACATGCTTGTCCAATGCCACTGCCTCCTCGTACGGATGATAATGTGAAAGATCGCTGCTTGCTACGAAAAGAAGATTGCGCCCTTTGCCGATCTGTGCAAAGGCTTTTCCCAGAAGAGTGCATAAGAAAGCCGATTGGTTGCCGATGACGATTGGAACGATGGGAGTATTTCTCAGAACGGTTTGCAGGAAGGGAATCTGAACCTCGATGGAATGTTCCGTTCTGTGTCCTATAGCCGAATCGATAAACTCTGTGGAAAAATGAAGGAGTTCTTCACGCAATTCCTGCTGAATCGGTACTGTGCCCAGCGGAGTGGAAAAAGCATCTCCCGGGTAAATCGAAATCTTATCGAAAAACTCTCGATGGCTTGGTCCGGCAATGATCACTGCGTCGTATGTTGTGCCCTGGAGGAGGCGATATGCATGTGCAGCCGTAGTGCCGGAATAAAGATATCCGGCGTGGGGAACGATAATACCGTGAATTTTTCTGTTGACCGATCTTTCAGTGAGGGAGGAAAAAATCGCTTCAAGTTCTTTTCGCAGTGCATCTTTGGTACCGGAATAAAACGTTCCCGCCACGGCGGGCTGTCGGATTTTTTCACCTGTTGTTTTCATACAAGCTCGTCTTTCTCGGAAAATAATTCCACGCGAAAACATGAAATGCGAGTTTCGGGCTGCTGCCACGCATTCTCTGGAAGTCCTGCTTTGAGCGATGCCTGGTTTAAGAATTCTTTCCGCGTCCAGCCATATTCGGTTGCCACTTGAGGGAGCAACAATCCCTTTCTCCTTCCCGACTCCACCACCAGACCGTGCTGCCCTATTTCGATGTTGTTGATGTCGGTCACCTTCTCGAGCGGAAAGAGGACGGATATTTCAATTTGAATATAATCCAATTCATCCCGTGAGACCGGCATAAATCTGGGATCTTCTGTCGCTGCTTTGATTGCTGTTTCCTGAACGGCTTGAGCAAGAGGGAAGATAGGTTCGATATAGCCGATGCATCCGCGCAGTTCGTCGTCGATTTTCAATGTTACGAAAGTCCCCGAAGGCCGCTCGAGATCATGCGTTAAAGAAAAGAGAGGTGGAATGGAATCTCCCTCTATTGCAGCCTTGATGGAACTTCGGGCAATCGTCAACAATGTTTGTTTGTCGATGCTGGACAATGCCATGATGATTCCTCCTGACTGGATTTGTTCATACAAAATAGCATTGCATGCAATGATTTTCAAGTAGGGAATGGTAAGAATTGTCATGAAATTAATTTATTGCCAACAGGACTTACCAAAAGAAAAACTCTTGATTGTTGGCATCAGAATAAGTAATATTCATTTCTATGTTCGAGCTTAATTTAAGATTAGACTTATAACATTATTCCAACGAGGCTTATATGAAAAATGTATACCAAAGAACTGTCTTGACCTTAATTTCCATTGCCGCCTTCTTCGGTGTGCTAACCGGAATGTCCCCGACAAATATAATAGTTGAAAACCATCAAGAACAGACGCAAGCATTGAAAGATTCTCTCGCTCGTGAGATGCGGCATGTGCTCGATGCAGAATTCAAAGCGTGGTATCCTCTCTCGGTAGATTCCCAATATGGCGGTTTTTTGAGCGATTTTGACGAAAATTGGAAACCAGTCGGTAATCAAGATAAAATGATTGTCACACAAGCCAGACATGTTTGGGCGACGGCTAATGCCTCGATGTTCTATAAGAGAGACACTTCATTTGCCCGTCTTGGAGCGCATGGAATGCAATTTTTGAAAAACTGTATGTGGGATAAACAATACGGCGGGTTCTATACGCTGGTTTCGCAGCAAGGCCAGCCGTATACTATGAACGACAGTTCATCAAAAGATGCCTATGGAAATGCATTCGCTATCTATGGATTATCCGCATATTTCCATGCTACAGGGGATAGTGTGGCATTGAAGATGGCGCAAGAGGCATTTCGCTGGATGGATAATCATAGCTATGATTCACTGAAGGGAGGATATTGCCAGTTCTTTTCAAGGTCAGGCAAACCATATATCAATGGATATCGACACATTCCGCCGAAAGATTATAATTCTTCGATTCACATACTTGAATGTTTTACTGAACTGTATAACGTGTGGCCCGATCCACTCGTAAGAGAGCGGCTTGAATCGCTTTTCCATATTATTCGGGATACAATGGTAGCGCCGAAAGGGTACTTGCAGCTTTATTTCGATCGTTCATGGAAACATATATTGCATTCGGATGGCAGTCCTTCCTTTTTGGGATATGTCATCAACCATGTTTCATACGGTCATGATGTCGAGACCGGATATTTATTGCTGGAAGCATCGAAGGCATTGGGATACAAGAATGATTCTGTTACGCTGTATAAAGCGAAAAAATTAGTCGACCATGCACTTGAGTACGGCTGGGATCGTGAACATGGCGGAATCTATGACGGCGGATTCGATGACCAAGCGGGAAAGCGCGAATTTATTATTCGCAACACAAAAGAATGGTGGTCTGAACTCGAAGCCCTAAACGCTTTATTACTGATGGCCGATCTGTTCCCGAACGATGAACATCATTATTTCGATAAAATGTGCGAGCAATGGACGTATTGCAAAAAATATCTTCTTGATGAAAAACGAGGAGGATGGTATTTGGGCGGAACAGACATTGTTCCGGAAAATATTTCTTCAGAAAAAGGATCGATCTGGAAGGGAAATTATCATACATCCCGCGCACTGATCAACTGTATCAACAGGCTGACCGGTGCCGGCGAAAACCAGAACAATATCCGCAAGTAATATAGGATCGATTACACAAGTAGAAACCCAGTACCAGATGATGCCTTTTATCGGGATCTGCTATGCGAAGTGGAAGTAAAATAGTATCTTGACACTCCGATCGCTTCGCAAGGTTCCTCCACAACCCGGGGATAGCATTAAAAAAATCCTCTTCTTAACTACTTCCGCGACGGGGATTGTTACGATTAAAATCCTTCCTGTAGTCGTTGTCGGACTGCCTGACGGAATGAAATGCATACGGGCGATTGCAGAGGCTTTAACATCGCAATGTTACCCACAAAAAAACTTGCAATAAGCCGAGAAACATGCAAGTGACACCTTTCCAAGGTGTTCAAAAAAGTATATGAATTTCTTAGGAAATATGATGTGTTTTCAAGACACCTTTCCAAGGTGGGTATAAGGTGGGTATACTAGGTGGGGGTGGGTGATGGGAAACCTCGAGAAAATTATAAAGCGAATAAAACTTTTCGTTGGAATGCGAGAACAGAGTGAACCTATAACATGAATCAATGGTGTTCGCTTTGTTGTAAGATTCACTTAATTTGTAATGTAAAGCGCATTCTATCGTTATTACGTTTGGCGATTATATACATTGATTAACTGAGTATTATTTCTTACCATAAGTAAATTACCTTATAAGATTTACCGAATTATCGCTTTGAACGTGAACCGCGTATGACTTCATCCTTTGGCAATGATGTATGAGCGGATAGCTTCAACAATTCATCAAAGGATAAGTTTGTTTTTAATAACGGTTCGTAAGTGTCTGACCGTTTATGCTTTTGTTGCTTTTTAGGCCTTTTTTTATTTTTCATAAATCTCCGAGGTTAATATGATTGAGAAAAAAATTATAGTTTCGGCATCTTCTTCTGATAAAACAGTAGAATCTGAGATAGAGGCTGTTCCGCCCCCGCCTCAACCACCGATACAGCCGATTTTGGTGGCTCAACAAAGCACAATGAAAAAATCTTTTATTGCTTCACAAGGGGAATTAGATTCGCTTGCAACCAAAATCCAAACAGTGCCGCTTCCAAAAGAAAAAAAATAAAAATAGCGGTTGCAAGTTTACTTTTAGCAATAACATAGTGATCATTTTTCTTATCATCTTCACCTGCTAAATAGATAAAATCTTTTTTGAATGTCCATTTATCCTGATGAAGACGTGTTTCGTAGAGCTTTTTGGGACTTGGCATCATTACGCCATCTTTTGCTTTGCCATAAATTGTTAAACATATAATTGTTATGTATATTGTTATGGCACTAAAAAATAGAATGTTGTAAGAATTTGCCGGTGCTTTAGGTATTATCCATGCCAAAAAGGCAAACGTAATTACTGTAACCCATGATCGCAATTTCTCAAATCCTTCATTTGCTTCGTCCAAACGTTTCATAGCGACATTGTAAGATTCTTTAGCAATGTCATATACAAGATCAACGGATGGATACTGTTCTTCTAAACTTTTTTTATTTGCCATAAATACCTCACTTTTTAATAAGTGTTGCATAAGTCAAGCGACCTTCGCATTGACCAAATACTTCTTCAAATCTTCTGCCGTCTTCGATGCCTCTTGAATTGTACCGATATTCAAATTCATCGCAATATCTTTGTAAATGCTTATCACTTACATGATGGTAAATCCCGAATATTCCACGTTTTAACAAGCTCCAAAATCCTTCCATCGTGTTCGTGTGAACATTTCCGCGAACATATTCTTTTCTTCCATGATTTATAACTTCATGATTGGAAAACTCTTTTCCAAGTCCAATGTATGCTGTCCATTCGTCTGTCATTATTGTAGAACTAAGGTCTACATTCTTCCGAATAATTCCTTTAAGAGTATCGCTATCAACGTGCTTTACTGGCTGTGTTCTTACATCGCCTTGACGCTCTACAATTCCGAATACCGGTGTTTTGTTCTCTGAACCTCTCCCTCTTTTGCCAACATGTTTCTTGCCGCCTATGTATGTTTCATCGGCTTCGACCGTGCCTGTCATTAACTCTGTTGAACATCCTCTTGATAACATATAACGAACACGATGCAGCATAAACCATGCTGTTTTCTGTGTTACTCCAACATCTCTGTGCATCTGACACGATGAAATACCTTTTTTATGAGCACTAATAATATACATTGCTAAGAACCATTTCTGCAAGGAAATATGACTTGCTTCAAAGATTGTTCCTACTGTGATTGTGAAAATATGAAAGCATCCTTTGTTCCCGCATTTAAAACGTTTGCCGTCTGACATTGAATAAATCTTATCCATAGAACCGCATTTCGGGCAAGCTACTTTACCGTCCGGGTATCTTTCGTTCTTCAGATATTCTCTGCAAGATTCTTCTGTCGGAAATCTTTTGTAAAAATCCATAAGATTTGCAAGTCCTTGTTCTGTCTGTTTTCGCGCCATTTTGTGTAGCTCCTTCGTAATTTTAACTACACAAATATACGGTATTTATATAGTTAAGTCAAGTGTCTAATAATTAATTCTTCATTTTTAATGTTGACTTTAGCCTTGATTCTATTCATATTTTTAAGAATTCAATATCCATCATTGATTGCCATAACTAATAACGCGGAAAAACCATTACAAACATTATCAATGAAATTACATAGCCCATCATTGCTAACACGATTGTTATCACCAATCGTTGATAACTCCATCTTGGTTGTATGGGGACTTGTTTTTTCTTTTCTATTTCCCGAAACAACCAGAGCATTTCTCTTGCAATCCCTACGTACTGTGCTGACATCGCCGCCAATCCAATGGCAATGGCACACCATATTAATTGTTGTAATGTTAATGGTATCGTCATGGGAAACATTACGTCGTCTCCTTTCCCGTTTTCTGAAAAGGTTTAGACGCAACTATTTTTTCCGTGCAATGCCAACCTCTACCTTTACGTGGAAAACTAGTAAAATTACGGGGATAACCGAAAACACTCCATATTGCAGAATTCATCAAACCAAATTGATTCGTAAGGGAGACTATTTCTTTTGCTCTGATTGTGGTTTTAGGCGGCATGGTCATACATCTATTGCTCAAGTCGCTTTGGAATATAGCATCATATCGGCAAGAGCGAATGCTATTGTAAATGGGTATTATCAAAAAACATTCTTTAGGGATGTAATTTCCAACTTTGTAATGATGAGAAGAAAAAGCAAAGAAATGAAAAAAATCAAAAAGGATGGTTAAGGCAAATATATAATCGCCTTACGTTTTATGTCGGATTTATGGGACTTCCTTGCGAATGCGCCAATTATTGGCTAAATTTCTACAAATGAAGCGAATATTGTTTCTTATCCTTCTTGCCTTTATTCTTTGCCGACCTTCTTCCGCTCAGGATTCGAAGGAGAATGCCGATTTTAAACTTGCCGTCAATCTTTACAACGATAAGATGTACGATCTTGCAATCGAACAATTTCGCTCGTTTATTTCTCTCTATCCCGCATCCCAGCAGGGAATTGATGCGCGATTTTATCTTGGCCTTACTCAGGAAAAACTCAGTAAGTACGATGATGCCCGCCTGACTTTTCAAAATTTTGCACTCGCATATCCGGATAACTCAAAAGCGCCTGAAGCATGGATGAATGTCGCATCCGAATATGTGGTCTCCGGCAATACGCGGGAGGCGGCATTGGCTTATGAACGTGTTAAGACATTTCATCCCCGGAGCAAGTTCGCACCTCAAGCGCTTCTAAAAGCATCTGAGTTATATGGAAAATTAGGCGACCGTGAAAATGTTCGCCGCGTTCTTCGTATGCTCACACAGGAATATTCATCGGTTGAAGTTTTGCCAGCACGGCTTTCGCTTGCAGAGATGCTCATCACGGACGGTCAGCCCGAACAAGCGCGGCAGGAAAGCAAACAGGTTGTGGATGTTGCCGCAGACGCGCCGCTCAAGGCGCAAGGTTTGCTGGTGATGAGTAAAGCGCTCAAAGCGCTGGGAAGAAATCAAGAATCCGAAGATGCCCTTTCGACAGTTATTACGAAATTTAAAAGCACACCGAGTTATTATTCCGCATTGTATGAATTCGGAGTGCTGCGTAACATGCTCGGCGATACGGATGGAGCAATGGAATCTTGGCGCTCTCTTGCCGACGATACCAATGCTTCTCCCCAATTGCGTCAGAATGCTTTTTTAGACATGGCGGAATTAAACATGCGCATTCGCAGCTTTGCACGCGCACTGGAATTATTCGGGTATGCAGGAGGATTCCGCGGGGAGAGAAACGGCGAAGCTTACTATCGCGCCGGTGTCGCGTCAGAATGTTTTGGAAACATGACAAAAGCATCGTCGTACTATACGCGAGCACTGACCGACAGCATAGGCAAAGCGGATCGGCGGGCGATTCTTATCGGCGCATATAAAGCTGCGTCTTTCGAAAAAAATTATTCAGAAGCGGTTCGCCTTGTACGCCTGTATCGTCAGGAATTTCCCGCAGATGCATTGCTCCCTCATTTATTAGTTTTGGGGGCTGAACAGGCAACATCGAATTTAAACGAGCCGAAAACGGCAAATGATTTCTGCTCCACAGTTATCGACAGTTTTCCCTCGTGCCATGATGCCGATGCCGCTCTTTTCCAGCTCGGCATAGCGCGGCGTGCAGCCGGGGAATATGAATCAGCTCTTGCGGCGTTCGACAATCTTCAGCGCCGATATCCGAGCAGCGAATTTCTTCCGGAAGCGAATCGCCTCGTTTGGCTGATTAATGAATTCGACCGGCGGCAGAGCAATGCGAGTCTTCAGAAACTCGCCCTGCTTGTCGGAGATGTCATTGCACAAAAATCGAAAGGTAATCTTGCCTTTCGGCTTGCGGAAATTTATTTCCATGAAATGAAAGATTACGATCTTGCCGCGGAACAATACCGCTATTCACTGACACAAGATCTCGACGAATCAATGAGGCCTGCCGCATGGTATTATCAAGCGCAGTCGTATGAACTTACAGCGCTCCGGGCTGGAATACAAACAGATGCCGGAAAGGCAAGTATAAAGAAAGCGTTGGAATGCTACGATTCACTACAGCAAAAATATCCGGCAGGTGAATTGAGCGATAAAGCCGCCGTTGCGGCGTTTTCGTACAGGCTTCAACTGACCGATAAAATAGAAGATCTCCGTGCTCTCGGTTCGGAGTTCTTTACTAAGTCATCTTCCGTTCGCGGCAAGGACCTTGCTCTGCTCGCACTAGGAAATTCATATCTGGCATCGAAGAAATATGACGATGCGGTGCTTACGTTTAAACTCCTGCTTGAAAAATATTCAGGAACGGAATCCGCAGCATCGGCACAGTTTCAGATGGGAATGGCATACCGGGCTATGATGAAAAATGATTCAGCCGGCTCGTTCTTTTCGCACTTCCTGGCGTCGTATCCGAATCATCAGCAAAGTGCGCAAGCCGCCTTCCTGCTTGCACAGGCCGCAGCCGACAGCGGCCAAATTGCCGATGCTGTTGAGCACTGCAATCTTATACAGAAAAGATATTTTTATACATCCTTCAATAAAAATCTCGATCTTCTTAAGGGTGCCGCCTTTTTTAACGCCAAAGACTATATCCATGCATATTCTAATTTTGGAGAGGCTCTGCATACGATGCAGACGGATTTTTTAAACGTTGCCGGAAATCCGGAGACAGAACGAAATATCGTCTATAAACTCGGTTATTGTGCGGAGATGGCAGGGGACAAGCAGGGGGAGCGGTCGTGGTACGGAGAATACATTACCCGAGACCAATCTACCGAGCAGGCAGGCAGGGCATATCTGGCGCTGGCGTGGCTTGCGAAATTGGATAATAACATCAAGCTTGCAACTGCCTATATGACGGAAGCAGACCGCATCAATGTCAAATTCGGCAAACAGTCATCTTCGCTCGTGCTTGAAACCGCCGATATGCTATTTGTATCGGAAAAATATGATGATGCCGCGGTTAAATACGTCGAGGCATTGAAACAATGTAAAAGTGACAGCATGATGTGCTTCATACATGCCAGGATTATACTTTGTTATTTCAGGCTCGACAATCTGGAAGAAGCAAATACGCAGGCAGCAGAATTTGTAAAGAAGTATCCCAAGGAAGAAGGGCATTTTGCAGAATTCGAATTTGAACGCGGTAAATATTTAATGCGCAAAGATAAAAACATCGAAGCGAAATTGCGATTCGATGAGGTTCTCAATCATTATCCCCATGCTGCAATCGTTCCCGATGTGCTATTCTGGATCGCGCGGGTGTACGAACTGGATCAGAAAATGCAGCTTGCAGTTGTTATCTACGATTCGTTACTGCAGTATTATCCGAACAGCGATATTATGCCGCGTGTGCATTTGAGTCTCGGCAATGCTTACTATGCAATGGAACAATGGGATGCGGCATCCAAACAGTACAAAATAATTTTAGACAATGAACAGAAATCTCCCGGCCTTGTTCCGTATGCCATGAGCAATTTGATTATGACATATAAGGAAATGGAATTGTACGACGGTGCGCTCGACCTGACTCGTAAATATATCGAACGATTTCCGAACGATACGGATCTGATCGATAAAAAAATCGATATCGGTATTCTATATCAGAAATTGGGATATTACGACCGGGCGATTCTGCATCTGCAAAGTCTCATCGAAGGGGGTAACTCCGATCTTGAAGCGGAATTGCGCTACTATATCGGCGAATCAAATTTCTATAAAGGAGATTATCAGCAGGCGGTTTTGGAATTTCTCAAAGTGCCGTATCTTGTAACGCAGCGGGGAAAAGTGGACTGGATCTCGACGTCGTATTATATGGCCGGTCAGTCGTATGAGAAAATGTCCAAATACGATCAGGCCCTGACAATGTACAAACAGATTCTAGATCGCAAAGATACGGATCTGCAATTCAAGACTGCAGCGCAAAAAGAAATCGACCGGGTAAAGACGATTCTCGATACGAAATGAATGCATCGTTTGGTTGAAACAGTATGTACGACTAAGCGGATTAAGAAAAGTATGGGCTATATTTTTGAACAGGAAATAGAATCGATCATCAATGCCGTTCGGGCAAAGACAATCGGAGAAGAGGACGATGTCCTGTTGAAGCGCGTGCTTGCTGCTGATATTTATCCGGCGTTAAAAGCTTACTTTAAAGCAGAAGTTGAGAAGAAGCTCGAAACGGCGCGCGCGACGGAAACCCGGTCGGGCAATTTTCCGTATGGATTGCCTGAAGTCGCCAGCCTCCAAAAGCAGATCGATCTCGTTCTGGTCTATTATTATCATTTTACACGTCAAGAGTTCGAATCGCTGCTGGAAGAGTCGGTGAATTTTCAGTTTAATTATCTCTGCCGCCCGCAATGGACATTGTTGAATTTTATCATCGGCGATGTGCGGAGCGTTCAAGCGTCGGTCGTGGAAAAAAAACTACGATACTGCATCGATTACGTGTATTTTCCGGAACTCATCAAACGTTATATGGTGGCACATGGATTGGCCGGCATGATGTACGAGGAGTTCAAAAAGCTCCTTGAAAAAATCGACAACGAGGTCACGGCACGTCATTCCAGTTACGAACTGGCCCAGATGACGCGGGCGTTATTTGCTTTTGTGGAAACCGGAAAAACGACCCCGAAGGACAACCTGACTCAACAAACGTTGCCGATTAACGCCGCTATTGTATTTTTTGAAGATAAACATCTTGATGAGATTCGAGCACGGCTTGAGTTCGAAAGGGATAAGCATGCGGTTAATGTACTGACCATTGCACAGCTGGCGAATTTTGTGGAAATCGTTCGAACCGGCGATGAAAATGCAAAGGCTGTGCCTTTGACTACCCCGCCTTCTCCTGTCGCGGAAGGAAAAATGACCGAGCCGCTCCCGATGCCGATGTCATCAAAGATGTCGACACAGGCGGAACAGCCGCGCATAATACCAATGCCAAAGAGTCATAACGTTCCTGTAAAGGAAGTCCCGAAAGCCGCCAAACCGACCGTTATGGTATTCGGCGAAAATGACGAACAGTATATAAAGGCGACACCTGGGAAAAAACAGCACGCATTGTTGTCGATCTTTACGGAAGTAGAACAGGAACGGCTCATCAGGAAAATTTTCAAGAACGATAAACCTGCTTTTCTCGCTCTAATAATGGAGATCAGCCTGGCAAAAGAATGGGCTCCGGCAGCGCATTCTTTAGATGCATTGTTTATGAGCAACGATATCGACCCATTTAGTGAAGATGCCGTTTTTTTTACGGATAGGTTATACGGAAGGTTTTCGGTCTCCCGATAAACGCTGTATGAGATAAGAGAAGATGCAACGATTATATGCAATTTATTGATGAAGCAAAAATATTTGTAAAAGCCGGCGACGGCGGGAATGGATGCATCAGCTTCCGGCATGAAAAATTCATTCCGAAAGGCGGACCAGACGGCGGTAAAGGTGGAAACGGCGGAAGCATTCTAATACGTGCAGACCGGCAGCTAAGCACACTGCTCGATTTCAAATATAAGCGTGCCTACCGCGCCGAAAGAGGAGAAAACGGCCGGGGAAAAGATCAAGAAGGGAAAAGGGGCAAAGATGAGATCATTAAAGTTCCATGCGGTACGGTTCTTCGGTACTGCGGCGAAAAGGAAGCTCATCGGTGATCTCGTAAACGAAGGTGATGAGATCATTATTGCGAAAGGCGGAAAAGGAGGGAAGGGCAATGCGGAATTTGCGACGGCGACAAATCAAGCGCCACGCTTTGCACAACCGGGAACGCCGGGAGAAGAGCAAGAATTGACTCTGGAATTGAAATTATTGGCTGACGTCGGGCTGGTCGGCTTTCCGAATGCAGGGAAATCTACACTTATCTCCGTCATTTCAGCAGCAAAACCGAAAATTGCCGATTATCCATTTACAACGCTCGTGCCGAATCTTGGACTTGTGCGTTATGCGGAAGGCAAGAGTTTCATCGTTGCGGATATACCGGGTCTCATTGAAGGAGCGCATGAGGGCAAAGGGCTTGGCATACAATTTCTCAGGCATATCGAGAGGACAAAGACACTTGTCTTTCTGGTTGATGCGATGGGAACAGATCTAAAAAAGGATTACAAGATTCTCCTCAATGAGTTGAAATCATACAACGCTGCGCTCGGAAAGAAAAAAAAGATTGTTGCGGTAACGAAGATGGACGCGGTCGATGAGATCGCAGCAAAGCGAATAAAGAAACTATTATTCGGCCGCGGAGTTCCGGTTCATTGTATTTCCGCTGTCAGCGGCGAAGGAGTAGCGGAATTGTTGGATGAGATCTGGAATCACTTGCATTAACATAAAAACATCTTGATTGGCAATGAAATACATCGTATATTATAAAACACCGCGGGGTGGAGCAATTGGTAGCTCGTCGGGCTCATAACCCGAAGGTTGCAGGTTCAAGTCCTGCCCCCGCTACAAAAAAGAACTGCCCCTTTAGGGGGCAGTTCTTTTTTGCAGCACCATACGGATTAAACACTTCAAGCTAAGAGATACTTTCGTGAGACGGTCGAACGAAGTCCCGCCGGAGGCAGGATCTTTCCTGACCGCTGCAACAACACGAAGGCGCAGCTGCCTGCCAACGCAATGGGAATGAAACCGTAAGTGTGAAATGCACAGTCCAAAGAAGGATCAAACGAAGTCGTTCAGAAACATGGATAAAAAGGTGGTTTTACGGGGACTCGTATCTTATTGTCAAACAGATTCGCGACTTTTATAATCAACTCACGATTTTTCATCTACGTCTTTAGATTTTGAAAGCACACCAGGGAAAAATTTATTTGCGCAATCGGGACAGATACCGTGAGTAAATTCAACATCTACTTTCTTGGCCATGTATGATTCGATTTGATTCCAATAGCCGTCATCGTCGCGAATTTTTTTACAGTACGCGCAAATCGGAAGCAATCCACTCAGGGTTTTTACTTCAGCTAAAGCCTGCAGTAAATTTTGATTTAGTCTTTCAAGGTCTGTGTTCTTCTGCTCAAGCTGCCTGTGGATTTCTATGAGATCGTCGTGTGCTCTGTGAAGTTCATTGCTTTTTTGAACAGCGTTTTCATAAGTCGAAAGCAGAAGATCGATTATTTGCATCCTGTCAGAATTGAAAAAGTATTTCTGCCCTTCAAACATGATTTCAATTTCTGAATTCAAGCTCCGATATTTTCGCAATTCCTGATTTGCAAAGATATACTGTATTCGTGAAATGAGAAAAGTATCCTCGTAAGGCTTTGTCAGAAAGTTATCTGCTCCAGCCTGGAGGGCTTTTATAACATCCTGTGGATCTGACAACGAGGTAAGCAGCATTACCGGAATGTGTTTCAGATGAGGATCACTTTTCAAGGCCTTACAAAGTGCAAAACCATCCATCTCAGGCATTATAATATCGGTTATGACCAGATCTGGCTTCTTGTGGCGAACGCACTCTAACGCTTTGACGCCATTGGGCGCAGATTCTATGAGGTATCCTTTCTCTTCGAGAATTAAACGAAGAAGTTTAGTTTGCGTCGGACTGTCTTCGACAATAAGAATATTAACCTCTGTTGCCATCAACATCTACTCCTGTTATGCTCGTTAAAAAGCTCATTATAAAACCTCATCAAACATGTTCGATTCTGTTCTTAATGCAAATGTGAACATCATTCCTTTCTATAACACTTCAATGGAAAGAACCCGCTCAAAGTTCGACTTCGATTTAGGTCTGTCGTAAATATTTATCATATTCGTGAAATCGATGCCTCATATCCTTTAAACTACCCAATTTTGTAACTCTTCATACAAGTTACTTTCTCACTTAAATTATATAACAATATGCAATAAACAAAATACAATATAAAGCATTTCCTTTTCTTAAAAAAATATTTATTTGCCGCTCAAGGTGACTAAAGACATCGAAAAACTCGCCCTAAAACATTTTTTAGATATCAAGACCTTCGTCATGTACAAAATTTATGAAAAACTACGAAAGGACAAAGTTGAAGCACACAATATGATCGATAATGCAGATTTGTTGACACCGTATCAAATTTATTTCCGTTACGCGGCTTATCCTTTATTCTTATCAAGGATATTATTACCGACAGTTTATAGACCAGCGGGTTGATTCTCATTTAGCTTTTCTGGAAGGGTAAGGACAATCTGGATTTATCATTATATATGAATGAGCATTAAAAACAAAATACGTTGTTCCCGGGTATAGTCGCCGATTCTTAGAGAAAATCCTGCATTATATGCAAATTTGGCTTTTAAAATTGTTGCAGAAATAAAGCAAAACACATACCTTAATTAAGGATGAGTCAAATTCTGTTATATTCTATACGATGACCCATCCCCATTATTTAACGGACTTCTACAATGCGGCAAAACATATTTTGTCTTTCTTATATTTTTTTTCCTGCGAATATTCTTCCTCGGAAAGCGACAATTCTCAATTTGTTCCAGATAACATGCTCTATGGCGCGTCAACAGTCCGATATTTTTAAGAGTGAAGGGGTAGGCTTATTATGAACAAAAAAGAGTTTACCATACTTATTGTCGATGATAATACGGCATATGTGCGCATTCTTTCGTACATCCTTAAAAGGGAAGGCTATGAAGTTATAGAGGCAGAGACGGGGGGTGACGGTCTGAGGCTGTTGAAAGAGCGCAATCCGGATCTGCTCATGCTTGATGTCTTTCTCCCCGATATGAACGGTGTTGAAATATGCCGACAAATCAAGAACAATCCGGACCTCAAACATGTTCTCGTCGTATTAATTTCAGGCATAGAGATCGAAAGTAAAAATCAGGTGCATGGTCTCGATGCCGGTGCTGAGGGTTATCTGGTTAAACCGGTCTCACAACAGGTGCTGCTTGCTTATGTGCGATTAATGGAGAGAATTAAAAAAAATGAAGACGAACTACGTGAAGCAGCCAGGTTGCTTGATCAACGAGTAAAACAGCGGACCAAAACGCTGGAGGCCGTTAATAAGAAGTTATTGAATGAAATATCGGAACGGAAAGAAATTGAAAAGATACTGGCGAGCAAAGAAGAACACTACCGGATGCTTTTTCTCAATAATCCTATTCCCCTTTGGGTGTACGACCGCACGACGCTTGCATTTCTTGCCGTGAATGATGCTGCGGTTCGCCAGTATGGTTACTCAGGAGAAGAATTTCTTTCTATAACACTCAAAGAGATTCACACAGAAGAGGAGGAATCTCGATTTCTGCAGTCCCTTGACACGAGCGGCGAGACCTTGCGTAATGCCGGATCATTCCGCCATCGAAAGAAAGATGGAACTATCATAGATGTGGAGATCACAACGCATGACCTGATGTTTGAAGAAAAGCCGGCTCGTCTTGTCATGGCAACCGACATCACCATGCGTAAACAGGCGGAAGAAGCAGTTCGGGAATCTGAGGAAAGATTCCGGATGATCTTCGAGAATGTGTTCGACGGCATTTGTATTTATACCAATGATCCTGATCCCTATAAAAGAAAGCTTGTCGAGTGCAATGAGCGCTATGCATTCATGGCAGGGCGAACCCGCGAAGAATTGCTGCAACGAGAAAGCATTCAAGAACTGCAGCGAACGCTTGAAGAAAGTGCAAATTCCGATCGTTTGGAATCCCTTGCCAGGGGAGAAGTCTATCAAGGTTCCTTCTCATGGATTCGTCCGGATGGTAAAGATAATATTATCGAATATATCGGCGTACCGATCACCTGGCAGGGAAAACCATACTCCATCGACATCGGTCGCGATGTCACAGAGCAAAAACGAGCAGAAAAAGCTCTTCGAGAAAGTGAAAAGAAATACCGTGATATTGTGACCTGGGCTCCAATCGGTATCTATCAATCAACACGAGAAGGGAAAATGCTCAGCGCCAACAGCAGTATTGCAAAACTGTTAGGTTGCGACAATGTGGATGAATTGATTGGATGTTATATGGGACAATCCATTTATTATGATGATGAGGATTTAAAAAAATTCATTGCTCAGCACAATGCTTACGGAGAAAATGTAGCATTGAGTTGTGAGACTCGGTGGAGGAAAAGGGATGGAACAATAGTATGGGTGTTAATGACGGTCCACGATTTAAGAGATAAATCAGGTGAAATTCTTTACTATGAAGGATTTGTTTTCGATATCACGGAACGTAAACATGCGGAGGAAGCATTACGTGAAAGTGAAGAACGTTATCGTCTGCTTGTCGAAAATTCTACGGATCTTGTAATCGAAATCGATGCGGAGGGGAAGTTCCTGTATGTCAGTCCGAATGTCAAGTTGATCCTTGGGTTTGAACCAGCAGATTTGGTCGGAACTAACTTGCTATCCGGGGTTTATGGTAAAGACAAATCCTTGATGAAAGAAATTCTCAAAAAACAAGGCGGAAGCGTTATGTACCGCTACCGGGACAATTGGGGCAGCTGGCATTGGTTTGAATCTTCAGGTCAAGTTTACAACACTTCCTCGGGTAAACGGCGAATGGTAATGGTAGGTCGTGATATTACACAGCGCCGGAAAGCTGAACAAGAACTTGACGTTTCTCGGAAACAGTTGCAGCATTTTACAGAACACCTTGAACATGTCCTTGAAGAAGAACGAAAACGAATCTCACGTGAGATTCATGATGAACTCGGTCAATTACTAACCATCTTGAAATTTGACCTAAGTTGGCTTAGATTAGAAGGAGTGAAGGATAATACGGATGTCATTTTGAAGATTGATGGCATGATGGATTCATTGAATGAAGCATTGGCCTCGGTGAAGCGGATCTCAAAAGAAATTCGACCGCCGCAGCTTGATGCACTAGGTCTTGGCGGATCGATACAATGGGACATTGATCAAGTGGAAAAAAAGACGGGCCTCAAAGGTATTGTAACTATCGAACCTGCAGAGTTCGAAGTGAAGGCTCAGATAGGCGGGGTACTCTATCGGGTTTTTCGGGAGGCATTGACTAATATCGTGCGACACGCACAAGCGCAACACGTTTATATCAGATTAATACAGCGACCGGATTCAATAATCCTCTCCATACGTGATGATGGTCGAGGAATTACAAAGAAAGAATTGACAAACACTGCTACATTAGGATTAGTTGGTATGCGTGAGCGTATTCGGATGATCAGTGGAACTCTTACCCTCGAAGGAAAATCAGGGAAAGGTACAATGCTGTCAGTAGAAGTCCCCATCAGCAAAAAAGAGAAACGGAGATAGAAAATCATGATTCGTGTCCTTATTGCCGACGACCATCCCATAGTCCGAAAAGGACTTAAGACAATTTTAAAAGATATACCGGATATCAAAGTCGAAGATGAAGCAGGTGATGGTCTTGAAGTAATGGAGAAGATTCGGAACACAGATTACGATGTTCTTGTACTCGATCTCTCTATGCCTAAGCTTGACGGATTTGAAGCGATCAAAAGAATTAAAGCAGAAAAACCTGAAATGGCCATTCTCATATTAAGCATGAATCCGGAGGAGGTATTCGGAATTCGTGCGTTAAACCTCGGTGCGTCCGGATACCTGTCTAAAGACATCGCACTTGAACAGCTTATACATGCAATTCGAAGAGTTGCATCGGGAAAAGTCTTTATTTCGCAAGTACTTGCAGAATCAATTGCGCAAAATGTGAGTCGAGGTTCTCCAAAACTTCCACATGAACATCTTTCTGATCGTGAATATCAAATTATGATAATGATTGCCAAGGGTAAGTCATTAAAAGCGATTGGAGCCGAGCTCTCAGTAAGTGTCAAGACCGTAAGTACACACCGGTCACACATTTTGGAGAAAATGAGAATAGAGAATAATGCACAAATTGTGACCTACGCCCTCCAGAACGGTCTGTTGACGTAATTCACACTGCTTATTCGTCATATAAGAGCTGCAGCTCCTAAATCATTCGTCTCTATTTTACAACCGGGAGTTACTCTCTCTGGAAAAAATTGCTACAGGTGTAATGAACGCGCTGTTCATTATGTTATTTCATGATAAAGTTTCCTTACCTATAGAGCGGCAACATCTAAAAAAGTGTCTGAATGACACCTTCAGAGGAAGAATTTACGGTTTTTTTGCTTTCTGCATAATATCAGTTCCTTCCTCTCTCTTTTCATTCAAAACTTGTCCAATTTAATCGATTAAAGATAATTCTTTCACCTTTACATCTGTATATTGGACAGCAGTGATAATACATTCTAATAGGTCTTCTTAGACATCTGATTTTTCCATCAGCTTTTTCCTATCCTTTCCCCTGATTTTCTCCCTTTTTAGGGGACACAAAGAATTCATTTGACGCTTTCATACTGTCTAGCCCAAAGATTTTGCTTGTTATTAGAAATCCGTAAGAGGCGGTTAGTTTGACCGGTTTTGTTCAGTGTCAGCTAAACCCTATAGCAAAATCAGACTTATACTGATACTGTCGTTTGTTCCTTTTATGCAAATTGCACTCGTATTTATTAAGCAGAAAAATTTTAAATAAAATAGACTATATATCTTCTTAATCATATCGCATATCGTTTATGAGAAATAGCAATTTGTCCTTAAATCAACCAACCATAGAAACCATTGAACGGATGAGCTATAAAATATTCCCATCCCCTAACTATCATAAAGCTTATGATTCAGCATCTCATTGAAAGGAATAATTAAATGACATCCACAATAAATGTAAAAGCTCAAAAGGAAAAAAAAGTTCAGGCGGAAGAGGTTCTTCAATTAGTGAGTTTTAACATCGGTCAAGAAGAATTCGGATTGGATATTCAACGCATTCAGGAAATCAACCGGATGGTGGATATAACGCGTGTCCCCAATTCGCCGGAATTTGTCAGTGGTGTAATTAATTTACGGGGAAAAGTTATTCCTATCATTGATCTTCGGAAACGGTTTGGATTTCCCCAGAAAGAAAACGACAGGAACACACGCATTATTGTCGTCGAATTGGGCGAAACGGTTATCGGATTTATAGTAGATGCAGTTCAAGAAGTAATTCGGATTCCCAAAAATATTACAGAACCGCCACCACCAATTGTTGCCGGTATCGGATCAGAGTACATTACTGCTGTTGCAAAATTAGAGAATCGTTTATTAATTCTGCTGGATCCTGAACGAATTCTTCTGGAAAAAGAGAAACAGCAACTTGAGTTGACGAACTAAGTCAAGAGAACGAATAAACGTTTATGAACATGATATGCTCTAATTCAATCTGGTCTGGCAGTTTCTTTACACGTTCATGATGTATCGACATATAGTTACTCAATGAAAAGAAAGTCTCATGGATGAACAGACGAAAAATCTTGTTAGTCTTCTGCTGACGGATCCGGATCCCGATATTAGACGGAGGGCTGCAGAGGATCTTGCAGAATATAGTGATCGGAACATCCTTTCCGTCCTTTCAATTGCTTTACAGGATACAAACAAAGGAGTCGGAGATGCTGTTTCACGTTCACTCTTAAGCATTGGAGGCGTAGCTGCTGCTCGTGCTATCGTGCATCATATAGAAGACGATAATCTTGCATCGCGAAGTATGGCAGCCAAGTTGCTCATCAAATTGGGAAAAGATTCTGTTCACGCACTTGTTCCATATTTGGGAGATGCTGACAAAGATATTCGTAAAATTGCAGTAGATATTATCGGCGAGATTAAAAGCAAAGAACCCATCTATTACCTGTTGCCGCTTTTGAACGACCCTGATCCTAATGTTCTGGTATCAACCCTTGAAGCTCTCGGTAACATCGGAAGCGATGAAGCGATAGAATTAATTTGTGGCGTATTTGAGAAACATCCATTCGCGCGCATCATTGCGATAGAAGCCCTCGGAAAGATTGGCGGCAGCACAGTACGTGATTACATCGAGAGCAAATTCAACGAAGTACTCATTGATGGTGAAGCAGATGGAACTTACGTCTTCGCATTGCTTGATGCAATAGGGACTGTCGGAAATGTCAAAACGCTGGAACTAATTCAAGCGAACTATGAAAACATCGATGGACCCCTTCGGAATATTTTACTGCATGTTATGGTGCAGATAATAGAACGATGCAATCTTGAATATCAATTCGACAATAAAGTTCGGAACGATCTCTTGCATGCTCTGCACAGCGATAACCATGATATTCAACTTAGTGCGGCAAAGGGACTGGTTCAATTTAAAGATACTCAGGCTACGAAAGATCTTTTAAGTTCTCTCGGTATTTCTGAAGAAATGGATTTTGTCATCATCGCTCAAATGTCAGAAAGACCGCAAGCTTTCCAAATTGCCATTGAGTGTCTCGAAGAAGGGATAATAAGAGGAAAGATTCAAATCATAATGCTCCTTGGAAAGCTTGCAATGGAATTGATACACTCTTTTAAAAATTATGACAACTACCCAATCGATAGCAGCGAATTGAATCGTGCATTTGCTGCAACTGCAGAATTTTGGCGTGACGCTAGTCAGGAAGACTGGGAGATTATTGCAGATACGCTCTTTGGATTCGATTGTGACCGAGCTCTCGCATTTCTCAGTAGCGTTATTACTGAACTGGATCCATGGTCACGTGTCCATATTATCGAAAGACTTGCTACAATACCAACGCAGCGGGCTTTAGATTGTATCGCTCTATTTAGCAATGATGAAAATGAGATGGTAAGGGAAGCTGCCTTATCAACCTTGTATGCGGCAGGCTATCCTGTAGGTTCGAGTACATCGATAACTTTGAATGAACCACTTGAAAATAAAGCTGGCCAATAATGTTTGAAGAAGTCCCTGAAATAGCTCGAATCGATTCTTCTGCTGTTCCGATGCTTTCTGATGAAACTTTCATCGTACTGAGAAATTTTATCTATGCAAAAACCGGCATTTTTTTCCCTGAAAAGAAGAAGTATTTTCTTGAGGGAAGACTTGCAAAACGTCTGCAATCTCTGAAGATTGCTCATTTTGAAGATTATCTTCAATTATTAAAACATGACCAGCAAAAGCAGAGTGAGTTTGAATTTCTCTGTAACACTATTACGGTAAACGAAACTTCATTCTTTCGGAATGAACCGCAAATCAATGCATTTCAACGGGATCTATCGGGGGAAATACTACAGCTTAAGAAAGGATCGGGCACACGAACGCTAAGAATCTGGTGTGCGGCATGTTCTTCGGGAGAAGAGCCTTACACACTAGCGATGCTGTATCTTGAACATCTTAAACCTCGGTTTCCCGATCTGCATATTGAAATCATAGGTACCGATATCAACACAGCAATACTCGACGTGGCTCGGAAAGCTGAATACAATCACTATGCAATTCGCAGCGCGCCGGAATTATACTTAAAGAAATATTTTGATAGTTCCAGCGGTTTGTATCGGTTGCATGCAGATGTGAAAGATCTTGTGCGATTTGAACATCATAATTTGATGGACCGCCAAAAGAATAGGCGTATGATGCATTTCGATTTCATTTTTTGTACGAACGTTCTTATTTACTTCGACGAAAAAGCAAAAATACAAGTTGTTGGGGATTTGTATTATAGCCTCAACCGGGGCGGATATCTATTTATCGGTTATTCTGAAATGCTGCACAGAATTTCCACCGCGTTTAAACTTGTGAGCATTCCCGGAGCAACTGTATATAAAAAGGAGTAGAAGAAGTATGGAAAAGGTAGTTCTGGTTGTTGATGATTCATCGACAGTTAGGAAGTTTGTAGCTGCCTCGCTGAATATCAAAGGATTTAGGGTCGTTACTGCAGGAGACGGGATAGAAGCTCTTGAGCGAATGCCATTAGAAAAATTCGATCTCATTATTACCGATCTCAATATGCCCGATATGGATGGTTTTGAATTCATACGTACGCTTCAAGAATCTCCAGAATATCGTAACATTCCGATTATTGTTCTGACGTCATTTACGGATTTGAAGAGCAAGGATCAAGCAATAGAAATGGGAGCAATCGCGTTTCTTGAAAAACCGCTCAGCACTGGAGCGATACAGCGCGAGGTTCTCCGGTACGTCAATAAAACGATACAACATGTGGAATGAATATAGGAAATATCCTATTCGTAAATCATTCTTGTGCCTATATGTTTATTGAAGATAAAGCTCCATTTTGCTCGAAAGAAAATATGAATATAAAAATTATCAATATAATTTAACTAAAAAGGATAATGCCATGACATCAATGAAGATCCTCATTGTAGACGATTCCATTACGATACGACGTATTATTTCAACTGCGCTGAAAACCGTCGGTTATTCCGAAACGGTAGAGGCAGCAAATGGAAAAGATGCACTCGCCAAGCTTGAAAACGGTAATGTGGATTTCATTATCACAGACTGGAACATGCCGGAAATGAACGGTCTGGATTTTATCAAAGAAGTCCGATCGAAACCAACGTACTCTTCCATGCCGATCCTCATGGTCACTACTCGCGGGACTGAGCATGATGTTATTGAAGCACTACAGGCAAAAGTTAATAGTTATATTGTAAAACCATTCACACCGCAGGAGTTGAAAGAGAAGATCGAAGGTATTCTAAAGGCGGTTCAAGTGAACACAGCATAAATCGAACTATCTATTCAAAATCACGATACTATGATCCGAAAAGGATATACTTATGAAGCAACAGGATCTTGATAGCATCCTACGAAAGGTCGCCGATCTGCAGGTGTTCTGCGAATATGGTCAGCGCACTCTTCCGATTCTCGATGAAATATCTTCTCTTATGCGACAAATTAGTTCTGCCGTCGAAGATCTCAATGCAGTTATAGAAGTTGCGATTGCTAATCTTCCTAAAGCTGCCGGTCAACTCGATCGAGTGACGCAAGCGACCACACAAGCATCGCATGATATCTTGAATACACTCGATAGAATGGTTGGAACTCTTGATGAGGTCATTACAGTAGTTTCTTCCGGTATGATGGAAAAGGATCTCGATGAAGCGACTAAAAAAATGTCGGGTGTCGTTAAAATGTTGGTGGAAAAGTCGGGTTGGGACGAAGACATTGTACGGCTTGCCGAAACCTGGGAATCGCACCTTCAACACTTGAGGATGACCGGTCCGACCAATAATCTTGAACGGCTCTTGAAGGACCTTCAGAGTGATTGTCCTGAAATCATGATGGCCCTGCAAGTAGAAGATATTACACAGCAGCACATTGGCGCTGTTATGGGGACAATAGACGGAGTCGCCGAAGGGCTTCGAAAACTCACAGTGGGATTTTTCGAAAGTGTGGATACTCCGGCAAAATCGATCACACTGCCTCCCCCTATCGCTCCGGAACTTGTAGGAGAGCAGGAACGGAAGAAGATGGTTGAGTCCTTGCTGGAAAAGGCACGAACGGGAGAGCTTTGAAAATAAAATACAAATATTTGAACTCATAAGAACTTGATTACTCATGACCATTTCATAATAGAAGGTGACGGTATGGCACAAGAAGAAAAAATCGACGACACTGTAGAGACAACAGAAAGCGTCATTATGGCGCTTCACAAGGTTATCACATTGCTCGATCGTATCAAGAATGCAATTGAACAGAGCTCAAACAAAATCCCCAAAGTATCGGTTCAGTTGAATACGGTGACACAAGCAACCGAACTTGCTACAGTGGAAATTCTCGATGTGCTCGATGTGATGGGAACAAAGATCCACACCATTGAGGATGGTTTAAAAGTATTCGATCAAACAGGCATCTCCGAACCCCAGGTATCCATGCTTTCGGGCATGAAACAAACCCTATCGGAATTAAGAGAACACACCAGCAATATTTCGATCGCTTTACAGATACAGGATATAACCACACAAAAAATTAATGCAGCAAATCATGTGATAGAGTCCGTCCGCCATGAACTCCTCGACGAATTGAACTATTTCGAGACGGCAAGAAAAAAGACGGATAATGCACGACGCCAGGCTGCAGGGGAAGTGGTGGTTCCCAAATCATTTGACATCAATGCTTCATATATGAAGGCACCTGAACATCAGTCGAAGATTGATGATGTTATATCAGCATGGCAGGAAAAGAATACGATCTGATCGAAAGTCGATCTACTGTATGCTATCGTAATGGAGTAACGATCTATGGAGAATGAACAGGCTGTACCAAGTTTCGATGAAGATATGCGGGAAATTTTCGACAGCTACGTAATTGAAGCAAATGAAATTCTCGAACATCTCAGCCAAGACCTGATCATACTTGAGAAAAATCCATCCGATGGAAATTTGTTGAATACTATTTTTAGAGGAATTCATACTCTAAAAGGAACATCATCGTTCTTAGGTTTTAGTCAGATGACAGAGTTGACCCATACCAGTGAAGATTTATTGAATAAACTCCGGAAAGGCGACTTTATTGCTGATGGCAAAGTTATTGATATACTCATTGAAGCTCATAATGCCGCAAAAACCCTTTTGCAGAGAATTAAGAATCACAATCTGCAACCTCTCGATTTGGATAGTACTCTGGAAAAAATTCGGGGACTCATGCAACAACAATCCTCCACAATACAAATTGAAGATGTTCCAATATCCGTGAAGGAACAGGTCGTAGCCATCACCGATACTTCCAAAGTCATACAACAACGCATGGATGATTCGACAATCCGGGTGGATGTTGACAGGCTTGACAATTTGATGAATCTTGTCGGTGAACTCGTTCTTGCCCGCAATAGACTTACACAAGTCACCCAATCCATAATCGAGAAATACGAACGGATTGAGATGTCCAAGCAGATTGTCGACATCAGCAGTCAAATTGATTTTGTCACGACGGAGCTTCAAATGGCTGTCATGAAGACCAGGATGGTTCCGATCGAGAAAGTCTTTAACGGACTTCCTCTTCTTGCCAGAAACCTAATGCGAACGACTGGAAAAGAAGTGGATCTTCAAATCTACGGAAAAGAAACTGAGCTGGATAAATCTTTAATCGAAGAATTGAACGATCCGTTAATCCACATGATTCGTAATGCAATCGATCATGGCATTGAATCCCCTGAGGAGAGAAAAAAGGCGGGAAAACAGGCACAAGGGATAGTAATAGTCAGCGCAGAGCGAGATGGAAATTATATTCTAATCACGATGGAAGACGACGGTCGTGGCATGGATACCGAACAAATCAAAAAGGCAGCGATTGAAAGAGGATTAATCACTGAAGAACAAGCGCGGGAGATGTCAACATCCGATACCCTCAATCTCATCTTTATTCCCGGCTTCAGTACAAAGCAAGAAACCACTAACATCTCCGGTAGAGGTGTTGGCATGGATATCGTTAAGACTAAAATCGCAAAGCTGAAAGGTATCGTAGAAATAGTCTCCGAATTCGGGAAAGGAACCATCATCACATTGAAACTGCCGCTGACACTCGCTATCATTCAAGGGCTCCTCATGAAAGTATCCGACGAGACTTTTGCTGTCCCTCTCAATACGGTCCTCGAAATTGTTCGGCTCGGACCTGATGAAATCTACACTATTCAGGGGCGAGAAGTGATGCGGGTACGCGATTCTATTTTGCCAATTGCGAGAATGTCCGACATCATCGGCAAATTGAACACAACAAATCACTCGCAAACTTCGTATGCAGTTATAGTCGGCTGGGCAGAGAAACAAATCGGCCTCTTAGTCGACTCTTTATTAGGACAAAAAGAGATTGTCATTAAAACCTTGGGAAATTATCTCGGCGATATTCCCGGCATAGCAGGTTCTACGATACTCGGAGACGGAAGCGTCATTTTAGTCATCGATGTTGGCCAATTTATCGAACTGTTTGCCCATCATTTCGGGAAAGTAGCATGATCAGTGAACATATTATAAATCCATCAGAAGAGGATATCATTAGAGTTATTGTGATTGATGATTCCGCATTTATGCGGAAATCATTAACCCTTATGTTGGAATCGGATCCTGAGATTAAAATCATAGCAACTGCGCGGGACGGGAGTGAGGGGATAGAAAAGATTCACAAATTGAAACCGGACATTGTAACATTAGACATTGATATGCCTGGGATGGATGGATTAACCGCACTCAAAATTATAATGGAACAGATGCCAGTACCAGTGCTCATGGTAAGCTCACTAACGACAGAGGGCGCACAAGCAACAATGCAAGCATTTGACTTAGGAGCCGTTGACTTCATTTCTAAGGATTTATCGTATGTCTCGACGAATATTAAAAATATCAAAACCGAGCTTATCGAAAAGGTCAAACAAATTGTACGAAGCAGTTTAATCCACACTCGATTTCGTATGAGGCGGCTTGCGCAATCCACACAACATAAAAGTATCCATGTCAAACCAGCATCTAAAAAAATCTCTTTCGCAGATGTTATGTTAGATTTTCAGGCAGTTGTCATGGGTATATCAACCGGCGGTCCGCAAGCATTACTTAAACTAATTCCAAAACTTCCAAAACATTTTCCTTTAAGTATTGCCATTGTTCAGCACATGCCTCCCCATTTTACGCGAACATTAGCAGAGAGAATGAATAGTATCAGCAATGTTTTTGTGAAAGAAGCGGAAAAAGGGGAAGCCATAGAACCCGGGAAAGTGTTGATAGCACCTGGTGGTAAACAAATGACGTTTAGTAACAGTAATTCTCATATTACAGTAGAAATATCTGACGAGCCCAAAGACATTCTTTATCGGCCTTCAGTAGATATAATGATGACATCTGCTTCTGTTGCTTTTAAAGGTCCACTGCTCGGAATTATTATGACTGGTATGGGAAAGGACGGAGTCGAGGGGCTTAAACTTATAAAATCGAAGGGCGGATATGTGATTTCGCAAGATGAGGAAAGCTGCATTGTGTACGGAATGCCGCGGGCAGCCCTCGAAGAAGGCGTTGTGGATTCGGTTCAATCGCTCGATGACATTTCGTTGTCATTAGACAGGCTGGCAACAGCACGAGCTCAATTCAATGCACCTATTGTTATGCCGGATACTCTATGATTGAACTTGTGAACAGCCCCATAGGATACAAAGAGAAACATATGAACTTAAATGAATTCTCTTCAAACAATTTGCATCAAGGAACTAAAGACGCTCATCTTGCGACTACTGAGAATGAATTGGAAGCATTATCATATTCAGTTTCTCACGATTTGCGTGCCCCGCTTCATATGATACAGAACAATTGTGAATGGTTGAATATAAAACATGCAGCCAAACTCGATTCCGAAGGACGAACGATGTTGAAGCGGATTGCAACAAGTTCTGAACAGATGGAGAAACTTCTCGATGGATTACTTGCTCTTTCAAAAGCCGTATCAATTGATTGCACATTTTCCATCGTTGATATGATAGCTCTTGCACGCGGTGTGATCGATGATTTATTACAATATGAGAAGGAACCTTCTTCCCTCTTGATCAGCATTAAACCGCTCCCTCCGGCATACGGTGATGCAATATTATTACGTCAGGTATGGTATAATCTTCTTTCGAATGCATTCAAGTATACACGCTATAAACAGGTACGCAAGGTGGAAATCGATTCAGACCAATTAGACGGACAAATAGTGTATTGTGTGAGCGACAACGGTGCGGGTTTCGATATGCAATATGCCGATCGCCTCTTCGGCGCATTTCACCGATTACACGAAGTTGAGAAATTTGAAGGAACAGGAGTTGGTTTAGCCATCGTCCAGCAGATTATCCGAAAACATAATGGTCGAGTATGGGCCGAGGGTCAAGAAGACAATGGAGCTCGATTCTATTTTGCACTTCCAAATAAATAAAACGACAAAAGGTTTAACGCCATGATACCGCAAGATGCAAGTTTGAAAATATTGATGTTAGAAGATATACCAATCGATGCTGAAATGATCGAGCAAGAGCTTCAGAACGCAAATATTGAACACTACACGCATCGGGTGGCCTCAAAGAACAAATTCCTTAAGGAGCTTGAAACATCTTCTCCGGATCTTATCCTTGCGGATTATTCATTACCTCAATTCAGCGGCTTGGAAGCATTAAAGATTGTAAGGGAAATGGGCGATCGGATCCCATTTATTCTTGTTACCGGAATGAAGGACGAAGAAATCGCTGTGGATTGCCTTAAAGAAGGAGCGGATGATTATATCCTCAAGTCAAGTCTTCGTCGATTGCCCGGTGCAATACAGAACGCTCTTGAAAAAAGGAGAGCAGAATGGGAAAATGAACGGCTCGAAGAGGAACTCAAACGGTCACATAAACAAATACTCACCATCTTCGAGAGTATTACCGATGCCTTTTTTGCTATTAGCACATCATGGGATGTTATGTACCTGAATCCACGATCAGATGTCTTCTTATCAAAAGTGAATAAAAAACGAGAAGATCTCTGGGGCAAGAATTGGTGGGACGAATTTCCTGCTCCGGCTGATTCTGTCGCATATAAGTCGTTGCACCATGCAATGGTCGAACATGAGTTCGCTGAATTTGTAGAGTACTATTCTGCATTAGACTCTTGGTTACAAGTCCGGGCGTACCCCTCGGATGATGGTCTTGCTATCTATATGCAAGACGTTTCTGAGCGTAAAGCAGCGGAGGATAAAATCAGAGAGCAGGCCAGCCTTTTGGATATTGCGCAGGATGCAATTATTGTATGCGATTTTAACGACAACATCATCTATTGGAACAATAGTGCGGAAAGAATTTACGGTTGGAATCGAAACGATACTATTGGAAAAAACGCTTCCCAGTTACTGCATACGGATTCGGACAGGATTAAACTCGCTTTAAAAGAAGTTGAAGGAAAGGGATCTTGGTTTGGTGAATTACAACAGATAACAAAAACACAAAAGAGCGTGATTGTCGAAAGCAGATGGAGTATTGTAAGGGACGAAAGAGGGAATTCCAAATCAATCCTCCTTATCAATACAGACATCACCGACAAGAAAAATCTCGAGAAGCAGTTTCTTCGTGCCCAGCGGTTGGAAAGTATTGGTACCCTCGCAAGCGGTCTTCTCCATGATCTCAACAATGTCCTGACACCCATTATTCTTGCTGTTCCTTTTATGAGAAAAAAATTAACAGATGCATCAAGCCAGGATATTGTAAGAACATTAGAAAGCTCTGCAAGACGGGGTGGAGAAGTAATCAAACAGCTCATGTCCTTCGTTCGAGGAGTAAAAGGTGATCGTGTTCTTCTTCAACTCAGGCACCTGGTACGGGAACTGCTGAATTTCATTACAGAAACTTTCCCTCCCATTATAAAAGTCATCAGGTATATTCCTAAAGATATCTGGTACATTGTTGGAGATGCGACTCAATTATATCAGGTACTGATGAATCTTTCTATTAACGCCCGCGACGCTATGCCCAACGGCGGAACGCTCTCCATTAACCTGCAAAATGTCAAACTCGACGAACAGGAAGCAAGTATGCACTTTGGAGCAATACCAGGACCCTATGTTGTTTTAAGTGTGCAAGATACGGGTACCGGCATTCCCCCAGAAATAATTGACCGAATATTTGATCCATTTTTTACAACAAAAGAACCGAGTAAAGGAACCGGTTTGGGCCTATCGACCGTGTTGAGTATTGTAAAGAATCACAACGGCTTTATCGATGTTCACAGCGAAGTTGGCAAAGGCTCAGAATTCAAAATCTTCCTCCCTGCAAACGAAGAACAAGCGGAAATACAGGTTCCACAAGATAATATTGTTCACATGGGCCATGGTGAGACTATTCTTGTTGTGGATGATGAAGCAAGTCTGCAGAATCTTCTGCGGGTGGCACTTGAAGACAGAAATTTTAAAGTGTTGAGCGCTTTTGACGCAATCGAAGCGATAAAAATTTATGGTGAGTATCATCAAAATATCGATGTTGTCTTACTAGATATGCTGATGCCCAAATTGAATGGACCCTCAACGATTCCTGAATTAAGAAAAGTAAATCCAAATGTTAAAATAATTGGTATGAGTGGCGCCATGTTCGAGAACCTTAGTCATGAAATGAAAGTGTTGATGCAGGAATTGCCATTCCTGGAAAAACCTTTCTATTCCGAGGAAGTCGTTACCTTAATAAACGATGTGCTATACGGAGTTCAAAAAACATGTGTTGTCGCATAATTCAACAGATACGGTTCAGCACTATAATATTTAGATCAAATACTACAGTAGCGTTATGGCAATAAAAACAATATGGGATCAAAAACGGATCGGCGTTATTCGGAAGGTTACAACTTCCACTGCTACGGTAGCACTTGATCAGCAGTTATCGAGCTTATCGCTGCAGCTCAATGGAAAAACCTATCCCATTGGACAAATTGGTTCGTACGTGCTCGTACCTGTCGGCCGACAGGTAATGCTTGGTATGGTTTCAGAATTTAAGAAGTTCGAATACGGTCAAAATGGAACAAAAACTTCCCAGTATGAGATGATGATCACTCTCATCGGTTCCGTAAAAAACGGCATCTTCGAACGCGGGGTTTCCACTTTCCCGACAGCAGAAACTCCCGTGTTCTTGCTTGAGGATAAAGATCTTGCCATTGCATTCTCGGTATTTCAAAGGTTTGGGTTTTCGGTTGGCAGGCTCTCGCTCTTTGAAAATGAACGTGCGTATCTTGATCCAAATCGATTTTTTGGAAAGCATCTTGCAGTGATTGGAACAAGCGGTTCCGGCAAGTCATGCAGCGTTGCATCCATCCTTCAGAAGATTGTCGACAATCCTGCCACAAAGATAGTCATCTTAGATATCCATAATGAATATCGCGAGGCCTTCCCGAAAAATAATCAGTACTTAGATCTCACAGAACTCGAGTTACCATTCTGGCTCATGACCTTCCAGGAAATGACTGAAGTAATTGTTGATCCTGCTGATGAAAATGCGGCAACTCACATCACTATTTTAAAAGAATTGGTGTTTCAAGCAAAACGATTGCAAAATCCGGAACTCAAAAATATCCTGACTATCGATACGCCGGTATATTACGATTTCGCTAAAGTTCGATCAAAGATAGATCAACTTGATACCGCAAAAGACGGGCCCTTTCATGGCAAATTTGCACGGTTTCTCGTGCAACTTGACACAAAGTTGAATGATCCACGATACGACTTTATGTTCAAACCCAGACTGTACATTCATTCCGAATCATTTGCAGAGTTACTAACAAAAATGTTTGGACCCAATGGTGAATCGAAAATTACGATAATGGATATGAGCGGTGTTCCATTCGATATTGTCAACACGGTGGTTTCTCTTATGGCGAGACTCGCATTTGATTTCAATTTCTGGAATATTAATCGACGCGAATGTCCTATTCTCTTAGTGTTTGAAGAAGCGCATAACTATTTATCTTTACATGCAGAAGGCACACAAGCAGCAAGGCGCACGGTTGAACGTATTGCAAAAGAAGGCAGAAAATACGGAGTAAGCTGTATGATCGTAAGCCAAAGACCCTCCGATATTTCTGAAACAATTCTTTCTCAATGTAACAATTTTGTCGTCATGCGTCTCACAAATCCAGCCGATCAAAATTATGTATGTCGGCTTGTTGCGGACACATTCCCTGGGCTTGAGATCCTCCTTCCTTCGCTTCGACAAGGAGAAGCATTGTTCGTAGGTGACGCTGTTCCCATGCCTTCACGTGTCCAAATAGATTTACCTAATCCGGAACCGGCGAGTGCGGATATAAAGTTTTTTGATAAGTGGAAAATAAAGAATGAATCCACAAATGTCGGTGAAATAGTAAGACGATGGTGGCATCAAGAGCATTGTTAACGTTATCACAAAGAATGTATAAGGCCATAGGAAAAAAAAGTTATAAACTCATATTCAAACTTTGCAACTGATAAAGAAGTGACAACTCCAACTCAAAAGAACCTCGAAGAAATTCGAACGGAAGCTAACATTATCCTGAAGGTTGTAGATCGGTATGTTAAGGCTGGATTGTTGGAAGAGGCCAAGGATCATCTCGAGAAAGCCAGATTGATCGATCCAACAAATGCATATATCTATGCTTTTCAGGAACGAATCGCTTTTCTGAAACAAGAGGCATCGAAGAAGAATATTGCAGTTTCTAACCGTAAGGCAATGGAAGATGCTGCACGAGTAAAGCTCGAAGCAGACCGTAAGCGTGCAAAAGAAGAAAGATCAATAAAAGTAGACGAAGAAATAGATGGGTGGCTTCAGAAAAAGGCAGAAGCTGAAAAAAGGCATCAAGAAGAATTAGCACGTGCTGTTTCTGGACGCCTTGTACCCGAGCCGGCTCCGACTTCTAGGATTCCAAGTCCTGTTTCTCCTGTGCCTGAGCCAGCTCCGACTTCTAAGATTCCAAATCCCGTTTCTCCTGTACCCGAGCCAGCTCCGGCTTCTAAAATGCCAAATCCGGCTTCTCCTGTGCCTCCTGCTTCTAAGATACAAAGTGGAGCTTCTCCTGTGCCTCCGGCTTCTAAAATGCCAAGTCCGGCTTCTCCTGTGCCTCCGATTTCTAAGATACCAAGTCCAGTGTCTCCTGTGCCTCCGGTTTCTAAGATACCAAGTCCTGCTCCTCCTGAAACAGAACCAGGTCAAACTCCGAGAAATCCACATCCTGCTCCTCATTCCGTATCAGCTTCTCATCCATCGATTGAACAATCGGCAAAACAAATCGATGAAGCTCACGATATGTACAAACGGGTATTGTTGCTTGCATGGGCAGATGGAGCGATCTCACCCGAGGAAGAGAGTCAGCTTCGAGATCTGCGAACAACACTTCGCATTACAGCAGCAGAACATACCAAGATTGAACTGGAAGCCAAAGAAGAATCCTATACTCACGCATTTACACTCGTGTGGACTTCTGGTATGAATTCAAAGGAGCGTTCAGCAGTCATTAATGAACTCCGGCATAAATATCAGATTTCATCGGAAATACATTCAAGAATCGAGTCAAAGATTCTTGCAGAATTCGGCCAACGTGAGTATAAACCGACATTGTATGTTATTGATGACGATGAAAATACTCTTGCAATGATCATACGTGTACTTGAAGACGGTGGATTTGCGGTAAAAGCTTTTAATACATCCGATGAAGCGCTTCATGAACTTAAGCAGGATCTGCCCGATTTGATTATTTCTGATATCAATCTTGAGACATCGACAATCGGAGGATTCTCGTTTTATGAGAATATCCGGCAATTGCAGCATCTCAGTCATGTTCCATTTATTTTCTTAAGTGGAATGACGGATGAAGGCATGGTACGGTACGGGAAAGGCCTTGGAGCCGATGATTACCTGACGAAGCCTTTTTCCGGCGATATGCTGGTCGATACGATCAAAGGAAAATTAAAACGCTACAAACAGATGAAAACACAGTTAGCATAAATAGAACAAAAAATTCATGAGAATACCAATCACTCATGCAAATGAAAATACATATGAGCAATTAACTTGTAAACTTAAGGAGCAAAACCATGCTTGATAACTTTAAAAACTCATTAACATTCAGGCTGACGGCAGTATTTCTTTTTCCACTCCTGGTCATTACTTTCTTCGGAATTATTTACTATTGGGTCAACCAGAAGTCGGCCGCTTACGATGCTTCAGAACAAAATGCGCGTTTATTAGCGGAAACGCTGTCATTCTCGGTTGGAGCAGGGCTCAACGACGGGAACTTTGATCTTGTCCAAACATCCTTCAACTGGGCGCGGGGGGATGCTTCGGTTGCCTTTGTTCTCATTCTGGATGAATCCGACAAAACCATCATCGAACATAATCCGCAGCAAATAAAGTATGATGTGTCGACACTCCTGCGTCAAAAAGAATTTGAGAATGCAAATGACATTGTAATCGCAATGCGCCCCATCGAGTATAAAGGCAGGAAATTGGGTACGACGATCGTTGGTGTTACAATGGCCCCGGTTTTGACTGCCGTGTATAAGCAAATAGCGATGTCTTCCATCATCAATTTTATTATCCTTGCACTCGGGATTATATGGATTGTCAGATACGCGCGTGTTTTAGTAAAAGAAATCAAAGCAGTTCAATTGAGTATTGATAACGCCGATCTGAACACGCAGTTCAACATAAGCCGGGAAGATGAAATGGGCCAGCTTCAAAATTCCTTTAACCAATTTGTTGGATCCATACGCAACATGTTGATTCAAGTATCGGAAACAGCGACATCTGTAGCCAGTGCGAGCGCGGAGATAAGCTCCAGCACTGAAGAAATGGCGGCAGGCGCTCAGGAACAGACGACACAGTCGGAGGAAATAGCGAGGGCTGTAGAACAGATGGCAAAAAGCATCGCGGTAAATTCATCAAATACAGGTGAAGCTTCCCAAACGGCGGAACAATCGAAAAAAGCTGCAGAACAAGGCGGCAAAGTCGTTACAGACACAATCAACGAAATGAAGCAAATTGCAAATGTTGTGCGAGAGTCGGCGGGAACGATCCAAAATCTTGGGAAATCAAGCGATCAAATAGGTGAGATTATTGGAGTAATCGAACACATAGCCGATCAGACAAATCTCTTAGCCCTCAATGCGGCCATCGAGGCTGCAAGAGCAGGAGAACAGGGGCGCGGATTTGCAGTTGTAGCCGATGAAGTTAGGAAATTGGCGGAACAGACAACAAAAGCGACAAAACAAATCGCAGGAATGATTCAACAAATTCAGTCGGATAGTCATGGCGCTGTAAGTTCAATGGCAAATGCAACGAAACAAGTGGATGGAGGAATTGTATTAGCAGATCGTGCGGGTGACTCACTCCATGAAATTGTAAATATTTCGCAAAAAGTAACACATATGGTATCGCAGATAGCCGTGGCAAACGAAGAACAATCGAGCACGAGTGAACAAATCAGTAAAAACATGGAAGCTATCGCTGCCGTCGCTCAACAAACAGCCTCTGGCACACAGCAAATTGCACGTACCTGCAGAAGATCTTAATCGATTAACCGAATCTCTTCAGAACCTTGTCAACCAGTTCAGATTGTCATCGCAAAAAAGATTCGGGACAGGGCCAGTATCGGTTCAAAAAACGATTGAGGCAAAACCGCGTTCAAAGTACGCAATTAAGGAAAATGGTTCTCTTCAGCAATTATGAAAGAATACGATGGATAAATCATAATAAATGTCTCAAAAAATATCGTGCTATTTGAGCCCGATAAATTTCGAAAAATCAGCCGAAAGGATTAATACTATGCGACACAGACTTTTTTTCTTCTCCTCTCTTGTTGTTTTGTGTTTTGGTATCACATTAGCGCAAACCGATAACAAGAATGCAAATACTAAAATCATCACAATAGGTTTAATTGGAAAGAGTCAATCGAACCCGGTCTTCATAGCTGCGTACTCGGGTGCGCGTGTGGCTGCAAAAGAAATCGGCGCAAAGTACGGCGTGGAAGTGATTATTGACCAGCAGACTCCGCAAACCGAGAACCCGCAGGAAGAAGCTCAGGCAGTTGAAAAACTAAGCCGTTCGGGCGCAGCCGGAATTGCTATTGCGTGCAGTGATGCAAATATTCTTACTCCAGCCATCAACAAAGCTGTTGATCTCGGTACTCAAGTTGTGTGTTTTGATAACGATGCACCGAAAAGCAAACGGTTTGCCTATTATGGTTCAGATAATGCTGAATTCGGGCGTACGCTTTTAAAAGAGCTTGCCCAAGTAATGGATGAACATGGAGTCGTGGCAATAATAGCCGGCAATAAAAGTGCGGCAAATCTTCAACGTCGTGTTCAGGCTGTCAAGGAGGAACTTAAGAATTATCCGTCCATGAGACTTTTACCAAATGGAGTTTTCTATCATGATGAAATCCCTCAAAAAGCAGCCGAAGTAATGGCTCAAGCTCAAAGAGCAAACCCGGAAATCGGAGGCTGGGTCCTTGTCGGAGGGTGGCCGCTTTTCATTAAGAATGCAATCAAATGGGAACCGGGAAAGGTCAAAATCGTCGCCTGCGACGCGCTCCCGAGCGAATTGGAATATGTGAAGAGCGGTCATGTTCAAGTCCTTCTCGCGCAGGGCTGCTTTTTGTGGGGATACAAGTCCGTCGAACTTTTAATTAAAAAAATCGTATTGAATCAACAACCAAACGAAGCATTTGTTCCTGATCCGCCGACCCAAGTCACAGAAAAAAATCTGGATGAATGGTCGCTTAATTGGAAAAAGTGGCTGCTCAAAGAAGCAGTGAATCGATAAGGTTTTAAAATTTTGCCGGGATATGGATGGGTTCGTTTTTTGTTCATCGAGAGAGCCTCCATCTCGAAAGAATCGGAAAGTGTTATACATAAAAATGCCTAAACAATGACATCGAATGACGGCAGGTAATGTAAGAAACAAATGAAGGGATATGAATAGTATGAGACAAAGACTAATTTTTCTTTTCTGTCTTGTGTTTGTGAACTTTAAATTAGGTTTTGCTCAAACAGGTACGGACAAATCCAGCCAGAAGAAAATAACCATCGGTCTTATCGGTAGAATTGCTGCCAATCCTGTATTCATAGCGGAACACTCGGGGGCGCTCTTAGCTGCAAAGGAATTGGGACTAAAATATAAGATCGATGTAGTGATTGACTGGGAAACTCCCGAGGATGAAAATGTTCAAGAGCAAGCCGTTGCAATTGAGCGGCTCATCCGTTCCGGTGCAAGTGGAATTGCAATTGCCTGTTCTGATGAAAATTATTTAACACCTGTTATCAATGAGGCGGTCGAGAAAGGGATCCCTGTTATGTGCTACGATTCGGATGCGCCAAAGAGCAAACGATTTGCATATTACGGTGCGGACGATATTGAATTCGGGAAAGCTATTATGCGGCAGCTTGCCGGTGCAATAAAAGGAAAAGGAACAATTGCGGTTTTAGCAGGGAACGCAAATGCGTTAAACCAGCAGCTGCGCCTTAAGGGCATCAACGAAGAACTTAAAAAATATCCGGACATTAAACTTCCGGAAAGCAATATTTTCCATAGTATTGAAATTGCAGATCTGTCTGCTGAAATGGTCAGACGAGAGCAAAACTCAAATCCCAATATAGCAGGATGGATATTTTTGAGCAGCCGTGTATTTCAGTCAAAAAATCCTTTCCCCTGGAAACCCGGAGAAGTAAAAATAACAGGCGGCAATGCAGTCCCGGTTCAGCTTGACTACATCAAAAGCGGATATGCACAAAGTTTTATTACATCAAATTATTTTGAAAAAGGCTACAAATCAGTCGAGATATTACTTGATAAAATAGTCAAAAACAAAGCGCCCAAACAGCCTCTTATGTATTGTCCAATCATCATAGTCACAGAAAAAAATGTAAACGAATGGTCTCTCAATTGGAATAAATGGCTCGTTCAGGAAGGTGTATCACACTAAATATAACGACTTTCGATGCAGAAAAATAAATATGAGCAGCCTTCACAGCATACGGACTTTTAAGGGACTATGGACGTGATGCAATATCCCATACTTTTATTATTGGACCAATAAAACAGAGACGGTATATTGGGTCGTTGTTCCAAGACTATCAAAGGAAAGGAAATACTCAAGTGACTGATAAAGATAAAAAAATCGTCATGGCGGCTCCGACTTTCCAGTCTGCAATCTACATCGCGCTGCATAACCAGCTGAAAAAGCTCTTCAAATCGGAAGAAATCGCACTGCGATCTTTAAAAGACAATCCCGTCATGCAGAAGGAACGCTTAATGCAAGCGCTTGAGCAGGTTAAACCTAATGCTTTGATTGTTATAGACATTAGTCTGGATGCCGAGACAGTCGCCGCCTACACAGCCGCGAATATACCAATTGTGCTGATCGATGAAAAGGCGGAAGGAGTATCGATGATCAGCACGGACAACATTAAGGGAGGGCTGATAGGGGGAGAGTATTTGATCAAGAAGGGGAGAAAAAAAATCGCCATTGTATCCGGCAGAACTAAGGTGGAAGGCGGTTACAACGCAGAACAGAGACTCAAGGGATTCCAACAAGCGCTCAGCGCGAAGAGTCTCTCCATACCACTGGGGTGTGCTATAGAGGTGACCAACTATACACGCGAGGACGGTCTTGAGGTCATGCCCAGATTAATAGACATGGGTGTAGATGCTATTTTTTGCGCGGCAGGGGATAACTGTGCACTTGGTTTGCTGACTGTAGCCAAAGAACAAAGAAAACGCATCCCGGAAGATGTCGCAATTGTAGGTTTTGATGACTTGCTCGTAGCGAGGCTTTCGACTCCCACGCTTACGACAATTAAACAGCCTTTGGAAAAAATAGCTGAAGCGGCATACAAGATGATAGTGATAGATCGAGACGAAATTCTCCAAAATCCCCGGAATCTAGTATTTAATCCAGAGCTTGTCATTCGTCAATCTGCCTAATACCATTATTTGTAAGAACTTTTTTTGCACATAAATCTTCATGCAATTTATCGACAAGCGGCGCCGCAGCCGATCACGTAGTATAATTGTCGAGATAATAGCAACTATATACCATTGTATAAATAAAGCGACATAATCAATTATTGATATGGAGTTAAATAACCCAGAATTTGCGATGGATTCATTTGGATACTTCGGAAGGTCGAAGTTAAAGTTGAATAAAGCTCGTTTTGGGTTGAGAAGTATCGATTGTGTGTGCCGTGTAGTCGTGTATGATGCCAGACTCTCTCGATTGCATTGAACTCCGGAGAATACGGAGGAAGATTGAACACTTCGATATACGCCCGGTGTTCTGAGAACCAATTCCATACTTCCCGATCTTTGTGGTATGCTGCATTGTCTTGAATCAAATAGATTTTTCTTGGGTAATAAGCCCTTATAATACGTTCGAGATATATCAGATATGTAAGAGCATTGAAGACTGTCTGAAATTGATAAAGAAATCGAGCACAATAGAGCTCTATTGTTCCGTAAATCTTGAGCGTATTGCGTTGCCCAGTTGACGGTATTTCCGGTTGGGAGCCTACTCGTGACCATGTTCTGTAAAGCGTGGGGTCTTGCCGGAAACTTGCTTCGTCCTCGAAGAGGATCGCTGCTCCTTCGAAACGGGCTTTTTTTTAATATTCGGGTATTTATAGCGGATCCAACGCGATTGCGCTGCCTGATCTGCCTGCGCAAGAATTTTCTTTGGCCGTTGCACGGAAAATCCAAGATCATGAAGAAGCCGCGACACATGGGCGGGATGATAAGCAATAGAAAATTCTTCTTCGATGACTCTGGCAACCATGGGGCTTGTCCAGACACCGGAAGAGAATCCATAAGCCACGGGACCACTGTCGAGAATCTCCGACAGTTTCCGTTTCTGGCTCTGGGAGATGCAAGAGGGACGACCGGATCGATGGCCTTCAAGTATTCCATCTTTTCCCTCTTGTTGCCAGTTTTGTAGCCAAATGGAGACCTTTGATCGATGAACATTAAGAATCTCAGCAATTACCGGAGCAGACTTGCCTTCCATGTTGAATGCCACGGCGCGCAGGCGGTTGGCGACACGATAGGCTCCTTCTCGCATGGCTTGTTTGCTGAGTTCAACCAATTTCCGTATCTTTTTCTTTGTTCCATGTATCTTTATTGCTTTCATGGTATCTCCTCTGATTGGATAATACCAATATAACTATGTCGCCTTATTTATGCAAGCATATATAGTTCCTCTCTTTTTAGTTCAACAAAATTGAGAAAAAGTCATAATCGAAATTGATATGTCATTTTTTTTATCCTTCGATAAACTCAGGACGGCATGTTCGGTCTGAGCAGACCGAAGAACGACGTATGAGAGTGTGTGCGTCTTGGATCTCAGATAATAGTAAATTCAAATATTTGTTTTCATGATGTTCCATGACTCATATGGTTCTGATTCATATACTCGAAGTATTCGTCTATGGAATGTTCGCGGTTCAAACTCTTGACATTGAATGTATGATGTATTAAGTTTTGCTTTGGATGAGTCGAGAACCTTTAGTGATGAAGCGATTTTGTGATTGAGAAGCCCATTCATAAATTCTTGACGAAGCAAAATATCATCCCGGTCTCAAGTTCTCTGGTTTCTCTTCCGGCGGCTGTATAACCGCTGTAATGAAGAAAGAAACGCGAAATGATGTGCGTCCATCAAACAATAGTCAGGTAACCGGTATATGAGTGATGGTATTAAACTCTCTCGCAAGGACTTTATAAAAATCGTAACACTGGGTGCGGGCGCTCTGTCGCTAACTACGGGAGGTATTAGCCTTCTTGAAGGATGCACAACGACGCGCCAACCAGGAACCATCTTTTTTTTCACCGGGGATGAAATCAAATTAGCAGAGACAATCGCGGATCAGATTATCCCGGCGGATAATTGGCCGGGAGGCCGGGATGCGGGAGTTGCAAATTTTATAGACATACAACTTACGGGGCCGTATCGCCGTTTCCAGCAGGACTACCGAAAAGGATTTGCCGGTCTCGAAATGAGCTGCGCGAACAAATTCCACCGAAGTTTTAAAGACCTTTCGCAGGAAACGCAAATGATCGTACTGCAGGATATGGAAAGCGACAGGCTCGACGGCGAAGTCTGGAAAACCGGATTCGCAGAATATTTCTTTGAACTGCTGCGCTCTCATTGCCTGCAGGGTTATTATGGAAGTCCGCGGCATGGCGGCAATAAGAATTACATAAGCTATAAAATGATCGGTCTTGATGAACCTCAGATTATCGGTGAAAACCGCGACGGGATCTAACCTATGAGCAACAAACATGTGAACGCCGTGATTATCGGTGCAGGTGCAGGAGGCGGAGTCGCTGCAAAAGAATTGAGTGAAGCCGGATTGTCGGTGGTTCTCATGGAACGCGGAGATTGGGTGTCTTATGATGCACATAATAACGATGAGCTGCTCTCTCAGCGCACGACTGCGCTCGGAAATGCATTCGGACCGGACGATGAAAGGTACCGGAGAGTTGTTGTGAATGATGACGGTTCTGCCAGAATCGTCTATGCAAGTGAAAATGACTACAATAACGTTGCGGCTTGTGTCGGATCCGGTACGGTAAGCTATGGAGCCATGGCGTGGCGGTTCATGCGCGAGGATTTCCGCATGAAGACCACCTACGGACACGTCGAGGGATCGACATTGGAAGATTGGCCGATCAGTTACGAAGACCTTGAACATTGCTATGAAAAAGCAGAATGGGAAATCGGCGTTGCCGGCGACGCTGAAAAAAATCCATTTGCAGCTCCCAGGAAAAAACCATATCCGATGCCGCCTTTTTCCTACAACAAAGAAGCAAAAATCCTGGAGTCTTCAATGAAACGGCTCGGGCTCCATCCGTTTCCGATTCCTATGCTGCGTAACTCCGTTCCGCGGAACGGCAGGGCAGCGTGTGTAAGAAGAAGGTCGTGCTGCGGTTTTGCCTGTCCTATTAATGCCAAATCAGGGACGCACAATACCGTCATACCCGCCGCTTTATCGACAGGCAATTGTGAACTTCGGACAAACTGTATTGTAAGCGAGTTGATCATCGACGAAAGCGGCAGGATTACCGGAATCTCCTATTTCGATAAAGATGACCGCAAACAAGTCCAGACCGCAGATATCATTGTCATTTCCGCGTCTGCAACCGAAACACCAAGGTTGCTGCTGAATTCAAAATCCAAACATTTTCCGAACGGCGTAGGAAACCGTTATGATTGGGTCGGGCGAAACTTGCAGGGACATGCATACACCGGCGCCTTCGGTCTGTTCGAATATGATATCTTCGATGATGTCGGTCCAGGGGCGACGATTGCAATCAGCGATTTCAGTCATCATAATCCCGGCATTGTCGGAGGCGGAATTCTTGCCAACGAATTTACAAGGCTTCCTTACTTTTTTACCGGCATCAGGCCACCGGGGTCTCCGAAGTGGGGCAAGGCACATAAGGAATTCCAGCGGAGGTATTTTAAAAGAAATGCACGGGTAGTCGGCCCGATACAGGAAATGCCGTTCTTCGATTCGCGTGTTCAGGTGGATCCATCGGTAAAAGATCACTGGGGAATACCTGTAGTCCGCTTGTCGGGACACAGACATCCGAAAGACGTCGAGGGATGTGAATTCCTTTCGAGCAAGGCCGAGATGATCCTGAAAGAAGCTGGAGCATCTTCGACATGGCAAGGCGTCGGCGGGAGAGGTTTGAGCGGAGGACAGCACCAGGCTGGGACATGTCGTATGGGCGACGATCCCCGGACATCGGTTGCAGATGAATTCGGACGGGTGCATGATACGCCGAATCTATTTATAGCGGATGCCAGCCTGCATGTGACGAACGGCGGTTTCAATCCGGCGCTTACCATCATGGCTCTTGGATATTGGGTAGCGGAGCATATTGCAGCAGAGTGGCAAAAAGGAAACAGGTTTGCATAGAACACTGGAAAATTGAGAATCTATCAGATGATGCAAATAAAAAACATTCGAAAATCGATCAAGATCGTATTGATAGCAGCCGCAGGTCTTCTTGTAGTGTTCGGAGGATTTATTGTCTATTGGGAAGCAGCTTCGCCTCAGACAACCTGCACATCGTGCCACGAAATCGAGAGTCCTGCATCGATGTGGGCTGCAAGCGGTCACCGGTCTATGCCTTGCAAGGAATGTCATGAAACCGCGTTCAGCGGCGGTCTTCACAGTTTGGTGGAAAAAGGAATGATGGTAGTACATCATTTTGCGGGAGGCGGAGAACGGACTGTCAGGCTGGATGAAGTCCAGATTAATTCGCTTCTCGATAATTGCAAAAAATGCCATGAGATGGAGTATGCTAAGTGGTTGTCGGGCGGGCACTCGGCGCCTTATTCGGCGATCTATTTAAACGAAAAGCACAACAGGGCGGTGCAGCCGAATGCTGATTGTCTCCGATGCCATGGAATGTTCTTTGAAGGTACGATCACGGATCTGGTTTCACCGGTAAACACAAAAGGTCCATGGAAAATATTGAACCCGGAGCAGGCGACGATGCCGGTTATTCCATGTCTTGCCTGTCATGAAATTCATAGGCAGGGAGCTGTTACGACAAGAGCCGATTATTCCGATCCCAAAAAGATATATTACAGCGCTCCGGCGCGATCTTCTGCAGCGCTCTTCTATAACCGCTACGAAAAAGCACATATCGAAACCGACAATTTACCTGCGTTGAAGCTGTGGGAAGAGGAGCGGCAGGTAGACGTTTCCGACGAGCCGTTACAAAGGATTTGCGTCCAGTGTCATGCTCCCAACGCATTTCACCAGGCCGGTACAAGCGACGATAGAACTCCGCGCGGAATTCATGAGGGACTGAGTTGTCAGTCATGCCATGAAGGTCACAGCAATGATCCGAGACAGAGCTGCGCAAATTGCCATCCCGCTATTTCTAACTGCGGTCTGGATGTGATGAAAATGAACACGACGTTTGCCGACAAGAACAGCCCGCACAACATTCATTCCATGCGCTGCGTAGATTGTCACACAAAGGGAATACCCAGGAAGCGCGCGTAATCTGTGAAATACGGCTCTTGCACCTTTTACGATTTCGTTTATTCTACCCGGTTTTTTTACTGCATCGTTCAAAAAATCAATGGGCAATAGCCTGATAGAGTAACTCGATTCCTGTTTGCTTTCCGAGATTCCTGCTGTATTTCTTTTCCTGCGGATTATTCCAGTGCTCCATCACGCCTAAACTTATGCATCGAACATTATCCCTTTCCGGGTCGTAAAAAGTTTTTGACGGTGGATTGTCAGCCATTGCGGCTTCGATAAGGTAACTGTCCGCATAAGAAATATCTATCATGCCGGGCCATTCGGAGCTTAAAAAGTCGAGTCCAACCGCATCGATTGCAACGCCGTCCTGTGAGGCAAGCAAGCTTCCGGGCCAGTTATTATTAAATGGACTCATTTTCCATTTCGGAGTCGGAATTCCATTCACATCTTTTGAACCGTATATTCCATCTATCAAAAATAGCATTGTCTTCTCACCCAGATCTTTATGGCCGAGATAATCGACGAATGTCATGTATTTCGGTTTGCCGTCTTTGTCCTGACTGAAATTATCGTGAGCATTTTTATGAAAGTCTTTATCAATGTCGGTAGCTCCGTAATAATTTTTACCGCAAAGAGTGACGCCCTGACCGACATGTCCTTTCAGAAGCGCCATATTAATGACATAATCGGCTTGAACAACGCACTTCGCGAGCCCGCGTGCGAGTTTTCCGTTATTAACGGAGTAAGGAATAGCATTTTCCACATATTCCGATTTTACCCTGCCGTCCCCTCCCACATTATCCACGAAAACAACTTCAGGGAATTCGGAGTGGCATTTATTAAAGACATTATTGGTAATAAATCGGCTTGCGTCGAAGACGGTAATATTTTTCTGCGGAACATTGGCTGCAAGAATCAAACTATGCAGAAGCGCATAAACGAGTTGAGGTGAGGCATTTATATTATTATTGTCTGCATGCGCATTCGTATTATTCTCGTTTATTTTAATCGCAATCTTCTCGTCTTTGCTAAATCCTCTGTCGCTCTTTCTTTTCGTTGTATTAAAATACCTGAACAGCTTGTCCCATGCTTTATCTTCCTGTGTTTCGCCGGTTAGAGACTTAAGTGAAGCAGCAAGCATCTTTGTTGCTTCCATCTGGGACGTGTTTTTGTCGTCCCACCAATATCCGTTAACGCCGTCCCATTTGGCGGCCAGTGTATCATGCACCCAAACAACCCTTCCGGGGAAAATTCCTCTTGCGGTGCCTACCGGCTTGTTAGCGCCCATAACCATTGCAGCATTTGTCTGTGCGTATAATACTTTTTCTCTTTGACCGAAAAGGAACAACGCAAAAAAAGAAAAAATCATGAATAATTTATATTTTGTTCCCATTACGACCTCCTGGGTTAAAACCCGGTAAAAAATATTTTAGAATGATCGATCTGAAGCTGTCTAAAATCTCATCTTTTATCAAAAGTATGAATTATAGCTGAAAGGATATATATACTTCATGGATCAATGTGATAAAGATAGAACATTCCTCATGTCTCACAAGTTTCAAAATAAAGACCAAACTGCAAAACGCAGCAATCTTTCTTTCTTGACAAATACTAACAATTAATTGGTGATAAATCAATTTGATAGAATGTGCAGGTTCCCAATAGGTGCCCAATAGTCGCTTGACGATTCCCATCTCTGAAGGTATCTTTTCAACCGATTCTTATTAAAAGGAGGCGTTACGGCACCTGCCATTGTCCGTTATTTGAGATTATTACCGGGGTAAGAGAGAACCAGAAACAAGCACCAACTCACTATTCTCTTGAGCAAAATTATCCAAATCCGTTTAACCCGTCAACAGTCATCACATTTTCAGTAGGGACGTATGGCCATACGTCCCTACGCGTGTATGATATGCTTGGGCGGGAAGTGGCAACGCTTATAAATCAGGAAATATCGGCAGGCACATATAATGTGAAGTTTGATGCAAGCAAACTGTCAAGCGGAGTTTATTTTTACCGACTTGTGTCGAATGCCGTCTCTTCGGGATCGTCTGATTCATACATCCTGACAAAAAAAATGATCTTAATCAAATGAGCGCCAAGATGGAGCCCATCTTTTAGATGGACTCCATCTGACTTATAATTGCAATACCGAGGTAAGTTACTTATGAGTTACGAATGTCATAGGCCAAACAATGTTTCGGAGCTTATTTCTTTTTGAATAAATCGACGTAACTGATCAGTATGACGCCTTTTGCATGGAGTGCATCTAATACTTTTTTATTTGTGTAAATATCTGTTACAGCTTGCCGGTCAGGCGCAAGACTATTCTTTTGATCGAATAGTGCCGAGCGCATCTCGGGATCATCTAATCCCGGATGTTCGATAAATACATACGTCCCCGGCGTCATATTGTTGATACTGGAAATAAACTGTGTGATTCTCTCATCCAAAGATTTGTTGTTATCCCATCCGTTAAGGTATCTGATGCCGGGAATATTTTCGGAATGCAATTTATACTCACGTGCTATTTTATCGAACAGTTCGTTCACTTTGGGATCCATGTCTTTAAAGCCCATGTGAGCGCTCACATGGGAAATGCGCGGGATATATTTCATTGCCAATTCAATTTGCGCGCGCAATTCTTTTTCAATGTCTTCGATTTTCCAATCGGCTTTAAGCAGGCAGCCGCCGGGTGAAATAGTGTTCCCTTCCCAAATCTTTTGATAAAAATATCCGTCCTTATCGACAAGGCTTGGAACAGAACTCAAAGGCCGCCATCGAATGCCTTCCCATTCGCTCGTTAAGACTAAATGAATTCCGACATCGATAGACGGATTCTCATTCAACATTTTAACGGCTTCAGGAAACCATGGACATGGAACCATGACTTCAATACTCCGGCCAATACCCTCCTTGCAGGCCTTGATACAAGCTGTATTCGCATCATGAAAGGATGCCATGTCATCGGCTCTTGCAATTAAATAGATATTCGTATCATTTTGAGCCTGACTTCGCAAAGAGGCAAAAAAGAGAACAATCACGAACGATAAATATTTCATAGGATGAGCCTTTAAAAAAATTAAAAGAGACATTTTCATTTTAAGCAGATGGACTCAAAGTTATAATTCCCCGATTCGGCCTCGAACACGGCATAATTGTCTTGGTATTCCTTAAACCTCAGTCCGGCAGATTGCGATGCAGGCTTGCCGGTTTCCAAAACTTGCTTATCCGGAACTGACGGGACGTATATCATCGCGTTTGTATTTGCCGGAACAGTTACATGTAAAATGAAACGTGTGCCGTCGATTTTCCAGTCGCAGCGTATCGTGCCGGCGACTGCATGATAATATCCCTTAGCCCAGGTTAGGTCGCCGGCCGGTTGAGGTTTAATCGCGAACCGTGAGAATCCCGGAGCTGCAGCGTTAATGCCGAGAATAGACTTATAGAACCATTCCGAAATGGAACCAAACATAGGATGATTCTGTGAATTTATCGTATCGGGATATTTCCAGCTTTCATAGAGAGTCGTGGCGCCGTGTGCCAGCATATCGGCATAGCCGGGATAATCGCGTTGATTGGCAATAGAGTATGATACATCATTGCGGTTCTCCCGGCGGAATACTTCAAATAAAAATTTTGTTCCGAATATTCCGGTTGAGAGATGACCCTTATGCTTGCCATAAATTTCCAGCAAAAGACGATTCATGGCCGCATTTTTTTCGCTCTCAGGAACCAAATCGTAATAGAGAGATATAAGCTGTGCGGCCTGCGTCCCTGAATCGAATATTCCGGTTCCCTGTTTTAAGAACTTCTTTACAAACGCACATTTGATTTCACCGGCCAGCCTGTCATAATATTCCGCATCTTCGGTTTTCTCCATAAGGTGAGCAAATTCAGCAAGAATTTTCACGTGCTGGTAGTAAAAGGCCGTTGCTGAAAGAGATATCGGTTTGGGATCGATGCTTTCATGATCGCCGATATCCCGCTCGACAATATTGCCCGGAGCTGCGGAGTGCATAAACTCAATTTGTCTTTTCAGGACATCATAATATTTTTCGACAATCTCTCTATCGCCGTAATAATCGTAGAGTACTTTGAGACCGAACGGAAATGCCAGCTGCCAGCCCGGAGAGCCTGTTCCGCCGCCCATACCTTCGCTTGCGATTCCGGTTGAAGGTGCGATCTCCGGCATTCCTCCGTTTGGGCGGACATCATTGACAAAATCTTGAATCGTTTTTCTGTAAAAATTGCTCATATCGAAATTATAACAAAATGCCTCGGCAGTTGTAACGATATCGGCGCCATAACCGAACTTTTCCCGTCCGGGGCAATCACTCTGAATGCTGAAGACGTTGCTTAAAAAAGTCCATTGCACCATTTCCTGAACCTTGTTAAACATTTCATTTGAACATTCAAAGCTTCCGCTTTCCTTCAGATCGGAATTCATTCGTAATCCTTCGACTGTACCCGAATCCGGCCATCCGGGAAACCCGGACAGTTCAATATAGCGGAATGAATGAAAAGTGAATCGGGGCGAATACACTTCCTCGCCGTTTCCTTCTAAAATATAACTTATTGTGCTTACCGGAGGTCTGGGAGCGCCCTTTCCGGGATTGGCATTCCAGATATCTTTGAGCTGCGCAACCAGATTTGTAAAGTAATTTAAGGAGCCGTCCGCATGAACATCTTCCCCGCAGCGGATTGTAACGACAGTTCCGGCCGGGCCTTTAACTCTTAACTTTACTGTACCGGCAAAGTTTTGTCCGAAGTCGATAATAAAAACTCCGGGTTTTAACTCATAGATTTTTTTCGCTTTCAATGCACGCGTTACCCTGATAGGAGGCTCCATTTGAGCAGTGAGCATTCCGTTTGGACCGGGAATGACAATGCAGTCCTTCCATTCGTTGCCGGAAAACCCGGGGTTATCCCAATTCTCCTGTTCCTTTCTTGCATCATACATCTCGCCTAAATAGACATTGTTTTTAAGAATTGGTCCACCGGTGGTTTTCCATGTGGAATCGGTTGCAATCGTTTTTACAGTTCCATCGCTGAATACTAATCTCAATTGAGCCTTAACACAGGGCTTGCCGGTCGTTAGTGTGTTTCGAAGGTTGAATCCAAACATGTTTAGCGGCAAGGGATTGTACCAGCCATTGCCAAGAATGATGCCAATTGCATTCTTCCCCTTTTTTATTTGATTCGTTACATCGTAGGTGGAATATAATACTTGTTTGCCGTACTGCGTCCAACCCGGGTCGAGCATGGCATCGCCGATTTTTTCACCATTAAGACGGGCTTCATAATAGCCTAAACCGGAAATATATAAACGGGCGGAGGATACTTCTTTTTCCAGATTGATTTCTTTACGAATCAGCGGAGCGGTATTTTCTTTATAAAAATCTTCTTCGTAAGCCGGAAGGGGATTGGGATCGCTGATCCAGTGTGCTTCCCAGTCGGAAGTTGCCATCATAGCTGTTTCGAACCAACTCACTGCACTCCATTTACTTGGCAGCCCTTGCTCATCCCAGATTCTAACCTTCCAAAAGTATCGAACAAATGACGTCAAGGGCTTGCCGTCGTAGACGATTCCGTATGTTGAATTCAAATTAACCTTGCCCGTGTGCAAGTCGGTCCCGTTATTGTTCTCCAAGTCGTTTTGGTTATCGCTGACAAGAATTTCGTATGCGGTTTGAAATGTTCCTCTCTCATCCGATTGCAACTCCCAGCTTAATCTCGGGTGGGAAATATCGATGCCAATCGGGTTTGTTATGAATTCCGTCCTCGGGTTCATTATCGTTACCTTTGAAGCCGTCTGCGATCCGCATAACAGATTGTTATTGTAAGCAGCGAGCAGGCAGCAGAGAATAAGAAATCGTACAATTGAATTATTCATGGCATGAGCTGTGAAAATATTGTTATTTCACTGCCACATCATCGACAAAACTTCCGATATGCAGCATTGAATTTTTAAGATCGCGGAGCGGTTTGCCCGCTGCCGTGCAATGATCGAATGTCACTATCTGTACCCGGTGATTCTCGTCAAATCCTTTAAGAATAAGAGGACCTTCGTGCGCCCACGAAATATTCTTCAGTGTAATGTTCTTGATGTGTCCGGGAGGGCCTGATCCGTATTTAGTGCCGTCGGTTATTTGCAGTTCGAACAGCTTTATTTCTGATTTCTCAACCCGTATGTTATCATACAGAACATTGTCGATAACAGCCGGTCCGTCGCAAATGATGCTGAACCCGCTGTGCCCTTCAACGCGGCTGCCCCCGCGTGCAAGTATCACATCGCAATTACGAACAGTGATATTGCTGATGGAAACTGCATTGGTTTCAAAACCAATCGTAACTCCGTCGCTGAAAGCAAAGCCGATCATTGTATTATCGGAAACTACTACGTCGTCGACAATTTGATCCCGTGCCGGAGCTTTGATTGCGATACAATCGTCGGTGCAGCGGAAGAAGCAGCTGGAGATTACAATTTTTTTCGAACCGAGAGGGTCGATTCCATCTCCGCCGGGGCCGAAACTTAACACCTTTACATTGTCGTAACGCAGCATGTCGCAATTGACAAGCGTATTCGTCCATCCGTCACCGTTGCGAATCATCACGTCTTCGAAAAGGACGTCTTTACAATTTTCAACCAGCACCATTTGTTTGAACTCAAAACCGCCGTCGAGAATACCGCGGCCTGCAACCCGGATATTATGAACTCCATTTGCACGAATACCTCCGTAGACAATCGCACCTGCCGCTATGTACACCGTCTCGTTGTCCTTCAATGTGATATACCCCGGCCGGTGGACACCGGGACCGAAATAATGAACACCCGGACCGTTCGGAGAAATATTTTCATGTTCAAGAGGATCGGCAAAAACAAAGAGGGGAGGAAGGCTGTCAATTTCGATATATATTTTATCGGGTCCGGGGAGGGTGAAGGTCAATATATTGCCGTTCACCTGCGGTTGTATTCCGCGGCTCGCCGGGTGAATGATGACGTTTTTAATCGCGCTGGGAACACGTATGGAAATCTGTACTTTACCATCGCAGGAAAAACTCGCTTGATGAACTTCTTGCTGAACCCGTGTGTAAAGCTCTAAAAACCAATCCGGAAACTTGTCGATATCCATAGTTGTCCGGAATTTTTCCGTCCAGATATCCCGATTATTTGCTTTAAGCGAATAGATGCCGCTTGTCGTTAAACCCGGCGGGGCAGGATAAACAACCACGGTGGAAGCGCTGTCGTTGAAAGCTTTCGCACATAATGTGCCGGCGAAAAAAACATAAACGTAAAAAGAATGAATTCGTTTTTCATAACTGCCTTTGTTAAATTCTTTGTCATTGTCTTCCGGATAAAAGAATACTTCACGGTACGGAAGAGAACTTATCCATGAACCGATCCGTTTATACGAGCGATATTGTTCTCGTGCTTATTTGATTCTCTCCGAATAAAAAGCCGAATTGCCGTTGGTAACGCCGTACAGGTTTCCGGTTTTATTATCGACATCGATACCTTTCCATCGAAGCGCGCCGAGCGTTTTGTCGTAAATGTTTGTCCATGACTGACCGCTATCAAAACTGGCATAGACGGCAGATTCCGATCTCGACCAGTAGAGCGGTTCGCTTGCCACGTAAACTTCATTGCCGGATCGACCGCCGACTGCAACGGCGCTCGCATTAAAAATGCGATTATCCGACGGGAAAAGCTTTTGCCAGGATTTTCCGTAATCCTTGCTGCGCCACAATCCCTCGTGAATGAAACCGGCATAAAGCCAGCCCGGCCTCTTTGGATCAGCTTTAATGACATTGAGAATCGATGCGGTGTCCTTTCTAAAAGGCAGGCTTTCACCGATGACGCGCCACGATTTTCCGCCGTCGGATGTTGTGAAAATCCCTTTATTGGCTTCACCGAAATAGATTGTATTCTCCCGGATCGGATCAATGCATAACAATTGATTTGTTCCGCAAATATTTTTTACCTGATAAGCCGTTACAGCCAGCAATTCGCTTTCGATAAAATCCTTTCGTACAGGCAATGTCTTCAGGTTGTCGAGCATTGGAAGTTTCATCTTTTCCCATGTTCCGCCCCAATCGACGGATTTATACAGGCCTGCGCCGTCATAGACTACACCATCTATATAAGCGAAGAACACGCCTTTATGGAAAGGGTCTTCTTTTATCGCTTGGACAAAGAGTCCTTTTTTCAGATGAACGACAACTTTGCAGTGTTTACCGTCGTCTTCCGTTATGCAAATGGCGCTGAGACGTTCCGAACTATTGGTCACGCCGTAGACCATAAGACCTGTTTTGAATTGAGACGGGCAGATGACAGTACTGCAATAATAGTTTTGTGCCGCGTCCAATGCGGGAAAAGTCGAATATGTCTTGCCCCCGTCGCGGCTTATGCAAGGCTGGCCGTCCGCACCTGCAAACATTACTTTATCCGGTACAACAGGATCGGCAGTGATCATTTCAAGACAAATATTTCCTATTCCTTTGAATTCATGAGCGTCCCACGTCTGGCATGAGTCTTCGCTCGTACAAATTCCGAACCAATCCATCAGATAGAATTTATTCGGAATTTTGTTATCAACGACAAATTTTGAAATCGCCCAGCCGATTTGCTCGGGCCGTTGATATTGAGGTGCAAAATGTTTGAAGTCGTTCCAGGAATAATTCCTTTTGATGATGTGCCAGGTTTCGCCTTTGTCATTCGATCCGTAGATCGGAATATCGGCATAGTTATTCGGCGACGGGCCCTGGCCGACTGCTGCATAAAAAACCGAGCTGTTATTCGGATCGGAAGAGAGAGTCGAAAAATCGGCCATTCCCAGAGATGTTGTTTTCTTGATGAATGTTTTTCCGCCGTCGGTGGATTTGTAGATCCCATCGTTGCGGAATGCAGCGAGAATCGCAGCAGGATCATCTTTATCGAATGCCAAATTTGTAAAACTTGTTCCTTTTTTCTCAAAGAGGATGTCCCATGACTTACCCATAGTCGTTGATCGGTAAAGCCTGCCGATCTTTTCTCTTTTGTATGAACCGTCCGGGTATAAATAAGCTGCGAACGGCAAAGAATCGAGCGTTCCGGCATAGATCATATTTTTTACAGATGGATGAAACCCCAGACAGCAGAAAGGCTCGCCTTGAAGCCCGGCATACTTCCATGTTTCGCCTTCATCATGACTGATCCAGATTCCTTTCATATTGCTTGCTGCTGCAATAAAACTTCGGTCGAAGGGATCGACGCCGATTTTCTCGCCATAAAATCTTATCGCTCCGTTTCCGAAAAAGTCTGGTTTATCGGTCACAAGTTTCCAGGTCATTCCTCCGTCGCTCGATTTGTGTACCGCGGAGACCATTACATGACCGCGAGCTTCGCCCGAAGCACGGAACAAAACATCGGGATCCATTAAACTCATGGCAAAAGATTCTACATTATGGTGATATCCTTCGGTCATTCCATTATTAATTGCCTTCCAGCTTTTACCGCCGTCAACGCTCTTAAAAACTCCCGCGACATCGGTTCTGATATAAAGGATATCAGGATGATCGGGATGCTGCAGTATTCCGGTAACATAACCGCCGCCGCCGAATTCAGAACTCGTCCACCGAAATTGAATATCGGAGCCGCTCGAATGATTCCCGGCAAACGAAGAAATAGAAAATAATGTGTTTATGAAAAGGAATATCCATACTGCTGCAGGATCGAATTTGCGAGTCATGATCTCACCTTTTTTTCCCCGGAAGAGTTCGCTCACTCATTCCGGACAACCGCTTACAAAATAAACAAGGTTAACACCGTAATGCTTTCACGATACAGTTCCAGTACGAATAAAAGAAAAGCATTTTAAAAGTTTTGAATACTTTGGAGTCAAGATGAATGAAAATATCGACGCTGTGCTCTATAAACTTGCCGATTGACAAATCATAGCGAGGATTAAATCTCTTTTCCACGCATGTGCTGCAATAATTACCGGCTAATGCCGATCCGCAGCTTCTGCATTTTTCAGAAGGAGTGGAAATATCGACTTTATCATTCATAATCTTGATCTGCCCCTAAAAGTGATCTATATTAAACTTAGTGAAAAGAATACTATGGATCAAAAATAACTAACTTATGATCGGCGAAAAAATCGGGTTCGTTAGTCGCGAGCGCTTTATGCCGATCGGGAACAGACAGAAATATTCATCGATGAATGAAAGTAACGAAGCGAGATGGTTCCAATAAAAAAAATTAAGGAACTGCGATGGTTGATTATCGGTCTCATTGGAATTGCAACCATCATCAATTACATCGATCGCTCCTCGCTTGCGATCATGTGGCCGGGCATTTCTAAAGATTTGAACCTGAACAAAGATCAATATGCGTCAATTGTGGCTGCGTTTATGATCGCTTATGGAATAGGTCAGGCGTTGACCGGCAGGATGTTCGATTGGGTGGGAATTCGCATCGGATTTGTGCTGAGCATATCCGTCTGGTCGATTGCGTGCATGCTGCACGGAGCCGCCCGCGGTATTTTTAGTTTTTCCGGATTTCGCGCTTTACTTGGATTGAGTGAAGCCGGAAATTTTCCGGGAGGAACTAAAGCGAGCGGAGAGTGGTTCCCAATCAAGGAACGTGCGCTTGCTCAAGGGATCTTTAATACAGGTTCTTCGCTTGGAGCCGTTCTTTCTGCTCCGATTGTCGCTGCGTTGTATTTATTAGCCGGTTGGAAAGCGACTTTTATCGTCATCGGTAGCTGCGGAATGCTCTGGATTATACCGTGGTGGATTCTCTATAAATGCGGCCCGGCAGCGCATCCCTGGATGAGTGAAGATGAGCGCCGTTATATTTTGACCGGTCAAAAGTCAGGGAACATGAATCATTCTTCAGATGAATATGTTCCTGCGTGGGGAGAGATTCTTACATACAAACAAAGCTGGTCGGTTATCGTTTCAAGATTTTTTCTCGATCCAATCTGGTGGCTGTTCGTCAATTGGCTGTCGATTTTTCTTGTAGAGCGGTTTGGCTTCAATATTAAACAGATAGGTTTTTTTGCCTGGGTGCCGTACCTTGGCGGAGCGGTCGGGTGTATTGCAGGAGGATGGTGGTCGGGGAATATGATTCATAAAGGATGGTCTGTCGATAAAGCCCGTAAATGGTCAGTCGTCATTGGCGGTACAATCATGATTCCAGCTTTTCTTCTTACGGCTTTTGCGAATTCTCCGTTTCTGGCCGTTGTGTTGATGGCGGCGGTTCTCGGCGGTTTTCAAATAGCAATGAATAATATACAAACGCTTCCAAGCGATTATTTTTCCGGGCGCTCTGTCGGTTCACTTGCCGGCTTCGGAGGGATGAGCGCAGTGCTTGGCGTTCTGGTTTTCAGCACATGGCTTATTCCTGTTCTTAGCGCGAAGACTTATGTGCCGGTTTTTATAATGGGAGCCTTACTCGTTCCTTTGGGAGTGATATCGGTGTTTGTTCTCGGCGGAGAGATAAGGAACGTAGAGATAAAAAAAATAAGATAGTGTCTTAGTTCGTAGTTCGTAGTGCGTAGTTCTTTGTTGTTCAGTTATGCTGCTGAGTATATAAGATCGGAGAGTTCAAAAGCATGATTATTCCGGATATACTAATGTTAAAGCCCAACAGAGTCTGGAGGACATATTCCGGGGGCAGGTATTTAGATCTGCTGGAAGGCAGTTCTTCGCCGTCGGATGGTCATTTTCCGGAAGACTGGATAGCATCAACGGTAAAAGCAAAAAACATCGGCCGCGAGAACATCCCGGATGAAGGATTTTCGAAAGTAGAAATTGAAGGAAATTCATTCTTTCTCAAAGACCTGTTCCGGCAGTTTCCGCTGGACTTGCTGGGCGACAGCCATTATGCAAAATATGGGCCCAATACACAATTCCTTACAAAATTTCTTGACTCCGCAATTCGCCTGCATATACAAGCGCATCCGACTCCATCTTTTTCCCAAAAATATTTAAACAGTAACTCCGGAAAAACAGAAGTTTATATTATTTTAAACATCAGGGAAGAAGTCAAAAATCCGTATGTTTATATAGGTTTTCAGCATCCTCTCTCTAAAGAGATTTTTAGGGAAGTCGTTCAAGATCAGAATATTCCCCGGCTCTCATCCTGCTTCGATAAGATCCCGGTTTCCCCCGGAGATGTTTTTATTGTTCCCGGCGGATTGCCGCATGCAATCGGGGAAGGCATTTTTATGGCCGAAATAATGGAACCGACCGATTTTGTCGTTCGGCTGGAATTTGATCGAGGAGGATATGTTTTGCCGGAACAATCAAGGTTTATGGGAAGAGGAATTGATTTCGCGCTAGAGATGATAGATTTCAGCACGATTTCTCCGGAAGACATAAAACGGAATTTATTCTGTTCACCGGAAAATATTCATATTCAAGAAAAAAGCAGCGAGTATAATTTGGTTGATAGAAAAAAAACTCCTTGTTTCTCAATCGATAAATTAGACGTCAATGATCTTTATCGCAAGGAAGCAGATTCGTTTTATATAGGGATGGTGACCAAAGGCGGTGGACAAATAGAATCTTTAACGAAAAAATACGAACTCAAGACCGGTGAAAAATTTTTTGTACCATATAAAACTGGAAAAATAAAATATTGTTCAGAGGAAGGAATGCAGCTTTATTTTGTCTATCCGCCGAAATGAAGAAGGAGATTGCTAAAGGCAGAATTCAATCCTAATTTATGGAAAGAAAAGATATCCGCTCAAATCGACATTAACAAATCCTCATAACCAAACATTGGATTAAGACCATGAAATGCTTCGGAATACTTTTTATTTTCTTTTTTTCGGTGAACTGTTGCGCGCAAAAATTCGACGGTCTCGCTATGACTCCACCGATGGGATGGAACACGTATAACACATTTGCCGGAAAATTTAATGAAAAAATAATTCGTGAGATGGCGGATTTAATCGTATCGACGGGTATGAAGGATGCCGGCTACCAATACATCATCATTGATGACAACTGGACGGGTTCACGCGACAGTCTCGGTTTTCTTATTGTTGATCAAGGCAGATTTCCTTCCGGATTAAAAGCATTATCAGATTATATTCACTCGAAAGGATTAAAATTGGGTCTCTATTCCGACGCGGGCTATACTACATGCGGAGGTTTTATGGGCAGCCGCGGCCATGAATTCCAGGATGCGATTATGTTTGCCCGCTGGGGATGCGACTATCTGAAATATGACTGGTGCAACTCTGAAGGAATCGATGCGGTGGGCGCTTATACGACGATGAGAGATGCGATCCATGCTGCCGGGCGGCCCATGATATTCAGTATATGTGAATGGGGAAATAATAAGCCATGGGCCTGGGCTGCATCTGTCGGTCATCTTTGGAGAACGACCGGAGATATTACGGCTTGCTGGGATTGTCTCGATACGCACGGCGGCGCGTACAATTCATACGGAATCATGCAAATTTTCGATATGCAGGAAGGCCTTCGCAAATATGCCGGGTCAGGCCACTGGAACGATCCGGATATGCTCGAAGTTGGAAATGGAAGTCTTACGATAGGCGAGAGCCGGGCGCATTTTTCATTGTGGGCAATGCTGGCGGCTCCGCTTATTGCAGGCAATGATTTAAGAAAGATGCCGAAGAATATTCTTGATATTCTTACGAACAAGGAAGTTATTGCAATCGATCAGGATTCATCAGGAGTCCAGGGTTTTAGACAGAGCAAAATTGATAACGTAGAAGTATGGTATAAACCCTTGAAGAACGGCGATTGGGCTGTGTGCTTTTTTAATCGCGGACCAGAGCCTGCCGAATTTAATTATGTATGGAATGGCCAGGTCATCCACGATGCTCTTACAAATTTGGATCTGCGGTTCGATAAGCAGACTTATACTTTGCGCGATTGCTGGGCTCAAAAGGATATCGGAACGACCGGCAAATCTCTCAAATTAATAATTCCATCACACGAAGTATTCATGCTCAGGCTGGTAAAATAAATGAGGACGATGCTGCTGTCTGTCTCTTCTCTGTCAGAATCGCATCGTAAATTCAAGAGACGGATAGAGCGGGAACAGACCGGCATACCGGAGTGTTGCATTCCATTGCAGAATTGAAGCATTACTCTTCTCCAGATTCCAGATAAAGGGATCCTGAAGTCCGTAGCTGTTCATGAAACGGAAGGACAGTTGACATGGTAAACGATTGAATGAAAAATATCGAACAATATTCAATTCAAGTCTCTGGAAACCGGGCAGGCGGTTGCCGTTAACATCCATGAGTTCATCGTTTTCGCGCATGGCGACAGGGTGGACTGTGTTTTGCGATTCTGCTTTTGCTGGGGATGGAAGTATCAATGGTGTTATCGAAGACGACTGTCCTAACGCAAAGACGCAGAGCGCACCGAATGTCCAGTTTTGATATGCCTTATACTCGCCGGTTATTTGAATCTCGTGTCTGCGGTCAAATGGCGGGAGAAATTCCGCCCCTCCATTAATTTGTGCAAATGATTCAAATGACCATGAAAGATTATAGCTGATCGCACCGGTCAAATTGCCTGTGCGTTTTTGAAGAATACACAGTATCCCGTAGGTTTTTGCAGATCCGAAAATAATTGCGTCGTCGAGGTCTTTCACTATTCTTGATGTCGTATCGAGTGCAAATTCATGGAAGTTGTTGATAATCCTGTAATACGTTTCGGCAGATAAATTGTATGCATTATCAAGTATATCTCGTTCGATTCCGATTGTGCTCTGGGACGACATTGTCGGTCGGATTTTTTCAGTAGACGGATACCAAAAAAGAGCCGGATAGAGAAGGAACACGCCGCTGTTGTTATAGGGATGAACAAATTGAGTGATAGTCGACAGGGAGCCGTACAGGAGTGTTTGATCGTTGAGATCTGCATGCAGGGAAAACCTGGGATCGACGGAGGAGAAAGATCCCTGGGCGCCTGAAAAGTCGGTCGCCCGTGCGCCGATTTCCGCCGTTACACGCGGGAATATTTTCCATTTGTCCTGAAGATAAACCGACGTTTCCCACGTAGAATAATTTTGGAGGGTGTAAGAAGCAATCTGACTGGAAAACTGACTTATATTTGCATTCATGGTATGGTGAATAAGTTCTATCCCCGCGCATACGGTATGATCCCTGTCGTAATAATCTTCTCCATGTGCACGATAACAGACATCCTGAATTGTGTAATCGGAAGAAAGCGGAGCGCCGGAATATGGAATTGAGCTTTGAACAAGATTATGTCCGAGGTTAAAACTGTAACTGCTGTACACAAGGGATGAGTAGAGAAATAAAGAAGGCGAGACAATTCCGATCCATCGAAGATCCAGCATGCCGTTATTCCAGGAAAAATTATTATTAATGCGATCGCCCGGTCCCGCGGCTTCACCTGCGTATGAATCGGTTCCCCAATACCCGCTGAGCGATACTTGCTGGCTGCCGGACAATCGATGCGACAGCTTTGCAACGTATTCGGAAGAACCCATGCGGGAAAGAGAATCTCCCGGATGAAATAATTGAATGGAGGAATTAATATATCCGGCCCGGCCTGACATCAGAAATGTCGTGGCGGCATCGAGCGGTCCCTCCAGAGAGAGACTTGATTCCAAGGTTCCTGCACTGAACGAACCGGACAGCTGTTCCCGGTTTCCATCACGCAGTGAGTAATCCACAATACCTCCGATGCGGCCCCCGTAATCCGGCGGAAGTCCGCCCTGAACGATCTGTACTTCGTTCAATGCTTCGGAATTGAAAGTGCTTTGCACTCCTCCGAAATGAGATGGATTGTAAATCCTGCCTCCATCGATCGAATATTGATTAGGATCTGTCGGTATGGAACGCATGTACACACCGTGGGAAATACCCTCCGTCGATGTCATCGCCATGCGGCGGCCTTCAATGGTAACCCCGTTCAATACAATATCCTTTTGCATCATATCAATATCGCGCCGGATAGATGTGCTGTCCTTGACTTCGATGCTGCGTTCTGCAGGAACATAGCCGAGGGCACGCACTGCCAGTACATAGGATCCCGATCTGATATGAGGAAGCGAAAAAAATCCGAAATTATTTGTGGAACACCATGAACGTACGGAATTGTTGTCGCTCCCGGAAGAATCCCGGTGAATGATACTTGCACCCGCGATCTGATCTCCAGTGAGCGAATCCTTTGCCGTCCCCGAAATTGTTCCCTCCCTGCGTGTATCCTGCATCTCTTGTTCTCTGAGAACGACTTGATTTCCTATTCGTATCCACATCAAACCCGTACTATAGAGAATATTATCCAGCGCCTGTTCAAAGCTGCAGTTGACACAATCTGCCGTGACAAACCTGCCTTCGACATCTTTATCTAAGTATACAATGGATTCGGGATATTGCGGCATGAGTGAATCGAGGGCCGTCCGAAGCGGTACATTCTCGAATCGAAAAGATGTATGACCGCCGGATGCCTGTGCTGCAGCGATTCCAGGTATTCCAATGAAAATGACGCTAATAAATAATATAACTATTGCCTTCATGGCGAAAGTGTTTTCCTGTGAGCCGGACAAGTGCAGTGAGAGCACACTCAGCGCTCCGTCCGTCGATGGTACCTGTAATCGTTTCTTCGGACGATTGGTGTCCCTCCTCGAATATGCTGATGTCGAATTGCGATTCGATTTCTTTATACGCTGAGAGAAGGTTGGTACGGTAGAACATGAATGTTCCATGCAGCCAGCCGGGATATTCGGAAAAAGGCACATGTCCGGATAATTCCGGAAAATCATTTTTTGCACAGATGGAAAATTGTCCCTGCGAGAGAATGATGCTGCTGTCGATGCCGTTTCGCAAGCCGGTTATTTTCACGGTACCGCTGATAACAGCTACTTCCATCCGTCCGTCACGTACACGGACATTGAACTGTGTACCCAGGACTTGAACAGTGCCGGCATCGGTTGTGATGATAAAAGGTTTGCCATTTTTCTTCACTTGAAAGAAAGCTTCTCCTTTTAATGAAACACGGCGAATGCGTTCAAAAAGCGAATGATAGGCTGTTAATTCCGAAGTGTGGTTCAGTATGACCTCACTGCCGTCGGGAAGAGTCATTTTAGATTGCTGGCCCTTTGCCGTCTCGTAGGTCCTGGCGGTGCTGGAATGAAATAAGAATATTCCTCCTGCAATCAGGATAAAAGCCGCAAGAGCAAAAGAAATTGCAGGTTTCCAAAGAATGACCGGGACGGTAGTGTGCCGGATGTTTGAAGAATTTTGTTCTGCTGCAAGTCCGGCTTGCATTCTCTGCCATTGCTTTTCTGTTTCCGGATCAAGCATCTGAATTTGCTTTGCGCTTGTTCGTAGAGAATCTTCGACCGCTTGGGATATATCATTTGAATGATGCGGTCGGCGCAAAGATTTCAGCCAATCTACAAATCGTATTCTAAACATCGTTCACTCCTCCGGAGATGCCGTCTTCTGTATCATGAAAAAATATTGGTTGCAATTCAAGAGATATTTGAGATGAATATCGTTAAAAAGGTTCATAGCTATTCTCAATGGAATAATAATAAAGGGGATGTGTCCCTGGATTCATTGCTGCTCCGCTGGACGATAGAAAGGGAACAGGAACTTGACATGATCCTGTGCTGATGGAATCGTTCTTCATGATTTGAAAAATAAATTGAATTGTCGAATTCATTGCACATGTAAATTTAAGGACAGATTAAAAATTGTACTGAACACAAAGGAACCCGTTTGATTATCTGACATCTCCATAATGGGTTCATATATTTCGCCGATTACAGCGGACTGATTCGATTCAAGGACTTCCATCGCAACATGATCGCAGATAACCCGCGGTCCCCAATTTACCGTTATTCCGCTGTCATTTTTTAATGTCCACGGCATCCCGCCATTGCAACCGGGTACCAATATCGTATCCGGAACCGTTCCAATATTCGTTACGGTTAATGCCGTTTTTAACGTATCATCAGCTTCAAAGTTGGCTTTATTAATCTCAAATGTATATTGCAAACTGTCCTGAACCGAATTGATGCTTAAGGAAGGGTTGTCCGTCGATGCTACAGGATTGCCGTTCATTCTGCAGCCGTTAATGATAAGTGTAAGAGAAAAAATGAAAATAATGTTTCTCATATCCTTTCCCTTTCTATCAATCCTTCTTGATTCCAAATGATTGCATCTTTTGTTGTCCGTTCTCCGGTTCATTCACTTTTTACACGCAATAAATTAACCTGTATGCATATTCTTTTATGAAGAAGTATCGCCGAGATTATTTGTTTCATCCGAGAAATTCCGTCGAATTTTGTTCCCCCATTTTATCAAAATAGATTGTTGACTTTAAGGATTCGGATTGACGATTTTTCCGATAAAAAGAATCGTTCCCGATTGATGCTCGCGTATCGCAAAAATAAAGGGGTGATCAATCCTCATGACTTTAATTTCAGATCCATTTGGAATCCCAACTCCTGTAGTGACCCCTATCAATGTCACTGCTGCCGCTTCCGTTCCTTCCTCGTTGACATCCACATATGTTTTGTGCAATACCTCGGACACAGATAACCCCGCCGGGCTTATATGAGTAAGGTTCGCCCTTAAGGGATCAAAGACTATTCCCATACCGAGCGACTTCAATTCGTCAATCAACGACTTGGAAAATATTAGTTCAAATTTAGGCATATAGAGATCGACCCGTGCAGAGTCCAATTTGTTCACTATTGCATTCCATTGTTCTTGAGTGAGTGTCGATGCAAACTGATCGATGGAAGTTCCGGCAGGAGGCATAACCACTGTCATACTGAACGACCGGTCGCCGTACGGTATATCTATTGCCTGTACGGAATTATCTTCGTAATACGCCAATGTATCTTCCTGACTCATGAGCTTGCATGTTGCAATGCTCCCATCTTCACAGGTAAAGGATGCATCTTTTGTGTTTGACGAATCGTATTTGTATGTCCATGCGGCTTTAAAATAAACAGCATTGATGATATACATTACTGCTGAGGCGGGGATAGTGCCATCGATGATCGTCGGGATCTTACCGTTTGTCTTTGTGTCCACCCAATTATTGATTGTTTGAGCTGCGCTGGGAAGTGTAAAATTTAAAGAATCCACATCTGCGTCAAAATAACTTTTATTCACATTCACGAAATTCGGCAATACCGGAAATCCGTCTCTATACCATATAGAATTGGCATTTTGGAAAGTGACATGAGCGTCAAGAGTCGTCAAATAAACTGAGCTGCTTTCGTACGCATTGTTTATATCAATCAACGACATGCCTGCATCGCCAAGAGCCCGTTCCAATGAGTCAAGCGTAGAGCCGTTCGCACCGTTGAGAAGCATGCCGAATGCCATAGAAACACTAAATGGAGATATAAACACATTTTCACCTGCTTCTCTATTGTTTACTTGATTGAAGAGCTTGAAACCGAAGCTGTTTCCTGCGTCGATAACGGATCTTGCAGGTGAATTGACGGGATCTATCGGGTTAACCGCTTTTAAAGCGACCGGGTTTTGCCGGCATGATGCAAAAACAGCCAGCATTACGAGTATCATTCCATAGCGTTTTATCATAGATCATCTCCTTGTTGTGCTCTATTATATAACGATTATACCGTCCTTTCTGCCTATATCACATTATGTTGCAGGTCGATTGTTCCCGATAGTAATGTACTCAAGAAAATATTCATAGGGTTTTTGTTCCCCAATTCGATTGTACATCATTGTGTCTGAACATCTGCCGGCTTCCTTCGCTATGTTTATTTCAGTATTACACCCCATTCGGCCGCTACAAATCCGGTTCTGTGAAATTCAGGAATAATAGGTTGAGAAAGTGTCGCCGAAGAACCGTTTGTTCCATGTACGACGTAAAAAAGTCTGAGCATATTATCGGGTGTTTGCGAAACGTTCAGCCGAATCACTTTTTCGATATCGGCGGTAAACTGAGGATAGACGATATAGTACGAAGAATCCGTCAAGCGCGGGGCCCAGTATTCTATAAAATCGTTTTTCTCTCGTTCGCTGAAACCGGCTTGAAGAAGTGTGTTCGAAAAAAATGATGCCAGAGTATCTTTGCTCACAACCCAGCCCGTTGTATATTGATAGGCGTCCGGAGTCGAGCCTTCATAGAAAAGGTAGTCGTACTTCTGATCGATCTTTCCGGTCGTGTCTACCAAAACATTCCATCCGTTACCATAGGACGGTATAGATTGAATGACCGAACCTCCTGATGGAAATTGGAGATGTACGGATAGACTGCACGCCTTTAACGGGTAAAGATAAATATTCGGTTTGTCGGCGATAACGAAATTACCGCGGATTGTCAAAGTTATGTCTTGCGGTTTTTCGACGGTTGTACTGTCGAAGCTCAAGTGCATGCTCACGTTCGCAACATATGATCCCGGCCCAAGCATTGATTGAGAACTCAGACTATTGAACGGTCCACGGAATCGGTTTATGGTCGAAGAATCGGATTTTAGCACTCCGGAAAGAAGTACGTGTGGAAACACAAGTCCATAAAATTCGGAAGAGACAATCGAATCACCCTGGGAGATAATAATCTCCGATCCTGGAGTTGTAGATCGGTAAGATTGATCTTTTCCCGTTTTGTTGATCATTGTAAAAATCAAATCAAACTTCTCAAACGGTTCAAACTCCGTGCGGACATTCCCCAGCGTATCGGTGCATATAAACGAGGTAGAAATAAACTGTTCCGACTCCGATGTAAGTTCGTTCTTTCTGCAGCCGATGAAGACCAACGAAAAGATCAATACTATTGCGGCTTTTTTCATAGCGTCCTCTTGAGTCTTTAAGCAGCAATTCGATAAAAATCCATTGCAATTATGCCCGGAAAACAATTGTATCGGAATGCATACATATAACGACTATACATTCCCGGGTACCTATAGTCTTGATCGAGATAAATTTTATGGATATATCCTAAAAAAATGTCCGGGTTATTGCAAGTCCGGTTTGTCCGGCTTATCTTGATAGCAAATATTTCCAAACTTGACTTTATCCCGGGATTATGGAACAGAAGGTCACAGAATCGCAGCTTCTGGAAAAAGTAAAGAATTCCGACATGGATGCGTTTCGGATACTGTTCGATCGCTACCAGCCGGTCGTTTTCAGGTACGTAGTATTCTATATACGACAGGCGGATATTGCACACGATATTGTTCAAGAGACATTCATCAATGTGTGGAATCATCGCAGTTCGCTGAAACCGCATCTTAGTTTTGCGGCTTATGTTCTGCGCATCAGCGGAAATCTTCTCCGCGATTATGTGAAACATGTAAAGGTCAGGGAAAGATTGGAGGATGAACTGCCGTATCCGTCTTTATCAGAAGGAGACGATCCGGAAAAAGCCCTGCATTTAAAGATACTGCAGGAGGAAATCGATACGATAATAAAAACAGATATTCCTCAAAGATGCAGGGAAGTATTTCTTCTCAGCAGGCTTGAAGGAAAGTCCAACAAAGAAATTGCCGAAATATTCCGGGTGAGTGTGAGAACCATTGAGCATCAAATATCCTACACTCTGAACATTTTACGAAAAAAATTAGATGAGCTTCATGATCGGCATTGAAGTATAATTTTTGCATCATCGAGGAGAAGCGATGGAATCGGATACACCTGTCACGAGTACCGGCACTTTGAGCGGCCGGAAAAGGATGCCCGTGCTTTTTTTAGGTCATGGCAGTCCAATGAATGCCGTTGAAGAAAATGAGTTTGTCGATGGATGGAAAAAAATTGCAAGGGAGATTCCGAAACCGAAAGCCATTCTCTGCATATCGGCGCATTGGGAAACAAAAGGGACATGCGTAACGGCAATGGAAAAACCGAAGACCATTCATGATTTCAGCGGCTTTCCGAAAGAATTGTATGAGGTCCAATATCCCGCGCCGGGAAGTCCCCAATTGGCAAAAGAATTAAAAAATGACATTCAAATGACCAAGATTGCTTTGGATGAAAAATGGGGACTTGATCATGGATGCTGGAGCGTGGTCAAACATCTTTACCCTGCTGCCGATGTTCCGATCGTCCAAATGAGCTTAAATTACAACGGTGCGCCTCAAGATCATTATGACCTGGCAAAAGAGCTTTCATTACTTCGCAGCAGGGGCGTGTTGATCGTCGGAAGCGGGAACATGGTTCACAATCTCGGACTGCTTGCATGGGAAAAGCTGGATGCGGCAGAATATGGATATGAATGGGCGCTTGAGGCCGGCGAGAAAATGAAAAAATATATTCTGAATGGAGACCATCGATCTCTTATACATTATCAATCGCAAGGGAAGGCTTTCCAATTGGCAATTCCGACTCCGGAGCATTATTTGCCGATGCTTTACGCTTTAGCATTGAGAGAAGATGGGGAAAAAGTGAGTCTCTTTAACGATAAAACGGTCGCAGGTTCTTTAGCGATGACATCGTTCAAAATTGATAAAGTGTAATTTAACCGCAGCAATGAAGCATTATTGATTTGCCAATAGATAGTGAAAGCATTAAATTTGCACTGAAACATTTTTGGGAGAAAGACAAAGATAATGAACATGAAGAGAGTTGTAAATCAAGGTGGAGCGATCGTGCGGCTGCCGGGAACTATTCAAAGAAAATTCTCAGCCTTCCTCGGGAGATTATTCTTCTGCGGATTATTATTTACTCAATTTTCCTGGAGTCAATCCATGGATACATCATCCTCGAGTTCCAACCATGCAGAACCGGTCACAGTAGACTCGGTCAATCTAAATAAATATGTCGGAACCTGGTATGAGATCGCAAAGATTCCCAATAGCTTTCAAAAGCAATGTGCGTGCAATACGACTGCTGAATACAGCATCAGGGCCGATGGAAGAATCGATGTCATCAACCGATGCACCCAAAGCGATGGAACTATTGATGAGGCGAAGGGAATAGCACGAAGAGTGGACACAGTGACTAATTCAAAGTTAGAGGTCAGTTTCGTCCGACTGCTCGGCATACAATTGTTTTGGGGAGATTATTGGATTATCGGATTGGATAAAGATTACCGGTATGCTGTTGTTGGTGCGCCGACCCGCAAGTACGGATGGATACTTGGCCGTCTGCCCGCTCTTTCTCAGGAAGATCAAGATAAAATTTTCGAAATACTAAAATTCCAGGGATATAATCCAAAAGACTTCGTATTTACCGAGCAGAAGCGGTAAAAAAGTTTGGGTCTGTGAATTGAACCTGTACTCTGATAATTTTTAGAGCCATCTTCTCAGCGGATTTACCGTATAAAGCAATACCAGAGTGCAACGGACAGCATGCCGACACTCGCTCCAGTGATGGCATCCTCTGCCTCCACCAGCGAGGCCACTCGTTTATTGCCGGCGTCATAAATAAACGATCCCCGGACTGTCATCAACTTCCTATCGTCCGAATCGAAAAGATTGTTGCCGCGGATCGTTGCAACCCTTCGGTTGTCGCGGTCATAAATTCCTGCGCCGCGTGTGACAGCAATTTTTCGATTGTGTGTGTCGTACAAATCAGGACCGCGCATTGTATATGTCATGATATTTGCCGTTAAAAAAAGTGTACTTAAATTAATAGATAACTATAAAATAGGAAATCCGGATTCTCTGCTGTCGGGATATGCCATTCGAGATTTATTGACAAACCCTTTATGAGCTCTAAGTACGTCTTTATAAGCTGTCCCCGGTGTCTCCGGCGGCACATCTTAAACATGCCCGGAAAACGCAAGAGCGCAGCCATCGTAACCTTGTATTCTCAAGATTTTAACGCCTCAGAACTCAGTTTTGGGTATGTATATGAATAATTTCCATCCAATTCCTTAAGCCGATAAACACGTCGAACTTTTCACCCTATCGCATCGGAGTGAAACATTGTCCGTTGGTAGAAGCTTCAGAATGGATGAATGAAAAAGAAAAGATGCAGAGGCAATTCTTCCAAAAGATGTTTCCGACTCCAATACCCGCTCAATTGGCGAGAATAGTGGACTGTGTCGACTTATTTAGTATAGACCCTTTCTGCCTCAATAGCAAGATATATATCTTTATTTAATCGGCTGAAAAGGCCGTGTTCAGTTTTGCGGCGTTTTTAAAGTTTTCGGAGCAATGCGATTCTCTTAAACGAGGGTTTGTAAAATTGAGCTTCTTATAACTGACCTGTGTGATATTGCGTTTACAGATTAAAATCAGTTTCATTTTTTGTTCTCCTTTTATTAAGGATGACCATCTCTTCCAACCTGCCACATTTTGGAATATCCGAATATCGTCCTTGGAGTGCCGGAACTCTCTTTGATAGAAATATATCATCCATGCCGTCTATTGACGGATATGTTTCATACGGGAATGCCCCGGTTGCAGGGACGCGGATGAGAGGCGTGTCTGAATTGTTTGTATTCCCTTTTTCTCTTGATCAATTCTGAGTACATTTCTGAATAGCAAAAAGGTTGTAAAATGATCAATACATTTGCAATTCATTTGAGATAGGAAAACCGTCCTGAAGCATTTTTCTTCCAAACCGTACAAACTTTACAACGCTATAAAGAACTATGAATGGGGAACAAGAAACGAGTCCGCCTATATTCCTCGTTTTCTTGGCATTCAGGCAGAACCTGATACGCCGTATGCGGAGCTCTGGATAGGTGCTCATCCGAAAGCGCCGTCTGAAATTGAAATAGACGGCTCGAGAATTCCTTTGAATCATGTCATTGAACATTACCCTTTGGAATGCCTGGGATCGTATGTCTGCGAACATTTTTCGAAGAAGTTTCCGTTTCTGCTCAAGGTTCTTTCTGCTGCCCATGCACTTTCCATTCAAACGCATCCGAACAAATTACAGGCACGGAAGCTGCATGCAAGAGATCCGAAAAATTATCCGGACGATAATCACAAGCCGGAAGTTGCTATCGCACTGGATTCGCTTATTGCTCTTGCCGGATTTAAACCAGCCCGAATTATCCGGAAAAATCTTGAGTCTTTGCCGGAATTAAGCAAACTTGTCGGGCAGGAACTGTCAGATGAAATCCTGCAAAGTAAAGACATGACATCGGAAGAAAACTCGATTAAAAAAATATATGAAGCCGTCATGCAGCATGCGGAAGATAAAGAACTTTTAACCGCCTGCATTTCCCGAATAGTGGAACGGATGAAGGCTCAAGCGTTCCGTTCGCCGGAAGAAGAACAATTTTTAGAACAGCATCGGTTGTTTGGCGATGATGTCGGGCTGTTGTCGTTTTTCTTTTTCAATTTGGTACAACTAAAACCGGGACAGGCAATTTTTACGGATGCCGGTATTCCACATGCATATATCAAAGGAAATATAGTTGAATGCATGGCGAATTCGGATAATGTCGTTCGGGCCGGACTGACGAATAAATTTAAAGATGTGGCGGCGCTGCTCGATATTGTCCGGTACAATTTTGCAGAATGTCCGGTTATGCAGGCTGGACCGGAAAGCGGGGAAACGACCTATCGGACAACTGCGAAAGAATTTGAAGTATCCCGGTTTGGGCAAACGGAAAGTTTCCATCGGCAGTTTGAATCCGGCGACAGGCCGGGCGTGTATTTGATAACAAAGCGAATGCTGGAAGTGCACTGGACTTCCGGCGGGAAAGAGCAGGTCGAAAAATTTTCTTCAGGAGAATCGTTTTTTCTGCCGGCCGCGCTGTCACAGTATAAAATCACATCGGATCACGATGTGGAATTCTTTGCCGTCGCAATTCCTTGATCTTCTCCGCGAATCAGAGCTGCGTTTCCGCCGGCTTCTGTCCATGCGCTTGTTTTAAAGCTTTGATATCCAGTTTGTTCATTTTCAGCATTGCCTGCATAACTCTTTTCGATTTTTCAGGATCTTTGTCGTTCAGTATTTTTCCCAGGACAAGAGGCACGATCTGCCATGAAATGCCGTATTTGTCTTTTAGCCATCCGCATTGCTGTTTTTCTCCGCCTGCGGAAAGTTTTTCCCACAGTCTGTCTATTTTTATCTGGGACTCGCATTTGACAAAAAAAGATATAGCTTGCGAGAACTTGAATATCGGACCGCCGTTCAGGGCCATGAATTCCTGACCTTCGATCCGGAACATCGCTGTCATGACCGATCCTTTCGGTCCTGGTCCCGCTTCTCCGTAGCGTGTAACGTTGAGTATTTTTGAATCTTTAAAGACGGAGATATAGAAGTTCATGGCTTCTTCGGCTTGATTATCGAACCATAAGAAAGGGATTATTTTCTGCATATGATTTTCCTTAAAGATTGTCGATCTCTCATAAATCTTCATCTGTCGTTTTCCGACATTCCATTCCTAGAGACGTGGACGAAAAGTTGGTTCCGCGGCAATTCGTATCTCATTCTAAGACGGATTTACGACATCTATTTTCAATTCATGAGTTCTCGTCCACGTCTCTAGTTATTTTTCGGAATAACCAGTACCAATATATGTCGCCGTGTTTTCTTCGACTATACGCATTTATTGTGGCCGGCTATATTGGTCAAATCATTTATTTCGATGCTTCGCGGACTGCGCCTGAATTGTCGGACTCTGGCCGGCCTTCCGGACATCCGGCGGAAAATCCGACATCTCGAATACTTGCCGGACTTCGATTATATCGCCGTCCTCTGCCGGTACACGCTTTGCCCATTTCATAGCTTCTTTTTTTGATTTAAACTGGACCATCCAATACCCGCCGAACACTTCCTTCGATTTTATGAAGGATCCGTCCGTTAAAGTCGTTTTTCCTTTGAAGAACGATACACGGCCTCCTTTTTCAATAGGATGGAGTCCATCAAGGGAGAGCAGAGCTCCGGCTTTTGTCAATTCCTCATTGTACTTAGTCATTTTTTCTACCGCGTCGGCAGGCGGTGTAAAATTTTTCCCGGCTCTTTTGCCTTTTCCGCCCTGATAAACGCGGGGGATCATAAACATCATGAATCTCATTTTTGTATCTCCTTTATTATTGTTCAGATAGTCGTCTCATGAACTGCGAAATCGGTAATCGGGAAAAAACATTTATCTTTTGATACGAATCACTGTCCTTACATTTGTAGCTTATCACCATGATAGTTTTATTTGTTCCCGAATTGAGGGGGGAACACAGTGAAATTTTAATGAAGATCAGTCATTGAAGAGATTCGACACAGTCTCATTTTTCGCCTCATCTGCAATGACAACCTTTCGTTATCAAACCGCTTCGAAGATACATGATTCTTAAATCGGCACAGGTTTTTCAGAAAACCTTTCCAACGATGTACCAATAATATATGTCCATCCCTCAGCAAACCTTTCTTTTGCAAAATCGGGATTGTCCGTCGGGAAAGATTCCAGGCCGATGTATATGAGCTTTAATCTGGTTTTTTCCGCTTCTTCGAACAATTCGTACGTGACGACTGAATCTCCCTCATAGCCGTCGTACCGCCATCTGTATGTAAGCTTTCTGCCGATTATTATTTCGGTGACTTTACACAAATGCATGTACTTTCTATTCTCCGTTCCGCCGGAGAACCGGAATTCAAAATCTTTTTCGGGTTTGAACTCGGCAATATCGAAATACCACTGCTTTATATTGTTCCTGTCGGTGATTGCTTTCCATACTTTTAAAATAGGAGCGTTGTATGTTCTTTCGATAACGAAGGATTCGTTTTTCATGATGCGCATTTCATCAAATATCGTTTCCGTATTGCGGTTTTTATCGTTCTGTCAGGAGACTGCTGCATGAAGAAACTTTGAACGATAGATCCCGAAGCTCGATCAATATCCGTATCAAAGCGAGATCTCCGCCATGGTTCTGCGGAGGGTACATCTGTATTGATCGATGCCTCTGTTCTGAATCGTAATTCCATATTGTTCCTTGCCTTCATAATATTTGTGTAACCGCATTGGAGCGTTCGGGGTTCCCGCGATAGACAGACTAAGGAAATTGCTGATTATATAGCTTATATTACATAGGTTCTTATACATAATGACCGGGTAAACGATGAAGTATTCTCCCCATCATAAAAGCGAAAGAAAAGTATCTTTCCCGACCTCTATAAAAGAGATGAAGGATCTCGGCTGGGATCGAGCCGATGTCATTCTTTTTACCGGTGATGCGTTTGTCGATCATCCTTCATTCGGAACAGCTGTCATCGCAAGGGTGCTGGAGCATGAGGGATATCGGGTTGCAATAGTCCCGCAGCCGAACTGGCGCGACGATTTAAGGGATTTTAAAAAACTTGGAGTTCCGAAATTGTTCTTCGGAGTCAGCGCCGGCAACATGGATTCCATGATCAATCATTATACGGCGAACAAACGTCTCCGCTCCAATGATGCCTACACGCCCGGCAACAAAGCGGGACAGCGTCCCGATTATGCCGCAACAATCTATTCAAAAATTCTGAAATCACTTTATACGGATATCCCGCTGATCCTCGGCGGCATAGAAGCCTCTCTCCGTCGTTTGACTCATTATGATTATTGGAGCGATTCTCTCAAACCTTCTATTCTTGTCGATTCCGGAGCGGATCTGCTTTTGTACGGGATGTCGGAAAAATCTATCGTCGAAGTTGCAAAGAGACTCCGGGACGGAGAGGAAATTGAAAATATTACGAACGTTCCTCAAACGGCATTTCCGGCGAATGAGTTTCCATCCGATATGAAAGATGCGATTCTCCTTGCTTCCTATGATGAATGTCTCATTGACCCGAAAGCGTTTGCCAAAAATTTCGTTCGAACGGAAGAAGAGTCCAATAAAATAAAACAAAAGATTCTGGCGGAAAAAAACAGGGATCGATGGATTATTATCAATCCGGTATATCCGCCGCTTTCCGAAGAAGAGATGGATCGGATCTACGATCTTCCATTTACGCGCCTGCCGCATCCGCGGTACCGCGGCAAGGAACCGATACCTGCATTTGAAATGATCAAAGATTCCGTCACGATACATCGGGGATGTTTCGGCGGATGCTCATTTTGCACAATTTCCGCCCACCAGGGAAAATTTATTTCCAGCCGATCGAAGCATTCCATTATCAAGGAACTCAAAGCTATTGCAGACAAGCCTTCCTTTAAGGGTCATATAACCGACCTTGGCGGTCCATCGGCAAATATGTACAAGATGGAAGGCTTCGAAAAAGAACAATGCGCTGCATGCAGGCGCCCGTCTTGCATATATCCATCCGTGTGCAAGAATCTTGGTACGGATCATAAGGCATTGCTCGAAGTTTACCACGAAGCCCGGAGCATCAAAGGCATAAAAAAAATAACCATCGGAAGCGGCATACGCTACGACCTTATCATCGATCCGAAAAACAAGCCAGTGTCTGCATCGGCGATTGAGTACCTGAAAGAACTTGTGGTGCATCATGTATCAGGGCGCCTTAAAGTGGCGCCGGAGCATACATCCGGCAAAGTTTTAAAACTGCTTCGCAAACCGCCGTTTGAAAGTTATATTCATCTCCATGAGCGGTTTACTGCACTCTCCGATGAATACGGATTAAATCAGCAATTGATACCGTATTTTATATCGAGCCTGCCGGACTGCGGACTCGATGAGATGGCGGAACTTGCGATAGAGGCTGGAAAGCTTCATCTTAATCTTGAACAGGTTCAGGATTTTACACCGACACCGATGACGCTTGGATCCGTGATGTACTATGCCGGATTCGATCCGTACACATTGAAAAAAGTTGCCGTACCGTGTACGGTTAGAGAAAAGAAAATGCAGCAGCTATTCTTTTTTCTTTATAAAAAGGAAAAGCGTGAGGAGCTGAAAACGGAGCTGCGCTCTATGCAACGAGGCGATTTAATAAAAAGTCTGAATCTCTAACAAACAGCAAGGAGACGATATGCTGACAATGAAACAATACCTTATCGATTTTTTTAAATTCAATAAATGGGCGAACACAAAACTCCTCGAGACCGTTTTGCAGCTGCCGGATAAAGAAGAATCGATTAAGCTTTTCGGTCATTTTATAACTGCTCAGGATAAATGGCTGAACAGGATTACACATGCGGTGGATGATTCGCAGCTTAATTGGACGGGTCCGGCGTATGCGCCGGAGGAACTCGGCGCCCGATGGATCGAAAGCGTCGACAAATGGCTGTCGTTTCTCGAAGGCCGCAGTGAAGAATCGCTGGAAGAAAGAGTCGCGTTCCCAAGACCCAAAGACGGTAAACAATACACTGCGATGATACGGGATGTGATACTTCAGATTAATTATCATTCCATTCATCATCGGGCGCAGTTGAACAGAATAATTCGGCTGCAGGGACTAAAGCCGCCTGTTACCGATTATATTCTTTCAGCTGTGAAAGAAGCATAAGCCTTGCAGCCGCGGGTGGCTCGCCCGCCTTGGGAGGGTGACCGCGGTGGTGTTCGGGCGTATGCTGCAAATTACCATTTCATAGAGCAATGGAACCGGTTTTTCGGTTGATGCGTTTTCTATGATATCGAGGATTGGACGATATGAGAATTCGATTTCCATTTCCATTTCCATTGTGTTGTACCGGCATATTATTCCTTTTATCAACAACTCCAGACGCATCTGCCGGTCCGCCTTTTAGGACAGATGATCCGCAGCCTGTGGATTATCAGCATTGGGAATTCTATATCGCTTCTATGCAGCAATTCGAAAAAGATGCAACGAGTGCAACGCTTCCTCACTTTGAGATCAATTACGGTATTGTTCCGGACGTGCAGCTCCATCTTGTCGCTCCCTTTGGATATGTACGTAGTTTGGACGACGTACAATATGGATACTCCGATACAGAGATAGGCGTTAAATACCGCTTTGTTGAAGAAACCGACAATATGCCGCAAATAGGAATTTTTCCATTAGCCGAACTTCCCACAGGGAATGAAAATAAACAGTTAGGCGTGGGAAAAGCTCAGATCTATGTTCCTGTCTGGATACAGAAAAGCTGGGGAAACTGGACAACGTACGGCGGAGGAGGGTTTTGGTATAATCCGGCGCCCGGGCAGCAGAATTGGATTTTTACGGGATGGGAGCTGCAATACGATTTTTCGAAAGTCGTTACGCTTGGCGGAGAGTTGTGTTACCAGACTACGAATACACCGGATGCTGAAGCTGTCGGATCGTTCAATCTCGGCGGATACATAAATTTCGACGAGACAAATCATTTGTTGCTTTCAATTGGTCATAGTTTATCCGGCACTGCAACGATAACGGGATATATCGGATATCAGCTTACAATCTAAAGGAATTGGGAAGTATGCCTCAAAGCGATCGTTCTTTCAATATCCGCAGAGAAACCGGCAAGGTTCAGAGTGCAATTATTCTTATCAGAATAATAGTGGGGACGGTTTTTCTTTCCGAGGGTATTCAGAAATTTCTTTTCCCTGACGCACTGGGAATCGGCAGATTTATAAAGATCGGAATTCCGGTACCGGAAATGACGGCTCCTTTCGTCGGTGTTGTAGAGATAGTGTGCGGCGTCATGGTGCTGTTTGGTTTGTACATACGCCTTGCCGCTCTTCCGCTGGTTATCGATATGCTTGTCGCAATTACAACGACAAAGATTCCGATGCTTATGGAAAAAGGATTTTGGACAATGGCGCATGAAGCGCGCGTAGATTTGTCTATGATTCTTGGATCGATTTTTCTGCTGATTGCCGGCTCAGGCCGGTGGTCGCTGGATGAACTTTTCATTCTAAAAAAGACATCGCCGAATAAGGATCTTCACAGCCGCGCGGACTGATTCGTTGCGAGGATGAAGCATTTTGAAATAATGCTGATGACGGGACGCAGGAATCCGGAGTGACGCAGCAATATTTCGCAGTAATGCGAGATAAACGGAAAGAGCGTTAATATGAGCGCCGAATAATGCGGTGCAAGCGGGAAGAATGCTAATATGCGAGCGAAAAAAGTTAAAGCAAAGGCTAAGTGTTTTGAAATCTGCATTGATTGGTTCGAAAATGAAGCGATGTAATGTGGAGTATAAAAGAAGCGGCAGAAATTTAAAACTATTTTTAGAAATATGCTTGACATAAAGTTCCTTCTTTTGCTCTCAAGCGCCTATCAAAAATGCAGCTTGACAGGCGCTTGCTTGAGAGCCTTGTTTGACAGTCTGGTGATTTAAACAATACCACCAACTGTCTTCGTTTCCAGAAAAATGAAAACGAGATAATTCGGCGGGGATGCGCATCTTGACAAAAATGCGCATCCCCTTTTTTGTGTTCCAGTCAGATCTGAAGATATCTGTTCATGGAACTGTCAATGATGAAAGCCGCCGCGAATGCCTGCTCTCACGGAAACTCCTGGATAATACCAATATGGATAATATCCGTCATACCAATAATAGGGCGGATAAGCGTAGTACATCACTGTATTTGAATTGCCCGATTGGTTTGATGGCGGGCTTGGCGGCTGCATCATAGCAGCAATCACCTTCTCGCTCACGCCGGCATTTTTTAGATCGATAACGTCCTGGGACTTCAAATGGAACCAGGTGTTTGTTGCATCCATCATGACGATAATCAGGCTGTCGCTCACGCCGGCTTTCGACATATTTATGACATCCTGCTGCGACATTCTCCTGAGAGTGTCGCGCTGCATAGAATGATCTTTGGCAATTCGTGTATAACCGCCGGAGGCGCATCCGAAGAGGCCGAGAGCCATAAGAAGAATGGCGAATGAAATAATTTTGTGCGTCATAACTGCTCCACGCATATTGTTTGTTGCTATTCATTAGACCTGTGAATAATGCAACAGGTTTAATTGTTAAGAGACGAATTCTTCAACACAAAAGTTCCAAAGATCAAGTCCAACAGCAGTGACACTTTGCGAAGGTGTCCGACAGTTTGGTAATATTATAGAGTATTCAGTTTATCTCCATCCATCTTGTAAAGTGTGAATCTAAGGGTCCTCACATAAAAAACGCGATCACGATTGCAAGGAGTATTGCGGTTTTTGATCAAAAAAATCCTTAGAATCCAATAATCTGTATTATTCCGAAATACTCGAAGGCAATCATAAATAAATCACCTCTCTTAAGAAAGGATTATCTCATGTCTAAATTTATTTCTGCTCTCATGTTTTCCGGACTCGCGGTGCTGTTCGTTACATTTGCTTCGGGTCAAGCGAATAAACCGGTCGAACCTCCCAGACCTGTTAATAGTCCATCTCATGAAATGTTATGGGCATGGAACGATATCGGTAGAAAATTGGTCGCTATGGCGGAAGATTTTCCGGAGGATAAGTACGGATTTAAAGCACAGAAGGATCAACGGACGTTCGGAGAAAGTCTTATTCATGTTGCCGGAGACGAGTATGTCATGATGAGCGCGATCGGAGGGAAAACGATGGAGTTCGGCGGGAACGAGGATTCCTTGAAGAAAAAGTACACGACAAAATCCGACATTGTAAAGCTTATAAAGCAGGCAGTCGCCGACGGCGCAGAGTTGATCAAAGCGCAGGGGGACAGCGGATTGACGCGCGAGATTAAATATCCGTGGGCCAATATTATGATTCATGCATGGTTCGGCTGGCTGGGTACGCTTGAACATGCAGGCGAACATTACGGGCAGTTGGTAGTGTATTATCGCGTCAACGGAATGATTCCCCCCGAATCACGTCCGAAAAAATAGAATAATTAAAATTTTTGCTTCAATCATTAATTCCAAAGGGGGAGAAGATGGAGTTATCAGAAGACAAAAGATTAATTCCGCCGCATGGAGGATACCGAAATCTCAAATCGTATCAAATGGTGGAGATTGTGTACGATGCTACAGTAAAATTTTGTGAACGGTTTATCGATAAGCGATCCAGAACTGTAGATCAAATGGTGCAGGTAGCCCGGAGTGGTAAACAAAATATTGCCGAAGGAAGCATGGCCTCCGGCACTTCTAAAAAAACAGAACTAAAGCTTGTGGGCGTTGCAAGGGCAAGTTTGGAAGAATTGCTCTTGGACTATCACGACTATTTGCGGCAGCATAATTTGCCGCTTTGGGGAAAAGAGCATTCTAAAGCAAAAGAAATCAGAGCCCTGGCTTTTGAAAACAATAGGTCTTATAAGACTTATATGACCTATGTGGAGCAATGTCCGGCAGAGGTTGCTGCAAACACCATTGTCTGTGTCATTCACCAAACAAACTACCTGCTGGACCAGCTGTTGCATGTGCTCGAAGAGCAATTTGTTCAGGAAGGGGGTTTTACGGAAAGGCTGTATAAAGTTCGTAATGAGCAGCGATGGAAAAAAGGATGAAGTTGAAAAAATAATCTTATAATGATTCTTATTGTTACATTGTGAACGCTCTGTTTGTTAAGATTAAAACCGAAAGCTAAAAGACAGCAGTAAAAAAGTACCAAGCTGCAAACGGAAAAATTATGACAGATCAGAAAAATATTAAACATGGAACAAGCTTCCTTTTTACCGCCGCCGCATTTGTTGTAATTATCTGGGGCATCTATCAGGCGCAGTCTTTTCTTGTGTTGTTTCCAGTTCTCTGGGGTTTCATTGCATTTTTATTCAACTATATCCCCAGCCTTGGCCTTATCGGTATGGTTTTGTGTGTGCCGTTTACCATGACTCTGAAATTTGCATTCGAGAATAATAAAGAGACACGATGCATTGCCGTGCTGCTTGGGCCGGAAGCGCCTTCGGAGAGTATGCAAATTGTTCGTAATAAAAAGGAAGCCTAAAAATGAAACTACCGTCTCTTCGTCAGCTCTGGAAAGAAGCATTCGATACATATAAACGCTTTCCGTTTACAATTCTATCGGCTGCAGCAGGCACTGCAAGCGCAATTATTATTGTCCAGAATGAAATGCATGCATCTTACGGCATCCGCTGGCTGTATAATGCCGCAGCAATCGCTTTCCTCGGCATTTCTTTCTTCATTGCTCTTCAGCTTATTGCAGAAAATAAGAAATGGAGCTTCAGCCGTGCGCTTATTGTAAAACTGTGCGCGTTGTTTCTCCTGATTGTATACTATCTGCTTTTACCTAGGGATATCTTTGAATCGGCATCTATCCATGTTATTCGATATTTTCTCTTTATCATTGCGGCACACATGTTCGTTGCTTTCGCGGCGTTTATGGAGCGCGGACGAATTGCCGCATTCTGGGAATTCAACAAAACGCTTTTCCTGCGCTTTGTCACTGCTGCGCTTTATACTACCGTGCTCTATACGGGTATGGCTGTCGCCCTGTTGGCCGTCAACCAATTGTTTGCCGTCGAAATAAGGGGAGAACGTTATTTTCAGCTCTGGTGGCTTCTCGCCGGACTCTTCAATACATGGTTTTTTCTCAGCGGCATTCCCCGCGGTGCCAATGCATCGGATACGGACGTAAACTATCCTAAAGGATTGAAAGTCTTTACGCAGTACGTCATGATTCCGCTCGTTGCAGTGTACCTTTGCATTCTCTATGCATATATGGGGAAGATTATAATTCAATGGGACTGGCCCAAAGGCTGGGTGGGCTATCTCGTGCTCGGCTTTTCAACGACAGGAATATTTTCGCTCCTGCTTATTCATCCCATTAAAGATCGCAGGGAAAATGCCTGGATGTCTGCAGCGTGGCGCTGGTTCTATGTTTTCGTTCTTCCACTGACCGCACTGCTTCTGCTGGCGGTCTGGCGGCGTATTTCAGATTACGGCATTACCGAATTGCGGTATTTTATCATCGTCCTGGGATTATGGCTCGCAGCAATCTCACTCTATTTTCTTCTGAGTAAAACGAAAAGCATAAAATTGATTCCTCTCAGTTTATGTGCCATTGCATTGCTGGTCTCATTCGGTCCGTGGGGAGCTTTCAGCATTTCCAAAAACAATCAAATGCAGCGGCTTGAACAAATTCTGACAAAGAATAATCTCTTAATGAACGGTAAAGCGCATAAAGCGAAAAATGAAATTCCTTTTGCGGATGTCAAGCGTATCAGCGCTCTGACCCGCTATCTGACGAAAACGCACGGTGTAGAAGTCCTTCAGCCGTGGTTTGCAGAACGAATCGATACTGTATGCGCGAATCACTCTCGAAACGGATGGTACAACCGGAATGATAACCCAAGACGCATTGCGCAGCTTCTTGGCGTGCCTTATGTGGATGTGTGGGAAGGCTCGGACAGCAATGAACGTACAAGGACGTATACATTCCGGAGCGATTCTATGGTTGTCGTTCCGCTGGAGGGCTATCGTTATTTGGCAAAAAATATTACAGTCAACCGGGCAAAGAAAAAATTTAAAATCGATTTCGGGAATGACCGCTGGAATATTTCGCTGGATACTGCAAAGATATTGTTTATGCCGGTTTCCGGTGCAGGCAGCAGCTTTTCTGTCGATCTGAAAGACCGAATCTCGCTTCTCTGCAGCCTGCCGGATCTACGTGAATATGTAAACATCCTGCCCCCCGAGGACTCCATGCAGCTGTCCGTTGAACACGGAAATTTGCGGATGCAAATATTTATAACAGCGATTACGATAGACGTGAGAATGAAATCTAAAGTTCCGTCTGCATTGACAATGGATATTGTCTTAGGACCGGGAATAAAATGAATTTTAAACGGCAATTTTCAAACAATTTTGTAGGGACACACGGCGTGTGTCCCACCGAAGGTGAAGCCAAATGAAATACGATCCGGCAATTCATCATCGTAAATCTATACGTTTAAAAGAATATAGTTATTCGTCGCCAGGTGCATATTTTATAACAATATGCACGCATGAAAAGAAATGTCTGTTCGGGGAAATTATGCAAGAAGAGATGCAGTTGAATAAGATTGGTAAGATTGTGCAGGAAGAATGGTATAAAACGAAAGATATCCGTCCAGAGGTTGAATTGGATTCGTTTGTGATAATGCCAAATCATATTCATGGCATTATTGTTTTGATAGAATGTAGGGGCACGTTGCAACGTGCCCCTACGAAAGAACAATTTGGCAAACCAACATCCAATTCGATACCAACCATCGTTCGTTTATTCAAAGCGGCCGCTACAAAACGGATTAATGAATATCGTGCAATACCTGGAATTCCTGTTTGGCAAAAGAATTATTATGAACACATCATCCGGAACGACGATTCTTTGAACAAAATTCGGGATTATATTATTCATAATCCTTTGAAATGGCAGGAAGATGAAGAAAATCCCAACAGCGTTCAAAATCAACAACACGGGAAATAACTTAAATCATATTTCAAGAGGAGGTTCTTATGGAAACGATGCTCGGTTATTTATGGATTGTTTTAATCGTCCTCATCATTTTTTGTTACAAATTGGTGCTGCGCTTTTTCGGAATAATTATTATTCCCAATGATGCAATCGGCATCGTCAATAAAAGATTCGTCATCTTCGGCTCACATCGAACGCTTCCCGACGGAGCGATTATTGCCCTCAACGGCGAAGCCGGTTATCAGGCCGATACGCTTGCGCCGGGCCTCCATTTTTGGCTCTGGCCGTGGCAGTACAACATTTCGCTCGAAAAATTCAGGACGATTAAAGAAGGATATATCGGCATCGTCGAAGCAAAAGACGGGCGTCCGTTAAAGGACGGCAGGGTCCTTGCCAGGCGCGTCGAGTGTGATGCGTTCCAAAATGCAAGAGGATTCCTTACAAATGGAGGCGAACGAGGACCCCAGATAACGGTGATTCCGCCGGGGACATACAGAATTAACTCGTCTATTTTCTCGGTCGTCGAAGAAACAGTTCTTGAAATTCCGGACAACAAGGTCGGCGTGGTAACGACGAAAGAAGGCAAAGCGCTTGCGAAAGACGAAATTGCCGGCAAGGAAATTCCCGGTCATAACATGTTTCAGGATGCTCAGGCCTTCATCGACGGCGGCGGTTTCAAGGGGCTTCAGGAGCAGGTGATGCTCGCCGGCAGATATTTTATCAATCCACGGTTCGCCACCGTTGAATCGATGGATATGACCACTGTGCCGATTGCCAATGTCGGAGTCGTGATAGCATATGTAGGCGAAACAGGCGTCGATGTCACCGGCGATGCATTTAAGCACGGAAATTTAGTGATTCGAGGTCAGAAAGGCGTCTGGGTCGAACCTTTAGATCCGGGCAAATATCCTATCAATCCGTTTACGCATAAAGTCGAAATCGTGCCCACAGCGAATGTCGTGCTGAATTGGGCAACCGGGAAAACGGAAGCGCACAAGCTCGATGAAAAACTTTCGACCATTACGGTGCGTTCTTCCGACGGTTTTAAGTTCAATCTCGATGTCAGTCAGATTATCCATATTCCCCGCACGGACGCGCCCAAAGTTATTGCACGTTTCGGAAGCGTGGCGAATTTAGTTACACAGGTTTTGGAGCCGACCATCGGCAACTATTTCCGCAATGCTGCGCAGGGATCGGACGTTATAGAATTTCTCAAAGGAAGAAAAGAACGCCAGGAAGATGCAAGAGAAAGTATTTCCAAGGCTCTTGAAGATTACAACGTCGGCGCGGTCGATACGCTTATCGGAGACATCGTACCGCCTGAAGATCTTATGAAGACTTTAACGGATCGCAAGATTGCAGAGCAGGAAAAAGTGACATACCAGACGCAGCGCGAGGCGGAAGGTGTCCGCAAAGACCTGCAGCAAGCCAAATCGCTTGCGGATACACAAGCACGGGTCGTCGACGCAGAACGGAAAGTTCAAATCAACGAATATGAAGCTCAGGCAGCGGTTAAAAAGGCCGAAGGCGAAGCGAAATCCAAAACCGTCAATGCCGATGCCGATGCGATGGTGCTGAAGACCGTCGGTATGGCGGAAGGAGAAAAAATCAAAGCGGTCGGAATGGCTGAAGCAGATGTGATCAGGCAAAAAATCCAGTCGATGGAGTCCGGGAATTATGCTGCCATTGAAGTTGCCAGACATCTTTCGACAAGCGGCCAGAAATTAGTCCCGGAAATTATTGCAGGCGGCGCTGCCGGCGCCGATGGCGGCGGCTCGCTTGTAAATATGCTGCTGGCCATGGTCATTAAAGAAAAATTAGAAAAAGAAAATCCGGAAACCCCGAAGAAGAAAACTTCGTAGGGACACATGCCAGTGTGTCCTAAAAATTCCAATGGTCCGGCTCCGTAGAGTTCGGTTCACAGCCGGACAAATCAAAATTAGTGCGGCCGGCCGGGAGCGAGATGCATTGGATATCGATTGAATGAATTGTATCCTCAGAGATATACAGGAACAGCTTTAGAGTAGCGAAACTAATAAAAATAATGTATCATTTATAATGGCAGGACACATTTGGTACTGTTCGTTTTTGCGGACAAGACAAGGGGATTTTTTCTCTATACAAACCGGTCAATATCCGGAACTAAACTTTAATTTTTCATTGATGTCGGCAGCATTTTAGTTCAAACGATGCGGAATGATCACATGCCGGTACTTTCTTAAGGATATAATGGTAAAAACAGCTATCGGCATGCTATTGGTGATAATATTTGCATCGACCTTAACAGCACAAACGGAACAGGTCCGTAAAAAGCATACGATCAGCGGTTATGTTAAAGATTCCAAGACCGGCGAAGCTTTAATCGGAGCAACTATTATGCTGAGTGAACTGCCGCAAACGGGAACGGTCTCCAATGTGTACGGATTTTATTCGCTGACCATTCCGGAAGGAATATATACAGTCACCGTGCGTTTTATGGGATATACGCCCTTTTTGCAGCAAGTCGTCGTGAACCGGAACATAAAACTTCATGTCGGCCTTGTGGAAAAAGGAGTGGAGCAGAAGGCAGTTGTGGTTACGGGTGAAAAAAAGGACGACAATGTTAAGACCGTGCAAATGGGAATGGAAAAATTGGATGTAAAGTCTATACAGGACATTCCCGTTCTGCTGGGCGAAAAGGATGTGATTAAAACCGTTCAGCTTCTGCCCGGCATAAAATCGGGAGGAGACGGCAATACAGGATTTTACGTCCGCGGCGGGGCAGCCGATCAGAATCTCATTCTTCTCGATGAAGCCACCGTCTACAGCGCTTCGCATCTTCTCGGTTTCTTTTCCGTTTTCAATTCGGATGCCATCAAAGACGTTACTATGTACAAGGGAGAAATGCCGGCAGAATACGGCGGACGTCTTTCTTCTGTGCTCGATATAAAAATGAAAGAGGGCAATACAAAGGACTACGACGTGAGCGGTGGTATAGGCTTGATAGCGTCAAGGCTGACCGTTGAAGGTCCGATCGTCGAGGACAAAGGGTTGTTTTCTATCTCCGGAAGACGGACATACTTAGATTTGTTCCTTAAGCTTTCGAGAGACAGTTTGATCAATCAGACGCAGCTCTATTTCTACGACCTGAATGCAAAAGCAAATTACGAGGTCGGAGAAAACGACAGGATCTATCTCTCCGGCTATTTCGGAAAAGACGTGCTAGGTTTCGGCAGTACATTCGGCATCGATTGGGGAAATTCCACAGCAACGCTGCGCTGGAACCATCTGTTCAATGAAAAAATGTTCTCGAACACGTCGTTTATTTACAGCACCTACGATTACACCGTCAATGCGAATTTTGCAGGCAACAACATGAGTCTCGTCTCGGATATAAAGGATTTCGGGATCAAACAGGACTTCCAGTATTTTTTCGATTCAGATAACGGATTGATATTCGGTTTGAACTCGGTCTATCATTCCGTCGTTCCGGGAACAGCCACGCTCGCAAACAGCGTTCAAACCACCACATTGCAGCTTACACAAAAATATTCATGGGAGAATTCTCTGTATATCAGTCATGACTACAAGCTGTCTCCGGCCGTGAATGTTCAGTACGGAGCCCGCTTTTCATCTTTCAGCATACTCGGACCTGGTGTTTTCTACACATACAGCGATGGCGGACAAACGGTTGATTCCGTTTCCTACGGTTCGGGAAAATTTATACAAACTTATTTCAATCTTGAGCCCCGGGTTGCGGTGAATTACATCTTAGACGATGTAAGCTCGATGAAAGCTTCATACGGGCGGTCGACGCAGAACCTCCATCTTCTCTCCACTTCTACCGCCAGCAATCCGACAGACAGGTGGATTCCCAGCAGCAATAATGTTAAACCGGAAATTGCGGATCAAGTGTCGCTTGGATATTTCCGAAACTTCGAAGACAACACGTATGAATTTTCGGCGGAGACTTATTTTAAATTTCTCCAGAACCAGATCGATTACAAGGACGGGGCTCAGATAACTCTAAATGAAAATGTGGAATCGGATTTGCTTTACGGGCAGGGAAGGGCGTACGGTCTGGAACTTTTCCTGAAAAAAAAATACGGACGTCTGAACGGCTGGATCGGATATACGCTCTCGCGCACGGAGTTGAGAATTCCGGGAATCAACAACGGCAATTATTATCCTGCACATCAGGACGAGACGCATGATATTTCCATTGTCGCTCTGTACCAGCTAACGGACAAATGGACATTTTCCGCAGCATGGGTCTATAATACGGGAAATGCAGTCACATTCCCGAGCGGAAAATATAAGATTCTCGATACTACAGTTCCTTCTTACTCCCAGCGCAATGCTAACCGCATGCCTGCCTATCACCGGCTCGATCTCGGCGCTACATGGCAGGGGGAAAGATCGAGTTGGACATTCTCATTGTACAATGCCTATGGCCGCGAAAATGCATTTTCGATTCAGTTCCAGGTAGATCCGAATGATCCCACAAGGACGCAGGCGGTTGAGACATCGCTGTTCAGATTTGTTCCATCCATTACATATAATTTCAGGTTCTGACCAAATGAAGTCGTTGCCCAAAAATATATTTTCGATTCTTCTGTTTGCGGCATGCAGTGCAGTATTTTTTTCATGCCAGAAGGTCATTCAGGTGGATCTTAATTCTTCTGCTCCGGTTATCGTCATAGAGGGAATAATAACCGATCAGCCGGGTCCATACCGTGTGACATTATCGCAAACAGTGGAGTACGATCAACCGAACGTATTTCCGCCAGTGAGCGGTGCAGCCGTGACATTGAGCGATAATCTTGGAAATTCCGAACTTCTCACGGAAACTTCTTCGGGAACTTACACCTCTTCCCACATGCAGGGTGTCCCGGGAAGAACCTATACGCTTGCCGTGCTGTCGAACGGAACCACTTATACTGCTGCATCAACTATGCCGCCTCCTGTGACAATCGATTCTCTCACTGAAGGTAATTTATCGTTCGGGCCGAACAATACAAAGGATATCGAGGTCCACTTCCGCGACCCGACCGGAATTCAGAATTATTATCGATTTGTGGAAATCAAAAACGGCGTTCCGCAAAAATTCATTTTCCTTGTCAGCGACCGGCTGCAGGACGGCTATGAAATCACAAGTACATTATTTGCAAATACGGATACGCTGCGGACCGGGGATTCTGTTTCGGTCCAGCTTCAATGCATCGATGAAAATGTTTATAACTATTTCAGAACGCTGGTACAGGTCCTGAACAATAGTTCGTTAGCTACATCTCCCGCAAATCCACCATCGAACTTCAACGGCGGAGCTCTGGGATATTTCAGCGCTTATGCGGTAAGATCGAAACTCATCATTATTCGATAGAGAATTTTCCGGATTAATCATGAACCGTATCATTCTTTACATATCTATTTTTGCGGCGTTGTCCGACACTGTGCAGTGTCAGAACGCGGACCGGGACACTGCTTCGACAAAACTTTCCGGAATATTTTGTTCCGACAGCAGGGATTTTATCGATTGTATCGCTCTTCGCTTTCATGAAGTGACGCATCCGGACGGGTCATCGCTTATAACAGCTGGGGTTGTTGCGGGAACCACGGCAGCGCTCTTTTTTGCCGACCAGTCCGTCCGGTCGTTTGCAGGGCGCAGCCGTTCAACATTTAACGACGACGTTTTGAATATAACCGAGCAATACGGTGCAACGGCAGATGCGATAATCATTTCCGGTTCAATTTACAGTGCAGGGCTGTTATTCGGCACGCCGGAAATTCGTAAAACAGGAACAATGCTTCTGGAATCGCTTTTCTGGACAGGCGTTGTAACGAGCGTGATTAAATATACATTCGGCCGAGCCCGTCCGTATATGAATGAAGGAAACGTGCGATTCCATGGAGTACAGTTCAGCGACAATTATTTATCGTTTCCTTCCGGACACGTCGCAGTTGCTTTTACACTTTCTTCAGTTCTTTCGGAGCGGATAAACAATACCGCAGCGTCGATAGGCTTGTATACGCTTGCCGGTTTGACAGGTGCAGCCCGGATCTATCATGACCAGCATTGGCTTTCCGACGTTTTCCTCGGCGCTTTTATCGGTACGAGTGTCGGAACGGCTGTTGCGCATGACGATGACGAAAAATCGTCAAGTCATTGTTCGACCAGGATCTTCTTGACTCCAAACGGCTTTGGGTTTGCAATGGAATTTTGATGAGTTGATAACCCAAAAATGTTTTTCCATTTTCCGCGGTCAGCTGCCTCATCCTGATAAAACCGCGACGACCCGCCAAAGGATAATGCAGGTCGGGCAAGCCCGTCGCGGCTACAAAGTGATAAAGCTGATCAAACATCCGATTATAATTATCCTGAACAGAGCATTTTTAAAATTTTAGGATCGGTCTGATTTATTTTGCGATTCCGATGACCCCGTATCCGATTCTTGGCCCCGCATTTCCTGTCGGCTGCGTTTTAAAATCGTCTTCTTTTTCGTGAATAATGACGGCATGACCGATGATGGGATGATCCCCGTCGAGTTTCATAACCGGATCGATATAGTCGAGATGTGCGTTTCCGTTTTCATCAGCTTCGATATTTCCCATATCACCCGCGTGGCGTTTTTGGCTCGTCGGCATGCTGTGCGGCATTCCCATCGGGTTAAAATGCCCGCCTGCAGAACTTCCCGTCCTCGGAACTTATATCGCCGAATTCGTGAATATGAAATCCATGTTTCCCCGGTTTTAATCCGGTCAGGCTGGCCACAACCCGGACACCGCCATCGACCTGTTCGAATGTCACGGTTCCGTGCACGGTATTCCCTTTTGTCGGTGTAATCACTGCAATTGCCCGCTTAACGACGGGAACCTGCTGCATCGTATGGTTATCTTGAGCAATTATTTGCATGCTCATGATAATGCAAGCAAGGGCCAATGTAAAAAAGGATTTTTTCATATTTCCTCCATTGTTAAAATGTAGAAATTCCGGAATATTGATATTATACATTGTCTCAACGGCTGCAAGAATTTGTCACTAACCGTACAACCGTTTCAAGATAGGAATAGTTTCAGGTGGCATGGTATTTGCCGAAAAGCGGCGGTTTTAAAACTCTTCTTTTCCTGAAACAGCCGATGTCTGTTCAAATGTCTGATCGTAATCGTCAGCGGTCATTTCTCGAATGAAGGTTGTATCCATGGTCTTGTTCCGGCAGCACAACGCCGGAGGCTTGAAAATAAGACGAGTTGAGCGGGTGACGAATTAATTTTCAGCCTAATTATTTGTCCGTGAAGCTGGCTTCGGTTTTAACAAATTGCGGGTGTTCTGGGAAAAGCGGTGCATTATTGTCCGATCTTAGTCGGCGCACTCGAGGTATAGGGTCTCCACTTTTTCCCGCGCCCACGGAGTTTTGCGCAGAAACTTTAAACTGGACTGCATACTCGGATTATCCGTAAAACATCTGATTCTGATCCGAAGTCCAAGTTCCTGCCAGCCGTAATACTCTACAAGGTGCTGAAGGATTGCCTCCAGCGTCTTGCCATGCAGCGTATTATTTTTTTGTTCTGTTTCCATTTGTTTCTTTCTTTTATTCATATTAAATCCTGACAATTCCAGATGCGGTGAGATTTTCCTATATATCTCATGCCGGACGAGTAAATAATGGTATAACGATTCTTGAGAAAATTATTTTCAGAACGTTATGAGAGGATTTCGTTGTTGATTTTGTAACTCTTTAATGTAATCAAACCTTGCTTTTATCGCAAATGTAATTTGACGCGAAACCCTTAAATCCATGTACACTTAAAACGAATGATACCTGCCAAAGGTTTCTTCATTCAGGGATGTGCAAAACCGCCACACGGGTAGGGATCGAGTATTGATTACGCAGATTGATTACGCAGATTTCACGGATTGTACGCAGATATTAGATTGCGCAGATTGATTACGCAGATTTCACGGATTGTACACAGATCTTAGATGGCCGGTCAAATTGAGGAACAAGCGGGCGGCGTTCGTTGTTTTAGATTTAAAAGGAACAAATCTATGTCTCTACGGCCTATCAAACAAATCATTCGGACTAAACCGACTCTTGAAGGAGCGGGAGTAAAGCTGCAGCGCGCGTTCGGTTTCGGAGATACCGCCGAGTTCGACCCGTTTCTCCTTTTCGATGATTTTCGCAACGAGCGTCCTGAAGATTATCTTGCAGGATTTCCATGGCATCCGCACCGGGGAATAGAAACCATTACGTATGTGCTTGCCGGATCGGTCAATCACGGCGACAGCCTTGGCAACAGCGGCACGCTTGCAGCCGGCGATGTTCAATGGATGACCGCCGGGAGCGGGATACTTCATCAGGAGATGCCGAAAGGGGATCCGAACGGGCGAATGCATGGTTTTCAGCTCTGGGCAAATCTTCCTTCTTCACAAAAAATGACTAAACCGCGTTATCAGGATATCGGGGCAAAGGAAATTCCGGAACTTATGGACGACGACGGTACTCGCATCCGTGTCGTTTGCGGAAACTTCCGGGGAAAGATCGGACCCGTAGAAGGCATTGCAGCGGATCCTCAATATCTGGATGTTTGGGTGCCGCCGGGAAAACGGAAAATTTTGCCGGTGGAAACATTCCGGCATACGTTTGCATATATTTTTGATGGAAGCGGAAATTTTCGCGGAACTTCGGCGCCTCAAGGAGTACAGACGGAACTTGTCGGGTCCGTAAATTCGAAGCAGGCAGAACTCGGCAACCGTTCTATGATTTTATTCGATAAAGGCGATGAGGTATCCGTGCAGGCGGGAGAGAAGGGGATGCGCTTTCTGCTCGTCTCCGGAAAACCGATTAAAGAACCTATTGCATGGTACGGTCCCATTGTTATGAATACTCAGGAAGAAATTAAACAGGCGATGAACGATCTGCGGAATGACACGTTTATAAAATGATTACGCAGATTGATTGCGCAGATTTCACGGATTGTACGCAGATATTAGATTGTACAGATTGATTACGCAGATTTCACGGATTGTACAAAGATAGTTGATTGCGCAAATTAATGATGCACATAACCTTGATTATTTTGGAACTTCTCGTTAAAATCTTCGTTATAATAAGAACCACCTTAGAATGATGGCCGTGAAGAAAAAAAATAAAATACTTGTTCTCCTTATTCTTGCGAGTCATCTTGTCGGTTTCGGACTGCATGATTTCATCCATGACCATCCCATTGTCCCCAGCGGATCATTCGAAGCCCGGTTTTTTCCGCATGAAGATGCCGATCACTGCAAACAGATTCCGTTGTCGGAACATTCCGAATGCAGTATCTGTCTCTCAGCACACAGCAGAATCGCCCCCGATCAAATCTCGCTGGATTTTGGCGAGGTCCAAGTGGTTGGTACTGCTCCGACCATTACATCTCCGCATCTTATTCAAGACCATCTCTTTCGTTCTTTCTCCCGTCGCGGTCCGCCTTCTCTTCTCGGTTAATCTCTCTTTTTACAATTTAAAAACGGAACACTGAAAAATTTTCTTTCGGAGTTCTCATTCATTCCTATATCGAGGAGAAGGAAATATGCGTTTAATTATTATTCTTACAACCTTGCTTGTGTTCTTTAATTTTTCTTTTGCACAAAATTTATCGAACCCAATAGCACATTATAATTATATATTGAAACCATCGTCCGAAGCGCCGGATAAATCGGATATAAACTCAAGCGGAAATGAACGCGGCATTCAATGGAAAGTGGCCGTCAGCGATTCCAGCGGGAATACACCTATTGAACTCGCACGTGTCGTATTAAAACGAAATGGAAAGTTTATTTCGGAAGAGGTTACATCCCCTGCCGGACAGGCGCGATTTCGCGATATTGCACCTGGCAGTTATGCCGTTCAAGCATGGTTTGTCGGTTATAAGACCTTTACAGACACGATCGTTATCGATAACGATCATTCCACATATCAGATATTTCTTCGCTCACAAGGAAACTCCGAAAAAGACGTGGAAGTTGTCGGGATGCGGGAACTTGCCGTTTCAAGCATTAATCTCAATACCGGCAACCAAGTGTTCGAATCTGAAACATTTCACCCTACGCCGACCGCTCAGATGACGAACCTGGTACAGGAAAACATTTTAGGAGCAGCACGCGCCCCGACGGGCGAGGTACACATTAGGGGGCAACATGGAGAATTCACCTACTACGTTGACGGGCTTCCTGTCCCGCTTGGCGTGTTCGGCGGACTCAATGATGTCGTCGATCAAAAAGTTATAGATCGTGCTACATTTATCACGGGAGGATTTTCAGCGGAATACGGCGGACAAAATGCCGCAATTATTGATCTGCAAAATCGAGTGCCAACCGGAGCATTTCATCTGGATGCTTCGACATATGTAGGAAGCTACTTAGTGTCTGATCCATCCGAAGAATCAGAACGAGTTGGGCCGTTTCGTGCTTTGAATTCCGACGGCCAGGCTTTATCGATGAGCGATCACGTTGGTAATCTCGGCTTCTTTATTTCAGGCTCGCGCCAGGAAACCGATCGCCGCATCGATCAGCCCGTCGAACAACTATTTCATGACCACGGGCAGGATTATTTTTTGTACGGCAAAGCTGATTATATATTGAGTGACGTTGACTATATAACGACAAATTTGAATTTCGGCAGAACGAACACGCAAATCCCGTTTGATTCCGTGGAGCAAATTGCCAATGATATGCAGACCACAACAAACTCGTTTCAAACTCTTTCGTATTACCGCACCCTCAATGCGGATGCAGACCGAGAATCAAACTTTTTTGCTGGTGTTTATGCACGCGAAGGCGGATTGATCTACTCTCCGGGCAGCAACGATCCTGCGCTCTCTCAATTTGTCGGAGACACGAACAGATATCTGATTGGAGAGAATCGGAGTTTCACAACGCTGGGTATACGGTCTACGTTTGACAAGAGGATTTCTCACGAGTTTATGTATAAAGCGGGCTTTAATTTCAGCGCAACGACCGGAGTGGAAAATTTTACTTCACATGATTCTGCCGGCAACACTGGCCCTTCTTTGGTAACTGATTTTAGCGGATCGGATTTCGGCTTGTTCCTGCAAGCTGAATGGCATCCCATGGAATGGACATCGTTCGAATTAGGCACCCGATATGACCAACATATTGCTCCGGATATGCCTCTCCAAAGCCAAATTAGTCCGCGCATTCGATGGAATTTTTTAATGGATGAGGACAATACGGCCTATTTGTATTATGGACGCATGTTCATGCCGACCAATATCGAGGGTCTGAAATCTATCGCGGTTAATTTCAACGGCTCAAACGTTGCACTCGTGCCGACGCTGGCGGAGAGGGATGATTTTTATGAAGCGGTATACACGCATCTATTCGTATTCGGTTTACGCAGTAAGGCCGACGTGTTCTACAAATATGCCACACCGGGAGTTGATGATCAAACCATCGGATCGTCGGCAATCAAAACCCCCGTGAACATTGCACAAGTGCGTACAACGGGTATTGAACTTGGACTTTCGTACAGCGATCCTGTTATTCCTTTTTCCGGTTATATGAACACATCGATTATTCACGCCTACGGAACCGGTCTCATTAGCGGCGGATTCTTACCGCTTGATAGCGACGGGCCGGCAACGGATCTCGATCACGATCAACGGCTTTCCATTGTTACGGGTCTCAATTATCAACCCCAAGATTGGTTTGCCAATCTTGTTGCGATTTACGGATCAGGGCTCACAAATGGAAACGCTATCTCGTTTGGAACTGGATTATTCGATTTTAATCAGGCTGCGCATACAACTCCATCATGGATTTTCAATATCGGTGGAGGATATACATTCCATTTGACGGGAGGCGCTACACTTGAGCCTTCAATCTATGTCACCAACTTGCTTGATCATGAACATTTGATTAAAGGTGCGTATTTCAGCGCAGCAAGTTTTGAAGAACCACGGAACGTTGTTTTTAAAGTTGCCGTTCATATTTAAGAAATATTGTAATTACTCAACGTGATATTTAAAAGATTAAAAATCCCCCTCTCTTACAGAGTCTCCCCCTTTTGTTTAAAAGGGGGAAAAAGGGGGATTGAAAACCAGTAAAAAACAATTGTTTCATAATGCACTGAGCAATTACGAAATATTTTTGATGAATACCTGGGGAGTGAGCTTGATCGTTCACTCCCCCCAAATTTAGAAATAATCATAGCGCACGTTCGCAAGTCGCTTGCGATTGCATCAAGCTTAAACTCCATAATCTTTGTCGGTGAAGGAATAGCCGGGTTCAAAACAGGGAGCATGAGCCTGATTATGGATGGCATTCACAATCTTTCAGATGAACTCGCCCTTGTGTGCCTATATCTTGTCTATACGCTCGCGGCAAAGCTTTCTAAAAATCTTCAAAGATTTGCCAATCTTCTGAATTCTGTCGGATTGATTTTCATAAGTGCGATCCTTATTGTTCAAGCAATCCATCGCTTTTTTTATCCGGTTCCGATTCTTGCACTATCCCCGGCCATTGTCGGACTGCTTGCAGCGTTAGGAAACTGGTTTGTTGCGCAATCGTTAAAGAATGTTCGCAGACAGAATGCAGCAATTCGGCTGGCGTACATTCACAACCTTGGCGATACGTACGTGTCTTTAGTACCGGTTCTTGCGAGTATCCTTGTCGGGATGACGGGGAGACCTGAATTTGATTCTTTGATCAGTATCGGCATAGCGTTCTGGTTTATGTGGTCAACCATGAATGAGATGAGAGCAAGCGGCAAGCAATTGCTGTGGCCTGAAGATGTCGTTTGCAAACATGATACCTCACAAGAGGGTGAAGGCATAATTGCGGACAGTTAACCTTCATCTTTTATCACTTTCCCCCAGTACTTCCAGCAATCCACTCACCCCGCAATTTGTATAACAGCATAGAGTGTTGCCATACCAAGAAGCGTCATGAAGGTTGTGAAAGTCTTGGGATGGGCGTGATGACTTTCAGGGAGAAGATCACTTGCCCCGATATAAATAAAACATCCGCAGAAAACGCTTAGGACGATGCTTAGTGCTTCTTTTGGGATAGAATAGAAGAATGTCGTGCAAATTCCAAGAACCGGTGCGAACGCATCTGCAATCAGCCAACGCAACGCTTGTCTGCGTTCTCCTTTGCTTCGCACAATCATTGTTACTGTATTGATGCCGTCGGAGAAATCGTGGGTAAGAACCGCCACCGTTACGATTGTTCCGACTGAATTGGAAATTTGGAACGCAAGGCCGATAATCACTCCGTCCAGAAAACTATGGATTGAGAGGCTGCCCGCACCAAGAATACCGCGATGTCTGGAATTTTCACAGCCGCTTTCATGAGACGAATGCACAACAATCGCTCGCTCTAAAATCATATAGACGATAAACCCGATACCGATCATGAGCGATATCGTTGAAATTCCTTGATGTTCATTTTTTAGGGTAACAGCTTCTGGAAGAAGATCGAAGAACGCAACGCCGATGATTGCACCCGCACTGAATCCCGTGATGAGGTGCAGCTTGTCTTTAAACTTGAGCGCAAATAATCCTCCGAGAAAAGTTGCGATAAACGCAGCTGCACCAATACTCATTACAATCATGAGAGATCTCCTTTATTCACAATTTCATTGGTACTAAACAGTAAGCATTTTTCCGTATCTCTTCAAGCAGCTGCAATGATGATTGCGCAGATTACGCAGATTAAACGCAGATAGTTGATTACACAGATTTCACTGATGGAACACAGATAATATGGATGCTGGAAAGCAGCAAGTATAAATGCTTACTGCTTTCCTTTGAGAATCCTGATTTTTCTTCGTGAGATATTATTTTATACCATATCGTGCAATGATATAGCCGATCAGCATCGACAATAAGAGAAAAAACAGAAAAGTAAAACCAGCCGCTTGAAGAGATTCGCGCCAAAGCCGCTGGTTTTCAAATTAATGCTTTTCTCATTCATTCCATGTTATTACAAATGCCATGAGCGAAGCGATAAATCCAAAGGCCGCTCCGATCGTTATCGAAATATAAAACACAATGCACCTGCATAGGGCAACTGCTCAGATTGTTCTTTCAATGCGGAATTTATTATCTGCACCAAATCTTTGCAATCCGCTCATCGAGCGTTATAAAGTCACACTTGTTTTAAATGTGGATTTACCTGCAAAGCGGGCTTGCTTGCCGAGTTCCTGCTCGATGCGTATCAATTGATTAAACTTCGCAATGCGCTCGCTGCGGCATCCGGAGCCCGTTTTCAAATGTCCTGCAGAGACGGCAACTGTTAGATCGGCAATAGTTGTATCTTCCGTTTCACCGGAGCGATGCGAAACGAAGCAATTATAATTATTTTTCTTTGCCAACTCGATGGTGTCGAGCGTTTCCGTGACGCTTCCGATTTGATTGAGCTTGATAAGAACGGAATTTGCGATGCCTGCCTCAATACCTTTTGCGAGGATGGCAGGATTTGTACAGAAAACATCGTCTCCCACTAATTCAATCTTTTTCCCTATTTCATCCGTCAGCATTTTCCAGCCCTTCCAATCGTTTTCTGCCATGCCGTCTTCAAGAAGTACGATTGGATATTGCCGCGCCCAATCTGCCCATTGCTTTACCATTTCTTCGGAAGTTTTTGTCGACTTATCGGATTTGAAGAAAAGATATTTACCGTCTTCCCACATTTCGCTTGCCGCCGGATCGAGACAAATGGAGACATCGCTGCCGGGTTTGTAATTTGCTTTCGTGATGGCTTCCAGTATTACTTCGACGGCTTCTACATTAGATTTCAAGCTCGGAGCAAATCCGCCTTCATCGCCGACTGCTGTGTTGTATCCTTTTTTCACCAGCACACCCTTTAATGTATGGAACACTTCAATTCCCATACGAATTGCTTCTTCAAAGCTTGGCGCGTTATGCGGGGCAATCATAAATTCCTGGAAGTCGACATTATTGTCTGCATGTTTGCCGCCGTTGATAATATTCATGCATGGAACCGGCAGAAGCGCAGCATTCGATCCGCCAAGATAACGGTATAAGGGCAGGCCGACTGCATGCGCGGCAGCATGCGCGGCGGCCATCGAAACAGCAAGGATTGCATTAGCGCCGAGTTTGGACTTGTTCGGGGTTCCATCCAATTCGATCATTGCTGCATCAATTGCACGCTGCGCTGTTATTTCCATTCCGATAAGAGCAGGTGCAATCTTCGTATTGACATTCTCAACTGCCTTAAGGACGCCTTTGCCGAGATATTTTGATTTATCTCCATCTCGAAGTTCCACAGCCTCCTTTTCGCCCGTGGACGCACCTGATGGTACGATTGCTCTTCCTGTTATTCCATTGTCGAGTCTGACTTCTGCTTCAACAGTCGGATTGCCTCGTGAATCGAGGACTTGACGTGCGATTATGGCTTTAACATTCATCTTGCATCTCCTTATTCTTTTTTTGTTTTGTTAACGTTATTCCGTAGCAGGGTTCATTGGCATCCACACACCGTGCCGGATTGTTTCGTTTTACCGACATATTCAAGTCCGCAATCATTTTCCATGACTGTATCGGATTATTTCCGCTTTTTCAAGTGTTATCATCGCTCCGCAGCCCGATGCTTCAATCATTTGTTCTATGTCAGGCAGGAATGCCCTGATTTTCTCCTCTGTGTCGACGAGTTCGATCACGATGGGAAGATCTTCGGATAATCTCAAAATTTTTGCCGTATGTATGACATGGCTGTCGGCGCCATAGCCTTCGATCCCGCGCAAGACCGTACAGCCGGCTAATTTTTTTTCCTTGGCTGCGTATATGATGGATTCGAAGAGCGCTTGATGGTGAAATTTATCCGATTCACCGATAAAGATGCGCAAGAGTTTACCGTCGCCTGAAAGTTTCATCGATCACCTTTTCCGGTTAAATGAGTTTGCCCATAAGTGAACCAAGATATGTGCCGCCCAGACCAAGTGTAAGAGAAAGCCCGACGTAGAGGGAAGCTTTTAAAAATTCGCTGTCCCGCATCATTGCGAGGGTTTCATAACTGAATGTCGAGAAGGTTGTAAAACCGCCGATAATGCCGATTGTAAGTAAAACACGAAGTGAAGAATTCATTAGAAATCGTTCTTCCAAGGCCGACATAAGAAATCCGATAAAGAAGCATCCAATGATATTGACGATCAAAATTCCGTATGGGAACTGGCTTCCCGTGTAGCGCGGTATTACGCCTGACAGCCAATATCTGAGGGAAGAACCTAAACCGCCGCCGAAAAACACATATAAATAATTGCGAACCATTTCATCCTCTCATAAAACGAAAAACCCCTACCTCGCAAGCAATTCGCTTCGATGCAGGAGTCATCAATCCCGATGAACCTTCGGGATATTTTAAGGCGAACTCCATCGCCTCATTTAAGTTAATCAAATCATTGAACATTATCAATGATTTCTCAGATTCCACAGATTGGGCGCAGATTGATTAGACAGGTTATGATTTAAAATGTTGAATCCCGTTAACACGGGATGACATTCTGAGGCCTCCGGCTGCAGATTGAACGCAGATAGGAGATTTCGCAGATGATTGCTTGGATTACGCAGATTGGGAACTTAACTGATTGCGTGTTTGATAATCAACGCTATATTCGTTATTATAAAGACGGAATGAAACTAATGCTGATAAAAAAACGCCGTGTGCTGTTCAAGGCGGTTCCGGCGCTGATGCTCTTGTTGCTTCTGGCAAGCATTTCTGTCAGTGCTTTTCACAATCATCATGATTGCGGAAATTCGGACAATTGCACAATTTGCACGTTCCAGCTTTCCAATTACGCCCCTTCAATTCAGACGGCGGCTGGTTCCTCTCTCTATCGCGAACCCGTCCTTCTTGCCTTTGTCTCACTTCCGGAAAGAGTTTGTCATCCATTCCATACGCGTGTTTTCGCTTCGCATGCTCCTCCTCAATTTTCGTGACCTCAAGAATGGAATCTTCCGGTTCCGTCCGCTGTTTTTAAAGCAGTGGGACTCGGATCCGGCAATATCGTATCACAAACGCCGATAATTTTACTGTTGTCAATGGCGTCATTATTAAAATTTTGAGGAGTTTCTATGAAACTGCAAAAAACATGCATTCCTGCATTATTGCTCTTATTCGTTTGGTCCGCCGGTTTACTACGGGCACAATCGAGAGAAGGATCGGCATTCGATCAGTCCAAATATGTTCCGGATATTGCGCTCATCCTCGATGTTTCCGGCGTAGCACGGGATATGGCAAATGAAAAATATTATTCTCTGACAATTCCAGGTTTCAGCTATCCCTTCCTGAACCAGCCGAGTTCTTCCGGATTGAACGCACAGCGCGGATTGAATTTCAACTACGGTGAAATGTCGCTCTATTCCGTTGTCGATCCGTATTTCGATCTTTTTGCCGTTATCGATCTTGCTCCCGACGGCGCCGGTCTGGAAGAGGCCTATTTTTCAACGAGGAAATTGCCGTACGGTTTTAAAATAAAGGCGGGAAAATTTCTTGCAAGCTTCGGCAGGGTCAATGAGCAGCATGAACATTATTGGGACTTTGCCAACCAGCCGCTCATTTCAATGGCATTATTCGGCGAGGATGGATTGAATGAAATCGGCGCACAGGCCACATGGGTCGCACCGACACCGTTTTTTCTCGTACTCGGCGGGGAAGTTTTAAACGGCGAAAATCAGCAAAGCTTCGGTACTGCTGGATTCAGCGATCCGAAAAACATTATTTCCGTCAGCCCGGTTCAGGGGCCGAATCTTTATATCGGATTCGTTCGTACATCATTCGATATCGAAGACGCATCGATCTTGTTTGGGATCTCCAATGCCATGGGAACGACAAGAAACGCCGATCCGGGATTCTCTGCTTTAGGGGATACTGGAAACGCAGTTGCTGCAAATACGGATATTGCAGGTGCAGACCTTACCATCAAGTACACTCTCGATGCCATTCGATATATCGGATTTCAAAGTGAATATATGTATCGTGTCATGAATGGAACGGAATACAGGCACGAATCATTCGGCGGCGATTCACTTCAAAGTCTGGATAAACATAATTCCGGTTTTTATGCACAGCTTGTTTTCAAACTCGACCAGCTCTGGGAAATCGGCGTGCGGTACGACCTGCTGATGCAGAACGACATCTCGCTTGGCGGTAAAAATATATCTATGCCGTCCTGACTTGTCCAAATTAGTATGACAAGCGTGTGAGGGGAAATAATACGGCCAAATCAAAGCAACAGAGCCATTTTTATCAAGAGTTGTTTGACATCATCGATGAGTATAGAGCGTAGAGTAAATTCTTCGCCTGTGAGGGTATTAACCATTATAGCATCTGTAACGCCTTTCAATAATTTTACAATAGACTTGGTCGATCTTCCCGTTTTTAACTCCATATATTTACAAATTGCTAATGCCATGAAGCAAATGAGAATATGAGCTTTAATAGTCTTTTGTTTAAAGTGGTAGATGGGACGCATTTGCAAATCACTTTTTGCAATGCGAAATGCCTGCTCTACATGCCAGAGATTATGATAATGCTCAATGACAATGTTATCACTGACTTCCGACTTCGGCAGATTTGTGTAATAGCCTTTGATGCCAAGTAGTAGTTTGGTCTTCTCTATTAATGCAGTATGAAGTGTATATGTTTGATCTTTGGAGGTAATGAATTTTACTTTTTTGATGCTACCTGGATTATCGAGAAGCTCCTGAGCTTTAATAATTTGTTTTTCCAGCTCTCGTTTATCTTTTGCAAATCGTTTTGCAGAAAATTCACAGATCAAATCACCAAGCTCCGTTGCCATACGCATTGTTGCGCCATCGCGTTGATAAAGTTGAGCGCTGATCTCCGCAATACGCTTGAGTGGCAAATTTGCTATTCTGGCTCCGACAATGTACTGAAGATGAGCAGAGGCAAGTGCGGTAATATTTTTATCACTTATCATAGCAGCGTCAGCAACCACAGTGAAATTTTCAACCTTGTGTTTGTGCTTAAATTCCACAATAACAGGAATTAACGTGTGTCCTTCAAATTTATTGCCTTCAAATATTTGATACCCTACTGGAAAACCATCAATAGTCACTAAAAGTCCAAGGACTATTTGCGGTTGATTGAATTTGTTATCTTTGGAGAATCCGCATTGGCGTAAATCATCTGATTCAAAACTCTCAAAGTATAAAGTAGTTACATCATAAAAGATGAGGGAAAAGGTAAAAGCAAATTCTTTTTCAGCAACCGCCAGTACTTTAGATTCTACTGTATCTTTCACACCCAGAAACCTTGGAATTTGCCGATAGAGTTCCTGACGTTTATGTTCTATTCCCATGAACTCTTTGAGAAATTCTATTGACTGTGTCTTTGAACCTGGCTCAATAATGCGTGCAATAACTAAATCTACCAAGAGCTTGTTTCGCAACCGATGAAATTTAAATAGTTTGCACAGTTGATAAAGACTTTCGTAGATCAAACCATAGCGAAATCCAACATACTGACATTGCTTGAGTTGTAGTGTAGGTGAAACTGATTCGTTGGAGAATAATGATTGTTGTTTGGTCGTCTTCTCAATCCAGAGAGTAGCTGTTTCTTTTAAGGCTTTTAAATCTTTCTTATCATGTGTACTACCCAGATGTTTGATGATGATCATCTTCCGGTTTTGATACCGAATAATTTGCACTGCTGTGCCGCCGGAACCAGTTTTTGTCGTACGGATATGAAACATGTTCTAACGAAGTCCTTAGTATGACACCATATGTTAAATTTACGCGTTTCAAACTAATTTCGCATGTTTTTATCTTAACTATCCGTCTGTGTACAAGTCGGGAAATATATCTATGCCGTCAAATCTTCCGCGTTATTCTGCAATGATAGAATATAATCCTACGGAATTTTCACGGCTGCGTCTTCAGTTCGATAGGGACGAGAGCCGCTCTGTGCCGGTTTCCGGCGGCGGATGGTCGCAGCAGCCGTACATGCAAGTTATTTTGCAGGCGAATCTGACCATCGGCGCACATGGCGCACATGCGTTCTAAGAATTGCAAAATTCAAATTGCAAATGGAAAATGGAAAACAGAAAACTGAAAAAATGTGAATTGTAAATAATATGGAGTCTTTTATGAAATCTATTAAACTTTTATTTTTAATGCTGCTGTTCGGGCAGCTCGGTTTTTCCGGTCAGTTGCAGGTCGTTGCGACCTACGGCTATATCGGCGATATTGCCCAGCGTATCGGCAAGGACAGGATCGAAGTCGTCTCGCTTGCGCGTGGAGATTATAATCCGCATATCATCATTCCAAAACCGTCGTACATTGCCAAAATGCGGAAAGCAGATCTCCTTATCATCAACGGCGGGCAGCTGGAAATCGGATGGCTGCCGCAGATCATCAAACAGGCAAACAACGGCGCCGTACAGCCCGGGGAGCGCGGATTTTTAGATCTCTCCATGCACGTGCATTTAATCGACGTTCCGACAAGCGTTTCCCGAGAACTCGGCGATGTGCATCCGGAAGGGAACCCGCACTTTTTCATGGATCCTGATAATATTCCCATCGTTGCAAAAGCCATAACCGAAAGATTGAGTGAACTGGATCCGGATAATCAGACGTTCTACGAAGAGAACAACAAGGAATTGTTTACTCTCTGGCAGCAGAAAATGAAAACATGGGAAGAGCAATTAAAACCGTTCAAAGGCGTCAAGGTCGTCGAGTATCACAAGATCTTCGATTACTTCTTAGACCGGTTTGGTTTTGTTATCGCCGGCACAATCGAGCCGCTTCCAGGAATTCCGCCCACGACAAAGCATATCGCCGACGTGGAAAAATTAATCGATCGGGAAAAAGTGCAATTCATTTTGCAGGATGTGTACAATCCGCAGGACGCAGCGCTTTATCTGTCGAAAAAACTTAATGTAAAACTTCTGATTCTGCCGCATGATGTCGGAGCGGTGAAAGAAGCGGATAATGTATTCAGTGTTTTTGATGAGATCGTGAGGAGACTGACCAATGGCTGATATTCTCCTGTCCGCATTCGTTCTTTCCGTGGTGCTGCTCGGAATTCACTCCTTCTTCGGACTGGAGATTATCCGGAGGGGAATTATTTTTACAGACCTTGCCATAGGGCAGATGTCCGCTCTGGGAGCGGCATGTTCCATTCTTTTTCTGGATGGTCAGTATTTGTATCCCGTTTCACTGACGTTTGCTCTTCTTGCCGGACTGCTCATAGCGCTTGCAGCCAAACGGACCGCCTCGCATGAGGCGTTTATCGGATTGCTCTATGCGTTCGGTATATCGGGAGTGTTCATCGTGCTCTCCAAATCCGCTCACGGCACGGAAATGTTCGACAAGCTCATGGCTTCGGATATTCTCTTCACGCCATGGTCGGACATCATAGAAACTGCAATCGTGTATGCACTGCTCGGATTGATTCTCGTATTTGTGTACCCGCGCATGAAGGGATTCTGGAAAGATACTCTTTTCTTCGTGTCGTTTGCAGCTACGGTCACCAGTTCCGTAAGGCTGGCAGGCGTGCTCATTGTTTTTTCTCTCCTCGTTGCTCCGGCGTTCATTGCCATCCGGTTGAATAAATGGAAACTCCTGCTTGTAGCATGGATCGTAGGAACGGCGGTGAATCTGTTATCGATTGCAGTTTCTTATAACCTCGATCTTCCTACCGGCTATACATTGGTGTTTTTTCATGCCTTGCTGGCATTGATTGTAGCGTTTTTATTTCCGGCGGTGAAGAAGAAGGAGGGAGTAGCTCAATGATTATAAACCTTGTCAAGGTTTGTAACCTTGACAAGGTTGTCATTAAGTTATGCACAAATCGAGATATCGATTATCGATATACTTTGCGGCAGTTCTGTAAATTTAAAAACGGCAGCTCAAAATTACTGTGGACAGCAGCGGTGCGACGAGCTGGTAACCTCTCACTTGCGTTATGAGAGGCGTCTTCACATTCCCGAAGATGCTTAGATGACTGCTTACCGTTACTTCAACACCGGGAGATATGTAAAGCCGTTTATAACCTGTGTTATCGGGGTCTGCGTTTAAACCGCTGTCAGCGCTGCGGAAAGATGCTGTAAGTTGCAGCATAGGTACTATTCTGCACATCTCCACAAGATTATCATAATGCATTCCGATGCTAAAGTCAAAGTTATCGCCAGGCAGGTAGCCGTCACGGGCGGCAAGTGGAACCTGCAACTGCGCATGAGTATACCATCCCCATCCATTCTCTTGTCCCATCTTATAGCCCCCGACGAGCAAGTCGGTTGTCCCCGTTCCGATCTGAGTATCCCTATCCAAAAGCGAAAGATTAAAAGGTCCGGTCGGCAGTTTTAAGCCCAAGAGAATGCCAGTCGACATATCTTCTGAGAGACCTGTGTATATGCCAGTGATTCGAATATCGGCTATGGACACATGTTCAGCTGATGCAATGTTGCCAAGATTATCTGCTGTCGTAAAGAAGCGGTCCCAAACAGGGATTTCTATCATCATGCCCCAATCCCGGCTTTCCATGTACTGTAATCCGAGCGTATAAAAGCTTGTTCTGATTTCTTTATCGCTGTTTAAATTTGTTGCAGCGCTGTTCCAGCCTGACCAGTCCGTGCGCTGATCCATGTAATTATATGTCAGAGCCATTGTGAGACCGGATGAGTACGGCATCATCCACATCGAGCCGACTGAGAAGACATTGCATCCGCATGCACAGGCCGTACTTATCGCAGGCAGCAATAAGGTTAAAATAACGGCTATGCCGACAGCTTGTACAAGTTTGTTTGTTCCGAAGAAAAAATGCATATACATCGTAGTTTGAATTTGCCTTTCGTTTGTCCGGACTCTACTAAAACAAATAATTCATATAAGAGTTCCTGCTTAAAAAAAAGGCAGAGTATATGCGTCTTGCTGCGAACCGGACTTATAACGTTGATAAAAGTCATAGAAATCCCTTGCATTTTGCTGCTGGATCGTATAGATTTCAATCATTGCAGCGGCGGCGGATGGCATTAAAAAGTGATATTCCTGTTTGGGGATTTATCCGAAAATTTCTTCAGGATTCTTATAAATTTTGTACAGGTGCAGCAATGGTGGATACAACGATTCCAGTCAATTTAAACCATAAGTTTTCTCTCTTCAGCGAATACTGGCGGCCAAAAGTGGCGGCTCAGCTTAATGGTCAGGAAGTCAAGCTTGTCAAGTTCAAGGGAGAATTTATTTGGCATCATCATGATGAACAAGACGAGATGTTTTTTGTATGGAAGGGCCGGTTCCGGGTCGATTTTCGCGATCATTCAGTTGAATTGCATGCCGGTGAACTGCTCGTGGTACCCGGGGGATTGAACATCGGACCGTGGCCGAAGAAGAAGTTGAGGTCGTCATTTTCGAACCGGCAGAGACACGTAATACCGGAAACGTCGCCGACGACAAATTTACTGCGCCGGGTGGAGTGTCGATTTGATGTTTTACGGAACAGTCGAGATTCAGAGTCACAAATAGGGTCGGCGAAAAAAATGGGTTCGAATCGGATTTACAGTCGAGGATTCAGAATTAGTACAAAGCATATTCATAGAAAAAGGGCTGCTCGAAAGAGAATAATTCCAGGAATTTTGGATAATGAATGAAGACAATTATCACGGTATTATTCTCAATATAAGCCAACGGGACAGGTCAATCTTTGATGATTTGAAGATCGTCGGTAAGAGGAACGTTCTTCCGGGAATTATCGTCTTATTCAAAGTGGAAGTTGCTTCAAGTGTCCTCGAATTACTCATTCAGAAGCTTCAGGCAAATATGGCGAAGCGCTTCCTTTATCTGATCCATGAATTCTATTGCCATTTTTACTGCGGAAATGAGTTGATCATTGTATTCAGGAATAAAGTGTTTCATGTCACAACAGACAGGTCAAGCTGGATAGACGCTATTGAATATGGAAAAAGTCTGGGTATTCCTATAAAGCAACTGGATTTTATTCCGTACAAAGTTGAAGATGAAAAATATTAACTGGAAATCGGATGATGTTGGCCCGTATTGCGGGACGTCTGTTCAAAGCCTCCGGCTGTGTATGACAGCTTTACTTTTTTTCTGGATAACTAATACAATGCATAATTTCTGTTATTGATTAATATCATAGAGGGAAAAATGATGAATGGATTGTGGCGAAGGATTTGTCTTAACATACCGTTCATCATTTTGATTGCGATCGCAATTTTCATGATCTGGCAGGGCGAAAAACCGGTTCCGGTTCAGAAAAATATGTGGCAATTTTTTCCGGTGTCGTCATCTTCCTCAAAAAAGGAATATACATCAGATGAAAGGAGAATAGCAAATCATTTTTCAGCAGATACTTTGCCCGGTCTCATGCAAAAGGGATTAATTCAGAAGTACCGGAGAAACGAATCGGGTACTTGCATTTCTGTTATCGGCAAACTCTGGCGATGTCGTTTGGAATATTTTAAGCATAGTTTTTTGACGGAGGTTTACATATATAACAAGTTAAATGACTATGGGCTATCGACAATGGTGCTCGATAGTTTATCGGGAAAACTTTATGCTCAGATATCGCCATTCGGTAAAATAGATATTTATGCTTAAGAAGACGCATTGTATAGTCCTCGATGCGATGGGCGTCATTTTCCGGGCCGCAGATGACGTCGCAGAACTATTAATTCCATTCATTACGGAGGCCGGCGGAAATGTCGATGCAAAGACAATCGCGTCGGCGTATTTCGATGCGAGCCTTGGCATGATAAATGCCGACGAATTCTGGAATAAAGTTCACTTAGATCCTTCGCTTGAGGACGATTACCTGTCAAGGCATTCTCTTGTCCCGGGTGTCGAGGATTTTCTCAGGAACGCCGGGTTGTTCAGGATTCCGGTATGGTGTTTATCCAATGATATCGGACGCTGGTCGGCTAAGCTAAGAACGATGTTTAAAATCAGCGGCTTGCTTGCCGGAGCCGTTATCAGCAGTGAGGCGCGAGTGCGGAAGCCTGACCGTGCAATCTATCAGTGTCTGCTTGACCGGAGCGGTTATAAAGCAGATGAACTGTTGTTTATCGATGACCGGATCAGGAACGTCGAAGCTGCAATGGCAATGGGAATTCCGTCTGTCCAATTTACCATGGAGCCTGGATTTCAGGGCCTCATAAAACAAGTGTTTGGAAATGCTGCTTCTTAAGCAGCTTTTTCAAGAAGCAGCAGATTTCAGAAAGAAACTAATGGGACATATCAGCGATGAAGCTCTCTATGATCTCAATAATTTAATAATGAAAATACATCTGGCGTAAGGTCAAGCCAAATAATGCTGCGTGAGGATTGAAAATCTATGAAATTATCATATATGCTTTTAAGTTTATTGCTTCTTTTGTCCGTCACAATACCCGTGCAAAGTCAATACAGACGGAAACCAACCGAAAAAGAGGTTTTCTTCTTCGGGCCTTCGATCGAGGAAGCTGATTCGTTAAAGGACTTTACTGAAGAGGCTATCAATGATTTTTCCGCGTACACGAACAAGCTTGTTCCGTTCCTTAGGTTGAACGGTATAAAGACAAGCTACCTATCCGATAGAAAAATCGAGTTTCAGATCGATTCAATAAATACATTTATTGTGTACCGCGACTCTGTCGATTTTGGCACAATTCTTACCGATGGAAAGAAGCAGCCGAAACTCCTCAAATATCTTTTGACGGATATCGAATTGAAGAAAGAAATCGAAAATTATTACAAACTTAAGTAATCACTTCCTCGCTCTTCCTTGACGATGTTTAAAATGGAAGGGAACGTCGCCAAGATGAACGAGAATCAAGCGATTTGCTGCTGTGGTTTTTCCTCTCTTGTACCGCTGAATAGATAATAAACGGGTAAAAGATTGCTCACTGTACAAAAGCTAAAATAAAATACAACCGTTGCGCTTAGGAAGAAACTAAAACGCAGGAGTGTGCGTTCTATTAATATGATACAAATTGAACATACTCAAGAGAGAATGAAAATCAGATAAGAGGGAAAAATGTTTCTATCAAAATATGAAACGCAAATTTATACAGCGCTGAGGATAGTCTCGGGTTTCCTTTTTCTATGGCACGGATCACAAAAACTTTTCGATTTTCCGCCCTCGGGAATGCAAATGCCAATGGCTATCGCGGGCACTGCGGGTCCGATTGAATTCGCCGGAGGGTTCCTGATTATGATAGGTTTTCTCACTCGATGGGCGGCTTTCATTACAAGCGGACAGATGGCGGTGGCATATTGGATGGCTCACGGTACCGGTGCAATTCTGCCGATTGTGAACCGCGGAGAGTTGGCGATGCTCTATTGCTTCCTCTTCCTATTTATTTCGGCAAGGGGAGCCGGAAAGTTTAGCATCGACTATTTCTTGGAAAAAAGAAAAAAGAATCGGATTGTTCAAAAAAAGGAATGAAGCGCCCGGTTGCAGCGATTTAGTAATCTATGCCTGAAGTGAGGGCAGAATTTGCCTTTTTGTGCAAGACAAGATATTCTGCGCTCCAATATTTGTAACGATCCACAACTTCTATAGTCGTATCCTGGAGCAGTTTTTCCTTTGTCAGCTTTGTCTGGGAAAAAATGGAATGAGAGAAAAAAGGATCCCACAGGATAATGCATTCCGGATACTGTTTGAGTGTTTTCAGGGTCAGTCGTGCAAAGTGTTTTCCTCCGCATGGGGGGACGTCCATGATATATGCTACTACTGCATGATTACTCAGCAGCGTGAGATCGGGATATTCCGCTCTAATTTCTTTGGTTAAATTTATTACGACTCTTTCGTAATTTGCCCATCGCCGCGGATGCGTTTCCGTAGTGCATTGATACGCAACCCCGGCGAGCACGATAAGTGAAAAAAGAAGCTGTCCGGCAGCGGGTCGTACCCTGTCTGCTATTTCCGCAAAACCGTATACGGATACAATTCCGAAGAGCGGGCCTACGACTCCGATGTATCGCAATTCACCGATGCTTGCAGACCAATGAAACATTTCCGCACCGGCAAGCGTGTGCAGGATAAGTGTAAGCGTTATGGTGCTGTAGATAATTCCAAACTCGGCGCTTCTTTTTCGGGCAGCAATAAAACCGGCACCTGCGGCGAAAAGCAGCACCTGTGTCAATCCGAAGATGCTGTGCAGGTGCATAAAATAGTGGGTTACGGAGACTCCGGGAATAAACTTGCCGATGCTTGAAAAAGCCACCCATTCCCGGAAGAAGCTCATTACATCTCCCGATATAACAGCGGATGAGCAGATCCAGAGCAGCGGACCGGTCAGCACCAATGGCAGTATTTTCCATTCATGTTTCCATGCGTAAAAAAGAAACATAACGCCTGCAAAGAGATACATTTCCGTCCGGCAAAGAAATACCGCCGAAGCAAGAGTCAGGCTCAAGCCATGTTTTCCTTTAAGGTGATAAAGATACGAGAGTGCAATCATAAAAGCGGCGGGCATTTCCGTCATGCATGCATAAGAAAGATCGAAGAGAATAGGCTGAAGTCCAACGAGAAGGACGACCCATTCCGCATGTTTTATTCCATGCAAGACTGCAATCCGCCATGTGATGAACAAAAGAACGAGGAAGAGCGCCAGGGCAAAGAACATCGTGAATGTATGGCCGAATTGCGCGGGGACGGCGAACAGCCATTGCGGCAGCGGCCTGTGCCACAATTGCACTGTTATCGGCAGCGCCTGGAAAACGAACCTACTGTAAAGATAATGCGCGCATTCGTCGATATAATAAAATTCGTTCGAGAGCAATATCCATACAGATCCAATCGTACCGACAACGATTAAAAAAAAGATCAGCAGCGGATTCTTGATGAGATTATGGGTTTTTTCCATATAATTGAAAAATAGAATTCTTTTACGATTCATTCAAGTGCCATTCCGGCCAGACTTAGCGAGCGTAGCAAAGCAAAGTCTGCAGCCGGAATGAGCATCCCGATGTTTTATATCGGGATCCAGGGACGGCCAGACTTAACGAAGCGCCTTGTAGCTGCGACGGGTCGTCGCGGTTCTTACTCTACGAAAAACCACCGCGGTCGCCGCCCGCGGCCACAGATTGAATGGAACTTAAAATACTCAAGGGAAAATGGAAGAGGGAACTATTGCCAATTGTGTTCCGTTATATTTCCTTAGTTCTTTGGTTATTTGGTTCATTAGTTGTTTTGTTTACTATTTACAGTTTACCGTTTGCAGTTCACCATTCACCATTTACCATTCACCGTTCATAAAGGTTTTTTTAACAACATTTTCTCCTTAAATTCGTTTATATATAAATCCATTTCAGGAGGGTAGAGATGAGATTAAAGAAATTGTTTGATTTCTTCAGCCGACCTTATAGTCGATCTATAAATTCTGCTCTTTTTTTCTGTCTTTTTCTCCTGGCTGTATTAGCTGCGAATGGACGGGAACTTCTAACACCGCCGCTGGAAGATTCCACTGCAGTCGGAGAAAAAAAGCAAACAACAGGACAGATGCGCGATACATCTCTCGGTAAAAGCCAGTTCGATACGTCCGAATTATCAAAGCAAAAGGCCAATGTAATTATTCCGTTGTCGCTCAGGACGCTTCCGCCGAATCTTCCCTCTTCGCTTGAGCAGGCGCTGACACTTTCAACTCCCATTCCTTCTGCGTCGATGAGGGCGAATGCGGATATTATCTCTGCATGGAAAAGCGATCTTGCCAGGCAGGAGGAATACCGAACATTGGAAACGATTTTAAGCTCGGTAGAAATGACCGGAACGGCCTATCTGACATATCTATATCTAAAAAGGTACGGACTGAAGTAAGGGATGTGAGAAACTCCCGCGTCTACAAAGATAACGTTGGAACAAGATCCAATTGATGTAGTTTTCTGTAGCCGCGACGGGTCGTCGCGGATGCTTCGGTATTGGTTTTTGTACGATTCCTTTTTTATCCGGTTTTGCCCCCCCAAAAAAATTTGTATCACATAAATGTGATCCATTTATCTCAGTTGAAACGTGCGAATGCATGATACTTAATTTCCCTATTTTACATGGTGATTGTTTAATCTTTCAATACCACGCTTAGTTGCCATAATACAATAAATCCTCTTTCTATCGATTCTTAAGCCGTTCCGGGGCTTTCTTCTGAAAAAAAAATATTCCATTTTGAATTGGAATATACAAAACAACCTTTTTTTGTTATATTTAAAGTATTCAAGAAGATTTGAGTCTTCCATTTCGCAAAAAAAGGCAGATTTCGAAGTTTGAGCGCGAAGCGGAATATCTCCAATACCATCAAGTATTAAATCAAAGAGAACAGCATGCAATTGCCCGGAAAACCAATCGCAACCTTGCAGTCAGATGCAAGAGACTTTGTCAATCTCTATACTTTGCTCGGCGAACGAGCGGAGAATTTTCTCCCGAAGCATATCGTTGACAGTTTACGAAATTTTGTGCGGCTCTGCTGCGAAGAACCGGATGATCCGGCACGCCAGCATGCGGAGATCGATAAAAGCATTCTCGAACTTAAAGAGCTGATTCCGGGATATACCGATGTGTCGCTCATGATTTTCCCGCATGAAGATTCGAAAGCGTTTCAGTATACGGCTAAGAAACAGTTCTTTGCCAATAAACTCCAATCGTTTCTTGATACCGAACTTGTGGATGAGACGGCAAAGCATCAGACGTCGAATATTCTCAAAGCGCACGATTATTCCATCGGCACGCCGCCGGTAACGCAGGCCCAGATTGATTTGATGTACAAATTGGTGCTCGGAGACGACACGGGAGAATTGCGTAAATTCCGTGATGTCATCGGTCTCAGCGGCGATATCGAAGAGGCTCAGTGGAATTACTTTATGGATGTGCTTGAACAGATGATTATTCAGAGCACCCATTATACAACCAATGCGGAAACAAGAGATTTTCTTTCCCGGATAGAACTCACCGTGAATTTCAAAGGACTGAACGGCTTTATCAGGTCGGTTGTCGGCGGCGGGGCAAATACCGTTATCGAACTCCTTGCGACGGAAATGTTCAACGCAAAGGATGTGCGTGTGATCGAGTTTACCGATGCCGATGCGCTCTTCGGACAGATTCAGAACGATATGACAAGCATCTTTATCGTAAAAGCGAAGAGAATGCGCAGGAACGTTTTTAACGACATCAAATGGTTTGCCTATCTGACGCGCATCGTCATCGTCGATGATTCGCCTGAATCGCGCAGTACGAATACATCGCTCGTTTTCGGGCTTCATAACAAGATCATCAACACGCTCAATAAAGTGCATACGAAAAAATTGGGTGCGTTGGCGAATACTCAATTGAACCTCCGGCTGATCTTTGAAAAGGTCAACGACTCGAGCCTTGAGAAATTCAGGGTTTGCGCAGAAAGAAAGATAGCTGATTATGAAAAAGAACTGGAAGAGTTCCAACAGGAACAGCTCGGCGAAACACACAACCGGAAGAAAGATATTACACTTTTCAAATTCAACGATTATGCAAAACAAATCATCGAGGACAAATACGCTCTGACGAAGCTCCACGATTACATCGTTCTCATTCAAAATTGCAAAGAGCCGGGCGGTTGCAGAAACTGAACAAAGAACTGATTCATGAATTTGAAGCCAGAACGAAGGCGTATTTCTATTCGAACATCGAACAGGTGCATATTGCAACTATTGTCGAAGGAGGCGGGCGCGGCCAACTGCGCATGTACGGCGTCTACCTGCTTCAGCGGAGCTTAAAAACCATCGAAGCGAAGATCGTCGAAAAGTGCAAGACGATTATTGATATCATTCCGAATACATACCAGCGGACGCTGAGGAACCATTATCATAAAAATTTTGGCATCAATTTATTCCTGGAAAAATACAAGGAATTTATCACAAAGGTCGAGAATGAATCGAATAATAAGGGAAGGTTTACAAATTTCCTGATCGATATCGGCATTCACGACACGTATCAAAAGAAATCGCCGGAAGAACAAAAAATAATCAAAGAATTCATCAACAATTTGGTGAATCTGGATATCACTTCTATCGCGGACGATGTGCAGATGATCATCCGAGATATTCTGTTCAACACTGCTCTCAAGCCGTATATCGTTTTCAATACGGAAGCTTCATGGGAATACAAAGATCTGTTCCCCGTCGACCGGTTTGACATCAATCCGTTCGATCTCGAGGTCGGACTGACCAACGACAAGCGGATCGATTTTGAACGGTTATTCCATCGTTTGAACAGGATGAAAAACACATTTCAGTTGTTCGACGATACCGGAACGCTGTGGGACCGGTTTTGCGAAAACCTTACGATCATCATAAACGATCCGTCCAATCCGTCCGGATATACGGATTTCAACAATCCGGCGCTTATCAAGTTCCTTAAGTTTATGAACAATAATAAGGTGACGCTGCTTCTGGATGAAGCGTACAGCGATGCGATTAAAATCGACGATCCGGAAGAACCGAAATGGCGTACCATTTCCCGGTACGTGATGAACAATATAACTTCGCTTCCGAACATCAGCATCGTTTCGTCGCTCTCGACGACAAAGAATCTCGGTGCCACGGGAAACCGGCTCGGGTCCCTCATTGCAACGCCGGCACGGGAAGACGTTATCGAATTTGCAAGGAAACAGTACAGTATTGAAAAGGGAAACACAAATTCCCTCTTTATGCTGGTCAATACAATTGAAGCTGCGCAGCTTTCGAAAAAAATTAAAGACAACATGGAGTCGGAACTTCCGAAGGACGCCTCGCGGTATAAAATAAAAGCGCTGATTGAAAATTATATTATCGACGAATTGGACAGCTACGACGAGAGGAAGTCCGGAGAAAAGAAAAATCATCCCATCAAACGGTTTTCGCCGTTCGAGGGGAGCCCCCTGCACGTGTTCCTCCTGGAAGAACTGGTGTCGCTCGATAAGCTCGATGTGCTCGGTCTGCCGGACGATTTTAAATATAAAGGCGAACCGTTCTACAAGTATTATCAGGATCACATCGTTAAGGAAATCAACACATTTAGAGTGAATAAACTCTTCCGCCGTGAGTGCATCAAAAGACTTCACATGGCAAAAGATATAGCCAAAGAGGTGATAGAAAAAAATCAAGCCGAAAAATATTTTGAAGTTCTCGATTCCGACGGGTCGTTCCTCTTCAATATCCTTTTGAAAGAATTTTTCTCCTATCAGGACCTTGAGAAATTTACGAAAAAGCTTGCAGAGCAGCGCGGCATTTCGGTGGTTCCGTACCTGACCGGATTTCTGCGGTTCTCTCTCGGTGATTATGTCGAAGGTTCGGACCGGAGCTACGATATTTTTTCAAAGGAATTTGAAAACTCTCTCCGGATCGTTCTCAAGTACTGGAAACTGTTCTACGAAGCGAAAACAAATCCGGAAACAAAGGAAAAAAGGACGGAAGATATTCTGGACGAAATCTTCAGGACATCGTCGGATATGGAATTCGTCGATTCGGTTCTGGCCGACTTCGATGTTATTAAAAATCTCAAGATAACATCCAAGAACAGTCTGACAATCAGCAATATCCAGACACTGTATCATGCGTTCCCGAAAGAATCCGGCGTATCGATTAATACGATCCGCGGTTCGAAAAATTCTGTTTTTGAATTTTACGAGAATGTCGGAAGCTGCACGGATTTAAAAAGCTTCATCGCAAGCAAGGCATTTACGAAGATTTACGAGAACCTGCTTCCGCAAATCTATAAGAATATACCGTCGATCAAGAACCTTGATTTCAACGCAATTGCCGCAAAATACGGCAAAGCTGCTCTTTTGAAATATATCGGGAATAAAATCGATTTTCAGCCCAACAGCTATGTGCTGGATGATCCGGATGAAAAGAGCATTATGAAGGAAATTCTTCTCGAGCTGGAGAAAATTCTCTTCTCCGATTCGAAAGTGAAAATCCTTGCACTGAACGCGTCCAAAGATCCGGCGGGGGATAAAGCGAAGCTGGAAGGCACCAACAGGATCCTGAGGAAATATATAGAGGAACTGCTGCTGCATTTCAATCTTCCATTCGGACAAATCGGTTTTGAACCGACTGTGCGCGAGATCGTTCAAACAACGGTCGAGAAATTCGAAGAAGTCATCGGCAAACCTGTGAGCGAATTCAACCTTCCGGCATACGTCGATGCGTATTCCGCACAGATCACTGTTTCCGGCATACCAGCAGGTTTCTCCACAAAATTGCAGGGTTATATCGCACAGCTCTTGAAGGAAACCGTTCTCGACAGCCGGTGTTCGGATACGGATAAACTTCTGCGGTTGTATCTTTTAAAAAGAGGCCGGAGCTTTGAGGATCAGGTAAAGACAAAAATAATCTCCTTGAACGGAAAGATAGCCGCTGCAGGAGATGCTGAGGTGCGCTTGTATGCGGAAGATTTTGTCTACGGCATACTTGCCGAGGAACTGCAGCAAATTGCATGCAGCATACTCAAAGCGGAGAGCTTAAAGATTACTCAGGATGTGCTGCATAAGGAGTCGCGCGCCGTCGCTTTATTATTCATTGATATTATGAACAAAACAAAATCGACGGAATATTACAACCGCTGCAACCATACGATGATCAAGTTTGTCGAAGCCGTTTACCGGAGACAGAATTCCAGCGTCAATGAAATGATTCAGCACGGCATTACGATTCATAAAGGCTTTTCGCTCGATACGATGCAGGATTCTTCCGTGGCGTGGATTCCAAAGCTGATGGCAAAATGCGGGGTCATAGGACTGGAGCAAACCGTTCAAGCCCATACACGCAGCGCGACCGATGCTAAGAGACGCGTCTATCCGTTCCATAAAGCGGACCGGGAAGCACAGAGTGAGGATCAGCGCAACTATTCCGAACCGCACGAATATTTGAAGAGTATGGACATTAAACCCGTCTCTGCGTTCTTCGGAAAGCGGATGGAAAAATTCATCGAGAATATGGATGAGAACGATTACCGGTGCAAAATTATCCAGCATGGTCTGGTGAAAGTTCTCTATGTCTTCCAGAAGTGCTACAGCAAATACCTGGCGGACAATTACCGGCTGATACAGGCGGACGAAGTGAGTGTGGAAGACGTAAAAAAATTCCTGCCGGATGTGATTCTGTTTTATGGAGCGCCGGAAAAAGTGCTCTCGTTCCCGCATGTGGGATACTTCGACCTTAAAGGTCCCAAAGGCAACATCAAGACGCTGGTGACCCCTTTGAAAAAAGGGGTCGATTATTTCGGCAATATCAAAAAGCCGTGGCTGACCATGGTGAACGAAAAGGTTAAAGAGATGGGCGGCATTCCAGTGCACGGATCGCTCTTTGCCGTCGAAGAGGAAGACGGAAGCCTGTTCATCGTTCAGATCGACGGGGACAGCGGAGTCGGGAAATCCGAAATGCTTGCAGCCATGATTCTCAAATGGTTGAAGAAAGACCTGCCGGGTATACGTTCCATTAAATTAATCGCGGCAGATATGTTCTTTATCTTCCCCGATAACAAAGGCAACCTGTACGGTATCGGTACGGAGGAAGGTGATTTTTCGCGCGTAACGGATTACGATCCCGAATTTATCAAGTACTATTATTCGCTCTTCGCAAAAGCAGCGGACAGCAACGTTGAGGATTTGAATTCGCGAAGCACGATCAGCGGAATGTGCGATATCACCATGCCGTTTAAAATCGACGTTATGCTGACAGCCAGCAACTTCGGACGTGCGGAAGCCGGCATTACGCGCTATGCGAATCCGGAAAACTTTTTACTCTACCGGGACTCGCACGGTGAACGGATGGAAAAAGCCACGAGCTCCGATAATCCTCACCTGCAAAGGACGCTCCTGCGTTATACGGGAGATAAGAATATCGTCGAAGTAATGGATAAACACGGCAATACGATCGATGATGTACTGAACTGGGAATGGGACGACTTTGCAAAGAAATATTATCTTTGCGCATCCTATAAGATGATCGATAAAATCGATCTTGAGGATGTGGTCAATAAGATCTTCGTCGGAAAAATATTCAAGCAAAAAGCCGGTGCGTTTAAAATCACCAAAGTGAACTTCGATATTATTAAAAATAAGTTCATAGCATCGGCATGTTCCGCCCCATCCGCCGCGCATTTAGAGAAGAGTTCCGCGGAAACAAAATATGAATTCCTGCTCGATAAAGAAATATTTATGAGCATCTTCAACGCGCTTGCCAGCACGCCTGCCGGTCAGCCGTTTGTTGCCGAAGAAGGACAGATGGAATCGCGCAGGCACCTGATCGAAATACTGAAAGGCGGCAGCGACGGTCAGGGAAAAGGAAAGAATATCAGGCTCGGAATTCTTTCAACCGACCTCGGACGGAAGGGAAAAGAAATCACAGGCCCGCAAGCGGCTGCTGAAGATATGAAGACGATGATTCAGGAAGTCCGGATTTTTAGAAGCGATATTAACGAAAGTAAGAACAGCGTTCAGCAGCTCGTCTATGAAAAATACAAACATATTTTTAACGGTCACAGACACAATAGCGAGGTATGCCGGTATAATTTTGTCCTCTTCCAGATCGAGCAAATGAAGAAGGCGGCATTTGTGCGAATCGATAATCTAAATACTCCGGTCGATTTATCGGGCATTAAAGGATTCCAGCAGGTAGATCCGGAGAAAGCGTTCAGCCCGCTGCTCGTGACGCCGAATATCAATATCGAATTGAACACTTTTACTGAAACGTATGAGCAGCTCATGAACCTGCCGAGCAATCCGGAGATTGCGGATGATTTTTATGAAGACACCGGCCTTCTCTATATTGCGGAAGGATACAGCACGGAAACAATTATCAATAATATGGTTCTCCAGCTTCTCATTCTTAGCGGTTACCTGACGATTGAGGACATAACACGGGGCAGAATTACGGAAAAAGTTAACCGGGAGACGCTTGCGGCGGCAAAGTTTGCAGCAATCAAGAAGCTGAAAGAACAGAAGAAGAAGTAAGCACCGGTTCTATTTTCTTTAAACTGAATGCCGGCAGCTATTTTGCAAAAGAAATACTGCCGGTAATGCAGGGAGAATTATATTTTTGCGCTTCAGAGTATTTTCAGGCCAGTGGATTCTGAGGTTTGGATATGAGAGCGATTTCCCGGTCGTAAATCCATGCGAATTTTTCGGCTCCGGCGAATTGGATGCGTTCGGCAAGTTTGTGATACCGTTCGGAAAGAGTGCAGAGATATTCCTGGGCTTTGGCCGCAGCGTCCGAGATGCCGGTCAATCCGGCAATTTTCCATTCATTGACTAATGTTCCGATGATTTCCGCATAATCTGTCGATGTGTACACACCGGTCTTTTGTGCGACGAGTGAAAATTTTGCAAAGAGATTCTTCCCTTTTCCGTCATCCATGAGCATTGCCGGCATCGCTATTTTTGCTTTCATCATTTTTGCAAACGCTGTGACTGCACGCGCCGGGTCGAGTTCGAAGATCTTCGTCATAAAAAGTTTGTACGCTTTCTCGTGACGTGCTTCGTCGCCGGCGATCATGCCGCAGATTTTGTGCAGCCGGTCTTCACCCGCCTTTTTTGCCAGCCTGCCGACATTGCGATGCGAAATTTTTGTGGCCCGTTCTTGAAACGATGTGTATATGAATCCGAGATACGGATCGTTTTCAGTCTGCGGATCGAAACCATTATTTAAAAGATTATGAACGGTCGTTTCGACGGAACGCATATCGACGCGTCCCGAAAGATAAAGATATTTGTTGAGCAAGTCCCCGTGCCGGTTTTCTTCCGACGTCCATCCGCGGCTCCAGCGAGCCCAGGGAGAGGAACTTGTTCCGGTTTGATCCGTGACGCCGCGGAGGCGGTTTAACCATGTTTGATAGGTCGGCAGCGCTTCTTCCGTGACCATATCGCCGACAAGAACGACAAGCACTTCATCCGGCAGACAGCTTGCCTGCTGCCGGAATTGCATGAGATTTTCCATCCATCCGTCGTTCGTCAGGTCGGGCAGGAAATCACTCGGCTGCCAGCTTTCATCGACCGCACAAAGAAGCGAAGGAAGCTGCTCATCAAGAAATCCTTCCATACTTTTGATGACTTCGAGCTGTGGAGATGTTGCATTGATGCTGTTCTGTAGATTCATATGGATTTCCGGAAAAAGGATTTAGCAATAATGAATGTATTTCCGTGTTCATTTAAGAAAACATACACAAAGGCAGTAACGTTCCGCCTTCAGATTAAATCGATTATCACTTTTTTCTCAAAGAAATTTTCAAATGTCGTTTATCGAATTTCTTCAGATTAAAAAAGCGTTAGTCAAAAAATGCATTTGAATTCTGTAGTATAAGGACGATTGAAAAAAATGATTCGAAAGCGAGATCGAAGGACTGACAGGTACATAGTCAACCGCTCGTCGAAGATTGGAAGAAACTACAGGATCCGCAGAAAAATTTCGACAATTTAAAAAGCGTATTTCGAAAATATTTCCCCCATTCTTCTAAGAATAAGTAAAACGGAGATTGAGATGATCCGAAAGCGACAAGGCTGCAAACGTACATAGAAACCCTTGTGGTTCTCCCAAAAATATTAAACTATCCGATAGTTGATCAAAAAATGCCTGATAATGGACTAAATTTAGCGTTTTTAATTGGCACAAAGCATATTTAAAAACTATCCGATAGTTTGCCGAGTTAGATGTTAGATGGAGTCCATCTGATAGATGGGCTCCATCTAATTCAATATCGGGGGAGAATCAGGCTGGCTTCAGGGCGGGTTGGGCAGAAGAAGTCTTATGTCTTTTGATGTGAAAGCGACTTTGGAATCGGGATGCTCTTCCACCGTTTGAGCAGTTCTTTGCAGGTTTTTAATGAAGTTCTGCTTTGAAAGAATGCAATTGGTAATTATGGGGACAAATTCGCCCGTTTTCCTTATACAGACAAATTCTTCCACCTGCATAGTGTCCTTTCCTTTGGAAAAACCTGCAGCCGTGACTTTTACAGCAAATTACCTCTTCCTTAAAGATCTCCTGAATGCTACATAATCCTCATGGTATTTTGGAGGTTTTTCATACTCTGGAGATATCGGTCGAGAAATGGACACTTCTTTTCTTATCTTTCTTGAGAAAGGGAATAGTATAGAAAATTGCAATGTCCGGGTGTATAATCGTTTTTTAGATTATTTTTTAGGAGTTAAAGAGTGAAAGTCAATATTGAGCCCTTTATTTTTGAAACGCTGAAAAATGTGTCCCCATGCACATTCTTCTATTCTTTTTTTCGAGTAGACTTGAAATATCGCTCGAACTTGCGGATATTACATGTTGAAGGCATGAGGAGGAATAGATCATGACAGTTCGCACATTCATAGCTCTTTCATTTATTGCTCTTTCAGGCTGCGCTTCGATCAAGGAATTGCAGCCGAATCCGGAAATTGTGCCGGATGAAGGACAATATAAAGACCTGAAAAATAAAGATGAAAATTTTAAACTTACCCAGGGCGATCAGTTTGTTATAAAATTTCCGAAGCCCGACAGGGAAGATTTTTATCTCGTTTTGGTCGGGAAAAGCAAGCCAAAAATTCATTCATACCTTAAAAGTTTTTTTGATGTGGAAGCCGAATCGCTCGTGACACGTTCCTTCGGTATGACCGGAGGATCGGTCAAGATGATTCCGGACGAAAATCCGAAAAGCGACAGTGTGACGCTCTATTCCATCGATTCTGCATCCGCTTTATATTCATGGATCATCGACACTGTCCGGGAAGATGTCGATCTTGCCCTTCGCTATCGATACGTACGCCAATGGCGGTATGCATATGAAAACGAATGTACGGGAATTGAAGTTCTCTGGAGAGCGAGTGTTCAGGACCGAAGTGTCTACAATGCAATAACGCCGGAATATAACACCGATTCTATCGATGCCGGTCATTTCATTGATTCGTTCACCTCGACGTACAGAATCATTCAAACGGTGCAAAAGGATGTCCGAAAGCTGGCGCAGATTTTTCCCCCTGATATAAAGGTACCCGGGGATTCGACCTATACGGCATACCTGAAATTCAGCGCACAGGTAGATGATGAGCTTTTATTTCAGAAAAGTTTTCTGGATGCGCTGACAGTCCTGCAAAAAGAAAAGAAAACGCGGAATGATATGTCATCCTTTCTCAAGGCAGCCCCTGATTTTGTAAAATATTTTGCAGAATCCCAAAAAGCTCCGGAGAGACTTGTGGAAAAAGTCCGCAAAACGCTCTCGGAGCGGTTAGATGAAGTTCTTCCGTTCTATGAAGATGCGTTAAAGAAAAGCGATGAGAGATCCGATCAATCGTTTGCGGAACTTGCGAACAGTGAAGAGTTATTCACGGCATGCGGTGAAACGGTGCCGGCGGATTTGAAAATACTGATTCCGTTCGTTCAAAAATATTCGGAAGAATGGGAAGCCATGCGGGCAGTTGATGCGAATCTCTCGGCTCTCGATGCATTGGTTGCCGAACTCAACGAACGTCCTTCCGATGCATTTTATCAAAAAGCGCTTGCGCTTTTGGATGAGGCGGGCGGCAACATGCCGGAATCGGAAGCACGCAGCATGGAAAAGTACGGAAAATATAAATGCACTATCTTGCTCGATCAAAGAATAAAAAATGCCGCGGAATATATCGCCTCACTGAGGAAACAGGTAAAGGCTCTTCGCGTCTTCGATTATCAAATGCGGCTTATCAATATTGCACTCGGGAGCGTCCCGAGCTGGCCGGAGGATGCGTTTTACGGCGCACTGATGGATCACGTCAATGAAATTAAAAATGCTCTTCCCAAAGAGATTCCGGAACGCGTCGATTCATACAGCGACAATAAAGCTGCCGTTTGGGCAGAGGGACGAATGTCCATCGCAGTCAAACAGGAAAGCGATTTCCGGCAGCGCTATCAGAAGGCAAACGATCTTGTGCGTCAGATCAATGCATATAAAGTCCAGGCGAATTATCACGGCATCATCCGAACGCTCAACGCCAACCGGTCGCTTGGATTTCTTCTTGCACAGTATCCCGATATCGATACACTGTCGCTGGGGACGCAGGCACGTGCCATTGCGGCGGCTCTTTCGGCTAACGCATGGGGGAGTGCAGAATCAAAGTTAAATGAATTGTTCAAAGACAAAGAATTTGTAAATCAGGATGCGGTGTCGGAAATAAAAACACAGTCGGTCAAACATTATGAAACCGAACTTTTCCAAAAAGTTGATGCGGCCTCGCGCGCGGCTGCGGAAGCCTTTATCAAAGCACAGGAATTGACCGTAAAAAATGTGCCCGGATTATACAAAGATTCGGCATTTATTCCCGTCTATAAACTGCAGTTTTCTTCCACAGGCCAGAAAGATCTTCTCCAGAAGCAGAAACATATTGAAGGATTTTTGGCTGAACAGAAAAATATTCGTTTTCCGGAAACAGCCGTCAAAGCATTGTATGGTGAATTGACAAAAGATATTCTCGATCAGGGAGTAGAAAAAGCGCGGGCGATCGCGGATCACGGAAAACTGTATAAAGGCTCCGATAAAGAAATCCGGAACCTTATCGCTGAATGTGATTATTCCATACCGAAAAATTTTACGAAGCCGAGTGAATACAGAAAATTCTACATTCTCCCGGTAACAAGTAATAAAAAAGGCGTTAACGATTATATTCTTCGACTGGAAATGAATATTCCATCGGAAGCGGAATTTCCGATATTCGATGTGAATGTTATCGTGCCGCGTGAGTTCGCTCAAAATCCGGATCAGCCTTGGTTCCAGGAAATTTCGATTAATAAAAAACCGATTAAAAACGAAGGGCGATACCATATTACCGCCCCGACTTCGTCCAATAATTATGAATCTCAAATTACTCCTATCCAGATCGATAAAGGCGGGAGTAATATTTTTGAGATCAAGTTGAAATATGCCGGTTTCCGTGTCTTTGAAGCGAGCGTCATGGCGCAAAAACCGATTATCCGGAAGAACTAAAAAACTTTTCGAACGACAAGGAAAAGAGTATGAAGAAAAAATATATTATCATCGGTGCGGTCGTCCTCATTCTGGGGGGCGCGCTTGTTTATTATCTTTTGCTGCCAAGCCTAAAAGATCAAATCGTCATTCCTTATATTGCTCACCAGCCGCCAACGATCGATCCGCATCTTCCCAGCTCCAATCAATTATCCGATAAGCTCGACGAAGTGGAATTTGACGGTCTCTTTAATGCCGTTGCATCGCCAGGTGGAGTAGTCTATGAAGACGGATTGGGAGAATTCGCCGGAATTGATTCGGCCAATACCGTAACAATTCGCCTGAAAACGGGGAAGCTGTGGCATGACAGCTATCAAGTGACAGTCGATGGAAAAAAAATCGGCATTACGCGATCCAAAGAACATTTTTTTTCCGCAAACGATCTGAACTTTACGCTTAAACGCATACAGAATCTCGGCAGTCTTTCACCGGATTATATACTCGTTTCGCAGGCTCTGAAAACGCTGGACTATGACGGTCCCGATGAAAAAGGGGAGATCTGTTTTCATTTCAAAGACGATAGAATCTGGAAAGATGCCGATATCAAAGAAGTGCTTTCCTTTAAGATTCTTCCTGCAAATTCGGAAATGAATGCCTTGAACTATCTTGTTGGAACGGCTCCTTATATGAGCATACCGCAAAAAAACGGCGTTCCGAATTTTTACAAAACTCCGGACGGAGGCGCAGTGATTTCCAACGTTATCCTAGCGCCCTTTATCGATAACAGCACGTTCACAACGGAACTCAAAAACGGAACGATCAATTCGCTTTTAGAGACGCCGTTCGGAAGTCTTTCTCCGATCCTTGCGGACTCGACAAAATATTTTACCAAGTCCAATATCAGCACCACGTTCTTTGCGCTTTTATTCAATACGGAACGACTGAACCTTGCGCAGCGGAAAGAAGTCCGCCGATTGATTAAAAATACGTCCGTCCTGCAGCGGTTCTTTAAAATCAATTCACCGCAGCAGCGGCAAATTGTCGATTACAAGGGCAATAGAAATAATTATGCGGATTATTTGAATGAGAGCGTCTTTCCGTCTTCGTCGTATTATGTCGAAGAAAAAGTCGTCGTACCGGAGCAGGACGACACTTCAGCCAATCTTGCGGTACTTCCGAATGTCGTGAATGTTAAGATGTGCATCAACTACGGTTTCCGGGAAGAATACAGCGAGCTTTCCGATATTCTGAACGATCCGCAATTGACCGGACAAAAGATCAAGGTAACAGCCGCAACGAATGAAGAAATAAAAGCACGGGACTACGATGTGCTGCTGATCGCCGTCAGCGGCTACCGGAGCAATTTCTTGTTCGATCTTTATAATATTTTCCTGCGCGAACCGGATTTTGAAAGTTACAAAATCAATCTTATAACCACTCTTGATCCGAAGGGAGCAGAGGCGGTCAGCCCGAGTTCGTGGCAGGCGAGGAATAATTTCTTCGGCCTCGATGCAACGAGCCGGCGTGCCGACAGCAGTGATGTGAATACTCTTCTGCATTATATCTACGGGTTTATGTCCACACGCGAAATCGGGGATAAGCAGGCGTATGCGGAACGTGTGGATCAGTTGGAGCATCAGATGTGCCTCGGTGTCTGGCTCTTCTCCATTCCATCGCTTGCGTATTTTAGTACGCAGTTGGACAGTGCAAGCGTGCAGCTTTATGGAGTCGCTTCGCAGCTTTCTACAGTGAAAAAATGGAAAGAAGCTGCTGGCAATTGAGCCTGGCGCAGATAAAGTATTTTTCAGCAGGGCGGAAAAACCTTGCTGTTCTAGCTTTTGCTTTGTTTTTGTTCGCTGTGCCCGCTCGGGCACGGCTCCGGCAGCCTTCCATCGAATATCTTCTTGTCGAGCATGTTGAGAATTTGCTTATCTACAATCGCTACCAGCAGCGTATTACTCCTGAGGAACGGAAGATCATCGTGCCGTTCTCTCCGATGAAAATCCTCGATGCCGCGGCGAAGTTGAATGATGATTTTACCCCCTGCCTCAAGGTCGAAATTCAAGGCAATGTGTATTATCTGATCAAGGTCGATACGCTCGAACTTCTCGGCAAAAACAAGCTCGGAATGATGCATGTTTATAAAGACGTGATTCCGTTAAGCGATACGGTGCGTCTTGCAGCCGTAAAAATGAATCTGATTACACCGGATAAAAAAAAGACCTTTCAACTGCAAAGAGGAAAAATTCTTGAACGGTATTTTCGACTCGGCGGAAAAACATTTGTAAGACTTGTCGGTTCACGCCCGCAATACGGCTGGATCGATTTATCGGATCCAACTGAATATATCGTTATCGGAACAAAAAAAACTCCGAATTCTGATCTTCCTCTCACCGATGCAATGCAAAAACGGATTCAATCCAAGCTGATTGAAGCGAATACTGCGCTGAAAGCGCTTTTTGCATATTTCAATGCGGAGACAAACACAAGAAAGACAGCTCCGCAGTGGAGGTTTCTTGCGCTTGAACGGCAGTATGCATGTGTGCTCGAACCGGTAGAATATGCGGAAAAATATTCGGAAAGTACGCGTTATCTGGCAGGGGATATAGACAATATTCTGCTCGGAACAAATTATGACGCTGCCGGATCTCCCGGGAAAATCGACATTCGCCAAAAATGAAAAACAAAATTCCCAGGACAATATTGTTTTTAGTATTTTATACGGCTTTTCGGAAAAAACTATTCGATCATCTTGCATCGATTCTTTTTGTATTGGCGGTATTTATTTTGCTGCTTGCTGTCGGAGTTGACAGAGAGAAAAACGAACGGCAGCAGCGCAATGAATTGATCGAAATGATGGCCAAACTGCAGAATGTCGATTTCGGCAGCCCGATGCAGAAATCGCTTTTTCGTGAAACGCTCGATGTTTTTTATCCTTCCGAAAAATCGCGCAGCGATTCTGTCCTGCAGTCGATTGACGCGTATCGAACCGAGCAGTATACGAATAAGGTCTATAAGACCGGCAGCGCTCCGAGGGGATTGTCGTGGCGGGGTACTGCCGATCTTGCCGGTATGTATCTGAATTTTATTTTCGTCTATATACTTGTACTGGTTGTAAGTTACTATGCAGTTCATACGCTTGCATTGTTCAGCTTCATACAATACAAACAACAGAAATCTTCTTATCTTCTTCGTGCATCTCAGCAGCTTCGCTTGATGGTTAAAAAAATCCGCAGCGGAGACCTTCCGGCAAAAGAGGCGGGTCGTTGCGCCGTTTTTGGTTTAAAGGCATGCTGTAAAGGAGGGGCTTCGCTTGTTTTATTTGCCCCGGCGTATATTATCGTTTACTCCTTTAAATCGACGATCGATACCGCACAATGGGTGTTTATGGTCGTCCTCGCTGTCGTTTCCAACGGACTGCTGATCAACTATGCACATAAATTTTATACGTTTCTTCTAACAGAGAGCAGAAAAGGATACGTGGAAACGGCCGTCGTAAAAGGTTTACACAATTCATACGATTGGAATATCCCGGGGGGCATTAATCTCCGGTCGCTTCTGCACTGGCGAAAAAACTTTCCAATGCATGTGCTGCAGCAAGTGTACATGAATGCGCGGTTTCAGTATATTCCTACCATGAAACAATATGCATCGTTCCTAATTTCGGGACTCGTCATAATCGAAATGGCGCTGAATATTCAGGGACATCTTTGCTACGAACTTCTGCAGGACATTCTTAATTATCGGTACGAAGCGGCATTAGTGATTATGTTCGGGATTTTTATGGTCGTCAAAGGGACAGAAATCATTGTCGATTATTGGTTTGCGTACGAATCGGCACAATATGAGAACAGGACCTGACATGACGCAGACCTTGACCGATCTTTGGAGGATTCTTCAGCAGCGGAAAGACGCACGCTGGATTTTGTTCTGGCTCCTTGGTATGATTGCCGTGTGGATATGGGATGCTTTATTCCTTGATCCGCTGTCCTATGAACTTCTTCAGGCTGCGATATTCAACACATTCTTTGGAGCGGCGGCAGCAGTGGCAGCCGCGCTTGGCCTGGGGTGGGGATGTGCTCTACTCCTCTATTTCCTCGAAAACGGTAAAAAGAAATTTTTCTTTCTGCCTGTATTTTTCATGCTCAATCTTATTCGTTCAGTTCCGCAGATCATCGGACTGCTTATCGGATATATTATACTGAGTCTGTGGATGGATTACGGCATACTGCAGTCCGCCGCCGGACAGACGCTCTGGATGGCCTGCGTGATCGGTCTCTTGTGTTCGCTGGAGATTATCGATCTTATTGCTGAGCGGATAGCGTACTATAAGAAATCCGACTACTTCCATGCCATGCAATGCTGCGGCATGAAGGAGAGCCGGATTATTAATGTGGAAATTCTCTGGAAAAGCAGCTCTGCCCATCTGGTGCATAAATCTGTTTCTTTATTTGGTGATTCTATTTTTCTCCAATGCAGCATCGGATTTATTATTTCAGTCGGACTTTCCAACGAAGTCAGCCTGACCAATTTTCCGGTTACACTCGGCAGTTTGCTTGCAAAATTAGACAGCAAGCAGGATATTCTTGCAGTCGGCACTGCGCTGCTAAACCCGTCGTACCTGTCCCATTTGTTTTTTCAGCATTTGCAG
>CAVYML010000008.1:0-22934 GCA_963769605.1 Ignavibacteriota bacterium | reverse complement strand
AGGCACCAAGCACTAAGAACTAAGAACTAAGAACTTCTTTGCGATTCGCAATTTTAAACCGCCTCTTCTCCCGATTCTTCTGTCCGGATGCGAATAACATCCTCGACATCGGAAATAAATATTTTTCCATCTCCTACTTCTCCCGTTTTTGAAGATTGAATAATGGTCGCAATTATTTGTTCGACCATCTGATCATTCGCAACGATTTCCAGCTTTACCTTAGGGAGGAATTCGATTTGATATTCAGAACCGCGGTAGATTTCAGTATGTCCTTTTTGCCTGCCGTAGCCTTTAATTTCCGTGACCGTTATGCCGCGAATGCCGATAGCATTCAGAGCTTCCCGGACATCATCTGATCTATAGGGACGTATAATTGCTTCAATTTTTTTCATATTTTTTAGAACGGTAAACTTTGAATTGAAAAAGTTCTTAGTTCTTGATTCTTAGGGCTTGGTCTTTAAAACTACGAACTACGAACTAAATAACTTCCTAAGCTCCATGGCAATTTTTATATTTTTTCCCGCTGCCGCAGGGACACGGTTCATTTCTGCCCACTTTTTCCGCTGCATGAATTGTTTGAACCTTAGGCGGTGCAGATTTGCCGGATTTTTGCGCTTCACCGCTTGCGGATTCTTTATTCGATGCAAAACCAGCTCCCGCGGCGGAGTCATGCGTTAGAACCATCTCTTCCCGGCGGGGAGCTTTGCGCGGACGATGGGAAGGCAGCTGTTCCGGTCGTTCCGGGTACAGTTTAAAGACCAGATCGAGAACCTCTGCAGAGATCAAATCCATCAGCTCCAAAAACATATTGAAAGCTTCTGTTTTGTATTCGAGCAAAGGATCTTTTTGACCGTATCCCCGGAGGTGAATTCCTTCTTTCAGATCGTCCATTTCCCTCAAATGATCGCGCCATTTTGCATCGATCACCTGCATCATTGCCATTTTTTCCAGAGTCCCCATTAACACCGGACCAAGCTGTTCTTCTTTCCGAAGATAAAATTCCTGTGCGGATTTTTCAACTTCATCACTTACCCCTTTTTCGCCGAGCCGTTGAAATTGATCCGCATTTATTGCAAGATCAACCAAAAACCGCGCACGGACTTCATTTTTCAATTCATCGATGTTTCCATCACCATAGTATTTTCGTGTAATGTTGACTGAAGCTTCATGAAGCATATCGAAGATGTCGTCTCTTATTCGTTCACCCAGAAGGGCATGTCGCCTGCGCGAATAGATTACTTCCCGCTGCTGGTTCATCACATCGTCGTATTCCAATAAACGCTTTCGTATGCCGTAATTGTTCTCTTCTACTTTTTTCTGTGCGCGTTCGACGGATCGTGTGATCATCGGATGCTGAATAACTTCTCCCTCATCGAGTCCCATGCGTTCCATAACCCGTGCAATCCGCTCGCTCCCGAAAAGGCGCATCAGATCGTCTTCAAGAGATAGATAAAAACGTGAGGAGCCCGGATCTCCCTGACGTCCTGCGCGTCCGCGCAACTGACGATCAATACGGCGCGATTCATGACGTTCCGTTCCTATGATGCGCAGCCCGCCGACTTCCGTTACACCGGGCCCAAGTTTAATATCCGTTCCACGGCCTGCCATGTTCGTCGAGATTGTTACACCGCCCGGAAGTCCGGCATGTGCAACGACCTCCGCTTCCCTCTGATGCTGCTTTGCATTCAGCACATTATGCGGAATGCCCTTCCTCTTAAGCATCCGACTGATGGTTTCCGAAACATCGACGCTTGTCGTACCGACAAGTACAGGCTGCTGCTTTTCCCTGAGGCGCTCTATTTCACCGATGACCGCATTATATTTTTCACGTTTTGTTTTAAAAACATGATCGTCTTCATCATCCCGTACCATCGGTTTGTTGGTCGGAACAACAACGACATCCAATTTATAAATATCGAAGAATTCAGGTGCTTCGGTTTCCGCTGTTCCGGTCATACCGGAAAGCTTTTTATACATGCGGAAATAGTTTTGCAGCGTCACTGTAGCAAGCGTTTGAGTGTCCCGTTCGACTTTAACACCTTCTTTTGCTTCGATCGCTTGATGCAATCCTTCGGAATAGCGCCGCCCGGACAACAAGCGTCCCGTAAATTCATCGACGATCATAATCTTGCCGTCATCTGAGACCACGTATTCTACGTCTTTCTCATAGAGGCAATAAGCGCGCAAGAGCTGGAGAATTGTATGAATTCGATCGTTGCGTTCGGCGAATAATTTATTGGCGTCATCTTTTTTCCGCTGCTTCTCGTCAAAAGAAAGAGAATCGTCGCCTTCAATAAGGCTCAATTCCGTACCTATGTCCGGAATGATAAAAATATCTTTGTCGTTGCCGTGATATGCCTGAGCAAGAAATTCACGTCCTTTGTCGGTCAGGTCGATGACATGCGATTTTTCATCGATGGCGAAATAGAGCTCGTCGTCTATTTCATGCATGCGCACGCCTTGATCCTGCAAATATGTATTTTCTGTTTTTTGCGACAGAGTTTTATTTGAGGGCTCCGAAAACAATTTGAGAAGTTTTTTATTCTTGGGCAATCCGCGCTGCGCACGCAGCAGCAATACTCCCGCTTCCTCTGCACGCTGCTGCTGCACGAGAATCTCCGCTTCGGATGTGATCTTGGCAACTAAGTTGAGCTGCGCCTTGTAAAGCCGTTCGATGTAAGGTTTCATTTCATCGAATTTATGATCTTCCGATGCGACCGGCCCGCTGATAATAAGCGGTGTACGGGCTTCGTCGATCAACACGGAATCGACTTCATCGACAATAGCGTAATTATAAGGCCGCTGCACCATTTCTTCTGCGTTGACCACCATATTGTCGCGCAAATAATCGAAGCCGAATTCGTTATTTGTGCCGTATGTGATATCCATTCCATAATGGATTCGCCGGTGCTGCGGATCCATATTTTGAAGAATACAGCCTACAGTCAATCCAAGAAATTCGAATACTTTTCCCATCCATAAACTATCGCGTTCGGCAAGATAATCGTTCACTGTAACGACATGTACGCCTCTGCCGGAAAGCGCATTGAGATAACACGGGAGAGTTGCAACAAGGGTTTTTCCCTCTCCCGTCGCCATTTCTGCAATTTTTCCTTGATGCAAAACTATGCCGCCAATTAACTGGACGTCAAAGGGAATCATATCCCAAACAATTTTATTTCCTGCAGCATCCCATGACTGTCCGACTAACCGCCTGCATGCATCCTTTACGACGGCAAACGCTTCCGGCAAAAGCTCCTCCAGCGTGTCTTCAATTTTCCGATCGAGTTCGGCGTTCAAATCGTCGATCATATTGTACAGGTGTTCCCGTTCTTCGAACGTAACGACCGTTTTTAAATCTTCCTTTGCTTTTTCAATTGCTTCTCGAACAGGATGGACTGCATCCGAAAGTTTACTCTTGAATTCCGCAGTTTTCGCTTTTAATTCTTCATCGGAGAGTGTTTGAAGCTTTTCGAAATGCGCATTAATTTCTTCAACAAGGGGGTAGAGAATTTCGACGTCATGCTCATGTTTCGAGCCGAATAAATTTTTAAAAAAGTCCAGCATATATTCCTTTTGACAATGATTAATCATTGAAATATAGCCATATTTGACGCCTAAAACAAGAAGAGCTATCTTGTTCTTAGTTCGTGGTTCTTGGTGCTTGGTTCGTAAGATGGGCTCCATCTGTCAGATGGAGCCCATCTATTTTTTACAGTTGATCGATCTTGCTTCTTGATGATTTTTAAGACAATATATATTTAGTTCGTAGTTGCTTGGTTCTTAGTTCGTAGTGCTTTGTGCGTAGTGCTGAAGTTTAATATACCACGAACTACGAACCACGAACTAAGAACTAAGAACAAAAAAAACGCTCAACATGCATTTTAAAAACATCATATATTTATGCATTCTCCTTTCATTCTGCGGCTGCACAACCGCTTCTTTTTTCCCATTTGCTTCCGATCCAAAAAAACTTCTAAAGCATGAAATTGATGCCCTGCTTTCCGACTCCGCCTTCGCACAAACCACTGCGAGCATTAAAATTGTTTCTGTCGACAGAAATGAGATATTATACGATCGCAGCAGTTCTCTGCTTCTCCTTCCTGCCTCTACGCTTAAACTTTTTACAATAGCAAGTGCAATTGGAGGGTTGCAGAACAATTACACATTCAAGACGACACTTTTGGCAGACACTATAGATACCGGAGGTACAGCAGATAAAATCTATCTGAAAGGCTATGGCGACCCGGATTTACAAAAATGCGATTTAGACACATTAGCTTTTCAGCTTAGGATGCGGGACATTACTGCAGGTACGGGAAGGAATTTGCGTTGATGCATCTTTTTTTGACGATCAACCGTGGGGGATGGGATGGATGTGGGACGATGAACCGGATCCGGACGAAGCATGCATTTCTGCGCTGTCGATCAATAAGAATTGCATTGAAGTCCATGTGCAACCGGCATTCAGAATCGGCGATCCGGCTGTCGTGACACTCGATCCCTCGACTTCGTTTGTACAGATTCTGAATTCGACCTTAACAGTCTCGGATTCCATACGCCAACCTTTCAAAATTCGAAGGCCATCTTCTCTCTGGCCCAATACGATCATCGTTGAAGGAGAAGTGCTGTCAGCGGACACGCCGAGGACATTCTCTCTTTCTCTTCGCAGGCCGGAACTTTATGCGGGACAATTATTGAAAGAGTCTTTGTCTCGGCATGGAATTTTAGTAAATGGATCTTTGACAACCGGCGTTGCGCCGGCACATGCTTCTTGTGTTGCCGTGCATGAGATATCTCTTGACACCGTTCTTATTCATGCTTTGAAAATAAGCGATAATCTTTCCGCTGAAAACATTTTAAAAACGCTTTCTGCGCAAAAATATTCTTTACCTGCAACTTCTAAGAAAGGCATATACGTTGTAAATCAATTCATGGCATCCATTGGAATTGATACGACAAAATATCGCATCGTTGACGGATCCGGTGTCTCGCGTTATAACCTTCTTTCTTCCCACATCATTGTGCATCTCTTAGTCGAAATGCATAAAAATCCAAATTTATTCAAACGTTTTTCGGCGGCGCTTCCTATCGCCGGCATCGACGGAACATTGCAATACAGAATGGCAGGAACAAACGCTCAAGCCAATTTAATGGCAAAAACGGGAACACTCAACGGTGTAAGCTGCCTTGCCGGATATGTCCGGACAAAGGATGGAGAATTGCTTGCGTTTTCGATTATGATACAGAATTTTTTAGACTCGCCGGATGTTTATCGAAATATGCAAGACAAGATTGGTGAAATATTGTCAGAATTTAGGAATGATTAATTTAAAGAGCGTAGTTCGTAGTGCGTGGTGCGTGGTTCTTAGTTCATTGTGCGTATTATCATTAACGACCAAACTACGAACCATGCACCACGAACTAAAAAACTAAAAGAAATGAATATGCATAATAAAAAATGGCATCAATTTATAATTACAATCCCACTCTCTCATCAAGACCTTCTTTCAGGCCAATTATCAATGATAGGGTTTACTGGTTTCTTGCAGGAACAGGACTCCCTTTCCTGTTATATATCTACGCAGGTATCATTCAAAACCATTGCAAATAGCCTATATAGTACATTAGAAAAATTTGCTAATGAATTTTCACAATTGCATTTAACAGTTTCACACAAGATCATACATGAAGAAAATTGGAATGCTAAATGGGAATCTCAGACAGGCATTGTAGAAGCTACAAAATCCATTATCATAAAGCCGTCATGGAAAAAATTAAGAATAAAAGATATGGGCAAAATTGTCCTGCATATAGATCCCAAAATGTCATTTGGTACAGGACATCATGAAACAACTCGTTTGAGTCTTGCATTGCTTGAGCGATATCTTCAAAAAGGGGATAAAATCATAGATTTTGGCTGCGGGACTGGTATTTTAGCTATTGCCTGCATAAAATTAGGCGCACATTCCGCAATTGCCATCGATAATGATGCCTGGGCGCTCTCTAATGCCCGTGAAAACGTTAAAAAAAACAAAGTCGAGACAAAGGTGCATGTTCTGCTCGGAAGCGCTCATAAGATGCCTAATAGAACATTTGATCTTATAATCGCCAACATTGATGTTCCTACCATTACAAGGTTCCTCCATTTCCTTTCGAAAAAGGTCAAAAAAGGAAATATTATAATTTTTTCCGGAATACTTACAACGGATTATGAAACGCTTATTCCATTATTTACAAAACAGCGGCTCTCTGTGGTGGAGTATATTGCGGAGAATGAATGGCTTGCCGTTGCTCTATCAAAATATTAAAAAGGTTCTTAGTTCTTAGTGCTGGGTTCGTGGTTTGCTCTTGACTAAAAATTTTGAACCATGAATTATAAACGACTCGTTAAAGACATGAATCACAAACTACGAACTACGAACAACGAACGACGAACTAAGATCGCAGCGATTGACATCGGTACAAACACCATTCTCATGCTTATTGCTGAGATTGAGGGACATCGGATAACCAGAATCATACGTGATGAACATGCAATTGCACGTCTTGGTAAGGGAGTCGATGAAAACCGATTCCTCGTTCCTGAGACTTTTGAACGTGTGTTAGGATTTGTTCAATCATATCGGCAAATCGCTCTATTGGAAGGAGTTGAAGCAATCAGAGCATGCGGAACAAGCGCATTGCGGGATGCTGAAAATCGGGAAGAATTTGTAAAGTTCATTTTTGATCATACCGGGATTAAAATTCGCATCCTTTCCGGCGTCGAAGAGGCTCTCATGACATATCGAGGAGCGTTGTGGGGATTTCCGGAGTCAAATGCCGTTCGCGGTGTGCTTGATATAGGCGGAGGAAGCACTGAATTGATTTATGGCTGTGGATCAAACATTCTTGAAAATAAAAGTCTCGATATCGGATCCGTTCGACTGACGGAAAGAATCTTGAGAAAATCTCCTCCAGATCTTGAGGCTCTTCATACGGCAAATGACTATATACGGAACCAGTTAAAATTCTTTCCCCCATTTGCAGATGGTTCCATATTATATGGTGTTGCTGGAACATTGACGACACTTGCAGCACTTGATCAGAATTTAGAATTTTTCGATGGTTTAAAGATTCATGGTTATAGACTTCCCAAATCTCACATCGACACCATTTTTGAACGTCTTGCAAAGCTCACTCTTCCGGAAATTTTACACTATCCGGCGATTCTCCCCGATCGTGCAGATATTATTCTGGGCGGGATACTCATTCTTAAAGAAGTGCTTTCTTATTTTTCAATTCCGGAAATCGTAGTCAGCCGGCAGGGACTGCGTTATGGGATGATGCTGGAAGCCATAACATCTACTTTGTAGCCGCGACGGGTCGTCGCGGTTGCTTCGTTATGGGATGATAGTGGAATGGTTCTTAGTTGGTTCGCTAAATACATACCCCCGAACCACGCACTACGAACTACACACGACGAACTACGAACTACGCACTACGAACTAAGAACTGTTTTCATAACTTCTTGAAGCGCCTGAACTGCATCTTGGATATCCTGCTCCGTTGTCCAGTTACCCGTTGAAAATCTGATCGACGCACGTGCTGTCGCTTCGTCATGTCCCATCGCCATGAGCACATGAGATGGCTGCAGGCTGCCTGAAGTGCATGCAGATCCGCTTGTAACCGAGATCCCATGCAGATCCATGCCAAGGATCAATGCATCTCCTTGGATGTTGTAATCTTTCGAATCGAACGAAATGTTCAGGATTTGAGGAATAGCTTCCACATCTTCGGCGTTCACAATGACATTCGGATAGTGCTTTTTAATCTCGCTCGACAGTAAAGATTTTAAATTTGCCAATCGCGTATTTTCGGATTCTAATTTCATTTTACATAAATTCAATGCCACGGCAAATCCGGCAGCAGCTGCGATATTTTCAGTTCCCGGCCGTCTTCCGGCTTCCTGTCCTCCGCCGAAGAAAAGCGGTTTTAAAGACGTCCCTTTTCGCACAAACAATCCGCCTATTCCTTTTGGTCCGTAGATTTTATGCGCTGAGATGGAGAGGAGATCTACCGGCAAAGAATGTAAGTCAAAATTAAGTTTTCCGGCTGCCTGGACGGCATCCGTGTGTACGGAAACTCCCATTTCCTTCGCATGCCGGGCGATCTCAAAAACGGGCTGTACAGTTCCGATTTCATTGTTCACAAGCATAATTGAAATAAGGAAAGTCGAAGGCCGAAGAGCATCGAAAACGTCTTTCGGGTCGATCACTCCGTTTTTATCAACCGGAACGACCGTTAGTTCTGCTCCAAGAGAACGAATATATTCAGATGCATGTAAAACCGCGTGATGTTCAATAGCGCTGACAATAAGATGGTTCTTACCCTTTTCTTTCGCGGCTGCAAATGTCCCAAGAAGAGCGTAATTGTCCGACTCTGTTCCACCGCTTGTAAAATATATTTCCTCATTCGCGGCCCCAAGTTCACGCGCAATAGTCTCACGGCTTTCCTCAAGCCTTTTTCTTGCCTGCCGCCCGTCCCAATGCACAGAAGATGGATTTGCGGGATATTCCTCTGCAATAGAATTCATGACGGCAGCGACATCGGGATGGATAGGAGTCGCAGCGCTATAATCTAAATAAATTCGGTTCAAAGGTTCAACATTCGATGTGCCTGCCTGCGTGACTGCCAACCCGCTGCGCATTTTGGCAGGCGTCAGCAGTCGGGCAGGCTGCAGTGTTGAGGTTGAAATTTTTAAGTTCGTTAGTTCGTTAGTTATTTGGTTATTTGGTTCTTTGGTTAATCGGCGAATTAGCTTAATATCTATTTACTATTTCACCATTCACAGTTTACAGTTCTTCAAGGTTCTCTTCTTTCTCTCTCCTGAGTTATTTCCCGCATTATTTCACGAATATTTTGATTAAAGTTTTTTTCGAAGACAATAAACTGTGCAAGCTGCTTCATCGTAAAGACATCTTTAAGATCCTGATAAAATTTATTTCTAATATCTCCCGCCCGATCATCGCACACAAGGAATTCTTTAATAATTTTATCGAGTGCTTCTTCGCTTGCCTTGTTTTTCAGAGCATCATCCAACCGTGCGATAACCTCATTTCTCTTTTTTCCAGCTTCCCTCATTTCTTCTGTAAATTTATTATACTTTGTCACAAACCGGATTGCAGTTTCATCGTCCAAGTGAAGCGCTTCGATAATTCGCATTTTTTTAAATTGTTCGAATTTAGCCGCTCCCGGACGACCGTCTTGTGAAAAAGCGAAATTTCCGTTCAAGAGGATAAGAAAAAAGGAGAGCGCAAGGATTATAAATAAACGTTTCATAAAAGCGACCTTTCTTTCAATCTCACAAGAATATGATCGACCTGTTCATCATTCATAGATTCGATAACAACCTGATAATCATTTTCATTTAATGATGGAGACACAGACTTATCATCGAGGGCGTCCTTGACAACTTTTGATGCATTAAACTGCTTTTTAAGAAGCAAATTATATGCCTGGGGATTTTCCGCTTCGAGCATTACTTCTCCATGCAATTGTGATCCCATGACCTCAGCGATATCGTCGGGAGAAAGATTTACAATAATCGACATGATGCTTTCTTTCAGGATCTGCGGCTGATCGGGCAGCGGCGCTTTCAGAAGCAGGAAAATGAACACCATGATGGAAAGCACGGGAGCTGTTACATAGACAATGCGTGGATTCCATCGAATATTTTTCTCCGATTTCTTTTCGAGGCTTTCCCGAACACGGGAAAGAAATCCGGTAAAATATGCCTGCGGCAGCGATTCGGCCGATACCGATTTTAGTCCTGATAAAGCTGATGCAATAGTTTCCATATCTTCCCGGCACCGTTCACATTTCCTCAGATGCTCCGAAATTCGATACTGTGCGGCTTCGTCGACGTTGTTTTCAAGATAATCGACAAGATCAAGATGAACGTGTCTTGTGTGCACGATTGACATACTCTCCTATCTTCTTTATAGCATGAAAATAATTTGCTTTTAACCCGCCTATAGACGTGTTTACAATTTTAGAAATTTCTTCATACGACAATTCTTCCTGATAACGCAAAACAAAAACCGTTTTTTGTTTCTCCGGCAATTGTTGTATGGCTTCATTCAACAATTGATTATGTTCTTTTGACTCGAATATTTTATCCGGATTTTCGTTTTCTTCTGCTTCCAATTCAAAAAAATCATCGATCCGAAAAAAATTCCTTACTTTTTTCCGCCGAACAAAATTCAATGATAAATTAACTGTCACACGGTAGAGCCATGTATAAACAGCGGATTCTCCGCGAAAATCTTTCAATGCCGAATATGCTTTTATAAAAACTTCTTGTGCAATATCATCGGCAGCGTCATGATCCGCAACGATGCGCCGTGCGATCCAATATATCTTCTCCTGATATCGTTTTACTAATTCGTTGAACGAGGTCTCATCGCCTTTTTGGAATTTCTCTACAAGTTCCCGGTCTTCAATGACGCTCATTCAATATATTGGACACTTATTTGGCGAAGAAGTTTAATTTTTACGCTGAAAACGATGTTTTTGCATAAATTATGTTAAAAAATGCCCAAAAAAGAACTTCAGACAACATTCCGTACTCGTAAACATGCCGGCAACATCAATATCATCTAACGTGTTCCGCGACCACCGTTCGCGGCCACAATGAAACATTCGTTGCATAAACCAAAGAACCAATAACTACGAACCAAGAACTAAGAACTAAGCACTAAGAACTAAGCACCACGAACTACGAACTAACTCACCACAAACCTAAAGACGCCGAAATCAAAAACTCAAATCGTTTGTAATAATTCGATGCCGGATCTGCTTCATCTGTGAGAGTATGAAATTGAGCCTTTGCATCAAAAAAAACATCTCGCAGCGGCTGGTAATGGGCTTTGATGCCGTACATTCGCTCCTCATGAAGCAGCCCGTCTAAGAAAGCAAAGCCTCCTTGGTTTGCTTCATATTGATCACTTATAGGCATCGGTGATCCTTTACGAAAAATTTCGTTGTAAACACTCAGCTTCAACTCCCGCATAAGCCTATATGCCGCAGACATAATAAGGTCGTCTGCATTTTGACCTATCCAATCACCAAGAACGTATCCGTTGTTGGTATATGTCGTTGCTTTATATTGATGATCGTAAACTCCGGGATTTGCTCTCGTATATTCTGCCGATAATTCCAGGTTGTCTAAAAGGACATCGTATGTATGTCCCCCGATCGTGAAAGCAATCTGTTCCCGCGAATACAATCCGTTGAATAGTTTATCGATATTTATTTCGTCGATAAAGAGCGACGTATAGAGGTCTGTATTTTTAATTACGTTCAGATCTAAGCTTCCGAAGAATTGACAATTATCTTTGTTTCCGTTATAATGCTCCCCTGCCTTAAAGAGCATAATAGGAATCATATACATGAGAAGCGGCCCCCTGTCGCTGTACACAACGGACTCTCCAAGTGAGAGATCTACACCGTTCCATATCATCATCTCTAATTCATGTGCTGCAATGTATTTGGGACGGTCGACTTCTCGAAACTCCGCCGCCCCGGGTGTATAGGAATAATAGCTTAATGCGGAATCGATGACGTTTGAATTTAATTCTGCATGGAAATAGACAAATTCTATATCATCGCAAAGAGGCACGCGCATCTTGAATTGTGGATATGATGGAGCCTTATTGGAAAAAATGACATTCCCGTTTTCGCCGTATCCCCAGATGTCGTTCGTTTTCTCTAAGGAAAGAGCAAAGCTGCCGATCTGATATGTAAATTGTGCATCGATCTCATCGTAATCCAATTCAGAAAGCGCGGGCGACTTCAGAGGATCCACATCTAATGAATATGGAGGAAGATTGTTGCCTGTTGAAGATACCACGCCTTTATCTGGAGTGTTGAGTTTATAAAAATTCAGATTGCTGCCAAGCTCCTTATTGTCGTCCAGATTGAAATAAAAGCCCATCGAATTGAAAAGATAACCGTCTAACCTCAATCCTTTTGTATAAAGATCTGTTTTTTCGCCGCCTGCAAGGTCGTGTGAGAATTGATAATCGATATCCATATTGAGTATGCCGCCGGTTAGTTCTTTTGAGAGGATATGCCACCGCGTTTCACTTGGCTCGTTGTCTCCCGCAAGTTTTAAGAGTTCATACTTGAACTCTGTGACATAGAATTCGTATGTTTCTCGTTCGATGGAGGTCATTTTATCCTCCATATCCTCAAGCTCTCGCAATTCTTTTGCAATATACATTCTCGACAACGGCTTCGCAGCATCTTTATAATCCGTAAGAAGCTCCTTGCTGGACATTCTCTTCAGGAAGTCATACACTTCATTCGATACAGGAAGATATACAACTTGAGCGAATGCCCGAACAGCAAAAACAAAATTCAGGATACAAAAGACGATAAAATATTTCTTCATAGAACGCTTGCTCCTTATTCCTATATTTGCATCTGTATCTTCGGCAAATACACAAATCATCCTTCCGTAGCCGCGACAGCCTGTCCCGAGAATATCGCAAAATATTATCGGAAGGTCGTCGCGGAAATCTTTAAAGTTTTATCAAAATCATCTCTTACAATATAATCACAATCCAGCGTAACATAAAGATAGTTCGTAGTTCTTATTTCTGAATTTAAAAAACTAATCACCACGAACTAAGCACCACGAACCAAAAACTATGAACTTCACCGCTTCCACAAGTCTTTCCAGTTTCGCATTTCTTCGGTTTTCGGGTATGATCGTGCTGCATGTCCTGTCATAAGATATCGTAATTCGTTCCAAATATGGAAAAAAACAGTCGAAAAGAGATTTTCCTCAAGTCGTCGTGTTGAAACGCCGGCCTTTGCTTTCTTCTGTACCGCACACTTGCCTAATTGCGAGATGCGCCGGCTCAAATCAAGATCTTCGACAACTCCCAGATCTTCCCGAAATCCGCCGGCATTCCGAAATGATTCTGTCCTATAAGCTGCACAAATTCCAGGGAATAAGTTCAGTCCCCAAAAAGAGAAAAAACGAACAAGAATGTAAGTTCCGGTATAAACAAAACGGGGCAGGAACGAACCATCATAAGGATGAGCAATGCCTGTCATACCGATAATGGTCTTATCTGTAAATGTTTTTTTACACTCCGACAAAAAAGAAGGATCAAGAACAGTATCGGCGTCAATGAAGACAATAATTTCATTTTTTGCTTGAGCGGCTCCCAAATTTCTTCCGATTGCAATTCCTCTTTTTTCCGTTATTTCTATTTTTTCCGTATATCGCTGTGCAATCGAGCGCGTCATATCCGTTGAGCATGCATCCGAAACGATAATTTCCAGTTCATCATTTTCAAGGATTTGATTTCGGATGGATTCAAGACAAGCCGCGATATACTTTTCTTCTTGATACGTAGGGATGATAAAGGAGAAGGTCATGTTTTTAATTCGTAGTTTGTAGTTCGTAGTTCTTGGTTCTTAGTTCAACATGCTGCCGTTAGCAGTCAATTACGCACTACGAACTACGAACCAAGAACCATGAACTAATGAAGCACTTTTATTTTAAAATACTCCACTGTCTTTTTCAGTCCATCGATCCGATTGATTTTCGGTTCCCAGTTCAAAATGCTTTTTGCTTTTGTAATATCGGGTTGACGGACTTTCGGATCGTCCTGCGGGAGATTTTGAAAAACGATATTGCTCTTACTTTTTGTCAACTCGATGATTTCCTGTGCCAACTGCAGCATTGTTACTTCGTCCGGATTACCGATATTCATGGGCATAGAATAATCGGACATCATCAACTTATATATGCCGTCGATCAAATCGGAGACATAGCAAATACTGCGGGTCTGTTTTCCGTCGCCAAAAACCGTTACGTCTTCATTTCTCAGAGATTGAGATAAAAATGCAGGAATCGCTCTTCCATCACCCACACGCATGCGCTCGCCATAAGTATTAAAAATGCGCACAATACGGGTTTCCAGGCCGTGATATCGATGATATGCCATTGTCATTGCTTCCGCAAAGCGTTTTGCTTCGTCGTAAACGCCCCGTGGACCGACCGGATTGACATTCCCCCAGTATTCTTCCGTCTGCGGATGGACAAGCGGATCGCCGTACGTTTCCGATGTCGAGGCAATAAAAAACCGAGCTTTCTTAGCTTTTGCAAGACCGAGTGCTTTATGAGTTCCCAAAGAACCGACTTTCAAAGTCTGGATAGGCACTTTCAAATAATCGATCGGACTTGCAGGTGAAGCAAAATGATATATAAAATCGACCGACCCGTCTATAAAAATATAGTTGGTCACATCGTGATAAATGAACTTAAAATTTTTATTCCCGGCAAGATGTGCAATATTTGCAGTATCTCCCGTAAGAAGATTATCGATGCACACCACTTCATGCCCTTCTTTAAGCAGCCGATCGCATAAATGCGATCCCAAAAAACCGGCGCCCCCCGTAACGATAGATCTCATTATTATTCCTTGTGAACTGTAAAGGGAAAACTGTGAACAGTTAAAAATTTATTGTTTTAATTTCCGAATGAGGCCGCTTAATAATTTTTGTACTATGATGATCTTATTTTCCAACAATTCATATCCTGCCGTATCAATATACTTAAGCCTGAGTGCAATTTCCAATTGAGTATCAATTTCACTCAATGAACCGTTTGAAATATTTACAAAATGGATTTTATCCACATTAGTCTTTCTTGCCGATCCTTCTGCAATATTTGACGGAACAGAGACAGCCGCTCTTCGTAATTGGCTTTTTAGTCCAAACTCTTCTTCTTTCGGAAATATTTTTGTTGTTTCGTATATATAAGTAACTAATTTGATAGCTTCACGCCAAAGATCCAGCTTCTTATGCGGCCTGTCATTCATTTTCTCCCCCTATTTTTCAGTTTACAGTTTGCAGTTCACCATTCACAGTTTTCAGTTCACCGTTCACCGCTTCTCATACCATTCTATCGTTCTTCTTATTCCTTCCCGGAAAGATATTTTCGCTTTCCAGCCTAAAGAGTTCAATCTCGACACATCAAGAAGCTTTTGCGGAGTACCGTCAGGCTTCGACGTATCGAATATCAGTGAGCCGTTAAATCCAACCTCTTCTTTGATTACATTCGCAGCATCCAGAACTGTTGCATCTTTTCCTTTTCCAATATTGATAAATTCATTGCCTTCATAATGATTCATCAAATAGATGCAGGCATCCGCCATATCGTCTACGAATAAAAATTCTCTCCGCGGCGTTCCTGTTCCCCAAATCGTCACTGTGGGAGCACCCGACTTCTTCGCTTCGATAAACTTCCGGATCAATGCCGGCAGTACATGCGATGTCTGCAAATCAAAATTATCATTGATTCCGAATAAATTGGTGGGCATGACCGAAATAAAATGCGTACCGTATTGCCGGTTGTATGATTGGCACATTTTAATGCCGGCGATTTTAGCGATTGCATAAGGCTCGTTTGTAGGCTCGAGTTTTCCATCGAGCAAATATTCTTCTTTGAGCGGCTGCGGTGAAAGCCTGGGATAAATGCACGAGCTTCCCAAAAAACATAATTTCTTCACTCCTGTTCTGAATGCGTTGTGAATAATATTATTTTGGATCTGCAGATTTATGTAGATAAATTCCGCCGGCTGTGAATTGTTGGCATGAATCCCTCCCACTTTTGCCGCCGCAAGAAAAACATGATCCGGTTTTTCCGATTCAAAAAATTTCTCTACGGCATCCTGCCGCGTTAGATCCAGCTCACTTATATCGCAATATATAAGATTTGCATAGCCCTGTGCCCGTAAATTCCGAGTGAGAGCCGAGCCGACAAGTCCGGTATGGCCGGCGATGTATATCTTATCATTTTTTTCCATGCTAATAGTTCTTAGTGCTTAGTTCGTAGTGCTTGGTTTATTGTTTTTTAGATACTGTATGAAACCACCGATAAGACTTTTAATCTCTTTCGTTTTATTCGAAAGATTTTCAAATTCATTCACATCAATGTAGTCACAATCCAAGGCTACATAAAGCAAAGATTGGACTTCTGAGGCAGAACGATATGCGTATTGTAGAAAAATGATAAAACTTTTTTTTGACCCACCATCAAAACCTTCAGGGATATTTGCCATTATTGAAACAGATGCACGTTGAATTTGATCTTTCAAACCATAATCTCTTGCAAAATTCCTTTTTCCCGTAGTACCATATATCGTTTTCGTAAGTTCCCGAGCCCTTTTCCAAGATTCGATTTCCTCAAATTTTCTAATGACCATATTTCCCCCTTATTTCGTTTTTTGTTCTTAGTTCTTGGTTTTGAAAGACGAACAACGAACTACGCACTACGAACCACGAACTACGAACTAATACCCTCTTTTTTTAATCTTCTCAAAATCCGCTTTCGCCATTAATTTAGCAAGCTCCTTAAACGTAGTCTTCGTCGTCCATCCGAGTTTATCTTTTGCTTTCTGCGGATTGCCGATCAGAAGGTCGACTTCGGTCGGGCGATAATATCGCGGATCTACTGCAACAAGAACTTTTCCGGTTCGAGAATCGATTCCCTTTTCATTTTCGCCGGAGCCTTCCCATTCCAGATGAAAATCGAGCTGAGAAAAAGCCTCTTCAACGAACTCTTTCACCGTATGCGTTTCACCTGTCGCAAGGACGAAGTCTTCCGGTTGATCTTGCTGCAAAATTCGCCACATTCCTTCGCAATATTCAGGAGCATATCCCCAGTCCCGTTTCGAATGAAGATTCCCGAGTTTTAGCTGCTGCTCCATTCCCAATTTTATCTTTGTTGCGGCAATTGTAATTTTTCGCGTCACGAAGGTTTCGCCGCGTCTGGGGGATTCATGATTAAAAAGAATGCCATTGCAAGCGTAGATTCCGTATGCTTCACGATAATTGACTATAATCCAAAATCCGTATAATTTTGCGACACCGTATGGGCTCCGCGGATAGAATGGAGTTTTTTCGCTTTGCGGAATTTCCTGTGCTTTCCCAAACAGTTCACTCGTTGAGGCCTGATAAAAACGCGTTTTCAGCCCGGTCTCCCTAATAGCATCGATAAATCGCAGCGTTCCAACACCATCCACCTGAGCCGTATATTCGGGCACTTCAAATGAGACCTTGACATGGCTCTGCGCAGCAAGATTATAAATTTCATCCGGTTCAATTTTTTCAAGCAGACGATTTATATTGCTTGCATCAGTCACATCACCGTGATGGAGAAAAAATCGATTGTCATGCAGCTTGGGATCATTAAAGATATGGTCGATTCGAGCGGTATTAAAAGAACTGCTTCGTCTAATAATGCCATGGACTTCATATCCTTTTTCCAGCAATAATTCCGTAAGATATGAACCGTCCTGACCTGTTATGCCTGAGATAAGAGCTTTTTTCATTTTTTCTCCATGTAAACTAGCCGGAGGTCTGATAATGTTATTACGCGATCGCGTAATTCAAATTAAGAGGCAGCCGGTGAACTAATAGCTGATAAACCAAAGAACCGAATAACTGAATAACCAAATAACTGAGAACTGAAAACTGAAAAAGCAAAGAACAAAAGAACCAAATAACCAAACAACTAACTAACCGACCAGATATTCCTACCGCAGCACGTCGAACTGCAGCACTTCAGCACCGTTCTTAGTTTACAAATATACGCTTTTAATAAGAATTTTGAAAGGATGCAATTCCATTTGCGATGATACCAGGGCCAACGCCTGTAGCCGATACCGTCCTCCTGCGGCGGGCAAGCTGGTGCCGGATCCGCGACCACCGGTCGCGGCTACAGCACTTCAGCACGATTAACCAAGAACCAAGCACTAAGAACTATGAACTATTTATATTTGCCAATAAATGTTATATCTTTAAGATAATACTCACTCAAACAAGATTATTGCCGTAAAATGAAAATACAAAAAGCTGTTATTACTGCAGCGGCCAGAAATGAAAGATTGTATCCCGCCGCCACGACAGTACAAAAATCTATGCTGCCGCTCATCGATGTGGATGGGATGAATAAGCCGATTATTCAAATTATTGCAGAAGAGGCGCTGCAAAGCGGAATAGAAGAAATATGCATTGTTTGCGCAGCCGGTGATGAGGAAAAATATTTGGAAAGTTTTCAAGAGCTCTCTCATACATCGCTGAAAATCTACCAACAAGGTCATTGGGCAGCATCTCAATCGCAAAACATAAAAAATATTCTCGACCGGGTAAAATTTGTCGTTCAAGAAGAAGCCCTCGGTTATGGCCACGCTGTGTATCAGGCAAAGGATTTTGTTAAAAATGAACCATTTTTGCTCCTTCATGGAGATTACCTGTCTATCTCTTGCCTTTCAAATAAGCGTTGTTCAAAACAGATCATAGACCTTGCGGTACAGGAAGAATGTTCTGTTGCCGCCGTTAATCCTACAATTGAACACCAGATAAGTAAATATGGGACCTTAACGGGAAGAAATTATAAGACATATAATGGAGTCTATCAAATTGAGACAATAATCGAAAAACCATCGGTCAGCCGGGCGGAACTTGAGTTAAAAACAGCCGGCCTGCGCGCCGGTTATTATTTGTGTTTTTTCGGCATGTATGTTTTTCAACCGATCTTGTTCGATCTCTTATCTGAAGAAATCCATGCAAATCCCGGAAAGAATATTTTGCTTACGCCGGTTCAGCAAAGGCTCGCTCAAAAGGACAAATACCTGGCATTAGAAATTCAAGGAAAGCGTTACGACACCAGCAAAATGTTCGGATTATTGCAGGCACAAATTGCATTAGGACTTGCCGGCCAAATGAGAGATGAAGTTTTAACAACTTTAATTCAAACTCTCGCAGATTATAGGAGCGGTGAACGGTAAACTAGGAATGGTAAATTGCTTCCGCGACTAACCACTGTAGCCGACACCGTTGGTGTCGGAATAGTTTATGTGAATTTAAAAACATCCGCGACGACCCGTCGCGGCTGCAGATTGCAGTTCACAATTGACAATCCGCAATTCGCAATTTTAAGAACATGAATCCATTTATCAATACAATCACATCACAGGATCCTGCAATCCGCGATATCCCTTTCCCCGTATTGTGCAAAGGACTTTCACAGGATCAACTGAGTTCCTTTTTCTTAGAGTTGGAAGATTTCCGAAAGTCGACGCAAAATCTTTATGAAAAGGTCCGTGCTTCCATTTTTCTATATGCAGGCTACCGGTTCTTTTTATTGGATCCAAAAACTATTCAATCGTCGGCAAAAATACCGGTTGAAGGTTACAAATGCCTTTTAGAACGAAATTTTGAAAGAGCACTGTCAATTTTTCATGCGTCGGCGGACCGGCACTCGAAAGAAAACCTGCTCAGTTGTTTGGCTGAATCGTACCACCAAAATACATTTCAAATTTTAGCCGATCAAGTCCGAAAAAGCGTCCGTTCATCAATCGGCAATCGCTGGATGTTTCGTGTCGGTCATCCGGATGAGCATCCGTTAAAAATTCATCCGGAACTTTTAAAGCGTTCAAGCAGTACGCATTTATATCCTCTTCTTTGCGAACAGACACCTGTCCGGATCGACCTTACGCACAGTTGCTGGTCGGATATTTTTTTTCTGGGAATGGATTATCCGGAAGGCGCACGTGTCATCAACATTTCAGCGGACTTAGGCGTATTCGGACGCGATAAAGAAATAAAACCGCCCATCGAATCGTATCTGCGAATCATTGATGAACCCATTATTCGGATAACCTCTCTTGATCTTAATGACAGCAAAGATATATCCGAGCTGGCAGATCTTTTTAATTTTGGGAATGATTATCTCGGTTTGCTCAAAGCGGCTCTCATTGCGTCAGGCTTTATTCCGCCTTCCTTTGAAGGAACACGTTTTACTATTAAGGATATCTTAGATAAGATATTGTACCACGGGCTGGGAATCGAACTTGTTACCAAAGTCAACGATATTCCCAAAGGATCTCGTTTAGCGGTCTCTACAAATTTACTGGCATCAATGATCACTCTTCTTATGCGCGCCACGCAGCAAACACGGCAATTAGAAGGAACGCCGACCGAACAGGAAAGGGATCTCATTGCTTCACGTGCAATTCTCGGCGAATGGCTGGGCGGTTCTGGCGGCGGCTGGCAGGATTCAGGCGGTGTATGGCCGGGGATTAAAGCAATAGAAGGAGTTCTTGCCCGCACAGGAGATGCAGAATATACGATCAGCCGCGGATGTCTTCTTCCCCATCATACTATTTTAAAAGGGCAGCGTATTCATTCGGAATTCGAAAAAAAAATCGCATCGTCGTTGATTCTCATGCATGGCGGTATGGCGTCAAACGTCGGCCCAATTCTCGAGATGGTAACTGAAAAATATCTCTTACGCGCGAGCAGCGAATGGAATGCACGGCAGCGGGCTAATACCATCTATGATGAAATCGCCGCATCCCTGCGCTGCGGAGATATTAAAAAGTTGGCATCCCTGACCGGACGCAATTTCGACGATCCAATTAAAACCATTATTCCCTGGGCCACAACATATTTTACAGAACTTATCATTAAAAAGGCAAAAGAAACATTCAAGTATAACTATTGGGGATTTCTCATGCTTGGTGGGATGTCCGGCGGTGGAATGGGAATGTTTGTCGATCCAAATATTTATGAAGAAGCAAAGCATACGCTGCTGCATCTTCTCCAGGAAACAAAACAAGAGATGGAAGAATCTCTTCCCTTTGCAATGGATCCGGTCGTGTATGATTTTGCCGTCAATAATCAAGGTACCATTGCGCATCTTCTCACTGACAGCGCCGCTTTGATGCCTAAGAAATATTATGCATTAGTGGTTCCTCAATTAGCTCGACTGAACTCTGAGGCTATTCCCGATTCCCGCAAAATTGAAATAGATCTCTTCTCTTTAAACATAGCACATCATGATGAGGCATTTCCTATTTTCCGCTCCATCATAGGCAATGTTTTTCAATACTCCAACATGGCAGAGATCGCTGAAAAACAGCAGCAGGATAAAGAAGCAGAACGCATTAAAAGAGAAAATGGATTTGATCCGATTCAACATGAACAAATCCGGAACGATCTCCGAAAAGGCCGGATCGGATTGAACCGGAATCGACTTCCGTTAGAAACGAGCATAGAAGACGTATCCCCCTCGGATGTTATTTTTTCAAATACGTTGAATGACAAGAATCAGATCGGTTTAAAAGCGCTGAAAGATAGGAACATTGCCATGCTCTGTTTGGCCGCAGGTGTCGGAAGCCGTTGGACAAAAGGTGCAGGAGTGATAAAAGCCATCAATCCATTTATTTCGATGAACGGACGGCATCGGTCGTTCCTGGAGATTCATCTTGCAAAGAACATGAAAACATCCGAGATAATTCAGGCCTCGATTCCGTATGTTATTGCAACAAGCTACCTGACCCATAATCCTATTCAAAAGGAATTGCGAAAGACAAACAATTATCAATTCAATGGCAAAGTGTATCTTTCTTCCGGGAAGTCAATCGGGCAGCGCTTTATACCTACCGAACGCGATTTACGATTTTTATGGGAAGAGATGCTTCAAGAAAAATTAGATGAGAACAAGCAAAAGGTTGTCGATTCTCTGCATGAAACATTGATACACTGGGCAAAGACTAAAGGTGAAGCTAACGATTATACCGATAATATAGCATTACAAAGATTGACGCCGCTCGGCCATTGGTATGAAGTTCCAAATTTAATCAGAAATGGAATTCTTTCAAGTGTGCTTCAAGAGTCGCCTTCTATCCAGCATCTGCTTCTTCATAATATTGATACGCTGGGAGTGAGTCTTTCACCTGAAATATTCAACTACCATATTTCATCCGGAAATGCATTGACATTTGAAGTAATACCAAGGCGCATGGAAGACCATGGCGGAGGGTTGGCCCGTATCAACGGAAAAGTCCGATTATTAGAAGGATTAGCGCAGCCGCGTGAAGAAGATGAATTTGGACTGAGTTATTACAACACCATGACGACATGGATTCATATAGATAAGTTGCTGAAAATATTCGGACTTGAACGAAACGATCTTTTTACAAGATCGGAAGCGGAGTTGACCGAGGCAGTAAGGAAAGTCGCGCGATATATGCCGACGTATGTTACAATTAAAGACGTCAAATATCGATGGGGCCACGGGCAGGAAGATATTTATCCTGTTGCGCAGATTGAAAAATTATGGAGCGATATGAGTGCATTGACAGGCGTTCAATGCGGGTATGTTGTAGTTCCGCGCATACGCGGGCAGCAATTAAAAGACCCCGCGCAATTGGATTCCTGGGTTAATGACGGCAGTAAAGAATATGTAGAAGAAATCGCGAATTTCGAATCGTGAAGCAAAAATCCCTCTACAACCGACGGCGATGACGTCGGATGCTTTTTGTGAGGACCCTCTGTAGCCGACACCGGCCTGCCCGACTGCTGACGCCCGCCAAAATGCGCAGCGGGTTGGTAGTCATTCAGGCGGGTCGGAAACTTCCGCGACGACCTCCCGATAATATTTAACAATATTTTCGGGAGCTGTCGCGGCTACAGAATTCGCAATTGGCAATTCCTACCGCCCCCTCCCCTTTTCCGATGCAGAAAAAAGAGCAAGCAATTCACGACATTCTTTGGATAGCGATTCTACAACTTCATTATTCTTTACGAATGTCTTTTTGACCAATTCCAACCAATGCCCTGTTTCATTTGCTTCTTTTTCTATCATTCCAAGTTTGAGCATAAAATCAGCTTTTGATCTGTTCGCGCAGCTTCCTTAAAATTTGCCCTATAGAAGTTGCCGACTCTAAAAGCTGATAACCCCATACATCAGCCTTTTTGTTTTTTGGAAGTGCAGCAACAAATCGTATAACGTTAACAGAAAAGTTCTTGGTTCGTTGTTCCAATTCGTGACTATCCATACTCCTTCTTCCTGAAAAAAGCAT
>CAVYML010000007.1:0-19637 GCA_963769605.1 Ignavibacteriota bacterium | reverse complement strand
AAAGGCGCATTCCATCTCAGAAATGCAGAAGAACTGCGCAGAAAAGAGTCCGATAGAATAACTTCGATGGTGGCTAACCTTCACACACTCGGTGTGGATGCAGAAGAGTATCCGGACGGTTTTGGTTTTGAGTCAAGCGGTAATTTGCAGGGGGGGATCATCGAAAGTTTCGACGATCATCGCATTGCAATGGCATTCGGCATAGCCGGACTAAGAATTCCCGCCATCACGATAAAACATGCAGAATGCGTAGATATCTCTTTCCCGGGGTTCTGGGGTTTCTTTCTTTGGTAAAAGTGTATTTGTGCATAGTTCGTAGTTCTTAGTTGGTTTGTAGTTCAATCTTGGTCAGCTCTTAACCACTCACAACGAACTAAGAACTACGAACCAAGAACTACGAACTAAGAACCACGAACTAATTCTTACCCGCTTATAAAAACCACCTGATGTTTGAACTTATTTATTTCTATTTCTTGATGCAGCCACCGCACAAATTCCAGACCGTATTTATTTAAGAAATAGATCAAATTAATTTTCCGTTCCTGCAGGCTGGAGAGCGGAAAAATACAGTCGGAAACGCGATCTATTTGACGCAGAGCTGTCTGGTTCTGACGTGCCTGAGCCGCGACGGTTTTTTCCTTCAGGACGGAAAGATTTCCGGCCATTTTTGATAGTGTATTTTCAAGTGCCGGAATTAACGTTGGATCGATTTTTTCCAGACCGCTCCGTAAACTATTGAGCGATTCTTCGATTGTACCGGCAGTGTCGGTAAAGAGCGGCTCTATCTTGAAATCTGAAATCTGTTCGACTATATACTGCTTAACCAATTCTTTTTCTTGAAAGATCTGCAAAAAATTCAAATCGAATTTATCGATGATCTTTTGAACTCGTTCTTCAATGATGGTTAGGCTCGCACGCGGATAGATAAGAGGTTCCGGAATGTCAAAATATTCGTACAGAAGCTTGAACTGTGCGAAATATGCTATCTCTGCAGGTCCTGCAACATATGAAATTGTCGGCAAAAGGAAGTCCTGGCAAATCGGCCGCAAGACGACATTGGGACTAAAAGCTTCGGGAGATTGTTCCAAAAGATTGAGAATTTCTTCCGTTGTAAAATACTGACGCGCGCCTTTCAAGGCAAATCCATCGGGATGAGGCTCTATGCCGAAACGGCCTCCGGGTTGATGGAGAAAAAGATTGACCGAACGCGGCTTGACCTGAGCATGGTATTTTTGTTCAAGCCGCTCACTCTCGGAAATAACGAGCCGGCAGCTTTTCGAAATGTTCGTCAATTCCCGCTTAAAGATGGGAGAAAGAAGCTGCTTTATTTCGGGCGTGTTCGGATCCAGAAAAATCAGGCCGGAATTTTCGAGAAGAACATTTAAAAGAGAAACAAAAGCTCTGCTGAGCGTTGTACCGGGGCGGTATGCAGAACGGAAGAGTTCAAGAACCCCCGATGTAAACTCAGTCGGCAATAATTCGGATTGGAGATGCTGAAATACTTGCTCGATGGACTCCGTTAACGGAAGATGTCCCACTGATCCGAGATTACGTGAAACATTTTTTACTTCTTCTTCATATGTCAGTGTCACGATATCGTTGGAAGCATTGAGAATATTTATCGATGCTATTTCTTCAAAGTCGTGATCTTCTGTCTCTAACCAGAATACCGGAACGAAGCGATATTCTGGGAAATCAACAGAAAGCTTCGCTGCCAGTTTGAGAGCCGCAATAGCTTTATAAATGGTATAGAGAGGGCCGCTGAAAAGTCCTACCTGTTGACCGGTTACAACTGCAAAGGTGTTGTCGTTCATCAGCATATCGATATTCGCAAGCGTCTGAACGCCGCATTGAAAATCCCTGTTCTGGCGGGAGAGAATCTGTACGAGTTTCGATCGATCATGACTGTGCGCGCTAACCCGCTGGATTGCTGCATTCCAGTCTTTCCGTTCCTGAAAATTACCGCTGAAAAAAGTTTGCAGCGAAGCAAAATTCGTGATATAATCGAGAAAAAGCTTCGAAAATCCTGCTTCTTCTGATGAAAAATCGTCAAAGGGAATCCAATTCATTAGTTTCTCAAATTATGGAAGAGAAGTTAAAATAGCTTTCATTAATAAAACAAATTTTTCTTCAATACGGTTCGCGGTTTCCGTCACTTCGTTGTGGGATAATTTCAATTGCGAAATTCCGGTTGCGAGATTGGATATGAGCGAGATCGCGGCAGTCTTCATTCCAAGCTGTCGTGCGGATAAAATCTCCGGAACAGTCGACATGCCGACAGCATCAGCGCCAAGAGTCTTGAGCATTTGGATCTCGGCAGCCGTCTCATAAGCAGGGCCCCTTAAGCCAGCAGTATATGCCTTCTTGCAAGTGGATGCCGGAATTGAAAGCGCATCGGCGAACGATGCTTTGCAAACCTGCATCAAAAAAATCAGGAGACGCAGCAGCATAAATATCCCGGATTTCAATGCGGGAGATAATTCGGAGAAAGGCAAGATTGATTGTATCACGAATCAACATAAGATCACCGTTCTTAAAATTTCTATTGATACCTCCGGCTGCATTAGTAACAAAGAGAGAGCGCACGCCAATTTTCCGGGCGAGATGAACAGGAAAGATGACCTTGTTGATGTCGCCGGATTCGTAAAAATGATTGCGCCCTTTGAAAATAAGCAGTGGAGGAGAGGTCTTTTCACCGTTTTGAAGAAATCCAAAAATGAGATCTCCTGCATGACCCGGGACAGATGAAACGGGATAATATGGAATATCATCTGCCGAGAGAACGATTTCCGGCTGCATACAATCCGCCAGATTTCCGAGACCGGAGCCAAGAATAACGGCGACCGAAGGTTGAAAGGATGTTCGTGCCCGGATAAAATCGACTGCAGACTGTAGTTCCTGATTGTTAATCATACCTTTTTTATTCTCTTCTGTAGCCGACACCGGTGGTGTCGGATGTGCTTCCGCGGTCACCGTCCGTGGCTACCATGCAATGTCGTACTCTCTACGACGACCTCCCGATAATATTTAACAATATTCTCGGGACAAGCTGTTGCGGCTACAATTTTAACCTGATATAATTCTGAAAATGAAATTACACGACAGCGCACATAAAAACTACGAACCACGAACGAAGAACTACGAACTTATATCGTCGTTTTTTTATTCTTTCGGTGGTTGATGGCATTTACGGCACCGAGCCTCATAAATATCCTTAGCTCCGACAACTACACGATCTTGTGATGCACTTTTTCGTTGTGTTCTATCGGCCGGATTGCCGCAAATAACGCAAATAGCGAGTGTTTTCGTAATATACTCCGCAATAGCTAAAAGCTGAGGCATCGGATCGAACGGCTTGCCGCGATAATCCTGATCAAGTCCGGCTACAATCACTCTTTTGCCCTGAAAAGCGAGCTTTTCGCAGACTTCAACAAGGTTTTGCTTAAAGAACTGTCCCTCATCAATGCCGATAACCTGGGCATCATCCATAAAAGAAAAAATCTCTTCCGCGTCTTCAATAACCTTTGCCATAAGCGATTGGTCGCTGTGCGTGACAATATTAACTGAACTGTAACGATTGTCGACTTTTGGCTTAAAGACGGCGACTTTTTGTTTCGCTATCTGTGCACGCCGCAGGCGCCTGATAAGCTCTTCAGTCTTCCCGCTGAACATGCAACCGCAAACAACTTCAATCCAACCTGTATTAAGGGGAACATGATGCAATGAGGAAGTATCCATAAAAAATTTCAAATTTCAGATTGAAAATTGCAGATTTCCGTTTATTGTCATTTTGTTATTGAGTTATAGAGTCGTTCTATTCGCATTTCACACTTTAATGTTCAAGATTTACTATCGAAAAAGCTAATGGTAAAAGCAATTTAAGTTTGGTTGTTTTGATCTTATCCATAGAATCGATCATGATGCAGTCGATATTTCCAGTTATATCCATAAGAACCTGCCTGCACGCACCGCAGGGAGGAGTAAAACCTGGTCCATCGGAAGCAACGGCAATTGCTAAAAAGGATCTTTCCCCTTCCGAGACTGCTTTAAAAAGGGCTGTTCTTTCCGCACAGATGGTCAGACTATAAGAGCTGCTCTCAACATTACATCCTGTAAATATTTTTCCGGACTTCGTCAAAAGAGCAGATCCGACACCAAATTTCGAATACGGCGCGTAAGCATTCAAACGGGCTTCCCGTGCCTTCAAGGCCAATTCGCGATAGATTTGTTTCATAAATATAGTTCTATTCTTGATCAAGACAATATAGATAAGTTTATAGCTATAAGCAATTTAGCAGTAAATAGTAAAAAAATTCTTAGTGTGTAGTTAGTGCGTAGTGCGGAGTTCGTGGTTCGTGGTTAAAGAACTAAGAACCAAAAACCAAGAACCAAGAACCAAGAACTACAAACTAAGAACTAAGAATTAACCCTCGACCCAGAACGGATTTGTCAGGCAAAAATGCGATTTTTTATCGCACGAGTCCAGCGAATCTGTCCAAACTTCTGCTCGAATATATGAACTGCGATCCGCTGAAAACTCAAAATTTTTCTTAAAACTGTATTCGTTCGCTGAATTAGTAGAGAAAATTACCTTTTCGAAATCATTGCCTATCGCACCGGCCAGAATTGTAATATTCTTAAGCCTTCCATATTCAGAGGTGGAAACAGCCGTCAATGAAAAATTCTTCATTTCGCCGGGGAAGCTAAATCCGATAATTGACGTTTCGCTGTTTTCTTTCGTAAGATTTGCAGCCGGACCGTCTGTGGCAATTGAATGGCCGTTTTTCAAAGCTGTGAGTATAGCTTTTTGAGTGAATTCGGTCGTGTAAATGCCTGTTCTCATCTTTCCAAAAAGCTGATCTCCATGTTCACGGATCAGGAAAAAGGGAATTCCAATTTGACGAAATCTATTGAAATTTCCATGGGCATCATTTCCGGCACACAAAAACATCTTCTTACCGGAGAGAAGCTGCTCTTTCCAAAACGTATATCCTTCGTGGAATCCATGCGTTAGCGCCCCATTGATAAATTGAATTCCTTCTAATCGGTCATCTTCAAAATCGTTTTTTCCCCATCTCCCGCGTCTAAGAAGAAGTCTTTGAAGCATAGAGATCGGTTCAAAAGGGTGAGCTGCTATCGATACGCTCTCTGCCTCTTTTATGTCAAGAACATCGCTAATAGAATGTTCGCTTCTTGTTTTAAGCCATCGTTCGGCGCTGTCTCCGCTTCCCTGAAGGAACCGTTCGTTGTTGAGAAGAAGGAAATGCACGTTTTGGCCCAAGCGGTTCCGGCAGCTTACTTCTTCCCCTTTAATTATAATGAATTCTCCGGTCTGTTCATTCAGATGTTTAACCTCGTCATCGAGCGCTTTCCATTTCGGGAAAGTGCCGTCAAACTCCAAATAATTGTCTAACGAATCGTCTAAATCGTAGGAATGATCGGTCACACAGAAAAAAGAGAGTCCCATTGCTTTGCCTAACTCGATAGAAGCTCCCAGCGGTGAGCCGTATTCTACCTGATCACTTGTGTAATTCGAATGTGAATGAATTTCCCCCAAAAAGAGATTGTCAAATTGTGGAAGTTTTTTGTCCGAGATATAGGTACAAAGCGGTTTATGGCTGGAAGTGCGATAATTGTCGTTATGATATTTTTTAAACTTTCCGTTCCAGCGAATGGTAAACTCAACATCGCTTTCTAAAAAGCCGTGGAAACCTATCACCGGGACGCGGTATATCCGCCACCAAAACCTATCCGTCAGAGAAAACACGCCGGAAAAAAGGACGATTCGTTCAGATGAAAAATCGTCTCGCAGCGTAATGGCAATTTCCGTCAGTTCACACGGGTAGCGATCTGCGTCCTTTACAAAAAACAGAATCGGAAGAGAGTCGTGCGGATCGAGCCTGTGCGGCGCATCGGTAATAATTTCAGGTTCCCGCTTGTTCAGAAAACTGAAGAAGTATTTAAAACGATAATGCGTTTCGGCGTAAAGAACTATGGGAAGAAAAATAAATCCCAGAAATTTCACTAAAAATCGCAACGTGCCGAAGATCGTTAAAAAGTGCGTCCCTTCCATTGAACCTTTCCGCCGAAAAAAACGAGAAATGGGAGAAGAATGACATAGAGTATAAAATAAATCTCAAAATAGTAGAACCATTTCAACTCTGAAATGCGTTCCACACGTTTCAGAAAGCGATAGAGGAAAATGTAATCGAAAATAAATTTAACCAAAAGCATGGAAGCGGAAAGAACAACGCTACCCCAGTACAGCATAACAAACGGAGAAACATGCATGCAAAATCCGATGGCCATAATAAAAAAGCCGGAAATTTTCATATCGAGAGCGCCTTTTCCCCAGCGCTGTTTTTGACGGAGAAGTGTTTTCCAATCGGAACATGGTTTGCTTTCCACCATTGTCTTCGGATCGATGGGATAAATATAATCCCATCGGCAGGAATCGATAATAGCCTGCACGATCGTATAATCCTCCGTGACGCTAAACTTCAGATTTCGGTAGCCGCCGACCTGATCGTAAGCCTTTTTTCTAAACGAGAGGTTGTTTCCGATGCTGCCGTGCTGATGGCCGAGGCCTGCAGTCGAAGCCGCCATTCCGAGAATAAATGCCCAGTCTAAAGATTGCATACCTTCAAACCAGTTTGTATTTCGTTGCAGCGTAATTCCGCCGATTAATCCGATATTTCCTTCATACCGCTGAGCGGTACATTCGATCCAAGTGGAAGGCACCGTGCAATCGGCATCCGTAATAAGAATCACTTCACCGTTCGCCGCATCAATGCCGCAGGCCAGAGCATTCGGCTTGCCGCGAAGACTCGGATTCTCAGGAGCTGCAACACAGAGAAGGTTAGGGAACCGCTCCATGAATTCTTTGCAAATGGCTGCAGTAGAATCGGTGGAATCATCGTCGACGACAATCACTTCAAAAAGGTTTGACGGATACGTTTGCTGAAGTACGGAAGCAAGGCATTCCGCGATATTTTCTTCTTCATCGCGTGCGGCGACGATGACAGAAACGAAAGGCGATGCATGGCCGGCACGATCCCGTATCCGCGTCAATCCGTACAAAAACAGGAGCACAAGACAGCCATAGCAAATCGTTGCGATAATGAGAAAAAGTTCAAAATTCATATTCCAAATCCCATCCGTTATCCTTCATCCTTCATCCTTCATCCTTCATACTTCATCCGTTATTCTTCATCCTTTATCCTTCATCCGTTATCCTTCATCCTTCATCCTTCATACTTCATCCTTCATCATTCATCATTCATAATGTTTCATCCTTCTAAAGCCGCAAATGTATAATGACGCTTTAAAAGCAAATCGAGAAGGGTGCTAACCGTCTGTCCTGCAGATCCGGAAGTAAATTCGTTGTCATGGAACAAGAGAATGTCTCCTCCTTTAAATTCCTGTCGGGCAAGGGAACGGTCGAACGTATATTTCTTATGGAGATAATCTTTAGAGTCGAACGACCAGAGTACCGGCTTTAAAGAACATTGCGCGGCAATATTCAGCGTTTCATTTCGGAAAAAACCGAACGGCGGACGAAAAAATTTCGGCGTCGAGCGAGTATGTTGCATAATTGCATCATTCGTTTTCAATAATTCATTGCGGACAACCGCTGCGCTGCACCAGAAGAGATTTCGGTGCGTATATCCGTGATTTTCCGCGGAATGTCCTTCGTCGGCAATGCGACGTGCAAGTTCAGGATACCGGTCGATATGTTCGCCGTTGAGAAAAAAAGTAGCTTTAATACCGTATTGTTTAAGTATATCCAGAACAACGGGAGTCGTTTCAGGATGAGGCCCGTCGTCGAATGTCAGATGAATGCTCGGCGATTGCGTTCTGCAAAGAATCGATGGAAACAATCGCTCTATCACTGCAATAGGATATTTCACGGAATTTTTTTAACCTTCCGAAATCCAATTCACCCGCATTTGTAGCCGCGACAACTTGTCCCGAGAATATTGAAAAATATTATCGGGAGGTCGTCGCGGATGATCACGACACCACTCGCCTGAATGATTGCCAACCTGCTGCGCATTTTGGCGGGCGTCAGTAGTTGGGTAGGCCAGTGCCAGCTACAAAGCATCGTCGCGGATGTTTTCGCCGCCGACTGCAGAAAAACAATTCCCGGGATAATCACTCAAAACTCTTTCATACCATGCGAAGAAATTCATTCACGACCGTATCGTACGTCCTCTCCAGCGAAGCGGCGCTAGCTGCCCGATAGCTGCTGCAATGAGAATATACGGAACATGGAGAAGCTCTGCAATGAAAAAATGGAAAACGGGAATACGCTGTTCCCAGAGCTTTGCACCTATGCGCAGGGTTAGAAAATCGACTGCAATTTTTCCTGCATAACTGACCGCAAGCGGCAGCCAGAGCTGCGGCGACCAGAAGAGAAGTGCAGTGCAGAATGCCACGCTCAAGAAAAAAAGATACAAACAGAAAAGTTCCAGGAGTATCGTCCAGTCCGCATAATGCCCTTTCTTTGCAGCCCAGCGCAGGCGCTGCCGGAAGAAGGAAACGGCGTCATTGTTCGATTTTGTTAAGACGACGGCCGGATATTCCCATGCAAAATCAATGGAACCGATATGCCTGCTCGCCATGATGTTCATCAGCATTTCATCGTCGTTTGCAGAGCTTCCGGAACCGAATCCCCCTGCAATAAAAAAACCATCGCGCCGGTACGCAAGATTTGCGCCGTTACAAATAATGGGGCGCTTCGATCCGATCAATCCCGCTCCGACGCAAATGAGGCCGAGAAATTCGAGTTTTTCCATCTTAGAAAAGAAAGATGAGCCGCCTGTCTCCAGAACCGGTCCTGCAACCATGACGACGCCCTCGGTGAAATGGCGCGCCATAGTCAGAGTCCAGTTATTCGAAACTGTGCAATCTGCATCGGTGGTAAGTATAATCTCGCCTTTTGCTTCTTCAATCCCGCGCGCGAGAGCTTCCGGTTTGCCGCTCCGGTCTGCATCCGCAGAAAGAATTTTAAGATTTCGAAAAGATTTGCTTAACTCTAAAAGTTTTTGATATGTCCCATCTGTCGAATGATCGTCGATCACGATGACTTCAAAGCGGTCCTTTGGATAATTTTGCTGCAGCAGGGAATTAAGGCACCGGCCGATATTTCGTTCTTCATTCCGTGCCGCTACAACAATGCTGGCAAAGGGAATTTTTCCTTGATGCGTCTGCCGGATCAGTCTTGCGAATCCTAATTGAACGCGGGCAAGAAAAAAAAGGTAATACAACGTAAAAGAACAAAGACAGATGAGAGCTATAGTTTCACACACAAAAGGATCCGTTACGGTTGTTTATTGAATAGTTGACGTGAAGCATTGAAAAAAGCCGAGAAGTCCATAGATCGAATAAATGGAATGCCGCAAAGCGCCGGAACAAAAACATTTGCAAAGAAAATCAACAAGGAGGCATTGACGGAAGCATCGTTAGAAACAGCAAAATGCGAAAAAACATATACCGAAGTCAACTCCCGGACACCAAGATCGCCGATGGAAAACGGAACGAATGATTTAAGAAATAAAACCAGAGATGTTCCAATCAGGGCCGTCAAGAATGAGACGGGAACAAATGCATTGAAGAAGGCATACATTTGCAGGACTATCACACCCCAGAACAGGAATGCAAAGAGAAGGGAAAGAATTTGCTGGCGGCGATTAATACTGAACATACCTGCAACGATGCGTTCGAGCAGCGGAAAACGCGAAATAAATCGAGAAAAAAGAAAACGGGAATTGCCTAAAACAGCAAAAGCGAAAAGGCTCAAGAGTAAGAGGAGAAACGAAAAGATTGCCGCAGCTCTATTGCCGGGGAAGAGTACAAGTGCCAGGAACGGGGCTCCGGTTATACAAAAAACAAGAAGTGTCTGAATCCGGTCGAGGAATGTCAATCCGATAACCATAGATTTTTTTGTTTCGGTCAAATGCAGAGTGCGGCCTGCAAAATCGCCGATTTCCGCCGGAGTGAACGATCCGATTGTAATACCGAGCATGACGGACCGAATAGTCTCTAACCATGATGGTTGCTCCTTGATCGAATAGAGCAGAATGTTCCAACGGATGATGCGGATACCAAGATTGACCGGAACAAGAGCTAATCCGATGAGAAGAAATCGGATATCGGCAGCGGCAAAAAGGCGGACGATGGAATGCACATTAACGAGCTTAAAAACAAAATATAAGGCTATTACTGCAAAGAATAATTTACTCGCAAAAACAACCCACGGATGCGTTATAAGGTTCCGGCATCGTTCTGAAAGCGCTGCAATTTTCATTTCGATGCCTTCCAGTCAAACGAAAAAAGCAGGCCGAGGGGGCCGATGCAAACGTTATACAGAATATATAGAATTTCCATCCAAACGAATTTTGGAATCATACCGTTGACTTCAAATTTCTGTGAACATAATCCAATCAGCGCAGCGTCTGCTGTGAATTTCAGTCCGAAACAAACCGAAAAGAGGGCGGTATGTTCCGGAACGAGCAATATCGCCGGCAGAGCGCACAGCAGGACAAGGTTGGAAAAATGATATGCTGCAAAAAAAAGTTTCATTGGAAATGTGAAATATTGAGCCGCTGAGAAATGACGTTTGCGCTGTTCCACAAATTGCCGGAAGGACGGCGGGGGAAGCGTGGGAACGTGGGATTCGCGGTTCAGAATGTAATGAATTTTCCACCGTGTTGTACGGCGAACGTGCTGAAGGAACAAATCGTCATCGCCGCTGATCGATTGCTTGATCGATTCAAAACCTCCGGCTTCTTTGTAAACGGAAGCACGATAAGCCAGATTCCGGCCTGTGCAGAGCCAGCCGAGATTCCATCCGATGGAACCGCATGCCCATATCCCTGCTCGAAATTCTTCGTATGCGATAAATGAATAGAAGAGATGCTTCCAGACGCCTGAGCCGGAAGGAATCTCGTACGGAGAGAAACCTGCTGTGAGGCCTACTGCCGGCTCGAATGATAAAACAATATTTCCAAGCCATCTGGGCGGGGGAAAGCTGTCTGCATCGGTGAAACAGAGTATTTCTCCTTTTGCTTCCCGGATACCGGAAGCGAGTGCATTTTTTTTTGCCGGCATATCCAGGGGAACTTCGGAAATCGTGATAATCTTGAGCTTTTGCGAATTGGAAACGAACGAATTCGCTTTTTCAAGCGTCCGGTCGGTCGATCGGTCGTTGACAAGAATAATTTCGAAATTATTGTAATCCTGAACCATTAAACAATTCAGAAGACGGTCGATATTTTTTTCTTCATTGCGTGCTGCAACAATGACGGAAACAAAGGGTTTTTCCTTTGAAAGACGGAAAGGCAGGCGGAAGACACCAAGCATCAAAGCTATATGCACGCCGGCATAAAAAAAACCGCAAAGGAGCAGGATTGTTGTAAGTGCCATAACCATTGTGTGCTTAAAGATGTCAAATATTAGAGCGGAATGCAATCTCTTTTTATGTAAACTGTGAACTGACAACTGTGAACTGACAACTGTAAACTGACAACTGTAAAACTAAGTAACCGAATAACTGATGAACTAAACAACATTGAACTTCAGCACGGCAGCACGGCAACACCTTTTTTTCAGTTCACAGTTCGCAGTTTTCAGTTTGCAGCTTTATCGCTCATTGCTTCTCTTCCAAAAATCCGGTATCTTTCATGCAAGTGGTGAAAATCATTACCAAAAACGTAGTATTTATCCTGAGGACTCGTGAAACGATTAAAAAGCAATACGCTTTCAAAGCTCTTTATTCCCGAAACCGATAAAACTGTTTCGAATTCATATAGAAAAACGGTCATGCCCAACGGCGTGAGGGTAGTTTCGGAATATTTGCCGCATGTCCGTTCCGTTTCACTTGGAATCTGGGTCGATATCGGATCGCGTTACGAGACTTCTCTTGATAACGGAATTACGCATTTTATCGAGCATATGGTTTTCAAAGGAACCAAAAAACGGAGCACGCTGGCAATTGCCCAGAGCTTAGAAATGGTGGGGGGGTACTTAAATGCTTTTACGGGCAAAGAACATACATGTTTCTATGCTCGGGTTCTCGATGAACATGTGGAACTTGCTATGGATGTACTGTCGGATATGATCGTTAATGCGACATTCCCAATAAAAGAGATAGTCAAAGAAAAGAACGTCGTTATTGAAGAATTACACGAGACGGAAGACGATCCGGACGATGTCATACACGATTATTTTGAAAAAGTCCTATTTGGTGCACATCCTTTGGCTCTACCGGTAATCGGTACGGAAAAGAGCATTCGCGCTTTTACCCGGAAACAGTTGTCGAATTTCCGCCGAACCCACTATGCGGCAGATCGGCTGGTTGTTGCGGCAGCGGGAAATGTAACGCATGAAGAAGTCGTTCGGCTGAGTCATCGTTATCTGGGATCTTTGAATCGTTCCGGCAAACCGGAACAATCGTCAGATGTTACAATCCCATCTCTATCGCATGGGCGTTTTGAATATAAAAGGCATATTAAGCAGTCGCATATTTGCATGGGCACTGTCGGATTCGATATACGGCACAAAAAAAGGTTCCCTTTGCAGGTTCTTAGCACTCTTATGGGCGACGGAATGAGTTCGCGCCTTTTTCAGAATATACGCGAACGGTATGGCTTTGCTTATGCCGTGTATAGTTTCAACAACCATCTCTCGGATACGGGTTCTTTCGGTGCATATATCGGAACTGACGATCAGCATGTAGATCGTTGTATCGACCTTCTCTGGAAAGAATTTAAAAACTTACAATCGGTTTCAATTAAGAAGAAAGAAATAGATCGAGCAAAATCGCAGCTCAAGGGAAGTCTGATGCTCGGTTTGGAAAGTACTTCTAACCGCATGATCAGACTGGGAAGCTCGGAATTGTACTTCGGGGAATTGACATCCCAGGACGCAATTCTTAAAATGATTGACGATGTTACAATCGAGCAAGTAGAAGAAGTTGCACAGGAATTGTTTCACGATTCGCGTTTTATAACGATAGTTTTTAGGCCGGAAGAAAAGAAGTAACTGTGGAGAAGAAATCGCGAATTGAGGATTGCCAATTGCCAATTGCCAATTGCCAATTGCCAATTGTAAACTGTAAACTGTAAACTGTGAACTGTAAACTGTAGCCGCGACAGCTTGTCCCGAGAATATTGCTAAATATTATCGGGAGGTCGTCGCGGAAGTTTTTGATGCGAGCGTACCGACACCACCTTGTTTACCTGCTGTCTTTTTGGCAGACTCGCCGAAGGAGGGCGGTGTCGGCTACAGAAGGTTGGTTACAGAGATAGATTTTTTTAAAATTCATTCACAAGGAAATACCATGAGTGATTTATCGATAAAAACGAATAAAGTATCCATTTCAAAACGTGCAAGAGAAATTCAGGGGTCACCTATCCGCAAACTCGCTTTTAGCGCCGAAGCAAGGAAAAAGGAGGGTATAAAAGTTTTCCATTTAAATATCGGCCAGCCGGATTTGCCTTCGCCGATTGCAGTACGGGATTTTATGCATTCGTTTTCGGAAAAAACCATCGAATATGCACCGTCGAACGGACTGCCGCAGGTTTTGAATGCATGGAAAAATTACTTTTTCCATTGCGGCATCCATTATCATGAAAACGAAATGGTCGTTACAACTGGAGGTTCGGAAGCGCTGATATTCGCTCTATGCGCAGTCTGCGATCCGGGAGACAATGTCATCGTGTTCGAACCTTTCTACACGAATTATGCAGGATTTGCCTCGATTGCCAGCGCAAACTTAACGCCGATTCCTTTACATATTCAGGACAGTTTTCAATTGCCGTCGAAAGAAGAAATTGAAAAACATATCACGCCGAGGACTAAGGCTATTCTATTTTGCAATCCTTCCAACCCGACCGGAAAAGTATACCGCAAAGAAGAACTGCGCGAACTGGTAGATCTGGCGCTTGAATATAATCTTTTCCTCATATCCGATGAAGTTTACAGGGAATTTGCATACGAAAAAAAACCGATCAGCATCGCGAATATTCCGGAAGTTTTCGAACAGGCTATTTTGGTCGATAGCTGTTCAAAACGGTTCAATATGTGCGGAGCAAGAGTGGGTGTTCTGGCAACGAAGAACAGGGAAGTTCTCGATGCGGTTTTAAAATTCGGAATGGCGCGATTATCGGTGGCAACTATGGAACAACTTTCTATGGTTCCGATGTTAAATAATCCGGATACCTTCGTAAAGCCGATGGTGGAAGAGTTCCGCCGGCGGCGCGATGCAGTATTCGAAAGTTTGACGAAAATTCCGGATGTGACATATTACAAACCGGAGGGAGCATTTTATATTGTCGTCGGGCTGCCGGTAAACGATGCGGAGCACTTTGCAAAATGGATGATAGAAGAATTCGACGACAATAACAAGACCGTTTTAGTAGCTCCAGCGCAAGGATTTTATGCGACTCCGGGCAAAGGAAAAAACGAGGTACGGTTGGCTTTTATGCTGAACGTACCGGATTTGCAGCGTTCACTCGAGATTATAGAAAAAGCGTTGAATGTCTATAGAGGACAATTTATTTAAGAGCAGTAATTAGTTCTTAGTTCGTTGTTCTTAGTTCGTAGTTAAAAAGAACTACGCACCAAGCACCAAGCACTACGAACTTCTTTACATTTTTAATATGATAAAGATCAACATAGACGGCAAAGAATTCCAGGTTGACCCGAAAAATACCATTATCGAAGCAGCTGCCCTGAACGGAATAGAGATTCCGCATTTTTGCTGGCATCCGAAACTTTCGGTTACAGGAAACTGCCGGATGTGCCTGGTTGAAGTGGAAAAAATGCCGAAGCTTGTCATCGCCTGCGCCACGCAGGTGGCCGATGGCATGGTCGTAAAAACGCGAAGCGAAAAAGTTGTGAAGGCGCGGAATGCTGTTATGGAATTCCTGCTCATCAATCATCCTCTCGATTGTCCGATTTGCGATGAAGCCGGGGAATGCAAGCTTCAGGATTACACATATAAATACAGCACGGGAGTCAGCAGGTTCCGGGAAGATAAGGTTCACAAGCCTAAGCGCATCGAACTGGGTCCCAACGTAATGCTCGACGATGAACGCTGTATTATGTGTTCGCGCTGCATTCGTTTTTCGGAAGAAATTGCCGGTCAAAAAGTTCTAACATTTACAGAACGGGGCACACATGTCGTCCTCCGAACATTCCCCGGAACGCAGTTAGATAATCCATATTCAATGAATGTCATAGAAATCTGTCCCGTCGGCGCGCTTACAAGTAAAAATTTTCGGTTTAAATCGCGTGTATGGGAAATGTCTTCGACGGAAAGCATTTGCATTAGCTGTGCCCGTGGCTGCAATGCAAATGTTTGGGTCAGGAATAACGAAGTGTTGCGATTGACGCCGCGCATAAATCCGGAAGTTAACGATATGTGGATGTGCGACGAGGGGCGGCTGAAATCTGTGGAACAGGCCAAAGAGGGAAAGGCTTTGAACGGATGCCTTCAAAGAAAAGAGGGCGTGCAGGTGGAAGTCGATTGGGACGAGGAACTTGCGAGGCTTATTTCCGATCTCAGGACTTATAAGAAAAATGAAATCGCCGGCATTGCTTCTCCCTATGCCGCCAACGAAGATAATTATATTTTTCTCAGGCTCATGCGTGATATTATCGGGACGAAAAACATATTTTTTCTTTCCCATGCCGGAGACGGAAAAGACGACGATCTTTTAATTCGTGCAGATAAGACGCCGAACCAGAACGGTGCGCGTCTCATAGGGCTGCAATCGGGGGATGAAAATGAGAATCGAGAAAATTTGATTGCAAATATCGCCAAACGATCGATTAAAGTTCTTTATGTTATGGAAGACGATATTGCACTCGATCCGAAACTGCTTAAGGTGCTGCCGCATCTGGAACTGCTTGTCGTTCATTCTGCGGAACACACCCGGACGACGGATTTAGCAGATCATGTGCTATCCGTATCGGGTGCAATGGAAAAACACGGAACGATGATAAATTTCCAAAAAAGGATTCAACGATTACGGCCTGCGCTGGTGACAATAGAACAGGAGCGTTCGCAGGAAAATTTATCTATAAGCCGTTGGGATGCGTTTGCCGCGCCGAATGATCGGTGGGGCAAGGGACCAAGACGGGATGCACGCCCATCGTGGCGGGTTCTTCAGTCAGTAGCGAACGGCTTTGGCGGCAAAATGAAATTTACATCTGCGGAAGATGTTTTCAAAGAGATGGCGGAAAAAATTCCAGCGTTCAGAGGACTGAATTATTTAAAAATAGGATCGAAAGGAGTAGCTTTAAAGCAGTAAACTGTGAATTGTGAACTGTAAACTGTGAACTGTCGCGGAAGAATTTTCAATTGCCAATTGACGATTGCCGATTGCAAATTCTTTACCATTTACTATTTACCATTTACCATGTACCATTTACCATCTATTGATATATGATTGTTACATTATTTAAAATCTTTTTTATCATCTTCGGCGTTCTTGTTCTTGGCGCTGCTCTTACGGTCTGGGCGGAACGGAGGGTGAGCGCGGTTATCCAAGACCGCATAGGTCCAAATCGCGTGGGGCTTTTCGGGTTGTTTCAGCCGTTTGCAGATGTCGTCAAGTTAACGATGAAAGAGGACATCGTCCCCCGGAATGCATACCGGTTCATTCATGATCTTGCACCGCTCATTTCAATTACCGTAGCTTTGAGCACGTTTGCTATTATTCCTTTCGGCAATACTATCGTCATTTTCGGAAAGACAATTTCACTCATCATTGCAGATGTAGATATCGGAATCTTGTATGTGCTGGCGTTGACATCGATTGGAGTATACGGCATCAGCCTTGCAGGATGGTCATCCAGCAGCAAGTATTCACTTCTGGGCGGCGTAAGGTCTTCAGCCCAGCTTATAAGTTATGAACTTTCAATGGGTTTATCGATCATCGGCGTCTTGATGATTTCCGGATCCCTTCGGCTTCAGGATATTGTTTTGAAACAAACGGAATATATATGGATTTTGCCGAAATGGAATATCTTTTTGCAGCCGCTCGGGTTTATAACTTTTTTTGTTGCGGCATTCGCAGAAACGAACCGATTGCCGTTCGATTTACCGGAAGCAGAGCCGGAACTCGTCGGCGGATATAATACGGAATACACCGGCATGAAATTTGGATTATTTTTCCTGGCGGAATATGCGAACGTTATAACTTCGAGCGCTATCATTGCAACATTGTTCCTTGGCGGATGGAACGTTCCTTATGCAGAATATCTCAATATTTCTCCTTTTGCAGTCAGCCTTCTCCAGATTGCTGCATTTTTTGCTAAAGTAATTCTCCTTGTTCTGTTTTTTATAATCGTTCGCTGGACAATTCCGAGATTCAAATATAACCAGCTCATGCAATTGGGGTGGAAGGTCATGCTTCCTGTTGCAATTGTAAATTTGTTGTTGACAGCGGTGGTGCTATTATTTATATGAGATAGAAGTTCGTAGTTCATAGTTCGTAGTGCGTAGTTCGTATTTTTGAATGCAAAGTTAAGAGCAAACTAAGAACCAGGAACCACGAACGAAGAACTAATCCCTGGAAAAAATCGATATCCTTGTTGATTATGCATAACAGAATAATTAGAAAAACAGATCTTACCTTTCTGCAAAAACTCTACATTCCGGAGATTCTCAAGGGACTAAGACGAACGATTGCTGAAATGTTCAAGCCGAAATTTACACAGCAATTCCCGGAGGAGCGTTTTGCCCCGCCTGCTTCTTTCCGCGGGCGTCCCGTGCTCGTTACGGAAAACGGTGTGGAACGATGTGTAGCGTGCGGGTTGTGCTCAAGAGTATGTCCTTCGCTTGCTATTGAGGTTCAGGCTTCAGAAACGGAATCCATAAAAGAACGATATCCGATAAAATTTGAAATCAATATGCTGCGATGTATTTACTGCGGATTTTGCGAAGAAGTCTGTCCGGAAGAAGCAATCGTTATGAGCAGCGAATATCTGCTCGCATTCTCAAGTCAGGAAGAAGCTGTTTTTGGGAAAGAAAAGTTAGTTAAATCAACTGAAGAGCTGCATGATCGATTGGAGTGGCTGAGAAAAAATCGTTGAAGCAGTAGACTACCAAGGGAAGAAGATTTCGGGCTAAGATATCAAGTAAGAAGAGCTTCCGTTTCCATCCCATCAAATATTGCAGAGGGATTGTCCAGATCATCGTATAAAGATAAAATCCACTTCTTAAATATAGCACAAGCCTCGATAAGCGAAGTAGACACTCAGATAGAGATATGCCGTACATTGGGTTATATCACTGAAGAGAACTATTTACAAATAGAAACAGACATGCTTCACCTGGCAAAATTACTATCTGGCTTAACACGAAAACTGAAGGAATCATAGGCTTCCATTCACCATTTACTATCTGTAAACAATTTACCCTTTTAGGCTATTTGCAATTAAAAATAAAAGTGTTACATTTCTCCTTACTACCATTGGGATTGATAAAAATTCTGAAAAAACTATAATCCATTTACCATTTACCATTAACTTTTACTATTAACCATTTACTATTAACAGGGGTTAACATGTTCTCAAAAGTTCAAAGCGCATCCACATTCGGTGTTCACGCCAATCAAGTCCAAGTAGAAACCCAGCTCGATCAGGGACTGCCGAGATTTTTTATCGTCGGACTGCCCGACAATGCGGTCAAAGAAAGCATGCACCGCGTTATTGCGGCTATAAAAAATTCCGGCTTCAAATTTCCCAATAGACGCGTCACTATAAATCTTGCGCCGGCGGACGAAAAGAAAGAAGGATCAGCTTACGATCTACCCATTGCGCTGGGAATACTTTTTTCTTCGGAACAGATAAAGTCATCCGTCATCCAGGATTTTATCATTCTCGGAGAATTGGCCTTAGACGGTACTCTCCGTCCGGTGCACGGCTCATTAGTCATTGCATGTGAAGCAAAAAAATACGGAATACGAAAGATGATCGTTCCGGAGGAGAACGCTGCCGAAGCTGCCATGGTCGAAGGCGTCGAAGTTTATCCTGTGCGAACATTACGGGAATGCATAGACCTGCTCTCGGGCGAACATTCCATGCTCAGTCCGTTGAGGGTGAATTTAAAAGAGGTCTTCGAAAAAGAGCAAAGGTTCGCAACCGATTTTTCCGATGTCAAAGGGCAGGAAAGCGTTAAGCGGGCGTTGGAAGTTGCTGCTGCCGGGGGACATAATGCACTGCTTATAGGTCCGCCCGGTTCCGGAAAAACTATGCTGGCAAAACGTCTTCCGAGTATTTTGCCGCCTATGACGTTTGATGAGGCATTGGAAACGACAAAGATACATTCTGTCGCGGGCATGCTGCCGCCGAATACGGCGCTTGTTGCAACGCGGCCATTCCGTTCTCCGCATCATACTATTTCGGATTCCGCACTTGTCGGAGGCGGATCGATCCCGCGGCCGGGAGAAATATCACTGGCGCATCATGGAGTATTATTTCTTGACGAACTGCCTGAATTTGCGAGAAATGTTCTGGAGGTTATGCGTCAGCCGCTGGAGGACAGTAAGGTCACGATCAGCAGGTCGAAAATGTCGATTGATTATCCGGCGAACTTCATGCTTGTATGCGCCATGAATCCCTGT
>CAVYML010000006.1:0-20090 GCA_963769605.1 Ignavibacteriota bacterium | reverse complement strand
TTGCCAAGGTTGAGGTCGCGGGTCCGAGCCCCGTTTCCCGCTCTGGGTTTTAAACTGAAATTATAGATTTTCTCTCCTTTTTTATATAGCATTCCCTTTCAATCTGCAGGAAAACATTTTCTTATTACCTCTGGCAATTGTTTCTTATCGTGAAAAATCGGTAATTACACAGCGTGATATTCAAAGATTCAAAAATCCTTCTCTCTCGCAGAGGATCCCCCTTTTGTTTAAAAGGGGGATAAAGGGGGATTGATAACTGAATAAAAATAACTGTTTTAAAATGCGCTGAGTTACAAAAATCGTAACTATAGTTTGAGTATAAAATAATTCGAGTGAATTTTCATTTAAATACCATCCGAATTAACCATTGTCATCCACCAATACATTTTTGCGGGATAAGTCCCATGGAACCATGTGCTGCATATTTGTATGCGCAGGGTGATCATTATTTTTGGATTTTTGTGGTTGACGAAAGAAGATCGTAAGGTGGCGTGTGGTGACCGGGTATCATCTTTGTGTCGGAAGTATTACGGGCGGGGTCATAAGGGACTTAATATCATATCGAATACTTGGCAAGTATGTGATCGTGTTCGAGAAAAGTTGCAAAGGGCGGCAAATGCTGGAAGATAATAATAAAAAGCGCAGTGCGGTTTGAATATTTATGAATAATTATACAAATAAAAACTATTTATGATGCCCTAAACTGGTATTGACTGTATTTCAATATTATTCTATCTTCAAACACCACTATATTCTAATCCACCACCAACTCTTTAATAAGTTTTCATTCCAATTTCTATGAAGTCTTCATAGAAAAGAGGCAAGGACAATGAAATCACGAATACTTCTGGGATGTCGTATTGTTATGCTTCTTACGGAACTTGGCTGTCGAAACAGTTGTTCAGTTTCTCTAAAATTAAAGATCAACCACCGACATTGATCGTGGAAGAAGCAAAGTCGTATGGGCGCTTATTTTTAATTCCTAATAAAACTAGTCCATCTTGATCCGGACTATGTTGTTTCTCTTATTTCATTTGATTAACTGATGTTACGCACAATGCGAAAAGCAATAGAGTAAAAGTCGGAGGTTCGATTCCTCCGCTCCGCACAAAATATTTATTAATATTTTAAAACGCGTATGTTTTAACCATTTTAAAAAGGAAAGAGTTTAGTTATCGTACCGCCAACCGCGAGCATCAAACAATTCTTTGATTATTTTGGAGGATGTTATGAGATGCGATAAATGCAAACATGATGTAGAGTTATATGGTTCTTATCTATTAGATTATGGCAGATTCTTACATAGTCAAGAATTACGTGTAGGGAATATGCGAATGACACGGAACACATTTCAAATGAAAGGTCAATCAACTGTAATAATTTGTGATAAATGCCTGATATTGTGCGAGATAATAAGAAATTCTTATTGGCTTATTGGTTTCCTTATTTTAGATTTAGTTTTCTTCTCTTCATATTATGTGCTTCAGTTTGATCCTTTGTCGCTCTTTTGTTGTGGTTTTTGTACAATCGGTGCATCAATCGGTTTATTCTTAATCGTAAGAGCATATTCTAAACGCCATAATAGTGATCACACGTATTCGGAAATGATAATTAAAGATTCAAAAAAGGGAGAGTCTAAAGAAACAATAGTAACGTGGGGTGAGAATTATGCTAAATTAATTCTTGCAAAAAAAATGAAGGGGTATGCTTTTTTTACTCCTAAGCAGTATGAAAAAATGACTAATGTAATACTATAAGAAATCATTTTTTTAAATCGGACCATTTCAAATCGTATGGAAGGAAGACACGATGAAAACAAACTCATTCTTTTTCCCTGGATCGTAATAGCACTTCTTTTCGCAGTCACAGCGTATTCACAAAAAAGAAGAGATAGTATTACCAGCCAGGCATTTCGAGATTCTACAACTAATAAATTGGTTCAAAGGGCGGGAATTACATCTCAAAAGGATGAAGAACTTAAAGCAATTGGTGTTGATCTTCACGATTATGTTTCAAGAAATAGTCGTGGTGAATTATTACATGATGAAAGATGTCATGCAGGGCTATCTGATCCTCGTATTCATTGGGGAAAGTTTTGAGTATTGTTGATATACCAGGTCCCTTCCGATGATCCTTTCCATTCGAAAGTGAATGTGCTAATTTTGGAAGTGTTGCGGGGTCCAAAACAACAAAGCGATACAATACAACTCCTAAGGCAAGGTGGAGGTATAATAACAGATGTTACACCGAGCAAGGATGCGTTAGCACTCGGCCCTGGAGGCGCCAACATGGTACAGTAGGCATGGACGTTTCTACAGACGCAAAGTATATAGTAGGAGAGACATCTGTCTATTTTGCGGACAATATTGATGGACACCCCTACCTCTCAGCAGTTTATAAATCAACTTTGCCAGATGCAATAAAAAAAATCGAATGCCTTCTTATTTCGTAATGTCGAAAGAAAAATTCGAAATTAAGGACTCTGCTGTTTATTATTGGGGACGTAATATTCCTATAGAGCAATTCAAAACAGAAATAAAGCAAATTGCACGAATTGTGGATAAACCTTAAATGGGAGAGTGAAAATGAAAACAATTATTTTATTTTTTTCTCTTTTTCTAATTTCTTTTCAAGTCAGCTATGCCCAGACTATACATTTTATCATACTAATCCATGGTTTTGGACGCATCCTTTAGATATAGAAAATTTCTATGCTAATACTGTGCCGCAAGGTTACTATGCAGCGATCTCAGATGCTGCAACAATCTGGAATAGCGAACTAACCGGGGTGTGCGCTTTTACAGCCGGTAACACATATAATAGTTTTTTTTGGATGGGTGATTGTGGAGCGGATGCTCAAGGAAACCTTATTCTTGCCAGAACAAATAGATTCTCGGATCAGGAAATGATAGGTAATGTTACATATACAGTCATGAAGAGCTGTACGACCGAGGTAACCTCAAATACAGGTATTTCGTGGTATTCAAGCACAAGTGATAATATCCAGAATTCCCAAACTGTACAATATGATTTGGTATCAAATATGCTTCATGAATTCGGTCATTGGTTTGATCTTAATGATAACGCTACAAATACCGATGCCGTAATGTACCCTTCATTGGCTCCGAATACGTCAAAGAGGACATTAGACCCAGCCGACTATCAACCCGTTGAGGAACTTTACGCGAGTCTGCCACAATCTATTTATACATCTGTTTGCCCTACTTGCCCCACCATACCAGGATTTCTTTCAGTAAAGATAGTCGGACAGAATGTAATTCTATCTTGGTACCCTAAAGATCAAACTTCTTGGTTCTTAGTCCTTTATAAGAATGGTGTTCAAATTGGCGGTACATTCACAACAACCACGACATATACAGACATTAATGCGGTTCAATCACTTCCTGCAACATATGTCTTAGATGCTTGCGCTGGTGATGCTCCAAACTATAATTCATATTCGGCTCCATTCACTGTGACAGCCAGTCCAAGCACAATAAGTTCTCATACTGTTTGGAGTCAGGACGTTTACGTCAATAGCAACGTGACGATTGCATCCAATGCAAATTTGTTCATAAGTCCAGGCACAACTTTTTATTTCAACGCTGGAAATGGTTATAGCATAACCTCGAATGGTCCTTTGTGTGTGGATGGTTCTTCTACAAATCCTGTCCTATTTACATCAAATTCGTCAACTCCAGCTGTCGGGGATTGGGGTTCGATTATCTTAAGCGGTGCAGGTGCCAATTATTCAAGTTTTGGTTACATGAATATGCAATATGGAACAGAGATCGAAGCCCTCAACACATCGAACATCACTATTCAAAACTCAAGAATACAGAACTGTCATTACGGCTTTTACGGTTCCACTGCGACAGGCTCAATACTGAATGATATGATTGAAAATGTGATGAGTAGTGCAATCATGTTAAATGCTTCGGCAATGGACTGCAAATATAATGTGATCTATAAAACACCAGGATTCGCCTACTACAATATAGGGTATGGTCTTGAGTATTTTAATGGATCAACTGGGACTGTCTACCAGAACGATATCGCGGGTATGAACCAAGGGGTGAACGTCTATAATAGAGCATGGATATCATCGAATGGTCCTAACGACAATAACAAGAATAATAGAATCACCAATTGTAGTGAAGGGTTATACGTTTATTACATGAGTACTGCTATATTAGGGACAACTCCTAATACTGGTGGACAATGGAATAGTATTTACGGCAATGGGTATAATGTCATGGTAGGTGAACACGGCGAAACCGGTAGTGAAGTCTATGCATATGGCAACTGGTGGGGCAGCTATCCTCCTAATACATCTTTGTTATCTGTCAGGTCACCTTCTACATTTTACAATTATTCTCCACTTAACTATGATCCATGGAGTGGTATCCCCTTACATTTGAATAGTATTCCATCGACTCCCGTTATTGCTGACAATAAATCTATAGATGTAGCTTCAACTTCTCAAAGTGAATCTGGACAAGCCCTCCTTCAGCTCAATTCACCTGCTTCGGGGTCTTCTATTGAACCGCTATTGGATGGTATAGCGCTACTAAATCAAAACAGATACAATGATGCAAAAACCTTTTTCATATCATATTTATCCAAGCATCCTGATAATCAATCGGCATATGTAGCACTATATAATTGTTATAACGAGGAAACGGCTCCGGATATCATAAAATATTTCAGTTCTCTTCCTCCTCAGGCAGCAAAGGATCATAAGTTCCTTCTTTCAAATTTATATCTCAAGCAAGGCAAAGTTGACTTGGCAAAAGGAGTGAACAATAGTGTTATTCACGATAATCCAAATACATCGCTATCTGAAAGAGGGAAATTGAATAAAATGTATATTGCATTGGATATCGATAACAATATAGACAGTGCTTCTGCTATTTTTACTGATATCCTGAATAGCCCAAATCTTTTAAGCCAAACCGACCTATCTCAGGCTCAGGAAAGAATTGAGACATATGCTGCCACACGTGGAAAGGCAAAGCCGAATTTCAACCTACAAGGCGGGACAAATAACTCAATTCCCACGACCATAAGTTTAAATAATTTTCCCAATCCTTTTAACCCGACAACAAATATCAGCTATCAGTTAATCGAGAACAGTCGTGTAAGTATAAAGGTCTACGATATATTGGGCAGGCAGGTGGCAACGCTTGTCGATGGCAACAAAACAGCAGGTCAATACATTACAGTTTTTGACGGCTCTCGATATGCCAGTGGTGTATATTTTGTCCGCATGATGGTGCAGGGATCGAGTGCGCAACAGATTGTAAAGACACTAAAAATACAAATGCTGAAATAGCCCTATAATTTAATAATGAAATATCGCTGCCTGTTATTGCGATTTTAAGATAACAGGCGGCGAGTTATTGAATAGCCGGAAAATTAATTCCCCCTTTTCAGTGTAATTTGGCCATGTTCACCCCCCTCATGAAGTTCCAATTTTGCATTTTGCTTTTGTTTGCGTATAATTATTTCTCTCGAGTTGTGAAGTATGTTTTGCCCAGTTTACTCGATTTGCTTTGGATGATACGAATAATCTATCCATATTCGGCAATGATGGAAGATTCGGACGGGTGTTCCCAGATTATTGGAAGGAAATAAAAATGAAGAGGTCATTTATTCATCCGGAATTTATGCTTGACACAAAAACGGCATCGAAGCTTTATCATACGTATGCCGAATCGCTGCCGATTATCGATTATCATTGCCATATTTCGCCCAGGGATGTTGCAGATGACCGTCAATTTGAGAACCTGACCCGCATCTGGCTGGCAGGCGATCATTATAAATGGCGCGCCATGCGGGCATCGGGCATCGATGAATACTATATAACAGGGCAGGCTTCCGATTGGGAAAAATTTGAAATGTGGGCGATGACGGTTCCCAAAATGATCCGCAATCCACTTTATCACTGGACGCATCTGGAACTCAATCGCCCCTTCGGCATCAACAACATGCTCTTGAACGAGAAAACGGCAAAGGCGGTATGGGAGAAATGTAATGCAAAGCTGTCGACAAAGGACTTTACCACGCAGGGTATTTTGAAAAAGATGAATGTCGAAACCATTTGCACCACGGACGATCCAATCGACTCTCTTGAATTCCACGAATCCTATGCAAAACTCAAGAATAAAAAGGCGGCGACAAAGCTCATTCCTGCCTGGCGGCCCGATAAAGCGATGGCGGCAGAAGATGCGGAATCGTTCAATACCTATATGACCAAGCTCGAGGTATCTGCCAATTATGAGATTAAAGATTTTGCATCGTTCATTGAGGCGCTCCGAATCCGCCATGCCTTTTTTCATGGTCATGGATGCCGTCTATCCGATCACGGGGCCGAAACGGCATACGCCGACGATTACACGGAAAGCCAAATTGTTAAGATTTTCAAGAAATTGCGCAAAGGGAAAATGCTCGGTGCCGCTGAAATAGGCAAATTCAAGTCGGCAATGATGTACGAGTTCGGCGTCATGGATTATGAAAAAGGATGGGTACAGCAATTGCATCTCGGTGCGCTGCGCAATAATAACAGCCGAATGAGACGCGTTCTCGGTCCCGATACCGGATATGATTCTATCTGTGATTTCGAAATTGCACGCCCGCTTTCAAAATATCTGGATCGTCTTGACAGCGAAGACAAGCTTGCAAAAACGATTTTATATAATTTGAATCCGCGCGACAATGAAGTGATGGCGGCTATGGCTGGTAATTTTCAAGACGGAAAAACTCCGGGCAAGATCCAGTACGGCTCCAGTTGGTGGTTCCTCGATCAGCGAGACGGCATAACAAAGCAAATCGAAGCCCTGTCTAATCTGGGCGTTCTGAGCCTCTTTATCGGTATGCTGACCGATTCCCGCAGCTTTTTATCTTATCCGAGGCACGAGTATTTCCGTAGAATTCTTTGCCGGATTCTTGGAAGCGAAATGGAGCAAGGATTGATACCGAACGATCTTGGCCATGTCGGTGCAATCGTTGCGAATATATGTTATCATAATGCCAAAAGGTATTTTCCGTTTGCATCGGAGGAATAGAAAAGCGCCGTCTCAAGCGCATGAATTGAGGATTTCATAAACTAAAGTTCAAAAGCAGACAATACATGATAATTAACGCTCAACTGTTAAAAGATGCAAGTAACGCGATTCGGTTTCTTTCCGCTGATGGCGTACAAAAGGCAAATTCCGGCCATCCCGGAATGCCTATGGGTATGGCCGATTGTATGGCGATTCTCTGGCTCAAGTATCTAAAATATAATCCATGCGACCCGCAATGGCCGAACCGTGACCGCTTTGTTCTCTCTGCCGGACACGGTTCGATGCTGCTTTATTCACTGCTGTGTCTTGCTGAATTCGGTCTTACAATAGACGATCTTAAATCGTTTCGCCAATGGGGAAGCAAGACGGCCGGGCATCCTGAATATGGAGCGGCTCCCGGTATTGAAACGACAACAGGCCCGCTCGGCCAGGGTTTTGGCAATGCAGTCGGCATGGCTATTGCCGCAAAAATGAAAGCAGAGCGGTTTAACCGTGCGCCTTATAATATTTTTGGAACGCATTATGTCTACGGCGTCTGCGGTGACGGAGATCTGATGGAAGGTGTGACGGCAGAAGCAGCCTCGCTGGCAGGTCATCTGAAACTCGGCAATCTTATTTTCTTCTACGACAATAATAGTATTACGATCGAAGGAAAAACCGATCTTGCATTTTCTGAAGATGTTCCCAAAAGATTTCAGGCCTACGGCTGGCAGACCATTGAAATCGACGGTCAAAATCACGATCAGATTGCATCCGCCATCGAAGCCGGACAGCGGGATAAGGAACATCCTACATTGATTCTTGCAAAAACGCACATTGGCTATGGCGCTCCATCAAAGCAGGATACGGCTGAAGCGCACGGTTCGCCGCTGGGTGTGGAAGAACTCAATGCAGCCAAACGCAATCTTCACTGGCCGGAAATGGATTTTTATGTTCCGGAATCGGTTGCAGAAGTGTTTCATTTGCGCGTGGAAGAATTGAAGAAAGAATACGATGGATGGGGCTCGCGGTTCCTGGGCTGGGAAAAAACGAATGTGGAACTTGCAAAAGAATGGAATCGTCAGCAGGCAAAGGAATTACCGGAGGACCTGGAAGAACAATTGCTCGCCTGCGTCGCAGGTGCGTCCGGAGCTACCCGTTCGTTCTCCGGAATTGCAATGCAGAAAATTTCCGAATTGCTTCCCGAATTTATTGGCGGTTCGGCTGATCTGTCCCCATCGACCAGTACGTGGATCAAAGGAAAAGCGGCTGTCGCAAGCGGATCGTTTGCAGGACCTAATTTTCATTTCGGCATCCGGGAACACGGCATGGGTTCGATTTTAAACGGTCTTGCGCTCTATGGCGGATTTATTCCGTTCGGAGCGACGTTCTTTGTCTTTTCAGATTATATGCGTCCTCCCATCCGGCTGGCTGCATTGATGGGATTGCAAGTGGTCTATGTTTTTACACATGACAGTATCTTTGTCGGTGAAGACGGTCCCACGCATCAGCCTGTGGAGCAGCTTGCCGCTCTCCGGTCCATTATGCACCTTGTCAATCTTCGCCCGTGCGATTCGCAGGAAACGGCTCTGGCCTGGGCGTATGCATTGCGCAGAAAAGACGGTCCCACGGCATTGCTTCTGACGCGCCAAAAAGTCGATGAAATAAAACGCGAGAAATCTCTTTCAAAAGAAGAATTCAATCGCGGCGCGTATATAGTTAAAAAAGAAAAATCCGGCGTCCCGGAAGTCGTGCTTGCTGCCAGCGGTTCGGAGGTCGGTGTTGCAGTTGAAGCGGCTGGAATTCTCGAAGCATCGATACCCGTGCGTGTCGTTTCCATTCCGAGTAAAGAATTATTTACACAGCAAGACAAATCCGTTCAGGAGCAAATAATTCCGTCTTCCGCACGTGTCGTCGTCATTGAGGCGGCCCGCGGCATGGGCTGGGGGGATCTGTTCCGCGGTCAGCTTCTTGTCCTCGGAATCGAGCGTTTCGGCGCTTCCGCCCCGAGCGGCGTTCTTGCAGAGAAGTTCGGATTTACCGGCAAAATCGTTGCAGCACGCGTAAGTGAATGGCTGCAAAAATAAAGCTACGAGAGAACAATTTTTTGAAAATATTGCTTTGGCCGCGAAAGCCAAACCGACGCCGGCATGCCTGATTTGCGGAAGCGTAAGAATATGACATTGTCCGCTGGTGAATTCTGGGGCTTCCGCGATCATCCCGAAAACATAAGAAGGTAGTTTTCGGGACAAGCTGGTCGCGGCTACAGAGTGACGTCGGATGTTTTCGGGACTGCATTGAGGACATTCTCTATCGAGAAGATTCTGAATATTTGCGAATTTTAAATTAAAAAGGATTATATGAATTTACAGGAAATTACACAAGCGTATGATTTTACCGGAAAAACAGCCGCCATCACAGGCGGCGGAGGAGTGTTGTGCAGCGAGATGGCCAGATGTCTTGCCGGATGCAATGCCAATATCGTTATTCTTGACCGCGATATGCTTCTGGGAGAGAAGGTCGTCCAGAGCCTTGCCGGCACAAAAGGAAAACACAACGCGATTTTTATAGACGTGCTCGATAAAGTAAAAGTTCAGGACGCTGCAGAGAAGGTGTTTGCAGAATACGGACGCGTCGATATTTTAATCAACGGCGCAGGCGGAAATAATCCGAAAGCGACAACGAATGCGGAGCAGAGTTTTTTCGATATACCGCCGGAAGCAATTCAGTTCGTTTCCAATTTGAATTTGATAGGAACAATAATACCGAGTCAGGTTTTTGGCAAGCACATGGCTGCGAACAAAGAAGGAGTGATTCTTAATATTTCTTCCATGAACGCGTTTCGCCCGCTTACCCGCATTCCGGCATATTCCGCTGCAAAAGCCGCTATCAGCAATTTTACGCAATGGCTGGCAGTGCATATTGCGCAGGAATATACGCCGAATATTCGCGTTAATGCAATTGCTCCGGGTTTTTTCCTGACAGAACAAAATAGATTCCTTTTAACCGAAAAAGGAACCGGAGAACTGACCGCACGCGGAAAGAAAATTCTCGATCATACGCCGATGAATCGGTTCGGCGAACCGGCAGATTTGCTCGGTGCAATGTTGTGGCTTCTTTCGCCTGCGTCGAATTTCGTGACCGGCATCGTTCTGCCTGTCGACGGCGGATTCTCCGCGTATTCAGGAGTTTAAAACGTGCCGAAAATTGTCGTCAATAAACATACACCCTCTGTTGTCGAGGCATTTTCCCATCTCGGGGAAGTAGTCGCACTAGAAACGCTTGCGGTGACGCGGGAAGCGGTCCGCGATGCGAATATTCTTGTCGTGCGTTCGGAAACAAAAGTCAACGAGCGATTGCTTGAGGGAAGCTCGGTCAGGTTTGTCGGTACAGTCACGATAGGAACCGATCACGTCGATGAACGGTACCTTGCATCGAAGGGAATAACATTTGTCAGCGCACCGGGAAGTAATTCCAACTCCGTTAAAGAATATATCGCAGCAGCGTTATGTGTGTGGTCGCGCCGGAATAGCACTCCTCTTATCGGAAAGACCATCGGCATCGTCGGTGTCGGAAATGTCGGAAGCAAAGTGGCAATCGCAGCACGGGCGCTTGGAATGAATGTCGTATTGAATGACCCTCCTCTGGGGCGAACAACGGGCGATTCTAAATACCGTCCGTTGGATGAATTAATGGATGGGGATTTTATAACCATCCATGTTCCGCTGACAAAATCCGGAAACGATGCGACTTTTCATTTATTCGACGATGCACGTATCAATAAGATTAAACGCGGTGCTGTGTTGATAAATACTTCCCGCGGTCCGGTTGTGGAAACGAATGCATTGATCGATGCATTATCGTCGCATCATCTTTCCGCATCGATCCTCGATGTCTGGGAGGCGGAGCCGGTTCTCAATACGGAACTGCTTTCCCGCGTGCTGGTCGGGACTCCGCATATTGCCGGTTACTCACTCGACGGAAAATTGAATGCCTGCAGAATGGTCTATGAAGCTGTCTGCCGCTTTCTCGGTGTGCAGCCGGCATGGAAAATCGACGCTTCCTTGCCTCCTGATACGGCGCGGATTACCGTCCCTTCCGGAATGACGGAAACAAATGAAATTGTGCGCTCTGTCATCGGTCAGGCTTACGATATCGAATTGGATGACAAGCTTTTAAAAAAAACGGAATCTCTCGATGCGAGCGAGCATGGGCGTTACTTTATGAAGCTGCGTGAAGAGTACAGGATTCGCCGCGAATTTTTCAACCGGCGCGTGGAACTCCCATCCGTATATTCCGAAGCTGCAAATATTCTCCAGGCCTTGGGATTTCGGATATCTTTAAAATAGAGATAATTCTTAGTTCGTTGTTCGTGGTTCTGAGTTCTTAGTTATTTTGACTTCAACACAACAAACTACGCACTACGAACGAAGAACAACGAACTAAAAACAACTAATCGGAACTTCACGGGCTTTTGGCGTGATTTGTTGTGCGGAATGAGTATGAAGCGGTTTCGGGAATCGAAAAAAAACATCCTGCGGACTCTTGGATTACTCAAACGGTGATTTGAATCTTAAAATAGATTTGCGTAAAATGGTGATTAATTATACGAAAAATGGTTTTTTTCTTTTTGGTTTTCATCGTACAATCAAACCGTATTTATGACACCATACCGTAAGTCCTTTTTTAAGGAGAAAACCGATGAATATACGCCCGAGATTTATCGCGGCTGCTTTATTGTCTTTGCTGCTATGCATGTCTTACACGTTTGCTGAGGAGCGTTCAATGTTGAAAAAATCGCTTTTTGGAAAACTTCCGGACGGAAGAGAGGTCTATCAATTTGTCTTAACAAATGCATCAAAAGCACAAGTGACCGTTATAAACTACGGCACTATTATTGTATCGATCGAAGTTCCCGACCGTAATGGGAAATTGGAAGATGTCGTTCTGGGATACGATTCCCTGTCGGGATATATCGGCGATAGATCGTTCCTGGGTGCAAGCGTGGGCCGCTACGGTAATCGTATCGCCAAAGGCAGGTTTACGCTTGAAGGCAAACAATATCAACTAACGGTTAACGATGGGGAGAACCATCTTCATGGCGGCGGATCGACCTTTAATAAGGCTCTTTGGGATGCACGTATCGTCAGCGAAGGTCCGGAACCGTCCATCGAAATGACTCATGTAAGTCCCGATGGGGAAGAGGGATATCCGGGAAATCTTACGGTCTCAATCACGTACACGTGGACGGAAAAGAACGAATTGCGTATCGAGTACAAGGGAACGACTGATAAGATTACAATTTTCAATCCTACGAACCATTCCTATTTCAATATCTCCGGTAATTTTACATCTTCCATTCTCGATCAGGTATTGACTATCGAAGCAGATACCATCACGCCGGTGGATAAAGGACTCATTACGACGGGTGAATTGACCGCAGTTGCAAACACACCGATGGATTTTCGTACGCCGGCGGTCATCGGCATCCACATCGACGATTCGAATGAGCAGCTTCTTTTCGGAAAGGGCTACGATCACAATTGGGTGTTGAGAAATTTTCAGGGTAAAGTCCGGAAAGCGGCACAGGTTTATGATCCGAAAAGCGGACGAGTGTTGACGGTATTTACGGATCAGCCGGGACTGCAGTTCTATTCGGGCAACTTCCTTAATGGAAGCATAAAAGGAAAGCACGGTGTCGCTTATCAACGCCGTGCGGCTCTTTGTCTGGAAGCGGAATGCTTTCCCGATTCACCCAACAAACCAAAATTTCCTTCCGCAGTTTTAAAACCGGGGGCTGTTTATCACCAGACGACGATATACCAATTCACGACAAGATAGCGATGGATACTCTTCTACAACTTAATTATATAGGGTAAACCCCCGGCTCTGCCGGGGGACTCCCCCAGTTTGACTTTTGCGGAAAAAAGAAGAATCTCCTATATGTGTGAACAGCTCAAAGCACAAAGGAGATTCCGATGAATAGACAAGACAATTTACAACACACGAAGTATGAATGCAAATATCACGTAGTGTTCATCCCGAAGTATCGACGGAAGATACTATTCAAGGAGATTCGCAGGTATCTCGGGGAAGTATTCCACGATTTAGCCCGACAAAAGGAGAGCCGGATCGAAGAAGGACATATGCTGGAGGATCATGTTCACATGCTGGTAAGCATTCCTCCGAAGTATGCGGTAAGCTCAGTGATAGGCTATATCAAGGGAAAGAGCGCAATTCATATAGCGCGAGAATATCGAGGGAAGAAAAAGAACTATGGGGGAGAGCATTTCTGGGCTCGAGGGTTCTTTGTGTCGACAGTAGGCAAAGATGAAAAAGCGATACGAGAATATATACGAAAGCAGGAAGACGCGGACAGGCGTATGGATCAAATGACTATTTTTGAATAAAAACTTTTAACCGCTTTGAGCGGTTCACAATCTTTTCAAGCCTCCGGCTTTGCCGGAGGTCTTTGACTAAAAATTATAGACTCAGGTACTAAACCGCTAAGCGCGTTGTAAACAAAGAAGAAGTAAAATGAGCAAATACGTTATTGGACTTGATTTCGGTACGAATTCATGCCGGTCTTTAATCGTCGACACAAAGAACGGAAAGGAACTGGCAACCCATGTGTATGCTTATCCATCCGGCAATGATGGGGTTATCGTGGATCCGCACGATCCTAACGTTGCCAGGCAAAATCCTGCCGACTATATTAAGGGAATTGAAGCAATCATCAAAGGAGCGTTGAAAAAAGCCCGATCCGTCCGAAAAAGTTTTTCTGCTTCCGACGTGATTGGTATCGGGGTCGACACGACGGGCAGCAGCCCCATGCCGCTCGATGTACACGGCAGCGCCTTGTGCTTCTCAAAACAGTTTAAAAACAATCCTGCGGCAATGGTGTGGCTTTGGAAAGATCATTCCGGTTATGCAGAAGCAACCCGGATTACAGCACTGGCGTCGGAAATCCGGCCAGGGTATCTTTCAAAAATCGGCGGCACATATTCATCCGAATGGTGGTGGAGTAAAATTCTGCACTGTCTCAAGACAGCGCCCGAAGTCTTCGATGCGGCTTACAGTTGGATGGAAATTTGTGATTGGATTCCTGCTATGCTGGTGGGACAAACATCCGTAAGCGCAATGAAACGAAGCATCTGTGCAGCGGGTCATAAGGCAATGTTCAACCGGAGCTGGAATGGGCTTCCGGATCAGGAATTCCTTAACAAACTTGCACCCGAACTGGCAGTGCTTCGTCCCAGATTATATGATGAAGCGTTTACGGCGGAAGAACCTGCCGGATTCCTTTCTCCGGCATGGGCAGACAAGCTCGGCCTTTCCGAACATGTTGCGGTGGCGGTCGGTGCATTCGACGCTCACATGGGTGCCGTAGGCGCAGGCATTGGTGCAGGCACATTAGTTAAAATTATAGGCACAAGCACCTGTGATATCATGATTCATCCCCACCAACAGCAATTACAAGACATTCCCGGCGTCTGCGGTATTGTCGATGGTTCTGTGATGCAGGGATATTACGGCATCGAGGCGGGTCAGTCGGGCGTCGGCGATATTTTCTTATGGCTGGTCAATACGCTGGTCCCCGATTCCTACGGAAAAACACAGGAAGAAAAATTCAAGAATCTTGAAGCGGTTGCTGCAAAGCTCAAACCGGGCGAAAGCGGATTGCTTGCGCTCGATTGGAACAACGGTAACCGAACCATCTTAGTCGATGTACGCTTAACCGGATTGCTTCTCGGTCAGACGCTGCATACGACGCCGTTTGAAATATACCGTGCTATAATCGAAGCCACCGGCTTCGGCGCGCTTGAAATTATTGACCGTATCGAACAGTACGGCGTTCAAGTGAGGGATGTTATCAACTGCGGCGGACTCGCGGTTAAGAATAAATTAATGATGCAGATTTATGCGGATATCATAGGCCGTCCCATGAAGGTTTCCCGGAGCGGCCAAACCCCGGCGCTTGGTGCAGGTATCTTTGCGGCTGTCGCTGCAGGCAAGCAGGCGGGTGGATATGACTCCGTAGAAGATGCGGAAGCTGCTATGGCGGCACAAACCGATGAGTACATGCCGAACAAAGAACATCATGAAACATATCAAAAAATTTTCGCGTTATACAAGCAATTACACGATGGATATGGGACCCGGCAATGGTCGGGCAGTATGTTCAATGTCATGAAGGATTTGCTGGCGATACGGGACGGCGTCCGTAAAAGCGGTGTCCGGAGAACTGGCCTTCGCAGAGCGGTCATTCAGGAGACGGAGTAATGCTGGAACAATTGAAGAAGGAAGTGGTTCGGGCTAACAAAAACCTTGCCCGGTACGGGTTGGTAACGCTTACGTGGGGAAATGCAAGCGGCATCAGCCGCTCGAAAGGACTTATTGTCATCAAGCCGAGCGGCGTTGCGTATGAATCCTTGAAATCCGCGGATATGGTTGTTGTCGATCTGGACGGCAAGATTGTCGAAGGAAAACTCCGGCCTTCGTCGGATACACCAACACACATTCGGCTCTACAAAGCCTTTCCGCATATCGGCGGTGTTGCACATACGCATAGTTTGTATGCCACGATGTTTGCACAGGCATCCGTGGAAATCCCGTGCTTCGGCACGACACATGCAGATTATTTTCACGGTTCCATTCCTGTTACACGATTTCTAACCGAAGAAGAAGTCAGGGGTGACTATGAAGGAAACACGGGAGCGGTGATCGTTGAACGGTTTGCTCGTTTGGATGCGCAGAGCATGCCGGGCGTACTTGCAGCGGGTCATGCTCCTTTTACATGGGGAAATGATGCGAATGATGCCGTTCAAAACAGTCTTATACTGGAACGAGTGGCAGAAATGGCGCTGGGTTCTCTAAAGCTAAACCCCAAACTTGCACCTCTCAAGGAATATATCCAAAATAAACATTATCAGCGAAAACACGGATCGGATGCTTATTATGGTCAGAAAAAATAAAGGAAAGAATTTATGCAAAACGTACCTGATATAAAACTCGGGCTTGTTGCTGTCAGCCGGGACTGCTTTCCGATTGAACTCTCCCGCACGCGGCGAAAGAACGTTGCTGCCGCATGCAAGGAAATTAACGTTCCTGTAATCGAAATCGAAACGATCATAGAGAACGAGCGCGATGTTTTGAAAGCGCTGGATGAGATAAAACAGAAAAATGTAAATGCTCTTGCTTTGTATCTCGGCAACTTCGGACCGGAAGGGCCGACGACGCTGCTGGCTGAGAAATTTGATGGTCCGGTGATGCTGGCAGCCGCCGCCGAAGATACGGGCAAGGATCTCGTGAACGGACGGGGAGACGCATACTGCGGACTTTTAAGTGCATCGTATAATATGGGGCTGCGCCGGCTGAACCCGTACATCCCGGAATATCCGATCGGTGATCCGAAGAACATAGCTTTGATGCTTGCGGAGTTTATTCCGATTGCACGTGTAGTAAACGGCGTGCGAAATCTTAAAATCATTTCTTTTGGCCCCCGGCCGTTCGATTTCTTGACCTGCCACGCACCGATTCAACCGCTGTTCGACCTCGGAGTCGAGATTATGGAAAACAGCGAACTGGACTTGCTGGACATCGTGCAAGCGGAAAAAGACAATACTGAAATCAAACGCATCGCCGCAGAAATGGCAAAGGAATTGGGGAAGGGGAATACATATCCGGAGTTGATGGAAAAACTTGCACAATATGAATATGCTTTGGAAAAATTCATGAGTGCCAATCTCGGGACATCGCAATATGCTGCCTTTGCCAATAAGTGCTGGCCTGCGTTCGAAAAATATTTCGGCCATGTGCCGTGCTATCTAAATTCAAGACTGGCTGCGCGTGGAATTCCTGTGGCGTGCGAAGCCGATATCTACGGTGCGCTGAGCGAATATATGGCAGTCTGTGCAACGGAAGTACCTCCGGCGATCTTGGACATCAATAACTCCGTCCCGAAAGACATGTACGAAGAAAACAAAGCGGCAATTGGAAAATATACTCTGAGTGATTTGTGGATGGGCTTCCATTGCGGTAATACTTCCGCAGGATGTTTGGTTCAGCCGGTGATGCAGTACCAATTGATCATGCACCGGCTTATGGAGCCGGGGAAAGACCCCTCGATTACGCGGGGAACGCTGGAAGGGCAGATCAAAGCGGGCCCGATTTCTATTTTCCGCATCCAGGCATCCGCCGATGCCCGCATCGGTGCGTATGTTGCCGATGGAGAAGTGTTGAATGTGAATCCGAAGTCATTCGGGTCGATCGGTGTTTTTGCCATTGAAGAGATGGGACGTTTCTATCGACACGTTCTTTTAGAAAAACATTTTCCACATCATACGGCAATTGCATTCAAACACGCCGGCAAGACGCTGTTTGCGGCGTGCAAGATGCTCGGCGTAAGTGATGTGTTCTTTAACAGGCCTAAAGGCGCGTTTTATCCGTCAGAAAATCCGTTCCGGTAAGTGAATGTACATTTATTCCAGAGAATGTTCCGAGGAGTAAAGCATGAAGAGTTGATTTACTCTGAGAGTTATCGTATATTAAATCTATTGAATTTATGCCCTGTCGATCGGATTGTGATTACAGGGCATTTCATTCTAAGATTAAACGCGGCTCTTGAGTAATTCATCTCGGTATTACAGCCATGAATTAATCTTTTCGAGAAAAATTCACCGAAGGTGCATTGAACGCGCTATTCGGCATGCTCTTAACTGAAGAGGTTCTTTCTGTAGCCGTGGGCGGTGACCGCGGGGGCTTTCCGATGTCAGCGGCATCGACTACAAGAGCATGGTTCATTTAAAATACACTAAAAAGCGAAAAAGGACGAGAGGAACTAAAAGAAATACTAATAAATTTAAAATCACAGTAGAATTTGATTAATGGCGCCGTACCGCACCCGCCTGTGACGGGCAAGAGTGGTAAGGGGAGGTCTGCAAAACCTCTTGTGTCTTAAAAAAACCGCTTGATTCCTTAAAAATCCCCACCATTTAGATCCATTCTGTTCCACTTGGTACCAAATGAAGACTTGTCCAAAAAGTGATAAGATTTGGACACGTCATAAGAATGTGTCCAAGGTATGGACATGAGGGTTTCTGCATTTCATTGGATAAATGGGTTAATAGTACATCGTGAATCAGAGTGGCTTGCTGAAAACTTAAGAATCTCGTATGTATGTTCGAGAATCCCGAGTTTTTAGCAACTACTACATAAGTTTACTCTTGACAAGCTGTTCACTATTTAGTATATTTTCACCAATTGGTGAACACTTATAATATGGTAAACACGTAAATGCTTGAAAAAGATATTACAAGGATATTCTTAAAAGATTTCAAATCCTTATATCCGGCACTTTCTGTCCGACGGCAATTGAAGTCGAAAGAAAAGGGAGTTGACCTGCTTCTGGATGTTTATGTCCCGGATCAGAAGATTGCTAAAAAAATCGTATGTGAGGTTATAGCAGAAGGTTTTCCTAAGTATATTCGCATTGCATCACGGCAGCTAAAAATATTGTGCGAAAAAGATAAGTCTCTATATCCGGTCATCATTGCTCCGTTTATCTCTGAGGATGGTCGTAAAATCTGTAAGGAAGAGGGTATTGGATTCTTCGATCTCTCAGGGAATAGCTACCTTGCCTTTCCTGGAACATATATCGAAACGAAAGGAAATTCTAATCGATATCGAACGGAGAGAAAAATTAAGAGTGTTTTCAAGGGAAAGTCTTCACGTATACCAAGGATCATGTTGCTCAATACAAGTCGCCTCTGGACAATGCGTGAATTAGCGAATGAAGCTTCCCTGAGTGTGGGGCAGGTGTTTAAGGTAATAACACGCCTTGAGGAATTGGATGTCATCGTGCGCAAGAATCAGACCGCGATTCAATTGAACAAACCTGCCGCGCTTTTAGATCTCTGGCGGGCGGAATATTCCTACACGTTCAATGAAAATTTTGAGTATTATTCCCTCAGTGCTGTTCCTGAAATTGAAAAGTCTATCGCCGAAGAATGCCAGCGACAGAGTATTCGCTATGCGCTAGCGTTGTTTTCCGGCGCTAATCGGATCGCACCCTTTACCCGATATACGAAAGCGTTTGTCTATGTGGATGATCCATTGGCTATCATCGATAAGCTGAATTTAAAGAAAGTGGATAGTGGTTCAAATGTGGTTCTCCTAAGACCCTACGATGATGGCGTATACTATGGATTACAAAAAAAGGACCGTATCAATATTACGAGTACCATTCAATTGTATGTGGACTTGTATGGATATAGGGGTAGAGGTGAAGAACAAGCCGAATTCCTTCGTTCACAGGTTATTAAATTCTGAAAGGAATAAATCTTGGCTACTATAACTGAATATTCCTCGGAAGATGTTAAGGCTTGTCTTACAGTCCTTCTTGAATTGCTGACCTATTTAAAACCTTATGAACATCATATCGTGCTCATAGGTGGCTGGGTACCATATTTTCTGACTCAGCGAACGAGTGGAGAGAGTCCACATCAGGGTTCTTTGGATATTGATCTTGCATTGAATCCAGCATCAATTCCAACAGACGCTTACGAAACTATTCTTGAAATTCTACACCAAAGAGGATATGAACCAAAACTCAACTCCAAGGGTGATGCAGTGCCTGCAAGTTTTATTCGAACGTTTTCTGACAGGGAAGGACATAAGCATGTTGTTCAAGTTGATCTATTGTCACCAGAATATGGTGGAACTGATCCTGTCCATCGTCATCAACCCGTGCAGGATATTCTTGCACGAAAGGGTCGGGGTGTTGACCTTGCGTTCGCATCTCCTGTCGAGAAAAGACTTGAGGGGTATCTTCCCAGTAAGGCAAAAAATGCAATCACTTTACGGATTGCCAATGCCGTCGCTTGCTTTACGATGAAAGCAACAACCTTTCACAATCGCGGAAAAGAAAAAGATGCGTATGATCTTTATTCACTTATCAAAGATTATCCTGAAGGGATGGAAGCTCTTGCAAATGAAATTCGAGAGCATCGAAAGAATAAGCTTGTCAAGGAAGCACTAGAGACT
>CAVYML010000005.1:0-93875 GCA_963769605.1 Ignavibacteriota bacterium | reverse complement strand
TCGCAACGAAGAGGTCGTCAGTTCGATCCTGATCAGCTCCACGGAGAATTTAAAAATTGCAGATTGAAGATTGCAAATTTTTGGAAATGGCATATGGGTGTTCTGAATTTTCAATAAAAAGTGCATAAATCAAATGGTATTTAGTCAATTTTTCGGGAAATTTTTAATGTGATTTTGGGGTCAAGTCCTGCGCAACAAAATAGTGCTTAACCCCGCCAGATCTGGAAGGAAGCAACGGTCGGCAGAAGTTTTGTGTGACGCAGGGGAGCTTGACCTCTTTTTTAATTTGATTTTTATTCTTTAAATCGTAAAAGCCTTCTCCATAGGCTTGCCGCATAAATTCCGGTACTATATGGAGATAACTCATGATTCAATTCATAATCATACATATCCTCACAGTATCTGCTCTTATGCTCAATGTAAAACTTTCAGGAGCTCAAGTGCAACGTTTCAGTCGATGTGGAAAAACACAACAACGAGTATGTTTCCGTCAAGGGATATCTTGTTCGTACGGAACATTTCCACTTCGTCGAGAAAATCTGTATGCGATAAACATCATTCAATTGATGAGATGGAAAAGACACCGCTATGAAAAAAGATATTATCATCAACTCGACAGCGAACGAACATCGTATTGCTATTCTTGAAGACGGGAAATTAGCAGAACTTTTCGTCGACGTACCCGGAAAAGACAGAAATGTAGGCGATATCTACCTTGGAAGAATCGCCAAAGTGATGCCTGGCATACGTGCTGCCTTTGTCGATATCGGGCACGAACAAGACGCCTTTCTTCATTTTTCCGATGTAGGCGCCATTGAGGAACTAAATTCGCTCTTCGAGGAAGACGACGACGAGGATGAGGACTCGAAGAAACAGGCGGCGCTGACCCAAACGACACCGGCCGATGCACCGCACTTTCCGGAGAGCCGGGATGCATTAGTTGCTCAACCGGATGCGGTCCTTGAAGAGAAACGGCAGCATCACCGTTATCCCCCCCGAAACATGAATGAAGTAAACCTTCAAAAAGGGCAGGATATCCTTGTCCAGATCACAAAAGAACCGGTCGGCAAAAAGGGAGTTCGTGTTCGATCTGCCATATCGTTGCCTGGCAGGCTTCTTGTGCTCATTCCGTTCGATGGTAAGGTCGGTGTTTCGAAGAAAGTCTCCAATTTTAAAGAAAAACGACGGTTGCGGAAGGCGGTTAGGGACATGCTCCCGAAGGGATTCGGGGCAATTATCCGCACCGTTGCCGAAGGTAAATCTGAAGAAATGCTAAAACAGGATTTGGATGAATTGATTAAAACCTGGAACGGCATCGAAAAAGCAGTGAAGACCGAAAAGCCGCCGACGCTGATCTATAAAGATCTCAATACAACTTCGAGTGTTATACGCGATTTATTCCAGGATGAAGTGGAACATGTCATTGTCGACGGAAAGAAAATGTTTAAAGAGATCCGCGCTTACGTTCAATGGGTTTCTCCGGACATGCTCAATAGGGTGGAATACTTCAGAGGAAAAGAACCGATTTTCGATAAGTATGGAGTTGAAAAAGACATCCAATCGCTCTTCAGCAAAAAATTATGGCTGAAAAGCGGGGGGTATTTGTTCATTGAAAAAACGGAAGCGATGACCGTGATCGACGTCAACAGCGGGCGCTATGCCGCAAAAAAGGAACAGGAACAAAATTCTTTACGGACGGATCTGGAAGCGGCGCGTGAAATATGCAGGCAGACACGTCTGCGGGATATCGGCGGATTGATTATCATCGATTTTATCGATCTTGAAGAAGATAAGAATCGGAAAAAGATTTACGACGAAGTAAAGAAGGAATTGCGCAGGGACCGCGCAAAAGTTACGATTCTCCCGTTGACGGAATTCGGCTTAATGCAAATTACACGCCAGCGCATTCGTCAAAGTGTTCAAATGAGTTTCAGTGAACCGTGCCCGACATGCGGCGGAGCAGGTGTTGTGCAATCGAAGGGCACGACCATCAATCTTATCGAACGCTGGATCCGCCGGTTTAAAACGGAAAAACATGAATTGCGTCTGGAGCTGCGGGTTCATCCGGCCATCGCGGAATTTTTGTCGCAGGGAACAATCAGCCGGTTGACTAAAATCCAGATCAAATTCTTTGTTAAAGTAAAGCTGAAAACGGATCCATCGCTGCCGGCCGATGAATTCCATTTTTATTCTCCGCGTCAGGGAAAAGATATAACGGATTTGTACAAATAATTTTACGGAGATATCGCATGAAATTTTTTATTGATACGGCCAATATAGATGAAATTAAAGAAGCAGCCAGCCTTGGAGTGCTTGACGGCGTAACGACAAATCCGAGTCTCATTGCAAAAGAGGGCAGAGAGTTCCGAACTATCTTAAAAGAAATCTGTCTTTTAGTCGACGGCCCGATCAGCGCCGAAGTCATTGCAACAGACTATAAGGGTATGCTGAAAGAGGCTCACGATCTCGTAAAAATTCATAAAAATATTGTTGTAAAAATTCCCCTCATCAAAGAAGGGCTCAAAACCGTCAAGACGCTCTCGGAAGAAAAAATTAAGACGAACGTTACACTTTGCTTTTCTGCACCGCAAGCCCTCTTAGCTGCAAAGGCCGGTGCAACATACATCAGTCCATTTATCGGACGTCTCGATGATATCGGCCAGGAAGGAATGCAGCTCATCGAACAAATCGTTACGATCTATCATAATTATCACATCCGGACGCAGGTTCTCGTAGCAAGTGTCCGGCATCCGATACACGTTATCGAAGCCGCCCTGCTGGGAGCCGATGTATGTACGATGCCTTTTAAATTGATCGATCAGCTGATCAAACATCCGCTGACTGATATCGGTATCGAACGGTTTCTTGCTGATTGGAAAAAAATGCAAGGGAAATAATCTTGAAGCGTACTCCTTTTTTTGACATCCATACGGCACTCGGCGCAAAAATGACCGACTTTGCAGGTTATGCTATGCCCGTTCAATACACAGGAATAATCGAAGAACACCTTGCTGTTCGAAATTCTGTCGGCATCTTCGATGTTTCCCACATGGGAGAATTCATCGTAGAAGGGCAGGAGGCGGCGGCATTTCTTCAGCGCGTCACCGTCAATGACGTGACAAAACTTTTTCCGGGACGTATTCATTATTCTGCTTTGTGTTATGAAGAGGGCGGAATTGTCGACGATCTTCTGGTGTACAAAATCACAGAAGAAAAATACATGCTTGTAGTAAACGCCGGAAATATTGCAAAAGACTGGGAGTGGCTCCGCGGGCATCTTTCAGACCGGGTTACGCTCATGAATATGAGCGATGAAACGGCGCTGCTTGCAATCCAGGGGCCGAATTCGCTTTCATTGCTCCAGAAGCTTACACCAAGCGATCTTTCCATGGTTTCATACTATCATTTTTTCAAAGGAACGATCGCAGGAATTCCAATGATTATCTCGCGGACGGGGTATACAGGTGAGCTTGGTTTTGAATTGTATTTTGAGGCCAATGCGGAAGCTTCACGATCCCTCTGGGATGCACTCTTTGCGGCGGGAAAGGAGTTTAATGTCCAGCCGGTCGGTCTCGGTGCAAGAGATACATTGAGGCTTGAAATGGGGTTTTGTTTGTACGGCAACGATATCGATGCAACAACAAATCCGCTTGAAGCCGGACTGGGATGGATTACAAAATTGAATAAAAGCGATTTTCTGGGAAAAAATGCATTGTTGAAAGTTAAGAAAGAGGGCGTGATGCGCCGGTTGATCGGCTGCACATTGCCGGGCAAAACGATCGCACGTCATGGGTATGCTTTTGCACGGCAAGGAGTGCCGGTCGGCTTCGTTACGAGCGGTACGTTTTCTCCCTCTTTGCATAGAGGGATTGCAATGGGGTATGTCGATTCGACGGTTCCGCCGGGTGAAGAACATCTGGCTGTTTCGATCCGGGGAAATAATGTTCCGGTGATGGTGACGGCAATCCCATTCCTAAAAAAATAGAAACAGAGGGAGTTACTCTATGAAAATAGATGTCAGCTTTTCAGCGAATCATTTTGATGAATTACAGCTTCGTGATAAAAATATTGTCGTCATCGATATCTTGCGTGCGAGTACGACTACCATTGTTGCTCTCGCGCAAGGAGCAAGAGAAATTATTCCAGTGGCGAATATCGAATCTGCTGTGAAAATATCCGGAAGCCTTTTCGGCGAAGTGACGCTTCGCGGCGGTGAGCGAAACGGAAAAATGATCGAGGGATTTAATCTTGGAAATTCACCGCTAGAATATACAGAAACGACCGTAAAGGGGAAGTCCATTATTTATTGCACGACGAACGGATCGGTAGCGATGTCAAAAAGCCGCTATGCCCGAAATTTATTCGTAGCTGCATTTGTCAATATGTCTGCGGTCGTGCAAAGTCTTATAGATCTCAACAACGATTTTCTTATTCTTTGCGCAGGACACGCCGGTACGAGCGGTAATTTTAGTCTTGAGGATGCTGTGTGCGCCGGAATGATCGTGACGCGTCTGCAGAAGCCAGAATTGACTTCCATGGAATTGACCGATGGAGCTCAAGCCGCCAAGGCATTGTATAAAACATTCGGAAAATCAATTTTAAAAATGTTAAAGGCTACGGATCATGGCAAATATCTTGCCGAAATAGGATATGCCGGCGATTTGGAAATATGTTCCGGAGTAGATACTATGCCGGTAGTTCCGCAATTGTCCGGAACGGTAATAAAATTGAAAAAATTATAAGAGGAATTATATCTGACCCGGAGCACAATAGAGTTTTCGGGAATATAATATGGCCGAGCAGTCTACACGGATGGAGAAATCTGAGAGCGTACCGCAAAGGAGGCAAATTGGCGCGTTTATTGCGCTTCTGTTATCCTTCCTTTTCTTTTTGAGTCTGATCTCCTATTCGTCAGCGGATCAAGCAAGCGGAGAAATTTCGTTTTCAGATCTCTGGAAAGTATTTACGAACGATGAAACTATTCTTGTCAAAGCTGCACATACGCAAAATTGGCTCGGGCTGCTCGGTGCCATTATATCGAATTGGCTGATTAATTCAACGATCGGGTATGCTGTCTTAGTTCTTCCTGTCCTCTGTTTTATTTGGTCACTCTACCTCTTTAATCGGAAAAATCTTCAAAAAAAAATCACATTTACAAATTATGCAATTATTCTCGCAATTCTTTTTGCTTCTCTTTCAGGTGCGCTACGGAAATTAGACGACGGTTTGCCTATGCAATGGAGCGGTGTTGTCGGTGATTTTTTAGCAGAAATCATGTCGACTACACTCGGCCTGTTCGGTACATTCGTAATTCTGACTGGAATCATTTTTATAGTTCTCACACTGCTCGTCGATCTCGATTATCGCGTTACTCTTAATCGACTCAAGGAATATTCAGATATGCTTCGTGGATGGTGGAAAGAATATTCCGACCGGAAAAAAGAACGCAGGAATATAAGTGAAAAAGAACACGAAAAGAGGCTCTTACAGGAACAGGCCATAAAAATACGTCGCCCGGAAAAAGACGAACCGGCAGGAGAACATGCGCAGACTCTTGCGCCGAAAAAAGAAAAACAAAAAAAAATCCTCCCCATCGAAGGAGAACATAAGAACCCGAAATCACGGTCGGAAGAAGATGCATTCGAGGCATCTGAACTTGCAATGGAAATCAACGAGCCAGTAGAAGAAGACGAAGTAAATTATGACGAACGTGAGACACCTCAGGACAACCAGATCGACGAAGAAATAGATTATGTTTTCCCATCGGTAGAATTGCTTGATAGCCATCGCGGCGGGGAAGAAGTAAATGAAGAAGAACTGAAACTCAACGCTGAGCTGTTGCGGGCAAAGCTGGCGGATTTTTCGGTGGAAATTGAAAATATTTCCGTGACGCCGGGTCCCGTTGTCACACTCTACGAATTGATTCCAGCGGCTGGAGTGAAAATAAGCAGGATTGAAAATTTACAGGATGACATTGCACTTGCTTTAAAAGCAAAAGGAATTCGCATCATAGCTCCGATGCCCGGTAAAGGAACTGTGGGAGTGGAAATCCCGAATCATAATCCATCCTTAGTTACCATCCGGAGTGTTGTCAACTCGGCAAAATTCAGAGATGCAAAAGCTGCACTGCCGCTTGCCCTTGGCAAAACGATTTCAGGGGAAGTATATGTCGACGATCTTGCAAAAATGCCGCATTTGCTCATAGCCGGAGCAACAGGATCTGGAAAAAGCGTCGGCATCAATACGATCATCACAAGCCTCCTCTATCGTTTGCATCCGAGCGATGTCAAATTTGCTATTATCGATCCCAAAAAAATCGAATTAGCTCTTTACAGAAAACTGCGCAAACATTATCTGGCAGTTTCCCCAGATATCGACGAAGAAATTGTTACGGAACCGAATAATGCCGTTCTCTTGCTTAAGAGTGTGGAGCGGGAGATGGAAGGACGATATGACCGCCTTGCGTCCGCAGGTGTTCGTAATATCGCTGATTATAATGAACGGCTGCTGGCGGGACGTTTGCACAATACGGAAGAAGTAAAACATAAGAAAATACCCTATTTGATCGTTATCGTCGATGAATTGGCCGACCTGATGATTACTGCGGCACGTGAAGTGGAAGAGCCGATTGCGCGCTTGGCCCAGTTGGCACGTGCAGTAGGAATTCATCTTGTACTGGCTACACAGCGTCCATCTGTCGATGTCATTACCGGCGTCATTAAGGCGAATTTCTCGGCGCGTATTGCTTATCAGGTCTCGTCAAAAATCGATTCGAGGACAATTCTGGATATGAACGGAGCTGATCAATTGCTGGGAAATGGTGATATGCTCTATCTGCCGAGCGGTTCGCCGAAACCTCATCGGATGCAAAATGCGTTTATTTCGACTGATGAAGTGGAGCGGATCACAAACCATATAGGAAAACAAAAAGGATATACCAACCCGTTTAAGCTCCCATCTGCATTGGAAAAGAAGAAGGTAAATGGGGGCATTGTCAATGATGATCGCGACGAATTGTTTGAAGAGGCGGCGCGTATCATCGTGCGCCATCAGCAAGGTTCGGTATCTCTTTTGCAGCGACGCTTGAAAGTCGGATATTCAAGGGCTGCTCGTCTTGTTGATGAATTGGAAGCTGCCGGTATTGTGGGATCTTTCGACGGCAGTAAAGCACGAGAAGTTCTGATAGAGTCGGAAGCAGAACTTGAAGCCGTGCTGAAGAACTTGAGCTAAAAATAATTTCGATAGGTAGGTTTCCATCGAAATTTCTTTTTGATTTATGGATGGATTGACGGCATGAAAATATTCTTAAATTATTTCGCCATTCTCTCGTACATGGGCGCAATATCCTTTGCCCAGGATGCGGAAATTACTACAAAGCAGGTTACCGACCACATCCAGCGAAGATATGAAATGATCGATGATGCCGTCGCTCAATTTGAGCAGCACGTCAAATTCGGTTTTTCCAATATAGAGCAAACATTTGTTGGAACACTTACCATGAAGAAGCCGAACCGTTACCGCATCGAATCGGAACATCAGACCATTGTCACGGATGGAACAACTGTCTGGGCATATTCGGAGACCAATCATCAAGTCATTATCGATAAATACAAAGAGAACCAGAATTCGATTTCCCCTGAAGTCTTTATGCTTAATTTGCCGTCGAATTTTTACGGCGCTCTTATCGGCGAGGAAACATTTAAATCACTCAAATGTATCGTTTTAAAATTGACGCCTAAAGACGATCGTTCGTTTATAAAATCTGTAAAAGTCTGGGTCGACGAACAAAATTGGATGGTTCATAAGATATTTATTATCGATGTCAACGAAACCGAAACAACCTATATTGTGAAAGATATTAAGCTGAATACGAACATCCGGGAGAAGGTCTTTATTTTCACAGTGCCTGACGGCGCAGATGTCGTCGACTTACGCTAACGGTGCATGCGGCCTATCTTATGTCCAAAAAGAATATTCTTCGTATTTCACTCAGCTTTTCTCTTGCAGCATTCTTCGTGTATTTTGCAATTCGGGGAGTTAAATTATCTGATCTCCTTATTTCGTTGAAGAGCGCAAATTACTGGTGGATTGCCCTCCTCGTTCCGATTTCTCTTTTAGGACACTGGATTCGCGCACTGCGGTGGAAATATCTTATGGCGCCTCTTAAAAAGGACTGCAAGCTTTCGCATCTTTTCGGCGCAATTATGATAGGCTATGCGGTCAATAACGTCCTGCCCCGGGTCGGGGAGCTGGTGCGTCCGTATGTCCTCGGTAAACAAGAACAGGTCTCGAAGAGTGCTACGCTGGCAACCGTTGTTGTCGAACGTATTCTTGATCTTTTGAGTTTTTATTTTATTGCTTGCATTACTCTTTTTCTCTACCCCCATGCTCTCGATCCGTTCTTTACGGATGCGACTGCTGTACGCCCCTTTTTTTTCGCAGCTTCGTTCGCAGGGTTGGGACTTTTTCTTTTCCTCTTTTTTAAAGCAGATGCATTCTTCCGATACTGTGCACTTTTAAAAAATGTTTTGCCGAAAAAATATTCTGCAAAAATAGATCCAATCCTGGATTCGTTTTATCAAGGTCTGGGCGTGATTAAGATGAAAGATAAATTTGCCGTTATTATTCTTCTAAGTTTTGCAATGCAGGCGCTTTATGCGCTGGGTATGTACGAGCCGTTCTTCGCTTTTTCCAAGCTTGTAAAGCCGGAATTGAATTTCGGTGCTTCCGTCGTTTTACTTGTGGTATCCTCTATTGCATGGATTTTGCCTGCCCCCGGTGCAGTCGGAACCTATCATTCGTTTCTCAAGATTGCTATGGTTAAGTTGTACGGAGTCGACGAGATAACTGCACTCAGTTATTCAATAGTTACACATGAACTCGGTTATATCATCTTTATGGTGTTCGGTGTATATTATTATTTTAAGGATCATATGATTGTTTCGGAATTCGGGATCGAAGAGAAAAAAGACCTGAATCCATCAAGAGGAGAATAGTACTTTATGCTCCATCGCTTTTTTCAGAAACGAAATATTCTTATCTGGATATGCATGACCGCTTCACTTGCTGCACAAGAAGCACAAGTAGATTCTTTACAGGAAAACTCTATACGGATGGAAGCGGGTATGGGAATAAGCGGCATGCTCACTCCCTCTGTTTGGAATTATATCAATACGTCTGTCGATATTCCAGATGCACAGAAGGCGGGTGGTTTTATTGGGACCTCGGAGTTTTTTTTCAATGCTGATGTCCGTATTGATTCGTCATGGTGGATAGGACTGGAATACAACTATGGGCTCTGGTCACACTCCTGGGATGGTGGTGCCGGACTGTGGGACTATGAGGAGCAGCTCCAAATGCCAGCGATGAGCCTTCATTATCTTATTCGTTCAAATCATTCGTTCCTCAGGCTGGGAGGAAGCATCGGTTATTATATCAGTGATCTCAGTCAAGGACTTGATCAAGGGCAAATGATTGTCTATCGTGCACACGGGATTGGTCTGAAAACGGATGCTGTTGCCGATATGGCTTTTAGCGATCACGTTTTTTGTTCATTGATTGTCGATATCCGAGGCTGTGTCGGGAGTTCTTTTACTAATAACGGTGCCGAATTGTCTTATATGGGTACAACTCCCCAAATGAGTTTTTTTAGCGCTGGCATAAAATTTGGAATTAATTATCAGTTTTAAGCAGTGAACTGCGAACGGTAAAAGCGAAAAACAATTAATCATCAGAACTTATGATTAAATCAAGAATATTTACAAAATCGATTTTGTCTATTCTTCTACTTGCTGTCATGGCGCTCTTGTCAATCATTCATTTTCAATGTGAAACTAATAAAAGGATTACTGTGAACGCAACCATTGAGACTTCCAAGGGGACTATCGAGGTGGAATTATATCCGTCCGAAGCCCCGAAAACGGTGGCAAATTTTACCGGACTTGCCGGAGAAGGATATTTTAACGGAGTTATCTTTCATCGTATTTCAAAAGGTTTCGTTATCCAGAGTGGAGATTCGACCGGTACAGGCAGAGGGGGAAGAAGTATCTACGGAAAAGAATTTGACGATGAACTCGATTCAAAGACGCAGTCATATCAAGAAGGATATCTTAGAGGAACTTTGGCAATGGCAAACAGGGGTCCCAATACAAATACAAGTCAATTCTTTATCATGCTGAAGGATGCTCCATGGATGCCGAAGAATTATTCAATCTTCGGAAAAGTGGTGAAGGGCATGGATGTAGTCGATGCGATTGCCGATGTCGAAATCATTCCGGAAATGGGACCGAACGACGGCAGGCCGAAAGTTGATGTCGTTATGGAAAACATTACGATAAAAAAATAATATCATGGCTTGGATAAAAGGGAAAAAAGATAAGTATCCTTCCTACGCGGACTTTTCTGCGCGGACAAAGGGAAAGGCATACGGTCCGGTCTATCTCTTTATCGGAGCGGAAGATTTTCTCATCGATGAATGCATTCACTCGATTGTCGGCGATCTTCTGACCCCGAATACCAAATCGTTTAATCTTGATATGCTGGATGGTGAAAAAGTCGATGCGAAAGACGCCCTGGCACATGCAGCGGCATATCCAATGACAAGCGAACGGCGTGTCGTTGTTGTAAAAGATTTCGATGCGATGACCGGAAGCGAAGCCGCAAAGTCGATCTTATCTCAATACATTCAAAAACCCCTTGAAACAACTTGCCTCGTTCTGGTTGCAGAAAAGCCGGATTTTCGAACAAAGCCGTTCAACGAATTGAAAAGAAAAGAAGTGGTTTTTGAATTCGCTCCTCTTTATGATAATCGTATTCCGGACTGGATAGAATCGCGCTGCGGTTCCTTCGGAACAATGATAGATGCAGAGGCCTGTCGTTTGCTTCATGCATCTGTCGGCAATTCATTGAGAGTCTTAAATAACGAACTTGATAAATTGTTGATTTATATCTCCGATCGGAAGCGGATAACAGCAGACGATGTCGTCCATGTCGTCGGAGTGACCAAAGAAAATTCGATTTTCGATCTGCAGAAGGCTCTCGGTCAGGCGAATTTGCAAAAAGCGCTCACAATTGTCCAAAGGATGGTGGAAACCGGTGATTCTCCGCAGGGAATCATCGTCATGCTTACACGATATTTTACAACACTGTGGAAAATCCAAGAACTCCAAATGCATGGTTCTTCAGAAGATATAATTGCGGGAGAAGTCAAAATATCTCCGTATTTTCTGAAAGAATACATTACAGCATCGCAAAAATTTTCCCGGGGCCGGTTTGAATCGATATTTAAGGCACTCTTACAAGCCGATATTGATCTCAAGTCATCATCCTCCGAGCCACTGGCGTGTATGACATTGTTGGTATATTATTGTGCGCGCCCGGAAAGGCAGAACGAACGGAGTTTTGCCTAATCATGCCTCTGCAGCACTCCGAACAATTTATTGGATATCTACCGCGCATACCGGAATGGCGGATTTTTATATTTGTCTTTCTTGGGATGCTCCTCTGCATCGTTCTTGCAGAAGTCTTCCGTACATTGTTGAAGCTCTCGCCGGAATTTTCCCGAAAGTTCGTACATGTTTCAATCGGTCTTATTATTTTTTTCCTTCCAAAAATATTTTTCCACTCCTTACCTTTGCTCGTGCTTGGCTTCATATTTGTCGTGGTAAATTCAATTGCTCTTCGTATGGAATGGCTTTCCGGGATGCATGGAACGGATCGGCATTCGTTCGGAACGGTATTGTATCCTATCTCGTTCATCCTTCTCGTTATTTTCTTCTGGAACAGGCATCCGGAAATTGCCGCAATTGCGATGTTGGTGATGGCTCTCGGAGACGGGGCTGCTGCAATCATTGGAGGAGCGATTCATTACCCGCATTTCTATTGTCTTTCATCGGATAAAAAATCGCTCGAAGGATCCGCTGCAATGTTTGTCATTTCGTTTGCTTCGATTTTCGGAGGTTTAATATATTATGAACAGGATGGATTCGCATGGTCGTTGTTTTTGCCTGCATCTTTAGTCGTTGCTTTAACTGCAACCGCATGGGAAGCTCTTTCTTCAGGAGGATGGGATAACTGCACGGTACCTCTTTCAACTGGGTTGATGCTTGCCTGTTTCTTCATTCCCGAGGCTGGTATCGATCCGATTCAAATAATCACAGGAGCTGTTTTTGCCGTATGTATCGGAATATTTTCATGGAAATCAAAATTTCTTTCGCTCAGCGGAACCGTTGCAACTTCTCTTTTGGCGTTGATTATTTTTGGAATCGGAGGATGGAAGTGGGCGGCTCCGATTCTATTCTTTTTTATAGTTTCCAGCCTGCTTTCGAAACTGGGAAAAGAAGGGAAGGCTCAATACGAAACGCTCTACATGAAATCGAGTGTCCGGGATTATACACAGGTTGCGGCAAATGGCGGCATCGGGGGACTTTTGATCGTACTGCATGTCATTTTTCCAAACTATGATTTTTATCCGCTCTATGTCGGTTCGCTTGCGGCGGTCACAGCGGATACATGGGGAAGTGAAATCGGCCTCTTACGGAAGACAAAAACATATTCATTGCCATCATGGAACAGCGTTGAACAAGGCTCGAACGGCGGAGTTTCGCTGCTTGGATTTATAGGCGGTTGTCTCGGAAGTTCTCTACTGAGTGCTCTTGCATATGTATGGACACAAAATTTAAAGGTCTGCATCTTGATCGTTATCTCCGGGGTTTTGGGAAGTGCAGTCGACAGCATTCTCGGAGGGACGCTGCAAGCAGCGTTCCGGTGTACGAATTGTAAAAAATTTACAGAGAAAAGAATTCACTGCGGACTCCCGACCAATCATACCGGTGGATTCATTTGGATCGATAATGAGATTGTAAATTGTTGCTGCGCTTTGACGGGTTGCCTTGTCATGGCACTTGTTCTATAATACATTATTCGTATTTACTCACTCATGTTGTTGATGTTCATGATTTTCCCTGTAGCCGCGGGCGGTGACCGCGAAGGATTCCCGTCGTCAGTACCGTCAGCTACAAGAACAACGGTGCGTCAAAATACAGCGAGTTACCATTATTCTTTCTGCTCATCTTGCTTCCGTGGCACTATTCTCGTATCTTAATAAAAGATCTGAATTTTTAATAGATATGCAGAAGGCGAGAAGAGTTTGATATACCGCAAGTATTTAGTGTTTATCTCATGTATAGCTTTAAGTTGTACGTCTAAACAGGTTGTTGTCAACGAAAAACAGCAAGAAATCAGTCCGCTCTCAACGGTAAAGCCCTCTTCTTTGGTCAGCGATTCTTCTCAATTAAAGACTCATCCTGTTGCATCACATACGTTGCATCACAAACATGATTCTTCGGCGGTTTTTCCTGCATCCCAAAAAGAAAACTCGTCGGAATTTGCCGTTGATTCTGTTTATGCTGATTCGACATCCGAAGATGAGGAATTTATATCCCAACGGCTCGAACAAGCGCGTATCCAATATCTTGCTGCTCTTCGCGCTCAGGAAGTAGAAGATACATCGAATTCAGAAATTGATTTTGAAAATTCAATTCAGATTCTCAATGAATTGAGCGATTTCCCGGGTATAGATACTAATCAGGAGTTTGTCGATCTCAGCAACAGCATTGTTGAAGATTACGAAAAGTATATAGCAGCTATCGATACGCTTTCACCGTATGCATCGCTCTATGCATTGCGTGAAAAGCTGAATCAGGTCGTCGATGAAACAGACACCTCGAAAATTGTCGTTCCCACGCTTGAAATCAAAGGCACACAAATTCCGCTTCCTTCCAACGAATATGTAGAACGCGCTGAAAAATTCTTTATGGAACGCGGGAGGCATTATATGGATCGATGGCTTTTCCTTTCCGGAAGATATGTGCCGATGATGAAGAGGATATTCCGCGAAGAGGGGACTCCGGAAGAGCTGGTCTATCTTTCTATGACAGAGAGCGGACTTCGGACGGATGCGCGCTCATGGGCACGTGCGGTGGGGATGTGGCAGTTTATGAAAGGCACCGGTTATCTCTATGGATTGCGGTCAAACTGGTGGTACGATGAACGCAGAGATTTTGAGAAATCGACTCGTGCGGCGGCCCGGCATCTTAAAGAATTGTACTCCGAGTTGAACGATTGGAATCTTGTTCTGGCATCATACAATGCCGGTGCGGGAAGAGTTTTCCGGGCTATGCGAAGAAGCGGCAGCAACGATTTTTGGGAGATGCGGCGCTATTTACCACGGCAAACGCGAAACTATGTGCCGCAGTTTATAGCAGTAGCGCGCATGGCATTGAATCCGAAAAGTTACGGCTTTATCGATACGCTCAAAGCGGATTCGCTGGCGTATGATGTTGTCGAAGTTAACGATTGTGTCGATCTTCGAGCCCTTGCGAAATGTGCAGGAACGACACTTGATACCATACAGGATCTCAATCCTGAATTGCTTCGCTGGTGTACTCCTCCGGGTATTAGCGGATACAGATTCCGTATCCCGGCCGGAAGAACGAATGTTTTCCGTGCACAGTACATATCCATTCCGAAAGAAGAAAAAAAAGACTGGGTGATTCACACGGTAAAACGAAAAGAAACTCTTTCATCAATTGCACGGCAATATTCGATGAGTGTATCGCTTATCAAAGAAGTGAACAATATTAGTTCATATAGGAGGTTAAAGATAGGAACTGCATTGGCAATTCCGATCCCGAAAGACATAGCAGATGAGAAGACACCGTTTAATTACACTCCACAAGTAAAAGGAATGAATCTCTCCGGCGCAAAAATAATGGCTCAGGTTAAACAATCGGTTAGCACCAGGCGAGAGCGATCGAGCAAGGATGATTTACAGCAGCCTAAGGGCCGCGAAAATATTATTTATCATGTGAAGCGTGGAGATACGATGGGACATATCGCGGAGTGGTACGGTGTTCGGGCAAGCGATATAAGGAACTGGAACGATATCTCGTACGGAAGTTATATCCGTCCCGGACAGACCTTAGAATTATGGATTCCGAATTCCAAAGTTCAGGCCATGAAAAAAATCGATAAATTGGCTTTCAACGAAAAACAAAAAATGATCAAAGCGGAGTCAGATGAAGGAACCTCTCTGCTAGGTAATTCAGGAGGCACAAAGGTAGCATCTCCCGACTGGATTCAGCATAAAGTAAAGTCGGGTGAATCTCTAGATAAAATTGCACGAATCTACGAAGTTTCAATCGCAGATCTTAAACGATGGAATAATTTAAAAACATCGAGGATTAAAACCGGACAAACGATCGAAATTTACGACAAACCCGAAGAGAAAGGGAAACTTATAGCCACGGGTACGAAGCTGCCTGCAGCGAATCATTCGATTGTCGTTAAGACTTCGAGCAAAGGGCTTTTTGCACCGACTCATAAAGTAAAAAAAGGCGAAACAATTTTTCTTATTGCACAGCACTACGGCGTCGATATAAAAAAATTAAAAAAAGCAAATGGTCTGAGGAGCAATAAGATAAAAGTAGGTCAGATGCTTAGAATCCCGGGAAAATCAGAATCATAATTCTTTGGAATTGTCCGGAAATATTATTTTTTTATTTTGAATTCTGCACAGTCTATTGAGTTGCTTGCCCGCAAATTTCATGAGAGACGGACATCTGAATTAAAAAGAAGATTCGTTCAGAGAATCACGCTCCGGATATAAAAAATACAATTCTGCCGGTTTAAGTAATAAATCTGTTGTTTGAACATTTTCTTTCCCCACCAAAAAAGGCTAAATTATTTTCACGTTCTTCCTTGTATTTAGCCTTAGAAAAAGACTCCCAGATAGAAATGGAAAACGAGAATCCGGCTTAAATTAAGACTTATCATATCCGATTATTTTTTGAACTTTGCCTTCGATTTTTAAATTCCTTACTTAGGTCCGTTGTGCTAATATCTTCTGATGAATTGTGTGATCCAATTAAAAAAATGTTCATCGAAAGAAGAGCGGGTTTTGTGTATTCAACAATTGTTAGACAAAGACAGAAAGAGGATTTTCAAGAATCTTTCTCAGATCCTGCAGGAATCGCGCCGCAACTGCACCGTCAATGATACGGTGATCGGAAGAAAGTGTTACCTTCATGATGTGCCCTGCAGCGATTGTGCCGTTTTTAACAACAGGTTTTTCGAGAATAGCTCCAACTGCCAGAATTGCCCCCTCCGGCGGATTGATAATAGCGATAAAATCTTCAACACCGAACATACCGAGATTACTGATGGTGAATGTTGCACCTTGATATTCTTCCGGTTTTAACTTTCGCTTTCGTGCGCGTTCTGCAAAATCGCGAAGTTCCTCATTCAATTGTGCAACCGATTTTTTTTCGCAGTTTCTCAAGACAGGGGTAACCAAGCCTTCTTCAAGGGCTACAGCAACGGCAATATGCGTTTCGTTGAACTGCCGCATGGCCGAACCGAGATATGACGCGTTGATATTGGGATTCTTTAATAGTGTCAAGGAAGTCGATTTCACCAAAATATCGGTGAAACTAATTTTTATGCCGGTAGTTTCAATGTATTGATCACGTAATGAAATTGCGGATTCCATATCGATTTCGATCGAAGCATAAAAATGCGGTACTTGCTGCTTACTTTCCTGCATTCGTTTGGCAATTGTTTTTCGAATAAGCGAAAGTTCCACATCTTTATATCCAGTGGAAGGCAGCATGGAGGCCTGCGGGCTTGCCGTTACAGACGCTGGCGATTCGATCCCCTCGACATCGCGTTTTATGATTCTTCCTTCGGGACCGCTGCCTGTCAAATAATGCAAATCGATTTTTTTCTTGCCGGCAATTTTGCGCGCAAGCGGAGATGCTTTGATACGGCCATTGGGTTCGGCTGAAGCGACTTGTGAAGCAGAAATGAGAGATTCCGAACGAGGCTCTGAAGTTTGATGCTCTATCGTGGTATCAGTTGTTCCTGATCCGAGAAGGGAAGCGATATCTTCGTCGGCTGTACCGATAATTGCAATAAGATTGCCGATCGCAGCCTTACCGCCTTCCGGTATTAAAACTTTTCTCAGAATCCCGGAGTCGTAAGCTTCAAGTTCCATGTCCGCCTTATCGGATTCAATCTCAACAAGAATTTCCCCTTGTTTGATCGGATCACCTTCCTTTTTAATCCACTTAAGAATGACTCCTTCCGTCATGGTATCGCTAAGCTTAGGCATTAAAATTTTTGTAGCCATCCTGTTTTCCTTACACTTTATACATTACTTTCTTCACTGCACGAATAACTTTCTGAATATTTGGCAAAGATGCAACTTCAAGATTATGCGCGTAAGGGAGGGGGACATCTTCCTGCGTTACGCGTTCGATGGGAGCATCCAAAGCATCAAAACAATCATGCTGTACTTGGTGCGATATTTGCGCGCCGACACCGGCAAAAGGCCATCCCTCTTCTACAATGACCAAACGGTTCGTTTTCCGGACGGAATTGAAAATTAATTCCCAGTCCATCGGCCGAATTGTGCGTGGATCGATCACTTCTGCACTGATTCCTTCTTCCTCCATACGGTGAACCGCTTTAAGTGTTACATGCTGCAATATTTTCGACCATGAAACAATGGTTACATCAGTCCCTTCCTGCACAACATGGCCGACGCCGAAGGGTATTGTATATTCTCCTTCCGGTATTTCTCCTTTTTCGCCGTACATAACTTCGCTCTCGATAAAAATCACAGGGTTATTGTCGCGAATAGCGGTTTTCAGCAGTCCCTTTGCATCTTTCGGAGTCGAAGGCATAACAACTTTCAATCCGGGTATGTGCGCAAAAAGAGATTCCAGGGACTGAGAATGTGTAGCTCCGAGATTATGAGCTGCGCCTCCGGGAGCGCGGAATACGATCGGAACATGAAAATTTCCGCCGGACATCGAAAACATTTTTGCTGCATGATTGACTAACTGGTCATACGCTACAAGAGAAAAATTCCATGTCATGAATTCGACAATGGGCCGGAGTCCGACCATAGCTGCACCGATACCGATGCCTGCAAATCCGGATTCTGCTATGGGTGTATCGATCACGCGGTTGGGGCCGTACTTTGCAAGCAAACCCTGGCTTACTTTATATGCACCATTGTATTGTGCAACTTCTTCTCCCATGAGAAAGACGCGTTCATCGCGCAACATTTCTTCGTCCATCGCCTGATTTAACGCTTCACGCATACTTGCTACAGGCATAGCCACTTCTCCTTCAACAAAATATCATCATTCGAAAAAAACGTCTGTGTACAGATCCTCCAGTGGAGGAATGGGGCTGTTCTCTGCAAATTCGACACATGCCTCAATATCTTTTTTAATTCTTTTTTCTGCTGTCTCAAAATATTCGTCTGTGACAAGCTTTTCTCTTTTTAAAATACCGGCAAAAACGATCAGCGGATCGGATTTTTTTTGCTCTTCAACTTCTTCTTTTGTACGATAATGCCCGCTGACGGGATCGGACATGGAATGTCCGCGGTACCTATAGGTCTGAATTTCGAGAAGACTTGGTTCATAAGTTGCGCGTGCATGTTCGACTGCAGCTTTCACAGTCTGGTACACAGTCAGAACATTATTTCCTTCGCAGGCCTCACTTCTCATTCCGTATGCCGCAGCTTTTTTAAGTAATGTTTCAACTGCTGATGCGCGTTCAACTGCGGTTCCCATACCGTATTTATTATTTTCAATGATATAAATAACGGGAAGTTTCCACAGGGCTGCAAGATTCAGAGATTCGTGAAAATTGCCGATATTGGTCGCACCATCGCCCATAAAACAAAGGCAAACATTTTTTTCACCTCGATATTTGATTGCAAAAGCAGCTCCTGCACCGAGTGAAATATGGCCGCCGACAATTGCATGGCCTCCGAGGAAATTTTTTGTCTTATCGAAGATATGCATCGATCCGCCTTTTCCCTTTGTTGTTCCGGTCTGTTTTCCTAAGAGTTCGGCAAAAATTTTCTTGGGATCCACTCCTTTCGAAATAGCAAGTCCATGATCGCGATATGCTGTAATGACGTAATCGTTTGCTTCGATAGCGCTGATGGATCCGGTCGCAATCGCTTCCTGTCCATTATAAAGGTGACAAAACCCGCCTATTTTTCCCATGCCGTAGAGTTGGGCACACTTTTCTTCAAAGCGGCGAATAAGCAGCATTTCGTCGTACCATCGAAGGAGAGTGTCTGCCGGTATACCAAGAAGAGGATCGGCAGTTATTTGAGACTTTATAGCTTCTTTTTCTGTCGTTTTCATATGCTTCGTTCTTTCCAAAGAAGAATATTGTTTCCCTCTTTTACAACACAAAAAAAAATAAATTGGTTGCAAAGAGCGTGAAAACATTGAAAGAGATTCTTTCTTCTCCTGTAAAACTTGAAGGAGAAGCGAAGTTGTGGTACATTATATCAATTTTAGTTGGATTTTGTAACTGATTGAAATATAAGTATAAATCAGCAGAGGAGAACGGCTAAATCTGAAATATTTAATTTGACGGGAGGAAGAAGCTGCTGTGAGAAGCAGCAGAGTATTAGGGGGATATCGAACGGCAGCAGCCTGCGAAGCAACACGGGTTTATATGGATTCTTACAGATTTTAAATGCCTGGCGTTAATATTGCAGATATGCCCGGAATTGGACAGGGAACATTGGAGTTAATGAAAGTTCAATAGATTTTCATTATCCGCTTGAAAACAATAAAAATATTCGGCAGGGCGGATATGACGTCGAGGAAACGACGGATTCAAGTTTCATAAAACATTCTTGTCTTTATGGAGTGCGACGAACAATTTGAAATCTACTATAGTTATAAAAACTTCGGATATAGAAGATTTTGAGACAAAACTTCAGCTTGCAGCAGATATTCTTCGCTCCGGGGGCCTGGTAGCGTTTCCGACGGAAACCGTTTATGGATTAGGTGCGGATGCTTTCAATGAAGATGCCGTCCGGCGCGTGTATGAAGTAAAAGGACGTCCGGCAGATAATCCGCTGATTGTTCATGTTGCTTCTCTCAAAAATGCGGAATTATTTGCTGAAGAAATTCCGAAAAAAGGAAGGATGCTGGCGGAAAGATTTTGGCCGGGCCCGCTGACGCTTGTGATTTCCGGAAAAAAAAACATACCTCCGGTTGTGACATCAGGTCTGCGGACGATCGCATTACGGGTCCCGAAGAATACGGCGACAATTCGTCTTCTCGAACTTTTTGGAGGAGGCCTCGTAGGCCCAAGCGCCAATCTATCGGGCAAACCGAGTCCGACGGAAGCGGAACATGTCTTGAGCGATCTGAATGGATCGATAGACGCAATCATAGACGACGGGCGGACAGATATCGGAATTGAATCTACGGTTCTCGATGTGACGATTGATCCTCCGCTTATATTACGCAAGGGAGGTCTCTCTAAGGAGGCCATAGAAAGAGTCATAGGGAAAACGGGAGCAGCGACACAAGAGATTGATCTGGGACGTTCGCCAGGAATGCGTCATCGGCATTATGCGCCAAAAGCGCAGCTCATTCTTGTGAAAGAGTCCGATTCGGATAATTTTCAGCGTCTCTCTAAAGATTTCCGCCGTCAAAAAAAAAATGTAGCTGCGATTACGCACTCCATTGAATTGACCGATCCGTTCCGCTTTACACGGCATATGGAGAACAGCGCAGAAGAATATGCACGAAATATTTTTCGACTGCTTCGTGAATGCGACATTATAGGAGTGGATGTTATTTTAATAGAAGAAATAGAAGATCACGGGATCGGTGCGGCAGTCATGGACAGGCTGAGGCGCGCTGCTGAACATTAAACAAAGAGGATATTATGTCAAAAAAGAATCAAAACTCAAAAGTGGCAATCGTGATGGGAAGTGCGTCGGATGCGGAAATAATGGAACCCGCACAACAAGTGCTGAATGATTTCGGAGTACCCTGCGAAGTCAAAGTGCTCTCCGCACACCGCACGCCGGATCAAACTATTTTGTATGCGAAGAAGGCGAAGAAAAACGGTATCAAAGTTATCATTGCCGGAGCAGGGGGAGCGGCGCATCTGCCCGGCATCATCGCGGCACAAACCACGATACCGGTCATCGGAGTCCCGATAAAATCCAAATCGCTCAACGGACTCGATTCGCTCCTCTCTATTGTTCAGATGCCGTCCGGCATTCCGGTTGCCGCCGTTGCTATCGACGGAGCGGCGAATGCCGGATTGCTGGCGGTACAAATTCTTGCATTGGAAATACCGGCGCTCTCGCTTAAACTTGATCAGTACCGGAAGAAGCTCGAAAAAAAGGTTTTGCAGTCGAACATTCGCGAGAAAGCTCAATGATTTGGTTTTCAGTCGATTTTGCGGTATCTTTTAATGGCGTGTATGCAATAAATGGTTTTTGAACGCCTTCCTCTAATCAATGACAAGAGACCTCCAAAATGAAATTAGACCAATGGATACGAAAATTACTTCCAAAAGATGAAAAATTTTATCAGCTGCTCGAAGAGTCTACAACGAATTTGTTAAAAGGGGGAGAAGCTCTTCGGATGTTGCCAAAGTGCAGGACTCAGCAGGATCGCGAAAATACAGCAGCTGTCATTAAAGACATTGAACACAACGGCGATTCCATAACACACCGGATTTTTAACGAGTTGAATTCCACATTTGTGACGCCAATAGATCGCGAAGATATTCACTTGCTCGCCTCAGCTCTTGACGATGTTCTCGACCATATCGACGGCGTGGCGGCAAGGTTCAATCTCTATAAAGTACCTTCAGTTCCCGATATCATGGTAGATTTAATTGAAGTGCTGAACAAGTCGATTATAGAACTTACCGATGGCGTGCATCACTTGAGAAATTTAAACGATATGAATAGTCTCGGCGAAATCATAAAGAAGGTGAACGATTACGAAAATCAGGCCGATATGATTTTCGACAGAGCTATTGCCGATTTGTTTGAAAAGGAAAAAGATCCGATAACGGTTATTAAACTGAAAGAAATCTTTGTCGGACTTGAAACCGCTACCGATAAATGTGAAGATGCGGCAAATGTCCTCGAGGGACTGTTAATAAAGCACAACTAATTCCTCAGGGAAAAGAATGCTCCTCTTGATAATATTTATCATCCTCGTTGCCTTAGTGTTTGATTTTCTAAACGGATTTCACGATGCAGCAAATTCTATAGCAACAATCGTTTCTACGAGAGTACTTACACCGCGAAAGGCTGTTCTATGGGCTGCATTTTTTAATTTTCTCGCCGCCTTTCTTTTTACCGGTCACAAGGTGGCAAAAACAATCGGCAGAGGCTTAGTCTCCGCCAATCTGATTACAGAGTATGTCATTTTAGCGGCTCTCATAGGCGCGATAGTTTGGAATATTGTAACATGGTATTACGGTATTCCATCTAGCTCATCGCATGCATTAATGGGTGGTTTGGGCGGGGCTGCAATTGCTCGTGCCGGATTCGGATCGATTCTCTGGAGCGGGTGGCTGTCGACGACATTGTTTATTGTGATCGCCCCTCTGCTGGGAATGCTGCTGGGATTTAGTCTTATGGCATTAATGATGTGGGTCTTTCACAACAGGCCTTCATCCAGGATTAACGGCATGTTTAGAAAAATGCAGCTTGTCTCAGCCGCCTTTTATAGTCTCGGACATGGATTAAACGACGCGCAAAAAACTATGGGTATTATTACCATTCTTCTTATCAATGCCGGATTTGTAAAAGCGAGCAGCGGAAATGATTTTCCAATAGAATGGTGGGTTATCATATTGTGTTATACGTCGATCGGATTGGGAACGATGTTCGGCGGCTGGCGTATCGTAAAAACTATGGGACAGAAAGTCACGAAGCTCAAACCTGCGGGAGGATTTTGTGCTGAAACCGCCGGAGCGCTGACGCTTTTAATCACAGCGTTCAGCGGAATTGCAGTCAGTACAACACATACCATCACAGGCGCTATCATGGGAGTCGGTGCGACAAAACGCGTATCCGCTGTCAAGTGGGGACTTGCAGGAAGAATAGTCGTTGCATGGATTGTTACGATTCCAGCTACGGCAGTTGTATCTGCAGCTGTCTATTGGCTTGTGAATTTAATCGTTCACTCATAAAAAAAAACTTGCAAAAAGGATGGATGAAATAATATATCCTTGTTTTCTTTCGTTTTTGCAGTTATCTAATTTCTTGTACCGAATCACCAATTAAAAAAATTTGTTTTAAAGCCATCCGATTTCTTTGTACCATGCGTACGTGCTGCGAAGTGCATCGAAAATTGGAGTTTGCGTTTTAAATTGTATTTGATCGAATATTTTTTGGGGACTGCAAACCCAATGCTTCTGTAAAAGATCACGCGCTTTTTCAATATTGAGAAGAGCAGGCTTATTTAAGAGAAGAGATACGAATTGTACAATTCCCGCAATGCTGTAAAAAAGAGGTGAAGGAAGAAAAACAGAGAAGCTTTTTTTCCCCGTTATGGAAGCCATGCAGCGTATAATTTCTGAAAACTGAAAAACAGACGGATCGGTGACAAAATAAGTTTCTCCTGCCGTTCGATCAGAAAGTGTCGCTTGGTAAATTGCTTCGGCAAGATCAGGTCCATAGACAATACTCAATGTTTTTTGGGACGATCCGAGAACGGGACGAATTCCTAATTCAACAAATTTATAAATTTCCAAAACATCCTTATCGCGAGGGCCAAAAACAGCGGAAGGTCTCAAAATGACAATAGGGATTTTATCCATCGCCTGATGGCATCGGTGTTCGGCTTCTAGCTTGGATTTTGCATAGTTAGTAATAGGATGACAGGGGTCTGATTCCGTCAATGGAATTCCGGTTGGGCTGGGTCCGATGACGGTTTGGCTGCTTACATAGCAGAATTTTTGTATCCCGCCGTTTCGCACGGCAGCATCAAGAAGATTTTGAGTCGACTGCACATTCCCAGCGTAATATTCAGCCGGTGTTTTCGCTTTTGTAATGCCTGCCACATGAATAACCGTATCGACCCCATGAAGAAGCTCATCGAGAAGAGCGGGTTCGGAAAGGTCGCCTCTCTGTATTTCTATATGCTTCTTTTCGATCCATCCAAGCGATTTATGATGTCGACGGACGAGACAACGAACGGCAACTCCCTTAGAAAGGAAAAGCTCGACGGTATGACTTCCAATAAATCCCGTTCCGCCGGTAATCAGCACTTTTTTCATAAAACCTCAATGTTATCAATAATTGACTTTCTTTGCATATTAAAGTATATTTAAAATTGTTCTTACAAGCAAAAGTCTCATCGGAGGAGGGGAACTATATTCCATTTTAGGCAAGGAGTGATCATTGGATTTATTTGAAAAATGCAGAATGTTCACGCGTGCGGACGAAACACGTGAAAAAGGATATTATCCCTACTTCCATGCGATAGAGGAGAGCGAAGGACCGGTGGTTATGATCGAAGGTCGAAAGGTCATCATGGCCGGTTCGAATAATTACCTCGGTCTCACAGCCCATCCCAAAGTCAAAGAAGCGTCTATCAATGCTGTAAAAAAATATGGAACAGGTTGTTCAGGTTCGCGCTATCTAACCGGCACATTAGATCTCCATGTTGAACTTGAAAAACGGCTTGCGAAATTCATGGGAAAGGAAGCATGTCTTCTCTTTAGCACTGGTTTTCAAACCGCCCAGGGTATTATACCTGTTCTTGTTCAAAAGGGAGAATATATTATTTCCGATAAGGACAATCATGCAAGTATAGTGGCAGGGACTTTAGTAGCCGGAGGAATGTTATCCTATACGAGTGATGTACAGTCGTTATTGCGATACAAACACAACGATATGAAGCATCTTGAGTCGATCATATCGCAATTGCCGCTTGAAGATGGTAAATTAATAGTGAGCGACGGCGTTTTCAGTACATCCGGAGAAATAGTCAATTTACCGGAATTAATCCGAATTGCCCGGAAATACAATGCGCGTGTTATGATAGACGATGCCCATGCTGTGGGCGTAATCGGCGTGGGGGGACGAGGCACAGCAAGCCATTATAATTTGGTAAAAGAATGCGATCTCACTATGGGAACGTTCAGTAAAACATTCGCTTCGTTGGGCGGATTTGTGGTCGGCGATTATAAAGTAATAGATTATTTAAAGCATAATGCACCGGCCCTAATTTTTAGTGCAAGTCCGACGCCGGCATCCGTTGCAGCTGCATTAGCAGCCTTGGATATACTCGAACACGAGCCTGAAAGAATTGAAAAACTTATGGATAATGCCCGGATGATGCGTAAGGGATTAAGGGAAATGGGCTATCATGTGAACGATTACGATTCAGCAGTTGTTTCGGTTATCATCGGAGATACTGAGAAGACCCTGATCATGTGGAAGGCTTTGTTCGATGAGGGTGTGTTTGTTAATGCATTTATTCGACCGGGTGTTCCTCCTGGATTGGAAATGCTTCGAACAAGTTATATGGCTACACATGAAAGACAGCATCTTGAAAAGATACTGGATGCATTTAAAAAGGTGGGAAAAAGTGTGGGAGTCATTTGAACTGCCCTTGAGTACTCCATTTCAGACGAGAAATTTATGAACGATATAAAGATACGCGTTGTATCGAATAACCAAGATGTAAGAACCTTTATAAGGTTCCTTTGGCGTATTTACGATGGTAATCCGGCCTGGGTTCCTCCGCTGCTCGTCGACAGGCGAAAATTGATGGATAAGAAAAAAAATCCATTTTATAAACATGCAGATGTAGAGTTTTATCTTGCCGAACATGATGGTACTACGGTTGGAAGGATAGCTGCCATCATCAATCATAATCACGATAAAGAGCATAACGAAAAAATGGGATTCTGGGGCTTCTTTGAATGCATCGATGACCAGGATGTTGCAAATGCACTGTTTGATGCAGCAAAGAAATACGTGAAGGAACACGGCGCTCAAAACTTTCGCGGTCCGGTTAACCCTTCGGTAAATGACGAAATCGGCTTGTTGATCGAAGGCTTTGATGTTAGTCCTACGCTCATGATGACCTATAATCCACCTTACTACATTAAACTTGTAGAGCAATACGGATTTGTGAAGATAAAAGATCTCTATGCTTATCTTCTTGATCAGAACGAAGTGTATACGGATCGGTTCATCCGTGCTCATAAACTTGTTCAAGAACGGCAGCATATCGTAATGCGTAATATAGACATGAAGCATTTCGATGAAGAATTGCAGAGGGTCAAATATATTTATAATTCGGCATGGTCAAAAAATTGGGGCGCGATTCCTTTTACGGATGAAGAGATAGATGCCCTGGCAGCCGATTTAAAATCCATATTGGAGCCGGAACTCATTCTTTTTGCGGAGAAGGATGGGAAGCCGATCGGGTTTGCATTATCGCTGCCGGATATCAATATGGCATTGAAATTCAATAAAAAAGGATATTTCCTGCCTGGAATCTATCACTTGTTAACTAAGAAGAAGCTGATTAATTTGGTACGAATCATTGTTCTTGGTGTTGTTCCTGAGCATATCAATACGGGAGCCGGAGGCGCATTGTTTTTTGAAACTGCAATTCGGGCAAAACGATTGGGATATCAATACGGAGAAGCAAGCTGGATTCTGGAGGATAATGAAAAGATGGTAAAATCTGCAGAAGCAATGAAGGGAAAAATCACCAAACGATATCGCGTGTATCAAATGCCTTTCTAGTAAAAAAGATAGAGAAAGCCTATGCCGGTAGAAAAAGTTGAAAAAATTTGGATGAATGGTGAACTTGTCGATTGGGACAATGCAAATATACACGTTCTTTCACATGTGATACACTACGGATCGAGCTGGTTCGAAGGTATTCGGTGTTATGACACTAAAAAAGGGTCGGCTATATTTCGTCTGAACGCACATGTTCGCCGTCTTTTTGATTCTGCAAAAATTTACAGAACAGACGTTCCTTATACACAGAAGCAAATCAACGAGGCCATTATTGCGACCGTAAAAGCGAATCGGTTAAAAGCGTGTTATATACGCCCTATCGTCTATCGTGGTTACGGTGAAGTCGGTGTGAATCCTTTGCACTGTCCGGTAGATGTTGCAATCGCTGTATGGTCGTGGGGTGCATATCTCGGAGCAGAAGCGCTCGAAAAAGGAATTGATGTCTGCACATCATCGTGGCGCAGATCGGCGCCGGGAACCCTGCCTACATTTGCAAAAGCAGGGGGCAATTATCTGAACTCGCAGCTTATAAAAATGGAAGCGCTTGCCAACGGTTATACGGAAGGGATCGCGCTGGATCATACGGGCAATATCAGCGAAGGCAGCGGGGAGAATATTTTTGTCGTCCGGGAAAATGTCTTGTATACGACTTCTTTCGCTGCTGCTATTCTTCCCGGCGTGACGCGTGCAACGGTCATTGCTTTAGCCGAAAAGATGAAAATAAAAGTCGTGGAAACCCAAATTCCGCGAGAGATGCTTTACATTGCCGATGAAGTCTTTTTTACTGGTACAGCGGCGGAGATAACACCGATCCGTTCCATCGATAAAATAATTGTCGGCGAAGGAAAAGCAGGCTCGGTGACAAAGTCTCTTCAAAAGGAATTTTTCAAGATTGTAAGTGAAGGTAAGGATCCATTTCACTGGTTGACCTACATTGACAAATAATCTTTCCGAGGAATGCCATGAGCGAAGAAAAAGCTTTTTCAGCAAGCGCTATTTGGAAGAATCTTTTTTCTGTCGATAAGGTAAAAAAAGGATCGACGGAAGAATTGTTGAGTAAAGTTCCCGCGTTTATCGATCTTACAGCCAAGGAATTGAAGGAAGTTGCAGCGATCGTCCATAGGCGGGAATATCGTACTAACGAACCGGTGTTTTCACAAGGGGATCCTGGACTGGGAATGTATATTATTCAGAGCGGCGAAGTCGCTATAACGATAACCGGCCGGGACGGAAACGAACGGGAATTAGTCGCTTTGAATGACGGGGATTTCTTCGGAGAACTCGCTTTGCTCGATGAATCGCCCCGTTCCGCCAATGCCCGATGCAAAACGGAATGTCTTCTTATCGGTTTTTTCCGTCCCGATCTTTTTGAACTTATAGAAAAAAAAGCTTCTTTGGGAATTAAGATTGTTCTCAAACTTTCCGAAATTGTCGCTCAACGATTGCGCGAGACGGATAAAGAATTGTCAAAAATGAAAAATCAACTTGAACTCGTCCAAGAGCGAGGGATGAACAATGAAAACACAGCGAGTGAATCCTCGAAGCAAAGAGGGAAGGAAAGCGCAGGTCAATAAACAGACACCTGCGATTGCACTCAAGAAAATATTGGTGCCGATAGATTTTTCCGGTCATTCGAAAAATGCTCTCCTCTATGCCGTTCCATTTGCCGAACGGTTTCACACTTCTCTTGATTTGCTTTATGTCGTGGAACCGACAATCTATCCGGCAGATTTCAGTTTCGGTCAGATCGGATTTCCAAATATCGAAGAAGAATTGAAAAAACGCGGCGAGATAGAACTGAAACGCTTGATGCTAAACGTCGTCCATCAAAATGTTTCTGCGCGCTATGCATTACGAACCGGTAAGCCATTTTATGAAATCGTACAATATGCCGAAGATGAGCAGATAGATCTTATTATTATAGCCACTCACGGACACAGCGGTATGGAGCAGGTGCTTTTCGGCAGCACTGCCGAAAAAGTGGTGCGAAAAGCCCCTTGTCCGGTTCTGGTCGTTCGTGAAGGTGCGCGCGAATTTATTAAAAAACCGAGAGAGCGGAAATAACCGCCGCTGCTTACTTTTCCCGTTGAAGTACGAACTCCGAGAAATTCTCCAGAGATTGTTTTGCCGGAGAATCCGGAAATTTCTGAAGAGAAGATTTTGCTTTTGCGATATGATCGAGGGCTTTTTGTACGGTATATTCGATCCCCCCTTGCTCGTTCACGAAACCGAACAACCATGCTACATCATTGCGGCTGACTCCTTTTCCGATCATCCGAAGAGCTCGTTTTGATAAATTTCGGTCTCCCATTTTTAGAGCGTAAATAATCGGCAGAGTCAATTTTTTTTCTTTGATATCAGCGGCAATCGGTTTTCCCAAAAGAGTTCTCCGTCCGACAAAATCGAGCAGATCGTCCCTTATCTGAAAAGCAATGCCAATATGTGTCCCGTAATCGCGCATGGCTGCATGGATGTTGCTGTCTTCGCTCGCACTCACGGAACCTATTTCCATGCATGCAGAAAAAAGAGAAGCCGTTTTATCTTCGATAATGCGGAAATAAGTCTCTTCATCGATGTTAAGCTGTCTGCTTTTTTGGATTTGCAGTAATTCACCCTCGCTCATACGCTTGACGGCTTCCGATGTTATATGAAGGAATCGATAATCGTCATGCTGGAGGGAGAGGAGAAGTCCTTTGGAAAGGAGATAATCTCCCATGAGGACTGCAATTTTATTTTTCCAGACTCCATTAAGTGATGCAACGCCCCGGCGGGTATCGGAATTGTCCACAACATCGTCATGAACTAATGTCGCCGTATGGAGCATTTCAATAAGCGATGCAGCACGATATGTGCGTTCATTGATCGTTCCGCTGATTTGTGCGCTCAGGAAAACAAGAAGAGGCCGAACGCGTTTGCCTTTGTTCCACACTAAATATCGGGCTATAAGGTCTACGAGCGGAATCGAAGAACCCAAAGATTTCCGAAAAACATTATCGAATATTTCCAGCTCATGTAGAACCGGCCTTTGCAGGGATTCAAGTGTTATGATGCTTGAAGAAGGAATGCTCATGTGCGGTCGTCTGATTTTCTGGATTGTTTCGGCTGTGAATATTTTGAAACAAAAATACTTACTTCATACAGAAAAACCATCGGCAAAGCAAGCAATGTCTGCGTAAGCATATCCGGCGTCGGCGTTACAACTGCCGCAATAATTAAAATCAAAAGAATGGCATGGCGCCGATATTTCCTCATAAAGGGTGGAGTCAAAATGCCCATTTTTGAAAGAAAATAACTAACCATGGGGAGCTCGAAGACAAGGCCGGCCCCAAGGAGAAGTGCAAGCATAAAGCTGACATATTGATCGAGTGCAGGGTGCAATTCGATATTTTCCGTTCCGAACACGGAAAAGAATTTCAATGCCGCAGGAAGCAGGACATAATAACCGAAAACGACGCCGGCAAAAAAACAGAGCGACGTGAAACCGACGATTTTCGAAATATAATATTTCTCTTTGGGAAGCAGTCCGGGTGTGACGAATTTCCAGAGGCACCATAATGTATACGGCATGCTGATGATGACGCCGCAAATAAGAATGGCCTCCATATAAAGCATCAATATTCCATAGGGAGAAAGAACTTGAGCTTTAAGACCCACGGCGCGCATCGGAGAAAGAAGAATACGCTGAACGATGAAATCCGCATAAAAAATGCAGACGCATGTAGCAACAAGAATGCCGATCATGGCTTTTATAATTTGCCAGCGCAGTTCTTCGAGATGCTCAAAAAAACTCATTTCCTGAGTCCCATTCGCATCGGAGTGACGCTTCTTAAAGAGAACTCGTATAACCGCTTTTAAAAAGTTCATAGAATTGTATTAACGCAATTCAGGATATAATGGAAAACGAGAACAAAGTTTATGAACAAGTTCGTTTACGCGGGAAATTGTCGAAGTCTCTTTCCGATGGACGAGCGTATCATCGATGAGATCGGCAATAATTTCCATTTCCTGCTCTTTCATACCGCGCGTTGTTACTGCCGGAGTACCGATACGGATACCGCTTGTAATAAGAGGGGACTTATCATCGAACGGAACTGCATTTTTATTCACCGTTATGCCTGCAATGTCAAGAATTTCCTGCGCTTCTTTTCCTGTAATGTCTTTGGACCGCAGGTTGATCAGCATCAGATGATTGTCGGTTCCATCTGAAACAATCGAATAACCGCGTTGACGAAGAGCAGATGCGAGCGTTTTTGCATTTTTTATAATTTGTTCGGCATAAAGCCGGTAAGACGGCTGGAGATTCTCTCCGAAACCGACAGCTTTTGCAGCGATGACATGCATCAAGGGGCCGCCTTGAATACCCGGAATGACCATGGAGTCGATTAATTCGGACATCATTTTGATTCTACCCGATTTCGGTGCAACCTGCCCGAAAGGGTTTTCGTAGTCTTTTCCTATAAGAATAAGGCCGCCGCGTGGTCCTCTAAGCGTTTTATGCGTCGTCGATGTGACGACATGGCAGGATGGAAGGGGATCGTTATGAAGTCTTGCAGCAATAAGACCCGCGGGGTGGGCAATATCGGCAAAGAGAAAGGCTCCAACGGAATCTGCGATTGTGCGAAACTTTTTATAATCGATATTCCGGGAATATGCGCTTGCTCCGACGGTAATCATCTTCGGTTTTTCCCGAAGCGCCATTTTCTGAACGTCGTCATAATCAATAACTCCTGTATCGCGCGAAACTCCATAGGAAACAAAGCGATAGAGTTGTCCGGAAAAATTAACCGGTGAACCGTGTGTCAAATGACCGCCGTGGGCCAAATTCATGCCAAGCACAGTATCGCCGGGTTTTAAAAAGGAAAAATAGACCGCCATATTTGCCTGAGAACCGGAATGCGGCTGAACGTTCGCATACTCCGCGCCGAAGAGCTGTTTTACACGTTCACGCGCGATGTTCTCCGCAATGTCCACGAACTCGCATCCGCCGTAATAACGTTTTCCCGGATAGCCTTCGGCATATTTATTAGTCAAAACGCTTCCCATGGCTTCAAGGACATCGAGGCTTACAAAATTTTCTGAAGCGATAAGTTCCAATTTGGAATTCTGTCGATTTGTTTCACTTTGAAGAACTTTAAATATATCCGGATCGTTTTGGCGAAGGCTCATATTATTCTCATTAAAATAATAATCATAGAGGAAGTTTATTCAGTTTATCCACTCGACGGCAATGACGTTCGCTGCCGTCAAAGGAGGTCTCTAAAAATGTCTTTATTATATCTAATGTCTTTTCCCATGAAGTTAAACGCTCCCCAATGCAGAGGATGTTCGCGTTGTTATGCTGACGCGCGAGTCGTGCGGCGGATGTAGATTCGCATACTGCTGCCCGAATTCCCTTGAACCTGTTGGCGGCAATAGACATCCCAATGCCCGTTCCGCAAATAAGAATTCCCATGTCAGCTTTCCGGGAGAGAATGGCGTTTACAGCGAGTACGGCATAATCCGGATAATCGACTGATGCTTCGGAATCTGTTCCGACATCGATACAGATATGTTCCTTGGTCGCTGCAAAATATTGTTTCGCATTTTCTTTATACCGAAAACCTGCATGGTCGCTGCCGATAGCAATTTTCATTCTATTGATCCGTATCCTCGTATTTAACAAACCACAATTCCGTCACTGAGAGAGAAATATTCAGCCGGAAGATCGTATCCTTTTGAAGAGAAGAATTGGTCGTGCCGCGCGTTGCCAGTTGAAAACCCACATCCATTTTTCCGGTGTAACTCATCGGAAAACCAACACCGCCTGTAATTCCAATTTCATTTATCCCCGTACCATTTAAATAATAATAGGTCGAATAATAATATCCTCCTAAGCGATATGCAGTGCGTCCCCATGTTGAGGCCGTTGTCAGTCTGGGTAAAAATTCGAACCCTAATGCGGCACGATACGCATTCCGCAGGTTTGGATCAATCACACCTGCAAATTTCGCGCCTTGCCAGGTCTGATAAATGAAATCCGCGTCAATATGATATTGCTCATTGGGGGCATAGCAAAGTCCGAGGCCGACAGAAAGAGGAATCGTCGAGTAACCGGAATGCGATGTAGAGGTATCAATGGAGGGATAATACACCGAGCTGTCCGTTGTTAAAGAAACAGGGGTCGAAAGCACGAGGCCGACCGTCAAAGGTTCGAGTGCCTGAATACCAATTGAATTGCCTATATTCTCCCAGATAACCCCGAAAGTGGCGCCGAAACCGTTATAGTAAGAAGATGCCTCGTAGTTTGTATTTGTGAGAGTAGTATCGGAATAATTTGCAACAACAAATTGATCGGAACTTCCATAATAATTTTGGATCTTGAGGCCGATATGGAAATGATCGGAAATGGAATAGGAAATCCCCGCTCCCAAAGTCATGATGCCGCCTGAACCATAATAGCTGTCAAGCGACGTAGCGTTGTTTCCGACAGAATCGGTTCTGTTTATAGCGTACCCAACTCTGCTGTATGGAGTTGCCTCCAGGGAAAGAACAATGCCGTTATCGACAGAGATCGGAATTGCAATTACGAAACTCTGGAAATTAAAACTATTGAAAGTCCCGTCGCCTGTTGCGGATTCCGAGGAAAAGTGTTCCATTTCAAACGAACCTGTTAAAAGAGGATTGGCGATTTTCGATAAAGCAGCAGGATTGAATTGATTGATGAAATCACTCCCGATAGAAGCAATACCGGCGCCTCCCATTGCATACGAACGACTTCCGCCGAAAAGAAGAATGTCGCCCATATTGTAGCGGGAATATGTCGATCCTCCGGCAAAAACAATGGATGGACAAAGAAGACAGAAAAGAATGCCGAAAAATTTTATGTATCGCATGCAAAAGACTCTTTATTTACTTAATGGAGTATGTTACGATGATTTTTGGACATAGTTCCTTAGAAATGGTCGTATCACCGTACATGACATGCAGATCAAATGTAGAAGATTCGCCGTAGCCAAGTATCTCAATCCTCGGTGTTTTTATATAATTTTCGACCCAGCTTTGCACTGCCGCCCGTGTATCCAATTTATAAAGAACATGAAGATGACCGGGAGTACCTGCTGAGGACGTCGTATCGATGCTTGTGCTGTAGGTAGTTCCTATCGAACCGTCATCATTGATCTGTGTGGACATGAGAGAATCCGGTTCATATCCGCTGAGCTGCGTAAGCTGTGTGTTCTGTGCTATGGAGAGAGTTGCATTATTAATAACGCAGGGACTCGGAAGCTTGGAGACGTCGAAGTTCAAGACTCCACGGTACGGTACACCTGAGAGCACATACAGCATTTTTCTATTAACATTGAGCGACGTGCTGTCAATATACGCGAGATATCGGGATGTGCTTATCGTATCGTGGAATGTTTGAACAATGCCCAGCGTATCAAGCCATGTTACGGTGAGCATGGGGCTTATCGCCGAATCGGCTGCACTATAACTATAGAACCCTTTGATTACATTGGTGTTGGTCGGCATGAGGAGCATTCCATAGTTTACTGTATCGGCAAGCGACAAAAACCAGTGCCGAACGACAGCCGTATCGAGTGAAAAAACGATATACTCGGTATCGTTGATGTGAGAACGCGAGAAAATTTTCCCCATAGGCGTTGGATCGTAGTAAAATGACGGATTTGCTTGAAGAGAATCGTACGTCAAGGAATCTCCAGTAAAAGGGGCCAGCATTCGATAAGGGACAAAAGAAAGTTCAGCCAGGGAGTCGCCTTGATGGCTGATAACTTTTAAGCGAACACTGGCAGAAAGAATCGGCCTGCCGAAAACGGTGTCTGCAAATAATTGGAATTGCAGTAAACCCCAGGATGTAATGGAACCGTAATTTCCAACAAAAAAACGATCGGTGCCGGAATTATTACTAGGGAAATACGTAGTCGAATGGCCTGTGGCATATAGTGTATCAACTTTAAGAATCTGAGCGTCTTTTTTAGGAATAAGATTTGCCCCGACGGGATTCGCTTCTTCGACGCAGCCGAATGAAAAAAGAAAAAAAGAAAAAAAGAAAACAAATGGAATGCATGTTCGGTAAAATTGGAAAAGTTGCTTCACGTTAAGGTCCGATTACTATGAATAAGAAAGATTGTCTATGCATCGAAAATTGATGCTGCGCTCAGGAGCTGTTGCATTTTTCGAAGACAGCAGCTTGCCTCCGCTTCAAGGCGATGGATTTATTGCCTTAAGAGATCCTTGTATAAATTAAGGTATTTTCGCGCAGAATTTTCCCATGAGAAATCGCGCAGCATGCCGTTCCGCATAATTTTTTTCCATTCCTCAGGCTGCAGCTGAAGAAGCTTCAATGCCCGTTGAATGGATTTCAAGAGTTCCTTTGTATCGTATTTGTCAAACTTAAAACCGTTGCCTTTTCCGCTGCCGGAATAATCTTCGACGGTATCATCCAATCCTCCGGTTGCATGAACGATAGGAACTGTTCCATACCGCATACTGTACATTTGATTCAAACCGCATGGTTCATATTTTGACGGCATGACAAAAATATCGCAGCCTGCTTCAATCATATGCGCAAGTTCATCGTCATAGCCCAAGATAAGACTGAATCGATTTGGAAATTTTTTCTGGATTTGCTCGAATTTCTTTTCCAGCTCCTTATCGCCGGATGCCAGCATAACGAAGTTAACGTCAAGTTTTAGAATATCTTCCATAATGGCGGCGAGAAGATCGAAGCCTTTTAGACTCACCATTCTGCTGATGGAACCGAGAAGAGGGAGATTTTTCGAAGAATCGAGTCCAAGTTTCGATACAAGAGCGCTCTTGTTATCCGATTTTGCTTCAATCGATTTACTGTCAAATTTGCGATACAAATAGTTGTCTGCAGATGGGTCCCATGTATGGTGGTCTATACCGTTTAAAATACCATGAAGATTTTTTTGTCTGACGCTCAACAAACCGCTTAATCCTGCTCCAATTTCGTCCGAAAGACATATTTCTGAGGCATACTTTTCACTTACTGTCGTTATAATATCGGAAAAGTATATGCCGGTTTTGAGAAAGTTGAAGTTCCCATAAGCTTCGACGCCTTCGGGGCCGAAAAGTTCCTTTGGCAAATTGCTTTTTAAAAAAGATTCTCGAGGAAAGGCTCCCTGGTAAGCCATATTATGGATCGTAAAGACGGTCTTAATAGGCTTCAAGAGAGGCTCGTTTTTAAAAACTGTCTTCAAGTAAGCGGGAATAAGGCCCGTTTGCCAATCGTTGCAGTGTATAATATCAGGCTGCCAACCGAGGTGCTTCAGCGTTTCGAGTACGCCCCGGGCAAAAAAAATGAACCGTTCGTCGTTGTCCTTATAATCTTTTTTGGTGGTCGGACTTTGATAAATACCATCGCGCCCGAAATATCCTTCATTGTCGAGAAAATAAACTTGAACTTTTTCTTTAAGGTCGCTAATAAAAGAGGACTTGACGTTCCCTATAATGCTCGTGTTCCCGATCGGAATTGGTATTTCTTTCAACCGAATGATATCGTGGAGCTTAAATTTTCGCTCTCCAATAAACCGATAACGCGGCATCATAATACGAATCTCATGTCCGAGATCTTTGATAGCCTTGGGAAGAGCACTGGAAACATCCGCTAACCCGCCTGTTTTTGCAAACGGTTCCACTTCGCTTGATACAAAAAGAATATTCAAAGGTCTCGTCATGATTATGTTCTCAAGTGGATATTAGATTAATATTTAAGGTACCAAAAAATGATTGTATCTGCAAAGTAAATCTTCCCATTCCGTTATTAAAAGAGAAACGAGCACAATGCTTGACATTGTTCTATCAGATGCGTACTTTACAACAACGAAAATTTCTTACGGAGAGCGTATCGAAAATTGAGAATGGTTTGTTCCTGAGTTTTTTTCAGGCTTTTTTTAGGAACCGGCCTTATCAACTTCGATATGTTGTATGTCGTTTATACAAGTATGCCGGATGATGGGGAAAGGTTCCTTTCATCTGGCTTTTTTTATTATCATGAGACCCTGCATAGTCGGCATACTGATTCCTTTTCTCACATCTCTAACGATAGCGCAATCCATTTCGGATGTCAAGCTTCTTCAGAAAGACGGGAATTCCATCACACTGGAATTTACACCGAATGTTGTTCAGCATGCACAGAACGGTATCGATAAAAAATCGTATGCATGGTTTTCGTTCTTACACTCTTCCGTCGAAATTGACTCAAATTCAGGAGAACTTCGATTTATCCGCCGGGTGCCGCTTCTTCTCCCATCTCAACAATACACCGTGACGATTGTTAAAGCTGATTCACGTATTGAATCCATCAATAATTTTCCAAAGGCCCAGGCTCTACATCTAAAGAGAATATTTAGATCGGGTTTTCCGAACAGTCGTCTTGTCGATCTCAGGGACATTGTCCGCCGTGGAAATTCTTTTATCGCGACTTTAGTGTATCGGCCCGTTGAAAAGCTGAATGAAAAAAGTGTAAAGATTTATTCAAATATCATAGTTCGACTGACGTTCGGAGCATCGATTCCTGCCTCGATGCAATGTCTCGCACTATTAAATTGCAACAATGCGGCCGCTGTATTGCACTCAGCCCAGCTTAAAAATACGAACGTGAAGTCAAAAAATGCAATACGTAAGAATGCAGTGACAGGACAAAGCGCTGCTTCCTATACATCGCCGATTTCTCAGGGCACCTGGTACAGACTGGGAGTGACAGAAACCGGAATGTATAAACTTGACTATAACTTTTTTAAAAACAACGGCATCGCGAGCAGTTTCTGGACTTCGATACGGAATATTCATCTCTACGGCAACGGCGGCGCTCCGGCACCTGAAAGTCTATCGGCAAGTTATCCCCAGGATCTCCAGGAAATAAAGCGGTTGGTTGTGGATAAAAATAATAACGGCGTATTTGACAACGGCGATTATATCGTTTTCTACGGTAAAGCGGCGAGCGGGTGGACATATAACAACTCATCGAAAACTTTTAATCATTACATCAATCCCTATGCCGACACAAATTACTATTTTATTACATCGATGACGAACATCGAAGGCGATTCGATGTCTGTCATTTCATCTGCAGTATCGGATACTGCCTCTGCCGCATTTTCGGCGAGTTTTCAAGGAAAAGTTTTTGTGGAGGAAGATAAACAAAATTTGATCGCATCCGGAAGAGAATGGGTTGGTCAGCAATTTAGCTCTAACTCAACCTCTGCGTCGTATACAAATACGCTTCCAGGATTTATAACTGGTTTGCCGATCCTCTACAGATTTGTTTTTTACGCGCGTTCATCGACAACTGATTATTTGAACATTACTGAAAATAGCAGCACATTAGTAAGTTCCGTTCCCCTTGGAGCAATGACGCAAGATGCACTCGGCGACAATAGCGTCGATTATGCCCTGGAAACAGACGTATCGAAAACACTATCGGGAGCAATACCAAATGGCTCCAGTGTCCTGACTATATCATACTCAACATCGAATCAAAGTGCACTCGCATGGCTGGATTGGATCGAGATTCTTTATTCAAGCAGCTATACGGCAACAAACGACTTCTTGCTCTGCACTTCTCCCGACACGACGGCGCTTATTAAATATTCTGTCTCTCATGTATCGGCGGGTGATGATTTTGTTTTTGATGTGACTGACCATGCCAACGTTCAGCGTGTGAATAATTTCAGTTTCACCAATGGTGTATGTGAGTTTTTTCTGCCGCAAACCGCCGGGAACATCCGGGAACTTGCAATTACAGGAAGCAACGGTTTAAAGTCCGTTCAGAGCATAACAAGTGTTAATACGACGGATAATCTTCATGATCAAAGTAAGGCATGCGACTTGATCATTATTACTCCGGCTGATTTTTTAACAGCTGCAAATCAATTGAAAACATACCGCGAAACATCGGATACGATAAAAACAAATGTCGTTGACGTTCAGGATGTTTTTAAAGAATTTTCAGGCGGCATGCAGGATCCAACCGGCATTCGAAACTTCTTGTACTACGCGTATACGTATTGGAACGCAAAGTATGTGCTCTTGCTGGGAGAGGGTCATTACGATTACCGGAATATTGCAACCACAGCGAGGAACTGGATTATTCCGTATGAAACAGAGGAATCGATCAATCAATCATATTCCTATGTGAGCGACGACTATTTTGTGCGACTGATCGATGGAGATTCTCGTCCGACAATGGCTATAGGAAGAATTCCTGCGCGGAATGCGGCGGATGCGGCGCAGGCTGTGAATAAAATTATAACATATGAAACCAGCTCCCCCCAGGATGTTTGGAGAAATTGCATTACTTTTGTCGGAGATGATCAGTATGCAACGAGAATTATCGGCGATACTGCAACCATGCTTGCAGGAGATCCAACTCTTTGGCAGCCGTATCATTGCGAGTACACGGAGACTTTGGATTCGAGCTATACGCCGAATTCATTTGAAAAGAGAAAAATACTTCTTCCGGAATATCCCGATGTTGCGAGCGCTTCAGGACGGCATAAGCCGGAAGCAATAGCTGCCATCATCAATGCCGTGAATACGGGAACACTTGTTGTAAATTACATAGGTCATTCTAACGATCAGGTCTGGTCGCATACGGAAGTTTTTACGGTGGACGGCAGTATCCCGAGTTTGACGAATGCAAATAAGCTTTCATGCTTCATTGTTGCAGCATGTTCATGGGGATTATTTGATAATCCTTCTTCTATAAGCGGGGGTGAATTGTTGATGACTATGGCGCAGGGCGGAGCAGTTCTGGAAGTTTCTGCATCTCGCATAGTAGATGAATTTGGCAATATTGAGCTGGACGATTATCTCTTTGCTAATATGTTCTTAAAGGATTCGAATGGAAACCCGCCAAGATTCGGAGATGCAATGCTTGCGGTCAAACAAGTTTATACGGATGTGAACAGCCAAATATATAATTTATTTGGAGATCCCACAGTGCGTTTGGCAATGCCGAGGATGACGGCACGTATTGACAGCATGAATGGAAGAAATGCGAATTCGCCGCTCAAAGTCCAAGCATTGGGATTGGTGCAGGCACAGGGAAGCATTGCGATGCAAAATACACAAAGGGATACGACATTCACGGGCACCGGATATTTTACGATCTTTGATGCATACAGATATCTTAAATTCAACGGATTCCCCGCAAGTGATTCTTTTAAGGTGCTTGGTTCCGCATTATACAACGGAACCATATCTATTTCGAACGGAGCGTACATAGCAAAAGGTCCTATTCCGAAGGATGTCACATACGGTCAAAATACGCGTATTTCTTTGTATGCTTTTGAGAATAAAAAGGATGCGGAGGGCTACAATGAAATGCTTACGATCAGCGGTATAGACACTGCCGCTGCTGCCGATGTAACCGGACCGAGTATCAATATCTATCTCAATGATCTTGCTTTTCAATCGGGCGATATCGTAACTCCCAGCACTTCACTTATCGTTAAATTGTCCGATTCCAGCGGTATTAATACTTCTACATCCGGCGTCGGCCATCAAATGACTGCATATTTAACTAATCCGGAGGAGACTATTGTTCTGAGCGATTATTACAGAGGCGATCCCAATACGTATAAAACGGGAACCGTTACATATCCATTATCAGGCCTGACGGAAGGGAGCCATACTTTGCAGGTTAAAGCCTGGGATATTTACAATAATGGATCGCAAGAACAGATTTCATTTATGGTCAAGTCGGGAAATGAGACAGCAATGTCAAATATCTTTAACTATCCGAATCCGTTTTCTTCATCGACCATCTTTACATTTCAAAGAAATTCCATCGATCCCATAGATGTGGAAATTAAAATTTATACGATTGCAGGCCGATGTATTCGTGTCATTCATAGCGCTGCGCTTACAAACCGCTTTGTGCAGGTTTTTTGGGATGGAACCGATGCGGAAGGAGCAAAGATTGCCAACGGAATTTATCTTTACAAAATTGTTGCCCGGTCACTTTCATCGAATAACTCAAACGAATATATAGGGAAAATTGCACGCGTCCATTGATATTTTATTATTTTTTTAGGTAAAATTAAGCTATTCTTAAAGAGTACATTGTAATTGTTGGAGGATCGAGTTCATGCGTAAATTATTTATTCTTATTTTCGGCACAATCCTTTGTGCCCAGTTTCTTCAAGCACAGGTGCAAACAACGGCAGTGCCTTTTCTGGAAATTGCACCTGATTCACGCGCCAGTGGAATGGGCGAAGGAGGTGTTGCAGTGGCCGACAATGCCTGGGCAGCCTATTGGAATCCGGCCGGATATGCTTTTCAGCAAGGTTCGGAAATTGCCATGTCGCACGCCGATTGGCTGCCATCCTTAGGTCTTTCCGATTTATGGATCGCCCATATGGTGTATAAGCAGCCTGTCGAAGAGTTGGACGGAGTTGTTTCCGCTATGATTACATATTTGAACCTGGGTGAGTTTGCGCAAACGCTGGATAATCCTGATGTTATCTCGACTTTCAAAGGATACGAAACGGCTTTTTCCATTGGCTACGCTACAAAGCTCAATCCTGATCTCGGTATCGGCGTGAACGCGCGCATCATTTACAGCAGGCTTGCCCCCTTCGGAACAGCGGAAGAAAAGGGGAGCGGAACCGCAACAGGAGTCAGCTTCGATATCGGCTTGCTTTATAAACCGGAAAGTGTCGTAATTCCGTTTACCGATGTCGACCTCGGGAAGAATCTCCGTCTGGGAATAAATATATCGAATATTGGACCGAATATTTTTTACATAGATAAAGCACAGGCAGATCCTCTTCCGCAGAACCTTCGACTCGGCTTTGCCTATGATCTTGCCCAAAGCGAATATAACACTTTGACATGGATTACGGATGTCAATCGATTGCTGGTCAAGAGGGACACTGCAGGAAGCGCAGATGAATTCTACCAAGCTTTCTATACGACCTGGACAGGATCTCCTGGTCAACCCACAAGCTTTAGTGCTCAAATTCGTGAATTTACCATGAGTACTGGTTTGGAATATTGGTATGGAAGTCCGAAGCTTATTGCACTCCGTGTCGGATATTTTTATGAAGATCCACAAAACGGCAATCGAAAGTTTATGACATTCGGCGCCGGCATCCGGTATGATGTTTACGGATTTGATTTCAGTTATATCAATGCAGCGTCGGATGAAGATCCTTTAGGGGAAACATTGCGTCTCTCCTTATCGATAGGATGGTAGATATATTTCGTATCCTTATCATCCATTCTATCAAATATTTGGAATTTCTATGAGATTCATTCGGATAGTTATAGTTTTCCTTTTCTGTACGGCTGTTGCGTGGGCTCTTTCTGCACATAAGGTTCGCTTTCAAAAGAACGATCTTGTTCGGCATGCAACGTTCAGTATTACCTCAGCCAATGGGGAAGCTCGTTCTTCTCTTCGTATTCTGGCAGTCATGGTTGATTTTGCAAAAAAAACGGACAACCTAGCGTCGGGAAACGGTATTTTTTTGCTGAGTGATTTAGGTCAAATAGATCCCACGCCACATGATTCGGCCTACTTTTCGAATAAAATTCTCTTTGTAAAAAACTATTTTAAAAAGGTATCCAATGGACAATTGAATATTTCGGGGGATGTTATCAGGATCCCGGTAAGTTTGGCGCTGCCCATGTCGTCCTATTCCCCTCCGACTGTCGGTTCCGATTATTCAAAATTAGCCCAATTGGTCTTCGATAGCTGGCAAAAGGCAGACAGCGCAAATCCATCCGTCGACTTCAGCAGCTATGATCTTTTCGTCGTTTTTCATGCAGGCTCGGGCCGGGATATCGATTTGGTCAGTCTTCTCGGTCAAGATCCGACACCGCATGATTTGCCTTCTCTCTACTTTGACTCGACGGCTCTATCATCCGTACTGCCTACAGAGACTTCGCAAGGCATTCCTGTCCGAAACGGAACGTTTCATATTACGAATTCAATTATTCTCCCGGAGACGGAATCACGCATAATAACCACCACCTTCGGACTGGATACTCTTCAATACAGTATCAACGGATATTTTGCCGCATGCGTCGGAAGTTTTTTGGGACTGCCTGATTTGTACAACACGCAAAGCGGCGCTTCCGGCATAGGCGATTTCGGCCTGAAAGACGGAGCTGGATTCTTTGCCTATAACGGACTTTTCCCGCCCGAACCCTGCGCATGGGAAAAAATATATTTGGGATGGACTACACCGATCACACTTACAAAAAATGCATTCATCACACTTCCTGCCGTCAGCTTGCATTCATCCGCTCAGGATACAATCTACAAAGTACCCATCAGTTCTACAGAATATTTTCTGCTTGAGAATAGAAATAGAAATCCATTGGGAACCGGTTTAAAAATTACATTTATTAGAAAAAGCTTAACATCCAATTCAAAAGATGGAAAAATCGACTCCTTGATTATTCCCACGGATATGACGGCATTCAACTACTCCGTTGACAGCTTAATTGCCGGCACCGTCATCGACGTATCAAACTATGATTGGGCCGTCATGGGGTATAGGGATACGATACAGGATCCGACCCATCAATACGACGGTGGAGGCATTCTCATCTGGCATATCGATGAATCGGTCATTGCAAACAATCTTGCATCCAATACGATCAATATCGATTCGGCGCATCGGGGGGTAGATCTGGAGGAAGCCGGAGGTCCTCAGGATATCGGTCAGTCATTGGGGTCGGGAGCCGAGGATGGTTCGGCTCAGGATTGTTGGTACCAGCAGAACCCGTCTCCCGTCTATCCGAAGACATTCGGACCGTCGACCTATCCGAACAGCAACAGTTATTCGGGGGCATCGAGCCTCATTACAATAAATAATTTCAGCATCCGTTCGGCCCACATGACGGCCGGTCTCCAGATAGGAGGCGGCATTTGCAATTCGTATTTACCGTTCACAAAAACTCTGACTTCCAAATCGCCGGGATATCCTCTTTCCACGGACTCGACGATCGCCATTATAGACAGCGGAAAAATTTATTTGTTCAGACCAGACGGAACAAGCAAAACATCTGACCCGACCGGACGCTTCGCTTTAAAAGGGGGAAGAAACGGTATCGTCGTTGAAGAATACGGTTCATCTTTTACGATGATCGGATCTCAAGATAGTTCAGTTTATATTTTCAAAGCGCAAATGAACGCGGACGGAACTCTTGCCGGGCAAATAAATTCTACAATACTGCTGGACGATAAGATTACGACTGCACCCATGATGCTGCCAAACGCTTCGGGACAATTTGTATTCGTATTCGGAGGAAATTCCGGTCAACTCTGGATTGTGGATTCTCTCGGTCATGTTCTTTCAGAGACTCGGGCAGGGCACTCTAAAATTTTATTTCTCGCTCAATTGCCGTCGAGTACGCCTGAATACTACGCCTCGACAAGCTCTCAGATATTCGGCAGAGGAATGTCTGCAGTGTTAGACGATTCTTCACGTCCATGGATGATAGCCGCAGCACAATCATCTTCGGAAAAATTTGTCATAGCGGCTCAGCAGGGAGGGACTCGCGTAGAAATATTTTCGGAGAATCTGCAGGAATGTTTTTTTAACGGCGTGTTACCGGTCGATTCCATCACTTCCCTTGCAGCAGCAGACATCGATGGCGATGGAAACTGCGATATTATCTTATGGGCGGGAAAAGAGATCCTTGCCGTCAGTCAGCATGGAATTATTCTCGACCATTTTCCAATTACGCTCTATGACGGCAGCACGTTTACGGGAACACCGATGATTCTGAATAATGGTGCAACGTCAGCGCCTGAAATCCTTGCAATAACATCCAGCGGAGTTTTACGCGGATATCAAAACAACGGTACTATTCTGAACGGGTTTCCCGTGCAGATCTCTACGGCAGGATCGATCTTTCCGGCATTGTTTAAAACGGAAGACTCAAAGCTCGGCGTTCTTGCGGTTAATGCTGCCGGTTCCATAAGTGCGGAAGAAATCAATTCTCCATATTTGCTTCAAAATCTTCTCTGGAGTCAGTTCGGCAAAGACGCGACACATTCAAATTATGCCGCATTACCTTTATCCTCACAAGCTTTAAGCACAAGTTTCTTCCCCAAGAATCGCGTGTATAACTGGCCGAATCCGGTCTATGGATCGACAACACGTATCCGCTATTATGTTGCAGAAGATGCGGCTATTACCGTTAAAATATTCGATGTTGCAGGAACATCGATTACGGAACTTCACGGTACTGGCAAAGCGGGATTTGATAATGAAATTCTTTGGGATGTTACACGGATTCAAACCGGCGTGTATCTCGCACGCGTAGAAGCAAAAAGCAGCAATCATACGGCCTCTGCCATCATAAAAATTGCCGTTGTAAAATGAGAATGTTGAAATAAAAAATGATGGTATGGAGCGCAATCCTTTTTTATGAAAATATTTAGATTCTCTCTTCTCTTTTTTTGCTTGTTCCCGATGTTTCTTGCTGCACAGGATGACTTCAATCATACGGAGCTCGATTGGCATACGCTGGAAACTGAACATTTTATTGTCGACTACCAGACCGGAGCCGAACGGACGGCACGCGAAATAGCCTATATCGCGGAAAGTATTTATAAACCCGTCACGGATATGTATCATCATATTCCGGATCAGAAAGTAGAATTTATTGTCAGAGATCACGACGATTATTCCAACGGGGGAGCGATATTTTTCGAGAACAGAATCATCATATGGGCATCGGCGATGGACTTCGAGCTTCGCGGCACTCATCCATGGCTCTGGAATGTCATAACGCATGAGTTTACGCATATCGTTCAGATTCAAGCCTCGATGAAGTTCGGAAGAAAATTGATGAACTTTTATGTGCAATACCTTGGCTATGAAAAAGAACGGCGCCCTGATGTTCTGTACGGTTATCCGAACGTTATTATTTCGTATCCTATTTCCGGATTTCTCGTTCCGCCGTGGTTCGCCGAGGGAACTGCCCAGTACAACAATCCCGCTCTCCAGTATGATTATTGGGATACGCATAGAGATATGATTCTGCGAATGTATATGCTGGAAGGAAAGCAGCTCTCGTGGGAAGAAATGGGAATGTTTGAAAAAACAGGACTGGGGGATGAATCGGTCTATAATTCCGGATTCTCACTTGTAGATTATATCGGACGAAAATACGGAAATGAAAAGCTGGAAGATATCACGAGGCATCTTGGCGATGTTTCGCGTATGACGATAGATGGCGCCATTGAAGCCGCTCTTCACAAGACTGGAAAAGAACTCTATGAAGAATGGAAAGAAGAGAAAATACGGGCGTATCAATCGGTTGCCGATTCTTTAAAAGGAACACTGGTCAATGGCAGGATTATTGAGCCTGAAGGATTTGGAAATTTATCGTCTGCATTTTCGCCCGATGGAAAAACGATTGCATACGTTTCCAATAAAAATCAGGACTTTGCATCTCTCAGCTCTCTTTATCTCTATGATCTAAAAACAGGTACGAGCAAAATGGTCGTATCGGGTGTATATTCACCTGTATCTTTTTCCCCGGATGGAACATATCTTTATTATGCAAAAATTACCCGGAATAATCCGCATTGGTCTGCATACGGAGACATCTACCGTTATGATCTTCGAAAAGAAAAAGAAGAAAGGCTTACCAAAAGCCTGCGTGCCCTTGATCCAAAGCTCTCCGCGGATGGGAAGTCGATTGTTTTTACATCGAGTAAAGATGGAACGAGAAATATGAACATCTGTGATGCAGACGGAAAAAATATCCGCAGGCTGACGCATTTTACAAATGGGGAACAGGCCTATACGCCGGTCTGGTCTCCGGACGGAAGGAAAATTGCATTCGGCTATTCACTGCAGCATAATCAATCTCTTGCCCTCATAGACAGCAACGGATCGAATTTCAGACTTTTGACCTCTAAAGCAGATGCACGGAATCCTTTCTTTGCACCGGATGGATCTTCTCTCTATTTTTCCTGGGATAGAACGGGGATTTTCAATATTTATGCGCGGTCGTTATCGTCCGATTCATGCCGGCAGGTGACCAATGTTCTCGGAGGCGCTTTTTTCCCCAGCGTCGATTCTGCTCATAATGTCGCTTATGCCACATACACTTCCACCGGATATAAGCTCGCGTTTTTATCGGACAGCACAGCTTTCAAAAAAAACATAGCAATCGATATGCCGGTATCCAATAATTTCGGAGACTCTCTGAACGGCGTCCAAAATATATCCCATCCGGTATTTCGAGATACGGCGCGAGTTTATCATTCAAAATTTACGAGTCTTATACTCATGCCTCTGCTGCGCATCGATACATACAACGAGCATGATTCAGGCATCGATGTTCTTAAGCCGGGTATTTTTTTCAGTTCAGATGAAGTACTTGATAAATTTCTTATTTATGGCGGTGCCGCAGTCAATCGACAGATGGAAGCCGATCTTTTTCTCGTTCTCGAATATCACGACCGATTACCTATTCTCTACCAGCTCGGGCTTGAACCGACTGCAACAGCAGAGTTATATAATATTACACGGAATATTAACTACGGATTCGATTTGCTCACGGACATTGAACGTCACTATCAAACAACCATCGGTTACAACCTCTTTGAATTCGATCTTTCATTGCGACAGCCAGTCATTGATCCATCAATTCAACTCAAACTTCAATATTCTTTAAGCAGCTATAGCCAGGATTTTGGAAGCTGGGTTTGGCAGGATGGAAATCCTTCTGATGCTGTGGTTATTCCAGGCTCAAGATCAACGTATCTTAAATCCAATATCTTTTCGCTTCAGCTCTCTCACGACGGGATAATCCCAACAGTGGACAGAGATATCAATCCGGTCGGAAGAACGATTTCGTTGAAATATTCACGCGAGTTGAATGATTTCAATCCCACCGATTCTGCCAATTACAGCAACGGTCTTCGGAGTCCGGTCTACACTCCGGTCCCTATCGATCGCTTCGAATTCAGCTGGACCGAACATTTTCCGCTTCCTTTTAAAAAACAGACTTTGTCTTTAGGATTGCGAACAGGATTTATATTAGGTCCGACGGTCGACGATTTCTTCGATTTTTATGATGGCGGATTTATCGGCATGCAGGGGTATCCGTTCTATGCCATCGGTGGAAACGAGACGGCAGTGTTGAACCTGACATACCGTTTTCCGATTATCCAGGATATCGATTTGCGTTTGGGGCCTGTCTATTTTTCGAAACTTTACGGCTCACTTTTCACAGATTTTGGCGATGCATGGGACAGCTCTGTTCCGGGAATTTCCGATTGGAAGAAAGATGCCGGATTTGAACTGCGCCTTGAATCTTTTTCCTGGTATGAATACCCGACTCGCATTTTTTTCTCCGGAGCGTATGGATTTAATCAATTCACAAAAGATGTCGAGGACCCTTCCCCTACGGTTGTTACCTACGGCAAAGAATGGCGATTCTATTTCGGCATCCTTTTTAGTTTTGAAATAAATGAAATCACTAAAAGCATGCGGTTGTACTGAGGGGTACTCCATGAAAAAAATAATCATTATAGTTTTGCTCCTGCTTCCCTGTGCGGCAAAATCGCAATACAGGATGGAATCAGTCCAGGCTTCTCCCGGCAGCAACGCATTAACCGGCAATTTTAATATCGATTTTTATGCATCTTCAATTGAACATACGCAGTTGACCGGCGATTCCATCCAAACGGATATGCCGAAGCCATATTCTCCATTAACGGCAGGATTGCTTTCCGCTGTCGTTCCGGGAGCGGGACAATTATATACACAAAGTTATTGGCAAAGCATAACAACCTTCAGCGTCGAAGTTGCTATGTGGATTGTCTATGCGGTATATTACGCCAAGGGGAATAGAGAGACGAATAATTTTCAAACATATGCAGATCAGAATTGGTCGGTCGTTGAATATGTGAACTGGATTAAAGCGACTTTCCCCAGCATCGATATCAGCGGCGTTATCACATCAACCAATATAAATTTACTAAAGCAAACGCCCTGGCTGTGTGTCAATTGGTCAAAGTTAAATGCAATCGAAGAAACACTCGCAGACTATGCAACGACCGGTGTTTATAATGGATTTACGCATCAGCTTCCACCGCGTCCCGACCAACAATATTATGAGTTGATAGGGAAGTATCCGCAATTTATCGGAGGCTGGGACGATGCCTGGAACGGGAGCATCCCGCTCTATTCGGATGCCGATGTCCTGGCTTCGAAGGTGTCTGCGAATTTCTTGTTTTATCGTAATATGCGCGGTCAGGCTAATTCGTATTATGCCGTCGCATCGACAGCCAGCTATATTTTAATCGCAAATCACGTGCTTAGTGCTCTTGAAGCAGCGTGGAATGCGGCGCATCTGAATCATCAAATGCAAATGCACGCGTCCATTCTCCCGCGCGTACTGCCGGACGGTTACGTTGAATATGTCCCATCTTTTTCATTGGCTGTAGAATTCTAAAATATCCATAGGTCGGTACAGAGATCTCGTTTTATTTGAATTGCATTCATTCTTTTGTATCTTTCAAGCATGGAAATCTGTTATATTATCTTGAAAAAGTGTTCCATAATTTGAACAGGGGTTTATTGTGAAACGAATGTTTTCTCCATGGCGATCCGCCTATATAGACACTTTTAAGGAAAACAAAAAAGGGAGGATATGCCTTTTTTGCAAAATGAAGAGAGAGAAGAAGGAAGATGAAAAACATCTTGTTGTCTGGCGCGGAAAACACTGCTTTGTCGTAATGAACAAATACCCGTACAACAGCGGGCATGTTCTTATCGTCCCTTACAAACATGCCTCCGACTTTTTAGATTTATCACCCGAAGAACACAAAGAAATCATGAAAACCGCCTCTCGATGCATAAAAATATTACGCGCTCTAAGCAAGCCGGATGGATTCAATTTCGGGGCAAATCTGGGACGTGCAGCCGGAGCCGGTGTCGATAAGCATATCCATTTTCACGTCGTCCCGAGATGGAATGGTGATATGAATTTTATGCCTGTACTTGCGGATGTAAAAATAGTTTCAGAATTTATTGAAGCAACTAGAGGGGCTTTGATAAAAAAGTTTAAAGATTCGTAATTCGTATGTTCTTGTCGAAATCCCTTCCTTTTAATTATTTTGAATTTTTCCCGTCCTGCTGAAAAAGAATCATTTGATCATTGTCTCAATCTCTTTATGATATCAAACGACAGCATCGCAATACCGCAGTATTGTAGCCAAGAGGCAAGAACTAAGAACAACGAACTAAGAATTATCAGCGAACTACAAACACATGCCAGTTGTAACTGCCTAAGAGGTTTCGTATATTTTCTTTATGAAAATCGGTCATATCAATATTGAACAGCCATTATTACTTGCCCCTATGGAGGGAGTGACCGACCTGCCGTTCCGGCTTATATGTAAAAGTCTCGGGGCAGATATCGTCTATACGGAATTTGTCAATTCAGAAGGACTTATTCGAAACTCAGCAAAGACTCAAAAGAAAATGGAATTTCTGGAAGAAGAAAGACCATTTGGAATACAAATTTACGGTGGAAATCCGGATTCCATGCAGCATGCTGCACAAATGGCTGAAGAATTGCATCCGGATATTATCGATATCAATTGTGGCTGCTGGGTAAAAAATGTAACGAACAGCGGAGCCGGATCTGATTTATTGCGCGATTTACCTAGATTGGAGAAAATCGTTCAGAATGTGGTTCAAGCGACAAAGCTTCCTGTAACGGTAAAAACTCGTCTCGGCTGGGATGCCGAAAGTATCCACATTGTCGAAGTCGCCCGTCTCGTCGAACAATCGGGTGCATCGGGCTTGACGATCCATTGCCGTACACGATCTCAAGCTCATAAAGGCGATCCCGATTATAACTGGATTTTGAAAGTTAAAGAAGCAGTCAAGATTCCAATTATTGTAAACGGCTCTATCGGAACTCCGGAGCAGATCGCTCATTTGTTCAGTTGGACAGGATGCGATGCAGTAATGATCGGACGAGCAGCAATTGACAATCCATGGCTTTTTAAACAAACACGCGAATTTCTCTCCAGCGGCATTCTTAATTTTCAACCATCTATTCATGAACGATTTGATATCCTCTTGAAACATCTGCGGTTATCGCTCCAGCTAAAAGGAGATAAGAAGGGTATATTCGAATTCAGAAAACATTATGCTGGATATCTTAAAGGATATCCTCATGCCTCCAAAATTCGTATGGAGCTCATGAATTATACCGAATATATTCTAATTGAGAAGCTTTTACTTGAATACAAGGAAAAAGCTTCTCAAGAATTTTGAAGCAGAACCATTGCAACAGGAGGCGGCGATAAAATGACGGATACTGGATCGATAGCACGGATGCTCGACGATATCTCCCTTTTGATGGAAGTTAACGGTGATAATCCGTTTCGCGTTCGTGCTTATAGGAAAGCAGCACAAGTAATTCAGAGCACAACTGAAGATATTACCGTTCTGGCAAAGAATAAGTCTCTGACCAAGCTCGATGGGATCGGATCCGGTATTGCGGAAACGATTACAGAATTCGTCGAATCTGGAGAATCGAAAGTTTTAGACGGTCTTCGGAAAAAATTTCCTGATGGAATTTTGGAAATGTTAAAGGTGCAGGGACTCGGCCCGGCCAAAGTGAGGATACTTTTTAAGAAATTGAACATTACAACAATCGATGATCTACAAAAGGCATGCGAGAAGCATCAACTTCAAGACCTGGATGGTTTCGGTAAAAAGAGCGAGGAAAACATTTTGCAGGGGATTTCAACCCGGCGGCAGTCAGAAGCACTTCACTTGTATCCGGTTGCACTTTCTTCTGCAAATGAGGTTATATCGTTTATCCAGACCATCAAAGGGGTCAAACAATGTGAATATGTAGGCAGTCTGAGAAGGAAAAAAGAAGTTATCGGAGATATCGATATTTTAGTCTGTGCATCTGAAAAAGAGAGAGTATACATCCTGCAATCTATTCTTAATAAGGTGAAAGCGAAAAAAATTTTGGCACAAGGCGATACGAAAATCAGCTTTATTCTTGAGAATGAAATACAATGCGATATCCGAATCGTGAATGAAACCGAGTATCCCTTTGCGCTTCAATATTTTACAGGAAGCAAAGAACATAATATCGAGATACGGTCAAGGGCTAATTCTCAAGGATTAACTTTGAACGAATATGGATTCTCTCAACTCGACAAAAAGAGCTCCGGACAAAGAATCCCGGATTGCAAAGACGAGAAAGCTTTATATGCTTCATTAGGATTGTCATTTATTCCGCCGGAAATGCGGGAAGGTAATGGAGAAATAAATGCTGCAGAAAAAAAACTTCCCCGGCTTGTAGAAGAAGGGGATGTAAAAGGCGCATTTCATTGTCATACGACACTGAGTGATGGGTTGAATACGTTGGAAGAAATGTCTGCGGAAGCTCAAAGTCTTGGCTGGAAATTTATCGGCATTGCAGACCATAGCCAATCTGCCGTTTATGCAGGAGGATTGTCGATCGAAGAAGTTTTAGCTCAGATTGCCTCTATCGATCAATTAAACACCGCGGGAAAAAAAATTCGTATTTTCAAAGGGGTGGAATGCGATATTTTGACTGATGGCTCACTCGATTATCCGGATCATGTGCTTAAAGAATTAGATTATGTGGTTGTTTCGATACACGGAAAATTTAAGATGACCGAGTCAGAAGCGACCAAACGAATAATATCGGCTTTAAAAAGCCGATATTCAACGATACTCGGTCATCCAACCGGACGGCTTCTTCTGGAACGAGAAGGGTATCCTGTCAATTTACGAGACGTAATTCAAGCTGCAGCCGATCTCGGCAAATCGATTGAAATCAACGCGCATCCCTCCAGACTTGATCTGGATTGGAGATGGGTCCGATATGCAAAGGAAAAAGGGGTGCCAATTTGCATTAATCCTGACGCTCACAATGTCCGCGGACTTAGGGATATTACATACGGCATCGGAATAGCACGTAAAGGATGGCTTGAACCTCAAGATGTTGTAAATACATGGACATTGGGAGCAATTGAGTCTTTTTTTAGGAATCATAAATAAGAGGGAAAAAAATATGGGTATCTATGAAATACTAACAGGACATAGTCAGACATTGAAGTTGACTCTCATTCACCAGCATAACAGCACTGTCCATCAAAAGGAACATGTAGAGGAGCTTCAGGAATTTATGAAGCTTGTTCAACAAGAAGCTGAAACAAAAGAAAGGGCGTTTGCAGCACATATCGAAGAAATTACGGCGAAATCAGTCCAGGCTCTGAAAGGCAATCTTTCGGAATTCCTAACGACGCCTTTACGATCCGACCTGGATGAAATTCAAAAGCATATTATAGATCATGCAAAACAGCTTGAGAAACAATATATAATACCTTCAAAAATAAATATTTATGACGTTTTACTTTCGAGGTATTCTATGGACGAAGTCAACGACACGAAATTAAAACCTCTGTTTGCATCTGCCAAACGTTTATTGAAATTAAGTGGCTTTATAGATATATCGGATTATCGAGCGCTCTATGCATCCGATTTTATCATCGGGGGTACCGACACATTATCATTTTTAGAATCGATTCTCTCCGATCTTCTTTCATTCAGGCTGAAGGCATTGTTCGCCGATTCAGTGTTTTCGTTTCGAATTTATGATCTTTTTCACCCGGCGGAATATCACCATAACCAAGAAGCGAGATATGCTATTTTGATAGTCATCCGGAACAGGGGAATTGACCATTCGACCGCAACGAACAATCTCCATTCATGGTTCGATACGATTGGAGCAGGCTCTTTTACATGGTTTCTCTGGAAGAAAAGACTCATTTCCGGATTTGACGGTGAAACTGTTCTGGAAATTCGAGTGAAAGATAAAGCTGAAATGAAACATCTTTTTCTCTTAATCTCCAATAATTTAGATCTTTTCAAAAAAATGTTTTCTTCAAAAGAAGCATCGCTATTCGTTAAAGAAAGGCTCGTTCTATGAAGATTGAATCTCCAGTTTTAAGAAAAAAGAGAGGGGTAAAGATAGTCGCCGCCTTGAAGAAGGAATTTCAGGAGGCGGGAACGGCCTTGCATTTTTCAAATCCATTGCAATTGCTGATTGCCACAATGTTGTCAGCCCAATGCACCGACGTTCGAATCAATATGGTGACACCCATGTTATTCGCAAAATACAAAACCGCAAAAAATTTTGCAGAAGCGGACTTACCGGATCTCGAAAATGATATTAGATCGACCGGTTTCTATCATATGAAGGCAAAGAATATTATCAATGCCTGTAAAATTCTTGAAACGGAATTTCATGGGATTCTTCCACAATCAATGGAGCTTCTCACGAAACTTCCGGGTGTGGGAAGAAAAACAGCCAACTGCGTCCTTGGAGGAGCATTCGGTCTTCAGGAAGGAGTCGTCGTCGACACACATGTTGCACGAATCTCAAAAAGACTGGGATTAACCGGGCAAACAGATCCGGAAAAAATAGAGCAGGATCTTATCTCTCTGATACCGCGTTCGGATTGGTACCTCTTCAGCAATCTGATTATCTTGCACGGTCGAAAGACATGCATTGCCAGAAATCCCAAATGCAAAGCATGCAGCCTGCTTCGGCTCTGTCTCTATGATCAGAAGACAAAATAAGGAAAAATCAAATATCTATTGCAAGTATAAATTAATTTCAGTTAAAATCGTTATTTGAGACTTTTTTATGACTTATGTTGACGCACTTATATTGATGCATGAATATGTAAAAAATGAAGCTCTCCGAAAACATATGTATGCAGTCGAAGCAGCTATGAGGGTTTATGCACGCAAGTTTGGAGAAGATGAAGAAGAGTGGGCGATAACAGGACTTTTACACGACTTCGACTTCGAACGATTTCCAATAATACCGGAGCATACCGCCAAAGGAGCTGAAATATTGCGCAATCAAGGATGGCCGGAAGAAATAGTGTTAGCCATTTTGGGGCATGCCAGTTACTCCGGTGTGCCGCGTTCAACACGTATGGCCAAAACGCTCTTTGCATGCGATGAATTGTGCGGCTTCATAGCTGCAGTTGCAATCATTCGACCGAATAAGATTAGGGATATCGAGTTCCCTTCTGTCAAGAAGAAAATGAAAACGACGGCATTTGCTAAAAACATCAATAGGGAAGATATCGAACAGGGGGCGAAAGAACTTGGAATTCCGCTTGACGATCACATCGATACGGTCATCAAAGCCATGAAAAGCTGCGCAGAACGTCTGGATCTGGCATAGATCATCTTTCGTACCTGTCTTTAGGAGGAATTACGAACGTTCAATGTACCGCCGGAATTCTTTGTACGTGGCAGCTCTGTAGCCGCAATTGATGACCTCAATGACTTTCAACGCCACAGACGTCGGCTATATGTGTTAGAATCTGTGTCCGACATTAAAGATAGTAGCTGTAGTTCAGCAGATTTCGGATATCAACAGCACTTTATGTAACCACGACTTTCTTTTTTTAAAGGATATTTTATGGAAAATGCCAAGTATGTATCTGGGTCGAACAAGAAAAAAGCATATAAAAACATCGAATTTCTCAATAGTCCGGATGCCAGACCGATTCGACTATTATCTGAATTTCTAGAACCGCAAAGACGCCTTCGTCGCGAAGGAATCAAGGATACTATCGTATTTTTCGGATCGGCCAGGACGAAGTCGCTTCGGAAGGCAAAACAAGAAATTCGGCATGCAGAACAAATATACAAACGGACACAGAAAAAGCGAGATCGTTTAAAATTGGATGAGAGCCGTGAAGGACTTGCGATGGCAAAATATTACGAGGATGCGGTTACGCTTGCTGCTATGCTTACAAATTGGTCGCATAAACTTCAACAGCCAAATCGATTCGTTATTTGTTCAGGAGGCGGACCCGGAATTATGGAAGCGGCAAATCGGGGAGCGTATACGGCAAAGGGAAGATCGGTCGGACTCAATATCAGCCTGCCTTTTGAACAGATACCAAATCCATATATATCACGTGAGTTGGATCTGGAATTTCATTATTTTTTCATGCGCAAATTCTGGTTCGCATACCTCGCAAAAGCCTTCGTCATGTTTCCAGGCGGTTTTGGAACACTGGACGAAATGATGGAAGTCCTTACACTCCTTCAGACACAAAAGATCAAGAAAAAAGTCGTTGTCGTACTCTACGATAGAAAATATTGGTCGGAGATTATCAATTTTAATGCTCTGGTAAAGCATCAGATGGTTAGCCGAAAAGATCTTCATCTCTTTAAGTTTGCGGATACACCTCAAGATGCATTTGAATATATAACAAGTGCATTGGAAAAAATGTATCCGTTCGAAACTTCACAAGGGAAGAGGATTCGAAAAGAAAAAAGATGGAAATAAACTAAAAAGGTCAAATTTGGAAATAGTTAACACAATAGTTATATTATAAAAGAGCAATCGCAACGTCGGGGGTGAACTGGCTTCGACGGGGACGAGGATGCTCAGAATGGCATACCGTGGTCGCCGTGTCCACGCTAATAAAGCGGTAAAAATACAAGTGCCAATTACGATTACGCACTGGCTGCCTAATTTAACTTAGACAACCCGTCTTGTTCAAGTTTGCTCACCGGTTTGAATAAAGACGTCGCTTAGATGAGATAGCGTTTCGACGTGCTCCGGGTCGCGATGCGAATCCGCTCAAAAGGCGGTACACCTGAGCTGGTATGCGGTTAATCCTGTCTGCCGGAGTTCCCGTATATAAGATATAAAGACGGAATATGTATGTAGATGTTCTGCAGGTCTTCTCTTCGGACCGGGGTTCGACTCCCCGCACCTCCACAAATAATTGCAAATCGTAAATTGCAAATTTAAAATTTATAACAGCGAATGATATAATTTGCTCTTCGTGTATCGTTCTTAATCTTTGATTTATAAAAACTTACGATTCATTGCTGATTGTTAATTGAATGCATTTTTTATTCACAAAAATGACCGGTGCAGGAAACGATTTTATCGTCATCGATGACCGAAAGGAAAGAATATCAAATCCCCCAAAACTTGTAATAAAGCTTTGTGACCGTCGCTGGGGGATAGGGGCAGATGGCCTTATCTTAATTCGAAAAAGCAAAAGAGCTGCTTATGAAATGATGTATTACAATGCCGATGGAAGCTATGGCGGTATGTGCGGCAATGGAGGTAGATGTATAGCGCATTTTACAATAGCTAACCGCATTGCAGGAAAAAAACATTTTTTTGAAGCCCTGGGATATCTCTATGAGGCAAAGAAGCTGTCGGGAAGCATGATGCAACTCAAGATGAAGAATCCGGATAAGATCAAGCTGAACAGTTCAATCGACATTAATGGAAAGACAGTTCCATATCATTACATAGATACGGGTGCGCCACATGTCGTTATAGAAGCAGACGCTTTGGATCAGGAATTAAAAAACATTGATGTTCACAAATTAGGCGCCTTTATTCGATATCACAAAAAATTTCAACCTTCAGGAACAAATGTAAATTTTGTTAAAAAGATCGGACAACATACCATTCAAATAAGAACTTATGAGCGCGGAGTTGAAGCGGAAACTCTCGCTTGCGGAACGGGCTCTATTGCATCCGCAATTATTTCTTCATTTGTTATGAAAACAAAATCTCCGGTTACAGTAAAAGTTCAGAGCAACGCAGCTTTAAAAGTAGACTTCCGGAAAGAGGCGGAAAAAGTCGACAATGTCCGTCTTACGGGTCCGGCGAAAATCGTTTTCACGGGGACAGTCAATGTCTCAATCTAAACGGTACGGATTCATATTTAATCCTGCTGCAAGGCACGGAACGGCCCAAAAATTTGAATCCCGTATTTTAACTTTCCTTAACAAAAATAATATCAATTACTCGTTTTATAAGACGAACGGCGTTTTAGATGCTGTCCGAATAGCGCGAGAAATATATAAAATTTGCGATGTAGTCGTCGCCATCGGCGGAGATGGAACGATTAATGAAGTTGTCAGCGGATTGATTGAAGGCGGCACAGACCAAAACGGTGAAAACAGTTCAGTTGCGACACTCGGCATATTACCGCTCGGCTCCGGAAATGATTTGAATAAGGTCATTGGAATGTCCTTACAAATCGAGGAAGCATTGAATGCGCTGATAAACGGTGTTAAAAGAACTATAGATATCGGCAGGATCTTTTTTAAAAGGAAGGAAAATTTACAATTTGAGACAAGAATGTTTATAAACAGCCTCGGCATTGGAATCGATGCCGAGATAGCAAATGAAATAAAACGGATTAAGTATTTAAATGGATTGGGCTTATACCTGTATGCAGCAATAAAAGTATTGCTGCGTTATAGGGCAAAAGAGATACGAATTCAAGCGGATTCGTGGAATGATTCCGGAAAAAAATATATGATTTGTCTCGGCAATGGAAGCTATGAGGGAGGGGGATTTCGATTTTTCCCCGATGCAGATCCAGCCGATGGTTTGCTGAATATGTGTGTTATACCCAAAATTCCACTCCTGAAAACGCTGCCGATAATACCCAGAATTATACGGGGAACACATATTACAGATCCACGAATTACATTTAAAAAAATCAAACAGGTCGAATTTCAAGCGGTGGACTTGTTTTCCGTCCATGCTGATGGAGAATTCCTTGGAAGCGATATTGTATCAATGAAAATCGATGTCCTTGAACATAGATTGAACGTGTTGTATCCGCATTGATGAAAAAAAACTCAGGGTTGTTAAAAAGCGGCGAGATAGACAATAGCCAAGATATCATCCTGGGGAAATATTGTAATTTCTGTCTGATATTAGCGTGCTCACCTGAGTAAATGCGTTTCCAGTTGAGAATGCCCGTCTGCGTGCAGGACTCAGCAGTAGGACAGGTAAGAATGCAATCCTACCAACAAATATCATTATCTTCTATTTTAGAAGTCAAAACTACAAAATATTCGGTAATTATTACCGGCAGAATGCTGATAAAGTCTTAAAACTTGCATTTACAACCGTTCCTCTAAGTGGAATGAATTTTGCTTAAATTTGGTCAGATCCACCAATAATGAACTGTGTGAAAGGAACGTAACATAGGACAACAACAACTTTTGCTTATCCTTTTAAGCGTCCTTATCGTTGGTATTGCAATTGCACTGGGAGTAAGTCTGTTTAAAGCGGAAAGCATACAAGCGAATAAAGATGCAATGATCAATGATATCAACAATCTTGCTTCCAATGCGTATCAATTTCGTATTCATCCTACTTCAATGAGTGGAGGTGGATATTCATATATTGGTGCTAATGGTATCATTTATACCATCGCATCAAATTTGAGATCAAATGAAAATGGATTTTATTCTGTAAATGTCTCAGCTCAGGCAATTGTAGTAACAGCGACATCAGCTTTAGATCCCACTAACACAATTACAGTCACCATAGGTTCGGATGGACTTCCATCTACAACGTGGTCATACACCGGAGATTTCCTATAGAATTTATATTTTCCAAACGATTCATAGTTGTGGAGTGAATGAAATAGGCAAAGATTTTTTTATCGACCATATAACATTAGAAATGCTGCCTTTCTGTGCAGGACTAATCACAGGTAAAATCCTTACGACTAAATTTGTCCTTTATTACTACTATAACGAACTACCCCGGTAAATATTACCGTTAAATTCCGCAAAGTCGCTAAAATTGACATTAAAAGCCACTCATCGATATGGTATGGATTTTGACATATATATAGTTAAGTCCACCAAATAACCACTTTTTTGAAGGAAAAATTTTATGGGACAACAACAACTTTTGCTCATTATTCTCGGTGTAATTATCGTGGGCATAGCAATCGCTGTCGGATTGAGTCTTTTCAGCGCACAAAGCATACAAGCTAATAAAGACGCAATAGTCAACGATATCAACAATCTTGCTGCCAATGCATATCAATTTCGCATTCGGCCTACTTCTATGGGTGGTGGAGGAAATGCATATACTGGCAACGGAACTACTTATAACATTCCGTCAAAATTGAAGACGAATGAAAACGGAAGTTACAGCGTAACTGTTGCTGCTCAAACAGTCACGATTGTAGGATCATCGGCTTCGGCTCCAACCAACACAATTACTGTTACTATTGGTTCGGATGGACGCCCATCCACAACATGGGCTTACGGCGGAGATTTCCTATAAGATTTTTAACGTCGTAATATTATCCCAATCGATTTTTTGCGATTGGGATTTTTTTTGAGTAACGCTTTAGAATTACAAATATTTGGACTGTTTGGATCTGTGATGTAAATAAATATAAAAACGTTTTATTTTTCAAAGAATAGTGCTAAGTTTCCGCTTTCTTATTGTTCTATAATATATATTATGTTGAATTATAGTTTTATTTCAGGCAAGACTCTATCGCATTTTCATAAATTCCTTTTAATGTCTCTACACTCTCTTCAATCCAATCATTTATAATAAGCTTTTCTTCTATTATGACTTCTCCGATAATTGCAGCTTTGAGTTTTTGTTTTTCCGTTATTTCTAAAATTTTAGTCTTTGCTTCTCTTGAACTACTGATAATAATTCTGGATTGAGATTCTCCGAATAGTAAACTATCGATTCTCAAATCTTTGTTTATAAGTTCTATTTTTGCGCCAAGGCCCGTTTCAAACAATGATTCTGCCATCGTTACAGCAATTCCACCGTCCGACACGTCGTGTGCAGATTTAACTAAATTTTCTTGAATGAGCCTCAGAACGACATTATAAAGCGTTTTTTCTTTGCATAGATCGAGCTTAGGTGCATTGCCGTAAACTTTATTCGTTTGCATTTGAAGATATTCGGATCCGCCCAGCTCGCCATAGTTCACTCCGAGCTCCCAGATGATATCTCCAACCGATTTGAATCTATGATCACAGATGTTTTTTACATCATCGATCACACCCAGCATACCGATAACTGGCGTCGGATATATGGCTTCTTCTGTGCTTTCATTGTAAAAGCTGACATTGCCTCCTGTAACTGGTGTTTCAAATGCATTACATGCATCGCACATGCCTCCAATAGCCTCGAAAAATTGCCAGTAGACTTCCGGATCGTATGGATTTCCAAAGTTTAAGCAATTCGTTATAGCGATTGGCCGTGCACCTACGCAAACAACGTTACGTGCTGATTCTGCCACGGCAATCTCTGCACCGCGCCGAGGATTTAGGTATACATATCGGCCGTTTCCGTCGGTTTTGAGCGCTATTGCTTTTTTTGTTCCTTTTATACGGATAACCGCAGCATCTGCTGTGCTTGTAATCGTATTTGTTCGAACCATCGAATCATACTGTTGATATACCCACCTTTTGCTTGCAATCGATGTACGCCCAAGCAATTTCTGCAGGCTTTTTGAATAATCTTTTTCTTCCGGCACGGATTCAATTTGGAATTTTTGAATATCTGCAAGATATTCCGGCTCTTTCTTTTTTCGATGATAAATCGGCGCAGATCCTCCAAGTACCAGAGTTTCAGCATTAACCTCCGCCATTACTATATTTCCGATTCTAATTTTAACCAACGGTCCATCCGTTACTTTACCTACGACTTCCGCTTCTATATCCCATTTTTTAAATATGTTAGCTATTTCTTCTTCATGCCCTTTCTTTACTACGAAAAGCATTCTTTCCTGCGACTCTGAGAGCATAACCTCATATGCCGTCATTCCGGTTTCCCGCAACGGGACTTTTGCGAGGTCCACATCCATTCCAGTTTTACCCCGAGCGCTCATTTCAGTCGTCGAACATGTGATACCTGCGGCTCCCATGTCCTGTACACCGACAATATATCCGGTCTTTATTGCTTCCAGCGTTGCCTCAAGCAAGAGCTTTTCAACGAAAGGATCTCCTACCTGCACGGCAGGTCGTTTTGACTCCGACTTTTCAGAGATTTCTTCCGATGCAAATGTAGCTCCGTGAATTCCATCACGGCCCGTAGCCGAGCCGACAATCATAACGGAATTATCTTTTCCCGTAGCAGATGCTTTCGCTATTCCGTTATGTTCTACAATTCCGACTGCCATTGCATTGACTAACGGATTTGTTCTATAACAAGGATCAAAATAGATTTCTCCGGCAACGGTAGGTACGCCGAAACTATTGCCGTAGTCTCCAATTCCTTTGACAATTCTTTTAAAAAGATATTGAACCCGTTTATCATCAAGGTTCCCGAACCGTAGAGAGTTGAGTGCTGCAATTGGACGCGCTCCCATAGAGAAAATGTCGCGCAAAATGCCGCCAACGCCTGTTGCCGCTCCTTGATACGGTTCAATTGCCGATGGATGATTATGGCTTTCGATCTTGAAGGCAACTGCAAGACCTTCTCCAATGTCGATTAGTCCCGCATTCTCTTCACCCGCAGCGACTAAAAGACCTTTACCGGATCTTGGAAGTGTCTTCAGTAATGCAATGGAATTCTTATAGCTGCAATGTTCACTCCACATAACGCTATAAATACCTAGTTCGGTGTAAGTAGGTACTCTCTTCAGAATTTTAAGAATTTGTTCATATTCCTCTTCTGTCAGACCATGCTGCTTTGCAAGGTTTAAATCGACAACCGGTTCTTCTTTGATGATAGGACGATTTTTCATAGATTCCTTTTAAAACTGTAAATGGTCAATGATAAATAGTTAAAAGTAAACTAAATAATTTAATGATCTACATACACGGGTATTCAGCATAATGAGTAGTCTTATAAATACCGTGAATATCAGGTTTTTTTTACACTCGCCTAATGACCATGTACTCTTCACCATTTACCATTTACTATTTTCCATTCACCCCTCATTATTGAACTCCACAACAGTGACTCCTGTTCCCCCCTCATTCCATTCTCCCAAACGAAACGACTTGATATGCGGGTAACTTTTTAAAAAACTTGTAATACGCTTGCGCAATGCCCCTGTTCCTTTTCCGTGAATAATGTCGACACGCAAAAGACCGGCAGAATAAGCATTATCTAAAAATATTTGTGTCTCTTGGAGAGCTTCATCTCCTAATAGGCCTCTCAGATCTATTTCATTTTTTGCTTCTATCGTATGAAGTTGATCCGCTGTATGTGAAGTGATATGGAAAGATTTTTCCGTTGCTTTTGCCAGGTCCTTGAGAGGAATTCTTAATTTTGAGGTTCCCGAAATGACATTGGCTGCTTCTCCGGAGAAAGAAAAAATCTCTCCTATTCCGTTCCCGAGTTTCAATTTGACCTTATCCCCAACTGTAAAAGTTTCATTTCTTTCAATGCTTTCTTCTTTTGGAGTCAGTATGGCGATGTTCTTCTTTAATCCGGCCAGCGCTTCTTTTGATAAACGAATACTTTCAGCATCTGCTTGGTGCTCACGTATATCCTGTATTGATTTTTCGATCTTTGCATGTGCATCGGAAACAATTTCACGTGCTTCCTCTACCGCCTTTTTCTTAATCAAAGCAACTTCTCTCTTAAGCTGCAAATTTTTTTGTTCGTACGATTTAACCAGCATTTCAAGCTTCGATTTTTCCTTTTCAGTTTCCTCAAATTTGGATACATATTCCTGCATTTTTTGTTCAAGATTCATTAAGAGGGATTCTACTCTAACCTTTGAATCTCCAATGAATTCCTTCGATTGGTTTAAAATTTTTTGATCAATTCCAATTCGCCCTGCAAGCTCGAATGCATAACTTCCGCCTGGAACACCGTGCCTATACTTGTATGTCGGCGTCAGTGTTGACTGGTCGAATTCCATCGATCCATTGACAACATTCGATGCCTCATGCGCAAAAGCCTTCAGCATGCCGTGATGTGTCGTGGCAATCGTTATAGCGCCGCGCCGGGTCAATTCCTGTAAAATACCGGCCGCCAGAGCTCCTCCTTCTGTCGGATCGGTCCCGGATCCGATTTCATCCAACAGAACGAGAGATGAGCCGTCTGCGTCATCCAGCACTTTCTTCAACTCAAGTAAATGAGAACTGAAAGTGCTGAGATCGTTATCGATCGATTGGTCATCTCCGATATCTACAAAAAAAGCAGTAAAAGGAAAGATAATGGAATCGGGAGCCGCGGGGATATGAATCCCAGCCTGTGCGCACATACAAAGCAGGCCTGCAAGTTTGAGTGCAACGGTTTTGCCGCCGGCATTCGGACCGGTAATCACAAGTGTCTTTGCATACTCTCCCAGTTCGAGAGTCAGCGGAACGATCTGTTCCCTTTTAAGGTGCTGGAGGAGTATCGGGTGGCGGGCATCACGAAATTTTAAAATCGGTGTTTCAGATAACGCTGGCGCAAACCCGATAATTTCAATCGAATATTTTGCACGTGCCACAATAACATCGAGCTCTGTGAGAGTCTGGAGCGTACAGTTCAGTGGTTCACGGATGACCGCCGCCTGCCTCGTCAACTCGGAAAGTATTCGCTGGATCTCTCTTTGTTCGGAAAGTTGAAGCTCCCGAAGAGCATTGTTTAGTTCAAGTGATTCGGTCGGTTCGATAAAAACGGTTGCTCCGCTCGCCGAACTGGAGTGAATAAATCCGGAAACACGATTCTTGTATTCGGTTTTAACCGGAATCACTAAGCGTCCGTCTCGTGTAGTAACGATTTCTTCTTGGAGGTATTCCTGGCCGGAAATCTGATGTAGAATAGAATCCAATTTTTTCCTCAGTGCATCGTTAGCATAAATCAGTCGCTGACGTATTTCCCGCAATTCCTTGCTGGCACCGTCCCGGATAAATCCTTTTTCGTCGATTGCTTGCGTGATGTTGAATTCGATAACCGTATCGGCGAATAAATTTTTTATATACGGAAAAAGATTCGGCTGAGTTCTTTCTTTTTTACCCAAGAATATCTTCAGCATCCTCGATGCGCGCAGAGTTTGAGCAATTTCCAATAATTCTTCCGCCGTAAGGGAACTGTTCTCAATCCTCAGTTTCTTGAGCGATGCGCGGATATCTTTAAATCCGTCGAGAGGAATGTCCCCTTCTGTAATAAGCAACTCTTTCGCTTCGGAAACTTTTTGCAGTTCAAGAGTGATGGTTCGTGGATCAGCCTTCGGTATAATCAGCAAAACGGCGGCACGTCCGGTCTCCGAGACAGTAAAATCGGAAATGCGTGCAAGTACTTTATGGAATTCGAGCTTCCTGAGATTCGTCTGGAGAGAGGTCTGCTGCACTGCATCATACACGCTCAATGATCGTTCTCCCCCGTCTTCATTCTTTGCTTTTTATCTTATTCGGAGAATTTTTCTGGACATCCGGTGAATTCATTTTTTTGATGCGATCAATCTCTTCGGACTGAACAGACGATATTGCATCTAAAAGTTCCGGCGCAATATTAACAATTGGTTTATAAAATTGCGAATCCCTTATCATCGATCGATCCGGGAATCCCGTAAGCGACATCATCATCAGCATAATGCTCGTAAAAACCACTCCCTGGACGAATCCGACGAGTGTACCGCCGATGCGGTCGATGAAACCGCCGATTTTGAAGTTACCAGTGATAAAGCGGTACAAAATGGACTGAACGATTCCAACGCCAAAAAAAATGCAATAAAATCCTCTCCGTGCCGCGGACTCGGGCGATGCAATACTGTTGCGGATTAAAAAATTCCCGACATCATGCATATACAACTGTCCGACAAAGAGAGTTAGAACCATTAAAATCAAAGCAACAGTCTTGCGTACAAGACCGTCCCTCAATCCGGAAAGCATGGCAAGAATTATCGGAACGCCGATCATGATGTCGAGTGTCATATTTTTTAGCTTCCCAATTTTTGTTTGACGATTTCCTGCACGATTTTGCCGTCCAATTTTCCCTTTAATTCCTTTATTGCTAGAGGCATCACCTTGCCGAAATCTTTTGCGGATGCAGCGCCTGCATCAAATATGATTTTTTGAATGATTTTTTCGGCTTCTTCTACGGTCAGCGGTTTCGGTAAATATCCGTTGATAATATCCAGTTCCCGCTTTTCCTGATCGGCAAGGTCCTGGCGTTTTCCTTTTTCGTACATTTCGATAGCCTCTTTGCGTTTCTTTGCAGCTCCAAGCAGGATGCTGGTTTCGTCATCCGGAGTGATTTCAGTTCCCGTACCGCGCTTTGAAAATTCTATAATCTGTGCACGAATGGACCGGATGGTATTGAGCAGAACCGGATCTTCCGCTTTCATGGCGGCCTTTAAATCTATACTAATACGTTCCGTTAGTGTCATTGTTTTTCAATAATTTATGATATGATATAATTAAGGTACAAAAAAAAGTGTTTTTATGCCATTCTTTTTGAGGAAGTTTATGATTGGAGTCACCATGACGCTCAATGAACGGAAATTGCAATACGATGAGTGTAGAGTAAAAAGATGAAATGAAGCGACAGCAGGCAGATACAAATTGATGGAAAGCATGAAACAATTGTCCGAAAATGCGGGCAGCCTCTTTTAACGAACTGCCCGCGGAATAAATTAAATTTCAATAAGAGTTGCGTACTTTGCTTTGCCGTCTTTCAGTAGAGACTCCAGTCTGTTGACCAGAGCTTCGCCGCTTTCCGTCGTACCATCTTCCAACGCTTCATACTCTTCCATCGATTTACAGACAAATTCTTCGACAAAGAAATTCTTCTTGCCTTTCACTTCGTAGATGGCATAATCCTTCTTCTGTTCCTGAAGAAAATGCTCTTTTAACTGTTGTGCGAGTGATAAATACTCTTCGCGCTTGCTCGCATCGATTTCATATGAAATTTGTAAGATGACTTTGGACATAATTGCTCTTTCTTTAGTTGGTGGATGATTGATAATGCTTCATCGCATTTCGTACTTGATCCTCCGACATCCCAAAATAATGCCCGAGTTCATGCAGTAAAACTTCTTCAATTCTGTCGTACAACTCATTCTCTGTCGTACAAACTGCTTCGATATTACTTTTATATAAAGTTATTGTATCCGGAATTGTCGGATACACTCCATACCAGGTCCCTCGTTGCGTTAGTGGTATCCCTTGATACAGCCCAAGCAATGAGTTTTTTCCTGCTCGAATTTTCTTGATAGTCTCTGAAGACGGAGAGTCTTCTACTACAATATGAACATTATCTATCTTTTCTCCAAATACTTTCGGTAATTTTGCAAAGATATTTTGTACTATCTCTTCAAACCTGTTCAGGGTCACCATCTTCGCTCTTTAGAAAAATCTGTGCAGTGCTAAATACATTCCCCACACGCACAGAATACCCGTAATAATAATGCTTGCCAAAGATCCAAGAAGGGAACGAATAAGGGTTACACCAAAAGAAATTTTTGTTCCAAGAACGAATAAAACGATCGCCCAAAGAATGCAGAGTGCGTTCATTCCAATAAGGATAAAATACAATCCTGGATTTATTGTCGAGGGGGACGGGTTAAATGTAAAAAAATACATTCCAAAAGCTGAAATTTCGATAGGGAGAATAAATATAATTGAGAGAACAATCGGAACAAGCGAATATGCCGAGACGGCGAGAGAATCTTTAAAGCGCCCTTGTCCATGTGCGGTTTTTATCAATCGATAATGAATCAATGAGATCAGCGGTGCTAGGCAGCAACCAAGTACGGCGCCGCAAAGGATGCTAACGATTATAAGCTGAAGCAAAGAATCGAAGCGATCCCCCGCATTTAAAAAGGTGATGCAAGCAAAGAAAAGTCCGATTCCGAAAAATGCGAAAAGAGAAAAAGCATAGGTTTTATGCTTTGCAAGAGTTATAGTCCTAAAGGTTTTTTGAGGGTTTTCCAAAATTCCCCAAGCGGTATCAAATAAATCGAGCTGAATAACTCGATTCTGCAAAAATCCATGACAATGCTCACAGACTGTCGCAAATTCATCATTCGATTCATTACAAAGCGGACAAAAGATCATTGTTCTTTTTAAAATTATTCTACATTCTTTTATGAAAAATAACAAGATTGTCCGTTGTAAGCAATCCTTTTTTAATTTGAGAGTAGAAAAATCACATCAAACAATACTCGAAAACGAGCTTATCCTTTGATTTTAAATCTTTTACCTTAATATCTCTTGCAGATTACTTCAGCATCGGCTCGGTAAAAAATTGATAATTTTTTATCGATAAGACTTGCATTTGCAGGTTTTAAAAGATTCATGGGGATTGAATTACATTTGCCTGATTTATCAAAATAAACGATTTTGAAGGGTTATTGGGATTCCCGATGTGGTGAGAAAAGGCGGTAATGTTCGTCAAATTCTGCACTCATGTATTGAAAAATGGCAACTACTCCAATTGTTGTTGATAAGCGAAATCCCTCTATATTGCATTCACATTCATCGCAGTGCCATGCGCGCGGCAATACGGAGATTACCGACATTGCCGGTTAGAAGATTGCTCTCTGACATCATGCTATGGTTTGGTCCCCTCTCTTTAGCAAGAGACGCGGATGAAAAGTCGGCTCGTAAAAATTTGCAACTTCTTTTCTTCACTCTTGGTTCTTGACTACCTCTCTAAAAATCGACTTAATTCATTGCTGTAAAAAGAATTAAGTCCCAATTCCTCGGATTATTTCTGTTGCTCAGATTTGTATTTAATAATAGATTGCACGTCAAACGGTATAAGTTTTTCGCGTCCTTTTAAAAATTCCAGTTCAATTAAAAATGAAATCCCGACAATTTTGCCGCCAAGTTTTTGCACAATCCGAACCGCTGCCTGCATAGTGCCGCCTGTTGCCAGAAGATCGTCATGAAGTAGAATTCTTTCCCCGGAAACGATAGCATCCTTATGAATTTCTATGGAATCTGTCCCATATTCGAGCGCATATTCTTCCCTCACCGTCTCTGCCGGCAATTTCCCCTTTTTTCTAATAGGAATAAACCCGGCTCCGAGTTTAATTGCCAGAGGAGATCCAAGAATGAATCCGCGTGATTCTATGCATGCAATTTTATCGATCTGCTTGTTCTTATAAATCCTATAAAGTTCTTCAACCGCTGCCGTAAATGCTTTTGAATCTTTAAGTAATGTCGTAATATCTTTAAAGTTAATTCCGGGTTTTGGAAAATCCGGAACGGATCTAATCGAATCTGAGATAATTGACATTCTACCAGTTTACCTTTTCATTGTTGAGTATTGCCTTCATTCCCTTTTGTGAGTCTTGCGTCATACGCGCCAGCGCATTGAGATTGGAAATGTATTCTACAGCGTCGTTGACCGACATGCCGTGTATTCTGGACAACAATTCTTTAACCAATCCCATTGATGAACCGCTGTTTTCTGATGCTAATTGCTGCGCTATGGAGATTCCGCTTTTCTTAATATTTATCGCCGGAACAGCCATTGTCACAAGACCGATTGATGCAGCCTGTTCTGCAGTAATAAAATTTCCCTGGAGGGCAATTTCGCGTGCTCTTGCTTCCCCAATGCGTTTTGCTAAAAAATATAGAAATGCTCCCGGGATGAAGCCATACCCCACTTCCGGACATCCGAAAAGTGCAGTTTCCTGTGCGGCGATAATAATATCGCTTGCCGATACCAATCCACAGCCGAACGAAGAAATTTTACCATCGACGAGCATAACGATTGGTTTCCTGAGCGTGTACATGATCTGAAGCAATTTCATCACATCCATCGATTCCTGAACGTTTTGTTCAAAATCTAATTTTGAAACCATCGAGAGATATGACGGTTCCAGCCCGGAAGCTACTGCGTCTCCCTGTGCATCAAACAAAACTACTTTGACTGTAATATCTTTTTGTGCAGATGCGAAAGCTTGTCCCAGCTCGCTGATAAGCAATGAAGAGAGAGGATTGTGTTCTTCCGATGGGTTCAAAAGAAGAGTTGCAACGTGATGTTGAACCGAATATTGAATTAAGTTAAGTTGCATTATTCCTCTCGAAGAGCATGAAAAAACATCTCAATGCCACGACATCGCCTGTAATTCAAAATAGAAAAGAAATACATCAAGAGCAGATCCGAAAAACGATTAAGATAATTTTTCGGGGACAGGATTGTTCATCTTGATTGGCAATTTGATCCGAAATGTTTCTTTTTGCGTTGAAAGCACGATGCTTGTCCGTGTATGGACTACACCTTGCCACGATTGGACTTTTGCCAGCAATCGTTCAAGGCTTTCGGTGTTATCTGTTCTTACCTTTACGATATGAGTCCCTTCGCCCGTAACAGCATGGCATTCGAGTATTTCTTCATTTTTTTCGGCATGTTCGACAAACGTCGGAAAATGCTTCGATGAATCAATTGTGACACTGACAAACGCTGTAATATCCTTGCCGAAAACACGATGGTTTAACTTTGCAGCATAACCGACAATATATCCCTCAGTTTCGAGTTTCCGCAGCCGCTCGCTCAAGGCGGGCAAAGAAAGATTTACTTTTTCGGCAAGATCACTTCGTTTCATTCTTCCATCGGTTTGCAGAGCATCAAGAACTTGGTAATCGATAATGTCTAAGTTCATACGTCTATCCTTACTGCTTTACTTTTTGAAGTATTATATCCCTATTCCCTAAATAATATTGGTTTTTACGGTGATAATCAATTTAAAAAAAGTACTCAGCTCTCATAACTTTTAGAAAGGTGAGATCCATTTTATGAACTGCGTAAAGTTTTGATGGCTCTGGTATAATCATCGGAATGAAATATGGAAGTGCCTGCCACGAGAACGTTTGCGCCTGCTGCGCGAACCAACGCCGCCGTCTCTTTATCTATGCCTCCATCTACTTGAAGAAGTATCTCTTTTCCCGTTTTCTTGATTAATGCGCTGCAATCTTTGATTTTTTCAATGCTTGACCAAATGAACGATTGTCCTCCGAAGCCTGGATTGACGGACATAATCAAAACAAGATCGACTTCGTTGATAATATCCTTTAAAGTATCCACAGGTGTCGCCGGATTTAAAGCAACCCCGGCCTTTGCTCCTGTTTCTTTAATCTGATCTATCACTCTGCGGAGATGACGGCACGTTTCTTGATGAACCGTAATACTGTCGGATCCCGCATCGCGAAAAGATTTTAAATACAATTCGGGCTGTTCAATCATCAAATGCGTATCAAAAGGGAGCTGCGTGCATTGGCGAATAGATCGAATAACCTGCGGACCAATCGTAATAGCAGGAACAAAATGTCCATCCATAATATCAAGATGCAGCCAATCTGTACCTGCTTCTTCCACTTTTTTTATTTGGTCTGATAACCGGGAAAAATCGGCCGCCAGAAGCGATGATGCCACGAGAATATTCATGTCAATTCTCTTTCAACGGTATCTTTTCCGCTTTCTGTGCTACAATAAGATCTATCGGCTGCCCTTTGGCTGCCAATTCTCCGGTATGAGGATACTGTTCAATAATCGTGTTCGGCAACAAATCGAGGCTTATCTGATACGTCACCACACCGATCTTGAATCCGGCTTGTGTTAAAATTTTTTCCGCCTCCGTATATGTTTTTAAAGTAACAGCCGGCACTGTCGATTTGTCGGCGCTCCGCCCCTCGCTTACGACAATATTGATGGCCGTGCTTGAGCTCACTTTCGATGCAGCTGCAGGTTCCTGGCGTATAATCGTGTTTTCAAAAAATTCTTCAGACGTTTCGTATTGAACCGTACCGAGTTTCAAATTGTAACGCTCTAAATCGAATGTCGCATCGCGGACGGATTTCCCACGCAGATTCGGGACGGGAAGCATTTGTTCGCCTCCGCTCACAGTTAAGTATATTCCGCGTCCGAATTTTACTTCCGCTCCTTCAACAGGATTTTGCAGAATGACAGTTCCTTCCGGATAATGTCGATCCTGTTTTCGTTCCGTCTCCTTCGGTTCCAGCCCGGCACCTTTCATATCCGCTCTTGCGTCTTCGATGGTTCTGCCCACAACATTAGGAACCTTTGTCGTCTTGCCTTGCTGAACGTAGTGCGGCATGATAACATTGTCTAAAAGAAGCAGAAAACCATAGATAATTGCTGCTGATATCCCGGCGATTCGAAGAAAACGTTTTGATTTTGGTCCCATAACGCAATAATATACCGATTGTTCTTCCGATTAACAAGCGGATGAAAAGTCGTAAATAGCAAACTGAGAACTGTGAATTGTGAACAGTAAATTGCAACCTGAGAAAAGTGGAACTGAATAACTGGATAACTGAATAACCGTAGATCTTTGAACTAAGAACCACGCACTAAGAACTAAGGAACCACTTACGAACGTGACCTGCCGTTGGCATCTTGCAAATTACTCAGTATATTTAGATACAGAATATAGAAGTTAGAAAACAGTATAGAAGATAGAAGAACAGCGACTGGCAGATGATGATTAATTTACAAATGAATATTTATAAATCCAGATGAAACGAAAAATCAGATTTTGGCGCAATTGGCCGTTTCATGCATTTCTTTTTTTGTGTACTTTTTTTAGCACCGTCATTGCCGGTGTTTTTTGGCTTAACAGGGATCCCTTCGACCTTTCGAATTTTCGTGACGGAATTCCTTATGCCGCTGCTATACTCTTTATCATTTCCTGTCATGAATTCGGTCATTTTTTTGCCGCGCGGTATCACAAGGTTGAGGCAACATTGCCGTATTATCTTCCCTTTCCGCCGATTCCCGCACTGTTTCAGCTTTTCCTGAATTTCGGTACATTCGGGGCAGTCATAAGGACGAAGTCTGTCGTACCGAATAAAAAAGCGATGTTTGATATCGGTGCAGCAGGCCCAATTGCCGGATTTATTGCTTCCTGTATGGTTCTTTGTGTTGGATTTCTTACTTTGCCGGGACCGGAGTATATTCTTAACATCCATCCTGATTACGATTTTACTTTAAACGCTTCTTCACACGCGCAGGGCATGTCACTGAGCTTCGGGTCCACATTTCTTTTTTCTTTTTTCCGTTCCATTTTAACCCATCCTGCTCATCAGTTTGTCCCTCCTATGTCGGAAATCTATCATTATCCATTTCTCTGTGTCGGTTGGTTCGGATTATTTATAACCGCAATGAACTTAATTCCGATGGGACAATTCGACGGAGGACATATCATGTATGCTATGTTCGGCAGATTGCATCGCACCATTTCACGTGTTTCCTGTTTTCTTCTTCTTGCCGTCAGCATTCCATCCGTGCTCGACGCTATTCTTCGTTCCGTTCTTGCACTCATTAAAAAGCATGAATTCGGACAAATTATTCCGTTTGCTGAATACAGTTGGTCTGCATGGATGGTGTGGGCGCTCATCGCTCTCTTCATTGTTAAGCTCGATCATCCGCCGGTAGCCGATGAAACGCCGATTGGAACAAAGAGAATGCTTGTTGGATTCTCCACGATAGCTATCTTCGCCGTCTCATTCTCGCTCAACCCAATTTTTACCGGCTTTTAATTTTCTTGGAAGTTCGAAAAAACTTTTTTACATTAACATAGAATTATAATCTCACCAACAACAGAAAGGCCGAAACAGGGCTGATTGCGACAAATTAATTTTTTTTGAACCACATTCAGGACAGCAATCAATGCGCCGGTTTCGGTTTCTTCTTCTCATCACCATTACGGCCGCTCTTCTTCTGCTCCAATCGTGCACGAAAAGAACGGATGCTATTATCGATTCGAGCGGCTCCGTCCCTGTTATTGCTGCAGTTTCGATTTCACCGGATACAATCAATACAGACCTGATCGGTACGCATCCGTCGCCGAATGATACCCTCAGTCTTTCACTTAAACTTCAGGCAAAAGTTGTCGATCCAGATGGAGAGTCCTCAATATCATCTGTTTCATTCCTCATCTTGAATACGCACACACAATCGACGCTTGCCCAGGGTTTACTATTGGATAACGGAATCACGCCGGATTCCAGATCGAACGACAGCCTCTTTTCCGCTTCTGCTGTTATTTCATTGCCGCGTTCTTACATCGGCCCATTAACCGTTGTTATCCAGGGAACAGGCACGAACGGATTATTATCCTCTTCGATCATCACTCCTGTTACTATTACTCGAGCGGATCATGCTCCGGTCATCGACAGCATATCAATTCCGGATACGATTCACGTAACAAAAGTTACTTCAATGACAATGACCGTTTTTGTTTCCGATTCCGATGGAATCGGTGATATCTCGGGCGTGTATCAATACACGCAAAACAATACGTATAGATTGACCGATAACGGCGATGGATCGTATTACCGGACGATCACATGGATTCCATCGGCGGTTGATCCTTCCTATATTCAACCTTATGTCTACGAATTTGTTGCTTATGATTATTCAGGGAAAGTGAGCAACACCATTACAAGAACGGTGGTGTACGTGCCATGATGAGAATGCGTCAAGTCGCCATTTATATTTTTTTACCCGTCGTTCTTTTTGCGCAACATCCAACGAGGTACACACTCTCATCTTCCGCTCTATCTGCATCCGGCGCAACAGTATCTGCCATGCCTTCGTCGAATACCATTAATGATATCTATGTGCAAAATGACACGATCTGGTTTGCCACTGGTACAGGTCCTTCGTATACGTTCAACGAAGGCGCAAGCTGGATCAATCTTGCGGGGATTGCAGGATTCGATTCGAAAGGGATATCGGCGATTGCGGCTCACGGCAAATTAATCTGGATGGCTGCTGCCTATACAACGATGATTGACGGAACGGATTATCAGACCGGCGGAGGACTGCATTATTCGACCGATCACGGCGCAACATGGAATCCCATCGCACAACCGGTCGATTCCGGCAAAGTCGATACAATACAATACGATAGTAAGAATAGAGTGAAAGTGCTCGATATAACCGTACCGCAGCAAAATCTTACGTACGACATCGCTCTGACGCGTTCGGCAGTGTGGATTGCAAGCTGGGCCGGGATGCTTCGAAAATCGATCGACTCCGGAAAAACGTGGCAGCGTGCGATTCTTCCCGCAGATAATATGGACGCCATCGATACTTCGATGCTCCTGCCGGCATCATTCGATGTCTCTCCAACATCGAGTTACGGCTTAAATGCAAATTATAATAACAGCGTTTTTTCAGTCATTGCAAGCGACGATACGACCATCTGGGCCGGAACGGCAGACGGAATTAATAAATCGACAGACGGCGGCTGGAGCTGGAGAAAATTCTCGCATCAAAATCAGGCTCAGCCTATTTCCGGTGACTTTGTTGTCGCACTCAAAATGCAGAACTTGAAAAACGGCGGCTCCATCATCTGGGCAGCCACCAATATTGCCAACGATCCCGATGAAAAAACGGGTGTTAGTTTCTCCAGCGACGGAGGAAATTCATGGCAGACTGCAATCATCGGCGGTTTTACGCATAACTTCGCATGCAAAGATTCCATCGTCTACGTGGCAACGGATCAGGGAGTGTATCGCAGCGATAATTTCGGAGTTTCCTGGACATGCAGCGGCACTATTACCGATCAAAAAAATTTACAGCAATTCACGTCAACTGAAATTGATTGTATCGGTGTTCAGGGAGACATTATATGGGTCGGCGGTGTGGAAGGAATTGCATACACGCACGATACTCCCTCCGAACCGTTCGGATCCGCATGGACAATAGTGAGAACGGCGGCTCAAGTGGGTACGGCACGAACGACTTATGCCTATCCGAACCCATTCTCTCCCGACCTTGAATATGTTCGGATTCATTTCAGTACGAAGTCGTTTTCCGGATCATCTCAGAATGTCAACATACGTATTTTCAATTTTGCTATGCAGCCGGTTCGGACGCTCATTCAGAATGCTTCACGCAGCGCTGGAACCGAATACGATCAGATATGGGACGGCAAAAACGATCGCGGAAAGACGGTTGCCAACGGCGTCTATTTTTATTCCGTCTCCATTGGAGGACAGTCGGCCGCTTGGGGAAAGATTCTGGTGATCCGATGAGCAGAGCGGCGGACAGAAGACTTTTCTTCATATCGTTTCTATTATTTTCAATAGCATGTACCGCACATGCTCAATTGCAAACCGACGAATCATTCAGCAGTCTGCCGGGAGCGGCAATGCGAATGGGATTCGGCGCACGGGGCATGGCGATGGGAAATTCTCTATCGGCAGTATACGACGACGGAGCAACGAGCTACTATAACCCGGCGCTCGTTCCCTTCCAGCCGGAAAAAAATATTACCGCATCCTACGGGCTTCTTTCGCTGGATCGCAGTCTCAATTTTCTGACATACACTGTACCGCTCAAGCCGAATGCTGGGCTTTCCCTTTCTATTATCAATTCCGGCGTATCGAATATTGACGGTCGAAACAGCGACGGCATCCAAACGGGTACGACTTCGACTGCAGAAGATGCATTTATGTTGTCGTTCGGAATTCGCCCTAAGCCGAATTTTTCCTTCGGGATAACGATAAAAGTCTATTACAATTCGCTTTATCAGGGCGTATCGAGCACGACTGCTGCATTCGATATGGGAATCGTTTATATTCCGGCGCAGGATATTACCTGTGCCGTCGTCGTGCAGGACATCAACGGACATTATAAATGGGATTCCTCTTCGCTCTATGGGGAATATGGAAAATCGTACATCGACGATTTTCCGCTCCGAAAGCGCATATCAATTGCATGGTCTCCCGCTTCATGGTCGACTCTTGTAACGGGCGAATTCGAATACATAGGATCGGATCCGATGCTGCGCTTTGGAACCGAAGTTTTTCTCGTCGATGCATTCGCTTTGCGCGCTGGCATCGATCAGATTCTTCTCAACGGAGAAATGCCGGCAAAACCATCACTGGGTTTTACGTTTCATATAAATATTTTCGACCGACAAACTGAATTTCAATATGCATACGTTTTTGAACCGTCGAGTCCGAGCGGAATAAGTATGTTGTCCATAGGACTTAATTTCTAATGATAAAAAGTTTTCTCTTTCTGATCGCCGCATTTCCGCTGCTGACTTTTGCACAGGGAGTATCTACGCGGTACGCCGAATTGAAATTTCCGGGAACGGCCCGCATCGCCGCGCTTGCATCGGCGCCGCTGACGGATTCTACACTCGAAACTTCCTTGACAAACCCTGCGGCGCTTGCCGGAATTACCTCGTCTGAGATTCTTCTTTCCCATGTCTCTTGGTTTCAGGATGTTCAAAAAGATCTGCTTGCAGCATCGCTTCCTCTATCGTGGGTCGATGCCTCATTTTCTGTCAATACAACCGGCATCGGCGGAATTGAAATTCGCGATATTCCCGGCCCCCCTGAAGCTACATTTACAGCCCGTACTTCTTTAATGCAGATTTCGATTTCAAAAACTCTTTTCGGCAACCTTTCACTCGGACTTTCAGGAAAATATCTTGATCAGAAGATTTATATCGATGAAAGTGACGGCTATGCAGCCGATATTGGAGCTCTCTGGAACGGTTGTAGTTGGCAGGCTGCCTTAATATGTACAAATCTCGGAACACTTTCAGCCATGCGTCAGGAGGCAGGTGATTTGCCGACCACTCTTCAAGCCGGAGGATCGTATAGTTTTCCAATCGATATGTTCGAAAACAGCTTCTATGCAACATATTCTTCGAATTTAATCGTAACCGACAATCATCTTCGTTTGGGAATCGAATCGGTTTATGATCGGATCTTAAGCTTCCGGCTCGGTTACCAGACAGGTTATGAAACGCAGACGATTTCCGCGGGAGTGGGAATCGTTTGTTCGTTCGCCCGACTGGATTACGCCTATGTTCCCTTCCTCCTCGATTTCGGCAATGCAAATATTTTTACGATTACGTTCACGCTTCAGTAAAAGCATTCCAAAACCATGCATATTGCTGGATTTACATTTATTCGAAACGGCATAAAATTTGATTATCCATTTCTGGAGTCGCTTCGTTCCCTGCTTCCGATTTGCAATGAAGTCATTGTGGCCGTCGGACGCTCCGATGATTCAACCCTTGAAGCCGTCGAATCGCTCAACTCTCCAAAAATTATCATCGTTCAGACCTCGTGGGATGAATCGGCTGTAAGCGGAGGATCTATTCTCTCCCAACAGACGAATATTGCACTTGAGCATATTCAAGGTGATTGGGGATTTTATCTTCAAGGGGATGAAGTCTTGCATGAAAAAGATTATGACGCAATACTCAAGGCGATGGATCGGTATAAAGATGATGGGCGGGTCGAGGGATTGCTGTTTTCCTATTTTCATTTTTACGGCAGCTACGAATATATCGGAAATTCCCGTCGATGGTACAGGAGAGAGATTCGTGCAATAAAACCGGCGCTCGGAATAAGATCATGGGGTGATGCACAGGGTTTTCGATTGGCCGGCAGGAAGCTCAATGTAAAATTGATCGATGCTTCTATTTATCATTACGGATGGGTAAAACCGCCTGAAGTGCAGCAATTAAAGCAGCAGCACTTCAATAAGTTCTGGCATTCAGAAACGTGGATTGAAAAACATGTCGGCGTAAAAGCTGAATATGATTATCGTCAAGGGGGAAAGCTGCAGTTTTTCAAAGGCACACATCCTTCGGCAATGAGCAATCGTATAAAAGATCAGCGATGGAATCTTCATTACGATCCATCAAACAACCGGCAGCCGTTCAAAGAAAAAATACTGGATTCTTTTGAGGCGCTTTGCGGCCGCCGCATCGGTGAATATAAGAATTACAAACTCCTCTAAAACCTCAGAGACCCGTAATCGGTTTTGATTCCTTTGTCTACTTGTCCCCTTTTTTACTAATCAGATTCAAACTATCGGATAGTTGATCGAAAAATGTGCGATAATTGGCCAAATTAAGCGATATTTAACAGTACCATTTGCATTTTAAAAACTATCGGATAGTTTAAAACTATCGGATAGTTTGCGCAATTTTCAATCCCATTTTTTAAGGCTGTCCAAAAAGTTCATTTGTATGTAAAATAGGCATTCTTGCCTGCCTGACTGCTGACGCCCGCCCAAATGCGTAGCAAGTAAATAGTCACGCAGGCCTGTCCAATATTGACGAAAAACGACAAACAAGAATTTTTGTCCTACCGTAATTCTTTCTTTTTGGGCGGGCAGGCTGACTTCGGGAATCTTCCGCGGTCATCCCGAAAATATCAGAGATATTTCCGGGACAGGCCGCCCGCGGCTGTTGGGAAGATCAGAAACATCAAGAATTTGCGGAATAAATGCGATTTTTTCTTTGAAAGATAATACCCTATCCCAGACTCATTTCTTTCACTATCAGTTCATCGCTTCAAGAAGAAATCTATCGAGTTCCTCAAGCAATCGTTGAGTTGGAATCTCAGATACGGACTTATTTGATTCGGCCATTACATATGTATATCGGACATGAAATGGGAGCCATTCCCGTGTATCCTGTAATGGGGTAAAAAAGCCAATTACAGGTGTTTTCATAGCCGAAGCAAAATGAATGATGGACGTGTCCGGTGTAAGAACTGCAGATGCATTCTCTATCAGGGCGGCTAATTGAAGCAGCGAGCCATATCCTCTTTTCAGGAAAAGGATGCATTGGGGACTTGTACAGAGCATTTGGGCATGTTTCTGCATAGCCGTATCATCCGGTGCCGTAACAAGAATGATCCTGTATCCTTTAGAATGTGCAAGAAAAGAGACAATCGCGCGAACTTGATCAACGCATATTTTTCTTTCGTTATCGACCGCAGAAAGATTAAAAACAATATAGTTAGACCGTTGAATAGAAGTTTTCAGTTGAAGATTATTTTCTGATAAAAACAACTCAACCTCCCTTCTTGATTGAGGGTCGATAACAATCTCGTAATTAAGATCCTGTTCTTGTATCGCAAGAAGAAAAATCCGGTTCATCATTTCAGCTAAGAGTTTGACCATAAAGTCTGAGGAACGCGGGAGTGTGCAATATCGATCGAAATAAAAGCGATATTTTTTATCTCCCTGACCGACAGTACTGCTTTCTTTCGCTATAAGACGCAGAAGAATGGCAATGCTCGTTGTTTTGTTAAAAATAAAATTCACAACAACATCGTATTTTTCGTTGCGAATTTTCATGAAGGTAAAAATTCTTTTAAGAGGATTCTTGCTTAGTATAAAGGTGGAATCGACAGAAGTATTATGACGAATAATCTCTTCATTCGTCATAGCAGCGAGCACGCCAATTTTTAAAGCCGGATAGTTTTGCTTCAAAATTCGAAAAATTGGCGTTGTAACGATCATATCTCCAATGCGATCATGACGAAGGAAGAGAATCTTCCGAACCTTTCTTAAATCTATGGCGGTTTCGTTCCAAGGTCGTCCGATGGTAAACTTGAGAAAAGGATATACAATTTTGTGGCGCCAAAAATATTCTAATCTAAACAGAAGTTTCGGCATGGTTAACAAATACCCGTTCGTTTTATGATTCGGTTAATAGCTTCTTCGACGGATTTCTCAAAAATTGTGCTTAAATCATCGATATCAGTAACAATAGCTTCGTATTCCGTATTAAAAGGCTCCCAGATTCTAAGCTCTTTATTGGACTGCACGTAGAGAACTACCGCCGGAATACGGAATGCGGATGCTAGGTGAACGGCAGACGTATCAGGTGTTATGAGCAAAGAGATCCTTTCGATAAATGCAGCAAATTCGTCGAATGAATTAGTCTGAGGCGAAATTTTTGCAGCAGAGGATCCAACAATTTCGACCGCCTTTTCTCTATGTTTCGGTTTATAAAAAACCGCTATTTGCAATTCAGGATACATGTTATGCAGATATTCTAAAAGGTGTTTATAATGGTCGACACCCCAAAATCTAACTTCTCCACCCGCTGAAATGTTGATGCCGATTATTTTCTTATCGGACTGAAAATTTTCTTTCAGGAACCGATCCGCTTTCTTTCTCGAAGATTCCAATGGCGTATAACGGATCGAACTGTCCTTTACTCTTACTTGGATCTCAAAAGGGGTAAGCAACTGAGCGATACGCTCGATAATATGCGAATCTTTTCTGGAAAGAAGCGGAACAGCAATACTATACGCATAGCTGTTTTCTTTTTCGAGCCCTATGGTTTCCTTTGCCCCGGAAAGAAGGCACAGAATCGTGGACGTAGCAGATGGATTGTCCATTAAATCTACTGCAAAATCATATTTTTCTTTGCGGACACCGCGGATAAGACTAATTGTCTGTAAAAAATGCTTATTGTAAATCCACCGTTTTCGGATAAGAGGATCGTTTTGGAGAACAAAATGGTTCTTGGGGCTTAGTAAGACATCGATTTGAGCCTGCGGATATTTCTTTTTAAGTATATCAAAAAGAGGAGTCGAAATAAGCACATCGCCGATCATGTCTTGCCGAATGAAAAGATATTTTGCAGTCTCAAAGCCTCCAGTCAAGTGTACAATTCTATTTTTTAGAAAAAAAAGTCTAAGAAATTGAATAACTCCCCGCCGAAAGGCAATTTCGATTCGTTTGGCAAAAGTATCGGACGTTTTTAGTGAATTGTCAATTGTCAATTTTCGATTGTAAATGGTAAAATGTAAACGGTAAATTGCAAACTGAAAACATCAGAACTAAGTAACAGAGTAACAGACTAATCAAGAACCTTTTTTTCATTAAATTGAAGCGAGTGAAGCCGTTTGTACACTCCCTTTTTCTTCCGAAGAAGTTCTTCGTGTGTTCCCACTTCGACGATAGAGCCTCCCTCAAGAACGACAATACGGTCGCAATGGGCTATGGTGGAGAGTCTATGGGCGATAATAAACGATGTTCTTCCTTTCATAAGCCGGCTTAGCGCATCCTGAACCATCCTTTCCGACTCCGTATCAAGCGCGGAAGTGGCTTCATCGAGGAGGAGTATCTTAGGATTGCGTAAAATAGCACGTGCAATAGCAATACGCTGCCGTTGACCTCCAGAAAGCTGCAACCCCCGTTCTCCTACCTCCGTATCATATCCCTTTTCAAGTTTTATAATAAAGGCATGGGCATTCGCATAACGTGCGGCTTCCAATATCTCCTCATCATTGGCATCCAATCGTCCATAACGAATATTATCATAGACCGATCCGGAGAAAAGAACGACATCCTGCGGTACAATCGCCATTTGCCGTCTTAAACTCAATAAATCCATATCCTTCGTGTCCTGTCCATCGATCAAGATTTTACCGTGTTCTAAATCGTAGAATCGAGGTATAAGATTAATCAACGTGCTTTTCCCCCCTCCGCTTTCTCCAACGAGCGCTATTTTTTCTCCTGAAGCAACGTATAAATTAATATTGTTAAGCGCTTGTATTTCACCGTTATAGGCGAAAGATACTTCTTTAAATTCTACTACGCCATTATTTATTTTCGTCTGAGGCAGTTCGTTGTATAAAGGTTCGGTTTCAAGGTCGAGGATTTCAAAAATATAGCCTGCTGAAACGAGGGTCTTTTGAATTCTTGCTGCGCTTTCTCCCAGAGCTTTGACCGGTTTAGCAAGGTTAATCATCAGCATAAGGAAAAAAATCATCGTTTCAATAGTCATTGATCCCTGGATAAAGAGGTATCCGCAAAAAATAACTAAGAGCGAAGTTGCCACGGTGTTGAAGAGTTCGTTCGTCGGGCTTAATAGAGCGATAATTCGAACAATTTTCATCGAGTAATGATAATTCGTCTCCACTTTTTGCTTGAAAATCTTTTTCTCGTATTCTTCCCTTGTAAACGATTTTACGATGCGTATAGCCGAAATTTTTTCTTGTAAGAACGACGAAATATCGGCCAGAGTATTGGTAAGGTTACGGCTGTGCGATCGAATACGATCTCCGAATTTCCTGGATATCTCTCCCGAAAATGCAAAGAGGAGAATCGAGACAATTGTCAACTGCCAATTTGTGTAGAATAATGCTGTAGCAAAAACAATCGTATACACGACGTTCTGCGTCATTTCTACAATCATGGTCAGTGATTGTTCGAGATTATTGACATCGTTTGTTATACGGGACATGATATAGCCGGTTTTATTCTCATCGTAATATTTAACCGGTAAAAACACGAGTCTGTTATAGAGATCTATACGAAACCGCATAAGGATCTTCTGCTGCACGGAACTCATGAGATATTCGCGAACATAGACAAACACGACTTTGACGACTATAATAACTATAACCGCCAGCGCAAATCTATAAATTAATTGAAAACTCTGTCCCTTTCCGTAAATGGAAAGTGAATAGAGGTTAAAATTCAAAGGATTGATGATAACCTGAACTGCTATTTCTTTGCCGGCCCTGACTTGCTGACCGATTGTCTGTAAAATCTCGACCAGGCGCGCAATAAGATATGCCGATGCGGTATCGGAGATGCTCATCATTGCCACGGCAAAAAGACCGCAGATGATGCGCCATTTATACTTAAGAAAGTACTTCCCCAGACGAATAAATACATGTAAAGGGTTCATAGAATACAACGTAATTGATTTTAATACGAATATCAATGCTTTTCATAAGATCGTGCTGCTGTGTTGCTGTGCTGCAATTGTCTTCAGTTCCTCAGTTAGTCGGTTATGTTGTTCTTCAGTTCACAGTTTAAAAAGTAACCATTAAACTAAACAACCAACAAACCGACGAACCGACAAACTTTGGACTGCAGCACTTTCGCACTTTTCTATGATATATCTTCTGAAAAATATTCTTTGATATGTTGAGCAAGAGACTCTCCAACCACATCGGTTAGTTGTTCCTGCGAAGCAAACTTAATCCCTTGAACTGATCCGAATGCTTCGAGAAGTTCCTTGGATCTTTTTTTACCGATGCCTTTTATGAGGTCTATCTCTGTCCTCAATATCCTCTGTGAACGAATTTGTCTATGGTAAGTAATGGCGAATCGATGCGCTTCATCCCGGATTTGCTGCAGGAGGCGCAAACTTGAAGAAGTTTTCGGCAATAGAATCGGTTCAACCTGTCCCGGCAAAAATATTTCTTCAAGACGTTTTGCCAATCCGATTATAGGAATATGCAAAGATAGTGTGCGGAGCACATCGACAGCACTGGAAAGCTGTCCTTTGCCTCCGTCGATGATGATAAGGCCGGCTGAAGCTTCTTTGTCTTTTCCCAGTGCAGCATATCGCCGCCGAACCACTTCCTGCATGCTTGCAAAATCATTAGGTCCCTGAACAGTCCTGATTCGATATTTTCGATATTCACTCTTTTTCGGTTTTCCATCTACAAACACAACCATCGAAGCAACCGTATCGCTTCCCTGGATATTGGAGATATCAAAGCATTCTATTCTGCGGGGAAGAGTCTCGAGCCGCAGATCGTTTTGGAGAGACTGAACGGCATGAGGCACAGCCTCTCCCCTTTTCCGGCGCTGAATCAGCAATTCATCGAGCCAGTACTGTGCATTATGACGAACTAATTCGACGAGGCGAAGATCGTCTTTCTTTTCAGGAATGGAAAGTCCGACGCTTTGACCTGCGCGTGAAGCAATCCATCGGACGATTGCTTCTGATTCGATCAACTCTTCTGAAAGAACAATTTCATCCGGATAATCTTCATGTTCGGAATAATAGCGTTCCAGCAAATATCCCAGCAGTTCGCCATGGTTTTTCCCAGCGCTATTTGCAAAATAAAAGTGTCTGCTTCCGATCACTTTCCCTTCCCTTATGCAGAACAAGACACCGCATCCGTCGTCATTGTTTGTAACGACAGCAAAAACATCTCTGTTGACCTCCCGTGTATCGACAATTTTTTGTTTTTCCCTGTACACGTTCAACTGACGGATCTTATCCCGCAGAGCCGCGGCTTCTTCAAACTGCATGGCCGCAGCGCAATTCTGCATTTCCGCCTCCAGCGATTCAACCACCGGACGAATCCTGCCGCGCAATATCTGAGCTACCTTATCAATCATCTTGGTATATGCATCGTGGGATTGATACGCTTCGCATGGGCCATCGCATTTTTTTATATGATAATCGAGGCAGACTTTGAATTTATGATGCGCAATCGATTCTTCGGAAAGATCGTAATTGCAGCTCCGTATCCTGAAAATATCGCGGATGGTCTTCAACGCCGCACGCATCATTCCCACATCCGTATAGGGGCCATAGTATCTTCCACCATTTCCGATTTTTTTCCGGGTCACGAACACACGAGGAAACGGTTCATTCGTAAGAACGATATATGGATAGCTTTTGTCGTCTTTCAAGACCACGTTATAACGCGGCTTAATTTCCTTAATAAGATTCGATTCGAGTATTAAAGCTTCGACTTCCGTATCGGTCACCGTTATTTCCACATCCCGCACTTTTGAGATCATCGCATCGATGCGCGGATCTTTTGCGCGTGACTTTTGAAAATACTGCCGAACGCGTGAACGGAGGTTTTGAGCTTTTCCAACATATAAAACGGTACCTGAAGTGTCTTTGAATCGGTACACTCCCGGTTTTTGAGGCAAGGCTTCGAGCTTCTCCTGCAAGGGAAGATCGCCAGCAAAGAGTCCCGAATCGATATTGTCAGGTTCAATGTTCATGGTTCAAAATTCAAGGTGTTGCCGTGTTGCTGTTATTTAGTTGTTTAGTTTACTATTTACTGTTTACAGTTTACTGTTAACTGTTAACAGTTCACAGTTTACAGCTTACCGCCTGCTTCCTAATTTGAATTACGCTGTCGCGTAATAACATTATCAGGCCTCCGGCTAGTTTACAACTCTTTGCACCGCAGCACCGCTTGCCATGAGAACTCCCAGAAGAACGAGAAAAGATCCGGAATAAGCATTTGCAGCAATTTTTTCGTTGAGTAAAAGAACGCCTGTCAAAAGTGCAACGACTGGCGTGATAAAGGCGGAAAGTGAGAGCACGATCACTTCTACATGCTTTGCCATCCAGAAGTAAATAACAAACGACAGCACTGTTCCGAATAGTGCCAAATATAATATGGAAAAAACCGCTGCACCATCTATTTCGATATGTGAGTAATTCTCTATGAGCATGCTCCAACCCATCAAGAGAACCGAGCTGAATAGCATAGAATACAAATTCAAGACGACACTATTATATTCTTGTCCATACTTGCGGATGGCAATCAATGCTATTGCCTGCAAAAAAGCTCCCGCCAGAATAGCTAATGTACCGGGAATATTCACTGAGTTTTCGGAAACAACCGGTTGTAAAATCATGAGAACGCCGCAGAATCCGACAGCGATCCCGGCAATGCGCCGTAGTGTCAGCCGTTCTCCGGAAAGGAGAAAATGTGAAAGCAACGCCACCCAAAACGGAAAAGTTGCAAACAGAACCGAGGAAATCCCCGAATCGACGCGAGCCTGACCCCAATAGATAAGCCCGAACGGCAGCGAAAATGCGGTCAGGCACAAGATGATGATCAACATCCAAAATTTTCGCGTGTGCGGAAAATTGTATCCTTTCCATTTCATAAAAACCCAAAGAACGATTGAAGCAAGAGCGAATCGGAGTCCTGCAGAAAGAACGGGCGGGATGGAATGCAGTCCAATGCGCACTGCAGCCCATGTCGATCCCCATATTAAGCAAACTATCACAAAGCCTGCAAACGCTTTCTGGCGCACAGTCATCATTTTTTTCCTTCTTCGAGCCTGTAACCGAAACGCTGCATCATTGCCGCATTATCTCTCCAGCCTTTCCTTACGGTTACATGCAATTCCAGGAACACGGGATGCTGTAAAAACGACTCGATTTCTTTTCGGGCAGATTGTCCGAGCATCTTGAGAGCCCGTCCATTTTTCCCGATTAGAATTCCCTTCTGTGAGTCCCGTTCGACGACAATATCCGCATTGATATATGTTTTTCCCGATTCGCGTTCTTTAAATTCACGAATATCCACAGCGGTTGCATATGGAATTTCTTCCGAAAATTGTTCGAATATTTTTTCGCGTATAAATTCTGCGGCAAAGAAACGTTCCGGATGTTCGCTGGCGATATCTTTCGGATAATATGGAGGATGCACGGGCATCAGACGTACCAGCGCCTGTTCTAAGGAATCTACGTTTTTCCTTTTTAAAGCAGAGAGCGGTATAACTCCTTCATAGAGGGCGAGTTCAATTTGTTTCTGCACCAGATGCTCTATGGCGGGATCTTCCAGCAAATCTATTTTATTCAGAACTAAAAGAATCGGTTTTTTCTTTTCATAAACCGCCAGCCTTCTCTGAACTACCTCCGGCAGTTTTCCTTCATTGTATGCATCTGCCAGAGCAACAATCACGTCTGCCTCTTCCAATGCACGGGAAGAATGTTTCATCATTTCGCGCTGAAGCAGGTATGTCGGCTCAATGATGCCCGGAGTGTCCAGGAAAACGATTTGATATATATCTGTGCTGGCTATTCCCAAAACGCTCTGCCGAGTTGTCTGAGGCTTATTCCCGACAAGAGCGAGCTTTTGTTTAAGAATCGCATTGAGTAAAGTGGATTTTCCGACATTCGGTTCGCCAATCAGTGCGGCGTAGCCGGCCTTGTAATGTTCTTTAGGATCCATATCTATTTAGTTCTTAGTTCGTGGTTCTTGGTTCTTAGTTCAGCCGGAAATCCAAAAAAGTTATTCCCTGTAAACAGGATTCAGTCTCAAGTTTATAGATCATGATTTACAGCCATCATATATAAGCACTAGAGACTCGGTCGAGAACCCCCCTTTTTTCAAGAGTTTAAAAAGTAGGAGTGATCAGATCACCGTCTGAAAATTCAGTTGCCTATAAATCATCCTCTGAAGATTTAGAGCGAGCCAAAGAGCAAAAATGAGCAACGCTGCAATAAAGAATAGAGAGAATGACGCCACTGACGCAAACAGCGTCAAATTGGCCACAGCAGCCGCCATCGCAAGCTGAAAGAGAACTTTCTTCATCCCAAAATAACGTGCGTTGCGTATGCCAAGGCGTACCAATCGTGCAAAGCGATGTTCAACGACTACTCGCTTGCGATACATCTGATGATATTCTTCCGTTCTTTGAAATAGCTTTTTCTCTCGTATGAGCGCTTCATATTCATGCACCAACACACTTCGGCACGGAGTCTTCTCCTTGAGACATTGACTCCTGAATGAACAACGGCAACATTGCCTGACAGAGAACTTGAAACTTTTGTTTTTAAAGGTTGTTCCGCGTTGTGTCGTTACTTTTTGCACATTCCAACACGTAGTTGTCTCCCCGGCCGGACATGTGACTGATTCGCCTTCAAGGTCAATCTTAAAATCCTCTTTCGTGAATCGTCCTGTTTGCGGAGCACGTCCTACCGGAGCGATAAGATTATACTTGTGTGCATCAGCATCCAAGCGTGCTTCTACTGTTCCATAAGCGCCGTCTCCAAGAACATTTTCGATTTCGGCATCAAGATTCTTCGCCGCTTCTTTAATCACCGCCGGAGCATCCACACTATCATGTGCATTGCCCGGAACAACATCAACTTCGGCAATCACTTGAGTATCTGTGTCAACGGCTATCGCCGCCTTGTATCCATCGAAACGTTGGCTGGCACTCTTGCGCCCATGGCGCATCTCGGGGTCATGAACAGAGATAATTCTATCTTTGGCGACACCATCGATAATCTCTGCCTTCTCCGGCATTTTTTCGCGAATATCCTGTGCTAAGAGCTTACTCAATAATTCTGTCGCCCGAAGAAGATCATGAGCCTCGTCGCTCTCTTTGTCCAATGATGAAAGTGTCTCTGAAGCCATAGCCAGCACTCTTCGACAATCAGCAACGATACAATTCAAAACGATCTGTCGTTGGTTGTCGTTATCCCAATCAATCGTCCAGGTACCTTTAAAGCTCGACGCACTGTAGCGGGAAAAATCATTGGCTTGAGAATAGTCTTCAATCGGTTGTTCTGCAATCTGCGCAAGAACTTTCAGCGTTTGTCGAAGTCCTTCCGCCAACATGTTAAAGGTGTCTTCAACCGCGCCGCGCCCAAATATCGGTGTCGTGTCAATTGCGAAGGTTTTTTTATTCTTTCTTGTATAACCTTTTTGAGCAAGTAAGTTCAAGGCCTTGGTGAATATCATTTTCCCTTTATTATGGATGATCAATTGATTACGAAACAGGCACAACGTACTCTTCGCAAACGGCTGTTCTTCATCACCAACACCAAGCGCTACCTGCCAGCGTTGATCGAATTTTGCGCGGTCGGCTGCTTCTTGATCCGATACTCGGTCATACGATTGGAGAAGCAAGGCACTTGCCAATAAACTTGGGGGAACGCTTTCACGGCCATTATCCGGGCAATATAAGAACGAAAAGTCTTCATCGTTAAAGATTTCATGCCGGTGATCGCTTAAAAATACGTAAAAGCTTTCTTTGCCTATCTTCTGGCGAAGACGATTCTCCGGCAGGAATAAATTGCTTTGTGGGTTTTGTTTGCCTAACATAATATGATTTTCTCTTAGTGAGAGACGATAAATCTATTTTCTATACAAATATAATACATGACCGTCCGTTCACCAAAATATTCTTTAATAAAAATCACTTTTCGACCAAGTCTCTAGGCACCAAGCACTAAGAACTAAGAACTAAGAACTTCTTTGCGATTCGCAATTTTAAACCGCCTCTTCTCCCGATTCTTCTGTCCGGATGCGAATAACATCCTCGACATCGGAAATAAATATTTTTCCATCTCCTACTTCTCCCGTTTTTGAAGATTGAATAATGGTCGCAATTATTTGTTCGACCATCTGATCATTCGCAACGATTTCCAGCTTTACCTTAGGGAGGAATTCGATTTGATATTCAGAACCGCGGTAGATTTCAGTATGTCCTTTTTGCCTGCCGTAGCCTTTAATTTCCGTGACCGTTATGCCGCGAATGCCGATAGCATTCAGAGCTTCCCGGACATCATCTGATCTATAGGGACGTATAATTGCTTCAATTTTTTTCATATTTTTTAGAACGGTAAACTTTGAATTGAAAAAGTTCTTAGTTCTTGATTCTTAGGGCTTGGTCTTTAAAACTACGAACTACGAACTAAATAACTTCCTAAGCTCCATGGCAATTTTTATATTTTTTCCCGCTGCCGCAGGGACACGGTTCATTTCTGCCCACTTTTTCCGCTGCATGAATTGTTTGAACCTTAGGCGGTGCAGATTTGCCGGATTTTTGCGCTTCACCGCTTGCGGATTCTTTATTCGATGCAAAACCAGCTCCCGCGGCGGAGTCATGCGTTAGAACCATCTCTTCCCGGCGGGGAGCTTTGCGCGGACGATGGGAAGGCAGCTGTTCCGGTCGTTCCGGGTACAGTTTAAAGACCAGATCGAGAACCTCTGCAGAGATCAAATCCATCAGCTCCAAAAACATATTGAAAGCTTCTGTTTTGTATTCGAGCAAAGGATCTTTTTGACCGTATCCCCGGAGGTGAATTCCTTCTTTCAGATCGTCCATTTCCCTCAAATGATCGCGCCATTTTGCATCGATCACCTGCATCATTGCCATTTTTTCCAGAGTCCCCATTAACACCGGACCAAGCTGTTCTTCTTTCCGAAGATAAAATTCCTGTGCGGATTTTTCAACTTCATCACTTACCCCTTTTTCGCCGAGCCGTTGAAATTGATCCGCATTTATTGCAAGATCAACCAAAAACCGCGCACGGACTTCATTTTTCAATTCATCGATGTTTCCATCACCATAGTATTTTCGTGTAATGTTGACTGAAGCTTCATGAAGCATATCGAAGATGTCGTCTCTTATTCGTTCACCCAGAAGGGCATGTCGCCTGCGCGAATAGATTACTTCCCGCTGCTGGTTCATCACATCGTCGTATTCCAATAAACGCTTTCGTATGCCGTAATTGTTCTCTTCTACTTTTTTCTGTGCGCGTTCGACGGATCGTGTGATCATCGGATGCTGAATAACTTCTCCCTCATCGAGTCCCATGCGTTCCATAACCCGTGCAATCCGCTCGCTCCCGAAAAGGCGCATCAGATCGTCTTCAAGAGATAGATAAAAACGTGAGGAGCCCGGATCTCCCTGACGTCCTGCGCGTCCGCGCAACTGACGATCAATACGGCGCGATTCATGACGTTCCGTTCCTATGATGCGCAGCCCGCCGACTTCCGTTACACCGGGCCCAAGTTTAATATCCGTTCCACGGCCTGCCATGTTCGTCGAGATTGTTACACCGCCCGGAAGTCCGGCATGTGCAACGACCTCCGCTTCCCTCTGATGCTGCTTTGCATTCAGCACATTATGCGGAATGCCCTTCCTCTTAAGCATCCGACTGATGGTTTCCGAAACATCGACGCTTGTCGTACCGACAAGTACAGGCTGCTGCTTTTCCCTGAGGCGCTCTATTTCACCGATGACCGCATTATATTTTTCACGTTTTGTTTTAAAAACATGATCGTCTTCATCATCCCGTACCATCGGTTTGTTGGTCGGAACAACAACGACATCCAATTTATAAATATCGAAGAATTCAGGTGCTTCGGTTTCCGCTGTTCCGGTCATACCGGAAAGCTTTTTATACATGCGGAAATAGTTTTGCAGCGTCACTGTAGCAAGCGTTTGAGTGTCCCGTTCGACTTTAACACCTTCTTTTGCTTCGATCGCTTGATGCAATCCTTCGGAATAGCGCCGCCCGGACAACAAGCGTCCCGTAAATTCATCGACGATCATAATCTTGCCGTCATCTGAGACCACGTATTCTACGTCTTTCTCATAGAGGCAATAAGCGCGCAAGAGCTGGAGAATTGTATGAATTCGATCGTTGCGTTCGGCGAATAATTTATTGGCGTCATCTTTTTTCCGCTGCTTCTCGTCAAAAGAAAGAGAATCGTCGCCTTCAATAAGGCTCAATTCCGTACCTATGTCCGGAATGATAAAAATATCTTTGTCGTTGCCGTGATATGCCTGAGCAAGAAATTCACGTCCTTTGTCGGTCAGGTCGATGACATGCGATTTTTCATCGATGGCGAAATAGAGCTCGTCGTCTATTTCATGCATGCGCACGCCTTGATCCTGCAAATATGTATTTTCTGTTTTTTGCGACAGAGTTTTATTTGAGGGCTCCGAAAACAATTTGAGAAGTTTTTTATTCTTGGGCAATCCGCGCTGCGCACGCAGCAGCAATACTCCCGCTTCCTCTGCACGCTGCTGCTGCACGAGAATCTCCGCTTCGGATGTGATCTTGGCAACTAAGTTGAGCTGCGCCTTGTAAAGCCGTTCGATGTAAGGTTTCATTTCATCGAATTTATGATCTTCCGATGCGACCGGCCCGCTGATAATAAGCGGTGTACGGGCTTCGTCGATCAACACGGAATCGACTTCATCGACAATAGCGTAATTATAAGGCCGCTGCACCATTTCTTCTGCGTTGACCACCATATTGTCGCGCAAATAATCGAAGCCGAATTCGTTATTTGTGCCGTATGTGATATCCATTCCATAATGGATTCGCCGGTGCTGCGGATCCATATTTTGAAGAATACAGCCTACAGTCAATCCAAGAAATTCGAATACTTTTCCCATCCATAAACTATCGCGTTCGGCAAGATAATCGTTCACTGTAACGACATGTACGCCTCTGCCGGAAAGCGCATTGAGATAACACGGGAGAGTTGCAACAAGGGTTTTTCCCTCTCCCGTCGCCATTTCTGCAATTTTTCCTTGATGCAAAACTATGCCGCCAATTAACTGGACGTCAAAGGGAATCATATCCCAAACAATTTTATTTCCTGCAGCATCCCATGACTGTCCGACTAACCGCCTGCATGCATCCTTTACGACGGCAAACGCTTCCGGCAAAAGCTCCTCCAGCGTGTCTTCAATTTTCCGATCGAGTTCGGCGTTCAAATCGTCGATCATATTGTACAGGTGTTCCCGTTCTTCGAACGTAACGACCGTTTTTAAATCTTCCTTTGCTTTTTCAATTGCTTCTCGAACAGGATGGACTGCATCCGAAAGTTTACTCTTGAATTCCGCAGTTTTCGCTTTTAATTCTTCATCGGAGAGTGTTTGAAGCTTTTCGAAATGCGCATTAATTTCTTCAACAAGGGGGTAGAGAATTTCGACGTCATGCTCATGTTTCGAGCCGAATAAATTTTTAAAAAAGTCCAGCATATATTCCTTTTGACAATGATTAATCATTGAAATATAGCCATATTTGACGCCTAAAACAAGAAGAGCTATCTTGTTCTTAGTTCGTGGTTCTTGGTGCTTGGTTCGTAAGATGGGCTCCATCTGTCAGATGGAGCCCATCTATTTTTTACAGTTGATCGATCTTGCTTCTTGATGATTTTTAAGACAATATATATTTAGTTCGTAGTTGCTTGGTTCTTAGTTCGTAGTGCTTTGTGCGTAGTGCTGAAGTTTAATATACCACGAACTACGAACCACGAACTAAGAACTAAGAACAAAAAAAACGCTCAACATGCATTTTAAAAACATCATATATTTATGCATTCTCCTTTCATTCTGCGGCTGCACAACCGCTTCTTTTTTCCCATTTGCTTCCGATCCAAAAAAACTTCTAAAGCATGAAATTGATGCCCTGCTTTCCGACTCCGCCTTCGCACAAACCACTGCGAGCATTAAAATTGTTTCTGTCGACAGAAATGAGATATTATACGATCGCAGCAGTTCTCTGCTTCTCCTTCCTGCCTCTACGCTTAAACTTTTTACAATAGCAAGTGCAATTGGAGGGTTGCAGAACAATTACACATTCAAGACGACACTTTTGGCAGACACTATAGATACCGGAGGTACAGCAGATAAAATCTATCTGAAAGGCTATGGCGACCCGGATTTACAAAAATGCGATTTAGACACATTAGCTTTTCAGCTTAGGATGCGGGACATTACTGCAGTACGGGAAGGAATTTGCGTTGATGCATCTTTTTTTGACGATCAACCGTGGGGGATGGGATGGATGTGGGACGATGAACCGGATCCGGACGAAGCATGCATTTCTGCGCTGTCGATCAATAAGAATTGCATTGAAGTCCATGTGCAACCGGCATTCAGAATCGGCGATCCGGCTGTCGTGACACTCGATCCCTCGACTTCGTTTGTACAGATTCTGAATTCGACCTTAACAGTCTCGGATTCCATACGCCAACCTTTCAAAATTCGAAGGCCATCTTCTCTCTGGCCCAATACGATCATCGTTGAAGGAGAAGTGCTGTCAGCGGACACGCCGAGGACATTCTCTCTTTCTCTTCGCAGGCCGGAACTTTATGCGGGACAATTATTGAAAGAGTCTTTGTCTCGGCATGGAATTTTAGTAAATGGATCTTTGATAACGCGTCGCGCCGGCACATGCTTCTTGTGTTGCCGTGCATGAGATATCTCTTGACACCGTTCTTATTCATGCTTTGAAAATAAGCGATAATCTTTCCGCTGAAAACATTTTAAAAACGCTTTCTGCGCAAAAATATTCTTTACCTGCAACTTCTAAGAAAGGCATATACGTTGTAAATCAATTCATGGCATC
>CAVYML010000004.1:0-191451 GCA_963769605.1 Ignavibacteriota bacterium | reverse complement strand
ACGATATGCGTATTGTAGAAAAATGATAAAACTTTTTTTTGACCCACCATCAAAACCTTCAGGGATATTTGCCATTATTGAAACAGATGCACGTTGAATTTGATCTTTCAAACCATAATCTCTTGCAAAATTCCTTTTTCCCGAGTACCATATATCGTTTTCGTAAGTTCCCGAGCCCTTTTCCAAGATTCGATTTCCTCAAATTTTCTAATGACCATATTTCCCCCTTATTTCGTTTTTTGTTCTTAGTTCTTGGTTTTGAAAGACGAACAACGAACTACGCACTACGAACCACGAACTACGAACTAATACCCTCTTTTTTTAATCTTCTCAAAATCCGCTTTCGCCATTAATTTAGCAAGCTCCTTAAACGTAGTCTTCGTCGTCCATCCGAGTTTATCTTTTGCTTTCTGCGGATTGCCGATCAGAAGGTCGACTTCGGTCGGGCGATAATATCGCGGATCTACTGCAACAAGAACTTTTCCGGTTCGAGAATCGATTCCCTTTTCATTTTCGCCGGAGCCTTCCCATTCCAGATGAAAATCGAGCTGAGAAAAAGCCTCTTCAACGAACTCTTTCACCGTATGCGTTTCACCTGTCGCAAGGACGAAGTCTTCCGGTTGATCTTGCTGCAAAATTCGCCACATTCCTTCGCAATATTCAGGAGCATATCCCCAGTCCCGTTTCGAATGAAGATTCCCGAGTTTTAGCTGCTGCTCCATTCCCAATTTTATCTTTGTTGCGGCAATTGTAATTTTTCGCGTCACGAAGGTTTCGCCGCGTCTGGGGGATTCATGATTAAAAAGAATGCCATTGCAAGCGTAGATTCCGTATGCTTCACGATAATTGACTATAATCCAAAATCCGTATAATTTTGCGACACCGTATGGGCTCCGCGGATAGAATGGAGTTTTTTCGCTTTGCGGAATTTCCTGTGCTTTCCCAAACAGTTCACTCGTTGAGGCCTGATAAAAACGCGTTTTCAGCCCGGTCTCCCTAATAGCATCGATAAATCGCAGCGTTCCAACACCATCCACCTGAGCCGTATATTCGGGCACTTCAAATGAGACCTTGACATGGCTCTGCGCAGCAAGATTATAAATTTCATCCGGTTCAATTTTTTCAAGCAGACGATTTATATTGCTTGCATCAGTCACATCACCGTGATGGAGAAAAAATCGATTGTCATGCAGCTTGGGATCATTAAAGATATGGTCGATTCGAGCGGTATTAAAAGAACTGCTTCGTCTAATAATGCCATGGACTTCATATCCTTTTTCCAGCAATAATTCCGTAAGATATGAACCGTCCTGACCTGTTATGCCTGAGATAAGAGCTTTTTTCATTTTTTCTCCATGTAAACTAGCCGGAGGTCTGATAATGTTATTACGCGATCGCGTAATTCAAATTAAGAGGCAGCCGGTGAACTAATAGCTGATAAACCAAAGAACCGAATAACTGAATAACCAAATAACTGAGAACTGAAAACTGAAAAAGCAAAGAACAAAAGAACCAAATAACCAAACAACTAACTAACCGACCAGATATTCCTACCGCAGCACGTCGAACTGCAGCACTTCAGCACCGTTCTTAGTTTACAAATATACGCTTTTAATAAGAATTTTGAAAGGATGCAATTCCATTTGCGATGATACCAGGGCCAACGCCTGTAGCCGATACCGTCCTCCTGCGGCGGGCAAGCTGGTGCCGGATCCGCGACCACCGGTCGCGGCTACAGCACTTCAGCACGATTAACCAAGAACCAAGCACTAAGAACTATGAACTATTTATATTTGCCAATAAATGTTATATCTTTAAGATAATACTCACTCAAACAAGATTATTGCCGTAAAATGAAAATACAAAAAGCTGTTATTACTGCAGCGGCCAGAAATGAAAGATTGTATCCCGCCGCCACGACAGTACAAAAATCTATGCTGCCGCTCATCGATGTGGATGGGATGAATAAGCCGATTATTCAAATTATTGCAGAAGAGGCGCTGCAAAGCGGAATAGAAGAAATATGCATTGTTTGCGCAGCCGGTGATGAGGAAAAATATTTGGAAAGTTTTCAAGAGCTCTCTCATACATCGCTGAAAATCTACCAACAAGGTCATTGGGCAGCATCTCAATCGCAAAACATAAAAAATATTCTCGACCGGGTAAAATTTGTCGTTCAAGAAGAAGCCCTCGGTTATGGCCACGCTGTGTATCAGGCAAAGGATTTTGTTAAAAATGAACCATTTTTGCTCCTTCATGGAGATTACCTGTCTATCTCTTGCCTTTCAAATAAGCGTTGTTCAAAACAGATCATAGACCTTGCGGTACAGGAAGAATGTTCTGTTGCCGCCGTTAATCCTACAATTGAACACCAGATAAGTAAATATGGGACCTTAACGGGAAGAAATTATAAGACATATAATGGAGTCTATCAAATTGAGACAATAATCGAAAAACCATCGGTCAGCCGGGCGGAACTTGAGTTAAAAACAGCCGGCCTGCGCGCCGGTTATTATTTGTGTTTTTTCGGCATGTATGTTTTTCAACCGATCTTGTTCGATCTCTTATCTGAAGAAATCCATGCAAATCCCGGAAAGAATATTTTGCTTACGCCGGTTCAGCAAAGGCTCGCTCAAAAGGACAAATACCTGGCATTAGAAATTCAAGGAAAGCGTTACGACACCAGCAAAATGTTCGGATTATTGCAGGCACAAATTGCATTAGGACTTGCCGGCCAAATGAGAGATGAAGTTTTAACAACTTTAATTCAAACTCTCGCAGATTATAGGAGCGGTGAACGGTAAACTAGGAATGGTAAATTGCTTCCGCGACTAACCACTGTAGCCGACACCGTTGGTGTCGGAATAGTTTATGTGAATTTAAAAACATCCGCGACGACCCGTCGCGGCTGCAGATTGCAGTTCACAATTGACAATCCGCAATTCGCAATTTTAAGAACATGAATCTATTTATAAATACTATCACATCACAGGATCCTGCAATCCGCGATATCCCTTTCCCCGTATTGTGCAAAGGGCTTTCACAGGATCGGCTAAAGTCATCTTTCATGGAATTGGAAGATTTCCGAAAGTCGACGCAAAATCTCTATGAAAAAGTCCGTGCTTCCATCTTTCTTTACGCCGGCTACCGGTTTTTTTTATTGGATTCAACAACTATTCAACCGACATCCAAAATACCGGTTGAAGGCTATAAAAATCTCTTAGAACGAAATTATGAAAGAGCTCTGTCGATTTTCCATGCATCGGCAGACCGGGAATCTAATGAAAACCTGCTGAGCTGTTTGGCTGAAGCATATCATCAAAATACATTCCAAATTTTAGCCGATCAGGTCCGGAAAAGCGTCCGTTCATCGAGAGGTAATCGATGGATGTTCCGTGTCGGTCATCCTGATGAGCATCCGTTAAAAATTCATCCGGAACTTCTAAAATGTTCAAGCAGTACTCACCTTTATCCGCTCCTTTGTGAACGAACACCTGTCCGGATCGATCTTACGCACAGCTGCTGGTCGGATATATTCTTTTTGGGAATGGATTATCCTGAAGGTGCGCGCGTTATTAACATTTCAGCGGACTTAGGCGTCTTCGGGCGCGATAAAGAAATAAAACCGCCCATCGAATCGTACCTGCGAATCATTGATGAGCCCGTTATTCGGATAACTTCACTTGATCTTAATGACAGCAAGGATTTATCCGAACTGGCAGACCTTTTTAATTTTGGAAACGATTATCTCGGCTTGCTCAAAGCGGCTCTCATTGCGTCAGGCTTTATTCCGCCTTCATTCGAAGGAACACGTTTTACAATAAAAAACATCTTAGCTAAAATATTATACCCAGGGCTCGGAATCGAACTTGTAACTAAGGTAAACGATATTCCAAAGGGATCCCGTTTAGCTGTCTCTACAAACCTGCTGGCATCAATGATCACTCTTCTTATGCGCGCCACGCAGCAAACACGGCAATTAGAAGGAACGCCGACCGAACAGGAAAGGGATCTCATTGCTTCACGTGCAATTCTCGGCGAATGGCTGGGAGGTTCCGGCGGCGGCTGGCAGGACTCAGGCGGTGTATGGCCGGGAATCAAAGCAATAGGAGGGGTTCTTGCGCGCACGGGGGACACAGAATATACCGTCAGCCGGGGATGCCTCCTTCCCCGTCATACTATTTTAAAAGATGAATCTCTTCACCCCGAATTTGAAAAGAAAATTACATCCTCTTTAATTCTTATGCATGGCGGTATGGCTTCAAACGTCGGCCTGATTCTTGAGATGGTAACTGAAAAATATCTCTTGCGAACAAGCAGCGAGTGGAATGCGCGGCAGCGTGCCAATACAATTTACGATGAAATCGCCGGGTCCCTGCGCAGCGGAGATATTAAGAAATTAGCATCGCTGACCGCCCGTAATTTCGAGGATCCGATTAAAACAATTATTCCCTGGGCCACGACGCATTTTACGGAATATATCATCGAAAAGGCAAAAAAAACATTCAAAGAAAATTATTGGGGATTTCTTATGCTTGGAGGAATGTCCGGCGGCGGAATGGGAATTTTTGTCGACCCTGTTATCTATGAAGAAGCAAAGAGCAGACTGTTGCATATCCTCCGGGAAACAAAACAAGAAATGGAGGAATCGCTTCCCTTTGCAATGGATCCGGTCGTGTATGATTTTACTATCAATAATCAAGGAACCAGTGCGCATCTTCTGACCGACAACGCCGCTTTAATGCCCAAAAAGTATTATGCATTCATGGTCCCTCAATTGGCACGATTGAACTCTGAAACTATTCCTGATTCGCGCAAAATTGAAATCGATCTTTTTTCCTTAAACATAGCGCATCATAATGAGGCATTTCCTATTTTTCGTTCCATCATTGGCAATGTTTTTCAGTACTCCAGTATGGCAGAGATCGCAGAGAAAAAGCAGCAGGATAAAGAAACGGAACAAATTAAAAAAGAAAATGGATTTGATCAGATTCAACATGAACAAATCCGGGACGATCTGCGAAAAGGCGGAATCGGATTGAACCGAAATCGTCTGCCGCTGGAAACGATTATAGAAGACATGTCTCCTTCGGATGTTGTATTTTCAAACACGCTGGATGACAGGAATCAAACAGGCATCCATGCTTTACAAAATGGAAATATTGCCATGCTCTGTCTGGCAGCCGGTGTCGGGAGCCGCTGGACAAAAGGAGCTGGAGTGATAAAAGCCATCAATCCATTTATTCCGATGAACGGCAGGCATCGGTCGTTTTTAGAGATTCATCTTGCTAAAAACAGAAAAACATCCGGGATGATCCATACTTCGATTCCCTTCATTATTGCAACAAGCTACCTGACGCATAATTCGATCCAAAAGGAATTAGAAAAGACGAATAATTATCAATTTAGCGGAAGAGTGTATCTTTCTTCCGGAAAGTCGATCGGTCAGCGCTTTATACCGACTGAACGCGATTTACGATTCCTATGGGAAGAGATGCTCCAGGGAAAATTAGATGAGAACAAGCAGAAGGTTGTCGATGCTCTGCATGAAACATTGATACAATGGGCAAAGACTAAAGGTGAGGCCAGCGATTATACCGATAATATAGCATTGCAAAGATTGACGCCGCTCGGCCATTGGTATGAAGTTCCAAATTTAATCAGAAATGGAATTCTTTCAAGTGTGCTTCAAGAGTCGCCTTCTATCCAGCATCTGCTTCTTCATAATATTGATACGCTGGGAGTGAGTCTTTCACCTGAAATATTCAACTACCATATTTCATCCGGAAATGCATTGACATTTGAAGTAATACCAAGGCGCATGGAAGACCATGGCGGAGGGTTGGCCCGTATCAACGGAAAAGTCCGATTATTAGAAGGATTAGCGCAGCCGCGTGAAGAAGATGAATTTGGACTGAGTTATTACAACACCATGACGACATGGATTCATATAGATAAGTTGCTGAAAATATTCGGACTTGAACGAAACGATCTTTTTACAAGATCGGAAGCGGAGTTGACCGAGGCAGTAAGGAAAGTCGCGCGATATATGCCGACGTATGTTACAATTAAAGACGTCAAATATCGATGGGGCCACGGGCAGGAAGATATTTATCCTGTTGCGCAGATTGAAAAATTATGGAGCGATATGAGTGCATTGACAGGCGTTCAATGCGGGTATGTTGTAGTTCCGCGCATACGCGGGCAGCAATTAAAAGACCCCGCGCAATTGGATTCCTGGGTTAATGACGGCAGTAAAGAATATGTAGAAGAAATCGCGAATTTCGAATCGTGAAGCAAAAATCCCTCTACAACCGACGGCGATGACGTCGGATGCTTTTTGTGAGGACCCTCTGTAGCCGACACCGGCCTGCCCGACTGCTGACGCCCGCCAAAATGCGCAGCGGGTTGGTAGTCATTCAGGCGGGTCGGAAACTTCCGCGACGACCTCCCGATAATATTTAACAATATTCTCGGGACAAGCTGTTGCGGCTACAGAATTCGCAATTGGCAATTCCTACCTCCCCTTCCCCTTTTCCGATGCAGAAATAAGTGCGAGCAGTTCACGGCATTCTTTGGAGAGTGATTCTACAACTTCGTCGTTCTTTACAAATGTCTTTTTTACCAATTCCAGCCAATGCCCTGTTTCATTTGCTTCTTTCTCGACCAACCCAATTTTAAGAAAAAATTCGGCTTTTGATTCTGTTCGCACAGCTTCTTTATAATTTGTCCTGATAGAAGTTGCCGACTTTAAGAGCTGATAGCCCAGGACATCTGCCTTTTTATTCTTTGGAAATGCGGCAACAAATCGTATGACGTTAACTGAAAAGTTCTTGGTTCGTTGTTCCAATTCGTGACTATCCATACTCCTACTTCCTGAAAAAAGCATCGCGAATTTCTAATTGCCAATTGTCAATTGAAAATCCGCAATCCGCGATTTTCCCCTTCTTCTTTTCAATTCTCAATTTCTTTCTCCGTTCCTTGTTCTCCATATTGATTCACGCTTGCGCGTGAAAACATTTATGGGCCTCCGGCTGCAATCCGCAATTGACAATCCGCAATTTATTCTCCCTTCAATCCGCGATTCATATTAATTTTTCACTTTTTATAAAAAACAATTCCTACCCGATCTATATGTTTTCGTAAATCGTCGTTCTCAATGCTGTCATAATAAAGAACGTCAAACTGATAAGGCATCTGTGTTTCCTCGTTTAACTCTTCCTGAATGGCAGCCGCAATATGAACGGAAAGATTATTGCCTTTCAATGAAATATCAACATCGCTGCCCTGCTTAAAATTCCCTTTTGCGCGGCTTCCCAAAATGTGCGCCTCTTCTACTTCTTGATGCTTAGACAGCACTAAACGAATAATGCGAATATCCTCTTCTGATAGACCAAATTGACTGCTCATGAATATTTCGCCTTGAATGTTGCAGCAAGCGCTCGAAAGAGAGGGTGATAATATTGTCGGATGAGACGATCTATTTCCAATGCTTTTGTTTCATCATATGTATGCGAAGTCAAATTACGGTCATCCAGGAGTTGGAGCCATTGATGACCATTGCTGATGAGTCCGATTTCAAAAGATTTTTTTATAACGGCACGCGGAGAGACAAAATCCATAAATCCCTGTCCTTCCAAGTAATCTTTCAACACCTTCCAGGCAAGCTTATATGACAATTCAAAGAACTGTACTATACCCGCCCGCTGAGTTACATCGGGTTTTTCAATATTGAGAGCATGATCAAGATAACCAAGTGTTTTTTCAAAATTCTGAAACCGTTGTTTCCATCGAATATCGTTCGACTCCATCATGATCTCATCATAATATCGTTTTTTTATAAATGGATTAATTTATTTCAATGAATATAGCGATAATTAGACAAAAGATCGACGCGTTCACAATAACGAACAATTGACAGCCGTAGAAATAGCCGTTTTTGCGCTATTTTGTCATTATTCAGATCGATTGGAGGAAATTTTTTGAAGCTATAGAGACGGTGTCGGTGCACTCACATCAAAAACTTCCGCGACGAACCATCGCGGCTACAATAATCAAGAATTTGGCCAATCCGCGTTTGTTCCCTTTTCTTCTTCAATTCGCAATCCGCAATTGTCAATCAGCAATTCTTTCTCCATTCCCTGTTCTTCTTCAATTCGCAATCCGCAATTGTCAATCCACAATTCTTTCTCCATTCCCTGTTCTTCTTCAATTCGCAATCCGCAATTGTCAATCAGCAATTCTTTCTCCATTCCCTGTTCTTCTTCAATTCGCAATCCGCAATTGTCAATCAGCAATTCTTTCTCCATTCCCTGTTCTTCTTCAATTCGCAATCCGCAATTGTCAATCAGCAATTCTTTCTCCATTCCCTGTTCTCCATATTGTTTCACGCTTGCGCGTGAAAACATTTATGGGCCTCCGGCTGCGATTGACAATTTACCCCTTCCTTCCAATCCCAAAATATGTAAATCCTGCTTCTTTCATCGCCTTGGGGTCGTAGATATTCCTGCCGTCAAAGATAAGCGGTTTGCGCAAGAGGGACCGGATTTTTTGCAAATCCACATTGCGGAATTCATTCCATTCCGTTATAACAACAAGTGCATCGGCATTTTCAAGAGCGGAATAATTATCATCCGAAAAATTGATTTTATCTTTAAAAATCTTCCTGCCGGCCTCCATTGCTACAGGGTCATAAGCCGAAATACTGGCGCCATGTTCGAGTAGCTTATTGATAATCGGAATCGACGACGCTTCCCGCATATCGTCGGTATTCGGTTTAAACGCCAATCCCCAGACTGCAAATTTCTTTCCCTCTAATTTATCCCCGAAATATTTCAATATTTTATTTGTCAGTACGAGTTTTTGCTTATTATTCACCTCATCGACTTTAGTCAATATCGTTAACGGCGAATCCGTTGATGCGGCGGATTGTATTAAAGCCTTCACATCTTTGGGGAAACACGAACCCCCGTATCCTATGCCCGGAAAAAGAAAACGTTTTCCAATCCGGCTGTCTGCGCCCATTCCCTTGCGTATTATTTCCACATCTGCGCCGACTTTGTCGCAATAATTGGCCAATTCGTTCATAAAAGTTATGCGCATTGCTAAATAAGAATTGGAGGCGTACTTTGTCACTTCTGCGCTTGCTATATCCATTTCGAAAATAGGGTTTCCCTGACGAACAAAAGGTTCATATAATATTCGCATCGTTTCCAAGGCCTTTTGACTTTCAGAACCTATAACGATACGATCGGGTTTCATAAAATCATCAATTGCATAACCTTCCCTCAGGAATTCCGGATTTGAAACAATATCGAAATTCCCGGCCCCATTGGAACGCAAAGCTTTCAGTATCTTTGTGGAAGTCCCCACCGGGACGGTGCTTTTATTGACCACAATTTTATACTCATCAAGTCCCTTCGTTCCAAGAATCTTTCCAATTTGTTCCGAAACGCCGAGCACATAACGAAGATCCGCAGACCCGTCTTCGCCCTCCGGTGTCGGAAGGCAGAGGAAAATAATTTTCGATTCTGTAACCGCAAACTCAAGATCATCGATAAATCTCAATCGTTTATTATTAATATTCCTCTGAAAAAGCAGATCCAGTCCCGGTTCATAGATGGGAACTTCCGCATTTCTCAATTTTTTCAATTTTTCCTGATCGATATCGACACATATAACGGAATTACCTGTCTCAGCGAAACAAGTTCCCGTAACCAATCCGACATATCCGGTACCAATAATTGCAATTTTCATGTTTTAAACCAGTAAATAGTAAATGGTAAATGGTGAACTGTAAATTGTAGCCGCAATTGACAATTCGCAATCCACAATTTCTTGCATTTTCGATATTAATAGTTGGGTCTATTTTCAAGATTTTACCAGCAGCTTCACCTATAATTTCTAATTCTCTTTCTATAGCTCGTCTTAAAAGTTTATTACCCTGGTAATCATTGAAATTTCGATCGGCACCCAAATACTCATTTATCGAATCAATAGAAGTTTTTATATCAAAAAGATGTTTTTTAATCTCAAGCTGCATAAATAAGCTTTTTGGTTTGTTCAATCTTTTCAATAAAATAAGGGTTGGACAAAGAATTTTCTGTTAATAAATCAATCTCTCGTCCAAATAGAGCTTGTAAACGATAATGAAGTTCGAAATAATTATTAGTATATTGTTCAACATTTATGTTCTCAAATTTAATAAGTAAATCAATATCACTCGATGAGCTAAATTCATCTGTCGTCACAGATCCAAAAATGTGTAAGGTTCTAACTTGGTAATCCTTACATAATTGAGTTAATTCTTTTAATTTACTTTTAATAATTTTATTCATTTTCATCTTTTATGAAAATTTACAACAAAATTAAGATATATTTGAGTTCTTTTCTCTTTCCCCCACTCCAATATTCTTCGCCGACCTGTCCGCCATCTTCTGGGCGGAAGGCACATGCGCCTCTATCGTACATTCTTCCATCGAATATCGTGCCGCTCCATCATATCATTTATTCCCGGATGTATTGTTTCATCGCTATAAATATAACGAAAATTTTTATACCTTGAACATCATGCATTGGGCATTACACGTCGCAACTTGAACAATCACTTCACCATTTTCCTCAATTCGAAATTCGCAATTCGCAATTTCCCCCCCCTCTCCCCTCATCTTTTTCTGCTTTGTGCGGCGCTTTGAAGCTTTGATTCTATGCCTTCGGCAAGCAGTATTTTTATAACAGAAGAATATGGAACATCATGCTGCCCTGCGTACGCCTTGATTTTATTGAGAAGTGTCGTAGACACTCGCAAACTCAATACTCTCGTCGGTGTTTCAGGAGGCAATTCGATGCCTATATCCGCTAATTTCATCCTTTTTTTCAGATCAATATAGGATGTTGTCTCATGTCTATCATAAACAAGAATTTCACTATTATTTTTCATAGAGAGCTCGCTCTTTCTTCGACGCCGGTCGAACACTAATAATTCTAATTTTTTTTGATCGAATCGTGAATGCGCACATCAAGACGCGATGTGTATAGGCTTTCGCATAGGCAATATACCTTGATTCTTTGGGAGTAGAATGCTGAGCGTCTGGATATAAGACGAAATCTTCATCGAAAAATAGACTTTCAGATTCCAGCTTGGAAACTCCATGTTTCGATTCATTTTTTTGGATGTTCCACTGATCCCAATCAAACTCTATAAGCATAATTAAATATACAAAAATGAATATGTAGTATCAAACACTACATACGTTTCCATATTCTGCTGTCTAATATTTCTTGACTGCGATGGAAGATTAGAGGTATGTTTCGCAGCTATGCAATAAAAGCAAGAGACATGGACAAGAACTCCTGAATTGCAATTGACAATCCGCAATTCGCAATTTCTTCTCCGTTCCCTGTTCTCTATATTGATTCACGCTTGAGCGTGAAAACATTTATGGGCCCGCCTGCGTGACTGCCAACCTGTTGCGAATTTTGTCGGGCGTCAGCAGTCTGGCAGGTCGGCGCCGGCTATAGAGGGCCATCGTGGAGATGTTCTAAAGATCGTTGAAATTTAGCAATTGAAAAAGCCCATGGCGATGCTTATTCTGAGATACTAAACGACCAAATCCATAATCCGCAATCCTCAATCCGAAATCCCTAATCCGCAATTCGCGATCCGAAATCCGCAATTGCCTCTCCCCAATCCGCAATCATTATTTCCTATACCTCTTCTTCTGTGGCATAATCCATATGTCGGAAGTCCTCAAGCTCTTTTCGTAACGGCTCCCAATAACGGCGGTCTGCCTCCCTCTCGTTTTTTTCCTCCTTGTTTAGTTCAGTTTCAATCGCGATCTTATCTTCCGTCCCCGCGAACTGAAGGACTTTGCGAACATTGCTCAATAATTTACTTTCTTGAATATAAGTTTGAGCAAGCTCTATGATCATTTCAGGCGTACGTGATTGGAGGAGCCAAAATCTGACTTGTTCCAATGTTGGATATTCTTGCCGGATATAATCTGCCTCAATAAGTCTGCGGATCATAGGCCAGTCTTTATCCCTCTGGGTTTTCTTTGCTTGCACGAGATCCGGCAATGATACCACATTGTACAGATTTGCCTCATCACTGCCCAGATGTTTTCGGCGTTCCCACAATTGGTCAAAGGGATCGACATCTCGCATGACCGACATTATATCTAAGCGCATATGCATTGCATCGGGATGAAAACTCCGAAAGTGGATTGCATGTCCGCGAAGAAGGTACTGTTGTTCAAAGGGAGGAAGAGCAATCCGTCTGCATTGAAGTTCACGGAGAGCTGTTCTCAAGAGTGCGAGATTGTCATCAGAAGCGAGAATTGCGAGATCGGTATCCCGGCTAAACTCCGCTGCGCCGTACAATACACATGCTTGTCCGCCCATGAGCAATGCGCGTACGTTGTGCGAAATGAGTGTCGAAAGGACTTTGTGAATCGGGTTCTGAATCGTAGGATCCTCCTACAGATAAAAAGAATGACCAGAGTTTTTGGGTCTCATTCCAACGCTCAGCCGGTGTCAGTTTGTACCAATCCACCCATTCATCATCAATCATCCATGCAGCTTTCATTATAAATAATATACGAACAACTCATATATATCGCAATTATTCCAACATGAAAGGTTGCGCCATCATCTGACATGTCCCCTGAGTTTGAAACGCACTCTTTCTCCCCAATCCGCAATCCGAAATCCGAAATTGCCTCTCCCTAATCCGCAATTCGCATTCCGCAATCGTTTTTCTCCAATCCGCAATTCGCAATCCGCAATCCGAAATTGCCTCTCTCCAATCCGCAATTCTTACCTATTCCTCTTCGCCGTCTTTCCAGAAGCTACAAATATTGCAAGCAATTCATTACATTCTTTGAGCAGAGGGAGATTATCTACATTATTATTTTGAACCAACGATTCTTTTATCAACTCCAGCCAGTACAGAGTTTCATTTGTTTCTTTTTCCACCACGCCTATCTTATGAACAAAATCCGCCTTTGATTCGGCCCTCGCCGCTTCTCGATAATTCGCCCCTGAAGAGGTTGCCGACTTCAAGATTTGATAACTGATTACATCTGCAGCTTTGCTTTTAAGTAAAGTAGTGATCAACTGTATTACATTGGTAGAAAATATTTTCGTCCGTTCCTCCAACTCCCTGCTATTCATCTTACCCATCCCAAAATTAGCGATTCCTAATCACCTTTCTCCAATCCTCAATCCGCAATTCGAAATCTTTACTCCTCAATCCATATTCCGCAATCAGCAATCCGCAATCCTCAATTTTCTCTCCCCAATCCCAAATCTCCAATCCGCAATGCTTCTCCTCACTCCTCACTCCTCAATCCACAATCCGAAATCTTCAATCCCAAATCCGCAATCCGCAATTTCTCTTCCCTTCCCTGTCCTCCATGTTGATTCACGCTTGCGCGTGAAGACATTTATGGGCCTCCGGCTGCAATTTTAATTCTTAAAATCCGCCTTTCGCCATTCAAATTTTTCTGATTACTTTTGCCGGAACACCTGCCACAATACTGTTTGCAGGAACATTCTTTGTAACGACGCTGCCTGCGCCAACAATGGCATTTTCACCTATGGTCACGCCGCAAAGGATTGTTGAAGACGATCCTATAGATGCGCCTTTGCAAACAACCGTTTCGACAACTTTCCAATCTGCTTGATCCTGCAGGCCGCCTTTTTCATTTGTAGCTCGTGGATATTTGTCATTGATAAATGTCACATTATGACCGACAAATACATTATCCTCTATATGAACGCCCTCGCAAATAAAACTATGCGACGATATTTTACAATTTTTCCCTATCGTTGCATTCCGCTGAATCTCGACAAATGCTCCGACTTTTGAGTTATCGTCGATTTTGCAATCGTATAAATTTACAAAATCGAAGACTTTTACATCTTTACCAAAAACTACGTTCTTAATGTTTTTCTTTTCCATGTTTCTCCAATTAAAGCTCGATCAATTTTCCGTTATTCTTAATTGATATTTCAATCGCTTCAAGTATCTTTACAACTTCAAGACCATCCAACCCACTCGTCATCGGAACGCGTTTTTCTTTAATCGCAGATATGAACTCTTTCACTCCGGCAGACAGGGCTTCGGTTTCCCCCACTTTTGGCGAGTACATATCGCCTGTTCTGTATTGAATAAGCGCCTCATGTATTTGTTCCTGGGAGTTGAGTTGAACGCTGCTGTCGTACACTTTTATTTTTTCCGTAGTCAGCAAATCATCGAACATCAACATCCGCTTCCGACCGCCTATAAGCATCCGCCTTATTTTAACAGGAGACGTCCAATTAACATGAAAATGCGCATAGCAGTTATTTTCCAGATAAATTGAAATATGTGCGATGTTCTCATGTATATAATAATTCGCAATTCCGTGTGCCGCTATGGCATTTATCTTCTTATTCGATAGAACAAATCTCATGATTGCCAAATCATGCGGGGCCAAATCCCAGACGACATTAACGTCATGTTGAAAGAGTCCTAAATTAATTCTAACCGAATCAAAATATGTTATTTCGCCTAATTCATCCTTCTCGATCAATTCCTTTATTTTCCTTACTGCTCCCGTATAAACGAACGTATGATCGACAAATATTCTAAGATTCTTCTTTTCAGCAAGTTCTACAAGGTCTTCCGCATCTTTGCTTGAACTCGTAAAAGGTTTTTCAACCCAAATATGTTTGCCATGTTCCAGCGCTTTTTTTGCAAGAGAATAATGAGACCCTATAGGAGTTGCAATTGCAAGAGCATCGATATTCGTATTCAACATTGCGTCATAATCATCCATGACCTCGACGGAAGGGAACTTGATTTTTATCGCAGCGAGCCTTTCCTTCTTTATATCGCAGACTATTACTTTTTCTATATCTGAATTTTGCAGGAAATTTCTTATGATATTGGGACTCCAATATCCTAATCCGATCACTCCTATCTTCATTTTATTTTATCCTTTAAAATTAAAGTGATTTATTTCCCGCCTTTTTGAAAAATCATAACCGGCAAGGTTTTTAAGATAAGCTGCAGATCAAGCCAAATCAACATATTTTCTATATAATAAATATCGAGTAAAACCATTTCTTCAAAATTTGTTTTTGATCTTGCAGTTACCTGCCACAGGCCCGTACAACCCGGTGTTACGCTCATTCTTCTTTTATGCCAATCATCGTATGCTTCATATTCATATTGTAAACACGGTCTGGGACCTACTAAGCTCATATTCCCTTTAAGCACATTGATGAATTGCGGAAGTTCGTCCATGCTTGTTTTTCTTAAGAATTTACCGATCCCTGTAATTTTTTCTTCATTAACAATTTTGGTCAGCTTTTTAGCAGATTCCTTTTTGCCGTTCTGCTTAATATACGACTGCATGTGTTTTTTTCGCTTATCATCGTTCTCGCTTCCCATGTGCATGGAGCGGAATTTATAGAAAATAAAAGGTTTTCCATTCTTCCCGATCCTCGTCTGACGAAACAACACAGGTCCCTCTGATGATAATTTGATAAATATCGCAATGACGATAAAAGGAATAAACAAAATCACTATTCCTACTGAAGCAAGAACGACATCGATCATCCTTTTTATTAAAAGCCTGCTTCTATTTTCGCCATTATTGGAAAATTTTGCTAACGGAACGTCAAAATATTTTTCCGAATAAATTTTAGAATGAATAATTTCCAATATGGGCGACGCTACTCGAATATTCGCTTTCGTTGTTTTACAAAGATCGATTATATCCAGCAATTTTTTAGTAGTAACATCCGTAATTGTAATGAGAATTTCATCAATTTTTTTGTTTTTGACAAGATGAGGAAGATCGCGAAGTCTTCCTATATTTCTAATATTTTCAAATACAACATCATCGACTTTATAGGATTCATCTACAAATCCAATAACTTCGAATCCATAAAGGTTATCAATCAAACATTGAATAATAAAATTTTTTGCTTCAAGAGTAGCGCCTACGATGAGGATTTTCTTTTTTACAACTTTCTGTTTACGAAAATAGATAAATAAAAGACGGAAAATAAATATCCTATAAAATGCAATGATCGTTAATCCGATAAAAATAAAATAGAGTGAAACTATTCTGAGATGCGGATCCAGGCGGTAATTAAAGAAAAAAGATGCAACAGCCAGCAGGATAGTTGCATAAAAAAATGAAATAGTCAGTTGTACAAATTGCCGCGATTTAGTGAGTACGATGTCGACTTTATAAAGATTATAATTTTGAAATACTATTAAAACAAAGAAAAAATAAATAAATGTACCGATATGATCCGAATTAAATATTTGCAACCCCGCTCCTGGCGTTGACGTATTGTGCACAACCCCTTTTAATTCAATTGCTATAATAAAAGAGGAAAGGAGGAGAAAATAGTCGAGAATTGCTAAAACAATTTTATATCGAGGATGTATCATGCTCATTATCAGCAAAACTTGCGGAGAATATTCCACACATCATTGATTTGTTTTTCCTTCATCCCGCAGCTTTGATTATAATATGAATCATTAGCCCATTCCTTTAAAGGAAAAGAACCCGATGTACCTGATTTTTTATTTATGATAGAATCTTTTTACTGCATTTGCAACATAAGCCACCTGGTCATCCGTCAATTCAGCAAACATCGGTAAAGATAACCCGTTTTCTGCAAGCTGTTCCGCAGCCGGGAAAACTCCTTTTTTATAGTTTAAATCTTTAAAGCATGGCTGCAGATGCAGCGGTACCGGGTAATGCAATCCCGTGCTTATTCCTTGTCCTTGAAGGTAGCGCTGCAATTCATCTCTTTTTGTGGCCTGGATCACATACAGATGATAGACGTGTTTTGCGTACGATTTTTCAACGGGAAGTTTCACCTGCTCAACATTGGAAAGCAGCTCTCTATATTTCTGTGCAACTAAACGTCGTTTATCAGTCCATTCTTTTAAATGCTTAAGTTTTACACCGAGCACCGCACCCTGGATACCTTCCATTCTGTAATTATGCCCGTATATTTGGTGAAGGTATTTTTCTTCTGCGCCGTGAGCCCGCAGCATTTTTACCAATTTTGCAAGCGCGTCGTCATTAGTCGTAACAGCGCCTCCTTCACCGTACGCACCAAGATTTTTTCCCGGATAAAAGCTAAACGATGCAATCTCTCCCAAGCCACCGACCGGTTTCCATTCACCGGATGTACTAGGATTTGAAGATGGTTTGACGGGATGTGTCAAATACTCGGCAAGATGTGCTTGAGCACAATCTTCTACAAGATGAATGTTTTTCCTTGTTGAAATTTCTCTCAGCGGATCGATATCCGCCGGTTGACCATACAAATGTACCGCAACAATTGCCTTGGTTTTTGAAGTAATTGCCTGTTCGACTTTCGACGGATCGATATTATAGCTATCCGATTCGCAATCGACAAACACCGGCGTTGCACCGCAAAGAGTAGCGCCCCAGGCAGTTGCAATGAAGGTATTGGCCGGAATAATAACCTCATCGTCTTTTTGCAAGCCTAAAGCCCATAATGCCAGATGATTTCCGTCTGTTCCGGAGCTTACCGCAACGCAATGTTTTACTTTATGTGCTTCTGCAAATGCTTTTTCAAAATCTTCAACCGATTTACCGAGAACGAAGGCTGTAGTATCTAAAACATTTTGAATAGCAGGATTGATTTCATCTTTAATTGATTCATACTGAATTCTAAGATCGAGGAAGGGAATTTTCATAAGGTTTGACCTTCTGTCTTCGATAATAAACGTATAGATTAAAGAATGTACGTTCATTCAATGATTTTAATGTTAAAATATAAGAAAACTTTAGTACGTTTTCCAATAGAGGGAGCTAAAAAGGCAAGACAACCCTTTTTACTGTTATTTCATAATACTGTTTGGGTTATAGCACTTTTATCGGCAAGCAAGAATACATGGAGGCAAACAAATCTTTTGGACAATCCCGGCTTAAATTATCGCAACATGACCATTTTCTTTACTATAATTTTGCTCACAGAACCTGAAATGGCCTTTGCAATAAGTCGAGCGAAGTAAACACCGCTTGCGAGCGGATAGCCATTATTATTTTTCCCCGACCAAACAATCGAATATACTCCTTTTTCTTTTTGCTGTTCAGGGAAAAGAGTACAAACCTTGCGTCCAAGAATATCGTAAATTTCTATCTTGATGGTGCTCGTCCATGGAAGTACAAATGAGATTGTTGTTGTAGGGTTAAATGGATTAGGATAATTTTGGTATAGTGCAAATTCATGCGGTTCCACATTTAAATTACCTGAATCCGTTTTAATCACGTTGACAGCCGTAACCAGAATTGTATCTGGAGAGTTTTTTGCATTACTGGAAATATAAATATTTGCTTTAAAATTTCCCAGAGATGAAGCAAGAACTTTCAATTTTGCATTAATTGAACTATATGGTGGAACAATTGTTGCTGATGGTAATAATGAAATCAAAGAATCTGCTTTAATATTTAAAATAGAAATAGTGTCATATCCATTGTTGACCAGCATAATGAGTGTATCCACTTCTGATTTCCATGCTCTCCATCCTAAAGATATTTCATTTGAACTTACATTTAATATTCTATTATTTGCCACTACCAAGGTAAATGCCTGGGTATCAACATTATTGTGCTGATCGCTCACAGAACAATTTATAAAATAATTTCCATTTTGCGATGGTGTTCTGCCGGATACGATTCCATTCTTATCAATGCCTAACCAGGCAGGTGCATATTTTATTTGATATGTTAGACTATCATTATACCATTGTGATGCAACGCTGATTTTGTACTGGTAATAATCGTTTGTACCTATATTAGTAATCGGTAATGTTGTAATTTTTAGAGGTACATCAATTTTTTTCCGTAATACGAAGCCGCTCACTTTTACTGTTCCGCTTATATACTTCAGGCAAGAAACCTGAATGTTGCAATAGGATACATCTAAAGGAATATTTATAGATGTTGTTCCGTTCACAGATTGAGCGACACCGTATCTACACCATGATGAGCTTGTCGCAGGGAACCTAAAATAAATCGACTTATAATTATTTGCCGGAAAATAAAAGGCTACCTGGACAGTATCTCCCTCACTACCTTTTGTATAGATATAAAAATCATTATCGCCTTTTTCAAGCCCTGCTAACTGATTAATAAAGCAAATACTTCCCTTTTTATTTATTGTATAAGAATAGTATCCATTATCTGCCGTGCCATCTGTTGGATCTAATGTACCATCGGTATAGCCCGCTCTATCATAATAACCATCTGGAATGCCATTTTTATCCAGATCTACATTAAGTGGAGGCATAATATTAGTATACGGATTTTGCGGCGTTGAATATAGAATGTCAGCCCATTCATGATATGTTCTAACCGGTATCCGCGCAAAATTTGCTTTACACCATTGAAGAAGACTATCTACGCGAGTAAGATATCCAGCCCAGCCTCCTAAAAGATTAAATGTGGTAAAATGACTTTGACCAATTAATACATAATGTTTAGCAACCTTATCAGCTATAATAGCTTTATTCGAATCAAGATTATAAATATCTTCCCGGAAATCCCCATCTTGAATAGCAAATCTTCTATCCAATGTTGGATTGAACTCATTATAACATTTAATAGCAGACAACGCATTAATCCCTGCAGCTGTGTAGTTAAATGTATTTCCATAGATAGCCATAATTTGATTAGAAAGAAGTTGGGGCGTTTGTCCTCCAGGCTGAATCCAGGTATATGGCCTATCGAAATCCTTTTCTTGGCAAATTTCAAGTGTGCGCGCGGCCAATAAACTTACTGCATCGGATGTTAAATGGACACCAAAGAGATTAATAATCTGGAATGGTTCTTTATACCATGGACCAAGTGAAACTGTATCATCCCAAAAATTTGTCATTACTAACGTATCAGGATCTATGCTTGATACTGCCATCGCGTTTTTTATACGACATAAAATACCATGATTCGGGAAATAAACTTCAACATAATCAGTTATATTTTGGGAAAGATATGAAAAAAAACCATTACTATCGCTTATGAGATAATTCCCAGATACAGTACCTATTCCATTTATCCTCTTTGTTCCATAATTTGTGAGAGTATCAATGCTATCGTAAGATAGACATACTTTATTACCGGCGATATGGTCAACACCCCTTTTACCGCTATATTGAGAAGTATCATTTGTCGTAAAGAATTGCGTAGCATGATTTGGAGTATGATCCATAAATTCATATCCCCTCAATTGCATATTTCTTATCATTTGAAGCAAGGTGTCATTTGAAAAAGCGAGTCCAAGATTCATTGCGAATCCAGATTTATAGCCGTATTTATCAAATACCGACATATATTGTTCATATTGATAGATTAAATGATTATCATCAACCCTGAAACAAATACCTCCGACCTTATTATCCGTACTTTGAGCCAAGGTGACAGAATAAACTATTAAAAATAAAACTGGTAAAATAATAGATTCATTATTTAAATTTGTTTTATTCCACACACAATCACCATACTTTACTCTTTTGCAATGTCTCCATATATAAATCAAAGTACTGCACCGCTATGACCGACCAATCGAACCTGCTTGATATTTTCTCTAACAATTTTTCAGGAAGATTTTTCATCTCTTTCATATCAAGTGCAATCTGAATTTTTTCATAAAGATGAGATGGATTCTTCGAACTGAATAACAATGGATATTCAGATCCAACAATATCCACATTCTCTTTAATATCTGAACAAATAACAGTACAACCTGCGGCAATTGCTTCTAAAAGAATCATCGACATTGCTTCAATTTCAGACGGGAAAATAAATAAAGCACAATTTTTCATAATCTCTCGTAACAATCTTTCCGATACCAATTCTTCGTACAGAAGTATGTTCGAATTCCCGTTCGCTTGGTTTTCAATATAAGCCGAATAACCTGGATCATGAGTAAAATCACCAATAATAAATAGCTTCTGTTGGAATCTTCCTGCTTTAAATGCTGGAATAAGATGGTGAAGTCCCTTAGTTGAATCGAGACGGCCGCAGGCAAAAAGGAAGTAATCTCCTTTCTGGATTCCATGAGATTTATAATTAAACAAATCTGGTTCGAGCGTATTACATTTTATTGTTCCATTTGGGATATAATGAACAATTTTCCCATTAGCAGAGTCTCTTTTTGAAACGGATGTTAATGTATTACAACATGTTACAAAACAATATTCTGAAAATAATAAAAATATTTTTGCAAAACGATTCCATTTTCCCCGCTGATAAGGATTTCCGTGGAATGTACCTATGATTTTTCCCCCGTACCTTAATCGAATCATCACAGAAAAAAAGCCGAAGTCAGAATTGTGGATGTGGATTAGATCGTAACGAGCATAGAGCAGACAGTGCAGTGAACACAGGAAAAAATATATAAACGGACCAAGATGTTTTCCCTTCACTGATGGAATATAGATATATCTTATATTCTTTTTAGGTGGAATTTGCTTATAGGCATCCTGCCGTAGATAGACAATATATTCATGATCGTCTGGGAAATTTTCAAGAAGTTTTTCGACGACCCGATCCGCTCCTCCTACTGCCGGTAATTTTTTAATACCAAGGAAAGCAATTTTCATAGGAATGAAATATACTGAACAATATTCTAATATTATCTATTAAAGAATTCTCCGATTTGCTTATAGCGCCTGCTTTTTTCAGGTTGAAGGACTTTTTTCTCCGGCTCATTGAGATAAGATTTTCGTTGTGCAACTTGATTATCAGAGTGAATATTATTGTAATCAACATACTTTGAAAAATCTATCGGCATTCCGAAAATATTCTTTAATTTGTTAATAACGACCCATTGCAGTACGCTCAACTTTGGCAAATGAGCAAAGTGCTTGTTTCGTATTGCTGTTTTTGCTGAAGAGACCATCCAGCAGTTTTGTGGGCATGAAGCAACTTTTTGACGAACTATTTTCGCAACTTCTCCATTATAAATATCATCCCAGGATTGTTCTCTCAGATTCCCCATCAACAAATCATTCCTCACATTGCAGGCATAAGCGTCTGCCCACGGGTCAATAAAAACACTATCTGTGCCCTGGGTGCACGGATGCAACCTATCGTGTCCAAGTATTTTTGAAATCAATCCAAGATTCATATACGCTCTAAACCAGGCTTTTACCGACCATGCATTCAGCATATCGGAAATAATATTCTCAACTCCTTTTGCAACACGTAAACGATCGTACATATAATTATCATTTTTATGAAATTGGAAAGCATTGTGTATAGCTGATGTTGCAAACTCGATTTTTAATTTCTTCGACAACCTGTACAGATCAACAACTTCTTCAATATTTTCATCTTGAAAGGTTGTCGCAAAACCAAGATCGGTGCCACCGGCTGCAACCAACCGGTTCATTGCATCCAGTTTCTTTTTATACCCGTCCTTTTCGCCGCGGATTTTATCATTCGTTTGTTCAAATCCTTCGATACTGATTCGGATCTTTATATCAGGATATTTCTTGACGATCGGTTCAAGAACTTCTATATGCAGGCCATTCGTGCTGATTTCTAATTTCTTCGTTTTAGGATTCAGGACTTCGCATATTTCCATCAAATCTTTTCGCAAGGTAGGTTCACCGCCGGTAATATTCAAATAATCAAATCCGCCGGGAAGCTTTTCCAACGTTTTAATATCTACTTCATAGTCAGGATGAGTCGGATTCTTCCATATATAGCACATAGAACATCGCGAATCGCATCGATAAGTCAAAATTACTGATAGATCCATTTTTCCCTTTCTATTTTATCAAATTTCTAAAAACAATAATTATTCTATCTCCAACGTAGTCAATGAATGAGGAGGAAACTCCACAGTAAATCCATTCTTCACCTTTCCATAATCATACTCACTAATCTTGACATTGTCCGAATTTTCTTCATTAGTAGCATCCACCGACGGACCTTTGAGAAACCATGCTTTTGCTTTATTCGGTACTAACCCTATTAGATTAATTTGTGTCGAAATTGTTGTCGTTAGATTTGAGTTAACAATCATCAAATATACCATATCTTTTTTTAGTATATTGTCTTTTCCAGATACAATAGTACGGCTTGCATTCACTGACAGATAAGGCACTGATGGGAATATCTGTGGAATAAATTTTTGCACCGAAATGTCGCGAAAATATGCCCATCCTTCAATTGGTCCGCTTCCTCCGATCCTCCTAGCGCGAAATATTATTTCTTTGGTATCTGCTAATGGAATATAATCCACTTGTACTTTCTGCCAAGCATTTGTACCAATAAGATCGCGACTTGTATTGGCCGATCTTGTGGCATTCCATCCTCTTGCATCTAAAAGTTCAATGCAGACACCTTGTCCAGAAGTCAATCCTTCTGTTCTGATCCATGCTGATCCACGATATCCAAATGTAGCGTCTGCCCTAAATAATTTTTCTGCATGATAATAGTTTTCATCTTTTCCTGTAAATTCAACAATTAGATTGTCATTTTCGATCCGCTGGGAAATATTTATGCCCGGCAAAAAATGCCAATTTGTGGATAATTCAATTGAATCAGACAACAATCGAAATTCTTGTCCATTACCTTTTGCAGCCATGACATTATAGCCTCCATCTGTCTCATATGAGTCACATTTCACATTTGCTTTTATGAGTTGCTTCCCGAGATGTTCATGATATAACTGAAACATATAGAATAAAGGCCGTTTTAAAATAGTCTCATTTTTATATTTATATCCTTTGATAGCACCCCAATACTCATTAAAAAATTCCCATGAATTTGCCATGAGAATATTATTCTGTGGAGCTAAAAACACTTTTATCATTTTAGCATTTAAAAGTGCATTACCCAAAGTATGGCGATAAGGAATCGGTTTTTCTTGCACGAATAAACCATTGTATTCCGTAACAGCAATTGGAATATGTTTTCCTGTCAAGTTAAGAAGCTTTTCATTCATCTGGTTATAATGAAATTGTATTTGCGATTCACTCGCCAGACTGATTTTAAAAAGATCATCTGAAGCAGGAATATTATCATTTCTATTATAAGAAGGGATGTATGAATGATGTATCACAAAATCGACATTTTTCCCTACAATACTAATAACAGGATGTAGCCAATCTTCAAGATCAGAAAAGTTAGTTTCCACAATTAATCCTAAATTTATAAGAGTATCGACGGATTTCATAAGTTTTTGATATTCCAAATACTTTTGAGCGTACTCATCCGATTGCAATCTTTTTATATCTTTAGTCTGATCTACTTCGTTCCCAAATTCAAACCACTTGATTTTCCAAGGTTTTGAATGTCCATCTTTCATTCGAAGCATTGCCCATGGATGTTTTTCATCAGCAGGAGCATCTAAATATTCCACAAGATCAGCAGCATCCTGAGAAGTACCAAAAAATGCTGGGATAGTAATCAGAGGAATAGCCTTAATTTCAGAACAAAATTGTAGAAATTCAGGTAATCCAAATTTTTGATTCGGTCGTTCCGAGACGGGGCCTATTGTTTTTTTCCAATCATAATAATTCAATGCACCAGGATAACGAACTACATTTATTCCAGCTATTTTAGCCAATGCTACCATTTCCGGAACTGTACAATTTGCATCAGGATCCCAAATTCCGGCTCCTCAATCCCAATATTCAGGTGCGGCGGAACGGAACATTCCTTTTTGATATGCTAGAACATTATTACCAAATATCATTGGATTAACATTACCCAGAACGTCATTAAAGTCTACCGTAATTGATGCCCTATTTTCTTGAGCTGTCAATATGGAATACATCGCGAAATTGATTATTACGATTAATCTATACGTGGTGATCATTGCGGTTATCTCCCTTCCAAATGATATAAAAATATAAAAATAATTTAACCGCTCACAAAGTTTATGAAGTAAAGCTAATTATTCTAATTACATGATTTTAAGTTATCTATTTCGAAATATTTTAATTATATGATCCACAAAATTATTCGTCAAATAAGAACGCTCATATTTCATAGCTGTTTGATAAGCATTATTTTTCATTACTTCCTTAACAGTTTCTGGCAAAGAATGATATTTCGTTAACTTTTCTGCTAGCATCAGTATATTTCCTGCTTCAAAAAAATATCCATTGTATGATTCTTTTATATAATCCTTTAGACCGCTGATTTCAGAACCAATGACTGGAATTTTACATGCCATCGCTTCGATGGCAACATTACCGAATGATTCGGCTTTTCTTAATGTTGGGAAACAAAAAATATCAAATTTATTATAATAATCAATCAATAAATCATTCCGGACACTGCCGACGAATTCTACTCGATTTATAATCCCTAATTTGGAGGCTAATTCTTTGAGCTGACTTTCTTGCTGTCCAGCTCCAACTATTATCATTTTGAAATCAAAAGCAATAGATTTTAGAGCATTCAATAAAATATCTACCCCCTTGCCTTGAGCTAATCTTCCAACATATCCAATAGTAAATATATTTTTAGGAACTGTTTTAGAATAGAATTTTTTTATATCAACTCCACCGCTTGGATAGACATATACATTTTTAGGATTATATTTATTTTTAATTACTTCCAAAAAATAGAAAGAGGGAACAATCACTAGGTCAGCCTTAAGAATGCTTATTCTTGTAAACACCATCCTTCCAAATTTAAGCATTAATGATTCTTGCTGTTCACTAGGAATTAAATCTTCACCATGTAATCTTATTAATAACTTAGAATGTTTTAGCGATTTGAAAAATAATGGTAAATATGAATGAGATGGATAACTTACTTGGATAAAATTATATCTGGTCAAATCACATTTGAATATTTGATAATAAAATAAAATATACTTTTTCAATTTTGAAAATGATGTTTTTCCTCTTCCTTCAATAATAATTTTATCTACTTTTAAACCACAACTAGACAATCCATCTTCAATATTTTTCATAAATGGGGCAAATTCTGGTTGCTCTTTAGAAGGATACATATTCGAGATAATCAAAAAAGAATACATTATATTTTCTCTTCCTTTTAAAGCTTTTTATGATAATGATCTGAGTTTAGAATGAGATTATGGCGGTAATTAAGAATAATTTTAAAGTATATATAATTACAGAGCTTCAATATATTCTTGGACTTTATGAAATTGATTGGAATATTCGAAATATCTTGAGAATGCAATAAATGCATTCCTGCGATATTCAAAATAATTATTTTGAATTTTCCTAATAGCGGCAGCTAATTGTGACAAATCCGATATGCAGACTCCAGAATTCGTCCTGCCAATAGAATCTTCAAATGTAGGATAATTAAAGGCTACAATGGGAATTCCATTTTGAAGATATCGAGCTAATTTTTCAGAGGAAAACCCAGCATGCAGATCGTTAGCTGACTTATTTCCATAAAAACAAAAACCAATATCCGCCGAACTGACTAACTCATTTATCTTATCAACCGGAAGCAAAATTTCTGAAATAACAATTCTCTTTCTATTATCCACTTTTTTTATTTCATTTAAAATCTTATAATCGATGATCGGTCCATGGAACACCAACATCCAATCATCGGGGAAATTCTGTGCTTCTTTGGCAATTTCAAGAACAAGACGATTTTTTTCTATTAATCCAAACTGAAGAATTATTAATTTGTCATTTAGAATACTCATCTTATCTCTTAAGAAATTAGATTTATTATAGATTGGCTTTCCAGGTAGAGAGACCGGTAAGTAGATACTCTTCATCGAGGGTACTTTATTATAACACATTATTTCTTTAGCCCGGTTTTCATCCTGGATTATTGTCGCCGTTGCTTTGCGATGGTATTTACTCTCCAACAATTTTTCCCGGATATATCTGATCGCCTTTAATAGGGGTAATTTCCCCCTCAAATGAAAAGCAAATGCCAAATCGTACAATTCCAAGCTATAGTAAAGAAATGGAATATTAAATTCGATAGCTAATATTCCTGACCAGACTAATCCCATCTTTTCCACACCTATAAAGCATTTATATTCATTCGCTGAAATAATTTCTTCTGATCTTTTTATCAATCTTTTAGGAAATAACTTGTTTTTTGAAAGAAAAATTGGTTCAATAAAAAAAAATCTGGCTGCACTTAAAATTTTTTGATATAATCGGTCGTTAGTATTCCATGATTTCGATAGTCCGGAAAAATCATAAATATGTATATTTTGTTCTTTTCCTTTTATATATTTTGAATCACATTTAAATAAAAATAAATCAATATTATATCCAGCTTCAGATAACGATATTGCCATATTCAATGTATGTACTTGTAAAGGATGAAATGCTTGAAAAATCGCAATTCTATCAAAATTTCTCATTGATGTAGATTTCTAATAATTTCACATATTTTTATGGCTTCAATTTTCTTCAAACCAGAACTTGATGGTAAGTAGAATCCGTTTTCGGCAAGCCAATCAGTATATGGATATTTGCCAGAACAATCGCATCCATAGTCTCGTAGTGATTTTTGTCGATGCATTCCAATAAAAAATAAACGTGTATCTATTCCACATTCTCTTAGTTTTGTAATCAATACATCACGACTAATGCCATATTCCTTTGGATCTACAACTACGCCATGCATCCAATAGACATTTTTGGCATTTGCACGTTCCGGCTGTAATGTAATTCCTGGCACACCCTGTAAATATTCAAAATACCATTGATGTACTTGACGTCTTGCCTCAACATACTCAGAAAGTTTTTCGACCTGGGCAAGTCCAATGGCAGCATGAAGATTAGACATTCTATAATTAAATCCAATATGATCGTGTCTATAATTGCGCGATCCCTCAAGTGGAAAGCAAAGATTTTTAAAGTAACGACATTTTCGCGCGAAATCTTCATTATTTGTTACTACCATTCCACCTTCGCCGGTTGTCGCAATCTTATTTGCAAAAAAACTAAATGCAGCAATATCGCCAAGTGAACCGCATCGTTTCCCATCATATTCAGCACCATGCACTTCTGCAGCATCTTCAACAATCAACAACTTATATCTATCAGCAAGTTCCCTAATATGCTCCATTTCGCATGGATGACCATATATATGGACGGGCATAATGGCTTTTGTTTTTGAATTAATTTTTTCTTCAATTTTCGATGGATCAATATTCCATGTCTCATACTCGCAATCAACAAATACAGGTATCGCTCCAGTGTAGCATATTGCAAAAGCGCTTGCTATCATTGTAAAGTCCGGAATGATCACTTCATCCCCTTTGCCAATACCGCAGGCAATAAGCGCTAAATGTAATGCAACTGTACCATTACAAACGGCAATACCTTCTTTCACACCACAATATTCTGAAAATGCTTTTTCAAATGCAGGAATGTATTTCCCAGCCGATGATATCCATCCTGTTTCAATTGCATCTAATACATACTTCTTTTCATTCCCATTAAGGAATGGCTCACAAACGGGAATAAACTCACTCATTTTGTTCGATTCCTTTAAATCGTTCTTTATCTTCCTCGCCTGCATAAGGACCTTGCTTAACTTCTATCATCTCGGTTGGCTCTAGCATCGTAAATCCATGTCCTCCGGATGCAAGCAGTAATACATCACCTGACTCCACAATGGTACTTTCAAAAAAAACTTTATCCTTTGTATAAAAATCGACTTTGACTTTCCCTTTTCGAATAAATAACGTTTCAAGTGTATAATGTATTGCACGTTCTACTTTTTTATGAATATGTGGTTCAATATAATAGCCTTTCGATCGATTCATATATGCTAACTGTTGCGAAAAATCTCCCGGGGTAAAAAATTTTATTCCTTCGCTATAATAATTTGCAGGGATAATAATAGCGATTAATTGTCCTTCGTGTATAAACCTTTTGACCATAATAAAATCTCCATAGTATATTATGATAAAAATATGACAATATTAATATTCAAAATATTTAATAACGATATTAGCAAAAAGAACTATCATTCTCATGGGATTCAAGTTGGGAATCTTGATAAAATGTAAAATCTCGCTCTACCGAGTGTTAGATGATAGTACAAACTGCATTACAGTAATGCGGTATGACAATTTTACTTAAATGATTATTAATTTACGTAAAATCAATTAAAATCGGATCTTAATCCATTTTATGGTAGTGTCTCAGTTTGAATTTCCCCCTTCCCGATTATGCTTGACCGGATAAGAAAGCCTTTGTATATTTGAGTCATGGAAAAGCCAAAAAGACCAAGAGATGCAAACCAGCTTGCAAAGTCCATTGTTGACCTTGCAACCGGGCAAACCACTGAACCCGTCATTGAAGATACACGAAACCCCGCCGCCGTTGCACTTGGACGGCTGGGGGGACTAAAAGGCGGTATCGCCCGTGCTAAATCTCTTTCCAAGTCCAAGAGATCAAAGATAGCACAAAACGCCGCAAAAGCAAGGTGGAAAAGAAAAAAATAGTATTTATAATCTGCTATTTTTATCAAAAACAGCCGCTTTATACAATTCGTTATTTTATCAGTTATTATTTCCTTGACAATTGCAAATTCCTTCCTTATAATATATCCAATAAATATAAATTTCGGAGAAAGAAATGGATTATTATGAAGAGAAAGTAAGAAAGTTCTTGGAACCATACTTGGCAATTTTTAGAGAGATTATTGTAGACGCATGGAATGAATATCATAAATCATGCGATGAATCCATTGGGAAAAAGCTTCAGCCTCTTGGACGTGCAATAATCATGAACAATCTTGTTGTTGCAAACGCAAAAATAGCTTTTGATGGAAAGCCAAATATACAAATCAACCCAAATGGTCATGGTACAATTATAACAATTCTTTCTTCTGAAGAAGAGAATTTTAAAATATTCCTTCGCTTCAAAAAACTTGGCAAGAAGTATCAAACATACAATCATGTGTCAGCACGAAACGAAAAATTTACGACACAATTGTCTTTTTTTAGTTCTCTTCCCGAAACAATAAATCTAATGAATTTGAATGCGGGTTATAAGTTTGATGAGACATGGAATTCAATTGAAGTCTGGATTACTTGTCCAAACGGCAGGACAACGATTGCGTGGAAATTTCAAGTAGGGGAAGAAGAACAGTATGGATTGCTTGCGGAGGAAACAATTGAAATACCGCCTATTTCTCCGGAGCTTGATGGAAAGCGTGTGGAGCCGACAATAAAAGAAATTCCAGCAGAAAAAAAACGAATCCAAACAAGGTTAACTAATGATTGAAGCAATAAATCCCAATATGGTTGTTTTGGCAAGAGAATTTCGCGGAATGACGCAAAAGGAACTTGCTGAAAAAATTGACGTTTCACCTCCGATTATATCAAAAATCGAATCTGGGTTATCTCCAGTATCAGAAGAAATGCTAAAGAAAATATCTACGGCATTAGGTGTTCCTGGTAAATTCTTTAGTGAACCAGCCAATATTTATCCCTTTGGAATACATCTATATCGGAAAGCAAAAGGTATTCCTCAAAAGATACTTTCTGTGATCAATGCAGAAATTAATATTGACAGTATTCGCATTGATAAACTCTTAAAGGCAGCCAAAATAACAAGAGATAACATCCCATATATTGACTTGGAATCAAATCAGGATAAATATAAAACACCCGCAGATATTGCGAGGGCTATCCGATTTGCATGGGGTTTGCCTGTCGGAAGAATAGAGAACCTTGTGAAAGTGCTTGAAGATGCGGGCATATTGGTAATATTTTCAAAATTCAAAACACGATTTTTTGATGCTGTAAGTTTTGCGACACAGTCGGGAAGATATGTAATATTTGTAAACTCTTTAATGTCCGGCGACAGGATAAGATACAGCCTTGCGCATGAGTGCGGACATATTATCATGCATCGTATTCCTCATGACAAAGTTGAAGATGAGGCAAATGATTTCGCAAGCGAATTTCTTATGCCTGAAAAAGAAATTCGTTCATATCTTTCGGATTTAAATTTGGAAACGCTTGCGAATTTAAAACGCTATTGGAAGGTTTCAATGCAGGCAATTTTAACGCGTGCATATCGGCTTAATAAAATAACTTATAATCAACAGCGTTACTTATGGATGCAAATGTCAAAGATGGGGTATAGACTTCACGAACCAATAGATGTCCCGATAGAACCTCCTACTCTTTTGCAGGAACTTGTTAATATATATATTAAAGAATACGAATACTCTGATGATGAGCTTAAATCGCTTCTTTATCTTGATGATGAAGAATATAAAAAATACAATCCATCAGCGGCAACACCGTTAAGAGTTCTTTCCGTTGTCCATAGCATAAAGACCGGAACGAACAATCATCAATAAACTTGGCTAAATAATCCCCTTAATTTTCTTTTTCAGGGTTATTTGTCGTTTGACACGAATAATATTAATTTTTAAAGAAATTGAACTTTATGCTTGACAGCTCAAGAATAAAGTCTTATATTGTAAGTGAGCAAAGAAGGGCACTTACAATGAACAGACTTCCAATAGAAAAACAAACTCAGATAATCGGAATGCTTGTCGAAGGAAATAGTCTTCGTTCTATTTCCCGCCTCGCGAATGTTTCCATTAATACGGTTACAAAGCTTCTCGTTGACTTAGGAACGGCCTGTCAAAAGTACCACGATGAACACGTCCGGAATGTAGCTTCAAAGCGTGTGCAATGCGATGAAATATGGAGTTTCGTTTATGCGAAAGACAAAAACCTTCCCGAAAAGCTTCAAGGAAAATACGGTATTGGAAGTGTCTGGACTTGGACGGCAATCGATGCAGATTCAAAGTTAATGATTTCCTACCTTGTCGGGAACCGAGACGCGGAATATGCAAAGATATTCATGGAAGATGTTGCCTCTCGCTTAAAGAATCGCGTGCAAATGACTACAGACGGATTAAAAGCATATTTGGAAGCAGTTGATCAAACCTTTGGAATTGACATCGACTATGCTCAGCTTGTGAAGCTATACGGCAATTCCCTTGAAGGTGAACACAGATATAGCCCGGCAGATTGCACCGGAGCTAAGAAAACGGTCGTTACTGGAGACCCAAAAATGAAACACGTTTCAACGTCCTACATTGAACGGCAGAACTTGACTATGAGAATGTCTCTCCGTAGATTTACAAGACTTACAAACGCATTCTCAAAAAAAGTTGAAAATCATGCTCATGCAATAGCATTGCATTTCATGTATTACAATTTTGTACGCATTCATAAAACGCTTCGTGTTACACCGGCAATGGCGGCAGGAATTACTAATAAGCTTTGGTCTATTGAAGATTTAGCGAGATTGCTTGAAGACTAAATTCCCTTACTATACGGAGGCATTATGGACTTTATTCATTCGCGAGAAAATCTTAATCACGGCGATATTGTAGTTGTGAAATGCTCACATCAATGCAATATCATGCTTTTAGATGATTCAAACTTCTCTAATTATCAATCCGGTGGACAATTCCATTATCACGGTGGATTTTTCAAAATGTTCCCCGCTAAAATTGCCGTCCCAAGTTCAGGCTGGTGGAATATAGTTATTGATTTAGCAGGTGGTACTGCCAACATTCAATATTCGATTAACGTTCTTAAAAGATAATTCTTCTTCAGCTTGTTTTAAAGCAAGATGGAGGTGTTCAAGGATTTTATCTTGAATGCCATTGTCAAGATATGTCTTCGATGTAAATCCAGTCAAGATTCCACCTTCAATGCCATAGCTCCATATTCCCAAATTATGGTCGTCGAATATCTTCACTATCATAATATATTCCTTTCAAAAGTTTAATATTTTGTGTAATTTTTAGTTGGTTTTCAAACTGAGACACTACCCATTTTATCTCTGACAATCCTACACAGCTCTGATTATTTTTAAAAGATCGCGGATTGTTCTCATGGGCCATGTCTTTGAATTTCTCAGCCACCTTTCCAAGAACAATGAAGTATGCTTTTATATCATTGTTCCTTTAAAAATTCTATTACATCTCCATTATTATCAAGATAGGTCTTTTTCGACACCCATTCTCTTAGTTTTAAATTTGTATAGAATTTTTTACTGTGGAACAAATATCCTTTCATATAATTCGTAATAATCTTTAGATAAATATAACGATATTCTTTCGTTTTAGAAGCAAATAGAAGTAAAAGAATGGCTTTAATCTTTCCGAGCAAAACCCATAATCCCTTTAAAATGCTCTTAATAAAAACAAATCCATCTTTAGAATTAAAGAGCGTTCGATTTTGAGTATATGAATCGCCTATTCCGTTATAAAATGCTCTCCATGAAAAATATTCTGGCGTCAATCTATTTTTAGGAATGAGATGATCGATGCGAACTAAGGGATGATAAAGTGCCTTCCCATAAGAAGCAACATTATTTGCAATTCCCGTTTCTCCATTGCCCATGAACTCGGAATATTGTGGCGGTAGATAATCGGGGCAAGTTCCTCCGATATTGACTAACACTTCTTTTCTTATAGAATAATTGCACCCAAAAACATACCGAGCAGGAATTTGTTTCTTTTGTTCACCGAAATTAACCAAGCTCAAGTAATAATTGACAATACCATACTCAGTCTGAATATTATAATATGAGAGCCATTTCGGAGGAGGTATTTCATATTTAGGTATACAAGGCCCGGTAACAAGCACGACATCTGGATCCATAAATGAATCATTTAGCCCTTCGAGCCAATGCTCACCAACTAATGAGTCATCATCAAGATAACATAGAATATTTCCTTTTGCTGTGTATAGTCCTGCATGTCGTGCGGCCATTAAACCAAAAACAGAACAATATATATATTTAAAGTTTGCGAATTGTGATAAATATTTTTCTGATATTTCCTTTGTATCGTCTTTTGAGCCATTATCGACTACAATTATTTCATATAAAGTTTTGTCAAAATGCAATCTTGTAATATGCGCTAAGGATTGATTAAGTTTGTTTGATTGGTTAAATGTTGGAATAATTATTGAATAAAACATTTTTTGTCCCAGTATTGTTGATATAATTATTCAATAGAATTAGAATAATTATTTCTTTATATCAAAACTACAATTGCAATAATAAATAATGGATAGTCTTTCAATCGGTTTAATTTGATCTACAATAATTTTAGATTCTATCCCAAATAAATAAAATATTCGATTCGCTTAAAGAAAATATTGGTACGATATAATCATAAAGTGCATTTAGTAAAAGAAAACAACAAATAATTTTATAATATATGGTATGATTATTATTATTCTTTGAAAAACCATCATAAATAATATAAGATAAGATAATAAACCAGAAGATATAAAATGAGAAAGAAATGCGGTAAAAAAGCTCTATATTCATTGTAATAGGCATTGTAAGAGCCCCAATTACAAATAAATTATAATAAAAACGTAATCTAAAATCATTGTACTCTATCACATAAATGATAGCCCATTATTAATATACATACATTGAATAAAAAAAAACGTATAAAATATAATGAAGATGAATAATTTTTATGCATGGCATCTTTCCCAAAGAATGAATTACTATTAGATAAATACTGATCATATTGATCTAGTTGAAGCAGACTGATGTACTGAGAAAGATTATTTAAATAATCAGACTTCCATATAAAAGATGCATATATATAAAAACATAGTATTATAACTATACTTCCAAAAGGATTATTTATATATTTAAAAATTAAAAAAAAAGGTAGATATATGACCGCAGATGTATGGGTTAAAAAAGCTAATACAAAAAATATGATAGATAATAGCCATTTATCTGTGAGAAAAAAATTCAATGAGAATAAAATGAAGGATAGTGCCATCATTTGTCTTACCAAATTCTCAGATTGTGGAATAGTAGCTAAAAAAAATAGTGGCAATCCACACAGCATAATTTTACGATGCTGCTTAAGAAGATAACATCCTGCATATATTAACAAAAAACTATATAAGCAAAATACTAATGGATATGGAATATCAAAAATATTAAATGTTTTATTAATAAACTGAAATAGTGGCTCTATTTTTGACGGATCATAATATCGGGATAGATTTAATGCATTATTATAAAGCCTCATATAATGTTTATAATCGACTCCCCTTCCATATCGCAAACCTTCAATTAAAGTATAAGTAATTATTGAAGTGATACAAGCTGCCCAATATTCATATTTGTATTTACCATTAATATCTTTTTTTGTAAGCTTATATCCTGTGAAGATTAGTGTACTTAATAAACCACATCTAAATAGAAAGAATATTATAATTTTCGGCATATTATGTCTAAAGGATTAGAGAAACAAATAGTGTAACCTTCTATTCATTATATCTTTATCTAACGGCAATTTTTAGACTCTATCTTTTTCAACAAAATAATAATGTTCTGATACTTTATAAAATTTCTTTAAGTTTAATTCGAATATTTTATAGTTCCAGGACTTAAAATACTATTCTTGTCGCATAGATGAAAAATGTATTTCTTCAAAGGGCATTAGGAGTCTATCCGATTATCAACCTTTTTAAAAAGAATGCGCCAAAACTTGTCTATGTGAAATATCGGAAATTCCGAAAAAATAATACTCGAACAGGCTATTAGAAGGACATAAGAATATGGTCCTTTGAGGAATATCGGTAGCCGCATTATTAAAGAATACGAGAGGAATAATAATGCCTTATATTTGAATGCCTCTATCAAGAGGACGCTCACATAGTATTTGCGATCTTTGAATTGTAACTAAACTTGCTTCTTTAAGATTTTTTGTCCTAAATATTAATTTATTCCTTATTTCTTTCTTTTTTTCAAGGATTTTTTCAATCATCATAATTATATACTCATTACTTACTTTGCACATATCTTCTTCAATAGAATACTCACTTAAACCATATAGATCCAATAATCCCTTCAGCTTTGTTTTTTGATATATACCATTGGCTAATCCGATAAACGGAACTGCCATCGATGCGGCAAATACCAAGAAATGATAGCGCGATCCTATTGCGAAGTCTCCAAATCCTATTAAGCTTTTTAATTGTATAGCATCATATTCCTTTTCAATAACTATTGTTTTCCCATTCTCGATTCTCCTTTTTACTTCTGCCAACAAAGGTCTATCATCAGAGGATAGTGCATAATCTGTAGGTACCATGATAATTTTAGCATTGTGTTTTTTAATGAAATAATTCCCCAGTACGGCAAAGAGTTCCACCTCAGCAGAAAATGAATCTTGTTTAGCTTTACCCATTGCCATGCGATATCCATTCATATTCAAGACAAAAACCATTTCCGTGGGGATTTTTAGCCATTCTTCCCCACCATTTTCGACAATCATTTTTATTGTATCCTCTTTAGTCAAAAATGGTAAACTGATTGCATCATCTGCGGTATCTAACAATGTTGGTCTCTTAACACCAATTTCTTTAACTCTATTTTTTGAAACTTCAAGGTCACGGAATGTAATTATTTCCGTTCTATTAATAGCTTTTTTAACAATCCATCTATGAATTGTCTTGGTGTACGGACCCATTGTCTGACCGGATACAACGATAGGTACCTTCAAGGCAAACGCTGCCAACATCATTGAACACTGCTTATACATCTCATCAGGAAAAAGACTATTAATGTTGCCGCCACCATTATTGAATATTAGTTTTGCTGATCTGATTTCCTCAATAATCCTTTTAGCATCTTTATTAATAGGTAAAAATATTCTATCCCCTGCAAATTTTGCCGCAATAATAAAATATATGCAACGACAAATATATATCAATCGTCTACAGAAATGATTAATGATTTTCCCTAATAGGAGAAATGGATAGAAATCAAAACTTTTCAATTTCCTTACAATCCATATTTCTTCCCTTAGGTATATATTAATATCCGGAATTGATCTTTCCTTGTGATATGCAATAGTGTATTCTGGGTTTGGAGAAAGCATTATAATGTCTAATTCAGGTATACTTTTCTTAAGATTAATAATGACAGTCTGCGGCATTGCTTCATCGCCAATATCCTGCCAACCAAATCCACCTATTAGAATTATTTTTTTTTGCATTAAAGTATCAAAATTGAATTTTATTTTAAAATTTATTAATAATTCTTTTAATAACTATTTTTATAAGTTTTTTTGTGGATATAGAACTAATGTTCCCGGAATTGCTTGGATTTACATTTGCACTTATTTGTAATTCCTGATATTTTAGATCATGCTGTGTATCTTTATTGATTTGGCATTTATTATAATGCATTATAGAATCAATAGGCAATCTTTTCGGTTCTTTAGGTATTCTTGCTGGATATCCCACTGCGATAATTGCCACAGGAATAAAATAGGAAGGAATATTAAGTCCTTCGTACATATCTATTAGTTTCGTTGAATAATTCCGGCTTTTTCCATCTATCATATCCCATGCTGAAGTTTTAATAATTGTTGCCCCTAACCCCAATGCGTGTGCCATTAAAAGAATGTTCTGAGCAGCCATAGAAGCATCCATATAGGGAACATAATCATATTCAATTGGCAAATAATTTCTTTTATCTGTGCCTATAAAGATTAAAACCGGGGCATATGTAAGCCATTCCTCTCTTAAATTAACTAATAATTGTTTTTGTGAATCATCATCCAATACAATATACCTACAAGATTGGCGGTTGCATGCGGATGGAGCCCATTGTCCAGCTTCGATTAGCTTTAGAATTATATCTCTAGATAGAGGCCTCTTTTCCCATCGTCTAATACTGCGTCTGGTCTTTATTAATTTTATGACCATTTCTGGAGAAAATTCGGAATAATTTATATTAATAGTATTACATTCTTTTCGTTCATTTAAAATAGTTTCATAATCAAATAACACCTCTTTGGCCCACAAAATAAGTTCATCATTTAAAAAGTTGCGGGATTCCCATTCTTTTAGAGATTCTTCTAACTTTTGAGATTCATTTAAGGCAACCTGTTTGAATCTTTTAAAATCAATTTTTGCATTTATTGTTTTATCAAGATCATGTGCCAACCATGAAATTTTGGTTCTTAAGAGATCTTGCGGCATTAGCGTTATTGATGACCAAATATTTATTTCCATATAATCCTTAGATCTATATCTTAGCCGAATTATTTGTCATTAAATTTATATTAAATTCAATATTTTTACGACCACTTTTTGAAAGATGTACTGAGAAATGAAACGCTATTTTCCATCAAAATTTTATTAAGTAGGAACGATAATTCCCTTTTTTACACTTTAATAAATATGGACTTTATTAATTATTCATAAATATTCGCTATCCCCAAGATCACTTTTTTAATTATTGTAAGTACCTTATCGTTAACATATCTTCGTTCATGTTTATTTAATCCAATGTAATATACAGTTATTCCTACAGATATAAAAGCAACTACTGAAGTTGTGACTAACCTCAAGAGTCCGTGTGTATAATCGCTTAATAATAGAGGAATAGGAAGTGAGAAGGCAGTCACAATTAAAATATTTAACAATACGTTTTTACAAAATCGCATTACAGGTAAATTAATTAAAGATTTTAAAAATGCAATCCTTGTTATAAATGCGAATATACCAATTCCAACATTAACCCATAAAACATAATAAGGAGCATATCCAATTTTCAGTAAGAGATAAGAAAACGGTACATTTAGCAAAAGAACGCTACTTATAACTATTTGGTACTTTTTAATTTGTCCTGTTGCTTGAACAGTCATCCATAGAGGACCTGATATTGTTTCGACCAAAAGATAGAGAATCGTCAATCGACAAAACATTGTCGTATAATCTGGTACCATCTTTAACCATAAAATTAGGATTAAATCCATGTTTATCAAAATTGGGAGAGACAAGAAAAACAATAAGAAATAGGAAAACTTTGAAGTCCGAAAAATCAACTGCATAAGATAATCTCTTTCGTTTGCAGCGTATGCTTTTACAATTTGCGGATTAAAGGCTAGTTGAAAATTTGAAACAAAATTATTTAGAGCAGTGCTTACTTGATTTGCAACGCCCATAGCAGCATTTACAGAAACCCCTCTGAATATATTCAATAAGACATTAATTACCTGAGTTTTTCCTATATTTGCTACACTTCCGAACAAACTCCATCCTGAAAAATTTAACAACTGCTTGAAGAGAGACACATCCCAAATAAAATAGAAATGACAAGAAAGAAATTTGTTCGTACAATATTTTTTATGAATAACAAATACTATGAATGAAAGAGCGCACATTAAAATAGCATAAAGCTTAAGTTTGTCTGAACCTAAATATTGCAATGTATACACAACTATCAGTTTCAATATCACTTCAAAAATACTAAGATACGCGTAAAACGACATTTGTTCATGAGCAATGATGGATGCATTGTATGGAACCTGCAAAATACTTATCGTAAATGTTATGATGGTGAATTGATAAACCCAATTTATAGCGTCCATTCTTTCGAAAGGTACGTTAAGTTGAGTATTCACAAACCAAAGGCCTATACTTTCCAATAATAATAATGCAATCACAGCTATGCTTACATGTACCATCATGCTTGTACTAAATACTTTTTTCAGTTGTTCATGATCATTTCTCCCCAGTTCATAATTCAAGAATCTTCTTAGTTGCACTCGTCATCGCGTCATTAAGGAAGGAAAATAAAATTACTATGCCTCCTACAATATTATAGATACCATAGTCATTTATCCCCAACGTATTCAGAACAATACGTGAAGTATAAAGACTTACCGCCATAATAATTAGCATGCGAGAATAAAGCATCAATGTATTTTTTGCTATTCGTTTTGTATTTTCGTTTGGCATTCTATAATTTCATTTGTAATTTTTATCTACTTTAAATCTTTCACAAGCATCTATAAATTAAATATTTTCCGCTTAAGTGTAATTTCCATACTTTTGTGTGCCCCATTTCACATGTTAACCTGAAACCTGCGTGAAAAATGGTCATAATTTCAATTTGGAAGTATTATGTAAGGCGAATCTAACAGCATCTTTGTCACGAAAATGTTCCGGCAATTTGAGTATCGGTCGATTGCCTGAATGCACCAGTTCTCCGGGAATAAGCAAGAGACGTGCTCTGAGTGAACTGAGAGTCATTGTATGATACTTTTCTGGGAGACATAGACGTTTGAACCAATTGATAATATTGTATGAAAACAAGAGAATGTGGAAATATGACTCGTTCGCCGCAAAATGTTTTGTTGGAATCTTTGCTAATGGGTAATCGTTCTTGAGTTCTTTGATAATAAGCTCTATCGCAGCACGGCCATTGTAGAAGCGCCAGATATTGAGAGGCTTGAGTTTCATATTGGTCACAATGACTTGGTAACTGAATTTGCCCATGGAAAATAGAGAAAGTTGTTCTGTTGGATCTTCGGGTATCGGTCGTCGAATGATCACAAACCGATAGCGATGTTTCCATCCGTTTGGTTGATAGGTGAAATTGGCTGTTTCGATCCCCGGTGTTGGGCTGTGATACCGAAGAGATGAAAGCCGTCTCTTGATAGGAGCAGTTAATTTTGCGGCGATGGCAAACATGCGCGAAGGCACGGTTTCGATTTTTTCGACAATCTTGTGATCGTAAAACCCTTTGTCTGCGCGGATAAAAACACGTTTTACGGTTGGTGGTATTTTGGCAAAGGATGCGTCGAGTAAGTTGGTCGTTCCGGCTGATGTATACACGTTGCCGGCTCGGAGTTCTCCATGAATACAATCTTTGGTGATGCCATCGAAGCATAAGAGCGGATGATATGACGGACGTCCATGTTTGGTCGGATTGTATCCAACAAGAGCAAGCTCCTGTTTTCCATAGAGAGTCAGAACGGTGGAGTCCATATCGAGAATCATGTTCTTGGCTGGATGAGGCTTCTGTAACATCATCTTTAAAAATTGTGAATGTACAGAGCGAAGCTTCGTTACTCCATCGGGTGAAAGGCGTTGCAAGAATCGTCGTAGAGTAGTTGGATCCGGATATGCGGGAAGACCAACAAGATATTGAAACACTCCGTTGTGTTTGAGAAGATCTGTCGTTTCGATACGACCAATCCCGAGCATACTCGGATACATCACAGCCAAAATGCTTTCGGTAATTGAGTAATGATTGTTGCGTTGGGTCAAGGAAAGCGACTTGTATAACACAGTCTTGAACTTGATGCAGCGAAGGAAGAGAGAAATAAGATATACTCCACCGAAATGTGTAAGATTTTTCCCGGTGAATGAAATATCGAGATTTTTGGGCCCTCGGCGCATCGGTAATGAACCTAACTAAAAGGTAGGTTGAATACTTTTGACTTTCTTGTGAAATTATACTGTTTTTATTATGTATTTTCAACTTTTGTATCAATATTCACGCAGGATTCAGGTTTAAAACAATAATCTTCATTTCAATTCCTTATTCCAACTTTTTCTACTCTGCACTTTTGGGGTATCCCTGAGTGCTCAATACAAATTATTCTATCGGCGTGTAAAATGACATTAAAATCTGGCATAGTATCTATATATCTTTTAAATGAAAGTGAAAAGTGATTTTTTGAAATAACGTAACTGCTCAGCGAAAAATGTGAGATAAAATATATTCAATAAATATAGAGTTAGGGCTTGTACTTTTAGAAATCACTTTATATCTTGTGTGTATGGAAAAGCAAAAATACACACGAGAAGGATTAATACATCTCTGCAAAACTCAACCGGAAGCGGCAGCAGATCTTATCTTGCTGCTTCTTGATCGAATAGACAAGTTAGACGCACGAGTCATCGAATTGGAAATCGCACTTAACAAAAATAGTCAGAACAGCCATAAATCTCCTTTCAGTGATGGGTATAGACGCAATATACAAAGTGGCACAGTAAAGAACAAAAAACAACGTCCGACAGGCGGTCAAACAGGCCACCCGGGAACAACCTTGCGAAAGTCTACTAACATCGATCATGTTGTTATTCATCCTGCCCGTACCTGCATCGGTTGTGGTTCTTCGTTAGAACACGTTCCCGTCCAAGCTGTTCAGACCCGTCAAGTCTTCGATCTTCCGGAGGTGAAGATGGAAGTCACAGAACATCGTTCCGAGGTGAAACAATGCCCGTGTTGTCATACGAAGACATCCGGCATATTTCCTCAGGATATCACCAAAGCAACACAATTCGGTTCTACTATCAAGAGTATCGTTCTATATATGATGCAACACCAGATCATTCCTTTTGAGAGAACAACAGAGTTTTTGCAAGACATCTTTGGATGCGCACTCTCCGAAGGCACACTCAAGAACTGGATTGCAGAAGCCTATCGACATCTGGCACAAACTGAAGAACAGATCAAAGAACAGTTGCAGCAAGCTCCGATTCTGCATGTTGATGAGACCGGGATGTTCTGCGAGAACAAATTACACTGGATCCATACTGCTTCTACCGATATCTATACGCATTATGGCATTGACTCCAAGCGCGGAAAAGAAGCAATGGATAAAATCGGTATCCTTCCTAAAACCACAGGAAGAATCATCCACGATTTCTGGGAATCCTACGCACGCTACGACCACTTGACTCATGCGTATTGTAATGCCCATATTGTGAGGGAATTACGCTCTGTTTATGAGGACTATCATCAAGCCTGGGCTCAGAAACTGATCGATCTGTTATTCCACATCAAAGAGAAGATCCAGACAAAACCTATATCAAAGAACTTTGTTACACGTTCGGTTCACCGTTATGATACTCTTTTACAATCCGGATTTCGTCTGAACCGTCTCAATCGAGGGTCTCCGCACAAACGCGGAAGAGTCAAACAATCGAAAACCAGAAATCTCTTGAATCGTCTTCACGAGCACCGTGATGAGGTATTGGCATTTCTCTTTGATCCAACGGTGCCATTTACAAACAATCTGGCCGAACGAGACTTGCGCATGGTGAAAGTTAAACATAAGATATCCGGCACCTTCCGTAGTCATCATGGTGCGCTCTCTTATTGTCGCATTCGTGGATACATTTCCACAATGAAAAAACAAGGTGTCAATATTCTCTCTGCTCTTTCAAGCATCTTTGCAGGAAATCCTTTGTCTCCGGTTCCTCAATTACGCTGAGCAGTTACGAAATAACGAAGATTGAAGCTATCTACAATAGGGAGAATGTTTGTAAAGAATATGATAATAATCAATTCAATCTGTCTAATATCATCTGATAGATTCTCTATTATTTTTAAGCAATTAGCAGATATACTTGGAGGAAATCATTAAATGTTTTTTTTACCGAAATTCATAAAAAAAGTTTTTATGATAAACCACCCTTTTCGAATTTCAGGAAATTTTGCAAAAGAAATGGTTACAATACTTGCATAAAAAAACATCAGTGCAATTGACCATTTTATACGAGATGGTCCTGTTTTAATAACTGGATCTCCGACTAATTCTTGTATATTCAATATCGGAACATCTTTTATCTCCTCAAGTTTTACTAATTCTAATTGTCGTATTAAATCTGAATAGACAGTTTGCAGTAGATCAATATCTCTGCTCAACCTACTTTCCTCAAGCATTAATCTCGGATTAGCCCCACTCGCAATATTTCCCTCTTTAAAACCTCTAAATCTTTCTTCAGCCACAACTAAGGAATCTGATACTTCTTTGATTCTCTTTTCAATGTATGCCCTCTGGTAAGATGCATTCGATTTTCGTTGTGTTCGAACATATAGATCAAGCGATTCAACAAGTCGATTAACAACATCAGCAGCAAGCTTTGATTCCGGCATTCTTATACTAACGGTCAATATTTTTGTTGTACGAGCGACGTCAGTCTGCATCCTTACTTTTCTAAATTTATCTAATAATTTTAATAGACGACTTCTTTCTTGAAGAGATGGAGGAGCACTGTTGTCAGGTGTAATTTCAAAATAATCTACTAAATTTATTGAATCGTTAAATTTTTCCGTTAAATACTTATTCAGAACAACTGGGTCAAGTACGCATTCACTTTGAAGTACATTCTCGTATAGTTCATTTGGATCTGCCTTTAGGGAAATACCACCCAATGAACTAGCCATTGATGCCAATCCACCTAATCCGCTTGATAGAACTGTTTTGTTTCCATAATCAGGTAAAATATCAACTGAGACATCATAGTATGGTTTTGCAAAAATTAGCATTCCTAAAATGATAACAACTGCACCTATGGCATTAGCAATGAGCCACTTTTTACGTTTTTCCTGCACACGTAAAATATACGGCTGTAGTGTGTTTAAAAAATCTTGAAGCCGCTTATCCCATGGTTCTTTTTTTTGCTCCGATATTTCTTCTCTATCATCTTTCATAATTTATACTTTTTAAAAATGTTTGTGAAAAATGCTTTCATTTTCGGACATCTTGACCGTCGCAGCACAAAGTCTGTAGACAAAATTGTCAGGCGCTCGATCGCTATATTTCGAGCGGCTATTTTTGAAGGATTAGCACAACTGTTCAATATGTTCTTTAATCATGCCGTCCTTTGATTCCTATGTTTTTGCATTTTTTATAAGATAACGCCATATTTTCAGCGGCGCTTGCTAAATCATTAAAATCTCTTTGTAATTCCGTTAATAGATCTTGATCGCTGTGTGTCATAACTCTATCGCATTGTTTAAAGCAATATTCTTAAAAGGATCCTCTTCATTGTATGCAAAATTTACAATGTCTACTTTTTGTTCACCAAACATTTTATAAAAACGTATTCGCATTTGGGAGATGTCCATAAAACTTAATTTTTCGTTTGAAATAATCAGGATATCTATATCTCCACCTTTTGCATTGTCATCTATCCTGGAACCGAATAAATATACTTTAGCACCCGGAAATTTTTCTTTTACATAACGAGCGAAAAAGTCTCTCATGTTTTCTTTAAGTCTCATAGTACGTTGCTGCATTTTTTCTGTTTCTTTTTCATACGAATAATACGCTTATCTCTTACATTTTTCCCATCTTCAACCTTCTGATCGATTGGTCTATTTTTAATCAGATCTTTTCATATTCTTTCTGTCGTGCAGCCAACGTCAACCTCTTACGGCGAATTATTGATGTCTGAGACCATCCGCGACCAACGGTCGCGGCTACAATATTAGATCAGTAGTACAATATATATTTCAGATTTTAAAATATGATGGATCAATCTTCTATAATTTAGCTGCAAGTACTATAATTGTTACAGACGAGACAACTATTGCCAGCATGTCTTTTACAAAATCGAACGTCGTTGTCTGCTTATCTTTGGGTACGATCTCAGGTGGTTCCGGTTTTTCCTTTGCTACAAAGATACTCGATCCATCCGGTATTTTCGGGTTTGAAGACCACCAGTGCGTTCCTACTTGCTTGCTAATTCCCGTTGGAAAAGTAATCAATATAAAATCCGCACTGTCTGTGACGCCACCCGATCCTTTAATGTAGTATGATGCGGAGTTGCCGTCAACATAGGAAAATAAACCCGGATTATTGACTTCTCCGGATACCAACACAGCAGAGGGTTCTTTTGGAATCGTAAGGGTATCATTTGCTTGCACAATAATATCGTCGTCACCTTCCGGATCCTCTAATGCATAACGAACATTGATTCTCATTCTCATCCCACCGCGAACAACCTTCCCCCCCTCTGCGTATCCTCCATTTTTTATTCCACCTGCACGTCTGATAATATCCGATAGATGTTCGTTCAATTTGCTCAACACATAAGTTCCCGGATGATTTACTTCTCCAAAAATTGTTACGTTTTTCTGGAAAATATATTTTGGATCCGGTCTAACAAAAACCTGGTCGCGATGCTGCAGCTTGAAGCTTGTTGCGCGATATTGGACGACTTTTTCTTGAGAGAGAGTATTCGGATCGAAAAAATCGGGTATGGGAACATATAGAATTCTTGTTAATGAATCACGGCCAATTCCGCTTCGTTCAATTCTGGAGACTTCCGCCTGATCTGCAGATGCGTCTTCTGTGTACCCTCCTGCTTCAATCAAGAGATCAAGCACCGTCATATTCTCTGCCAATTTATACCTGCCCGGTGTTTTTACACTCCCGCCAATATCGACATATCTATCCGTAAATTGGACGGCATTGATCGGATAGATGATAATACGATCTCCCGGTAAGAGAATTGTATCTTTAAAATGATCCTGATAAAGATCCCAGAGATTAAATGTAATAATACGGGAAGTGTAGCGATCTTTGTTCAAACGTACCAAATCAGCTCGCTGCAGATAAATTTGCTGCCTGAAAAGTGTATCGGATAATCCTACGGCATCTTTGACCAAATTATACAACGTAAAATTCCCATAAAGTGGATATGTGCCGGGATGTTTTGCTATTCCCTCGACTCTAACACTATCGGTGTTAGCAAGGATTTCCTGCCAGGTATAAACATACAAACTATCCCAGGATTCTAATTCTAAGTTATTAAGTGTATCACCTGCCATCGCCCGATTGAGATCGATATAAAATACATCCGTACGCTTATCTTCATACGTTCGTACCAATTTAGCGCGATCCAGGTATGCTTCCGGATCTAAACTATCCGCTTCTTGAATAAGATCCTTGATTCTTGGAACTTTCTCGAGCTGATATGTACCCGGTCTCCAAACGGCGCCGCCTATTTGCACATAATTTTCTTTTTCATCCTGAATGGGATAGATTGTAACAATATCCCCATCTTCTAATTTATAATCTTTGTTGTGGAGTAAAATATCTGTAAAATCGATATCGAAGATTTGTCTTTCGAGTTCACCGGGCTTACGTTCCGCAAATGGAACAATTCGATCTATTTGAATTCTTTGAAGATAAAATGTATTGCGAATCCCCTCCGGAAAATTCTAATAATCGCCTTAAATTTTCATTTGGAAGAAGTTCATAATAGGCAGAACGAGGTACGGCGCCCCTGATGCCCACTGTTCTTCCGCGCAATGGGACAAATATCATATCGTTTTCATTTATTCGGATATCGTTTGTCTTTTCTGTTCCGATCAAATAATCATATAAATCGACTTTTACTGCGGTTTTACCGTTCCGTACAAGTCGGATTTCTCTCATTCCGCCTTGAATAAGCGGACCGCCCACAGTAAAGAGCGCATTGAACACAGTTGAAAAAGGATTCATGGAATAAGCGCCGGGATTAGCCACTTCTCCCATGACGTAAGCATGCAAAGGACGTAATCGGGAGATGGTTAGATCCAGCATAGTCGTTGGAGGTCTTCCAGTAAGCCCGGCAATTGATCGGGCAAGCGTATGAAGAACCATTTTTTTTGCCTGATCGAGTGTATATCCTGCAACAAGTATTGCGCCTACCGGCTGCATGACAATTCTTCCCTCATCATCTACCGTATAATCATTCATGCTTTGAGTATCTCCCCAAAGTGAAATACGGAGAACATCCCCTTTTCCGATGATATAGGAATTGTCTGTCAGATTAGGATTATTATCAAAATCTGATGTGCGTCCTTTAAAAAGATTATAACCAAAATATGGAATACCGCCGGGTCCTAATATAGGTGCTGCCTCTTTCGTCGCTTTCGATGTATCTATAGCGGGAACTGTAGGCTTCGTAATGAGAGTTGCTGGACCGATATTGTGTGAGGTATCATTCATTGGAAGGCCAGGGGTCTGAATACCAGGCGCTGCGGCGCCAGGTTGGCCTGTGACACCATTTGAATTGGGTGTAAGTTGTATGTTGACCTGTGTTTGCGGCGGCGCTGCAGGTGTTGAATCAGCAGCACGCCCTTTAAGATAACTCTGCAAATCGATTCCGACGGAGCTCGCTTTGGCTTCGGCTTCATCCATTGTCATTCCATATTTTGCAACTGCAGCCTGGATTTCATCCGGAGTCATTGTACCGAGTTTTGCTTTTGCTTCTTCGACCTGGGCGGCGCTCTGCGAATATGCCGGAGCGATGAGAAGCCCATTCATTAGGAAAGTGATCATAAACCCGGAAATGCATATTTTTGCAAAAAAAATTACTTTTTTGCCTAAAATTTTTAAAATTTCCGGTGAATATGGGTATACGCGCTTTAACATGGTAATCACTTTCTAATTGTGCCCTATTTAAGAAAATCGAATATTTTCAACCCTGCGTCTGCTTAGTTGAGTCAAAATATATGATAGAACGATATTCCAACAATATTATCAAAATAATCATAATAAGTTAGCAATTTTTTGAGAAAAATTCAAGGATAAAAGATGGTGCTTAGTCGGAACTGAGAATTGTAAACTATGACCTCTTAATTGGTTTGTTTCTGTAGCCGCGACGACCCGTTGCGGCTACAAGGTTATGTCGGTGTCTTTCCGCGACAACCTCCCTATAATAATTGGCAATATTCTCGGGACAAGCCTGTTGCGGATAACATAGGGGCGCTTACGACCATCTTTCTGTAGCCGCGACCGGTGGTCGCGGATGACCTCGGGAAACATCCGCTTTGTATACTGTTGCATGATGAATAATAATGAAATGCCCTCGCTGCACTCTGGCAATTTCGACGCCGATAATTTCCTCCGGCGGACGATAGTATTCTGTTTCCGGAAAAGCATTCAGCAGAGCTGGAATACGCTCCGTATGCAGATCCACGATCAAATCGATATCGTGCGTCATGCGCGGCTCGCCATACAACATCGGTGCAACTGACCCGGTTACCATATAATCTATTCCTGTGCAATTAAGCGGAATGATAAAGATTGAAATAAGATCAAGAGCGGGCATACAGAAACCATTCGCACAATGCTTGTTGTATTTGTTGGTCAGTCCAATCAGAATGTATCGAGCGGAAATAGGCGTATTTCATTGTCCGTGCCGAATCGATAAGTGATTGCATCACTTCATATTTCTGCTGCGGCGTCATAGCGCGGTAGACTTCTCTTTGGTATTGATCCGTTTGTGTTTCCATTTCCTCTGCGGTCTCTTCTGTTTGCCTGACCATAGATTGATATTGATAGGAATATATGCAATTTCGTAGAAACGTTCAATGTGGTTAAAAACTGTGAACTGTAAATGGTAAATTGAATGGTGAATGGTGAATGGCTCTGATAAAGTGCGGAAGTGCTGCCGTTCGAGGTTCAATATTCAGTCATCCCTTCCGCGACGAACCGTTGCGGCTACAAGGTTATCTTGATATCTGTGAACTGACAACTGTTTATTTCCACGATTCATATTTTAAATGGGGTACTCGCGAATAATGCTTAATATTATTGGTCACTAATATTAGTCCACGGGAAAGAGCTTGGGAAGCAATCATTGTATCCATATCCCCAATCTGTGTTCCTTTAGCGTGCAGGTAGGAATCAATAATTCCGAATGAAACAGCGTTGGTTTGTTGGAAGTCAATAATACTAAATGGTGATAGAAATGCATTGATTGCTGACCTTAGCTTCTCCGGATGAGAACTGCCTGGAATTCCCGATTCAAATTCACATATTGTCACTACAGAAAGTCCAATTTCCCCAAGAGGAATACTTTTAAACTTATCAATAAGGTTTCGGGGTCGTTTGCGAATGATATATGAGCAAATATCAGTATCGAGCAAATATATCATTCAAAAATCCGTCTTTTGTGATTTATAGGCTTTCTTCTTTTTTTGAGAAAATCCGGAGGAAAATCTTCCAGGCACTTTTCAAACGCTGTCCAGAGATCATTTTTTTCTATCACTAAAATCCCTTCCGGCACCCTTTTGACATACGCTTCTTTCCCTTTAATCCGGTATAATCGAGGTAACCGGATAGCCTGGCTGCCGCCATTTTTAATAATTTTTACGGTTTGCATAGTATCCTATTTATATATACTATTTAATATATACTAAATGTTCAAAAATTGCAAGGTGTGAATGGAATAAGGTTCAACGACGCAACGTGCTGCAGTGCTGAGGTGCGGAGGTTTATAAATCAGTGGATAGTGAATGGAGGAGAAAATTGCGAATTGAAAAATTGTAGACAGTAAATGGTGAACGGTGGGGAAATCGCGAATTGCAAATTGTCAATTGCCAATTAAAAAACAGTTTATTGCGGATGAATGAAGTTCTTAGTGCGTGGTTAAAGGTGCCCGCCTGAATGACTGTGTGAACAATCGGGCAGGCTGCAGTGTTGCCGTTCGACGTTCAATGTTCAGTTCATTATTATGATTCCTTCTATCGACTTATCCTACCTCACAGCTTTTGAATGTATTCCTCTCGATCTTTTGAGCGCCGCCAGATCGGATTTGTCTTTTGGCCGTCCTGCTGCTTTCTTCGAAGTAATAAGATGTTCGTATGATATAACGTTTGTGTTTTCTTTTCCCATTCTGATCATTGATTTCTTTTTGTACATGTCTTTGAAGTTCGCCGTACCCAATGAAGTGATCAAATCTATTCGTACGGGGGGAAATCCCAATTGAATCACCATATCAGGATTGAGAAGATCATTCTCTGAAATATCGAGCTTCTCAAAACCGAATTTCTTCAGTACAGCCAGCACCTTTTTCGCATTTTTATTTGTCGGATTTATCAAGAAATCTATATCGCCCGTATTGCGCGGTTCGGCATAGTGTGCCACCGCATACGCTCCGACAAGCAGGTACTCAACGCTCTGAGAGTTTAACAACCGAATAAAATCTTCGTAATCCTTTTCTACTTTCACGATACTCTCGTTCCTTATGGAACAGCGTAATATATTGCTCTCGCAAAATCTGCACCGTGCTTATGCGCTCATCGGAAGTCTTGCTTCTCCAATACTCCGCATCCGCTGCCGGTTCGTCAGATTGTTTTATGATTCTTATTGTCTTTTTCATATAAAAAATTAATTCCGTTGGTAGGTTGTGCATACGCTCGGAATTTTAAATCGAATCAATTACTATTTACATGGTAAAGGTACTCTTTTTTGTCGTGAGATTCACAAAAAAGTCAAAAAAATTCCAGGCATCTGGTCCTTTTGACCTATCTCGCCAAAAAACAATCCAATCGATGATTGTAAATCAGTGAATAGAATGGTGAATGGTAAATAGTTAAAGGTGTTGCCGTGCAGCGGTGCGGAAATGCGGCGGTTCATTGTTTGGTATTGTAGTTGACACCGACTGCCACAAGGTGAAACATGTCGGGCAGGGTGACGTCATAAATCTCATGGGACTACAATTATTTTTCTACCAACGAATTTTCTCTTCCATAGAAAAGATCGTCAGCAATCGTTTCTATGTCGCTTTTTACTCTGACATACTCCGGTTTCCGGATCCATCGAATGCTATCTAATTTTTCGCCAGGAAAAGACCTTAGAATATTATAGATAATTTCCGGCTTAACACCGGCTTCTTTGCTTTTTGCTTCTTCAAGAATCGTTTGCCATTGGAATGCTCTCTTCTTTGACAGCATCCAGATATCGACAATATCTTTCGGTTCAAAACGGAACAACGCGCTTATGTTATTCGATAAAATATTCCTCCAGCTATCGATTCTTCCAAGACGCTCATGCTCTTCAAAAGAACCATAATGCGCGGCAACATCATTCACAAAATCAATTTTCAAGCTGTTTGTTTGTTCTTCAGGCAAATGTACAAATATTTGAACAAAATCTTTTAATCTTCTTATCGTCTGTCGTTCCATCACGAATTCGTTCCATTTTCGGCTTCATATAAACCCTCCAACACTCTTTCAATCCAATCCTGAAATTCCGGATCAGAGATAACGAAGAGATCAAGATCATCTGAGTAGCGGTGGTTAAAGTAATGCCTGCTTAGAGCAGTACCACCGGTTAGAAAAAAGGGTGTGTTTAATTCTTTGATAATACTCATCACCCCATCCTGTAAAGAATACAGTTTCTTCGAATAATATTTTTTGTATGAATTCATACCGTTCACGCAATTCTTTCTGGCGTATATTGGCGATAGTTTCTTTTTTCAATAATAATTTTACTTTTTCGACCCCGAGAATATCGAGAACAGCATGCCATCCGAGTCGTTCCAACATTCTTATAAATATTTTTTCTTGCGTAATAGATTCCGTATCTTTTTTCTTTTCATGAATTGAATACAGTTCATGTCCGGAAAAAGAGTAATCCCAGAATATTTTTTTTAATGTATTTTGTTTTTCTTCAGTGGTCATCTAAGAGCGGTAAACTGTGAACTGTAAACTGTGAACCGTAAACTGATAACTGTAAACTGTAAACTGTGAACTGTAAATAGTTCTTATCCTTCTTTGTCCAATCGGTAGTAAGTTATAATCACCGTATAGAATGCTTCCAGATCTGGTAAACGTTCCTGAAGTATTTTCTTCAAAATATCAAGATTGATGATTTGGTATTCATGCATGGCTATATTTCTGAATCCCGCCATTTGTTCCAGATGCAGGGATAGATCTTCTGTGATAATTCCCTTGGCATGGAGAATGTGAAATTGCTCTTTTAAATCTCTTGGCAATCCAAGTCCGCCTGCAGCGATAACATGAGCCGCAAGATCCAAGACGGCCTGTATAGCGCGTTGTAAATTTAGAACAAAAATATCCTGCTTGTCGATATCTTCCAATAACGTGGGATTTAATCCGGTCACGTCTTTAATCCGCCGTAAACAGCGCTGGATAATGTCAACTTTTCCGTACACGACATCGGTATCAAGCATAAATTCTCCCATTTAAAATAGCTTGTTCTATCGGCTTTCTGATTTGCTTGAGGTCATAGTAAGCGCCGAGCGTTTGTATGATGAATTGTTGAAGATATCGTTCATCGTGTGAAAAAAGAAGTTTCCCGTGTCGAAGCACCTGCATTCGGATGATTGGATCTGCAGTTTGTAAAAAGAGTAAATCGATATCATCTATTGCAGTATATCCAAAGAGAGATTGAGAAAATCTTGCCCGTGTTTTGAAAACATCGTTGTCGGGTTCTGAGTGTAAAAGCAGAGCAATATCGATATCTTCAGGTGCACGGGAAGTCAAAAAAGAGCCAAAGATATACAATGCAAGAATCTCTTCATGACTTTTTCCAAACTCTACAAGACGAGCTTCTATCTCGCGTTTTTGTATATATGTGAAAACCATTTTCTCTTTGCTGTCCACCGGATAATAAATAAAATATTAATGTAAATATAAATATTTTTGCGGAAACGTTCAATGTGGCTAAAATCTTTGACTGCGAACTGTGAACTCTTAATTGGTTCGTTTCTGTAGCCGCGACGGTTCGTTGCGGATGTTTTCGATGGGCAATTACCGTCGTGACTACAAGGTTATGTTAGTGTCCTCCCACGATTGCCCTCTGTATCCGACATCGGCCTGCCCGACTGTTGACACAGTCATTCAGGCGGGTGGTGTCAGTGCCTTCCGCGACGACCTCCCGATAATATTTAGCAATATTCTCGGGAGAAGCTGTTGCGGCTACAAAGTCATATTGGTGCTCTCTGTGACGACCTACCGATAATATTTAACAATATTTTCGGGACAAGTTGTTGCGGATACAAAATATTAGACAGCAGATCAAGAAGATGCTGAATTGTGATTTAAGATAGTTTTTGATTTGGAGTTGGATATAGCCGAATAATATCCCATCGTAACAAAATAAATTCCTTTCACAATCAGATCAAATCAGATTCTTTCTGTTGCAATACTTATAAGGAATTTCTTAATTTCATCTTTGGGAACTTCGTGTCTAATAAATTCAATTTCTTCTGAGTAGTCAATATCTTCAAAGTATGACAATTGCTGGAGGAGCAATTTGGCTGAAAACATCTCCCGAAAAACCTTTTCTGCCTTGCGGGATACTTGATCAAGACTGTGATAAGATTTCAAAATATAGAATAGATCAACGTAATCTTTCCACTTTGCTCTTCCCCCCAATGCATAAACTTTCATCGCGGCAAGTGTCAACAGGTTAGGCATTACACAAAAAGAGTCAAATGATACTGTTGCCTTTACAGGATATGGAAATGCGAAAAAAGTAATTTTGACGTCATTGATCATTATATGGAGCTGATCGAATGCTTCGTAGATAATCCGTTTCCTCTGGAACTGAGCTTCTTTATATCGGGCTTTTATTTTTTGTATATTTAGAAATTCTGCATTTGTGAATAGATCGAAATCAATCGACCTGCGATGTCCGATCTGCAAGGCGATAGCTGTCCCGCCGACTAAATAAAAATCCTTCCGGAACATTTTCACAAAAGGAAGCAACTCATTTTGAGATGAAGTCAATATTTCCTTATGCATGCCGATTAAAATAAAGAGTAAAATAATATTTTACTTTGGGAAAATAATTACATCGCTTGTTGTGGGTTTGTTTGAAAAATATTTCAGCGGTCCTTTTCGTTCCAAGTAATGCCAGCAATTTTTTCACATCCTTCAACTCGCCATAATTTAATATGGTTTCCACCAAAAACTCCATACTTATGCTTTCCTTTGCATCTTCCTTTATATACCAGAATAAACTGCTGTGGTTTTTAATAAACCGCTTTATTTCTTTGCTTTGTTCTGTCATAAAATAATAATATTGTGTCTGCTTTATATCACTGATCCAATGTTTAGCAGAGACTTTTAACGCACTGATCAGTTCCATTATTAATAAATATAGGCATTTTAGCAGCAACGATCAAATAATGAAGAATGTCGCCAGTTTGCCGAAATCGAAGATGAAGGCCTTCCGCAACGCCCCAGTGTAGCCGACACCGCCCTGCCGCTGCGGCAGGCATTAGGCGGGTGGTGTCGGGGCTGTGATATCATAATCATCCGAGACGACCTCCCGATAATATTTAGCAATATTCTCGGAGACAGCTGTCGCGGCTACAAATCACTTTTTATATCACATAAAAATTTCTATCGAGACTTCTGTATTGTATGGCTTCGCTCAAGTGCTCCGGACGGATGTTTTCGCTTCCGGCAAGATCGGCTATGGTTCTGCTGACTTTTAATATCCGATCGTACGCACGGGCAGAAAATCCTAATTTATCCATTGCCATTTTCAGTAATTCCGCTCCTGTGGAATCTATGCGGCAAAATTGTTTTATATCGTTGGACTGCATATCCGCATTGCTGTACATTCCCGGCATATCTTTAAATCGCCTGGATTGCACTTCTCTTGCTTCGATAACCCGGCGGCGTATTTGTTCCGATGTTTCACCTTCCCTCTTCGATGCCAGTTCATTGTATTTTACCGCGGGAACTTCCACATGTATGTCTATCCTGTCCAACAACGGTCCCGATATCTTGCCGACATATTTTTGTATCTGGTTCATATTGCATGTGCATTCCTGATTTGGATTGCCGTAATTGCCGCAGGGACATGGATTCATGGCGCATACAAGCATGAAGTTCGCGGGAAAATCAATCGACATTTTAGACCTGCTGACGGTAACCTTACTGTCCTCCAGCGGCTGACGCATGACCTCCAGAACATTTCTCGCAAATTCAGGCAGTTCGTCAAGAAATAAGACTCCATGATGCGCCAGCGATATTTCTCCCGGCCGCGGGATCGATCCGCCTCCAACAAGTGCGGAATCAGAAATAGTATGATGCGGAGAGCGGAACGGTCGCGTTGCGACAAGCGCAGTATTCGGCGGCAGCATGCCTGCAACGGAATGTATCTTTGTCGTTTCCAGCGCCTCATCAAACGTCATGGGAGGCAAAATACTCGGAAGACGTTTTGCCAGCATAGTTTTTCCGGAACCGGGAGGACCTATGAGCAATGCATTATGCCCTCCGGCAGCCGCAACTTCCAGCGCTCTTTTAACGCTTTCCTGCCCTTTGACATCGGAAAAATCGGTTGCGAACCTTTGCTCTTTTTCGAAAACTTCTTTTAAATTGACCTTCATCGGACTGAGCATGGAATGTTCGCCTGAAAGCAGGTCTATGCATTCCCGCAATGTTCGTACAGGATAAACTTCAACGCCCTCGACCATTGCGGCTTCAGCAGCGTTCTCTTCCGGGACGATCATTTTTCGTATTCCGTATTTTTTTGCTTCACATGCAATCACTAATGAACCATGGACGGGACGAAGTGAGCCGTCTAAGGCTAATTCTCCGAGAATGATGAAATCCTGCATGACAGCAGATTTTATTTGCTCCGAGGAAAAAAGTATTCCCAGCGCAATGGGTAAATCGTATGCCGATCCTTCTTTCTTTTCGTCCGCCGGCGCGAGATTTATGGTGACGCGTCTATTGGGAAATTTAAAACCGGAATTCTTTACAGCGGCAATAACGCGATGCATGCTTTCTTTGACAGCATTGTCGGGCAGACCCACGATAAAAAATCTCGGCAGCCCCTGATCGAGCTGGGTTTCTACTTGAACTTGAGTGGCGTGAACACCGAAGGTGGATGCACTTTGTATCTTTGAAAACATGTTCTTTATTCCCCCAAAAGATGTGAATGGTCAATGGTAAATGGTGAATAGTCAATGGTAAATGGTGAATAGTAAATGGTAAATGGTTTAAAGATTTTTCAGGCTTTTTATCCCTCTCAAATGTAGTGGAGAGAAATGTAATGCTTTTATTTTTAATTGCAAATAGCCTAATAGGGTAAAGGGTGAATGGTAAATGGTGAATGGTGAATGGTGAATAGTGAATGGTAAATGGTGAATATTGAATGGTGAATGGTGAATGGAAACCTATGATTCCTTCAGCTTTCGTGTTAAGCCAGATAGTAATTTTGCCAGGTGAAGCATGTCTGTCTCTATTTGTATATAGTTCTCTTCAGGGATATAACCCAATGTACGGCATATCTCTATCTGAGTGTCTACTTCACTTATCGAGGCTTGTGCTATGTTTAAGAAGTGGATTTTATCTTTATACGATGATCTGAACAATCCCTCTGCAATATTTGATGGGATGGAAACGGAAGCTCTTCTTACTTGAGATCTTAGCCCGAAATCTTCTTCCCTTGGTAGTCTACTCGTTTGTTCATATATCGATTTTACGAATTCGATACTTTTCTGCCATACCTCCAATTATTTGTGCGGTCTCTCGTTTATCATCCCTTTATCCCCTTGATATTCTTAAGTTCTCAAAAAAATATTCTCTTATTCATCCTTAACCATTTACTGCTTCAACGATTCTTTCTCAGCCACTCCAATCGATCACGGAGTTCAGCAGTCGATTTAACCAGTTTATCTTTCCCAAAAACAGCTTCTTCCTGACTTGAAAATGCCAGCAAATATTCGTTGCTCATGACTATGGCTTCTTCCGGGCAGACTTCCTCGCAAAATCCGCAGTAAATACAGCGCAGCATATTGATTTCAAATTTTATCGGATATCGTTCTTTTATGGATTCCGTTTCTGAAGCCTGAACCTCAATGGCAAGCGAGGGACACACTCTCGAACACAACCCGCACGCTACACACCGTTCCACGCCGTTTTCCGTTACGAGTACGGGACGCCCGCGGAAAGAAGCAGACGGGATAAAACGCTCTTCCGGAAATTGCTGCGTAAATTTCGGTCTGAACATTTGCGCAATCGTCAGTCTTAATCCTTTGAGAATCTCCGGGATGTAAAGTTTCTGCAAAAACGTAAGATCTGTTTTTCTAATTATTCTATTATGCATAATCAACAAGGATATCGATTCTTTCCGGGGATTAGTTCTTCGTTCGTGGTTCGTGGTTCTTAGTTTGTTCATAGCTTTGCATTCAAAAATACGAACCACGCACTACGAACTATGAACTACGAACTTCTATCTCACATAAACAAAAGCACCATCGCTGTCAGCAATAAATTTATAATTGCAACTGGAAGCATCACTTTCCATCCCAATTGCATGAGCTGGTTATATTTGAATCTCGGAATCGTCCAGCGGACGATAATAAAAAACAGCACAAGGAGAATTACTTTTGCAAAGAATGCAGCAATCTGAAGAAGGCTGACTGCAAAGGGCGAAATATTGAGATATTCAATATAGGGAACGCTCCATCCGCCCAAAAATAATGTTGCAATTATAGCACTCGACGTTATGACGTTTGCATATTCCGCCAGGAAAAATAGTCCGAATTTCATTCCGGTATATTCCGTATTATAACCGCCGACAAGTTCCGGTTCTGCTTCCGGCAGATCGAATGGTAATCGGTTCGTTTCTGCGAATGCGGCAACAAAGAATGTAATAAACCCGAGCGGCTGCAATAAGATGTTCCATTTGGGCAATATCCATAGGTATTCAGTTTGTTTTAAAACGATATCCTGAAGCCGGAGAGATCCGGAGATCATCAAAACGCCAATGATGGATAATCCCATTGAAAGCTCATAACTTATAAGCTGTGCCGAAGACCTTACTCCGCCTAAGAGCGAATATTTGCTGCTGGACGACCAGCCTGCCAGACTGATGCCGTACACACCGATGGATGTCAGCGCCAGCACATACAGAATTCCGATATCCACATCCGCAATGATTAAGTGTAATTGTCTGCCCGAAAATGAGGATGGTATTGCCGAAAGGAATAATGGCAAAAGTGCTCAGCGCTACAGTAATTGAAATAAGCGGCGCTAGATCATGAATGAAGCGGTATGCATTCCGGGGAACGATATCTTCTTTCATCGTTAACTTTACAACATCTGCAAACGGCTGAAACAAACCGAAAAGCCCAACACGGTTCGGGCCTATGCGGTTTTGAATAATCGCACTCACTCTCCGTTCCGCCCAGACTGTAAGAGCAGCGCCAAGAACAAGAACGAAAAAAACGATAAAAAAGATTTTTAAAAGTATGATAATCATATATGCGGTGAATGGTAAATAGTAAATGGTGAATAGTAAATGGTTAAGAATTTTCAATCGGCAATTGTCAATTGAAAATTCTTCCGCGACGACCCGTCGCGGCTACAGTTCACAGTTTGCTGTTTACGTTCACAGTTCACAGTTCACCGCTTTAAAGCTACTCCTTTCGCTCCTATCTTCAAATAATTCAGTCCTTTAAACTCCGGAATTTTTTCTGCCATTTCTTTAAAAACGTCTTCTGCAGATGTGAATTTCATTTTACCGCCCAGTCCGTTTGCCACTGCCTGAAGAACACGCCATGATGGACGTGCATCCCGTCTTGGTCCTTTGCCCCATCTATCATTCGGCGCGGCAAATGCATCCCACCGGCTCATGGATAAATTTTCCTGCGCACGTTCCTGTTCTACCGTCACGAGAGCAGGCCGCAAACGTTGAATTCTCTTCTGGAAATTTATCATCGTTCCATGTTTTTCCATTGCATTCGAGACGGAAATTACATGATCGGCCAGAGCCGTCGTTTGGCTGCGTTCCGCAGCATGAACGATAAGCAGTTCCAGATTCGGCAGTACCTTAAGCAATTTCGGGTCGAGTGCAATATTATCTTCCATTACATAAAGAACTTTAATCGACCGTTTAACGATATTTGCAATCAACTTTTCCCGATTTTCATTTTCATCTCCCGATTGCAGCCCCAGAAGAAGCGCGCCGTTCCGGTTCGGTGTCCTATCTGCGCGAATTAACAAATTGTCGTCTTTTCCGCTGCCGGCATGGGAAAGAAAAAATAAATTCTTCGTTCCTATAATATCGCGCATGAGCCTGAGAAAAACATAGTTATCTTCGTTGGAAGCGTAAGGAGAAGCAATGCCGGCGATTTCATTTTTCTTATAAGTCCTGAGATCGGAAATAAGCCTCGCAAGTTCTTCGTCCCAGTCGACTTCCGCCTGCATACCTTCTTTTCTTTGAAGACATCCATTCAAGACCCTCCCCCCTTTGGTCTGTTCCACGGATTTCAGCCGCCCCTCGTCGCACATCCACATATCGTTTACTTCTGCATTCACGCGCGGTGTCAATCGGAGTACTTCATTATTCCTGACCCATACATTTGCGTTGCAGCCGCGGGCACAGACTGTGCAAATGCTTTCCGTCGAGGACATTTCCCACACGCGCGATTTGAAACGAAAATTTTTGCTTGTAAGCGCGCCTACGGGACAGATCTCTATAACATTCATCGAGTATGGATTATCCAATTGCGTTCCGGGGAATGTCCTGAGAACGACATGTGTGCCCCGTTCGGTAAAGGTCAGAACTTTTTGACCGGCAATTTCTTCAGAAAAACGAATGCAGCGCGAACACATAATGCAGCGTTCATCGTCCAGTAAAACATTCGGACCCAGTTCGATCCGTTTGGGCTTGTGAACCTTATCTTCCCGGAACCTGCTGATTCCTGAGCTGTACTTATACGCGTAATCCTGAAGTTTGCATTCCCCTGCTTCATCGCAAATCGGGCAATCGAGAGGATGGTTGATGAGCAGGAATTCCATAACGGCATTCCGCGCCTTGATAACTTTTTCGCTCCGTGTTTTTACGGCCATCCCTTCGGCAACCTGTGTGGCGCATGCGATAACAAGCTTCGGCATTTTTTCTACTTCGACAAGGCACATCCGGCAGTTTCCGGAAACGGTAAGTTTCGGATGCCAGCAAAAATGCGGAATCTCTATTCCATTCAGAGCAGCCGCTTCGATAATGGTGCTTTTCGGGTCTACCTGGAATTCTTTGCCGTCTATGTTGATTTTAATCATATCAAAACTATGAAGATGTTCGTAGTGCTTAGTGCTTGGTGCGTAGTTCTTTTTAGCTACGAACTAAGAACAACGAACTAAGAACTATTTACTGCTCTTAAATAAACTGTCCTCTATAGACATTGAGGGCTTTTTCTATAATCTCGAGCGAACGCTGCAAATCCGGGACGTTCAGCATAAAGGCCAAACGAACCTCGTTTTTTCCTTTTCCCGGCGTTGCATAAAATCCTTGTGCCGGAGCTACTAAAACGGTCTCGTTCTTATCGTCGAATTCTTCTATCATCCATTTTGCAAAGTGCTCCGCATCGTTCACCGGCAGTCCGACGACAATATAAAATGCTCCTTCCGGTTTGTAATATGTCACATCCGGAATTTTCGTCAAACTCTCATATACTGCATCGCGCCGCCTGCGGAATTCTTCCACCATCGGCTTGACGAAGGTATTCGGATTATTTAACATCGGAACCATAGAAAGTTGTTCCATCGTTGCCACCGATAATCTTGCCATTCCGAATTTTAAAACCGCATCGAGAACTTCCCTGTTCTTCGTCGCCAGAACACCCACTCTTGCTCCGCACATATTGAACCGTTTTGAACAGCTATCGACCAAAATAGCCTGTTCGAAAACTTCCGGAATATTCGCGATGCTGATAGGTTTTTTTTCGTAGGCAAATTCCCTGTATACTTCATCGGATATAAGGAAAAGATTATATTCAAGCGCCAGATCTACCAGTTCACGCAGTTCTTCTTTGCGGTACACTTTTCCGGTGGGGTTGGAAGGATTGCAAAACAGAATTGCCTTTGTTCTCGGCGTGATATGTTTTTCTATTTCCTCTTTCGAAGGCAATTGAAAACTGTCCTGTATGCGCAACGGAATCGGCGTCAAATTTGCATTGGCGATCGAAGCAAATCCCGCATAATTCGTATAGAAAGGCTCGAAGACGATGACATTATCTCCCGGATCACAGACAGCGCAAAGTGCAAAGATCAGCGCCTCCGAACCTCCGGTTGTAACGACCATTTCATTTTCGTGATAATGTATGCCGCAATGGAAAAAGTAATTTTTCCATGCATTCAAAACCTGCGGCAGCCCGTTCGACGGTGCGTATTCGATGGTTTTTTCCGAAAATGAATGCATAAAATCCCGTACTGCAATCGGCGACGGCAAATCGGGCTGACCGATATTCAAATGGAAAACTTTTATACCTTCTTTTTTTCTTGCTTCGGCGCTAAAAGCAAGTTTGCGTATAGGCGAACCCTGTATTTCTCTTGCGCGTTTTGAAATGGAGACTTTATTTGTTTTTATCGATGAATCACTCATGGTATTTCCTTGTGAATGAATTTAAAAAAATCTATATCAGCAGTTTACAATTGACAATCTGCGATTCGCGATTTCTTTTCCACAGTTACTTCTTCTCTTCCGGTCTAAAAATAATCGTAATAAATCTCGAATCGTGAAACAATTCTTGTGCAACTTCTTCCACTTGATCTATTGTGACATCGTCAATCATTTTAAGAATTGCGTCCTGGGATGTCAATTCCCCGAAGTACAATTCCGAGCTTCCCAGCCTGATCATGCGGTTGGATGTGCTTTCCAGGCCGAGCATTAAACTTCCTTTGAGCTGCGATTTTGCACGATCTATTTCTTTTTTCTTAATGGAAACCGATTGTAAATTTTTGAATTCCTTCCAGAGCAGGTCGATGCAGCGGTCGACATGCTGATCGTCGGTACCGATATAGGCGCCGAAGGAACCGGTATCCGAAAGATGATTGTTGAAGCTGTACACCGCATACGCAAAGCCGTACTTTTCCCGGATATTCTGGAAAAGGCGCGAACTCATTCCATCGCCCATGAGCGTGCTCAGGACCTGCAGCGGAAACCGCTTTTTGTGCCGTATATCGAATCCGACTGTACCCATGCAAATATGCGATTGTGTAATATGTCTTTTATATTCAAATCGCCCGTGCGATGGAGACGGAATGGCAGCAGCCGGCGTCTGTTCCATCCTCCCGGAAGGCTTTAAATCGCCCAGATAGCGATGACTTAGCCGGACAACTTCTTCGTGTGTGACATTCCCTGCCGCCGCCACGACTAACCTATCTGCCGCATAATGGGTCCGGCGAAAGATTGACAACTGTTTTCGAGTAAAAGCGCGGATGCTCTTTTCCGTCCCGATTATCGGCAGAGCTAAAGGATGCGTGCCGAATAAAACCTTTTCGAAATAATCGTGTATGACATCGTCCGGATCGTCTTCCGTCTCGTGCAATTCTTCGATAACAACGTTCTTTTCTTTGATGATTTCTTTGGAAGGAAATGTCGGATTGACGATCATATCCGACAGGACATCCATAGCAAGTTCCACATGCTCATCGAGAACCCTTGCATAAAAACATGTATGTTCCTTGCCCGTAAAAGCATTCAGGTAGCCTCCTACCATCTCTAAGCTCTGGGCAATTGCCAGCGTGCTCCGCCTCCTGGTTCCTTTGAAAACCATGTGTTCGATAAAATGCGTGATTCCATTGTCAAGGGAAGTTTCATAGCGCGATCCGATATCCACCCAGATGCCAAGAGAGACGGAACGGACATGCGGCAAATATTCAGAAACAATCCTCACACCGTTGGGCATGACAGTCTTCTTATATGAACTCGAAACGGCTTTATCGGTTTCGGGAATAAACAGCTTCGAAAGCGTATGGCTTTTTAATCTTTTCAAGAGTCCTCAGGATAAATACTGCGTTTTTGGCAATGATTTTCACCACTTATTGGAAAGATACCGGATTTTTGGAAGAGAAGCAATGAGCGATAAAGCTGCAAACTGAAAACTGCGAACTGTGAACTGCAAAAAAGGTGTTGCTATTCAGCGGTGCTACCGTGCGGAGGTGCAACGTTGTTTAGTTCGTCAGTTATTAGGTTATTTAGTTCATCAGTTTACTGTTCACAATTCACAGTTTACAATTTAAAAGAGATTGCATTCCGATCGATTATTTGACATCTTTGAGCATATAATGGTCACAGCATTCACATTTATTCTGCTTCTCTCCGGTATTTTTTATGCTGGCGTTCATTGCGCTTTGATGCTCGGTGTCTTCCGCCTGCCTCTGCATCTGTCCAAGGATAAACCCTTTGTGTCCGTTATTGTGGCAGCACGCAATGAAGAAAAAAATATCGACCGGCTTCTGAATTGTTTATTGGTGCAGGATTACAATAATTTCGAAATTATTCTTGTCAACGACCGATCGACAGACCGGACGCTTGAAAAAGCTAATGCTTTTGCCGGCAGATGGCCAAAACTCAGGATTCTTACGATAACCGAAGTTCCTTCCGATATGCCGGCAAAAAAAAACGCATTGGCTTCCGGTATCCGGGAAGCAAAAGGGGAAATTCTTTGTTTCACCGATGCAGACAGCTTTCCACCGCCCAGATGGCTACGTAATATCGTTTTATCATTTGAGCCGGAAATAGGCCTTACAGCAGGCTTCTCTCCGTATGAAATTCCTTGCGGCTCCAGCGGATGGAATCGTCTCTTTTATTCATTTATCGCTTACGAAGAATTCCGCGCAGGGATATGGGCGGGCGGTTCCATCGGCTGGAAACTCGGCTGGCTCTGCACAGGGCGTAATCTGGCTTATCGCGCTTCCGTTTACAAAGAAGCCGGAGGTTTTGAATCGATTAAGCGCTCGATAAGCGGCGATGACGATCTGTTTCTCCAGCATGTTCGCCGTACAACGCAATGGAAAATTCAATACCTCGTGAACCGCGAATCCCATGTTCCCACTCTTCCTCCGCAGAGTTTCCGGCAATTCGTGGAACAGCGCAAACGTCACTTCTCCGCAGCGCAATTTTTCACGATTCCTATGAAACTATTTTTTGCGGCATATCATTTTTCCAACCTTGCATTACTGTGCGCTTTGCCGGCGGTATTTCTTGTTCCGGAACATGCCGTTTTTTTTATCATTTGTTTCGGCCTGAAATTCGCTTCAGACGCCATGTTGATCGGACTATGTTCCGGGAAATTTGAAGTCGACGGCATGATTCCAAAATTCGTCTGGATGGAGATTTTATATCTTCTGTATAACGTCTGCATCGGTCCGCTCGGCCTTATTTTTTCGTTCGAATGGAAAGCATCAAAATGAAAATTTCAGCATTTACAGAACGGTGCCGGAGCTTTATAACACATCCGTGGATTGTATTTGCGAGCAAATTATTTTTTGCTGCTATAGCATTGTATTTTGTTTTTAGGCTTGTCGATGTGCATTCCATCGTTCGTCTTTTTGCTGCTGCCGATATCCGGTTTCTTCTCGCCGGATTTGCTCTTGTTCCGGTTAATCTCGGTATCCGCATCATCCGATGGAACATTCTGCTCCGTTCGATAAAGGAACACCCATCGTGGCTTGAGACCATCCGATCCGTTATGCTCGGTATTACAATCGGATCGTTCACTCCGGCAGAAATCGGCGATTTTGCAGGCCGCACGCTGCACCTGACCGAGACAAAAAAATCCATGGTCATCGGATTGACATTCCTCGATCGTATTCAGACGCTTCTGGTTTTTTGCATGACCGGCGCTCTGTGTCTGGCGCCTGTGTTATTCCCCGGCAGTACGGCTGCGGCAGCGCTTTCTTTTCTCCTTTTGCTCCTGAGCCTTTTCGCTTTTGCGATTTTCGGCAATTCCCGTTTTATTTTTTCCAGATATATTTCCCGTTTTCCGATGCTTGAACGCATCGTCGCCGGCATGTTCAGCATCAATCGCCGGCGGCAAATGTTTTCCCTTCTCTTTGCGTTCCTGTTCTGGGGCGCAATATGTTTGCAGATGTATTTTTTCTTCAATGCATTTGTTCCCGTATCTCCCGGCGCCGCGTTTATGGGAACATCCCTGGTTTTGTTTCTTAAATCATTCGTGCCGTTCTCCATCGGCGATCTTGGCGTACGGGAACTGACTTCCGTGTATGTTTTTTCCCATTTTGCCGTTTCTTACGACGCTTCCGTCAATGTTTCCCTGCTGATTTTCTTTGCCAATGTTTTTCTGCCGGCGCTTTGCGGCATTCCATTTATCCGGTCGATGGACTTTTCGGCTTTTTTCAGCGCTTCACGTCAACTATTCAACAAACAACCGTAACGGATATTTTTGTGTGTGAAACTATCGCTCTTATCTGTCTTTGTTTTTTTACGCTGTATTATCTTTTCTTCCTCGCCCGCGTTCAGCTTGGCTTCGCAAAATTAATCCGGCAGCCTCTTGAAGAAAAAATTCCCTTTGCGAGCATCGTCGTAGCGGCGCGGAATGAAGAACGGAACATCGGCAGGTGCCTTCATTCCCTGCTGCTGCAAAATTATCAGAAGAATCGCTTTGAAGTGATCGTTATCGACGACCATTCGACGGACGGAACATTTCAAAAACTTTCAGAGTTAAGCAAATCTTTTCGGAATCTTAAAATTCTTTCTGCGGATGCAGACCGGAGCGGCAAACCTGCGGCTCTTGCACGCGGAATCGAAGAAGCAAAAGGCGAAATTATACTTACCACCGATGCAGATTGCACGGTCTCGAATAACTGGACTTTGACTATGGTGCGTCATTTTACAAAAGGCGTGGTTATGGTTGCAGGTCCGGTTTTGGAAACAGGCGGATCGTCGTTTTTTTCTAAAATGGAAAAACTCGAATTTCTCGGCCTCATTTGCGTCGGAGCGGGACTGATCGGATCGAAACGACCCATTATTTGCAACGGCGCCAATCTTGCATACAGGCGCGATGCTTTTTTTATTGCAGGCGGTTTTGGTTCCGGCAGTGCGGCAAACGACGATGAAATGCTGATGAACATCATGGTGAGCCGGCATATCGGCTCCATTGATTTTGCATGGGAATATCCGGCCGTCGTCTCGACAAAATCGAACAATGATCCCGCTTCTTTTTTCCGCCAGCGCCTGCGCTGGGCAGCTAAGAAAGGACATTATTCCGATTGGACTATACTTCTGGAACTTTTTTGTTTGTATCTTTTTTTCCTGAGTACGGCGTTCTGTGCTGCGCTTCTGTTTTGGTCACCGCAGCTCTGGCTGCCTCTCGCGGTCGGTTATGCAGGAAAAATTGCGGTCGATTTCCTGACCCTGCGCATAGGCGCAAAGCTCTGGGAACAGCGCATCCCGGTCTTCCATTTTTTCATTGCAGAGCTTCTGCATGTTCCGTATATTCTCATTGCGGCAGCTATCGGGCAGCTGGCACCGCTTCGCTGGAGAGGACGTAACGATACAGTCGTGAAATGAATTTCTTCGCATGGTATGACAGAGTTTTGAGTGATTATCACAGAAATTGTTTTTCTGCAGCCGGCGGCGTTTTGGTGGTGTCGGAGGATCCGCACCACCTCCCGCTAAATCGACTAACGGTTGCGGCTACAATGCAGACTGGGCATTTAATAACACATTGGCATTTACCTTGAAATATCCTATTTCAGTGATAGAGCGATTGTTTCCATCGATTCTTTGCAGAACGCAATCGCCGAGCATTCATCTGACATTCGACGACGGGCCTCATCCTGCAGCGACTCCTGCTGTTCTGGATATACTCAGGCAGTATGGTATTAAAGCTGCTTTTTTTCTCAACGGCGAACATATCGAACGATATCCTGAACTTGCGCGCCGCATTGCCGAAGAAGGACATTCCGCGGAAAATCACGGATTTATGCATAGAAATCTCTTCTGGTGCAGTGCGGCTGTTACCCACGACGAATTATTGAAAACAAATGATGCGATTATAAAATATACTCTCACGACGCCGAAATTTTTTCGGCCGCCGTACGGTTATTTTCGCATTGAGACGCTTAAGATTGCCGCGCAATGTTCTTTAAAGCCGGTACTCTGGTCGTTTGATTCCAAAGATTATCTTCACCGGAAAAATACGTTCGATCGATCTCTTGCCGGGCGGACTTTTAAAGGAGGAGACATCCTCCTTTTTCACGACAATAAATCTACTTCCGGATCTGCAGAACAGACGCTTCGTACTCTTCTCGATTCGCTTTTAAAACGTCATTATACATTTGCGACTTTAGAAGGATGAAACATTATGAATGATGAATGATGAAGGATGAAGGATGAATGATGAAGGATGAATGATAGGAGGAGGGGGGAAGGATGAAGGATGAAGGATGAAGGATAACGGATGGGATTTGGAATATGAATTTTGAACTTTTTCTCATTATCGCAACGATTTGCTATGGCTGTCTTGTGCTCCTGTTCTTGTACGGATTGACCCGGACACGGGATCGTGCCGGCCATGCATCTCCTTTCGTTTCCGTCATTATTGCCGCACGCGATGAAGAAAATAATATCGCGAATTGCCTTACTTCTGTCCTTAGGCAAACGTACCCGTCGAACCTTTTTGAAGTGATTGTTGTCGACGATAATTCCACGGATAACACTGCGGATATTTGCAAAGCATTTATGGAGCGGTTTCCTAACCTTCTCTGCATTGCCGCGCCCGAAAATCCAAATCTGCCCGGCAAACCGAATGCCCTGGCCTGCGGCATCGAGGCCTCGCACGGTGAGGTGATTCTTATTACAGATGCCGATTGCACGGTGCCATCCACTTGGATCGAATGCACTGCTCAGCATTATGAAGGAAATATCGGACTGATCGGCGGAATTACGCTGCAAAGAAATGCCAACTGGTTTGAAGGCATGCAATCTTTAGACTGGGCATTTATTCTCGGCATGGCGGCTTCGACTGCAGGTCTCGGCCATCAGCACGGCAGTATCGGAAACAATCTCTCGTTTAAAAGAAAAGCATACGACCATGTGGGCGGCTACCGAAAACTGAAGTTCAGTGTCACGGAGGATTATACGATCGTTCAGGCTATTATTGATTCCTGCCGATGGGATTATATTTATCCCATCGATCCGAAAACGATGGTGGAAAGCAAACCATGTTCCGATTGGAAAACACTTCTCCGTCAAAAACAGCGCTGGGGAAAAGGCGCTCTCGATATGAAAATTTCCGGCTTTTTTATTATGGTCATCGGATTTTGCATGCATGTTTCTCCGTTTGTTATGCTGTACTGGGGTAGTGTTGTTCTTTCCGCTTCCATGCTTTTGGTTAAATTTATTTTCGATTACATTTTCCTCTATCGCTTTCTGAAACGTGTGGAACGCATTTCCGAGCTGAAATGGTTTTACTATTTTGAGATTTATTTTATACTCTATGTCATTCTTCTCCCATTTCTCGTTTTTTTCGGCGGAAAGGTTCAATGGAAGGGACGCACTTTTTAACGATCTTCGGAACGTTGCGATTTTTAGTGAAATTTCTGGGATTTATTTTTCTTCCCATAGTTCTTTACGCCGAAACCCATTATCGTTTTAAATACTTCTTCAGTTTTCTGAACAAGCGGGAACCTGAAATTATTACCGATGCGCCGCACAGGCTCGATCCGCACGACTCTCTTCCGATTCTGTTTTTTGTAAAGGACGCAGATCGCTATCCGTGTGAACTGACGGAAATTGCCATTACGCTGCGAGACGATTTTTCATCTGAACGAATCGTCCTTTTTTCCGGCGTGTTTTCTCTGACGGATAGGTTTTGGTGGCGGATATACCGCGTCCCGGTGATAGGTTTCCACGGCTTTTTAGAAAGCGATGTTGAGTTTACCATTCGCCGGAACGGAAAGTTTAAAAAATATCATAACGACAATTATCGCACTTCCAGCCATAAACCGCTTTGTACCTATATCTCGGACAAAAAACTTCCACAATTTGACAATCTCTTTTTGGGGGAAATTCATTCACATTCGAATTACACAAGTGATCAGGTAGAATACGGCTCACCGCTGGGAGCTTCTATCGAGTTAGGCAAAGCAATGGGACTCTCTTTTTTCTGTGTGACCGATCATTCCTACGATTTAGACGATTCGTTAGACAATTATTTGGAGTTTGACGGCACTTTCCCGAAATGGAAAGCGCTCGATGACGAGGTTAAACATCTGAATGAACAGACCGGAGAATTCATTATAATTAAAGGGGAAGAAGTAAGCTGCCGGAACCGCTTGGGCCAAAACGTGCATTTCCTTCTTCTCAACAACGAACGGTTCCTTCAGGGAAGCGGAGACAGCGCCGAACGATGGCTTAAAACAAGAAGCGAACATTCTATTAGCGATGTTCTTGACATAAAAGAGGCAGAGAGCGTATCGATAGCAGCTCACCCTTTTGAACCGATCTCTATGCTTCAAAGACTTCTTCTTAGACGCGGGAGATGGGGAAAAAACGATTTTGAAGATGACCGATTAGAAGGAATTCAATTTATCAATGGGGCGCTAACGCATGGATTCCACGAAGGATATACGTTTTGGAAAGAGCAGCTTCTCTCCGGTAAGAAGATGTTTTTGTGTGCCGGAAATGATGCCCATGGAAATTTCAATAGATTTCGTCAAATTGGAATTCCCTTTTTCCTGATCCGTGAACATGGAGATCAGCTTTTTGGAAAGATGAGAACAGGCATTTACACGACCGAATTCACTCAAAAAGCTATACTCACAGCTTTGAAAAACGGCCATTCAATTGCCACAGACGGTCCGGCTGCAAATCTTACGAAAGAAAACAGCGAAACGTCAATTATCGGATTTAGCTTCCCCGGCGAAATGAAGAATTTTTCATTGACGGCTGTTTCCACCTCTGAATATGGAAGGCTTAAGAATATTACAATTCTGGCCGGTGCGATAGGCAATGATTTCGAAAAGGTAATTTTCTCTACTAATTCAGCGAACGAATACAGTTTTAAGAAAAATTTTGAGTTTTCAGCGGATCGCAGTTCATATATTCGAGCAGAAGTTTGGACAGATTCGCTGGACTCGTGCGATAAAAAATCGCATTTTTGCCTGACAAATCCGTTCTGGGTCGAGGGTTAATTCTTAGTTCTTAGTTTGTAGTTCTTGGTTCTTGGTTCTTGGTTTTTGGTTCTTAGTTCTTTAACCACGAACCACGAACTCCGCACTACGCACTAACTACACACTAAGAATTTTTTTACTATTTACTGCTAAATTGCTTATAGCTATAAACTTATCTATATTGTCTTGATCAAGAATAGAACTATATTTATGAAACAAATCTATCGCGAATTGGCCTTGAAGGCACGGGAAGCCCGTTTGAATGCTTACGCGCCGTATTCGAAATTTGGTGTCGGATCTGCTCTTTTGACGAAGTCCGGAAAAATATTTACAGGATGTAATGTTGAGAGCAGCTCTTATAGTCTGACCATCTGTGCGGAAAGAACAGCCCTTTTTAAAGCAGTCTCGGAAGGGGAAAGATCCTTTTTAGCAATTGCCGTTGCTTCCGATGGACCAGGTTTTACTCCTCCCTGCGGTGCGTGCAGGCAGGTTCTTATGGATATAACTGGAAATATCGACTGCATCATGATCGATTCTATGGATAAGATCAAAACAACCAAACTTAAATTGCTTTTACCATTAGCTTTTTCGATAGTAAATCTTGAACATTAAAGTGTGAAATGCGAATAGAACGACTCTATAACTCAATAACAAAATGACAATAAACGGAAATCTGCAATTTTCAATCTGAAATTTGAAATTTTTTATGGATACTTCCTCATTGCATCATGTTCCCCTTAATACAGGTTGGATTGAAGTTGTTTGCGGTTGCATGTTCAGCGGGAAGACTGAAGAGCTTATCAGGCGCCTGCGGCGTGCACAGATAGCGAAACAAAAAGTCGCCGTCTTTAAGCCAAAAGTCGACAATCGTTACAGTTCAGTTAATATTGTCACGCACAGCGACCAATCGCTTATGGCAAAGGTTATTGAAGACGCGGAAGAGATTTTTTCTTTTATGGATGATGCCCAGGTTATCGGCATTGATGAGGGACAGTTCTTTAAGCAAAACCTTGTTGAAGTCTGCGAAAAGCTCGCTTTTCAGGGCAAAAGAGTGATTGTAGCCGGACTTGATCAGGATTATCGCGGCAAGCCGTTCGATCCGATGCCTCAGCTTTTAGCTATTGCGGAGTATATTACGAAAACACTCGCTATTTGCGTTATTTGCGGCAATCCGGCCGATAGAACACAACGAAAAAGTGCATCACAAGATCGTGTAGTTGTCGGAGCTAAGGATATTTATGAGGCTCGGTGCCGTAAATGCCATCAACCACCGAAAGAATAAAAAAACGACGATATAAGTTCGTAGTTCTTCGTTCGTGGTTCGTAGTTTTTATGTGCGCTGTCGTGTAATTTCATTTTCAGAATTATATCAGGTTAAAATTGTAGCCGCGACAGCTTGTCCCGAGAATATTGTTAAATATTATCGGGAGGTCGTCGTAGAGAGTACGACATTGCATGGTAGCCACGGACGGTGACCGCGGAAGCACATCCGACACCACCGGTGTCGGCTACAGAAGAGAATAAAAAAGGTATGATTAACAATCAGGAACTACAGTCTGCAGTCGATTTTATCCGGGCACGAACATCCTTTCGACCTTCGGTTGCCGTTATTCTTGGCTCCGGTCTCGGAAATCTGGCGGATTGTATGCAGCCGGAAATCGTTCTCTCGGCAGATGATATTCCATATTATCCCGTTTCATCTGTCCCGGGTCATGCAGGAGATCTCATTTTTGGATTTCTTCAAAACGGTGAAAAGACCTCTCCTCCACTGCTTATTTTCAAAGGGCGCAATCATTTTTACGAATCCGGCGACATCAACAAGGTCATCTTTCCTGTTCATCTTGCCCGGAAAATTGGCGTGCGCTCTCTCTTTGTTACTAATGCAGCCGGAGGTATCAATAGAAATTTTAAGAACGGTGATCTTATGTTGATTCGTGATACAATCAATCTTGCCTTTCTCCGAATTATCTCCCGCATTGAAATCCGGGATATTTATGCTGCTGCGTCTCCTGATTTTTTTGATGCAGGTTTGCAAAGCATCGTTCGCCGATGCGCTTTCAATTCCGGCATCCACTTGCAAGAAGGCATATACTGCTGGCTTAAGGGGCCCTCTTATGAAACGGCTGCCGAAATCCAAATGCTCAAGACTCTTGGCGCTGATGCTGTCGGCATGTCGACTGTTCCGGAGATTTTATCCGCACGACAGCTTGGAATGAAGACTGCCGCGATCTCGCTCATATCCAATCTCGCAACCGGAATTTCGCAATTGAAATTATCCCACAACGAAGTGACGGAAACCGCGAACCGTATTGAAGAAAAATTTGTTTTATTAATGAAAGCTATTTTAACTTCTCTTCCATAATTTGAGAAACTAATGAATTGGATTCCCTTTGACGATTTTTCATCAGAAGAAGCAGGATTTTCGAAGCTTTTTCTCGATTATATCACGAATTTTGCTTCGCTGCAAACTTTTTTCAGCGGTAATTTTCAGGAACGGAAAGACTGGAATGCAGCAATCCAGCGGGTTAGCGCGCACAGTCATGATCGATCGAAACTTGTACAGATTCTCTCCCGCCAGAACAGGGATTTTCAATGCGGCGTTCAGACGCTTGCGAATATCGATATGCTGATGAACGACAACACCTTTGCAGTTGTAACCGGTCAACAGGTAGGACTTTTCAGCGGCCCTCTCTATACCATTTATAAAGCTATTGCGGCTCTCAAACTGGCAGCGAAGCTTTCTGTTGATTTCCCAGAATATCGCTTCGTTCCGGTATTCTGGTTAGAGACAGAAGATCACGACTTTGAAGAAATAGCATCGATAAATATTCTCAATGCTTCCAACGATATCGTGACACTGACATATGAAGAAGAAGTAAAAAATGTTTCACGTAATCTCGGATCAGTGGGACATCTTCCGTTAACGGAGTCCATCGAGCAAGTATTTCAGCATCTCCAATCCGAATTATTGCCGACTGAGTTTACATCGGGGGTTCTTGAACTCTTCCGTTCTGCATACCGCCCCGGTACAACGCTCAGCAGAGCTTTTGTTTCTCTTTTAAATGTTCTTCTCGAAAATTCCGGCCTGATTTTTCTGGATCCGAACACGCCCGAAATAAAGCAGCTTCTTTCTCCCATCTTTAAGCGGGAATTGACGAACATTTCGAAAAGCTGCCGGCTCGTTATTTCCGAGAGTGAGCGGCTTGAACAAAAATACCATGCTCAGGTCAAGCCGCGTTCGGTCAATCTTTTTCTCCATCAACCCGGAGGCCGTTTCGGCATAGAGCCTCATCCCGATGGATTTGCCTTGAAAGGCGCGCGTCAGTATTTTACAACGGAAGAAATTCTCAATCTTTTGGAACAATCTCCCGAAGCTTTTAGTCCCAATGTCGTCTTGCGGCCGATTTGCCAGGACTTCCTTTTGCCGACAATTTCATATGTTGCAGGACCTGCAGAGATAGCATATTTCGCACAGTTCAAGCTTCTGTACGAATATTTTGACATTCCGGAACCTCTTATCTATCCGCGTGCGAGCCTAACCATCATTGAAGAACGAGTTCAAAAGATCATCGATAAATTCGATTTGAATTTTTTGCAGATCTTTCAAGAAAAAGAATTGGTTAAGCAGTATATAGTCGAACAGATTTCAGATTTCAAGATAGAGCCGCTCTTTACCGACACTGCCGGTACAATCGAAGAATCGCTCAATAGTTTACGGAGCGGTCTGGAAAAAATCGATCCAACGTTAATTCCGGCACTTGAAAATACACTATCAAAAATGGCCGGAAATCTTTCCGTCCTGAAGGAAAAAACCGTCGCGGCTCAGGCACGTCAGAACCAGACAGCTCTGCGTCAAATAGATCGCGTTTCCGACTGTATTTTTCCGCTCTCCAGCCTGCAGGAACGGAAAATTAATTTGATCTATTTCTTAAATAAATACGGTCTGGAATTTGTGCGGTGGCTGCATCAAGAAATAGAAATAAATAAGTTCAAACATCAGGTGGTTTTTATAAGCGGGTAAGAATTAGTTCGTGGTTCTTAGTTCGTAGTTCTTGGTTCGTAGTTCTTAGTTCGTTGTGAGTGGTTAAGAGCTGACCAAGATTGAACTACAAACCAACTAAGAACTACGAACTATGCACAAATACACTTTTACCAAAGAAAGAAACCCCAGAACCCCGGGAAAGAGATATCTACGCATTCTGCATGTTTTATCGTGATGGCGGGAATTCTTAGTCCGGCTATGCCGAATGCCATTGCAATGCGATGATCGTCGAAACTTTCGATGATCCCCCCCTGCAAATTACCGCTTGACTCAAAACCAAAACCGTCCGGATACTCTTCTGCATCCACACCGAGTGTGTGAAGGTTAGCCACCATCGAAGTTATTCTATCGGACTCTTTTCTGCGCAGTTCTTCTGCATTTCTGAGATGGAATGCGCCTTTCGAAAATAAGGCCGCTATCGCCAAAATAGGAATTTCATCGATTACTCTGGCGACCGTTTCCCCTTGCAAAATCATATCTCCTTGCAGATCCGAGGTCAAAACATGAACGTCGCCGATTCGTTCGCCTGACTCAAGGCGTTCATTTTGAATTTCAATGGAAGCGCCCAATCCCTTCAGCACATGCAAGAGTTCCGTCCTTGTCGGATTAAGGCCTACATTGAGTATACAAATGGATGAATGAGGAACGATCAAACCTGCAACGATTAAAAACGCGGCCGCAGAGATGTCTCCGGGAATGAAAAAACTTTGAGCCGGTATTGTTCTGCCTCCTTCAATGGAAGTCTTCCAAACTCCTTCATGAACTGTAGTCTTCAGGCCAAGCATACGTTCCGTATGATCGCGGGTCTGAATTTTTTCCCGGACGGTTGTTATGCCCTCGGCAAAAGCGCCGGCGAAAAGAACGGCGGATTTTACCTGTGCACTCGAAACCGGCATCGCATATTCGATTCCATGCAAACCCGGAACTGTTTCAATCAATATTGGTGCAGTATTATTTTCCGTTCCATGTATATGCGCTCCCATGAGACGAAGCGGTTCGAATACCCTGAGCATAGGCCGCCGGCTGAGCGAGGCATCTCCTATAATTTCAGATGAGAATTGCTGTCCGGCAAGAATGCCCGACATGAGTCGAATAGTTGTTCCGGAATTACCCGCATCTAAAGGCGCCCGCGATCCGGAAAGCCCGCGCAGTCCTCGTCCTTCAACACGATACTGCGATGCAGCCAAATCGAATTTTACCCCGAGCGACTCGAGACAACGGCGTGTACTACGGGGATCGGCGGCGGACGAACATCCTTCGATAGTACTCATGCCATCGGCTATCGCAGCTATCATCAATGCCCGGTGCGAAATAGATTTATCTCCGGGGACGCTATACTGCCCGTTCAAACCTCGAGATATTGGAATTTCGATATTCATATAATTTGTAAATCCATCCTTTTGAGACATCCAGCATTAGCCTCCTTCGCAAGGTGCCAAGATAAAAAGATCGTCTGACGGTAGGATAGGTATTCTTGTCCTCCATTGATGAAAAACGACAAACAGGAATGTTTTTCCTACCAAAATTCCTGCTTTTTGGACAGCCTCATTCTCTGAAAAAGAGGGAGATTTTTTTTATTTCTTTCAATATCACGCTGAGTAATTAAAAAATCCTCACAACGTAAATATTTCATAACGCGCGGTGAGGATTTTTCAAAAAACAGAGATTTTAGCTATGATGCCTGCTGCCCCGATCGCGCGGAGGTGCGTTCCTTTTTCGTTCCTGCGTTCGCCGAATTTCTTCTTCGGCGTTTTCGCCTCCGGGAAGAAGCGCTTTATGGCTCAGGCTCATTTTTCCATCCGCATCGACATGCATCAGTTTGACATCGATCTTATCGCCGAGCTTTAAGAAATCTCCGACGTTTTCAACACGTTTAACATCGAGTTGTGAAACGTGAATCAGACCTTCTTTGCCGGGAAGAATTTCTACAAAGGCGCCGAAATCTGTTATTTTTTTCACCGTAGCATTATAGACCTTGCCGATTTCCGGCATTTCCGTCATTCCGAGAATGCGGCGCATGGCGATATCGGACGACTCTTTCTCTACAGCGGCAATCGTTACAGTTCCATCATCGTCAATATTGATTTCCGCACCGCTTTCCTGTACGATGGAGCGAATATTCTTTCCGCCCGGTCCGATGATAGCACCGATCATATCGACCGGAACCTTAATTGTTTGCAGGCGAGGCGCATATTGCGAAAGCTCCTTTCGCGGTTCTTCAATAGTTTCCGCCATCTTGGACAGTATATGAAAACGTCCGTCCTTCGCCTGTTCGAGGGCTTTTTCAAGAATTTCGAAAGATATTCCTTTTATTTTAATATCCATCTGAAAAGCAGTGATACCTTTTTTCGATCCGGCAACTTTAAAATCCATATCTCCGAGGTGATCTTCATTCCCGAGTATATCGCTGAGGATAGCTACTTTATCTCCTTCTTTGACGAGTCCCATCGCAATGCCTGCAACAGGCCGCGCCATAGGCACACCGGCATCGAATAATGCAAGAGAACCTGCGCAGACGGTTGCCATTGAAGAAGAACCGTTGGACTCAAGAATATCGGAAACGACGCGAATCGTATACGGAAATTCTTTTTCCGGAGGTATGAGAATTTTCAAAGCGCGTTCTGCAAGATTCCCGTGGCCGATTTCGCGGCGTCCGACGTTTCCAATACGTCCGACTTCACCTACGCTGAACGGCGGAAAATTATAATGCAGCATAAATCTCTTGGTCGTTTCTGGAAGCAAACCGTCCAGAATTTGTTCATCCATTTTTGTACCGAGCGTTGCGGTGGTCAGACTTTGCGTTTCGCCGCGTGTAAAAAGAGCCGATCCGTGCGTGCGAGGTAGAAGTCCGATTTCGCTCGTGATCGGACGAATCTGTATGGGTGTTCTACCGTCCAGACGCTTGCCTTCAGCTAAGATGGTCGAGCGCATGGCATCGCGTTCGATATCATGTAAAAGATCGTGGATGAGCATTTCTTTTTCAGGATATTTTTCCGCAAGTGTTTTCTGAACTTCATCATACATTGCATCGTTCGCTTTTGACCGTTCTTCCTTTGCAAGAATGGTTTTACTCAATTCACGAAGGCGTGTCTCTGCCAGCGTTCGGATTTCTTCCATTAAGCCATCGGGAACTTCAACGGCTGCAATCGTCCGTTTTTCCTTACGCACCTCAGTTGCCAGATCAACTTGAACCTGACAAAGTTTTTTAATCGCTTCATGTCCGAACCGTAGAGCATTCAACATGTCCTGTTCGGAAATTTCGTTGGCTTCCCCTTCCACCATTGCTATGGATTCCACGGTTCCGGCCACTGTCACATCCATGTCGCTTTTTTCAAGCTCAGAATAAGTCGGGTTAATAAGGAACTGTCCATCGATTCTTCCCACACGAACTTCTGCAATCGGTCCGTCGAATGGGATATCGGATACCATCAACGATGCCGAGGCAGCGCATGCTCCGAGCACATCGCCGTCATGTTCCTTATCTGAGGAATACACCGTAACGAGAATCTGTGTCTCGTTCTTATAATCCTTTGAGAACATGGGTCGAATCGGCCGGTCGATGAGCCGCGATGAGAGGACTTCTTTTTCCGACGGCTTCCCTTCGCGTTTGAAGAAACCGCCCGGAATTTTTCCCGCCGCACCCATCTTTTCCCGATACTCCACCTGGAGCGGGAAAAAATCCTGACTCTCTTTCGATTCTTTTGCGCTTACAACCGTGGCGAGTACCATCGTATCCGCATAACGTACCATAACCGCACCGTCCGCCTGTTTGGCGAATCGGCCGGTTTCAAATGAAAACGTTTTGCCGCCGAAAACAACCTCTTTTGTTCGTATCATATTCCTGCTGTCTTTCTTTGTGACAAATAAAATGACTGATGATTTCGCTTATTTGCGAATCTCAAGTTCCTGAATAATTTTTCGATATCGATTGATATCCTTCTTCATTAAATAATCGAGCAGCCTCCGCCGCTTTCCGACATTCTTCAACAATCCGAGGCGCGAATGATGATCGCCCTTGTTCGACTCCAGATGCGGTGAAAGCGCGTTGATATCGGCGGTCAGAATTGCAATTTGCACTTCCGGAGAACCGGTATCTTTATCATTCTTGCCGTATTTTGCGATGTATGCGAGTTTTTGTTCTTTTGTTATTGGCATATCTACTCCTCTCAAATTTCAGACATGTGTCTCTGTTTCTAATTCCTTAATTAATTCCTGACTTTTCTTTTTATCTCGATTCATTTGTTCTATCAAATCGTTGACGTTATAAAATTTCATCTCATCACGAAGACGTTGAAGCATCCGTACTGTCATAGATGCACCGTAAAGATTCTCGTCAAAATTTAAAATATGCGTTTCAACGAGACGTTTTCCCGCAGTATAAAACGTCGGACGTACCCCGATACTGGTCAAACCGTAAAAGAGCCTGCTGCCGATGACCGCCTTTGTTAAATAAATTCCATCCGCCGGTATCAGTTTCCTGGCCGAATCCGGCAAAAGATTCGCCGTCGGGTATCCCAGCGCATGTCCGCGCTTGTCTCCTTCCACCACAATTCCGCTTATTGCATACGGCCGGCCAAGCAGTTTTGATGCTGCATCGACTTCACCCAAATGCAAAATGCTCCGCAGACGGGAACTGCCGACTAAAAGACCGTTGACTGCAACAGGTTCGAGCAGATGAACGGAAAAATGATATTGCATGCCGAGCATTTTTAGTGTTTCAATATCTCCTTCCCGATCCCGGCCGAAACGATGATCCGGCCCTTCATAAACCTCTGCTGCGCCGATTCCGTCGATGATATATTTTTTATAAAAATCTTCAAAGCTCTGCCGGGCAAACTCTTCATCGAATTTCACAACAACGGCGATATCGATGCCGAACTCTTTAAAAAGATCCATACGTTCGGAGAGCGTTGTCAGAATTTCAAACGGTTCATTCTTTTTTGAAAGAACCTCGCGCGGATGCGGATCGAACGTCAGGACGACGCTCCTTCCGTTTCGTCGCCGGGCCGCAGCGACCAATTTTCGAAGAATCTCCTGATGCGCAATATGAACACCGTCATACGTACCGACAGTGACGCATGAATTCGGATTCAAAGAAATTCCGGATAATGAATGAACGACTTCCATGTGTGAGAAGTTTGTTGGTTGCTTAGTTGCTTGGTTACTTAGTTTCTTAGTTATTTGGTTATTTGGTTTCTATTTTTAATTCTGCCGACATTTTCTCGATTGTCCATGCATCCCGGACGTTATACTGTCCGATTCGTGTACGGCGCAGCGATCGAAGCACGGCACCGCATCCTAAGCGCTGTCCGAATTCATCAACCAGCGAACGTATGTATGTTCCTTTCGAACAGACCACGCCAAAGTCCACAAAAGGAAGTCGTAGAGCGTCGACAGAAAATTCGGAAATAATAATTTCCCTTTCTGCCCGTTCCACTACTTTTCCTGCACGTGCAAATTCATAGAGCGGTTTTCCGCCGTATTTCAGGGCGCTGTACATGGGCGGAACTTGAAGCTGTGCCCCGGTAAATTCCTTTGCCAGTGCAGTAATGCGTTCTGCCGTTATACCCGACCAATCGCGCCTTTCGCTAACATCTGTTTCCGAATCGAAACTCGGCGTCCGTATGCCCAGTTCGAAAGATCCGCAATATTCTTTTTCCAGCCCAACGAAGCGGTCGATCGATTTCGTCATTTTTCCGATGCAGACAATAAGAAGCCCCGTTGCTTGAGGGTCGAGCGTGCCCGCATGCCCTACTTTCCGTTCGTGCGTTGCCGAACGGATTTTCTTAACGACATCGAATGATGTCCAGTCCAACGGTTTATCAATGAACAAAACGCTTCCCTCTTGTTTGAGCGAAGTCGTATCCTGAATATGCATTTCATTCATCGTTCCGAACCTGAGTTCTCGCTCCCTTGTTCGTCACGTTCCTGATGAATCTGCTTGAATATCTTTTCAAGATTCATCGCCCGATCGATCGATTCGTCCAGGACGAACAGAAGAGCGGGCGTATAGCGCAGCCGGATAAGCTTTCCCATGGCCGAACGAATCTCCGGCTTATGCGATTCCAGTTGTGCAAGAGATTTCTTTTTTCTCTCCCCGTCGCCGAAGATACTGACAAAAACCTTTGCATTTCGAAGATCGGGACTCATGCGCACTTCCGTAACGGTCATCAATCCATATCGTTCCAATGGAAAATTTTTTTGAAAATAATTTCCCAATTCTTCTTTAAAAAGCGATGCTACTTTTTCCGTTCGTACGGACACGAAATTCCTCTCTTACTGAAACTTAATATAACTTCATCCAATCCAGCTCAGTCCAATTTCCGTTTTGTCTCGACTTTTCGATACGCTTCGACTATATCGCCGACTTTCAGATCGTTAAAATTCTCCAGGCCAAGCCCGCATTCGAATCCCTGTTCCACTTCCCGGACATCATCTTTAAATCTTTTAAGCGAGGCTAGCGTTCCGTCATAGATTTCCACGCCGTCCCGGACCAAACGTACCCGGCTGCTGCGTGTAATTTTTCCGTCTCTTACATGACAACCGGCAATAGTACCGATTTTGGATATTTTAAAAATATCGCGCACTTCGACTGTAGCGGTTATTTCCTCCGAAATCGTCGGGGCAAGCAATCCTTCGAGAGCGTTTTTAACATCATTAATTGCATCGTAGATTATATTATATAATCGAATATCCAGATTTTCCTGCTGCGCCAATTGGCGTGCCTTCAAATTCGGGCGCACATGGAACCCGATAATGATTGCATTCGATGCAAGAGCCAGAAGAACATCCGATTCTGAAATTCCGCCGACACCCTTATGAATGACGCGAACAACCACTTCTTCGGTGGACAGTTTCATCAAAGAATCGGATAATGCTTCCGCAGATCCATCCACGTCTGTTTTAACTATAACGGGAAGGTCGCGCACCTGCCCTTCTTTTATTTGCATAGAAATATCGTCCAGCGTCACTCTACGTGTCTGCCGGAAATCCTGCTCCCGTTTAAGCTGCTGCCGCCGTATGCTGATCGTACGGGCTTCACGTTCTTCCTGCAGAACAATCAAATCGTCTCCTGCCTGCGGAATACCGTCAAAGCCGGTCATTTGCACTGGCTGGGAGGGTCCTGCTGCATCTACACGCTGGCCGCGCTCATCGAACATTGCACGGACACGCCCGCTCCAGACTCCGCATACGAAGGAATCGCCGACATGGAGTGTTCCTTTCTGTATGAGCACGGTTGCCGTAATTCCTTTGCCTTTATCTAATTCCGCTTCGACAACAGCGCCGCGCGCCAAACAGTCGGGATTGGCTTTTAAATCCAGCACCTCTGCTTCAAGAACAATTTTCTCCAAAAGCAGATCGAACATTTTTTCCTGTCTTCGCAGAGAGCTCTACGACCTGCGATTTACCGCCGTACTCTTCCACAAGCAAACCCCGTTCCGCCAGCTGCTGCTTAATGCGTTCCGGATTCGCCTCCGGTTTATCGATTTTATTCAACGCTACGATAATCGGAACACTTGCCGCTTGTGCATGGCTCATGGCTTCTAATGTCTGCGGCATAACACTGTCATCGGCTGCTATAACCAGCACGACAATATCGGTGACCTGTGCGCCGCGTGCCCGCATCGCCGTAAAGGCTTCGTGACCCGGAGTATCGAGAAATGTAATCCGCTTGTTTCCTGCGACTGTAACCTCATACGCGCCGATATGCTGCGTAATGCCGCCGGATTCACCTGCTACTACATGTGAATTACGGATATAATCGAGAAGAGATGTTTTTCCATGGTCGACATGCCCCATAATAGTAACTACGGCGGGACGTGTCTTTAACGATTCTTCAGCATCCTCCGTATCGCCGAGGAATTCGTCGCTGAATGCATTTTCAAAACCGACCTGAAATCCAAATTCATCGGCAACCAGCGTAATGGTATCTTTTTCAAGTCTCTGATTGATGGATACCATCATACCGAGGCCCATAACTTTTTGTATCACTTCAGCAACGGAAACACGCATCAAGTTTGCCAGTTCTCCTACCGTCACAAATTCCGTTACCGTCAGATGCGTTTTCCCGCGCTCTATTTCATCAAGAATGCGCTGCTGCTCCTCTTCCCGTTTTTCCTTTTTCTTGCGCCTGATCGCAGCACGTGCAACCGCACCTTCATCAATTCCTTTTTCAAGAGTTTCGCGAATTGCCCGCTGCACTTCCTCATCATCGACTTCGGCTTTTCGTGTTCGTTTTTTCTTCCTCGTGTGTCCTTCTTCGTCAGCCGCACGCGCCGGTTCGGATTTAGCTTTTTTGACCTCTTCTTTGATCTTTTTCTTTTTCTTTTTCTTTCTTTTTGCGTCATCCTCCTTCCGGTCTTCGACCGCAGGTACTGAAAGATCAATTTTCCCCTTAATCGTCAATCCCCTCTGAGGACGGGCAACGAGGGCTTCTAAAGGAGACTGAACGGCCTTACGTTCCGGTTTTTGCGATTTTTTTTCTTTTGAAGACTTTTCGGTTTTTTCCAGGACAGCATTTTCAATTCCGGTTTTTTCCACAGGTATTTCCGGCGGGATCACGGCTTCCGCTTGGGGCTGTGGAGCAACGGTCTCCGGAGCGACGGTTTCAAACCGCGGAAGTACGGCTGGAGTCTTTTCCTGAACGACGGGATCCTCTTTTATCGCGGGGGACTGTGCGGGAATGACGGGCGTGATAAAAGTTTCCTCTGCGCTTACCGCCGTTTCTCCGCCCGGTTTCCGATCTTCTTTTTCTTCTTTTTGCGGTTTTTCAGCTGTTTCTTTTTTCCGAGTTGATCGAAATTCCTGCATTTTCCTCTGATGCCGGTCTGCAACGTCCTTGTCTTTTTTGAAATGAGCGTGAACGACCGAGATCATTTGCTCATCGACGATAGACATATGCGTCTTGGCTTCGAATCCTTTTTTCTTCAGGAATTCAATCAGCGTCTCGCTCGAAAGGTTCAATTCCTTCGCGAGGTTATAGACTTTTATTCTTTTGGAACCAGCTTCTGCCATTGTTCTCTTCTGTAATCACTGCACGTTGATTGATCAAGTTCGTTCTTTTTTTTCGACCGGATCGGTTGATTCTGGTTCTGCGGATGTTTTCTCTCCTTTGAGCGAAGCGTTGGCTTCTGCGATCAACTCTTCCGCTTCTTCTTCGCTTTCGACCTCCGCTTCTTCGAGGCCGTTCTTCAGCATAGCAATAATTTCTTCAACCTTATCCGGTTCGATATCGAGCGTACTGACCAACTCTTCCTTCGATTTTTGAAGAACATCGCGAACAGATTGGAAATTCTCGTCGAAGAACTTATGGAACAGAACATCGCCGAGTTCTTCACGAAATTCCGAAAGATCCATATCGTATTCTTCTTCTTCCACGCCTTCTTTCTGCACGAGGATATCATATCCGGCCAGCTTTGAAGCGAGACGAACATTTTGCCCGCCTTTTCCGATTGCCAGCGACACCTGATCGGCCGAAACGATGATGACCGCTTTCTTGTTTTCTACATCGACTTGAATGTTTTTCAGCTTCGCCGGCGCTAATGCTCTTTGAATGAACGCTGTAGGATCTTCCGTATAGTTAATAACATCGATATTTTCATTATTCAGTTCCCGCACAATTGCATGAATACGCACGCCTTTCATGCCTACACATGCTCCTACCGCATCAATGCGTTCGTCATGCGAAATTACGGCAACCTTTGCACGGTCGCCCGGTTCGCGGGCAATTCTCTTGAGTTCAATAATACCGTCGTAAATTTCCGGAATTTCGATTTCGAACAAACGCAAAAGGAATTGCGGGTCTGTTCTGGAAATAATAACGGTCGGGTTGCCGGATCCTTTTCGCACTTCTTTGACAATCGCGCGTATGGTATCGCCTTTTTTATACCGCTCTTTATAGATCTGCTCGCTGCGCGGCAGTATCAATTCATTCTTGTTATGCATAACAAGAATTTCGCCTTTTCCCTTGCGAATTTGATAGATTTCCCCTACCACAATTTCGCCTATGGAATTGGTATATTCGGTATAAATAGAATCGCGCTCAATTTCCTTAATTCGTTGGTTCAGATTCTGCTTGGCGCTGATGACAAGGCGCCTTCCGAAATCCGCAAGCGAGAGAATTTCCACAAAATCTTCGCCGATATTGAGATCGTCGCCCGATTTTGCCCGTGCATCTTTCAGGCTGATTTGAGTAGACGGATCTTCGACGGTTTCGACGATAGCTTTTTCGAGATAAATTTCAATATCGCCTTTATCCATATTAACGACGACATCATAACGGGCTTCCAATCCGTATTTCTTCTTGACCATCATGCCGAAGATATCTTCGATAATACCGACAAGAATATCTTTGTCGATGCCCTTTTCGCGCACCATCTGTGCAAACGATTCAACGATTTCGTGATTCATTTTTTCTCCAAACATTTTCGCTGCGCATGGATTTTACCACGGCAGTTGTACGATTGCTTCAACAATCTTTTCAAATTCCACGGTCACACGATCGCTCTTTCCGGAGAGAAGGACGATCTCTTTTTCGGTAACCGCCTCCAACTTGCCTTCGGCACTTTTCATTTCTTCACCGGCGGTATAGCGGACTTTCAACGGCCGTCCGATATGTCTCCGGTATTGCCGCAGTAAGACCAAAGGCCGCTCTAGTCCCGGAGAAGATACCTCCAATTCATAAGCATCGGCGATCAAATTCCGTTCTTCAATGAGGCTCTCGAGCGCTCTGCTGAATTCCGCACATTCTTTTATTGTAATGCCGGAATCCGTATCGGCGAAAATTTGTACGATCTTTCGCTTTTGCCCTTGCCGTATTGCTATTCCAACGAGAAAGATATTCCCTGCTTCTGCCAACGGAATTGCAAGTTCTTTTAATGTTTCTTCTAAACCGTACAAATATTCTCCAAAAAAAATAGCCCGTAAACCTCGGGCTATCAACTAACAACATTTTAATATAGTCATTGGCTATTCAATATGCAAGGGCAATATACTCTTTTTGTTTTCAGAAGTTCTTTAAAACACGCTCTTTTTTATAAAATTCTGCAATATATTCGGCCGCCTGCACGGGATCATCGGTCAAATAAAAAAGGTCGAGATCCTCCGCGGAAATCATTTCATCCTGGATCAGCCTTGTTTTCATCCAATTAAGAAGTCCTTTCCAGTAATCCGTTCCGAGGAGTACGATTGGAAAAACGGCAGTCTTTTTCGTCTGGACCAAAGTTATAGCTTCGAACAATTCATCGAGTGTCCCGAATCCTCCCGGCATGACGACAAACCCATGTGCATATTTGACAAACATTACTTTACGCACAAAAAAATGCCGGAACATAACCAGCCGTCCCTTATCGATGTACGGATTTGTGTTCTGTTCATGCGGAAGTTCTATGCCGACACCGGCGGAATTTCCTTTTGCCTCCTGAGTTCCTTTATTGCCAGCTTCCATGATGCCCGGTCCGGCACCGGTCAGCACATTGAATCCCCTCTTGACGAGTTCCTTCGCCACGCGAACCGTCAATTCATAATATCGGGAGCCCGGCTGAACCCGAGCAGAACCGAAAATCGAAACAAGATTTTTTTGCTTCGACATCATTGTAAAACCATCTACAAATTCCGACATAATGCGAAAAACCCGCCAAACATCCTGCTGCGCGTCCAGCAGCTCCTGCAGATGAATATCCTGCACTTCGTCATATCCGGAGCGTAAATTTTCCTTGTCATTCGCCATAATTTTTCTCCGTTATTGTTCCATGATTCGTTGTATGATTTTAGACGCCTGCTGAATATCGTTTTGACTCACATCGAGATGCGCTACAGCTCTCATAGTTGTTTCGCTCATCGATGAAAGCAAAACACCCTCCTTTGCCAGTTTCCCGATCAATTCGGATGCGGTCTCTTTGCGGCCGCTTATATCAATTGCCAGAATATTCGTCTGCACTGCAGCCTGATTTATAAAAAAGCCTTCGATCGAAGATAATTCTTTTGCAAGAATTTTAATCTTTTCATGATCCTCTTTTAGTCTCTCTCTATTATGTTCGAGTGCGAAGACGGCGGCCGCTGCGAGAATGCCGACCTGCCGCATTCCGCCTCCGAATATTTTTCTGAATTTACGCGCGCGTTCTATCGTTTGATGCGTACCAGCAAGCATTGAGCCGATCGGCGCACCCAATCCTTTGGAAAAACAAACGCTTACCGTGTCAAAATACCCGGCATATTCTCTTGGAGAGATTCCCGTTTCTGCGGATGCGTTCCACAGTCTTGCGCCGTCCAGATGCATCCGGATGTTTCTTCCCTGCATCGATTCCCGCAGAGCACGAATTTCTTCGAGAGGATAGATGGTTCCGCCGGCTTTATTGTGCGTATTTTCAAGGCAGAGGAGCGTTGTGACCGGATTATAATAGACGGGACCGCGAATAGCCGGCACGACTTGCGACGCTTTTAATATGCCGAGTTCACCTTTAACCGGGCGCATCATGACCTGTGAAAGAAATGCCGGTGCTCCGGTTTCGAAGTTAAAGATATGCGATTCTTCCTCGACGATCACTTCGTTTCCGGGTTCGGTTTGCGACTTGAGCGCAAGCTGATTTGCCATAACACCCGTTGGCGTAAACAATGCGGATTCTTTTCCGAGAAGTTCTGCAACTTTATTTTGAAGCAAAAGAACCGTCGGATCTTCTCCGTAAACATCGTCTCCTACTTCTGCGGCTGCCATCGCAGCTCGCATTTCCATCGACGGTTTGGTCACCGTATCGCTTCTTAAATCGATTCGTTTCATCGTTTGTCTCTTTTCCTCCGTACATGCTGACCGGCAGCAACACCGACAACAATAAGTGCAGTAACTGAACACATCTGCGCGAACACATCACCGTAGTTTACATAAAAAGTCCTTACCGATTCCGGATGAAGCTGCATAAGAACACTCGTTCTGGAATACAGCTTTGTTTTCGACTGAACGATCCCGCACAGATCGACGAGTTCCGAAATGCCCCCATTTGCAGCCTGAACGACCCAGCGGCGCGTCTCCACTGCCCGTAATGATGCAAATGCCGCATGCTGGTAAGCTCCGGATGTTCTTCCCCACCAGCTGTTGTTCGTGACAATAACGAGGAATTCCGCGCCGCGGTCAACAAAAGCGCGTACGAAATTCGGATATATCGACTCATAGCAGATGATGCCTGCAAATCTGACCTGTGTCGTATCTTTGCATCGAAGCGTATATATAATCGTATCGGTTCCCTTTCCCCATCCCGATATTCCCACATTCCAGCGCAGCGGCTTAATAAGAAACTTGAATTCATCCGCATACGGGATACGTTCTGCAAAGGGGACGAGAACTATTTTCCGATAGATCGGCCCAGGACGGGATTTCGGCAAAAACATTGTCACGGAATTATATGCTTCGACATATAGATCGGAATTTCCAATCCGTTCGGCTGCAGCAGGAGCATCCGACGAGTCGAAATATTTTACCGTTGGAACACCGGTCAAGACCGGCACTCCTGCCGAATCGATCTGTGTCTGCATATAATGCAAAAGGTCTCCATAACGCGGCATAAAAATATAAAAAGGAATTGCCGTTTCCGACCAGAGGATCAAATCCGGTTTGAACTTAGCCAGCTTTTTTGTTTCCGTAATATGCAGCGACATTTGCTGAAAATACGATTGAATTCTATCGCTCGGATCTAATCCCCATTTTTCCCAGGGATCGACATTCGGCTGAATGACACCGATGTTCAATGCTCCGGTTGTGCCGGCGCTTGAGGGATGCAATTTTTTTATGGTAATGATTCCATACGCAGAAGGAAGAATATAAACGAGCAGCAGGCATCCGATCGTCGTATGAAGTTTTGCAGAATTCCACAGCCATCTCCGGAAAGCAATATTTCGGGTTATTTCATATGCAAGAATATTGCATGTAAAAATAATGAAAGACAATCCATAGACCGATGTATATTCTGCTATCTGGATGCGATTGGCATCGTATGACTGGCTGTTTCCGAGGCTCAACCAGGGAAACGAATATTCAGACAAAGAATGCAAGTAATCGAACGTAATCCAGAGAAGTGCAAACGAAATAAAACCAGCGATACGGCCGAGATTTTTTCTGACATAGAGGGATAACCAGAGGAACGGCAAATAAAAAAATGGATGGATTAATAAAAGCGCAGCGCCTGCTGCCATCATCCAGACATCTTTGGCAGGTATGAAACCACCTGCCCAATACAGAGTGGACACATGAAACACAAATAGAAACAGATACAATTGCCGCATGATGGAATCATTTTTTTTATTTTCATCAATCATCCAAAAGAGCGGAATAAACGCGATATACGCGAGAGATGAAAGAGGCGACGGAGGAAACGAAGCGCCAAGGAGGATTCCCGCACTTCCGGAGAGGACGCATCTCCATCCGGCATCTTTTGTGAATATTCGTTTAATAAATGTGATCATATTCTTGAATATTTTTTATACCGTATTGCGGCTAAGATTTTTTCGTATATGAGGTACAAGGTGATTACAAATCCAGCGCAACACAATCCAACGAGCGCCCCTCCCAGAACGTCGAACGGATAGTGCACGCCGACATACACGCGCGAGAATGCGATAAGCGATGCGAACCCGAAGAACGCCCAGCGCCAGCGAGGAATGCAAAACGCCAGTACCATGGCTCCTGCAAAATTATTAACTGCATGAGACGACGGAAAGGAATATCCGCTCCCGCATCCGACGAGCAAATGGACATCGTGCAGGACATGACACGGGCGTATCCGGGCAAAGAGAGATTTAATGACGAAACTATTCAATTGGTCGCTGACCACGATGGTCAAGATGAGCAGGATGGCAGCCAGCCGGATATTCGGTTTTCCGCGGATGAGCATCCAGAGTACAAGCGCTATTGCAAAACCCAGAACCACTTTCTGCTTGGCATAGTCGGTCAAAACCGGCATGAAAAAATCGAAGAACCCGTTCTGCAGAGTATGATTAATGAAATAAAAAAGGATAGTATCTATATGTTGAAGCGCATCCAGCATGAAAATATTCACTCCATTATGCTATTGTTTTTCTTCCGCCGGAAAAACATTTTCGATGAAGGCAACGGTTAAATAAGAAGCATGTGGATTTACTTGAGAAAGATACTGAACCATTGTTTGCAAGAGAGACTTTCTTTATAGAATTCTATACAGGACGGGAAGCAACGAGAGCAACGGCGAAAGCCGCTGCACCCTCCGTGCGTCCAAGCGCGCCGAGATGTTCATTCGTTGTAGCTTTAATCGAAATTTGACCTGATGGCAGATGCAAGGCACGCGCTATATTCTTTTGCATCCTTTCCGTATACCTGCTGATTTTGGGAGACTGTAAAATAACGGTTACATCGATGTTCCCGACTTCATATCCTTTTTCAGAGACTAAAAGCCCGACATGTTTGAGCAAAATGAGGCTTGAAATTCCTTTGTATTTCCTGCTGTTTATCGGAAAATGCTTTCCAATATCGCCGAGCGAAGCCGCTCCCAGGAGCGCATCACAAACCGCATGCAGAAGCACATCCGCATCGGAATGTCCCAGCAATCCGGTTTTCGACGGTATTCTAACTCCGCCCAGAATAAATTTTCTACCCTTTGTAAAGCGATGTATGTCATATCCGATACCGATTCTCGGAAGAGGGTTATGCGGAACAAAAGATGCCAGTTTTTTTCTCATCATTGCACTCATCGTACTTCGAAAGATTTAAAAATGCCTTGAACCTTTTTCCATTCTATATTTAGATCTTCAACATCTGCAAAGCGGGGACCAACTTTGACTTTTTTTATCAAATCTTCCAGCATGCCCCTGTCTCCCTCCGCTTCTATTATGACCTCTCCGGTGGGAACATTCTTTACATAGCCATTTATATTCAACAGACGAGCTTCCCGCAAAACAAAAAAGCGGAATCCGACTCCCTGCACCATGCCATGGACAATAATCTGAACGTGCGCATCCATACGATGTGTCAAAATACAATGAATGGTTTTTAAATGCAACGGGAGAGAAAGACAAAAGGACGGCAACAAGCCGTCCTTGAGATTTTCAGTCGTGCCCGAAGCGAGACTTGAACTCGCATGCCCTTTCGGGCGCCACCCCCTCAAGATGGTGTGTCTGCCAGTTCCACCATTCGGGCAATTTGTGAGTGCGGATGGTCTCGAACCATTCACTCTCTCTTCGAAATATAAAAAATATTAAAATGTTGAATCGCTTCGTTCGCTAACTTATGTGCCTTGAAAGTGATAATGCATATTCGAGAAAAAATAAAGAGAACATTTTCGCCGCTTTTGCTATTCAATGATACAAAACTATTCTCTATTTTTCAATTGATAAATGTCTCAAAAATAATCTGTCCTCCTTTTATTCAATTCCTTTGTTCCAGCATATTGAGAAGTTCCTCTTCAAAAAATGTAGCTGGCTCCGAACTGCATGCTAAATCCGTACAACTGCTGACTAACAGGCATAGATCCCGCAAGAGTGTTCATATCATAGGAATCTATATGTGAACCTATATTGATGAAATTGGCAAATACTGCTAAATGATCGTTCAGTTTTTGCTTAAGCATAATATCGACCAAGGATTCGCCATCGTAATAAGTATCGCCTACAGAATATATCGGATCCAGACTTACAAGTGTCTTTCCCTGATATTTGAACGATACCCTTGAACTAAATCCTAAATAATCCCAGCCAACTATTGCATTAAATGTTGAAGTCGGCATATTCAGCAAGGAACCTGATCTTGTATGATAGGCAGGATAAAAGACATGTGGCCAAACGTGGTGATTGAGCGTATCCTGTGGGGTCATTTTAAAATATGGATAAAGCGTATTAGAACTCATGAATGCAACATTCAGGTCAAGTACTAATCCGCTTAAGAGTCCCGGCAAATACCAAAAGTGTGTTTGCCATGATAATTCTATTCCTCTTGCAAACGCATTTTCAGGATTATTTATAGGAATACTACAGGTCATCGTTCCAATGTCATTCATAAAATAATTCACCGGAGGCAGGTCAGCAATTAAACTCGCAGGCGCTCCAGATATAGTCCCCGACGGTTCAAAGTCCGGCATACTATAAGGGAGACCTGTAAGCTTTTTATAGTAGAAATCTGCTGAGAACAACCCGACATCATTACTAAAGACAGATCCTCCGATATCATAGTTATATGCAAGAGCCGGTGCTAAATACGGATTACTTGCTGCATTGATGGTATTGCCGGTTGCCGGATAATCTATCAACGGGGCAAGATCTGAGAAATTCGGACGGGATGCACTGACATAATAAGCGCCGAAGAGCTGAACAGCATCGGTTGCTTTGTATTTAAGATTTATTGAAGGGAAAAGATTTACATGAATAGCATCAACTGTTACCCAATTCGGTTGCCCTGACCCGAGACCATTTTGGTTGCTGTTATTCGTTGTAATCTGCCATGCACTGTAATGGCCTTTTACCTGTTCCCATCGGACACCACCAACCAAAGATAAATTTGAGCCTATATTAAATTCTCCCATTATATAGCTGGCGCCTAATTCTTCTTTAGTATATATATCGGAATTGTAGCTCTGAGGTCCGTCTACCCACCATTGGCCGGACGGTTCAAATGCTTGCCAATTTTGTCCAATGTTATACAGCAAATTCTGATCGTAATTCCATGAAGGCAATTGATATGCACCCTTGAGGAATGAGGGGGCTATATAACCGGCCTGTGTAAAATTCAAAGCGGAAACTCCCTGATTGAGGTCGAATTCTCTATCCCATGGGTTAGGATAATATGCTTGCAGGAACGATAAAAAATTTAATATCTTGCTCCCTACAGCACCGTTCCACTGCATATTAAAGTATTCACTGAAACCATTTGTAACACGGGCAAATTCATGGTACTTACCGCCGATGGATATTTTTCCCGAGAAATCATCGGATACATTAAATGGAATATGATAATCGACCTTTACATCATTTGTATTATCATTGAAAAAATTATGCGCATAATCTATATACGGCATATACCAATTATTCTTATTAAGAAGAGGGTAAGAAACAGCCATTAATGTTGAGGGCTGCGCATACGCATTTTCATTGCTTCCGTATGGATCACCTGTGTTATTTTGCAAAAACGAAAATCCGTAAACCGGGTTACTGTAATCGGATTTCGTATAAGCATACGAAGCATCTAATTCCGTGCCTGCAAATTTAAACTTAGCCTGCAGCGAATGTGTTCTTTCTTCTGTTGTAAAGTCTTGAATAGTACAAAGACCGCTAAACTCACCATAATTGTTGGGCAATGTGGCTTGATCAAAAGATGTGGTATAATCCCACTTTGATTCATGATCTTTTTTCTCATTGTAGATATTAAAGAATTTAAGGTCAACAAAATCCGATTCATAATCTAACACAACACTTCCGCCATATCGTTTACGGTCCAAATTATCCTGTGTCAACCTTGCACTCGTGGTCCATTGAATAAGGCTGTACGTCACACCGTTTATTACAAGAGGATTCGAAGCAGAGTTAGGCGTTACACCTCTGTAACCTGCATTAAATTGCTGCGATGGAAGCGATTTATCCTCAGCGTTTAATTGCACACGTACGCCAAGCGCATCATTAAAGAACCTATCGCTTATACTCCCCGCTGCCTTATAGTTCTTCCAATTTGCTGCCAAATCATTATAACCCCCATCGACTTTAAGGTCGGAATGCAATCCTGCTTGAGCTTCTCGCAAGGTCAAGTTTACAGTTCCTCCGATTGCATCTGCATCCATATTCGGCATTAATGATTTTGAAACCTCTGCACTATTTACCATGTCGTCCGTTATCATGCTCAGATCAATACTTCGATCTGAATAATTACTCGATCCATTATTTGAATTCGTGGCGGCGAGTCCGCCGTTCGTTGAAACCATCGGCACTCCTTCGATGGTCACATTGTTGAATTGGGGAGACATTCCGCGAATGATAACTTGATTGGCTTCACCGTTCTGCCTGTTCAATGAAACTCCGGGAAGCATTCCTATCGATTCCGCTATAGTTGCATCCGGCATCTCCTGCATTTTTTCGTGAGAAACCACATTGGTGACATTAACAGATTGAAGCTGTTGGTTAATTGCGCCAGGCGGTGCTTTGTCGATAATTGTAATAACAGCTTCACCTTCATATTTCGGCTGGTGGGTCAGCCGGAATTCCTTCTGGACAATACCGCCGTCGGGAACAACCACCTGCTCTATGATCGTATAATATCCGATGTATGAAATCTTTAAAGTTTTTTCACCGCTTGGCACATCATGGATGGTGACTTTACCTTCGAGATTGGAAGCAGAACCATAATTTGTACCTGCAACTACAACGTTTACTCCAACAAGAGGATCACCTGTTAATGTGTCTAAGATCTTTACTTTGATAGTACCGGTTCCAGCAGCAAAAAGTGATTGAACCCACAATAACGACATTACCAATATGATTGAAAAATATTTGGCACGAAAACAAACTGTCCTCATCGTCATTTTGATTCTCCCTATCAAATGTGACTTAAACCCAAATTATTTTAAAATCATTCGACTTTCATTATTCTTGCGCAGAAGGCTGAGGCTATGCAGCAATTTCATATTGGCCGCCCTATGCTCAATGAATTCATCATTCATTATGAAAACTTTATTCGAATTGTCATGATCGATCCAATTCATATATTCATTAATTCTTGAGTTTTGTTTAAATAGTACCCTGCATTGGTGGAGGAATGCTGAAATAAATTAACTAATTGGCGAGGAAATGTCAATTTTGAACTAACCGTTTTGTACGATTAGAACGAAGGATCTCCTGACTTCATACATAAATTTTTATAAGACGTTGATATACAATGAGTTAACTTTTCGCGTAGGCACTACGATTATTTCACGAGATACGGAACGTCAGTCCATCGTAACCCCCATACTTGATACATTTTCTTCGCATCCTGCGTAGCTTTGGAAGGTAATGCATAGAGCTTGTTAGTCTTCTGATCTTTTAGAATTGATATCTGCAATCCCAACAAAGCTGTCTCTGATAACCTGTGGCGATAACTTTTTATACTGTAATGCAATTCTGTATTCAGCGCTTCGAACACACACCAACGCCATAAAACAAATTGCAATATGCGCTTTGATTCTCGGCACAGTCCAATGGAATATCGGACGCATGCTCAGGTCATGTTTGCTGAGGCGGAAAGTCTCCTCTACCTGCCATAAACCTCTGTACTGCACAAGAAGTTCTGCCGGTGTGGCGTCTTTGATATTCGTGCAGATTCCATGCAAGCCATCCCATTGCGCCGCCTCTTGTATCTTCTCATCATCTCTCACAAGTTTCGCTTCACCTTCAAGTTTCACAAACTTCTTATACCCGTAACTCGACAATAATGACTTTGGATTCTTACTTCTGCCAATTCGTTTACTGAGTTGCTCTATCGCTTTTTCTCTGTCATGCCTGTCCTTGGCTGCTCGCGTTGGACTATACGTTACGATCAACCGGTGCTTCCCATCTTCCAGCATGATGTCCCGACATGTACTCTCGTCTTGATCCAAAACCGTATATGCTTCTTTATCTAATATCTGTTTTGTAACCTCTGCCGACATATTCTTGATTCGTGCGCCAAGTATAAATTTTTGCTCCTGTTGCTCTAACAACGCCATGTTATTCTTATTCAATAATGCGGCATCGGCAACAAATATTACCTTTTCCACTTTATATGTCTGTTTGAGTGTTGTTAAGGCATTATCTAACGTATTGCCTTCAAATGTGTTTCCCTCAAATAACTCATACCCTACAGGTAAACCGCTTGTTGTTACCATCACAGAAAGTAATACCTGAACCTGATTGAATTTTCCATCTTTGCTGTATCCGTTCTTCTTCAAATCATCTTCTTGAAAACTCTCAAAATACAAGGTTGTACAATCGTAAAATACCACATTCACCGGTGTCCCGAGAAGTCCGGTTGTGTGCTCATAGGCAAGCACTCCTATTCTCTTGATCGCCTTCTCATCCAAATAATCCATTGCTCGGTAGACGGCATTGACATCGATCTGGATGCCGTATTCTCGCTCCAACATTGCAACGCTCTGGCGTTTACTTCCAGGCAGTGCGATGCGTGCCATCACCATCTCTTTGAGCAATCGCACTGATGCTTTCTTTCGTGCAGGATTTTCTACTACTCGATGAAAACCTATTTCATTGAATAACTCGCCGTAGAATTCATGGATACCAACCGTCATTCGTTTTTCTTCTTTTAAACTCTTTAAATTGACATTTAGAGGTTTATCATCTTCGTCGATCGGACGATGAGCCTGGGTCAATTCGGCTAATGTATTGGTATCAAACAATGTGGGCTCCGACGAGCCGTTTTCGAGTTCCGCTTTATAGTGGAGGGCGAGTTGCTTTAACATTTCGACTTCGTGTTCATTTAGTGCATTGCCGAAATGGCGGATAATTTTCTGTTGAACCTTAGTACCAGGTACCGAACATTTTCGACAAGCTGCACGGCAATTTTAACAGTGTTGGGTGTTTTTTTCGTTCGTATAAACATAGAGTAATATACAAGAGAAAAAATGAAAAGTCAAGTACTATTATATATTAGGCACTACAACGCCCTTTTCTAAATAATGCCGTGAATTTGCAGAAATTTGAAGATTCCCTTGAGCTTATGTATGAAGTCGGGAATAGTACCCTGCATTGGTGGAGGAATGCTGAAATAAATTAACTAATTGGCGAGGAAATGTCAATTTTGAACTAACCGTTTTGTACGATTAGAACGAAGGATCTGAGATGTTTTTCAATCCCTGACGTAATTCAACGGAAATTTACAATACGAACGCCGGATGTGAACTCTATGGCCTGCAAGTTTCAATAAATGAAAACTTTAACGAACACATTTTTACATTACATTCAAGACCTGTATCGCTTCCCGTGACGACCCTTTGGTCATTTGAAATGATCAATGTGTCAGCGCCCAAACAACGATATTTGTTCCGAACCGCAGAGCTTCCTGCCGAACCGACTCGGGATCTCCGTGCACATCCGGGTCATCCCAGCCGTCGCTTGGATTCGATTCATAAGTATAATAAACGACAAGTCGCCCCTGATAAAAAATTCCGAATCCCTGCGGCGGTTTTCCGTTGTGTTCATGTGTTTTTGGTACGCCCCTAGGAAAATCAAAAAAGCAATGATACAACCCATAACTGAAAGGTAATTCGACAAGATCCTTATCAGGAAATATTTTTTTAATCTCACGCCGAAATGCCTTATCCATTCCGTAATCATCGTCCGCATAAAGAAAACCGCCATTGGTCAGATATGTCCGCAGCCGTTCCACTTCGAAGTCGGAAAATGCAATATTGCCGTGTCCGGTCATAAACAAGAAAGGATAATTGAACATTTTGTCGCTGGAACAATCGACATACTCATAGCACGGGTCGCAGTCAATATTTGTATTCCGTTGAATGAATTCTAACAAATTGACTTCTTCTGTTTGACCGTTATACCAATCGCCGCCGCCGCTGTATTTTAGCCGTGCAATACGGAACTGGCTGTCGATGCGAGGCTGCGAATTTGCTTCACTGAACGGAACAATCAATAGCAAACTACTCGCAGCGAACAACAAATGGCATATTCTCTTCATCAATAAACCACGCTCCATGATTGATTTATTTTCGTCGTATATCGTCAAGCTCATTGCAGATCGACTATCGATCGAGAATTTTCAGCATCTGCTCAGCTACGAAACGATTGCCTCTATCGTTCAAATGAACTCTGTCGACTGTCAGAATACCTTTTTCTTCATTGTTCGGATTATTGGATTTTAAATATTCGTTAAAAGCTTTATGGAGATCACAGAGAACGCTGCCAGTCTCTTGAGCAACACGACGGCTTATATCGGAATACTCATCAAGCATTGCATCTTGAGGATTCGTCCCGTCATTTTTTTCCCCGATAACACTTGGCGTGCAAAGAACGACCCGTCCCCCCGCATTCTTGATAGACGTGATAATTTCTTTTAGTCCTAATTCAAATGTATCCCTCGGTGTTCCCCTGAGATTCGGGGTCACCCAATGCCACACATCGTTGATACCTATATAGATGACGACAATTGCAGGATGTTTATCCAATACATCCCTTTGAAGCCGTTTTTGCAGGTCGGGGACCTTATTGCCGCTGATACCCGCACCTATGACTTCAATATTTGATCCATTATGATTTTTACGAAGACTATCCTGAACAAGCGTGATATACCCATTCGGCTTCACGCCAAGCTGGGTGATAGAATCCCCGAAGAAAACTATTCTCTCTCCTGAATGAAGAAAATGCTGATTCGCCGCGCATCCGGCTAACAACACAAGAAAGAGAAGACAACACCTGCCGTAATGTCGCATATCAGCCGAATGTAAAATGCTGCAAGCCTGGATTGCATATTTGTTTCTAAAAAGCCGGTTAAAAATTGTTTGCATTGTTTGACCTTTGAATTATTATCACAGTACCAATTTCTTTCTCTTCACTTTCACAATCCAGTATTTCGGCGCTTTGCCGGGGACATCTATTTTGTACGTTAAGTTTTTATTAAAGTTCACTTCGGACTTCCCGCTCTCCTGCTTAATATTGTCTATAAAAACAAGAGAGTTTTTCATCGCAGTCCTAAACACAGGCTTAATATCTGCAAGATCCATGGATGAATCGACAACGCATTCTATCGTAGTTTGAAGCCAATCAATTGAGACACTCACTGCACCGGGGAAACCAAACTCAACAAATCCTATCCTGCCGTCTTTCAGGTTTTGCCCCGGTAATAGATTTCCGAGCTCGATGACTCTGAAATGCTTCCTTATAAATTCCGGCGTAAAGATTGCTGCGAAATCTGTCTTCTGCAGCACTGCTTTCCATCGCTTCAGCGCTGAAGGTGAATTATCAGCATAGAGGACAGTTGCACCGGCATAGTCGCCATTAAAGGCGCCGTATTCCTGCAAAGCTTTTGCAATGATCTTGCATGCCGGAGTAAGCCGCAGCGTATCCACATTGACAGCCGGATCGAGTTGAATCCTTCCGCCCATAGGAATTCCGACCCGGTTGTTCATTTCATACGTAGTTGCTTGTGCCGTGCTTGCCGGCGGAATAAAAAATTCCGACCGCCCGCGCTGATATGCAAAGACGAGCGCATGTTCAATCCGGCCTGCTTTTATTTCCTCCGGCCTGATCAGGCCGGCTATCAGTGGAAATCCGCTGGCGCGTGACCGGTGAGCATCGAACTCATGTTCTTGTTCAAACCAGGGTCTCTCAACGCCGGAGCTTCTTAAATCCGTTACAGCGCCGAGTCCAGTAGTCCAAATGCCATCTTTATTCTTGCGAGCCGCCCACATGCCCCATTCTATCATCTTTGCCGTATCGAGGATACATATATGGTTGTCGCTAAAATCTCCTACCGGCGGTGAGGCAATAAAATCGGGAAGAATGGGAATGCGGTTGGGTTCGGCAAAGCCCTTTCCATAAATGCCGTGACGCGAATTAATAACATTTACCCCGGGCACAGAATCGGAATTGACATAGTACACCGGTATCGACCAGTCGTTTATGTTTATAAAAAAATCTCCTTTTGCAAAATCAGCAATGAGCCGGTTAGACTGGGAATCCGTCTTGGCGTCAGATGGAATCTTCCGGTTCCATGGACTATCATCGCTGAATGGCCGCCAGACGCTTTGAGCAAATAGACCGTTCATTCCAATCATTCCCATTCCATTCATTCCAATGAGAACGAGTCCTGCAGCGAATAATAATGTTTTCAAATTCATACAGCGGCTTTCTCTTGTTATCATATATCAACCGGTCAATGACATGGAAATCAATGTTTATCCAACCACCAGAATCTGGAGTATTCACCTATGAAATGCAAGCAACAAAGAGGCATAAAAATAAACTCGTCTTTTTCCGATGTTAATTTTTCGGCGATAAGATCAGGACAATCGATTCTTTTGGCTTCAATTTGATATTCTGAACAAGCAATCCTCGTCTTGCTGTCCTGGAACTGCCGATCTTTTTATAGATGCAGTTTAAAGGATTGAAGCTCCGGACATAATAAGATTTTTTTTCTGCAAGATCGAGCACCATGCCGCTTTTTACATCGGAATTACTATTGTTCAGGAGATAAACAAAAATTTTATCGCCGCATTTCACTCCGTAAGCTTCAATAATATCGGCTTTCACTTCAACCATCTCAAAAGAGCCTTTTCCAGCTTCCAGCATTTGATCGCTTATCTCGCGGACACTTCGGAAATAAGACGTCATATTGTGCTCGTCAAAAAATTCCCACCACCAGGACATCGGTAAAACCGGAGTCGGGCTGAACAATCCGTACCAAAGCCCGCGTTGAAAGTCATATTCCAAACCCGTTGTAATCGTAGAAAAATCGATATTCCAATCCCACTCGTAACCGAATTCACCTATAATATACGGTTTGTTATACTCTCTTGTATATCTCAATATTTCAGACCGAAGCGCCCCGGTATTTTTATAAATATGCTTCTGGTTTATATCGATATATGGCAGCATATCCATACCCATGATATCCCTGTGAGAAATACTCGTGGTGATTATATGATGATAAGGATCTATGTCATGAAGATACCTGCTCATTTCAGCATGCCATTCGATGACAGCCTCATGAGGGATCATGACGCTGTCCTCCGGCGAAGCAGTATACGCTGAATTATCTATTTCGTTAAAGAACTCAAACGAGGCAAGAGCCGTGCTATATCCCCATCTTGCAACGAGATATCTTAGTTTATCCTTATATTTTTGCTGAGCGCTGATGAGAGTAAAAAAGTCCGTAGGATTTTTCGAACTCCTGCGCTGAGAACTGATATCGTACCAAAATTCATTTCCTAATGAACCACCGCTTTCCAGTGTCAGCATGATATACAGGCCGAGTGAATCAGCGATGTCGACTAATTGATCCATTCTCTCAATGCCGCCGGGATTATAGTATTCCGCAGTATTGCTGTACCTCTTCGTGCCGGATACTTTTTGCCATTCAAGCGGAAGATTCCACGAACACATCCAGGTTCTAAAAAAGTTCGCGCCGTCGTGAGCAAGTTTAGGCAAGAAATAATCGTACGTCCATTTGGGATTTTCAAACGATCTCGACTCCCATGCCACATTTTCTCCGATTCCTCTGAAAAGTTTTCCGGAATCGTATCTCAGTGTCCAGTAGCTATTTGCGTGAAGAAATCCGTTTTTATTCGACGGTGAGACCGTAAACACATCGGTATCTGAGGCTGCTGTTTTGTGTGATCCTCTGATTAATAGGAAAGAATACGTATATATTCCGACCTCCTGTGCCGCGAAACGCGCATTCCAGAGGGAAGAAATCGTATCACCCGAGACGTAATAACACGGCAAGAAAAATTCTTTTCCGGACGGTGCGGTGAGATGCATATCCAATTCAATATCGCTTGAAACATAAGGATTTTTATAGACCGCAGAAATCGAAATGTTGAATTCCGTTTTCTCATATTCAAGCGGATTCTGTGTGATCCGCTCGAAGGACGTTATTTTATCTTCCGCACCCGCAATACAAAAACCAACCGCCGCAAAGATAAATATATAAAGTATTCTCATCCAATCATTCCATCGCATTTGCAACTCCGAACTTGTTTATAGAATTAATATACTTAAAATTGACTTTTTAATTACGATTTACCGACATTTTTGCTTAAGTTTTTTATATTTCTGTTTTACGAATCTCATATAATTTATGATGGAGGTTCTTATCTTTTGTTCCAATATTGTTCTGTAATGTTTCGTAAAATTTTTTTTATGCTTTAATTTTCGGAAACAGGATCAATCAAAGTCATGAATGGAGTGTATCACCTATTCCATCGTATACCTGATGATATGAACAACAGCGACGAAGAATTATTTAATCGAATGAGGACCGGCGATCCGGGAGCGCTGAAGCTTTTATTTAAAAAGTATTATTCAACATTATGCCGCTTTGCATTCTCATTCGTAAAAAACGTGCCCAGCGCCGAAGAAACTGTTTCCGACGTGTTTCTTCATATATGGCTAAAAAAGGAAGACATTCAAATAAGGACGAATCTCAAAACATATTTATACGCTGCGGTCAGGAACCAGTCCCTTAATTATCTTCGATATTGCAAAAACCGGTTTTACAGCGAGATGGAAACTATCGATACCCAGAATGTGATTTCCGATTTTCATGCTGACGGCTCTATTTTATACCAAGAATTAAAAAACGATGTTGAATCTCTCATTCGACAACTGCCGGAGAAGAGACAAATTATTTTCAGGATGAATCGCATAGATGGGTTAAGCTATCAAGAAATTGCCGATATTCTTTCAATATCGGTACATACCGTGCAGAACCAGATGACTGCAGCGGTAAAATTTATATCACAAAAGGATCATTCTCGTAAATAGCTCCAAATCCGGCATCACCCCGTCTTGATTAAAATCGCTGCAAAACCTTTCATTCTTTCAATTATGAGTCCGCTCTAAAAAGCACTATTTAAGAATTTATTCTTTTGACAAATTTTATGATCTGAAATGTCTCCTGTTTTTACAAAATAATTCTTCAGGAAGAAAGATATTTCAAAACAGTCTCTTTACGTCATCAGTTATCCGTCCTTTTCAAAAAATGATGCTATCGGCAGCCATCTTAGCTGACTATAGCCATACATCATCTGTTCTTGTCTCTATGTGGCCATAACTATCTGAGTTTCTTCACCCGGAGAGATGGCAAGATCGTCCATATAACGAACAATACGCCCGAAGTTTATACCAATGCCAGTGGTAATCGCAAAGAGCATGGTCTTAAATTGTCCACGAACTTTGAGCTTATCCTTGGGCATCTTTTTCTTAAACTCTGAGACCGTCGCCTCTACGTTGGCTCTGAGCGTCCGTCGTTCCGGTGGAATTTGCAAAATGTTGTGAGCTCGTTTTATGCGCTGATAATCTTTTTCCCAAAAATAGTAAAAACGAAATTTGTTGCTTCGATCTTTAGCGAAATTGCATCGTTCGCATAAGGGACATGCCGCGCAGAGAGAAGTATCGAACGCCGCTCTAAATTTTTTTCTGCCTTTGGTTGCAACAACCGTCTGATAAGGGCAACTCACATGGTATGAATCAACATCCGTTTTCTGTATCGTTATTTCAATTGCAGCCTCTTTGCCACGAATCGCCGTCTGGATTTGCGTGATTCCTAACTCTGAACATTTTATATCATTGGCGTTTGATCCATATGCGCCGTCGTTATGCAACTCTGCGATTTCCGGTGTTTTTGCCTTCACTCTATCCAAACGCTCATGAAGATTTTTTGAATCATCAACATTGTTCGTCGAAACAGAAATATCCGTAATCAAATTCAGCTGATTCTCCGGATTGCATGTTTCTACTACATTGACGACAAATCCCCGGTAGGCCGTATTGTTCTTTTTAATATACGTTGCTTCAATATCATCGGGTGATTGCAACATATTGGTTGACAATGTTTTCACATCAACCAATGTTATCTTCTCTTCGACAACGGTAAAGTGTTCAGTGTAGACACGCTCAAATATTGTAAAGATTTCAATATCGTGATAGCGCGGGAACAGTTCTGTATGGATCCGCTTATAAATGTGACCAATGTTCTCCAACTCCGTTTGGATTGCTGTTTGATCCAATCGGTAAATGAATTGCCCTGAGGTTTTATTTACATAAGGTGCAAAAACCTCATCAAACGCTTTGCGGTCATCTTCGCTCAGCACTCGATGAACACGGATAAGCATCTCGACCAACAATTGCAGACGGGAATATCGACGAATATTGGACACCGCTTGGAATGAATCTGTTCGTTGGATGTTTGTTTTGATCTTGAGCTCTTTGAGTTGATCTTCGGTAAGATGGTCAAACAGTTTTTCAAGTAAGTTGATACCGGTCTTCACGAAGTAGTCATTTAACCGATTTTGTGTATTGAAAAACGTTGCTTGATTGAAAGGAACCTCGTGAATTGTCTGTAATCCAAGCGCGACTTTTGTGAGCAGGTTAAACTTGATATTGTCAAACAACTCATTTATTGTCCAATGGTGTTTAGCCTGAAGCAAGATTGAACTAATAATACAATTGATCGGCGCATTGGGACGACTGTATTGTTCTGAATACAAACATGCGAAATCTTCTTCTCGAATTTTGGAAAAGATCAATTTGTAAAATGATGCCTCATTGGATTCTTCGATCTCTTCTACGTATAACTTAGGAAGAATCGAGGAAAATCCGAAGATATCGGCCTGTTTGTGCTTTTCATTTTTCTTGAACATTGTTTTTTCCGATAATTGATTGTAATATTCTTTATCAATACAATTATCTTGCCAAAGTATTTTATGACCTTTTTAGAGCGGACTCAATTATTATTATTTCCAATAGTAGGAGAGCGAGGTTTACTGTGTCTTAGCAATATACTCTAATCGTACAGTATTTGTAATTACCTGACTTTCAGGTCAAAATATACACTATAATTTCAAAAGTTTTTTATTTACACGTTTCAAAATTAGTTCCTGCTTCTTCGTTAACGCTACAATACGAGATAATTGAAAATTCTTTTTTGCGTCACGTAAATACACCTTATACATCGACGATAACTCTTCAAGTGCTTCTTCGGCCGACATAGGAATCTTGCGGAGATGGAACTCTAATAATGATAATAGTAAATATGAAAGATAACAAATAAACACATGCGCCGTCACCCTGTTGTACAACCAATGACGAATCGGCTGTAAGTTCACAATACCTTTAAGCGTTTTAAATGATCGCTCAATGACATTCTTGTCAAAATATATTTTGATAAAATCTTCTTTTGTCAATTCTCTTGTTGCAAAAAGACACGAAAATCCGTTCGAACTCTTCGGCTTGAGCAACGACATCGGTGAGTATTTCTCCCTTGTTATCAAAATATTTTTCTAATCCCGGTTTGATGGTTTTCTTTTGACGCAATAGCTCTTTTGCGTTTTGTATCTCATCATACCGCGACTCTTGGAGTTCTTGTTTTTGAGCATTATTAAAACAGACTGCCAATATCCCGTGGATATCATCAATTGTATAGGGAATGCAGCAAACATAAAAATTACTTTTTTTCAACTGGACACGATTTCCTATGTTGACGAAATTCTTCTTCTCTCTTAGAGCGCGAACTGTTGCCGCAAGTGTGCCTCTAATCGGTAATCCGCACAGCGTATCCCAGCTAAGTGCCTTAATATCCTTGAGGTTACGGGCAGATGAAATACCTCGATCATATACGAATATGCCGCCATTGATGTTATATCGACGAAAATCAGTAACGAAATCCTGAAACATCCGTGTATCGTGAATATTGCCATCCAAGACCTTGTGACAGATCGGGATGCTTTCTTTCCTGGTAACGGCTAATCCAACTTGGATGAGAGGATGCCCGGGTTGTCCGTCCTTGGAATGGCCGAGTTTACCGAGTGGACATTTGTTTCCATACAAGTATGTGTTGGTAACATCATAGACAATACCTGTCACTGGTAAATGATAATGCTTAAGAACTTTTTCAAAGATTGTCCGTTGAATATCATGAGCCTGAAGATCGTCGATTGAGTCCATTGCCGAATAGAGCCGATCTTTCGTGAGTGCATCATGAGAAAGGATTAATGGTAAGTCTGTACGTTCATACCATTGCGTCATTTTATTGACACTCTTAAAATCCAGGCAATGCGCATACACCATCGACAAGATTTCTTTCCCATATTCTCCAAGCATCGACTCTAAATCGATGCCTTTCGCAAGTGAATCCAGAACAAGAAGCGGTCCATAGAGCTTGATTTCTGTAACTTCAAAATTAGAAATTGATGACGCTAAAATTACTTTTTCATCGATCTCTTTACCAATGTAACGAATGTGCTTTTGGACGCAATGTCCTTCGATCCATTGGTTTTCGACTTCAGCAAGATATGTTTTGCCACCGTGCTTTATTTTTCTTATGAAACTCATAGTGTATATAATATACACTATCCAAATATCAATGTCAAGTATTATTTACTGATAAAGAACGATAATATGCCTGATTTTAGAGGTGATTTTTGCATTTTGCTCTTTTTAGACCTTTTCTAGTGTATACATCAAGCTGAAAGTCAGGTAATTACTCAGCGTGATATTGAAAGAATAAAAATAAACCTCTCTCTTTCAGAGAATCCCCCTTTTGTTTAAAAGCGCCGGAGGTCTGAAAATGAATCACATCTATGTGATACTATCTCCAGGGGGATTGATAACTGAAAAAAATCAATTGTGTTAAATTACGCTGAGCAATTACCAGTATTTTTATAAAAACCAGGCGGAGCCATGAATGAAGATCAGTTTATACAATTGACAACAAAATATCTTTCGAACGAAGCTTCAGCCGAAGAGATTCGGCTTTTATTATCCTTACGAAAGAGCGAACGGTATGCCGCTCTGTTCGAAAGAATAAACGAACGGTGGAACAAATTCACAACAAGCGATCCCGGTTTTGAATACGATGTTGACCGCGGACTGCAGCTGCTCACCGAAAAGATCCGGCGTTCCAATCCTGCATTTCAATGGGATAATAATGCGAAGAATAAATATCTTCCTCTGCATCGGACTCTCTATTTCCGAATTGCCGCATCCGTTGCCGCTCTTCTCCTTATCGGCGTTGGCACGTTCTTCATGCCGCATTTCTTTATACGAAAAGCCGAACCAATCGTATGGAATGAAAAAGCAACGATGATGGGAGAAAGAATCATCGTCACACTTCTTGATGGAACGAAGATAACTCTGAATGCCGACAGCAAGATTCAATATCCTGTGCATTTCGGAGAGGAATCCCGCGAAGTTATGCTTCAGGGAGAGGCTTACTTTGAGATTCTGCATAATGACGGCAAACCGTTTGTTGTCCATACGGGGAATATATCGACAACCGATATTGGAACGAAGTTTGACATAAAAGCTTTCCCACGTGAAAATGATATAACCGTTTCCCTCGAAGAGGGAAAAGTTGAAGTCTCAGCGAATCAATCCATTATGGGAAAAAAGAAAGTGATGCTGTCGCCGGCGCAACAATTGGTTTATCGTAAAGAAGACGAATCAAGCACCATCGGGCCGTGCGATATCCAAAAAGCTATTGGATGGAAGGATAATATACTTATATTCGACAATGAGCCCCTCTCGAGCGTGTTTATTTCTCTGGAAAGATATTTTGGCGTCAAGTTCGAAATAGCGGATTCATCTTTAGCCGGCAGACCTGTCAGAGCAAACATTAAAAACGAATCATTCTGGACGGTGGTAAAGGTTATCGAAAAGGCAACGGGTTTAAATTCTAAAGCAATCAGCGAAAACAACGAATTAAAGAAAATAGTTTTTTATGAAAAATAGCGTATTCGGATTTTTTCAAGACATCATTGTATGCTCGCTCATCGGGTTGGTCATGCAAACTATCTTTCCGATCGGCCTCTTTGCCATGTCGTTTGATGATGATAAAAGCTTGCAGAATGTGCGTGTCCTAATAAGCGGGGAAAATGTATCCCTTGAACAAGCGTTTCAGATTATCGAACAGCAGACCGATTTTAAATTCTTTTATATCAAGGAAGATCTGCCTTTACACAAAATAGTTATGACACATCCGGCAGAAGAAAGTCTTTATAAAATTCTCCGTGAGCTTGCAAAAGAATGCGGTTTAACGTTTAATCGCGTCGATCATCAGATCGTTGTAAAGAAAGATTCTACTGTTCAGCCTGAAGCATTCAAAGTGCAGAGAATCGTCCGCGACGGTTCAACACATGAGGCGCTCGTCTTCGCAAATATTACATTCAAAGTTTCAAAACAGGGAATTACAACAAATTCGAACGGAATGTGCTCCCTGAATTTGCCAGCCGGGAACGACACGCTTCTCTGTCGTTTTGTCGGATATAAGACCGTGGAACTCCCTATTTCAATAAACGCGAATATGCAGATTTCGATAAATCTCTTTGCAACGGATGTTTTTTTGCAGGATGTGACGGTTTATGCGAATCCTGATGAAGATGAAATGAGTCAAAAAGAAGTGAGTGCGCTTTCACTCCAAAGCGAAACAATCGGAAAAATCACCGGCATCATGCCGGATGTGCTCAGGAGCGTCGAGATGCTTCCGGGTGTTTCGAACGATAACGAATTAAGCGCTAAGTTTAATGTTCATGGCGGTGATGCGAATGAGAATCTTGTTTTGATCGACGGCACCGAAGTGTATGACCCGTATCATATCAAGGAAGTTTCTAATGCAAGTATCGGGATTTTTAATGTCGATATGATTAAGAAAATGGATTTGATAACAGGTGGCTTCAGCGCCCGTTGTGGAGATCGGATGAGTTCCGTGCTCGACATTGAATATCGAGAGGGAATTACAGATCGAGTAAAAGGTCAAGCCAGTCTTAGCATGACTGATTTTGATGCACTCCTTGAAGGACCTATCGGACCCGATGGATCCTTTATTATCGGCGCAAGGCAGAGCTATACGCAATATATCTTGAAAATGCTCAATCAGGCACCGCAAATACATCCGTCGTTTTATGACATTCAAGGTGTTCTGGCATACCATATATCCACTCAAGATAAGCTGTTGTTAAAGTTCATCTATGCCGGCGATGATTTCAAGTATGATCCCACAACGAGTTCTACAAATACCTTAACAAACCCGTACAATACAGGCACGTATTCGGGCTGGTTATCGCAATCATGGCATGATTCAAGCGAGGCACATGCCCATTACTACAGCAGCATGTTCGCAATCCAAAATACCGATATTATCTCTTCATCGGCTCTTTTGAAGTCGGAGATTTCATATTATGACGAAATCGATTTGGAACATTCACAGGACCTCGACCTCTATGGAAATATTTTCCATTCCGTTCCGATCACCGGCCCCATCAGCGCTTTCTACAACAGTACATACAACCACCTCTACGACAACAACCTTCATATTCAGACATTGGAATTCAATTCATCGTTCGATATGCAAATTGCACATTTCTACAGTATCACGACAGGAGCAAGCTACCAACGCATCTTTTACTTCCAGAACCTGATCAATCAAGAAAATTTTTCATACTCTACAAATGATTATAAATACCCTATCGTAACCGACAGTCTGTGGAATATAAACGCCCTTGGCAGCGTTTTCGGCAGCATGGATGCACAGTCATTTAAAGCTGCAGGTTATCTTGAAAATATTTTTCAAATCGGTGAGAAAACTATCCTTAATGTCGGCGGGAGATTTGACTATTTCGATCTTAATAAAGACTTGACATGGAGCCCGCGCGTGAACATTGCATACAAGGCAAGTACGGAGATTACCGTGCGCGGTGCATGGGGATATTTTTATCAATCGCCAATCTACGAGCAGCTTGCATACTCTACAGCATCCGATACCAACACGCAATCGCAGCGGGCAATTCATTATATTCTTGGCACGGATTTCAATCTCATCTCAGCTGCCGAAGAGCACAATATTCTTAAGTTGAAACTTGAAGTCTATGAAAAAACATATAGCAATCTTATTTCATCGACCGTTTCAAGCTACGGCATAATAAATTATTCAAGAAGAAATGATGCAATCGGCAGTGCCTCCGGCCTCGATGCTTATTTAATGTATTCAACATCAGGAATGTCCGGATGGATAAGTTATAGTTGGTTGAAAGCAGAACAAAAATTGGCGCAAGACGATACTCTTGGTTATTTCCCCAGAAATACCGATCAGCGCAACACTATCGCAGTGGTTGTCGATTTTGATCTCGGCAAAGAATGGAGCCTGAACACCCGGATAGTCTACGGCAGCGGATATCCTTATACTCCAGAGATTGCAGTTTATAATAAATTGTCTTATTCATGGGAATGGCAATTGGGAAATCCTAACTCAGCTTACCTGCCGGCATACAAGAGAGTCGATATTCGCATCTCAAAGGACTTCACTATTTTTGGATGCTCTTCATCCGCCTTTCTCGATATAAGCAATCTTTTTAATTTTACGAACATACAGGCCTACACATACCAGTACGATAATCAGGGTAACCCGGAGATCGTGGCTCAGGAGCTGTGGCCAATCCTGCCGACGCTGGGAATGACTATTCGATTTTGATCAATCCAACTTCCTTTACCGCTGAACCTCCGTCACAGCACATTTTCATGCCCCCGGGATAACGAACCTATTATTTTTTCTTCAATAATGTTTAATATTTCCTGCGATTCTATCGAACGCATGCACACGAATGTTTTAATCGGACATTTCTTCCCGCCGTGAATGGAACAGGGCCGGCATGGAAGTCCCTTCGTCTCTACGACGATGTCTTTCTTTCCATAGGGTGCAAAACCGAATTCCGGAACAGTCGCTCCGAAAATAGCAACGACCGGAGTTTCCATCGCCACGGCCATATGCATCGGAGCGCTGTCGTTGGAGAGCAGCAGCCTGCATCGCTTGATAGCTTCTGCAGACTGGAGCAGTGATAGTTTACCGGCAAAATTGATGCATCCGGTCTTTCCAATCGACCGGCATATCTCCTCACAAATGCCTTCGTCCTCTTTTCCCCCGATCAGGACAACCGTGCTTTTTTCCGCTAATATTTTTGCGACTTCTGCGAACCTTTCCGGCAGCCATTGTTTTGTCTTCCAGACGGTTCCGGGTGCAATAGCAATCCATGGCTTTTCTCTTTTCGCCCCGCAGGATAGAAACAACCGGTCCACCTCTGCACTGTCCTGTACCGAGGGATACAATTTCGGCAGTTCCTTCTCCTGAAGTTCTATTCCGAGCGGCTTCAGCAAAGAATAATTCCTCTCGACTTCATGCTTGTTCGAGTCATATCGAACGATGTCGGTAAAAAACATCTTCCCTGCACTCCGGTCGAATCCGATTCTTCGTGGAATGTTTGACAAGCCGGTAATCAAGGCGCTTCTCAAAGAGCGGTGCGGTACGACAGCGAGATCGTATTTTCTGAGACGCAATCTTTGAACTAAACGGAAGAATCCGATAAGTCCTTTTTCCGATTGCTTTTTATCGTATGAAATGACCGAGGTAATGATAGGATTATTGGCCAGCAAATCATAAACGCGAGGGATAACCACAGCATCGATCGAAGCATCCGGGAAACTCCGTCTCAGCGCCTGTACCATCGGCAGTGTGAGAATTACATCTCCGATAAATGCAGTCTGGATAACAAGAATTTTTTTCAATTCCGGAATCATATCGATATATGCACCCTATCCGGCACATGTTTCCACCGCTTATGCATCCACATCCACTGTTCCGGATGTTCACGAATAATTTCTTCCGTCATTTTAGTATGCCTCTGCGTCAATTCTGCAATATTTTTCTCGGATGCACCGATTAGATCATCCGATGGAACTTTTTGAAACTTCAGACGGTAAGTCCCGTCTCTTTGCCGCACTGCAAATCCTATGAGAATCGGAACACCCATCCGGAGACTGAAGACTGCCGGTCCTTGATACGTCGGCACAGCACGCCCGAAGAATTCCACTTCTACGCTTTCCATCGCGGCAGCCTGATCAGCCGCCATCGCAACGGCGCCTCCTGCCTGAAGTGTTTTAAGAATTTCCCTTACACTCAGTTCCATCGGAAGCACAACAGCGCCGAATTTTTTCCGGTATTCATGAATACGATCATGAATCAGCGGATTCGCCTGAACTTTTTCGACAGCAATGCATGGAACAGAAAGATAAAGCTGTGCGATCTGCATGCTTAATTCCCAGTTACCGAAATGAGCCGAGATAAGAATGCTTCCTTTTCCGGATGCGATTTCACTGTTAAGGAATTCTGGATTTTCAAGGACTATAAATTGCTTCAAAGTCTCGTTTGTGAATCGCGGCAGCCAGAGCAATTCGAGCAAAGTTGCAGCAACGCTAATAAACGAACCCCTGACAATCTTTTCCAATTCGTTGCGTTGTTTTTCCGGATATGCATTCAAAAGATTCTGCAATGCAACATTTCGCCGTTTCTTCAAGAGCGGATAAAGAATATCGACCAGCAATGCCGCTAAGTTGTACAGCATGAAAACCGGTAGCAGTCTGATAAGAAATCCGATGCCGAGAAAAAGAATATATTCTATACGATGTTGAATTTTCTTTTTCATATTAAAAGCACCAAACTGTGAACTGTAAACTGTAAACTGTAAATGGTTAATGGTTAATGGTTAATGGCAAACATTGATTCAATAACTTGACAACCAAATGATCCAATAACTAAATAACCGAATAACTGGATAACTTAATAACCGAAAAATTGAGGAACCAAATAACTGATAACTGACTAACTGAAAAAACCGAACAACTCAACAACTCTCACTCTCCCATGACTTTCACAATAAGCCGTTTACGGCGCTGGCCGTCGAATTCTGCATAATAAATTTGCTGCCATGGGCCAAAATCCAGTTTTCCACTTGTAACCGGAACGATAACCTCATGATGTATAAGCAGACTTTTTAAATGCGAATCTCCGTTTGCCTCCCCCATGCGATGATGCCGGTATTCTCGCTTGAACGGCGCAAGTGTTTCAAGCCAATCGTCGATATCCTGGATGAGTCCCGTTTCGGCATCGTTGATATACACACCGGCCGTAATATGCATCGCCGAGACAAGTATCATTCCTTCCTGAATTCCGCTCTTCGCAAGAATATCTTCCACCTGAGATGTAATATTGATATATTCACGATGCTTTTTCGTATTGAACCAAAGATATTCGGTAAATGATTTCATTTTCGTTTGTCCTTTATTCGATAGGCTGAAGAACGGCAAAGCCGCAGGCAGGAAGTTCAAGCGACAATCCGTTACGATTTACAGTATATTTTTTTTTTGTCACAACATTCTGCCATTGATGGGACAGAAGTACGTCCCCCTTCAATAACGCGATCCGAGGCTCGTTGGAAATATTCATGATCACCGCCACCGTGTCCTGTTCTATGGTTCTTACAAATGAGTATATTGTTCGCGCATCGCCTGTAGTGATGAATGCATACCGCCCCCTGATAAGTGCGGGATGCTGCGCACGTATCCCGATTAATTGTTCGACCAAAGAAAAAACATCCGAATTGCCGGTAATCTCCTCCGCTCCAAGGACGGGAATGCCCGGGTGAATCAATCTAAAAACAATCGATTCTCTCTCCTGATTAGGATCGTTCGAATGTTTCCTGAATTCATCTGAGCGCGCAAACAGCGTGCCATCGGAAAATAATCTAGACTCCCGGTTTAAAAGTTTCTGAAAAACAACCGAAGAAGTCGTTCCTCTCAAGATTTTATTCAGCACCGTACCCGCATCGAACGTTCCGGAAATATTGAAGGCTCCCTCCTGCTGTTCCGGAATGCTCTCTTGCGAAATCAGAACAACAGGCTTATTTTTTTCAAGTTGAATCCTGGCGCTGAGCCAGAAATCCACAGGAATATTGCCCGATCCGATACAGCGAAAACCGTCGAAGCCGACTTTTACAAACCAGTATTCGAGCATCGCAATCATATATTTTCGCAATTCGTGACGGTCGTAATTAAGCTTCGCAACATCGTTTGCACCCGCATACGGTGCAAGAATTTCTCCCTTTTCGTTTTGCGCATACCATTCGGGATACTGCATAAGCAGTGAATTATCCCACGATGTACAATTTGCTATAAAATCCATGATCACTTTTATTCCGTTGTTGTGTGCTTCCGTGATCAGCGATTTCAAATCTTTGAAGGTTCCGTACCCCGCACTAATCCTGTAATAATCTTGAACTGAAAACGGATTTCCCGCTGCTCCCTTCCTGTTCAGTTCACCCATCGGATGCAGAGGAGAAAGGCACAGCAGAGATATGCCGCTGCGTTTAAGGTCGGGAATTTTTTTTCGGAGCACTGAAAAAGAACTGCCTGCAGGCAGCATACGAAGATCTGCTTCGCAAATAATTGCATCCCGAAGTTCTTTTTTTGCAGAAGTATCTTCATCTGAATCGGAATATGCTGTCTCCTGATCATTTCCTGCCGGAATCAATTTTATAGGACCGAAAATATTGGCCGAACCTGTGTGATTAATGAGTTCTATAACAATCTCGTTTTCCCCTTTTTGAAGTGCACCAGAGACATTGATGGAGAACCCATCCTCATATCCTATATGTAAACCGGCCATAATTCCGTTTATCCAGACTTTCATATCATCATCCGACCCGCTGAAAAGGAGCCGGGCGTTGTCGATTTTTCCGTCGAAGTCGAACTTTTTTGCATACCAGACGATGGCATCACGTTCATCAGGAACTGCATGACGTTCTCTGAGTTGAGGAATTTCTTTTTCGTACCACCGGCTTCGGTCAAAACCCGAAAGGAACCAGCGTTCGAACTCTCCCCGCCCAAGTGAATCGATCTGGGAAAGCCATGCCCCCTCCAAGGTCTGCTCTTCCTCATTGCCGGAAAGCATTTGCACAGCAATGAAAATAATCAGTGAAATTATAAAAAACGCTGCCAGAACAACGAGTATTTTATGGAATCCGTACATGTCGACCATGCGGAATCAGATTTTCCCAAAAATGTCGAGGATTAAAACGGTCCCTGACTCTGTTCGTTCCACGCGCACTTTTCTATTGAGATATGGGAACTCTTCACCGGGCATCCAATTCCCCTGGCCGCCGCTGTTTGTATACTTATATTCCAGTTCGGTTCCGGCCGGAAATTTCAACTCGATGGTCCAGATTCCATCTCCTTCTTTTTTATCTCCGTGCGTCCCGTCGTCGTAGAGCCGGACGTGGTTCGGCACCCAGTTCCCAAGCAGTTCATGATTCCCAGCAATATAGATGCTTTTGCGAACATATTGATCACGTGCATCGCATTGGAAGAGTACTGTCACCAGGTCTTCGCCGCTTTGAGCCATCGTTCCTTGCTGAACGGAAACGGGGACTTTTGCAGGCTGCGATTTAATGGGTTTAAATTTTCTCGGCGGCATATTCCCTCCTGCCAATTCTGAAAATTTATAAATATTTTTGATATGAGTAATGAATGCAATATCGAATGGACGATCTCCCGCCGGGGCATTTTGATCCGTTCCGTACCACCAAAACCAATCCGATCCCTCGGCGGCATAGAGTGATTCCCACGCACGATAGATATACCATGCTTTTGTCCCCGTGCGAGGAACGACTTTATCAGGATTCGGCTGCGGCAAGCCGGAGGCATCCAGATCTTTCCGGGCTGTCAGTAAATATTCCCATGCCTGATTTTCTTCATCTTCGCCTATCCATGTATCGTAATTTGCATTGATCCATGACCCCGGCCATAACCATTCGATTTTGGGAAATTTTGACGCGGAATGAGGCGCGATATTCCTCTTCGGGTTTCCTTTCAGGTATTCCGTTACCGTCGTTGTAATCACCCGGCCGTTAGCATGGAGTTCGGTAAGCTTGCGATAGAGCGCGTTTTGGAAAGTCTTTCCGTCATTATCGAACCGGTACCATTCCCATGCGTTTTCACCGTCTAAGATAACGGTAAGCAAACGATCGGGTTCATTTTCTAAAGGCAAGAAGCGAAGCACGTGGCCGATAAAATCGTTTGCAGCATCTTCCCCGTAATAATTCTTGTATACAAATCCGATTTTATCGCTTAGTTCTGTTTCCCGGAAAACTATGACCGTTCCGTCTTTCTTTCCTTCCTTAGATGCCGCAGCATACGGATAATAACACGGCTGCCCTTCCGGCTTTGATCGAGCCAATATTTTTTCATCCGTAGCGATCCACGAAATTCCCTGCCGCGCAAAAATAGGAATTATTTCATGCGCCACCGACCCTTCACCCGGCCACATGCCGGTTGGATGCACTCCAAAAATTTTTTTGAAATAATGCACTGATTTGGCTACCTGAATTTCCGCATCTTGCGGGAATAGGAAACGGGACGGCATCGGGTCGTTAGGCTGACTTATTTTAGCAAGATCGGAATCGTAGATAAGAGGCATGATCGGATGATAATACGGTGTCGTAATGATTTCAATCTGTCCTTTATGAGAAAATGGCCGGTACATCAGCTTTTTATGGAGAGGGACTATAGCCGCCAGAACCTTGACCGTTTCCGCAACAATTCGATTGCAATCGTCTTCTGTAATGGTGCGGGCTGCAAAATAGCAGCCATGCTTATCCTTTGTCACTAAATCGGTCAGGTCGAGTATGCTGCCGTTTGCAAGGATGTGTTTTCCCGTATAAAAATCGGGATCGAAATAGGCGGCATAAAACCAAAACTTGATTTCCCGCATATCCTGTTCGGTCAAACTTTCTAAGCCTTCATTCCAGAATTTTTTCTGAACAGTCTGGTATTGAGGAAAACGCGCAATCATTACATCGCTGATTCCGAATGCATTCCAGACGTTTGTCAGCAGATATTTCTTATCTTCTGCCGAAAATTCAGTGGTCGGTTTAAGAGCAAGGTCAATCCACGGATCGGTTTTTCCTCCGAATTGTTTAAAATATTTTTCTGTATTTATGCGATTCTTTGGGTTATCAAGAGATGGAGAAAGCCGATTCACATAGCATTCCTGAAGCTGATAGAGAAGCGAAGAGGTCAAATTGACTGTAAAATGAATATCGGGATAGTGCTCCGCTATGGAAGCCATGTCATAATAGTCCTTTGTGCCATGCGTTCTTACCCAGGGGCCTTGTAATTGATCGCTTTCCGGATCGAGATACAGCGGCTGATGCTGGTGCCAGATAATATTAAGGTATAAAGTCCCTTTTTGTGTATTCATGCTTTCTTTTGCCGGAGAATTCCGATGTTTATATTTTCCGATAAAGTACAGATATTCAACTGAATGTCCAAGTTATGAAATAAAAACCTGATAAATTTCATCCAATGAGAGGGATAAAAAAAAGCGCCGACAAAAATTGTTCGGCGCTTCACACGAAAACGATCGATTATCGTTTACTTCTTGCTCAGAATTGCTTCTTTCGCGGCTTTTGCAACGCGGAATTTTACAACTGTTTTTGCCGGGATTTGAATCTGTTCCCCGGTAGCTGGATTTCGGCCGATACGCGCTTTTCGATCAACGAGAACGAGCTTGCCAATTCCGGGCAATGTAAAAGAATTTTTAGCTTCCCGATAGGCTAACGAAGCAATTTCTTCCAAAAGTGTTACTGCAACCTTTTTCTTTAATTCGAATTTGCTGGCCAGATGCGCAGCAATTTGACTCTTGGTCATTGTTTTTCCCATATGCATGCCCTTATAAGTTTAATGTGAGTGAATAGAAATATTTGGAGAGTATAACTCCCCAAATTGCCTTGAATATATTGACAAAATAAAGGGTTTTTTAACACAAATGTCAATAAGAAAATCGCTTATTTTCTTAAAAAACAAATTAATGGAATCCGCTAAGTTCATATTTCTCCCCAAAGTCGACAAAAAGGCACATTCCGCATCATTTTAGTGCCTAAAAAACCATTTTTTTTTGTTCGTATAAATAGTGACAATCCGGGAGAGCACTCACATGAGTTTTACACTTCTATCAATAGCCGGATTCGGATAATCCAATGAATTAAATCAGGATAATCGATGACAGAAATATTCTCTTTATACAAAGAAATAAAGTAATTGCACAGTCTGTTCTTAATAATCGAGTTTCCTTTTGCAACTGCGAGCGGCTCACCCGCCTTTGGAGTGTGATCGCGGAAACATTCCAGCGTTAACCAACATAATAAAGCACTTTGTTTTTTTGCTTCATAACCTTCTGAAAGATTTGAACGACGAGCAAATACCATTTTTTCACTTGTTTCGATTTTGGGAAATGATTTATTCGAATCGTCAATTGTAAGGAAATTACTTGAAGGGACATGTAAGGATGGGTAATAAATTAATCTCAATCCGCCGTATTACAGATCAAGATAATATCCCGGATTTTCCAAAAACTTACGCCAAACATTCTCAACATCTTCATTTGTCTTGAGCGGCATTGTGCGAAATGTCGCTTTCCATTTATCATGATATCCGGAACGCAGGCGAGACCAAATTAAATAATATTCTTCTTTTTCATTAGTGTTTATGCTTAGACGGATTGTTTTCTGATGCAAATCTACCAATTTGGGAAGTTCAAGATCGAAAAAAATATCTTTTTCGGCAAGTTTTGCTACAGGCAGAAGCGGAGTAAGATTTTTAGGAACATCCGGCATTATAAATTCACTCGCAGAAGTTCTTGGTGATAAATTGGAACTGATTTTTCTATGTTGATGCCGAGCTTTTCTCCATAAAACACAAAACCCTCTTTCTTCATTTTTAAATGAATCCAGAGGATCTTAAAAATTATGCTACAACAAGGGTCCCCGGGACTCAGTCGCAGTTGCTACAAGATAAGTGGTTTTTAATGCATTTTGGTGAATTAATATACATACAAAATTAAAATATTAAACTATAAAAAGCAAGCCTTTTTTTATCCTCTATGGGAAATCCGGAAATATCTCCGCTATCCGAAAGTCAATCCAAAAAATGCATTATAATGGGCACTTTTTAAGCAATTTTTAAGAGACGCTGAAACTATCGGATAGTTTGTGACTTGAGACGTGGACGAAAAGTTGGTTCCGCGGGAATTCATGTCTCATTCTAAGACGGATTCGCAGTATCTATTTGCAATTCATGAGTTCTCGTCCACGTTTCTATATTAGTATTTTTTCCGCCGTATCAACCATTCCATGTATCGTGATTTAATCTGTTTGCTTGCCAACGCCTGCTTTATCGGAGGAAGTGAAAGAATAACTCCGCAAATAGCAGCCATCGCACGATGGTTCCACAGCGTTCTATTATCGAAGATCAGATTTTGCAGCATCCCCCGTTCAATTGCCATCATTACCGCTTTGTGAGCGGAATTGAGAGGAGTAATAACGCGGTTCTTACGTTCTTTCATCGTCATCGCGTTTTTCGCGCAGACCTTTACGCACAATCCGCATCCAAGGCAGATCTCTTCATGTACGCGGGCTTTTTTTCTTTTAGGCTTACGCGGGTCGCCGGCATTCACTAATCCCATTGCCTCCACGGGACAGACATCGATGCACTTTGCGCAGCCGGTGCATTGTTCATTCAGTACGACGGGGAGATAATTGGTGGTCTGCACGGGATTGAGAATTGCAAAACGTTTTGCGGCGAGCATCGCCTCGCAGCAGCACCCGCAGCAGTTACATATAAAGTTTACATGTTCCCGTATATTCTCTCCGAATTGCACAAGATTCCTGTCGAATGCTTGATGAAGCAGATTCATGCACTCGGAAACATCCACACTCCGTGCAATCTTGTGTCTGATCAGCGATTCGGCAGCGCCGTTGAACGTCATGCATATATCCATAGGTGCATCGCACGCTTTATGAATGTGACTCATCTTATGCCTGCAGTAGCACATACCCACGGCTCGATGCGATGCGGTATTGATTACTTCCGTCGCGCGTTCATTGTCAAGCACATGAAGTGCTATAGCTTTCGGTATCGCCGGTTCATGAACAAATGTTCTGCCGATGCGCGTCTCCCCTTCACAGAAGAGTCCTTTGATAAAGTCCTCTTCCACATTCATGTATTGATAAAATAATTCTGAGAGTACCTTCTGGTCGATGTCGTTTCGTACTCGCATTAACGAGAATTCGAAGAATCCTGCCATCGGCGGAGGGAGCGAGTACTGCATTTCTCCGTGAGTGTCTTCCACATCGAGCAGAATACCCCGCGAGGCGAGAGTGTCAAGTATCTTCTGCGCTTCCGTTACGGAAACCCGCCACGAGTCTGCTGCTGCAGCAATATTAAATGGTTTTATTGGAAGAAGTGAGACGTACTCCGCTTCTTTTTCAGTCATGAGAAGCTGGAGTATCTTGAAAAGCGTCGGAGTCGGCGCCGCACCCTGGGGAACCCGGTTGATGCGTTCAACAAGGGAATTGTATCCCGATCGTACCGTAAGATGAGCCATAGAAATACCGGAGTAAATTATGCCGAGCTACAAATTTAGTAATGAGGCAAGGATGGTTCATAGTTTCCTCTCATAAGCGAGAAAGGCTCAACTACTCATTCCCATCCTTCTTTTGCAAGTTCCGCATGCAATTCGTTGGGATGATGACGGCAGTAATATTCGATCTTGCTTGAATCCTCGTGCGCTTTACTGTAAGGCCATCCTTTTGCCATTAGATTCCGTTCGTGCAATTCGTGAAGCAGTACAAATGGGCGTTCCGCCTCTTCCAGATCGTTATCAATCCATACTTCATTCTCATGCACAAACTCATACACATAGTCATGTCCGCCTTCCGTAAAATCGATATCGAACACACTTCTCACCAATCTGCCGTCGATAATCCATACGCTGATCCCGTTTTCCAATTTTTTCCAAAGCCGCACGTGCACCTTTGACGCATCCGGAAGATTACCTCCTGCTGTCAGCTTCTTCACATCGCCCGATCTTTTTCGCTCTGCCGCCTCTTGTTTATCGGCAGCTTCCAGCGCATCGTCATACGGAACACCTTTTTCGGACAGCCGGTATTCAACCAGCAAATGATCGATGAAGAAGCGCTGTTCATCCTCCTGCGCTTCCTTATCGAGCCAAAATTCATCTTTGGGAATGCACTTGAATCCGTAATGCTGACCGTAGTTTGTAAACTCTTCGTCCAAATGCGTCCTCACGTAAGTGCCGTCGACTACCCAGATAGTAATCCTGCCACGCTTTCCGACTTCTTTAAGGTATGGAAGCTTCAGAGAAGTATTCATATTTATCCTTTTAGAAATATATTTTTCTGATGTGCTCTACTTATTAAAAAACCTTTGACGAATGCATCCATTGATATCTGCGGAAATACAGCATTCCGTCTTTAATGGATCCTCTTCTGACCGTCGATACCAACGCAAGAAGCAACCACAAAAATGGTTATTTATTCACCTGCTTGATTTGCCAGATAGTTTTCAATGCCTATATGTTTTATTTGATCCAACTGCTGTTCAAGCCAATCGCCATGGCCTTCTTCCATCAAAAGAATTTTTGTCAAGAGATCTGCCGTGCCGGCATCGGATACTTCGCGTGCAAGAGAAACAGCCTTATTATACAATTGGACCGCAGTCATTTCTCCATCGCTGTCATTAGACAGCATCGAGGGAAAATCGGCGCCAATCTTTATCTGATTGAGCTTGGACATGGCAGGCGTTCCTTCCAGGAAAAGTATGCGTCCAATCAGCCATTCGGCATGTTTCATTTCATCCACTGCCTGTTTCTCTATAGCTTTATGGAGTTTAGCATATCCCCAGTTATCGTACATTTCCGAATGAACCATATACTGGCTGATCGCTGTCAATTCCTCCGAGAGTAATTCATTTAATGTTGCAATAAGTTTTTCATTGCCTTTCATAATTTTTCTCCTTTGAATGAGGTTATATCATTCTTTGATTAGATGTACCTTATTGTATGAAAATTGCATTATACAAGCAAATATTAGATTAAATGTAAGATGGAGCCCATCTGACAGATGGACTCCATCTTTCTCCATCTTACTGCTTCATATCCAATATTTCGAATCAATTGTTAGAAGTAATTCCTTTGAGAAGATTTTAAATTCTTCAACAGAACCGTGCTGCTGCAGCACTATATCTTTTTTTATCAAACCATGGTCAGCCAAACCAATATAATCCCGATAGCTCGTGTGTATCCAATCCTCCAATTTGTTTGTTAATCCCGCTCGTATCGGATTTTGATGGATATACGCCGCTAAAGTCATAAGATAGTTTTCGGAATCGACAAGTTTTGCTTTCGTATGAAGCTGGAAAAGGCTTCCATGTCTTTTATATTGATTATTGATGGCTTTGGTGTAAGAACTCAACAATATTCCGAACCTATTTTTAACAACCATTGTATCGTTCGATTGTATGAAAACTAAAAGATGAAAATGTGTTGGCATAAGACAATACGCCAGTATTTCTATAGTATTGCAAAAATATTTTTTATACTTCCAAAGAAAGAAATCATAGTTTTCTTCCGACTTGAACACAACCTCCGAATTATTCGAGCGGTTGTAAATATGATAATATTGTTGAGGAGTAATATCCACGCATTTTGTAAGATGGAGCCCATCTGTCAGATGGACTCCATCTTACACTCTTCTTATAACTCGATTTTTCCTAAAACATAATAAATACGATTTTCCATATCCCACCATCGTTCCACGACAAGAATATTATACAGGTCAATATTTACTTCTGTTTTCTTCATACTTTGACCTTCATTGATATCTTTTTTCCCAAGCATCTTTATCGAAACAAAAAATGAGCGAGCCAGATTTTTTCTCATTACCCGCTCAGCCTCCTGCCATGAACTCGATTCATAATAGTAATCAGGAGCAATTCCTACAGCATAGACGGCTTTTGATTCAGTCGGTATTGATTCAATCCATGCTGGTGCAGCCTGTGATGGTTTGATTACTTGATTCATTTCTAAAGGGATAACATTTTCAGAATCACCTATTAAAACAATTGATAGTTTTATCGATTCATACAATTCAAGCAATTTTAATTTAGGGACAAATGTTTCCCGTTCAGGGATCACTTTCTCAATCACATTTGTCCCCAACCAGTAAGTACCTCCTTCTGTCGACCAAAACAGTTCTCCGCCGGAGATGTTCACTCCACGATAAATGAGCGCATTTTCCTTTGCATTTATGCGAGCGTAGGATTTTGAAGAATCGGACAATCCCGATGCATTTGCATAGCCAATCGCAAAGTCTGAACCTTTTAACTCACCTTGATGGAGAAACCACCGTGGATATTCCTGCGAGAAGCATACCCCGGCAAAAAAACATATTCGGATCACCAGGCAAAGAGTAAAGACCCGCATGAGTTATTGCGGTTTTTTTGATTCATCGAGTTTGTTTACTTCGTCGTCCAGCTCCTTGAAGCTTTTCGAAGCCTGGAACTTAGTGTACATATCTTGATTCTTTTTAATCTGCTGTACTAACGCTTCATTTGCTGCACCTAATGGGTACTGTATGAGAACGTATGCTCTCCACATTGTTCCATCTTTAACTAATTTTTGTTCTTTTATCTTTGTTCCTGTGAGTGTATTAGAAACCACGGTCTTAGTTGTCGAACTGAAGTATTGCAGCAAATTAGCATCATTTCCGCTGCCGGTTTCTTCTGCGAATTTCTTTGTCAAATTATTGACCTTTACCTCTAATTGCGTTGCAATATCTGCCCGACAATCAGTTGATGATTTGTCGATGGCCAATTGCATGTCCTGTGATGTCGCAGTTTTAGCTGAGAAGAGATAATTCGGATCAGATGGAACATTCGTAAACCACGCCGGAATATCACCGGTATCTGCTTGCTGCATTCCTTTTGGGCCTCCGCATCCGACAAGAAATAGGACCAAAACTAATATTGTGAAAAGATAAGTCTGTTTCATATATCCTCCAATGATATGTAATGTGGATATGAACATTGTTCAATATCCGTTTGATTAGTTAGTTACTGTATTGATTTCTACAATCTTTCCGTTAGCGATACGAAAACCGACCCATTTTGTTCCGGGAACATTTGCCGGAACTGTAATAACACGCAGTAATTTCCCTTCGCCAAATATTTTTATAATTGCATGAGATTCAGACAGACGTGTGGATCGGGTCTCGTCCCTGTCGGTATAATTATGGACATAATATTCATAGAGGTCTGTTGGAGATACATCCGAAACGGTAATGGTTTCCGGTCCATATCCATTCTGAGCGTCTCGATCCAAGACCGCACTTCCATCGGTCGATGTTCGCATGTTTCTAAATGAAATATGGTAGCTGCCTTCCTTTACCAAATGTGCATCAAGATCAGGGGGATTCTTACCCCAATCTACAACCACGCGCAGTTGATGAACGCCAAGTTCCGGAGAAATGGAATAGCGGTTTGCAATAATCGTTCCTGCCTGCACCTCGACCGAAAACTCAGAGCTAATATATCCTTCCGCCTTGAATGCAACTTGATAAACGGCATTTAATTGGTCAGGAGCGAATGCCATAATTCCTTCTCCATTTGTTTCATATCTACCTATGCCTTTCACTTCGACGGCGGCACGCGGGATCCCTTTTCCAGTTAAAGCATCGAGGAATCGCAACGGCAATGTTTCCGTATCTAATTCCGTCATTGCATCCTGAACTTTTTCACGAATATCTGTATCCTGTTTATTTTGACTCATTGTGTTGCAAGTGAGAAAAAAACACAGGATTCCCCATATTCCTATGCGCGAAATCATGATTCCTCCGTTATCTAATTTTCCCGACTATTTTCCGCGGTCAACCCTCCAAAGGCGGGCGAGCCGCCCGCGGCTGCAAAATATAATAATTCAAAATACTCTGAGCAATTATTGAATTGCAATGACATCGGGTTTAACTCCTTTAAATTGAGGCATGCACATGCCAAGATTTGCATTGATATATGTCGGGTCGCAAATGGTATATACATTGCCTGCGTAGTCAATGGTATCGCCTTCATATTTTTTGTTGAATTGTACAGCAGTAGCTACATGATTCGGATAATGGAGACCAACAACATCCAGATGTAGTAATGAGCGCACTAAATATGCAAAAAGAAAGGCTCTATCTTTACAATTGGAATATGGATAATAAATTGTCTCATCCGGAAACAGCGGCTTCTCTTTGCCGAATATTTCTTCATCTATCTTATATTGGAACGCGGTTTGAACAAATCGCAGAAGAAAATTCACCCTATCCTCTTCTGTCCTTCCCTTTAAATACGGCTGCAATGCGTCCTGGAGACTCTTAGCTGCCTCCCGTGACGGCGCTGAATCAAAATATGCCTCAAAATCGACCTGGGGATAGTTTAAGACATATTCAACAGCGTCTGCGTTATACTGAACGGGAATTTTATATTCAACATCATTATAAGTAAAACAAAGCAGCCTTTCCCCTATTTTTTCTTTAAAAACCGGAGTCTTATGAATTACAAAATCCAAAGATGCAGTTGCTTGCGGATGACTCCCTTCGTATGTGAATACACCTTCTCCCATCTGAGTGGACTGATTATTTACCGGAAACACATAGTATCGATTGTTAGATGGCGGCAATGAGTAATATTGCAAAGCATAGAGATGCTGTCGGGACGGGAATAACAAATAGACATTATTATTCTTTGTATATCCGACTTTTGCATCAAACCCCAGACGCAGCAAAAGATACCAGGTAAGAAGCCGTGCCTGATTTTCTTTCCCGGCAAAGACCTTATGACCAACCTGATCCGCAAGAACGGCTGTTCCCCAATCGCCAACTTTCATTTCTTTCTCTTTCTGTCGAATTTCCATCAACATTTTGTCGCAATCTATCTTTGAGCATGCTTCATAAAAGGAACGTACGGCCTCTTTATCGATATTGCCGCTCATTTGATAATTTTTAAGGGCGGGAGGAATATCTAAAACAATAGGAACTTCGAAATAATTGAGCAGCACAAATGATGTGTTTGACAATTCCGGCCCCTTGGGTTGTTCGATAACAGGCTGAGTTGACGGTTCTATCGGCATTTTTTCTTGAGGCGCAATAGTTTTGGGTTCTTCAAGCTTTGGCGGAATAAATTTAGGTTCTTCTTTTTTTATCGGATTGGATACGAACGGCTGCGTTTTAGGTTCAGGTTTGTCAAAGAGTTTCAAGCCTTGAGAGGCTTGATATTCTTTCCATTCCTTGGCCATATAATCCAAAAACTGTTGGTCTTCTTTGCTGAGATATTCCTGATATTGTTTATCCTGATCTTTACTCCATTTCTTGAATTCCTCATCATCCTGGGCAAAGAGAGTGTAAGAGAATAAAACAAGCATGGCAAAACACAGCGACCAATATGATTTTTCCATACTCAATCCCTCTTTGATTATTTCCAATATCGTTTAAAGCTTATGAAGCTTTTATTTTCTTGAATATATTTTGTTCAATATTGTATGATTGCAAAAGCATTATTCCTGAACACAACGAAAGCCGATGATGTCGAGATTATTAATTTGACAGCTCTGACGGGCCGACACCCGACAAAATATATTGGAAAACTCGAACCAAGACCCGCCTCGCAATACATGGCAATCGCCAATATGTGATCCTTGGGGATTATCATGGGAACTATTTTTATAATAATTTGGATCATACCAATCCGAGCACCATTCCCATACATTTCCGCTCATATCATAAATGCCAAGTTCATTTGGAAGCTTACTACCCACAGTGTGAGCCCGAAAACTGGAGTTCCCGCTTTGCCACGCTACCACGTTAACAATATTGCTTCCGCTAAATATATATCCTTTGCTTTTATTTCCGCCGCGCGCGGCGTATTCCCATTCAGCTTCTGTTGGCAGGCGTTTCCCTGCCCATTTTGCATACGAGTTAGCATTCTCCCAGCTAACGTTTACAACCGGATCATTATCTACCCATCCCCATCTGGGCGCCTCCGGCATTTTCTTGTCTGTGGCCTGGCAATAGATCCTGAATTGAGCTACTGTTACCTCATACTTATCGATAAAATAATTCTTTATTGTTACGGTATGAATCGGTTTTTCGTCATCATATTCATTGCTTCCCATCTGGAAGGTTCCGCCTTCAACAAAAACCATATTCCTTGTATTCATGCTATCTATCAATTTATCTTCTGCCAATTTGGAAAGTGTCACCTCTTCTGATATTGTTTTATTCTCTTCTATTTTGATCTGCTTCTTCATTGGTATATAGCCGGAAGAAGTCACCTCAAGCTCATATTCTCCGACTATGATTCCTTTTTCTAGGATTAATCCTGTCCATTCGAGCGCAACCGTATCCTTGCATCGCAGTTTCACTTTTGCATCTAAAGGTGTCACATTAAATTGAAGCGTTCCTGTCTTTGCAACAAGATCATACTTGCGATTGATTGCTGTGCCGCGAACAAGTTCGATTGTTTCGCTTTGGCTGCGATAGCCTTCCCTTTGAATTTCTATTTTGTATTTTCCTGGAGCAAGTTCTATGCTCTTTTCGTTCGCATGCTCTTCTTTATTTATGAGAATCTTGGCGTCCTTAGGGACGATAGAAAATTGAATCGTCCCTGTATTTTTTTCTAATAAATAATTCCTTGTGATTATCTTGCCTCGTAGAATCTCAATTTCTTCCGTTTTCCCCAGATATCCGGACTGCTCAATATTTAGAGAATATTTGCCGGGTATTAATTCAATATTATTCTTTCCGGAATAGTCCACATCATTCAACAATATTTTTGCATCCTGAGGGATAATAGATAATTGAATAATTCCACTGTTCTTCTCTAAAGTATAATTGTAAATATTTTTCCCATTTTCCTCTATAACTATTTGCGTATCAATATTAACATATCCATCAAGCGATAGTTTTAATAGGTATGCACCCGGGTAAAGAAATATTCCTTTATCCGTTATTCCTCTTTCTGTATTGTTTAAAATAATTTTCGCATCTGTCGGCTTTGAACATATTTGTACCGGCGTAAGCTCCACTTCCTGCAGTTTCACATTAAATAAAACATTTTTTGAATTAACATCGATTGTCTGAAGATATGTTTTGAATCCGTCTTTTACCACTTGCAATTCGTGTCTGCCTTGCGCTACTTCCTGAGTTCTCTCGCTTCCCTTGTTTTGACCGTCAATAAATATTACTGCATCATTAGGTTCAACAAGAATTGTCACAGGTATAATGGTTACTTTCTTTTCTCCGGTTATCTTTAACTGCCATACTTTCCCGCTTTCCATTTTTGATATGCCGCATTCATTAAGAATAAGTTTCAGAGGTTCATATCCCGTTTTGTATACGTTTACCACTCGTTCATCCGGAGAAAGAAAGAGAAAATATCTTCCCGGTTTGTCGGCGTCCATTTTTACAATACCGTTGTAAGAATCGAACTTCAGTCCATCCAAATCCGTTGCAATAATAAGCCCCGCACAAATCTCGCCGTTTGCATCCAGAACTTCTTTTGAGATAAGTTCACTTATCTGAAACTCTGCTTTTCCCACAACACTCATCTGTGAAAGTTGTTGAGAAAGCGCAGGAAACTGGAAAAACAGGAAAAATGTCAATTGAAAATGCAGTAAGTATTTCATTGCTGGCTTTTATGAATTGAAAAGATTTTTATCAACCTTGAAGTTATCATCATTTGAAACCCAGCATACTTTGAGTCAATTGTTTTTTACTCATTTTTAAATCCCCCCTAAATTGGAATCACATTGATATGGTCCATTTTTAGTCTCCAACGCTTTTATATAAAAGGGAGACGCTTTTCCTGAAGCGGGATTCTGAACTTTCATTTTTAAGCTGAGTTATTGCCATTATTTATTCAATTTAAAATTTGCCAATTTAATGATTGCGTCTTCGTTCCATTCGTGCGGCTGCCACGAGCGCACATAAATCTGCGGCTGCGCTTGTTGAAAATCAACAAGTAAAAAAAGATGACCTTCATCTGCATAACCCGATGAAGTATAATTCTGTTTCATACTGAGCCCGTATGTACCATCGGAATCATTTTTACGGCTGATTTTAAAACTCGAAAATCCCAGAAACAGGTCTTTTTGATTCTCGAAAGCTTTTTTCTGGTTTTTCAGATATTCTTTTTTTGTGTATTGCGTGTAGCTGTAATCGGGCTGGGCGTCATTCAGCTTTGCATATTGAAAATCATCCCGCTTCCTGCCTTTCTTCAGTTCGCGTCCGATAATAATCACTGCTTCATCTGCAAAAAGGGAATCGAGCATTGCCATATTGCGCGTAAGATATGCAGTACGATACCGTTCGACAAATTTCACGATAACCTGACGATTTCCCCAATCATTTCCATACTCGCCCTGCTTTACAAATTGCGTATAAAGCTGATCATAAAGACCAAAATTGACATCATTAAGTTTGCCGGTTGTATCAAAATCAAGGATTAAGTACTCCCCTGCCTGCCGGTTAAGGGTAGGATAATATGTCAGTACACGAATTCTGCGCAATTCCCAGCCGGTAATAGTTTTGTTAATATCGGCTTTAATGTGCTCCTGGATGACCTGCGGAGCATTAAACCTTACCAAACCGGCGATCTTGCTTGCAATAAATTTATCCGACTTGAATGCCGTCTGTATCATCCCTGCATTTTTCGAGTCCAGCACTTCAAGAAGCTTTTCTGTTTCTTTCATTATCTGTTCCGCTACAGGACAATTGTTATTGTTTATTATCTCAAGCGAATACTTTTGAAAAGTATGCCCATTTCCGGCGGATTCTATCTTCACAGCCGAATTTGCTTTTTCTTCTGCTGCGGTACTTTGTTTATCCTTCTCTTTCGATTCAGATGAGTCCGGCAGCGAAGATTCTTGAACAACAGATCCCTTTATCAAACTTACCATTTGACTGTTTTTAAATGACGGCTTGACTACCAAACCCCACAAATCAGCCACTTCACTTATTTCATCACGGGATTCGTAGTAATTATATTTTATTTCTATATTCAGTTTATCAAAAGAAGCGCTTCCGCTGTATAAACGAAACGCCCCCACGCCATCTACCGCCTTTACACTCACTTGAGATGCTCCATCCCAGAAGGAAAAATCCAATTGCTGAACCGGCTTGCCGAACGAATTGATCCGGAATTGAATCTCACGTTCTTTTTCCGATAATTTATTATCCGTATTCAGCGAGAATTTTGTATACGATATAATCGTATTGATTCTGGCGGGAATTTCAACGATAAGATTTTTTGACTGCTCTTCAATATCTTTTTCAGGAATAGAATTCATTAGTATAATGGAAAAGTAATAATACTTAAGAGCATCGGAAATATCGCCATCGGATTCACACTCTTTTCCTTTCTCGTATATTTGCCTGACGAGGGCCTTTCGTTCTTCAAATATTTTAACAACTTCGTCTTTTGAAATGTAACAAAAGACCTCTATTCCCTTGTCTGTTTGGCGCTTGATAGACTGAACATTTTTCAACGTGGCATTTGAATATGTTTTAAGGATGCTTCGATAGGTATCTTTCAGGTCGCCGTTATTTTCTACAAGTTCTCTATCGTTAAAAGAAGAAACTTTCACGGCAATCTGTTCAATAAGCTGTTTTAATGCATTGTCGCGCGCTTCTTGCTCCTGCTCAGCGACAGATTCTCCGTAATAATAATCCATTGAGCGGGTAATGACCTGTTTGTCTTGCGCAATGACCTGCAATGAGAAAAGAAGAATAAGAATAGTATGTTTTTTCATAAACAAATCCGATTTTTAGGCGTTCACACAATAAGTAATATTAATTAATTTAACTTCCCCTGCCCGTCGGCAGGCGTTGCTTCTATCTGGCGGAGAAGCCTGAATCCGTATGCACGGCTCCGATCGTTAGGATCATGCCTAAGACGGTAAGTTATGCGGCAAAAATTTTCTCCCCCGCTACACGAACCGCCCCGCAAGACACGGGATTCTCTTGTGCTTGGTCCTTGCGGATTATCCTGCGGGCAATTTTGATAATAATTTTCATCATACCAATCCGAGCACCATTCCCAGACATTCCCGCTCATATCATAAATGCCAAGTTCATTTGGCAGTTTCGTACCTACTGCATGTGTGGAGTTGACACTGTACCATGCCACTTTGTCAAGCTCATCGCTTCCGCTGTATCTATAGCCCTTACTTTTGTTGCCGCCTCGCGCTGCATACTCCCATTCTGCTTCCGTAGGCAGTCGATAAACGTTGCTTCCTTCTTTTGCATTGAGCTTTGCAATAAATTCCTGTACTTCATTCCAGCTTACATTTTCCACGGGCAAATTTTCTCCTTTAAAATTACTCGGGTTTGTTCCCATGACGTCCTTCCACTGTTTCTGTGTTATTTCATATTTTCCGATATAAAAACTTCCCAATGTGACGGCATGCAGAGGCTCCTCATCACTGTTTCCGTGAACGCTCCCCATTTTGAATATTCCTTTTTCTACGTATACGAAATCGATCTTGGCTGCATTCAGCGTAAAGCTATTTCCTCTTTGCAATTTTATATCTTCGCTTATTGCTCTATTCTCCGCAATAGTTATTTTTTTCGCTTGCGTAGTGTATCCTTTTGCGCTTGCATTCAATTCATATTCTCCCACTTGTAATGAATGAAGTATTTTCCCTCCATCCCACTGTTCTACAAGAGAACCATTTCGTTTCAAGGTAACTCTTGCATCAATTGGCCATATAGTAAACTGCAAATCGCCTTTTTTGTGGACCAGAGAAACTTTTTTTTCGATCTGTTGATTAAGTGTAATATCGACGGTCTCGCTCGTGCTATCGTATCCGGTTTTACTAATATCGATTTTATATCTGCCTGGGGCAAGCTCTATCAGAGTCTTGCCGGTATAATCCTCTTTATTAATAAATATTTGTGCATCACCTGGGATCACAGACAATACGAGTGTGCCGGAATGATTGAGTAATGTATAATAATATTTATTAAGAGTATCTTCTTTGACATAAATTTTATCTTGTACGTCAAGACAGCCGCTTTTCGCCAATTTGAGAGTATAGACGCCCGGATACAAAAATATTTGTCTGTCTGTTTCACCTTTATAGACATTATCCAAATAGATCTTTGCTCCTTCGGGGGCGGATGCAATGGCCACCGTTTGCAGTTCAACTTCCTTTAAGGAGAAATTAAACAAATTTTGCGTTAGGGAGACTGTAATAGTTTGTGCGAGTGTCTTGTAACCTTCTTTTTCTATTTTTATCTCGTGTTTTCCTTCTGTAAGCTGCTGAATCATTGTCGTTGTTTTTTCGGCACCGTCAATAGAAATATTCGATCCTTCCGGTTCTACGATAAAATTCACCGGAATAGGATTAAACTTCTTATCACTTGTAATTTTTAATGACCATGTTTGGCCGCTCGTAAGTTTTATACCTGCATCATTCAGTATTATCTGCAACGGAACATAACCCGACAAATAAATCGTAACGACGCGCTCATCCGGTGATAAAAAAAGAAAATCTTCTCCCGGTTTACAGTTCAACTTTACGATGCCATTATTTGATTGATATGTTAATCCTTTCAAGTCGGATCGAATAATCAATCCGGCACAAACTTCTCCGTTTGCATCATGGATTTCTTTCGATATAAGCTCGGCAGCTTCTTGCTGCGCTGAACCAACCAATCGCATTTCAGCAAGCTGCGAAAACGCGTTTAAAGGGAAGAAAAGAAATAAAAAAATAATACCGCGATATATCATAACCTTCTCATTCTCATTCTCAATGAGAACCGGCGATGATCAATAATATTTTTAGCCGGCCTCTGCAATTTATATTTTTCTCATAATACGCATCATTTCTTCAAAGACAAAAAAAGGGTTGAAACAAACTTATTTACTCTTCAATCCGGCTTATCACCGGCAGATTTGACTTTTATGGAGAGAATAAGCCGGAAACCTATATTGTCAGCATGAGAAGTGGGATAATCATAGTAACGAAAGGCAACATTGCAATAGTTTGTACCGCCGCGCAACACTCGCCATTGACCTGAAATTGGTCCTTGAGGATTCATTTCCGGACTTTCTGAATAATAATATTTCCCGAACCAATCTGCACACCATTCCCAGACATTCCCGCTCATATCATAAATGCCAAGCTCGTTCGGCTGTTTTGTTCCAATCAAATGAACAAGGCCGTCAGCATTTCTATCATACCACGCTATCTCATCGATATTATTGCTGCCGGAATATTCATTACGATCGGAATAATTTCCGCCTTTCGCAGCATATTCCCATTCGGCTTCCGTTGGCAGGCGTTTTCCTGTCCACTGGGCATACTCAACTGCGTCACGCCAACTCACGTTGACAATCGGATTATTATCGATCCACCCTCCTTTGGGTTCCAGCGGCATACTTTTGCCAGTGGCAGCACAACTACTTTTTATACTGCTGCACAGTAACTTCATATTTGTCCATAAAGAATGAATCGACAAAAACACGATGCTTTGTATTTTCTTTCAATCCGGCATCATAACTTCCCATACTAAACCAACCACCTTCAACATAAATCATTTCCGAATTGCTTCTGCTGCCTCCCAATGTGTCTATCGAATATCTCTTCATTAAGGCGATGTCTTCCCTAATCGCCTTTCCTTCTTCAATCGATATTTGTTTTTTTATTGAGATATAGCCGGGAGCCCTTACCTCAAGCATATAATCCCCGACATCTATCCCCTTCTGCATTTTTATTCCAGTCCATTTGAGAACTTCAACTCCATTCTTTACAAGTTTTACCCTTGCATCTACCGGAGTAACGTTAAATTGCAGCGATCCCGCGCCTGCTCCAAAAGTATATTGCTTAATAATCGTCTTTCCGGGAAGCACTTCAATGAATTCGCTTATCTGATTATATCCGGCCTTTTCAATATCAATATTGTATTTACCCTCGGCAAGTTCTATCGTATCTTTACCTGTGTAGTCTTCCCGGTTAATAAAAACCCGTGCATCTGCCGGGCTCCGTACTATGAGCACACCCGTAGCACTCCGTTCGAGTTTAAAAACAAAGACATTCCCTTCCGTTTCTTTTACTTCAATTATTTTTCGAATATCAAGGTATCCCGATTTCGCAATTTTCAGCTTGAATTTCCCCGGATAAAGGAATATGCCCTTATCAGTAATCCCCTTTTCAACACTATCAATAAATATCTTTGCATTGGATGGTAGAGAGCGAATCGTAACGCCGACAAGTTCAACTTCCGTAAGCTTGAATGTGAAATTCGTTTTTGATAGAGAAACAATAATCTTCTCATCCAATATTTTGAATCCTTCTTTTTCGATGCGAAGAGAATGCTCGCCCGGCAAAAGTTGATACGACCTTGCTGACGCCTGTTTTTTTCCATCGACGATAATTTCATCGACCGTTGGTTCGATTAAAATACTTACAGGTATATAGTCTACTTTTTTTTCACCCGTTATTATCAGCTGCCATACTTTACCGCTTTCCATTTTGGATATTCCGATTTCGCTCAATATGAGCTTAAGCGGTTTGAATCCGGTTTTATATATCGTCACGACTCGCTCATCAGGTGAAAGGAAAAGAAAATATCGGCCCGGTTTGTCTGCATCCATTTTCACAATACCGTTATAAGAATCGAATTTTAGATCATCCAGATCGGTGGCAATAATCAGTCCTGCACAGACATCGCCGTTAGCATCACGAACTTCTTTGGAGATAAGTTCGCTGGGTTGAGTTTCCGCCTTGCCAACAATGCTCATTTGAGAAAGTTGCTGGGAATAAACAGTGGAGATAAAAACAATAATGAAAAGATAAATTTTTAATAATGAATTTTTATCCATAGTGGTTTTAAAACAAATCAATGCTCACCCCATCTATATGAGAAGGTTACATTGGCAGCAACGAATGATGGATTATAAGATAATTCTGAAGAATATGGTTGCGGCTGTTTATCCCATGATGCAGAGCCATACGTCGTTTGCAATTCAGCAGAAATACAAAAATGCTCCGATATGCTTGTTGAGATTCCTGCACCAACTCCGACAGTGAATCCACTTAACGATGCAATTATTGTATTACTATCATCTGATGGAGTCAAGTCTCCTCCTATGAAGCCTATCGAACCAAAACAGTAGGGCTCTAATTTCCCTCTCTGAAAAGTCCACCTCCCAACGAGGCCAAAGTTAAATGGAGTAAAGGATAAGGTGCCATTCTTTTTTATTCCTTCTTGCATGTATGTGAAATTATTTAACGTCATTGAATATCCGGCCATCCGAATCCCAAAAGCAAGGTGAGCATCATAATTATACCAATAATTGATACCGATAAACATACTTCCTTTTAAAGAAGAAGCATGATGTAACGAATCCGTAAATAAGTTCTTTTCAAATATGATTGCCCCACCCGAGCCTATCCCCACTTCATTAACATGATAATGGAACAATTCTTTTGTTTCTCGTAATCCGTTTTCATTCATTTCGATTTTATATAACTGATTACCATAGTTCGTTAAATCAATTTCTACATCATGCATCCCGAGATCAAGAAACGTATCGAGGGGTGTCTTACCTGCATCAACACCATCAATTTTTACAGGTGCATCTGGAGGTACTGTCTCAAGATGATATTTCGCTTTACGATTGTTCAGAGGAATTCTTTCTAATGTTCCTTCGGTAGTTATCTCAATTGTTCTGGTGACATCCTCATAATATTTATTTTTAATAGCGATCGTATGTTCACCAATATCGAGAAGAACCTCAAACGGCGTTATGTACATATCTCGTCCATCGATGGTCACTCGAATATTTGATGGATCCGTATTGCACTTAAGCATGCCTTTCTTTTTCAGAAGAGTCCTCTTTTCGACCATGTGCGATTCGGTACAATTAATTTTATATGAAATGTCTTGATAATATTCTTTTTGCATTACAATGAGATGTTCCCCATACTCGAGAGTATCGGTAATAGGAGTCTTTCCTTTTGCGTGGCCATCAATATGTACCATCGCTCCCAAAGGATCGGAATCAATCACATATATTGTTTTCTTCTTTCCCTCAGTAATCTTTATTTGCCACACCTTGCCGCTTTGCATTTTTGAAATTCCCCAATCACTCAAGATGATCTTCAACGGTTCAAATCCTGTTTTGTATATCGTCACGACTCGTTCATCAGGTGAAAGGAAAAGAAAATATCTTCCCGGTTTATCGGCATCCATTTTCACAATGCCGTTATAGGAATCGAATTTCAAGCCGTCCAGATCGGTGGTAATAATCAGCCCTGCACAAACATCGCCGTTGGCATCCCGCACTTCCTTGGCGATAAGCTCGCTTGCTTGATACTCTGCTTTTCCTTCAATCCTCATTTGTGAAAGCTGCTGGGAACATAAAACAGGAGCACAGAGTACAATGAGCAACAACTGCACCAAACATCGATTATTTATGTATAGTTTATGCATTTTTAGACAAATGAGTTTAAACAAAATGTCCTTTTTATAAGTGAACATCAATGATTTTCCTCACAATAAATCAATTTACAATCCATATATCATTGCATATTCACAGTTCGATTAATAAAGCGATCTTCAAACTGCTTTTCTGTGTCCGGCGTCAATGATTCTTCCTGACAAAAATTGCTTGCACTCGATAATCGCTTCTTAATATCATTTTTTTGAAAATACGGATTCTCTTGCTGTTTCTCTCCCGATAATGAAGCATTGTTTATTCTTTCCAGCAAAGAAACCAGGGCAGTTGGATCGTATCCGGCTCTTTCCAAATATATCATACTCAATTGATCTGCTTCCAGTTCATAGGTTAAAAGACGCGGTGCAATAATATTATCATAGATTGCAGCAGCGTCTTCTTCCAGTTCTTTTTCCACGTCACTCTGTCCGCCGGCTTCTTCATCCAGTTCATCAAATGATTGTTCCGCATGAATCTTAGGCGTGCTTAGTTTCAATTCTTTAAGGCCGTGGCGCTGGATGCAATGAGCCATCTCATGGGCGATGACGGCCGCGAGTTCGGCTTCGTTCCTGCATGTCGAAATCAATGCGCGGGAAATGAAAATGTATCCTCCCGGGCAAGAGAACGCGCAAGCCTGCATATCGTTCAAGATCATGATGCGAAATCCAAGATCGTACGCTTTTGTAAATTGACTTAAATACGTGCCGATGCTGTTTACGTAACGGGTCAAATTAGGCGCATCATAGAGCTTTTTTTGTTGAGCGATTTTCTCCGCAATACCGAAGCCGATTTCTTCTTCATGCAAATTGATATCGAATGGTTTTTCTATATTAAGATTATTCTTGAATGGCACAATGACAAAGCTATGTTCCAATTTTTCCATTTCATCCTTCGAAATGTTCGTAGCATCATATTTACTCGGAACGATATCTTCAGCGTCATTGGATCCGGTATATTTATTTGCAAATCCTTTAACTGCCGCAGCAAGTTCTGCGCGTGATGCGCGCGAGGATACTTTCCCCTTAAGCATATTTTCGTTCTGTTCTTGTGCATTTCCCGGCTGGAAAAAGCTGTTTTCAGAAATCCATCCGGTATCCGAAAAAGCCTTGACTCTAAACCAAGATCCCTGTCTTTCCAGAACCTCGACATTGACACCCCTCGATAATGCTGCAATAACATTATAATACGATGCAGGGCCTTCCCTAAGATAATTCGTCGGCTGTTTCGTTTGCAATGTTTCTGCAAACAATATTCCCGTGATATTGATCAAGACTAAGAAAAAGATTTTTTTCATAATTGCTCCATATATAATTTTGCAACGTCCCGGCACGCTCTCCACTTCCTTTGTTTCAACCCTCTCAGATCCGAACTTCCCTTCACCTTTTCTGCAAGTACGTTTTGAATGCAGGTTTTCCATGATCATCCCGAAACCATCGTCAGATATTTTCAGATGCAAGACGTCGTGAATATAATTGTCAATTGTCAATTCGCGATTGGCAATTTTTATTTACTCATCATAACCCATACACCATCCCAATTCTTAGGGGGCGGATTTTTACCATATTCAATACAGCGTTTGATATAACGTTTCGATGGTTCATCGCCGGGTCGAAGGTTCAAAACCTTTTGGAAGTGAGCTATAGCTTTACGCCATTGACGGCGGCGATAGAGTTGAATGGCAGATTCAAAATACTCGCCAATCTGGTCCATTATTTCGGTTTGTTCACTGCGCTTGCCCAGAAGTTCATAAATCTTTACCGGACGGTCTTTCCCTTTGACGCGGATCAGATCCATTTCACGGAGTGCAAATTCATCCTGCACCTGCCGCGCCGTAAATTCGCTGAGAATGACTGATGTACCATAAATTTTATTCACACCTTCCAGACGGGATGCAAGATTGACCGTATCGCCAATAACGGTATATTCCTTTTTTGATCTTCCTCCGATATAGCCCGCCACCATCAGTCCAGAATTGATTCCGATTCGAGTCGAAAAGACCGGCGTATGTGCCTTTCCGGCTTTTACATTTTTGTCGTTCAAGGCATGAGAAAATTCATACGCTGCGCTGACTGCTAACAAAGCATGGTTCGCATTTTTTAAAGGTATCCCAAATTGCACCATAATAGCATCGCCAAGAAACTTATCTATAGTCCCGTAATATCGGAAGCAAATATCGGTTGCCATGGAGAAGTATTCGTTCAGAAATGCGACCAATGCTTTCGGTTCCTTGCCTTCCGCTATTGTTGTAAATCCCTCGATATCGGTGAATAAAATCGTCGCTTCAACTTCTTCCCCGCCCAATTTCACAACATCCGGATTTGCACTCAACATTTGCACGACATGCGGATTAACAAATTCGCCGAATACTTTTTGAATCTGACGTTTCGATCTTCCTTCCGTTGCAAAGCTCCATCCTACGGAAATAATATATCCAAGCATCAACGAAGCGACTGGAAAAACAATTTTGATGCTCATCAATTCATCCATAAATATTTTACTTGCCCCCCAACAGTACAACAAAACCATTGCGAGCACGCTCATTGTGCTCACAAGAATATTGCCGGTGTATGTTGTTACAAGAGCGGCAACAACTGTAAGAAGAAGCGCGATAATAATATTACTGAGGACACTTGATTCAGTAATAAAATGATGCTGAAGAAAATTGCTTAACACCGTTGCATGAATTTCAACGCCGGGATATGGTTCTTCGGAGGTGAACGGGGTCGGGCGCAAATCAAGCAAGCCCGGAGCGTTGGAACCGATTAAAATAATTTTGTCTTTGAACTGATCAAGGGGAATATCCGGTTTTTTCCCGTATTCAAGTTTGATGGCCGAAATGATGACAGCATGTATTGAGTAGTATTTAAAAACCCCATAAGGCCCGCCTTTTCCGTACCAATAGACAAGATGCGGAGATTGTATGGAAGAAGCATTCTTTATTCCGACAAGATCGCGATAAACAATGTACGAGAGCGCCTCGGCTGAACGCTGCTGATACCTGTAAAAGAGCGGAATACGCCTGCAAATACCATCTTCATCGGGAATAAAATTGACAACACCTATGCCGCGGGCTTTTCGCTGAAATAAAATTAACGGCGCATAGGTTTTATCGTATATATAAAAACTCTCCCCATGAGACATGTTTTCCTTTCGCACATCGATAAGTGTATCGCCAGGTTGATCATTTTCCTCTTTTGTCGTTAACTGCATTGAAAGATATACATTCCCGGCTTTTTGGATTGCATCGGCAAAAACACTATCGTTGACGGCTCCAGGCGAAGCAACCCTATCCTCATCCGGTTCATCAAAAAGAAAATCGAAGACAATCGCTTTGGCGCCGGCTTTGTGAAAATACTTCGTTGTAATTGCATAAAAATCACGAGGCCAGGGCGTTGAGATATGCCCATTTTGTTTAAAATACTGTATACTGTTTTGATCGATGGTAACAATAACAATAGAAGAATCGGGCTGGCGTGAATTACGTGCGAGCTTGAATTGAATATCCATAGCTTGCAGTTCTACTTTTCTCCCCAAGGAGGAAGAACTAATCCACCAGCCAATGATCAGAGCGCCTGTTACGGCTGCAATGATACGTACCGATTTGTCGTAAAGTAGTTTTTTAAAAGGTTCCATCGGGTAGAATTTTCAATTGACAAATGGCAACTGGCAATTCCCTTATTTCAACATTACCATCTTTTTCGTTTTCACATAATCTTTTGTCGAAAGTCGATATATATAAACCCCGCTCGCTTTTGTTTGGGCATTCCACTTTACGCTGTAATAACCTTGCTTTTGATCCGCATTAACGAGTGTTGCTACTTCCTGACCCAGAATATTATAGATCTTTATCGTCACGTGGTCATCTTTCGGCAATTGATATTCAATGGTGGTCGCAGGATTAAATGGATTAGGATAATTTTGCGCCAAAAGAAATTCCGTCGGAATTGCAGGTCTATAGCTCAAAATTAATTCCTGTGCAGTCTTTCCAATGAGTTTTGCTTTATAATCATACATTGCAGCGGCTATCGATATTTTTTCATCAATGAGTCTTTGTCTTGCTCTTATCCATATTTTTATCAATCCTGGATTAGCCAAATATTTGTAGAGGGAATCATACATACTTATCATGGAAATCGAACTGCAGCCTTTTTTATTGTTGATATCCCGGAAGAAAAGAAAGTCCTTTTCATTGATACATGTTATCGAATCGATAAGGACTTTTGCCGTATCATACTGCAGCGCAAAATCAACACCGGCCATTGCTTGCTCTGTCTTGATTTTCAAAGAATACGGCTTTTCTTCATTTTTTTGGATTACGAACATATCGCTCACATCGAAAAGGTCGATTGAATTGGCACTTTGAATCGTCTTCTTCGAAAGAAGAGATGGCGCTGCAACGGGATTCTCGACAGACCATTTCCAGCCCAATGCTAAGACCATAACATCCTCAAAATCAACCTTATGATCCCGTGTCGATTGCCAATTAGGAGGCGTGCCGATAGCAGGACCGATATCTCCTTCCAACGTATCGTTTGTAAGCCATGCATCTTTGAAGATCAAAAGGTCGGCACCATTGATTGCGCCGTCCCCGTTAAAATCAGCAAGCATCGGCAATTTTGCCGAAAGGACGACAGTATTTGTATCCACATTGCCGGCTTTATCCACCGCACGGACACCGTAGTAATATGTTTTATTTTGCGATAAGCATTTCGTAACCCAGATTGTATCCTGTGTAGAATCTATAGGTGCAGCAAAATTCATTGCCGAGGTACTGTCAGTTGTAAAGATGCGATATGTCAATGGCTTTGACAGATCGACACCTGTATTCCATTGCAAGGTTACTTTTCCAAGCAACGTATCATTATATGTTGCCTGACCGAGACCAATAAATCTCGGTTTTTCTCTGTCAATAATAAATGCGGCTATTGCAGAATCTCCTCTTACGCCAATACCAAGTGGAACAATCTTAAACTTAACAGCGGATTCAGTATTCGATAAATCATTTACGCAATTCCAATAAATTGTATCAGAACCACTTTTTGTTATTGCAGACATTTTTCCGGATACATTGGAGGCAAGGAACCATTTTGTCGTATCAGATGAAAGTGCATAATAACAAAGAAGATTTAGAGTATCTTGTGCATTCATATTGAGTGAAAATATTATGGGAACGATTGACGTAAACAAAGCACTGCCGGTACCAGTAAATGCAGAAGAAGCCGATGGTTTGATAAATGTTGTGGCGCTGTCCTGATTCGATGGAGCCGATTCACTCTGGCCGATCACCGCCGTTATTTGATACCAATATTTTGTATTCGGCATAAGTCCGGTACTGAAATATGTTGTTTGATTAGCCGATACAGAATCGATTCTCATATATCCTGTTCCCGACGTTGTTGAACGGTAAATGTAATATGATATTGGTGTTCCTATGGCAGCGTTCCATGTCAAAATTAATTCAGAAGCAGAAACAGCTTTTATCGTTAGGCTACCCGGAGAAAATGGTGTAATGGGAATGATGTTTTCCATAACTGACATAGTGCTCGAACTATTGTTAGCAGCAACAATATCCGGTTTTCCATCGCCGTCTATATCGCCTATTGCTACACTTGTTGGATAAGTTCCCGTTGTGAAATCAACCTTTGATGCAAAGGAACTGCTCGTTATCGATCCGCTGGCGCTCGTGTTGCGGAATACTGATATAGTGTTTGAAATTATAGTTAGCAACTACAATATCCGGTTTTCCATCGCCGTCAATATCGCCTATTGCTACACTGTATGGATTACTTCCAGTTGTAAAATCAACTTTTGTTGCAAAGAACTGCTCGTTATCGATCCGCTGATGCTCGTGTTACGGTATACTGATATTGTGTTTGAATTTGCATTAGCAACTACAATATCCGGTTTTCCATCGCCGTCAAGATCGCCTATTGCCACACTATATGGATTATTTCCCGCTGCAAAAGAAACATTTGTTGCAAAGGAACTTGCGCTGATTGATTGTGCTGTCGGGAAGATTACCATAAATGGTTTATTTGAATATGCTGTATATCCATTGACCGTTACCGTTATCGGTGCATAAGTTGTACTTACCGGTACTGTCACACTCAACGATGTCGAAGAGGCGCTACTCACCGTCGCCATTACTGCTCCGAAAAAAACAATATTATTTGCTGCGATTGTACTGAAGTTTGTTCCGGTGATGGTCACCATCGTGCCAACCGGACCCGAGGCCGGAGTAAAAGAAGAAATAGCCGGAATGGTGGGTGTTGCACTTACTGCGATACTCAATGCGCTTTCTAATCGCGATGTATCTAAGACTGAAACACGGAAGTAATACTTTGTTCCTTTTATCAGACCCGTAATTATCTTGGTTGTGTCCATTATCGAAGCGCTTGAGGAGTCTTTCAATATCACCAGCGTTGAGTCCGTTCCCATATACACACGATACATTAAGAAATTATTTCCGGCAATCTTATTCCATTTTAATAAAACCTGTCCGCTGCCCGCTGCGGTGGTAAGATTTTGCGGTGCGGGCGGAAGAGTTTTGGTTCTGAAGTTCCAAATTGTAGAATATATGCCTATCCCTGCAATATTTTTCGAGTCAACTCGCCAATAATAAGTCATATTGCCGTTCAAACCGTTTATTGTTCGTGTTGTATCTGTTACTGTCGAATCATTTAGGAAAAGATTGCTTGTAAACGTCGAATCTGTCCCAAGCTGGACACGATAGGATGATGCGCCGATGGATTTGTTCCACCTTAATGTAAGTGGAACAGGCTGATTGGTTGCAGTATTTGGTGGAAATGCCAGCATTGGTACCGGCGGAAGCGCCAAAATAGTTGTAAATCTCCAGAATGATGTGTAGCCGATTGATCCTCCTATATTCTGTGCCCTCACCCGCCAATAATAGGTGACGCTGTTATAAAGACCGGCGACAGCTCTCGTCGTATCGGTTACAGTAGAATCATCCAGAACAATATTGGTTGCAAACGTCGAATCCATCGAAACTTGAACCCGATATGTTGCCGCAGTGATGGATTTATTCCATTTCAGTGTTAACGATAACGTTTGATTGGTCACATTATTGGATGGTGACACAAGAATCGGCATGGCAGGCGGTGCCATTGCAGTTGTAAAAATCCAAACCGAAGAATATGAACCTGTACCGAGAAAATTCTTCGCATTGACATGCCAATAGTACTTGGTAGAGTAAGTCAAAACGCTGTCAATTCTTGTCGTATCGGTGATAGTCGTGTCATTCAGAACAACATTTGTGACAAAAGTGGAGTCCATCCCGACTTGCAAACGGTAGGTAGCAGCACTCACCGATGGATGCCAAATAAATCTTTGGTTAATCGATTGATTAATTGATAGATTCGCCGGTGTCACTTGAACCGGTGCTGGATGTATGACTGCTCCTGTTCCGCTCAAACCAACCTTAAAAACTGGCTTCGAGGGATCGTTTGTTGTCATTGAAAGCGAATCACTATAGTTTGTAACTGCTGTTGGTTTAAACGTAATCAAAACACTATCGATTCCAAGCGGAGGAATAGTGAGTGATGTCTTATTAAGCGTAAAGACCGGATTGACTACTGACAAGTTATTAATAACCAATGAACTATCGCCTGCAATATTTGTAAATTTCAAATAACTGCTCATACTCGCATTGGTTGCAAGAGAACCAAATCCGATCGATGCTGAAGATAACAGCATTCTTGCCTTACTCGGATGGTTTATTAAAATTGAAACATTACCTGAATTAATATTTGCTACTGCCAAATCAAGAGAGCCATCGCCATTGAAGTCGCCGGCTGTGACCGAATATGGGTATCCCCCCACACCTGGCGTCGAGCTCTGTGTAAACGTACCATTCCCATTATTTAAAAGAATAGAAACTGTGTTGGAAGAAGAATTTGCTACTGCCAAATCAAGATAACCATCGCCATTGAAATCTCCGGCTGTGACCGAATATGGATTACTCCCCACACCTGGTGTCGAACTCTGTGTAAATGTACCATTCCCATTATTTAAGAGAATAGAAACTGTGTTGGAAGAATAATTTGCTACTGCTAAATCAAGATATCCATCTCCATTGAAATCGCCGGCTGTTACCGATTGTGAATTACTCCCCACACCTGGTGCTGAGCTCTGTGTAAACGTGCCATTCCCATTATTTAAGAGGATAGAAACTGTATTGGAACCAGTATTTGCTACGGCAAGGTCAAGATAACCATCGCCATTGAAATCTCCAGCCATGATGGATTCTGGATTACTCCCCACACCTGGTGTCGAACTTTGTGTAAACGTGCCATTTCCATTATTTAAGAGAATAGAAACAGTGTTGGAACCATTATTCGCTACTGCAAGATCTATATAGCCATCACCATTAAAATCTCCTGTGGTGATCGATGACGGATAACTTCCGACACCTATCGTTGAATTCTGTGTAAATGTGCGATTTCCATTATTTAAAAGAATAGAAACTGTGTTGGAATAATAATTCGTCACTGCCAAATCAATATAACCATCGCCATTGAAATCACCGGCTATAACTGACCAAGGAGAACCCTGCGAAATCGGCGTCGAGCTCTGTGTAAATGTACCATTTCCATTATTCAAGAGAATAGAAACTGTGCTGGAACTGTAATTTGCTACTGCAATATCCAGTAATCCATCGCCATTGAAATCACCGGATGTGACCGAATATGGAGAACTCCCTACACTTGGTGTTGAGCTCTGTGTAAATTTGCCGGCGGCACCAATACTGGCTTGTATCGTAAAACTCCATAAAAATGGGCTTAGAAGTGAGTCACCCGTCGTGCTCTTTATTCCTCGTTTCAATGTTACCGTTACTATATCGCCCGGCTTAAAAGCAATGTTTGGTGTTATTGTCGCTGTTTTAGTAGAGCTATTGTAATTAAATGTACTTATATGCGGCCCGCTAAGCGAAGCATTAACTATGAGCGTGACGTTCGATAGTGTTGCAGTATTCACATCAAATGCAAACTTTACCGTGATCGTTGTATTCGCTGCAACTATATTCTGATTTGGCACCGGTGTTACTGAATATATCTGCACCAATGGCAATTGAATACAGTTGACTTCATTCGAATAATCACTCTCCAATCCCGTGCTGTCCACCGCTGTCATGCGGAAATAATATTTTGTCCCCGGTGTCATTCCTGTCAGAGTTCTCGTTGAATCGCCCGGATTACTCGTTGAATCCATTTTTGCTGTAGGGGCTGTACTTAATCCTCCATAAATTCTATAGCGCATAAAGTTTGTCGGTGGATTACTTTTGCTCCAGCTCAGTTTCATCTGCCCAACACTTGAAGAAACAGCAAGATTCTGCGGCGGGAAAATCGACTTTGTGAAGTATGGTTTGTATAGCACCCGAATCGTTACGCCATCATCATAGTAATCATGTATCTTAGCAGAAACTGCCGTATCCGTCGCTGCACCCCAATAGTTATTCCGGGCAATAATGGAATCCGCTGCCTGTAATGTGGCGTTGAAATTATATCCTGTGTTGCCGTATAATCTGTTAAAGCTGAGTGTCGGTTTGTTCGATGCCTGCACACCATCGCCGGCGTTGTTGAGTATGTCATTATAGGTCAAGCTTGGCGTACTGCTTAAAAACAATCCATGTGAACCATTGTTTGTAATCTTATTATATGAAATGTTGTTCCCCGTATTCGACCAAATACCTATGCCGGTATTTGATATAATCGTATCTGCGGTAATAGTTAATGAACTGGCATTGCTCCAGATGCCTATACCGTTCGATTTGATGGTGCTGTTGGCAATCGTGCCATTTCCATAATAGCTGTATAGTCCGCTGTAGATACCGTAAGAAGGATTGGCTATGATTCTGCTATTCGTCACCGTAAGGTTCGATCCATAAGGAGCATAGATACCGTAAGAACCATTGCCTGTGATCCTGCTATTTGTCACCGTAAGGTTTGAATACTGAACATAAATACCGCTGTTTGTATTCGAGAGTATATCACAATTATTGATAGTAAAATTTCCCCCCGATTGATTATTATCACCAAGTGCTATGCTATTAGCGCTGAAACATGAGTTGGTTACAGTCGCAGTTGCATAATTATTACAAACAAATCCTGTTGAGTTCAATAGAAAAGCGCTGCTATCGACCGTCAAAATCGCCGAGTTTGAAGTAATGATTCCTGTGCCATTATTATCAAACTTTGATGTTTTGAGTGTTTCCGTCACGGTGGTGGTTGTATCTTTGAACCCTGTGATATTTCCTGTAAATCGGGAGTTTTTAATAGATACAGTCGAACCACTTTGTGTTGTAATACCCGAATAGGCATTCTGTATTTTTGTGAAGGCAAATGTTCCGGTGCCTCCGCTGCGTATTGTTAAACCCGGATATACAATTCCTGATGTAATCCCAGTTATTACAACCGAGTCTCCCGGCAAACCATTTGCCAGCAGAGTGCCGTCGACATTGAAGATGTAAAAACCGTTGAATATAACTTGAACGCCATTTTGAATCGTTAGCGTCACTCCAGGACCAACGGCTGAAGTGCCATTAATAATGTACGGCGAGCTTGCCTTTGTCCATGTTGTATTGCTTGCGATGACTCCTGAAATATAATTACCGCTAATACCGGTGAGATAGACAGTAGAAACAGGATTTTTAGGATCGTTTGAATAAATCTTCAGTGAATCATTGACCGATACCGGTGATGTTGGAGAGAATGTCACCAAAACGCTATCCATCGCACCCGCAGCGATGGATAGCGATGTACGATTGACAGAAACCATCGAATTTGAAGACGTAAGATTGGAAATTACAAGAGAGCTGTCTGTGCCGTTATTTGAAAATTTGAGATAAATACCACTGCTATTGCCGCTTCCGACTGCACCAAATGCAATTGAATTAGTCGACAATGCAATCGATGCAGAATGACTGCGGTTTAATAAAATTGAAACTGTGTTGGAATAATAATTTGCTACCGCTAAATCCATATAACCATCGCCATTGAAATCTCCGACTGTTACCGCATATGGATTACTCCCAACGCCTGGCGTCGAGCTCTGTGTAAACGTACCATTCCCATTATTTAAAAGAATAGAAACTGTGTTGGAAGAAGAATTTGCTACTGCCAAATCAAGATAACCATCGCCATTGAAATCTCCGGCTGTGACCGAATATGGGTAACTCCCCACACCTGGTGTCGAACTTTGTGTAAATGTACCATTTCCATTATTTAAAAGAATAGAAACTGTGTTTGAATAATAATTTGCTACAGCTAAATCAATATAACCATCGCCATTGAAATCGCCGGCTGTGACCGAATTTGGATTACTCCCAACACTTATTGTCGAACTTTGTGTAAACGTACCATTCCCATTATTTAAAAGAATAGAAACTGTGTTGGAATAATAATTTGCTACAGCCAAATCAATATAACCATCACCATTGAAATCGCCGGCTGTGACCGAATTTGGATTACTCCCAACACTTATTGTCGAACTTTGTGTAAACGTACCATTCCCATTATTTAAAAGAATAGAAACTGTGTTGGAATAATAATTTGCTACAGCCAAATCAAGATAACCATCTCCGTTGAAATCTCCGGCTGTGACCGAATATGGGTCACTCCCCACACTTGGTGTCGAGCTCTGTGTAAATGTACCATTTCCATTATTCAAGAGAATAGAAACTGTATTGGAATTAATATTTGCTACTGCCAAATCAAGATAACCATCGCCATTGAAATCTCCGGCTGTGATCGAATATGGATTACTCCCCACACCTGGTGTCGAACTCTGTGTAAACGTGCCATTCCCATTATTTAGGAGAATAGAGACTGTATTGGAAGAAGAATTTGCTACCGCTAAATCCATATAACCATCGCCATTGAAATCTCCGGCCGTGACTGAAGATGGATAACTCCCCACACCTAGTGTTGAACTCTGTGTAAATTTGCCGCTGCCGCCGCTGCTCTTGATCGTAAAGCTCCAATTATATGCACTTGCGAGTGAATCTCCTGCTGTGCTTTTGATACCGCGTGTCAATGTTGTTGTAACAACCTCGCCATATTTAAAAGGTGTTGCCGGTGTTATTGTTACGGTTTGGGTCGAGCTGCTATAACTGTATGTTGCTGTATGCAGCCCGCTGAGTGAACCATTGATTTTGATAGTTGAGCTTGTAAATGTTGAAGAATTCATTCCTGTATTGAATGTAACGGTCATCGCCGCTGTTGGCACAACCTTCAGCGCATTTACCGCCGGAGTAACCGATCCTATAGCATATCCGCTGCCTGTCAGATATGCCTTCGTTGTTGGATGAAATGGATCATTACTCGATATGGTAAGACTATCCGAATACGAAATGATACGTGTTTGCGTAAATGTTACCAGCACACTATCTGTACCATTTGCAGGAATTGTAAGCGATGTGCGATTAAATGTAAAGACTGAATTCGAGCTTGTGATATTTGATATGACTAACGAACTGTCTGTGCCATTATTTGTTATTTTAAGATAGACACCTTTACTACCTGTGACTGAACCAAATGATATTGAATTAGATAGTAATGATATTGATGCAGAACGGCTGCGGTTTAATAAAATGGAGACAGTATTGGAAGTTTCATTTGCTAGAGCAAGATCAAGTGAGCCATCGCCATTGAAATCTCCGACAGCGATTGACACTGGAGTATTACCCACACTAACTGTTGCACTCTGTACAAATATGCCGCTTCCATTATTCAAGAGAATGGAAACAGTACCGGAGCTCTCATTTGATACCGCAAGATCAATATTCCCATCGCTATTGAAATCTCCGGCTGCAACTGAAAATGTACCAATTCCGACGCCTAGTGCCGAGCTTTGTGTAAATGTGCCGCTTCCATTATTCAAGAGAATGGAAACAGTACCGGAGCTCTCATTTGATACCGCAAGATCAATATATCCATCGCCATTGAAATCTCCAGCTATGATTGATTGTGGATTACTTCCCACACTTATCGTTGAACTCTGTGTAAACGTACCGTTCCCATTATTTAAAAGAATGGAAACGTTATTCGAATTCCAATTCGTTACTGCAAGATCAAGGTACCCATCGCCATTGAAATCTCCGGTTATGATTGAACGTGGATCACTACCCACACCTGGAGTCGAACTTTGTGTAAATGTGCCGTTTCCATTGTTTAATAAAATTGACACAGTATTGGAAACTGCATTTGTTACAGCAAGATCAAGAAAACCATCGCCATTGAAATCTCCGGCAGTGATTGACACTGGAGTATTACCCACACCTGGAGTCGAACTTTGTGTAAATGCGCCGTTTCCATTGTTTAATAAAATTGATACAGTATATGAACCAGCATTTGCCACAGCAAGATCAATGTAACCATCGCCATTGAAATCTCCGGCAATAACTGAAATTGGTATACCACCCACACTTGGAATCGAGCTTTGTGTAAATGTGCCATTTCCATTGTTTAATAAAATTGATACAGCACTGGAATTACCATTTGTTACAGCAAGATCAAGGTAACCATCGCCATTGAAATCTCCGGCAGTGACTGAGCATGGTTCACTACCCACATTTACTGTCGAGCTTTGCACATATTTGCCGCTGCCACCGCCACTCTTGATCGTAAAGCTCCAACTATACGCACTTGCGAGTGAATCTCCTGCTGTGCTTTTGATACCGCGTGTTAATGTTGTTGTAACAACCTCACCTCCTTTAAAAGACATTGAAGGAGTAATCGATACAATTTGAGTGGAGCTATTGTAGCTGTATGTTGCTGTATGCAGCCCGCTGAGTGAACCATTGATATAAATTGTCGATTGTGTGAGTGTCGATGGATCAATTGAACCATTGAATGTAACCGTCAATGCAGTATTTGTCACAACATTCAATGCATTCTGTGTCGGCGTGACTGATGTGACTTGAGGCGGTGATGCAAATAGCATCTGCGTAAGGCTCATGGAAATTAAAAAAAATAGTGCCTTTCTCATTGCGCCACCACTTTCCCGTTTACAATCTGGTTAATGGTGATTTGAGTATTATTTGCATCTCTAAACTGAACACTATCAGTTAAAAAAGTAAGTATGCTTGTCGCTGACTTTAAAGCTGTACAATTGAGCACAATAATGGAATCCGAACCTGTAATGCCGTTCACTGAACCTGCATTCGTAAAAAACACATCCATTTTTGCTTCGTTTGAATACTGCATTGCAAGCAACTGAACATTAGCATTCGCAATAGTGACGGAAGATATCGAATTAATCTGTATTGCAGTATTGTCATACGAAAAAACTATGTTCGCACCATAAAGATTCTGCACTTGATAAGCGACAATATAATAATTGAAACTGCTCCCAACGGAAACTACTATTTTCCTCGATGAAAACATAAGCGCCGTACCCGTAACAGCATGAACCGTGAAATCTACACTTGGGGGATTCGCCTCAATCGTTGTTTTATCTAAATGTAACGCCCTTACAGTGCAATGATGTGTGCCTTCATCAAGGTCTGTCAAAACTATTGTCGTTGACGAGTCCCATGGTGACCAGTCATACGCATCCAATTTATATGAAAATTCTATTGCAGAGATATTCCCTTTAACGATTATCGTTGCCTGCGGAACCGTAAGCGCAACCGATGGATCCGGAGCGTTGATAATCGTTGTCTTAGGCAGAGTAAAAACAGGACTTTCCGGATCGACGGGATTGACAAGAACATCGACAGGTTTGGACGGCGATTGTATGCATTGCAGGGAAATCAAACTGAAGCTTATTACAATAATTCCGACTATGCATTGTTGAAGTATGCTTATAGAGATATAGTAACTCTTCAGTGTATTCTGAATTACTTTTTCTATGGCCAAAGTCAGCCAGTCTCTTCGGAATAATGTCCGTAGTATTCTGCGGTCAACGCCCGCGGCTGCAGAGGATAAATGGAATTTCAAGGATATACTGAGTAATTGCCAAATATGTTTATTAGAATGCAACACTTATCCCCAGCGTGAGATGTTTGTTTTCCGAATCCAGACGAAGATTATAAGCGCTGTCTCCCCGGTTTCTATAACCATACCGCGGCCCGAATATAATCGAGTCAAGAATATTCCACACAAAGATTACTCCGGTAATGCCCAAAGCCATTTGGCTCTGCTTCTGTACGTTCGTCACTTGAGTATATGTCGAAGTTATAAGATTGTGCAATGCCAAGGCACGCGTTCCATCTGTCGTCGCTTTATATTCTGCTATATAATTATTGTATTTCTGATCCTGTTGATTATACTGATCATAAAAATAATAAGACCCGGCCGCCGATAAAATAAAACTTCCAAGATACAACAAGCCTTTTGCTGTCATACCCCGATACATCTGGCTTATTCCGGGAAAAATTGTGAGCACGGCAGCGGTAGAACGCGACGGCAGCATTGTAATAAATACGTCCTTTTCCTGATTCGGCAAAATACGAATCGTGCGCGTTTCTTCGCCAAGTTGATCATTAACCAGCCTAATTGTATGAAATCCTGACGGTATACTTTCATTAAGGATCGATAACGATGCCTCTTGATCATCAATAAATAATCTTGCCAAAACATCGCTGTTGACAATCAGACTGCCCGGATCCTGCAAGTCCCTTTCTCTAATTATCTTTGTCTCCCCGGGCATGAGAGTAAAGCTTTTTGTCAATTGTCCGGTCGATTTATTTTCTATCGAAATAGTATGCTCACCCGGTGTGGTTTCAATGATGGCCGTGCGAGACAGATTTCCGTCAAGCCATACTTTCGTTTCTTTAGTTAATTTTGAAAAATCATAATAGGCAAAGGTGGGAATAAGCTGCTGTTCAACAACCGTAGTGTCTCCTGAAGCAATGGTAATATCTTTAGAAAACACCTGATACCGGGGTCTCTCCAGCAATAAAGAATACGTTCCCTTCGTAAGTTCCATAACGGAATCCGATGAAAATACGGTGGTTTTATTATTTATCTTTAATACCGCACCTCGATCTGTTATAATCTTTAAAAATCCGAACTGCGGAACAAGTTTAGCTATAGACGGCGTAATAGTACTATCTTGCAATATAGTTGTCGTAAATACCAGAGAATCATACTTTTGTTTAAAAGCCGTGATGGTATATGTCGTTGCCATGATGTTCTTTACGACCGCAGGAGATTTCCATTCACCGGGTATGCCGTCTATTGTAATTGTTGCTCCTTCAGGATCGGTTTTTACGATAATGGATCCTTTTCCCACTGTTTCAACACCGGTTCGCGGCGCACGCACTTCATGTATTCTTATTTCATACGTTCGCTGCTTTGCAAATACATAATTCTCCAATTCAAGGCGCTCATATCCCTTTGCATCAAATACAAGCTTATGCGTCCCCGGCATAACGATTATTGCCCACCGCCCTTCGCTTTCTTCAACTCTTTTGATGATAATTCGATTCTTGCTCTCTACTCTTAGATTGGCAATAGGTGAGTTTATAATAATAATAGGATTATCATTTACATTGATGGTCGTCGGAACTTCCTTAATCGTATCGCAGCCTAACTGACCAAGAACTGTCTGTGAATTTGCAGTCGATGTTAAGAAAAATAAAAAGAATATGAGAATGATTTTTTTCATTGATTATTGAACATCACCGCGATCAACGATCGCGGCTACAAAAATATTGAACATTAAGACCTCGATTATTTATAATCGACGATATCAAAATCATAGAGACTCACATACGTATTATCTTCAGCAAAAGCACCCGGCTGCCATGCACGCACATGAATGATGGGCACTTTTTGATCCCTAAAATCGATCATCAAGAATAAATATCCCTTATCCGAATAATTGGACGACTTCCATTCCTGCATACATGAAACACCATACATATAGGGCACCTTTTCATGCTGTAAGATCGTAAAATCCTCGAATTTTACATTGACAAAGGAATTTCTTTTAAATGCTTTATTCTTCAATCCGTCAAGATATTCTCTTTTGGATTGCTGGATCAATCGCACTTTTGAGCCGGATAAGAACGACTGTTTCAGCATTTCATCCGTCCCTTTTTTTTCTTCCAGCACACTTCCGACAAAAATGAGCGCATCATCGGAATACACCTTTTCCAGAAAACTTGTATCCTTAGTATTGTAGGCCATGCGGAAATGTTCCATAAAATCCAATATGACCCCGCGGATCATTGAATCTTGTGCGCTTAATCCATTCGAAATGACCGACTGATAATCATAATTCGGAAGCATACTGCGGACAGAAGTAATTTTTCCGTTCTTGTTAAATGTGAAAATAATATTCTGCTGGTCGCTTGCTTCCGTCCCTCCAAGATTTACCTTTACGGTAATACTGCGAATATCAAAGTATTCTCCGTTTTGTCTTTCAATCATCTGCGGCTTATATTCCCTGCGGGCCGTATATGCACCGTTGCCCACCACGAACTGCTTGAAGGTCTCATAAGCATCCGGCGTAAAAGATCCTTTTAATGTATCGATATTCCCCGTTCCTTTATTGATGCGATTCATCTCAAGCAATATTGTTTCTAATGTTGTTTGAAATTGCTGTTTCAACTGCGGAACATTGTCGCCGCCGATGCATTGTACGATAGGCTTTATTTGTGCCGTCGCATGAGTAATAAGAATGAGAATAATTGATAAATACTTTTTTTTCATAGGCGTCTTAATTTATAATGTCATATACACGTATGAGAACGTAATATTCTAATTGCAGTGTACGTCGCCCCCCTGCGGCGGGCAGGCATACGTCGGCTGCTTCCGCTGCTACAGAGAGAATTTCTGATATTAAGAACATGCTGATTTGCCTTTTATTTACTCAACAATTCAAACCACATAAGCCGCTTGCCTGAGAATGTCTTCAATTCGATTTGTTGCTTGGAGATATAATCGTAATAGTGATTTTTTGTATTTTTAAACAAAGCAATAAGTCCGGATTTATCGACGACAACTCCATATAATCCATCCAGCGATTCAAAATCCGATGCTCTTCCCTGAACAATGATCCCTTTTCTCACAAGACGCTGCAGTTCTTTGATCGTATTTTCAAAATCGATTTTGGGCTTAAGAAGTCCATTGAGTTCTGACGAAAGATTTTGATTCGGTTGAGTAATCGTCTCCTTTTCGGGAGAAGGTTGAGAGTTCACTTTCTCTTCAGGAATAAGCTGGGAAAAGAGTTTTTCTTGAGGAAACGGCTGAATGGCTGTTTTCTCTGCCGGAACTATAGTCGTGTCCTTCCCGGGCAATGGTTGAGAGTTCATTTTCTGTTCCGGTATTACTTGGGAAACGGTTTTTTCTTGAGGAAACGGTTGAACGGCTGTTTTCACTGCCGGAACTATAATCGTGTCCTTTCCGGGCAATGGTTGAGAGTTCATTTTCTGTTCCGGTATTACTTGGGAAACGGGTTTTTCTTGAGGAAACGGCTGAATGGCTGTTTTCTCTGCCGGAACTATGATGGTAATTGTCTTTTGCAATACCGCGGTATTAAGAAATTTTGATGCCATGCTTAATGTATTATCCAATTCATCAGGAGAAGGGAATTCCATCTGAATTTGTGATTGCCTCTCTTTGTTCTCTTTATGAGAATAATACAGTGTCAATTGCGCCTCCCCATTATGCACCATTCCCTCGCTCTGTCCCATACCGTCAAAAAATGAATAATGAAAATCCAAAACTGCTTTTCCATTATATCTTACAGAATATTGCCATACGATATAATCATCATCGATCTGTTTTATCGGAATAAATTCAAGAGAACGAGCTAAGGCACTCATCCTATTAGGAATACCGACTGCAACGGACGCGGCCTGTGAATCGAAAGAATAGGTAATCGTGTCCGGATACAGCAGATTAAGAAGGTATGCTTGATAATAATCGTCCAACACAGATTGTAATGAGACAACTGTTTTAGTTTTGTATTCATTAAGAATCCGTTCCGCGTCATTGAGGTAATCAAGTATCCGCTTTCTTCTCATGTCAAACATTTTTTGAACACTTACTTTTGCAACTGATTTTGTGACCCTAAAATTATCATTATCTATCTTATCAATTGTCTCTCTTACATCCGTCAAGCTCATAAAAGATTGAGCAAGAGTGCTTGAGAATAAACTGTCCTTTAATGCCTTATTATCCTCTCTGGTTTCCCGATAGCTTTTACTGGAAATAAATACTTGTATCTGTTGAGCAAGATTTTGGAATGCAGATTCTCTCACAATCTGCAAATCTCTCCCTTGAGCGGTTCCGACATATTCTTCTACGGGCTGCGAATAAAGTGAAGAAGAAGATAGGGCTATGAAAAAAAATGATAGTAATGTTGTAAGGAACGAGGTGTTTTTTGTTTTTTCCATTACTTTTCCCATTACTTTTCGTTGCTACGATATTGAATGATGTGAATAGAACAAAACAATTGCATACAAGACCGCCGCCTGCACTTCTTTTACATCATCAAGTTTGCCGATGCAGCAGTCTATTCCAGTACTTCGCAATTTCCCCCTGATGTCCCGGATAGAGGAAATGCTCCAACACACCAATACCGCATTTTTAAAGTCTACGGCTCGGGCTAAATATCAAATTTGATTTTCTTTAAAGACTTGAGTTAAATCCGAATCAACAATGACACACAAAATTGATCGGGCCTATCTCAATTGCCTTAAAATATAATATTTTAGCGATTAAATCAATGATTTAGCTCACATGCAGGAGCAAAATCACCAAAGATATAAAGACGGCATAGAGTACTCAAATGGGCAATTTTTTACCAGATAGAGCCCATCTAAAAGATGGACTCCATCTGAGGACTCCATTTCGTGCTCATTTTTGAGTACCATCTTTTTTATACTTCGAATTGATTGTACGTATAATCGATAGACATATAACCGATAGTTGAACTAAGCCGCTGCGCGGCAGCGCGATATTCTTAGAATTGTTCTTTGACAAAGAGAGTCTTGCCAAAATGAGAACCCTGTAGTAACTTTGAGTGCAGTTAAAAACAGATCACTCAAACAATACATAGGAGGTTCCAATGGGCGAGATACGAGATCAAATGGTGATGGCGATGCAGATGCGGAATTTCAGCCAGAGGACCATCAAGGATTACTTGCAGCATGTAAAATTATATGTGCGGATGTATGGGAAATCCCCAGCAGAGATGGGAGAGAAAGAAATACAGAAGTATCTGCAAAGCTTGGTAGAGCGCAAGATGAGCTGGTCAACGGTTCGATTGACATACAGTGCATTGAAATTCCTGTATAAAGACACACTGAAGCAGGAATGGAAGGTAGAAAAATTACTGCGAGTTAAGACGGAGAAACGCTTGCCGGTGGTTCTTTCCGGAGAAGAGATCAGAAGCCTCTTTGGGGCAGTAAAAAACATGAAGCATCGCATGGTGTTAATGAGTTGTTATTCGGCCGGCTTGAGAATCAGTGAAGCAGTTCATTTGAAAGTGGCCGATATCGACAGCCAGCGCATGCAAATTCGGGTTGAGCAGGGTAAAGGCAAGAAGGATCGTTACACATTACTTTCAACGACATTCCTTGAGCAGCTCCGGAGATATTGGAAATTGTACCATCCCTATGAATGGCTCTTTCCAGGCAAGATGCCCGACCAAGCGCTAACAATTACCGGCGTACAGCGCACGTTCACAAAGGCAAAAAAAAAGCCGGGATCGCCAAGCCCGTTAGCGTCCATTCCTTACGTCATAGCTTTGCTACTCATCTCCTGGAGTCCGGCACGGATATTTTTGTTATCCAACAGCTGCTGGGCCATTCAAATCTAAGAACCACAAGCATATATCTACACCTCCAACGAGCAAGTACAGACAAAATTGTCAATCCGCTTGACCGCTTGATGGCTCCTGCAGAGCAGGTGCGATCATGAGCATGCGCGGATTAGAAATGGCAGATGTCGTACGAGCATACGGCAGCGAATATCAAAAGACTCATAAACTTCCACGTCGACAATTGCGGGCACTCCATGATATTGCCTCATGTCGCACAGCAGTTCTGGGAGGACACGTTGATCGGTGTGATGCCTGCGGCTATGAGCGAATCTCCTATAATTCATGCCGGAACAGACATTGTCCCAAATGCGGTTCATTGGCAAAAGAGAAATGGCTGCAAGCGAGGAAAAAGGAACTTCTTCCTGTTTCATACTTCCATATCGTCTTCACAGTTCCAGAGGAGCTCAATGCACTCATGCTTATCAATCAGCGAGTGATGTATAATCTGTTGTTCCAAGCCGCAGCGGAGACGTTATTGCATCTTGGACGTGATAAAAAGCATCTGGGCGCTGAACTGGGATTGATTGCGGTCTTACATACGTGGGGACAGAATTTGATGGATCATCCTCATGTGCATTGTATCGTTCCTGGAGGAGGACTTTCACAGGATGGGAGAAAATGGATTGCATCGAGGAACAACTTTTTCATTCCGGTGCGTGTGCTTTCCCGAGTTTTCCGCGGTAAGTTCCTGGAACAACTGAAAAAGGCTTATCGTTCAAAACGAATACATTGCATAGGCAAAATATCGACGCTTGCATATAAAGAGCACTTTCAAAAGTTACTTGACCGGCTTTACGATAAAGAATGGATTGTCTATGCAAAGCAGCCATTCGGCGGACCGGAGCAGGTGCTTGCTTATCTTGGCCGCTACACACATCGGGTAGCCATTTCAAATCATCGATTGGCAGGAATGACCGATGGTAAAGTCAGCTTTCGGTGGAGAGATTATCGGGAGGAAGACAAAGAAAAGATTATGACACTTGATGCGAGTGAGTTTCTTCGTCGCTTCTTGCTGCACATTCTTCCAGGCGGATTGTGCAAGATTCGCTATTATGGCTTTCTTTGCAATAGAAAAAGGAAGGATCACTTAGACAAATGCAGGATGCTTCTTGATGCACCAATGCCGGAGGTTGAACAAGGCATATTGACATGGCAGGAGATGCTTTTAAAACTTACCGGAATCGATGTTCTGATGTGTCCAAGTTGTCATAAAGGAAAGATGTTGAACGACAGAATATTACAACCCATGCAACCTGCACCACCGTGAGGATGAAAAGACACAGATTGGCAGCAATGATATACACAAGCAAGGGATAAATACGCTTTTTTTGATGAAAACTCTCCAAATCAAAGGAATATTATAGTGCATCGAGGGATGGTTATTTCGTTCTCAATAGTTTTTCATTATTATTGTGTTGTTCAATCTTCAAATTCTGGGTGAACGGCTTTCATTCAATACCCATAGAGAGTATTGTGCAATGGCTCAGTTCAACCAAATTTTATCCGCACTTGGGCACAAGGATTTTTGTAACTTCAAGTTTTTTTTAGCCCAAGTACGGATAAAATCCTTAACGCCAGATAGACTGCATTAAATATGACCACATGGTGTCCTGAACTTACCACTTCGTTCACTAATGATCTTACTTCTTTACCGTCAGATAATAAAGTGCCGTTTACTTCCAGATGTACAGAAAGGGGTATGGCCACGGTCGCATTATTCCCCATATTGGCCTTGAACACGAAATGAGTCTGTGCATTTGTTCCCTCAATGATGAGAAAAAAAAACAGCGCCTTCTTGTTCAAGTCATGAATTATCATTTCAATGTTCCTACACGTCCTCACTTGATAAACATCATTTTTTTGACCTGGTTGAAAAATATACTCGTCTACCATCCGTTCGGACAAAAATATTGCCGGAGGAATTGATAGATAATGGATTTCTTTAGATATTCATCAAGCAATTATTTCTTGCGTCAAATTCATACCGTTGTTTGTTGAAAGAAAAACACATTCAGCGCCAGTTCCGGCCAAATTGTAGCCGGAGGAAGTGATCGCCAAAGTGTGCATTAAGAGCCATGATTGAATCCGATCTTTAATGCCGGTCATTGAATCTACTCCGGTAATTGATTGATGTGAATTGGACAAGATGAATGTACATTAGACCATCGCTGCGACATGCAGTATCTTTGACATCATTAAATTTGATTATTCAGCGGTCTTCTCCACTACTTCACAATTTCCCATCTTGTCATGTCAAGAGGGAATGCTTCAACACACCAATACCGCATTTTATAGGATTCGTGCTTAAACCAAATAATTTATTTAAAATTTCTTTGAAAAGACTTGAGTAGAACCCAATTAATAACGGCACACAAAATTGATCGGATCTACCTCAATCGTATAAAAAAATAAAATATTTTACCATTTAAATCAATGATTCAGCTCACAGTCGGGAACAAAATCACCAATGATAGGCAGCATAGACCATTCAAATTGCATCTTTTAGCAAGATGGAGCCCATCTAAAAGATGGACTCCATCTGATAGACTCCACAAAAGAAATGCAGCATAGAGCGTTCAAATGGCATCTTTTTACCAGATGGAGCCCATCTAAAAGATGGACTCCATCTGGCGCTCATTTCATTAACAACATTTTTCTTACGGAGCTATAAGTGCCGGTTGTCAGCCTGCAGAGGTACACTCCGCTTGCGCAGCGTGATGCATTCCAAAGAACAACATATTTTCCCGCACTTTTAAATCCGTCTACAAGTGTTGCAACTTCTCTTCCCATAATGTCATACACAACCATCTTTACATGTGACTGCTGCGGCAAAGTGTATTCGATTGTCGTTGCCGGATTGAACGGGTTCGGATAGTTTTGTGCAACATAATATGAATTGGGCACGATAACCGCATTCATCGAATCAATGAATTTATTTCCGCCAATAAGCAGGCTGTACCGGTATTCTGAAGAACTTGTCGGGACATCGATATGTTGATATAATCTAAGATTATATAATTCATTGCGTTTCTCATCAAGCAAATAGACCTGATCATTTGGAAATTTATCTATCCCTTTAAAAGTCAGGGAAGAAACAGCAGAAGTGTTTTTTACAACCAAATGAAATCTCTGACCTTCGCCGACCGCAGCGCGATGCTCAATCCATAACCGCTTTTGTCTTGTCGTTAAACTTGAGTCTTCAATCTGAATATTAGCAGCGGCAAATGATGACGGCGGTGCAAAATAATCTTTCGAGTTATAGCCATTTCCTACATGTTCATCGAACGCCGCATATACATTCGAGGTTTCGACATTGCCAGTTGATATGGAAACCTTAAGATGCTGATCGCTTACGGGAGGTGTTGATTGAGACAGAATATTTTGGCTCGCCGGCGCTCCGTTTGGATCATAAGGTATGAATAACGCAGAAAGATTATCGGAGTAGAAATAATATCCTGTATACGGAACTAACGATGCGGACACAGACCATGAACCATTATTATAGGAATAGATAACCGAGTTCGAACCGGAAAGTTGGTTGTACGTTATGACATCGTTCCACGAAACAGTCAGCGCAAATGGATTGGTAATGATATTCCAGGCGCCGCTTTGCACAGGAATGGGGAAAGCGCCGCTTGAAGTATAATTCGACAGGGTCGCCGATAAAGTATTGCTCTTATCCGCTAAAACCCAAAAACCCTTGCCCAGGCCAAAATTAAAATTAGATGATCCATCATATTCAACCAAATAATTGGCTGCGCTGCCGTTATCAAGATACATTCTCCAGTCCTGTTTATAGGTACCGCTAAATATCGTTGAAGCCAAAAATGATGTAGTGCCCGGAATACCAATCAACTCATAATCTACGCCGCTGTTCGTGCCCGAAAAAGTAAATTGGTTGGATGCTGTAATCGTCGGTGGTATGGTAACTTTGCGGACTTGAATTGGAATCGTTGTGGGACTTCCCGGTGCATTATGAATTATTGTAATAGTTCCGGAATATATTCCATCGGCAACGCTTACTGAGGAAATTGATACTGTGATATTACTCGAACTTCCTGCTGAGATGCTTAATGTGCTCGGAGAGACAGAAAGCAGCGATGAACCTGAAAAGGATAACGTCCCAGTCAATGTTGTATTACCAGCATTTATCGCAGAGATAGCCCCTACATTAGTCGAACTAAAATTTCCATTGTTTACAATAAGTAAGCTTGATGGTGACAGTGTCAGCGACGGGCCGCTGCTCTGTGAAAGATTACCGACAATTATTTGAAAAGATCGATCCGCATCTGTTCCGGTATTGTAAGCATAGGAATTGTTTGCACGAAGGTCCTGACTATTCCCCGTCTTCATATCCAAGAGCGTAACGGGATATCCTGAAGGAATAGCAAAACTCAATGAGAATTGCAATATCATTGTTTGATTTGATTGATCTGTTGCCACAGTATAATTCCATATTTTCCCTTGATTCGTCAAACTCGTGTCGTGTCTTATATCTGTGGAAAAATTTGGACCAAGAATATAATTCCATTCAGGATGTGGAAAATAGGAATACACATATTTACTCGGCGGCTCCGGCGGTTTTGGAAAATCGTATGCCTTGTCAAAACCATCTGTGGCAACTGAAGCAACCCCCAGATAACATTTGGAATCTGAAATCCCATTAGCAGCCGCAGAAATTCCAATAGTCCATGATAGGATATTATTAGGAATACCAGAGACTGATCCTCCCGATAAAGCATTTTGATACCCGGCCGTAACTGCTGAAAAATCATTAGCCGAATTAAATGCAGCAATCTCTGCATTATTCCAGCTTAAAGAACCTACGGGAAGACCATCAATCGAAGAAATAGCATTTGATTGGTTAAAATTCTCGGGCAAATCGGTAAAGTGGGTGATTCCACCTCCGGTTTCCGTGCCTCCACCCGGAATAGTTGTCGGGTCAAAATCACCATAGATCATTTTGCTGTGATAAACATCAGGCATATTCGGCCATCTGGGATCGCTATATTTGTTTTGATTCCATTCGCCCATTATCTGAACATCTGCATTTGTTGCAATTTGATCTACTGCAGTAGAAAAAGGACTCGCAGTTGTGGTATTTTCTTCTATAAAACCACAGCCAGAACTACTTTTCCCAGTACCAGGAGAATATGCGGTAAATAGAGCTTTCGTACGAGTGTTCATCCATTCCCCAGGCATGTTGTTTACCCTTTGAGTCGATTTAATAGACCAGTTTAAATAAGAAAGTACGTAACCACTCGACGTATCATAGAACTTTCCGGCGTTGGTAAAATATGCATTCAACAATGGATTGTAATAATTGATATTATTCGAAACGTAGACTTTCATATTCTTAAGACTTACAGCATCCGTATAACCTCCGTTGCCATTAGAATATTTTTGCTGTACTAGTACCTTAAAACTAGGTGTATTGATTGAATCAATATTGATTGTGCTCATAAATTCATGATCAGGATCCTGGTCGGTGGTAGTCACATTAGAATCTTCACCAACCCAGTTCTGGTTAATGAAAATGTTGTTCGTGATGTAAAGTTCTTTGTAAAATTGTGACAAGAGCCAATATTTATGATTATTGACGATCGTATTGTGGTTTAAATAGGCAAACGCAGTAAGAGATTCTTGCATAAGAAATGGGAGACCGCCGCCTGTCATAGTAACGTTTTCAATCCACAGCGTATCTATCGGATGCTTGCATTGGAAGATTCGTGAATTCCACCAGGAGTTATTAATGAACAAGTTGCGGAAATAGGAATTGGTGATTCTAAATTTTGCACCATTAGGCCAGCCGCCGATGCTGCCTGTTTCATTGGTGCAATCAAAAAGATCGAAGTTGGAGAATTCAAACAAGCAATTATTAATGGTTAATGATTGCGGCAGTGAATTTTTTGTGCCGCAATAGAAATTTTCATTTTGTAATGTCCCATCCAATTGCTGGGCTTCGTAATGGATATTCTCAAAGTCAATGCTGCCATAAACTACATTGCACCCATTGTTATTTATAACAATAGGTGTACCGGGAACGGCAGTTTTCATTAACCAAACCGGCTTGGTCGTACCATTGATGGAAGGGATACCTACAATTGTTAGTGTGCCGGTCGGGTTGTTGACATTAAGCGGGTTTTGCTGTATATAAACCTGGCCTTCGTTCAGAGCGTAAACTCTGTTTGGATTTATCCTTGCTCCCTGAGCAGTTATATCGTCATTGATTGTAGTTTCAAGCAACCCTTGATGTGTCCAGCTTCCATTTAACATATCTCCCGGAATGTATATTGTATCTCCATTTGCAGAAGTTATCGCCTGGGCACTTGAAATGCTTGCAGCTGCGCATAAAACAAACATCAAGCAAAAAAGGAATCTTGTCGCCTTCATTTCTTACTCCTCATGACTGACGTTTCCTGAAATTTCAGTCCCATGCGAGAAATTTGAACAACCACGACAACTAGAGGAAACATAAACAAGAGAGCCATCAAGTGCACCGATAGATTCAGTTTGGCCGCCGATAACGGAAGCCCGTCCCTGGTACCATTGCTGCCCCCCCAAAGCATAGCGCTCATGAATACATTGAGAATAAGAATGAAAAGGAACGATTTTCTCATTTGAATTCCACCAATACCTGATCATCATCACTATAAAATTTAGGCGTTTGAGCGCCACTTAATTTCTTTGACATCTCACTGACATTCAATACTATGACCTGTTCAATTCCCAGTATATTTTTGAAATATTGTTCCATAACCACAGCATCATTGGAAGCAAACGGCGCCGGCGCTATATCCTTATATTGTTCTACGCCGATTACAACCCCGATCGATTTCGACCGAAAGAAATTTTTTTTCATCGTTTTTCTCCTTTCATCTCATTACGGACGGGATATACTGATTGGCGGAATTTCCGGTGAACTTGCTGTACTGGTTGGTTTTGGGGCAAGGAAATATACCGCAGCCCCGGCTGCTATACCTCCGATACAGAGCAACGTCCATGGAAAATGAGATGGTTCGATTTTTTTAATATAGAGAATGAAATAAAAATCATTTCCTGTGAGAGGCTTTTTGAGATCCTTGTTTGAATCCCATATTATTTGATTCCCCTCTCCGGAGAACTTTCCCCGACCGACATCTCCTCTGATTGTCTTAGGTTCCAATTTGAAATTCGGATCATTATCTCTAAAAACGTAAAGGCCGACAGAATATTCATCCACGGGAGAATCATTTAAATCGTATGTAATTGTGAAAATTCCGTCTTTTTCTTGAACATCCATTATTTGATATTTCAATTGCCCCGGATTGGCTTGTGCTTGCTGCGCGATCCTGCGCATTTCATTGCTATTAGGCACATCTTGTGCAATAGTAATACCGCTCATTACGAATAGCAATAAAAATATTATTTTCTGATCTCTGAGAAATACGGAATAATTTCTAACCATACTGTTCCTCGAGAATAATCGAAGGCCTCATATTGGCGGTCAATATCACGACGATGAAGGTGCCGCAATCAATACAATGCTATGAAATGCAATGAATAAACGAAAACAAGCATTCATTACAGCACCTTTATTCAAAGTCAAATGTTCTTCCTGTCAGATGCCGTTTATTTAAGCAGCACAAGTCGTTTCGTTTGTGTAAACGATCCTGCTTGCAAGCGATAAAAGTACACACCGCTCGCCAAATTTATTGCATTAAATGTGGCTGTGTAACTTCCCGCAGATTTTAATTCATTCACGAGTGTCGCAACTTCTCTACCCAGCAAATCATAAACTTTCAAACTAACCTTGCCGGCGCTCGCTATCTGATAACTGATAACAGTGGTCGGGTTAAACGGATTTGGATAATTTTGAAGCAGGGCAAATGCAGCCGGGACCAATCCCGTATTCTTGTCTACATTGGTAAGAGTACCATCGACCGTAAAAATGTGCGGCGCAGCATATAAAAATGAATACGTATTGGCCGCAGACATATCTACAGATTGACTGTTGCTGCAGTCTTTTAATATAATTTTCTTGGTTATCCCTGCAAGTTTTGATTTATCCCATGAAAGCGTGACAATGGTGTCCTTACTCGACTCAACGGTAAAGTTCCAGACTGCATCGGTTGAATCACGGTAGTCTTTCGCATATTTAGTTCCGAGGAACGCCGGATAATTACCGCCGGTATGTGATGTATACAGTTCAAGATAATTTGCCCCCGGATTTCGCGGCGGCCGCGGCGCATCATAGAATGCATTAAATCCACTTTGAGCAAGAGGTTTTACGCCAATCGAGAATATTTTATCAGCAATTAAACCGTTCGTCGCCTGAATTGAAAGACTCCAGTACGATGTTGAAGCAAAGGAAAGAGACTTCGCTCTATGCGGAACAACCATCATTTTGGAGTTTAATGGTATGATAGCAGAAGGACTTGGCGTTTCTACTAACTGAATTCCGCTTTGTAATGAGGAAATCCAGCTTCCGCTGAAGGCCGGCAATGTGTCCGCATCGATATACCCCATTGAATTGTATTGATACATTGCATTTACAATCAGACCGGCATTTGCCGCTCCAGCAAATGAGTACTCCGTTCCTGAATTGATAAATGACATAGATTCTTTCGTAACCGGATCGACATAATTGTTTCCGATGATATTATATCCAACACTCATCGCTTGAATCGTGCTGTCGGATCCAATTGGAGTTCCTTTGATATACCATGATGTGGACGAAGTATTGCCAAGCCAATAACCCTGGCCTATCATAAGTGTCTTTGGTTGAACGTATCCTGAATCTTGGGTATAACTCCAAATATATGAGTTGTTCCCAAAGATTGAATTTGTGGAAGAATTTGCCGGCGAAAGCGGAAGACTGAATAACGACCATCCGACCGGATTCACCGTCAAGAGGCTGTCCCCAACAACTGTAAATGTTTGACTGCTCACAGCCGAAAATACATTGCCGAGCAAATTCCGCTCAACAATCTTAATTGCGTAGAGGCGATTCAAATATTCATTCGGCACCGTCCAGTTGCACGATTGTGCAAATCCGAGTTTTGATACAAGTGTGTACGAACTGCCCGCATTCGGAGACGAATAGACAAATATTGAATCAATACCTTCCCCATCATAAACGTTCCATTGTAACGTCTGTACCGTACCGCTTTGCAAGATGGCATTCCCTTTCGGTACTGTAAGTGTCAATGACCGAGCACTGGTGTCACCAATTGTCAGCATGAATGAGCGGCCTGTTGTATCGGCGGCATGGTAATATTTATATATTGCAGATTGTGCGAGATTGATTGTTTTCCCTGTTGAAAGATCTGTAAGACAGCTTCCCAATGTTGAAGGAATTCCATCGTTAACAAATGAAAGAGTAACGGTATCATTGACCACATTGGTCTTAACCTGAAAATACCAAATCTTGACCCTATCCGTAAAAGATTTATTACTACGAATATCCGATGCAAAGTTATTTCCCAACGGAGAATTCCATTCGGGATGAGGAAAATATAAAGAGATATAGTTTCCGGGTGCCGGAGGCGGTTTTGGGACATCATTTGTGTCGTATCCATCGGATGCAGAGGGGGCAACTCCTGCATAGTTTTGTGCATCTTGGTATGATTCTATGGAAGCGATAATCTGCATTTCCCACGACGCGTAAGAGGCGCCTGTTGCCAGAGCATTATATCGTGCCGTGACTGCTGAAAAATCATTTCCCGAATTAAATGCAGCGATTTCCGTATTGTTCCAGCTTAAAGAGCCTACGGGAAGACCATCTATCGAGGAAATAATATTTGATTGACTAAAATTCTCGGGCAAATCGGTAAAGTGGGTGATTCCACCGCCGGTTTCCGTTCCTCCACCCGGAATAGTTGTCGGGTCAAAGTCACCATAAATCATTTTGCTGTGATAAACATCAGGCATATTCGGCCATCTGGGATCGCTATATTTGTTTTGATTCCATTCGCCCATTATCTGAACATCTGCATTTGTTGAAATTTGATCTACTGTAGTAGAAAAAGGACTTGCAGTTGTTGTGTTTTCTTCTATAAAACCGCAGCCAGAACTACTCTTCCCAGCACCAGGAGAATATGCGGTAAATAGAGCTTTCGTACGAGTGTTCATCCATTCCCCAGGCATGTTGTTTACCCTTTGAGGCGATATAAAATTAGAATACCAATTTAAATAAGAAAGTACGTAACCACTCGACGTATCGTAGAACTTTCCAGCGTTGGTAAAATATGCATTCAATAATGGATTGTAATAATTGATATTATTCGAGACATAGACTTTCATATTCTTAATGCTTACAGCCTCTGTATAATGGGATGAATCGCCATTATAATATTTCTGCTGTGCTAATACCCTAAAATTAGGTGTATTGATCGAATCAATATTGATTGTGCTCATAAATTCTTGATCAGGATCCTGGTCGGTGGTAGTCTCATTAGTATCTTCACCAATCCAGTTCTGGTTTATGAAAATGTTGTTCGTGATGTAAAGTTCTTTGTAAAATTGTGACAATAGCCAATATTTATGATTATTGACGATCGTATTGTGGTTTAAATAGGCAAACGCAGTAAGAGATTCTTGCATAAGAAATGGAAGACCGCCGCCTGTTGTAGTGACGTTTTCAATCCACAGTGTATCTATCGGATGCTTGCATTGGAAGACTCGTGAACCCCACCATTGGCTTTCATTGAACAAGTTGCGAAAATAGGAATTAGTGATTCTAAACTTTGCACCATTAGGCCAACCGCCGATGGAACCTGATTGATTGGTGCAACTAAAAAGATCGATGTTGTCGAATTCAAACAAGCAATTATTAATGGTTAATGATTGCGACAGTGAATTTTTTGTGCCGCAATAGAAATTTACATTTTGCAATGTCCCATCCAATTGCTGGGCTTCGTAATGGATATTCTCAAAGTCAATGCTGCCATAAACTACATTGCACCCATCGCCATTTATAACAATAGGTGTACCGGGAACGGCCGTTTTCATTAACCAAACCGGTTTGATCGTACCATAGCTGGAAGGGATACCTGCAATTGTTAGTGTACCGGTCGGGTTGTTGACATAAAGCGGGTTTTGCTGTACATAAACCTGACCTTCGTTCAGAGCGTAAACCCTGTTTGGATTTATCCTTGCTCCCGGGGTAGTTGTATCGCCATTGATTGTAGTCTCAAGCAACCCTTGATGTGTCCAGCTTCCATTTAACATATCTCCCGGAATGTATATTGTATCTCCATTTGCAGAAGTTATAGCCTGGGCACTTGAAATGCTTGCAGCTGTGAATAAAACAAACATCAAGCAAAAAAGGAATCTTGTCGCCTTCATTTCTTTTTCTCCTAAGTTCGTTATATCTTGCTGAAAAGAACCCTTTAAAAAATATAATATTTTTTGTAATAACCTATGATTGACATCACTTTTGAGAAAAAATATAAATTGTTTTTATTAAAACTAAGACGAGAATAACGTTTACATTTCCGTTGTTCCTTTATTGTTGCTCCGTTCTAAATTGAATCTTCGATTCCTAGAGACGTGGACGAGAACACATGAGTTGAAGATAGAAGTCGCGAATTCGTCTCAGAATGATATACGAATACCCGCGAAACCGACTTTTCGTCCACGTCTCTAGTCCATGCTAACAATCAACCATGTTCATTCAAACAGTGTACAACCGATGATCTGATTTCGAAAAGTTTCTCCATGTCAGCATGACTTTATGGGATTTATCCTTTCAAATGGAAATACAAGGAAAAAGTTGAAATTTGTGGTGGAGTAGGCTCCACAATTCGGAAGGTGTTCTTATATAAATCCTACCGAATTCTTTGAGTCTTTGTGTATATATAAGGTTTTTAACAATTAGAGTCAATAAACGGTAAGTTTTCAAGAAATCAATCTCCCCTATGAACTAAATAAAATTTTTCGGAGCCTCTTTTCCCTTTGCTGTTCCACTTATGTTCAAGGAGAAAGATATTTGAACCTCCATCTAAGGCACAGAAGAACGAGGTTCGTCTGGGTCCCATCCGGTTAAAAAGAAGAGCACGCGAACTTGCTCTTCTCATTGCCATTATAAATAAGCAACAGCTTTTTCTAAGAGGGAATGTCGAAGGGCTGGAATTTTTATATCGTTTGACAAGAATGAATCCGATTATTACATTTACAGAGCCGGCGTACCCTCTTCTCCATTGCGCTGTTAGCTTCACGTCCACCACTGACGTCTGGCAGAACCGTAAGGAGATTTTTATCAAGTTTCTGGCAATGATAGGCCAGACGATGTTTCGTTTCCGGATCCTTGATAAACTTGAGGGAAGCAAACTATAGAAAGTTGGTGCGCGGAGATCATCCATGGGAATGAAGTTACCGAGATCTTGGGTGTTAGAGAATTTTACAACACAGTCGGTATTTAAGAGAGATCGTAGAAGTAACAACAGATTATCTTGATGTTTGTGTGCATCCAATTGTCAGACGAAGGAGAAAATGCCATGCTTATTCAAACAAAGACTAACCGTGCTGTCCAAACAAGCAAGTCGATCCTTCAATTCCTGTTGAAGGATCATCATCCACGTGATTATGCATTCCGCTTTTGGGACGGATCTGTTTGGGAGGCAGAAGCCGGCCAACCTACTGGCTTTACAATGATTCTCCAACATCCTGCTGCACTCCGGGCAATGTTCCTCCGGCCAAGTGAAACTACACTCGGTCAAGCCTATATCTATGATGATTTCGACATTGAGGGGAATATCGAAAGAGCGTTCCCAATGGCAGAACATCTTTTGGGTTTGCGCTTGAGTATTGCCGACCGTATTCGTATCGCTTCAATGCTTCTTACCCTCCCTTCTCATCATGGTCGGAGAACCGGCAGACAGCCGGTTCGTCTCAGCGGGTCTAAACATTCAACTGCACGTGATCGCCAGGCTGTGACGTATCACTATAACACTTCAAATGATTTGTTCGCCCTCTTCCTCGATAAGAACATGGTTTATTCGTGTGCATATTTTCTATCGCCCAGTGAAGATTTGTTAACTGCTCAGATACGCAAACTCGACTACGTGTGCCGCAAGCTGCGGCTGAAACGCGGCGAACGTCTTCTGGATATCGGATGCGGGTGGGGCGCTCTAATCATGCACGCGGCAAAATATTACGGAGTCTCAGCGCTGGGGATTACGCTCAGCGAACCACAAGCCAATTATGCGAATGAGCGAATCAAACATCGGGGCTTGAGCCAAAAATGCCGGGCAGAGGTTCTGGACTATAGAGAACTTTCAGCTTCAGAACCGTTTAACAAAATCGCAAGCATCGGAATGGTCGAGCACGTTGGCAGGTCTATGTTGCCCGAGTATTTTCGGAATGCCTGGCGCTTGCTTCGACCGGGCGGCGTTTTTTTGAATCACGGTATTGCAGATAATCTTAACCATCAGGGTCCAACGTTTTCACAAAACTATGTTTTCCCGGACAGCGAGCCGGTTCCCATTGGTGATATTACCAGCGTCGCTGAACGTGTGGGATTTGAAATGCGCGATGTTGAGTGTCTGCGCGAACATTATCTTCTGACCCTTCGTCACTGGGTGTCCCGCTTGGAGGCACATCGCGCTGCGGCAATTCGTGCAACTGATGAAACAACATACAGAGTGTGGCGACTCTTTATGTCATCCGCAGCGCACGGATTTGAGATCGGACAAACGAATGTCTATCAATCCCTACTCGTGAGGCCTGACCAAGGAATTAGCGGAATACCTCTCAGCCGGGCTGATTGGTATAAAAAGGGACCTGCGAGTGATACAGTAGAAACTCGAAAAAGACGTTAACCGATAGTCTTACACAGCGGAAAAGAAACAGACAAGCACTCCTGAATTAACTGCATATAATTCGGGTGTTAAATTATTTCACACGTCCAGAGTCAACGGCGAATTGATATTCTTTTCCATCGACAAAAAAATAGCGTTGATATGGCGTATTTCGAACCTTGTGAGTGAGTTTAAAAATAGATAGATTTACAATCAAGGTATATTATAGGCATTCATTAAATTAGTCTAAAAAGGATTCTAACCATGGCGCAAAAAACGGTTTTCATCTTTTTCATTGCGGTGGTATTTATCTGCAATGCAATATCTTTATCTCAGACGAAGAGTGCGACAGAATTATTTGAACATGCAAATAAAAATTATGAGTCTAAGGACTATCAAGCTGCAATTGCTGATTTTACTGATGCAATCAGCCTCCAACCGAGTTATGCGGAAGCCTACTGCGGCAGGGGACTTGCAAAATATTGTCTTTCGGACTATCAGGGGGCTATTGCCGATTACACAAAGGCGATCAATCTGAAACCGGATTTTGCGGAAGCTTATAGCAACAGGGGGAACGCAAAGGGTCACCTTGACGACTGGCAGGGAGATATTGCTGACTGCACCAAGGCTCTTCAAATGAATCTGAATAATGCAATAGCCTATTGTACCAGAGGGTACGCAAAGTCCAATCTTGAAGACTACCAGGGAGCTATTGAAGATTACACAGATGCAATTAAACTGAAACCTGAATATGCGGAAGCCTTCTATGGCAGAGGTTATGCAAAGTCTGAGCTTAAAGACAATCAGGGAGCCATTGCAGATTACACACAGGCAATCAAGTTTAATCCAGATTATGCCAACGCCTTCATGAGAAGAGGCGAAGTAAAATCTGAACTTTCCGACTATCAAGGAGCAATCGCTGATTTCACAGATGCAATTAGATTAAAACCGGATGATGCGGAAATTTATTATAATAAGGGGTTAGCCAGAGTTAATCTTAATGATTATAAGGGAGCCATTGCGGATTACACACAGGCTATAAAATTGAAACCGAGTTTTACGGATGCCTTTCTTAAGAGGGGTTTGGCAAAGGATAGTCTTAACGATTATAAGGGTGCCGTTGCTGATTTCACAGAAGCAAACAAATTGAAACCCAATGATGCGGTCATCTACTTTTGCATGGGGTGCACAAAAGCTGAACTTAAAGACTATTATGGGGCAATCGCTGATTTCACAGATGCAATTAGAATAAAGCCAAATTTCGCTGATGTTTACTTTAATAGGGGGCTTGCATACTTGGGTCTCAATCAAAAAAGTCAAGCAATGGCAGACTTTATGAGAGTTATAGAATTAGGCAATCGTGTCCCGCAGGAGTTCTTGGATATGTGCAAGTAAATTATTCTGGAAGATGAGAGTCATCTTTCATGTTTGATGTCATAGTATTTGATAGTCCGTGTTTTGTGCGGCTATCCTTTTAACGGTTGGCAATTGTTGGAATGCAAGAATAATCTGCGATGCAACTTTACGATTTATGCGTTAATGCTGTCACGATTTTGTATTGCATCGATAATGGTTTATTACGATTATCGACAAAACACCTATCTGAGCCAAAATGCGCCGATCCATTGACAAAAATACGATATTATTAGGATTTGCATGCCATCATTGATTACCCTTCTAAGAAAGTATTATTCGACGGGAATACTGCACTTGTTTGTAATCATGGTTTATATTGAGTTATTCTGTTTTTTCGCTTAAATATTTATCGTGCGATATCCTCTGCAAGCCGCTTATGGCTTCGATGATAATGGAATTGGGAAGGGATTCTACCACTGCTTCATGTTTCAACATATCTACTGTTCCCAAAGATTGTAGGATAAAAACCGACGAGAAACCATACTATCAATAGACCAATTACGCTGATCGGCACGGTCCAGTTATTGTTATTCCATCTTGCATTGTTTGGAGACAATGGATCATACATCACAGAAACTGTCCTTCCCATACTCATTCCGCCCCATTTGGGAATATGCTCCTTGATTCGAAACGTCTGACCCTCAACTTTGTACTGAATGGTGAAATAATGATCACCAATTGCCACTACTTGCCCCTGCGTTTCGTCCGCCATTAAGGTAAAACTCAAATAGTCCCACAGAAGGTATAGCCCGATAGTAAATCCAATAATCGACGCAGCGATTATAAACACGGATTTAGGGTTATACAAACTTTGCGGGATGTTCATTTGAATCCTCGAATTACGATAAACGAGATTTCATCTATATTCACCTTCCACACTATATTCTTAGCAAGCCGCTCATGTCCTCGTGCTCACACAGAACGAACCAGGAGAATATTATTTACTTGATCGCAGTAGGGGAGGCCGATTGCTCGACACCCCTTTGCACGGATCCCAGCGTGCGATTTTTCCGCATCGGGCTCTTCTACAACACTCGCTTCCGCACAAAAGCTCGCTATTCCCTGCAGTGAGGTTCGCAAGGGAAGAGCGAGCTATGGAGAATCCAAGCACATCGTGATACCATGTTAGGCTTTTGCTGAGATCCTTTACGGTCAACGAGATCGAGAACGCGCTGGCAAGGAAGGAATCAGGTTCGGCATGTTTGGCAGCGTCAACAGGATTTTGTGAATTGGTGGTTATAAGATTTCCTATCTATAGTTTACGGATGAACAATTTTCAAATTGTAATGCACTTTTCCTCAAATCGTGTCTTAGAAATAATTCAATTATTACTAATTGGCTTCTGAGTCATATATCCTTCGCAAATGCTCCATAGCTTTTCCTCAGCTTCTTCATTTCTAAACTGGCAATGCAACTCTTTACGTTGGTCAAAGAACTTGCCGTTGACGCCTTCGACTTCCGGGCTGCTTGCCAACCATATTGCAGTATCAGCCCCCTCAGCGACACTGCGTCCCATGAAGAGACCCACACACCGTAGTATTATACGAACCGGAAAAGCCATATCACGATAGAGACCTGTTTTTACTACCAGGCCGGGTGCCATGGCATTGGCAGTGACACCGCTACCTTCGAGCCGACGCGCAAGCGCCCACGTGAGCATTCGATTACAAACCTTCGATTGCGCATATGCTTTTCGACCTTCATAAGAACGTGTTGCGAACTGGAGATCAGTGATGTCAAGGTCACTTGCAAAAGTCGATGCTACATTGACGATCCGTGCCGATGCACTTGCCCGTAGGAGATCGAGCAGGTCTTGCGTTAGGATATAATACCCGAGCACGTTGGTGGCAAATGTAAGTTCTATACCATCAACACTTATCTGTCGTTGTGAACGATTGATGCCGGCGTTATTTATTAAGACGTCGAGACGGGAAAATCTTTTTCGAAACTCCATGACAAATTCATGTATAGACTGTTGATTGGATGTATCAATGTGCATGACCAAACAGTTTTTCTTGCCGGTAAGTCGTGTTATTTCATTTGCTGTTTGCTCGCCGCGTTGGACGTCGCGGCAGGCAAGAATGATCTCAGCATCGAGCGCTGCAAGTTGAACGGCAATCTCCTTACCAAAACCCGATGTTGGACCGGTAATAATAACTCTCTTATCTCTCATGGAAGTATTCTTAGTCTGCTTGATATCCATTATTGATAACTCCTATCTAATGCATGCCATCTACTGTTCTGCACAATTTAGGTAACGGTATTAGTAACCACAATAACAATAATCCTCGACACCGATTAAGAATTGTCTGATTAAGACAGTAAAGTCAAAACTATTTTTCAACGATCAATCGTTGTCATCATCCTGTCGGCATAACGCTTACCTGAGATTTTCCCCGGTGCCAAAGCGTCATCAAGCATCGTCATCTCTGGGGAATTAAGCTGGATGGTCTCGGCGGCAACATTTTCTTCAAGATATTGCCGACGTTTAGTGCCTGGAATTGGCACAAGATTCTCGCCTTTCTTTAATAGCCAAGCAAGTGCAATCTGTCCGGGCTTTACTCTCTTCAATGTCGCAATCTCATGAACTATTCTTGCTGCTTTCACATTAGCGTCATAGTTCGCGCCTTGATAGCGTGGATCGCCGCGTCGAAAATCGCCATCGGGATATTCTTCTGCGCGTTTAACTTCACCAGTGAGAAAGCCGCGGCCCAAGGGACTAAATGGTACAAGTCCAATACCAAGCTCCCGCAATACCGGTATAATCTCCGGCTCCAGATTTCTTTCCCATAACGAATATTCGCTCTGCAATGCTGACAGCGGATGGACTGCATGAGCTCGGCGGATATTGGAAACGCCTGCCTCGGAGAGACCAAAATACTTTACTTTTCCCTCTTTGATTAGATCACTTACCGTACCTGCGACATCTTCCATCGGTACTTTTTGATCGACGCGGTGTTGGTAAAGAAGGTCAATGTAATCGGTCTGGAGTCTTTGTAGCGAACCTTCAACGGCATCACGGATAATTTCAGGCCGACTATCTGTTTCCATACCAGCCTGTTTTCCATCTTTGATGCGAAATCCAAACTTCGTGGCAATGACAACATTATTGCGTTTTCCCTTAAACGCTCGACCAATCAATTCCTCATTCGTGAAAGGGCCATAAACCTGCGCAGTATCAAAGAAGTTGCATCCCAATTCAACCGCACAATGCAGCGTAGCGATTGATTCTTTTTCATCCGCATTTCCATACGACTGGCTCATACCCATGCAACCAAGTCCAATTGCAGATACTTCTAATCCCTGTTTACCAAGTTTTCTTTTGCTCAATGTCATTGCTATGCTCCTTCAATGTTATGGGTACCAAAATAAATGATTGAAACGCTGAAAGCAATCAGATTCCGAATATTCCTAAGCAAGTATTTACTCTTATACAACTGTCGACTTAAATTGAACATTCCAAGTTGAACATCAATAACTAGCAATCACTTTTTTGAGACCATTGGAATATTTACACCTTATTTTTCGCTGCCTAGCGTTAATGATTTTATCCGTGCTTGGCCATCATTGGAGATCGCTTAACTTTTTCTTTTTTAAAATGGTTAGGCCGCACCGACTTGGAGCTAGAAATACGACAAGTATTTTTAAGTCCCGTCCTCAACTTGTTGGTTACCTCTCGTTTGACACGTGGTGCAAGATGTTCATTGTATTGTTCCAAAAATGAGCTGACAGGCAGCGGATTCCGCTTGCACAATTCTCTAAGTGCCCAGGAAAGTGCTTTGACAACCATATCATCACGGTCGCGGATGAGCATCCGACAGATTCTGAGTGTGCGATCCACATCTCCTTGACCACCGCGAGCACGATTGTTGAGTGGAACTGTGCTTACTAAGGCAGCTCGTCTCCACCAATGATTAGGAGATTGAGCCCAAGACTTGATCAGTTGATCTGAGATATTTCGTTGACGCCAAGCAGGGCCAGCAATGTAACAAGAGAAGCAATCGACTTCTCCCCAGCTTTGGATTCCTTGACCGAGTGAGGCAACATCTTTTTGACTCAGTACATGGAGGGCAGGCTGGTGATTAACAATGATTTCGTAAGCGAAGATACGTTCCCAGAACCCAAGCGGCACCAACTGTTTCGCAAGTGCAATAACAGAGGCAGCAGGTGAATGCTTAAGTCGTTTAGACCACTCGCGTCGGACCAGACGAAAGGATGGAGCATTGTTCTTGGGCATGGAAGCAAGTGAACCACGTATTTCTGCAACAAGTGTTTCATATAACGTTAATGATTTTTTCCGTGCTTGGCCATCATTGATCGGTTGCCACTTTCCTTTAAAATGGTTAGGCGCCATTTATTTCTTTCGTAACATTCCACGGTTAATGGCACCACAATTTCCAAACTCAATATTAAACCTATCTCGCTTATATAACTCAATTTGCAGATAAAGCAAGCACCCTGAGTCAAGATCAAGATTAACATATTGTCTACTATCAAAACATTTTTCTGAACGATCTCCTTCTACTTCAAAAGAATCATATTGATTCGACTCATAAACTGCTATTCCGGAAATAGAGATACTAGAGTCATTGTTGTTATTCATTTGGTCAAACTTGAATATGATAGTATCATTCTTATAATATTTAATTTCTAAAGATTGCGCAAAAAGACTATCGATTAAATAATAGGATGCTGTAGAATCTGCAATTCTGAAAGAAATAGAGCTGGTATTGCCGATAGATATTTTTTTATTATCCGTTGTTACTCTTTTACAAGATAATAAACATATTACTATTAGAGCATATATTAATGTTTTCATATCTAAATGGGCCTAACGATTTCCATATTGGATTATTCCTCCAATGAGATCGGCACTCCCGCAAACCGCTGAACTCGGCTTTTTCCTGATTCCAGCTAATCCTATTGTTCTCGCTTCTTCATACATTTGTTAATTAGGACGCGTTATTCTCTTCCGGATAATGAATGAGATAATTGTTTGTTTCAGTTCGAGACAACATATTCTCGCCGAAACACTCATAACCTTTAAAATTGTGCAAAGCATCAACAATGTTTTCAAACTTCTTCAAACACGATCTAAAGATAAATGGGCCAAAGCTAACTCGATTGATACCGATTTCCTGGAGGATAGAAAGTGGTGTTGCATTGGATGTAGCGAGAATATTTATCGGAGCATTTATACGATCTCGCAACTCATTCAGTGTTTCAATATCTCCCGGGCCCATAGGGTAAATACAATCTGCTCCAGCCTCTGAATAAGCCTTTGCCCTCACGATAGCCTTTTCCATTTTAGACTTCTTGGTTATAAAAAAGTCCGATACAAAACTATCGACCCTTGCATTGATCACCAAATGTAACCCTAGATGAGTGGAGACATCTCTAATTTTTTCGATTCGTTCACATTGCTCATCTATTGATCGAAGAGCGCCACCCTCTTCAAGACTATCCTCAATATTAATACCGACAACGCCTGATTCAGTTACTTGTTGTTTGGTTTCCTCTAACTGTGAAATGGTTTGTGCATAACCAGTTTCAATATCAGCAGTAACAGGTGTATCAACACTATGGGCAATTCGTGAAATGATGTAAATAAGTATCCCGACTTGTACACAGACGGATAGTTAAGATAAAAACATGCGAAATTAGTTTGAAACGCGTAAATTTAACATATGGTGTCATACTAAGGACTTCGTTAGAACATGTTTCATATCCGTACGACAAAAACTGGTTCCGGCGGCACAGCAGTGCAAATTATTCGGTATCAAAACCGGAAGATGATCATCATCAAACATCTGGGTAGTACACATGATAAGAAAGATTTAAAAGCCTTAAAAGAAACAGCTACTCTCTGGATTGAGAAGACGACCAAACAACAATCATTATTCTCCAACGAATCAGTTTCACCTACACTACAACTCAAGCAATGTCAGTATGTTGGATTTCGCTATGGTTTGATCTACGAAAGTCTTTATCAACTGTGCAAACTATTTAAATTTCATCGGTTGCGAAACAAGCTCTTGGTAGATTTAGTTATTGCACGCATTATTGAGCCAGGTTCAAAGACACAGTCAATAGAATTTCTCAAAGAGTTCATGGGAATAGAACATAAACGTCAGGAACTCTATCGGCAAATTCCAAGGTTTCTGGGTGTGAAAGATACAGTAGAATCTAAAGTACTGGCGGTTGCTGAAAAAGAATTTGCTTTTACCTTTTCCCTCATCTTTTATGATGTAACTACTTTATACTTTGAGAGTTTTGAATCAGATGATTTACGCCAATGCGGATTCTCCAAAGATAACAAATTCAATCAACCGCAAATAGTCCTTGGACTTTTAGTGACTATTGATGGTTTTCCAGTAGGGTATCAAATATTTGAAGGCAATAAATTTGAAGGACACACGTTAATTCCTGTTATTGTGGAATTTAAGCACAAACACAAGGTTGAAAATTTCACTGTGGTTGCTGACGCTGCTATGATAAGTGATAAAAATATTACCGCACTTGCCTCTGCTCATCTTCAGTACATTGTCGGAGCCAGAATAGCAAATTTGCCACTCAAGCGTATTGCGGAGATCAGCGCTCAACTTTATCAACGCGATGGCGCAACAATGCGTATGGCAACGGAGCTTGGTGATTTGATCTGTGAATTTTCTGCAAAACGATTTGCAAAAGATAAACGAGAGCTGGAAAAACAAATTATTAAAGCTCAGGAGCTTCTCGATAATCCAGGTAGCATCAAAAAAGTAAAATTCATTACCTCCAAAGATCAAACATATACACTTCATACTGCATTAATAGAGAAGACCAAACTACTACTTGGCATCAAAGGCTATTACACAAATCTGCCGAAGTCGGAAGTCAGTGATAACATTGTCATTGAGCATTATCATAATCTCTGGCATGTAGAGCAGGCATTTCGCATTGCAAAAAGTGATTTGCAAATGCGTCCCATCTACCACTTTAAACAAAAGACTATTAAAGCTCATATTCTCATTTGCTTCATGGCATTAGCAATTTGTAAATATATGGAGTTAAAAACGGGAAGATCGACCAAGTCTATTGTAAAATTATTGAAAGGCGTTACAGATGCTATAATGGTTAATACCCTCACAGGCGAAGAATTTACTCTACGCTCTATACTCATCGATGATGTCAAACAACTCTTGATAAAAATGGCTCTGTTGCTTTGATTTGGCCGTATTATTTCCCCTCACACGCTTGTCATACTAATTTGGACAAGTCAGGAAGACTATCCTCAATATTAATACCGACAACGCCTGATTCAGTTACTTGTTGTTTGGTTTCCTCTAACTGTGAAATGGTTTGTGCATAACCAGTTTCAATATCAGCAGTAACAGGTGTATCAACACTATGGGCAATTCGTGAAATGATGTAAATAAGTGTTGAAAGCTTGATCTTTTCACCATCTTCATAGCCAAGAGATGCTGAGTCGGCTGCACTTGCTGTTGCAATCGCTGGATATCCTTTGGCCGCAAGAATTCGAGCTCCGATAGGATCCCAAATGTTAGGAAGAATCAACAGCCTACCGTTTGTATGCAATGAGAGTAAAATATCAGCCTTATTTCTCTATACTAACTCGACCATCTCTAACCTTTCTCGTGGAAAAGAATAACGCCTAACGGATTCTATATTTGATTATTCCTACAATGAGATCGCCCCTCCCGCAATCCGCGAATGGCCTCGGCGATGAAAAGATTTGAAGCTGAATAGTCATTATTAGCCTTAATTGTTCATAAAATAGAGTGCATTTTCTGAGTAAAAAGTCCCTCTAAGTGCATTATAAATCGCATCGTCTTCCGGTTTTTGAAAGGACCCTCCAATTTCCGTCGGTCCAAGAAACCTATACATTATTTTTACTTGATACTGACCTTTCGGATAGTGATTGAAGTCCATGAAGCACAAATTTGTCGGAGGATATTGGACTGATTGTTTAGATTTAATCTCGATTAGATCAGATTTATTGATTAGACTATATGGCATTACATCACATTCCATCGAAACGCAATTCTGTCTTATGGAATCACCATTTTCATTTCGGACAATTGGTTGGACGACACGAAAACACTCACGTTCTTGGATGACATACACAGTTAAAGGCGAGTTATTAGTAAATGTTGAACGCACTATGACTGATCTCCCGTTCGAATTTATAGCATCGAGATGAATTGTCAGGAGATTATTGTTTTTTGAATAACTTAGAAGCTGATCTTGATATTGTTCAATCATTGGTGTTGATACTAAATCTGGCCGATTAATTTTAAGATAGAAATTCTTTTTAATTACCGAGTCAGTGGCAGACACATTGATCGTATCGGAAATAAGTTTATAGGCTATCATGGATACAAGCATAACATGACTGCCAACCGGAACATTTAATATTTTGTAAGAACCTTCGTTATCGGTAGAAACTCCAGCATGCAAGTCCTTGAAAACAACATTTGAGCCAGGCAAAGGTTGCTTGGTTAAAGAGTCCATAACACTGCCGATTATTTTGCAGGATTGTTCCTGAGCAATCACCCAAAAAGGAAATACAAGAATGAATAAAGAAATAAAATTAATTCTTTTCTTTGAATAATCTGATATCATAGTGGTTCTTTAAAATCTTTTGATATGTTCCAATGCCACTTAACGATAATCATTTTCCCCGTGTTTGGCCATCATTGATTGCTTGACTCGTTCCTTTTTGAAATGGTTAGGGCGCAACATTTATACTCGTTGATGAACATCTCTAATAATTTCATCCAACCGAGATAGACTAGACGGAGTAATATCTATCGGAGTGTAATTCACACTTGCACCTAATGGAGCAGTTCCTATATTACGAAACACTAATTGAACCTTATCGTTCTTTTTACAAGGTAAAACTGAAGTATGGATTTTGGTAATACCTGACGTCTTTGTCTGAATATCACCGTAGTCCTGAATAATATCACAAAGAAATAATTTTTTCTCGAACCAATTTAGAATGCCCATTTTAACTCCAAGTTATTGAGTTGCGGCTTACCGTTAATGATTTCATCCGTGCTTGCCAAGTGAACGATGCCGATGATCTTGGCTTTCAATTACTCCCTCACGCTCCTACGATGTAAGGAAGTGACTCAGGAGGCCGCCATATGTCTATTTCCTGCTAAGAATATTCTCTAATCTCTTTTTAGAAAGAACATTTTTGCTTTGATATATTACCATACTTTTAGAGTTTAAGATAATAAGTTTGTAGCCGTTAATTTGCTTTTCTATCTCTTTTGCTGTTTCTATATTGGTGTGATAACCATCTTTATATTTATTTGAGACGCAAGAAACAACGATCAATAATCCTAATTGCTCAGATTCTAATGAGTCCAATGTCTTGAATTGATAAACAAAATCCTTGTCAGTTAGTGACGATGTCTTCAATAAAATAATGGTCGCATTACTGTCCCTAATGCCACAATACCTTTTAAGATCTTTATTAAGCGATATTGAGTGATACATCTGTTTCTCTGAAGTATCAAAGAAAGAATAATTAAGCACCTTCTGCGATAATGCAGTTTCTGAAATTCCTATGATCAATAATATATAGAATAGAATTCTTATCAAGCTATGGCGGCCTAACGTTAATGATTTTATCCGTGCTTGGCCATCATTGGTTGCGCGATGGAGCACATTTATCGTTAGCATTATTTCATCTCATATTCCCATGTTCTCCAGTATAGTGGAGATCTTATTCATGTTCGCAACCAACACAGGATGAGATGCCTCGAAGCCCTTGGCTGACTCTTTTAGGCCTGCAAGTGAAAGTTTAAGTAACTCCGGATTTCTTTTCTTCCGCGTAACTTCGTGTGCCGATCTTTCGATGAAGCCGTTAATGCTTTCTGCATGTTCGGAATCGGTTTTTGATAATTTGCTGATCTCAGATTCGAGCACCGAAAGCAGACTCAATAATTCATCTTTGTTTTCCTTTGTTACAGAACTTCCCTTTTTAATCTTGTCTTTAATCTTCTTCATTGTTTTATTAATCATGATATTATCTCCAGTTTAATAGGCGTGTTATATATTTTGTGCCGCGATATATAATATTGGCTATTTCTCCCGCAATCCGTGAATGGCCTCATTACTTCAAAAGCACAAGCCGTTTCGTTTGTGTAAACAATCCTGCCTGCAATCGATAGAAATAAATTCCACTCGCCATCTTTGTTGCATTCCATTGGCGCGAAAAAGTGCCCGCCGGCATTTCTCCGGAAACAATGGTGGCAACTTCTCTTCCCAATATGTCAAATACTTTCAGCGTTACATCAGATCGTTCTGGAATAGTGAATGAAATTGTTGTCGACGGGTTAAATGGATCGGGATAGTTCTGATTAAGACTAAACTGTTTTGGCAAACCGTTCGATATTCTTTCTATTGAAGTGATCATCTCTGACAACGGTCGTCTCCAAACAGCAGAGCCATTAGTCCCGGCAAAGAGGTTATCACTGGAAGCGGCAAGAGACCAAATATTAGTGTTTATCAAACCGTCATTGACCGCTATCCAGCTTGTGCCGTCGTTGGTCGAAAGAAAAATACCGTTGTTAATGGTCCCCGCAAAGAGTTTTATGCCGGAACTGGTAAGCGTGTTAACATAGGATCCTACCAAACCGGCTTGAGTCCAGCTTCCACCGTTGTCTGTTGATAGAAACATGCCACTATTAGTTCCTACAAAAAGATTTATTCCTGAAGTGGCAAGAGATAAGATATAAGGAATGTTCGAATATGAATTTTTTAAGCCGGTATTGACCGCATTCCAGCTTGTGCCATTATTCGTCGATAGATAAACGCCTTTGTCGTAAGTCCCGGCAAAGAGGTTTGTGCCAGAAACAGCCAGAGCATTGATGTTACTGCTCGGCAATCCTGAATTGACCGTATTCCAACTTGCGCCATTGTCAGTCGAAAGAAAAACGCTGCTCTCATTTCCCAAAAAGAGATTCGTGCCAGAAAATGCAAAACATAAGACATCGGTACTTTCCGGCAATCCTGAATTGGCAGATGTCCAGCTTGTGCCATTGTTCGTTGATCGATAAACGCCGCTACCATTAGTACCGGCAAAGATATTCGGGCCAAATATTGCAAGAGACAAAACGCCAGTAGCCGTCAATCCTGTGTCAACAGTTGTCCAGCTTGTTCCTCCATTGTTAGTTAGGGAAATATTTCCACCTACAGTTCCGGCAAAGAGATTCGCACCAGATGTTGCAAGAGACCAAACTTGAGTATTTGCGAATCCAGTCATGACCATATTCCAGCTTGTGCCGTTGTTCGTCGATAAATAAACACCGTTGCCAGTTCCAGCAAAAATATTCGAGCCAGAAACGACAAGAGGCCTGATATATCTGTTCGACAATCCTGAATCGCCTCAGTCCAGTTTGTACCGTTATTAGTCGATAAATAAACACCACCGCCAGTTCCTGCAAAGATATTCATGCCTGAGACGACAAGAGAATTGACACTTCTGTTCGTCAATCCTGAATTAATCGCCTTCCAGCTCGTACCATTGTTCGTTGATAAATAAACACCGCTGGCGGTTCCTGCAAAGATATTTATATCTGAAACAGCAAAAACGTTGACTACTTTAATTGTCAATCCTGAATCGATCGGAGTCCAGTTTGTACCATTGTTTGTTGATAAATAAACGTCAGCGTCAGTTCCTGCAAAAATATTCGTGCCTGAGACAGCAAGAGAAATGATATTTCTACGTGACAATCCTGTATTGATCGCAGTCCAAGTCATACCGTTATTAGTGGAGAGATAGGCACCACTATCAATAGTTCCGATAAAGAGATTCGCACCAGATGTCGCAAGAGCATAGACTTCAGTATCCGCCATTCCAGCATTGGCTGCTGTCCAACTTGAGCCACTGTTAGTTGAAATAAATACACCACTATATGTCCCGGCAAAAACATTCGTACCTGAGACTGCAAATGCACTTATATTAAGGTTCCCTAAACCCGAATTGACCGCAGTCCAACTTGTGCCATTGTTCGTGGAAAGAAAAATGCCGCCACCGTAAGTTCCGGCAAGGAGATTTGTGCCGAAGACGGTAAGACAAAAAGGGCCTCCTCCGTATGGTCCAGTAGTCTGCTCCATTGGGCATTCAACGGATTTGTGCTATTGAATAGCCAAGACGATACAATTAAGAGTCGAATAATATATTTTATTTGTTCCTCCCAACAAGAAATAGTAAAAAGTAATTGCGCCCTAACATTAAGGATTTTATCCGTGCTTGGGCCAAAAAACCTTAATTAGAATGCATTCTACAGTCAATAAACATAAAATCCTCTTTCATCGCGTTCAAACGAATCCAGAGGATTGAAAATCGTACTACTACATCAGTCCCCGTGATCCGGTGTAGCTACTTCAATTGGTGGAATATTTTAAAGTTAATGGAATGGAAGATTAAAAGCAATTGCGACTTTGCCAGTATGCCATAGTGGAACTTGCCTATAGAATCATTGGCAATGGTAGAGTGATCTTTAGTATCGAATCGATTGGCTCTTTCCTTTTGTCAATGGATAGTCAACAAACTCCTGTCAAGGGCCACGTTAATTCCCCACTAAAAGGCTGATTAGGGCCACCATATTCCCCACCCCTGGGGCCACGACAATTCCCCACTCCCAGGGCCAGCATATTCCCCACCTGACCATTTGAATCACAAAAATAGGAATGCCATCTTGATTCTTCACAAAAAAGGAGAATTATGGCATTCAAAGGAATCGGACTTATGGACACATGGGAAATAATCCGCCGGTATCATAATGGACAAAAAAAGAGAACTATTGCCAAAGCGCTTGGCTATGACCGAAAAACCGTCAGAAAATATATAAAACACCTTGAATCAAAAGGAGTATCACTCGATAATAATACCCCACTGGAGAAAGAACAAGTTCTCCAGATGATGCGTGAGTTTATAACGGACACAGAACGAACAGCTGACAAACAGACCTTGTTTGAGGCATACCGGCAAGAGATCATTGATCTGGTAACAAAGCCGCCGGAATTAAAACTCAAAACAGCATTTGCTGTCATTTGCCAGAGACATAATCTTACCGACAAAGTCAGTTATAGCAGTTTTAAACGATTTGCCAGAGGCTATCAGCTGGATTTTTCACCGGATAAAACAACATGCCGTATCGAGGTTGAACCAGCAAGCCAGCTTCAGGTCGATTACTGTAAACTCGGACTCCGGCTTGATCTGGAAACAGGAAAATCCAGAGTTTTATATGCTTTTATAGCAACTCTCTCCTATAGCCGTCACAAATATGTTGAGTTTACCTTCCAGCAAACTCAACAGAGCTTTGTTCAATCCCATGTCAATGCTTTCACCTTCTTTGGCGGTGCAACTAAAACAATCGTTCCTGACAATCTGAAAGCTGGGGTTATAAAGCCTTCTCTCTACGACCCTCAGTTTAACCGTTCCTATCAAGAAATGGCGGAATATTACGGCTGCTTTATCGACCCAGCTCGTGTTGCCCATCCAAAGGATAAGCCAAAAGTAGAACGTGATGTGCAAACCGTCCGGGAAAAATACAAAGAACTTATCGCCATCGATCCAACGGCCACTATAATGGATCTGAATCGGAAAATCCTCGATTGGCTTCGCAATGACTATGGCATGAAAAAACACGGAACAACACATCAGAAGCCTTTTCTTGTCTTTCAGGAAGAAGAACAACCAAAGCTGCTGCCATTACCCCAACAACCTTTTGAAGCTGCCATCTGGAAAGAAGCTACCGTACATCCCGATCATTACATTCAGGTTCAGAAGAAGAGTTACTCCATTCCCGGAGCTTATCTGGGCAAGAAAGTATGGGTAAAAGTCACACATAATACGGTTGAAGTCTATTTCAATGAACAATTGATCAAGCAGCATCCTATTGCCAAGGGGTTCCGCCAGACCGACCCACTCGACTTCCCTGAGCATCTTGCCGTTGCCGTGGATCGCGGCTTTCCTTTAGTCCTCCAAAAAGAAGCCGCTAAAATCGGTCCTCAATTTGCTCTGCTTGTTCGCAATATTCTTCTTCCTCATGCTTTTATGAACATGAGGCGTGTTCAGGGATTGCTCAGCGTTGCCAAGAAATATCCTGCTCAACTTGTTGAACGTGCCTCTGCCGAACTCAACCCAAAGGGCTTTTGCACATCGAAGCATTTTACGGCTCTCATCGAGAAAATCATCTCCATGCAACAAAAAGAACAATCATATGAGTTTTTACTCTCTGACGAAACACGCTCGTTTGTCAGAGACATTACATACTTCGATCACTCATCTCAAAGGAACTGACTATGTCAAACATGGCACAACTAACAACACAACTTAAAACGCTGAAGCTCTCCGGCATTACTGAAACATTGGATTTACGGCTCATGGAAGCCCAGAGTAATCAACTGAGCTTATCGGAGTTCCTCTCGATGATTCTTAACGATGAACTCCAAACCCGCAGCAACAGGAAGCTTCAACGCTTGCTCTCCCATGCTCATGCCGAATCCGGCAAGACTATCGAAAGCTTTGACTTCTGCTTCAATCATTCCATCAATGCCTCCATGATACGTGAGCTCGGCACCTGTCGCTTTATCGAAAAAGGGGAGAACATTTTCTTCATCGGTCCTACCGGCACCGGAAAGACACATCTGGCAAAAGCTCTTGCCCACATGGCCTGTCGGCAGCATCTCTGTGTCGAGTTCTTCAACTTCCAGGAGCTCTTCCGTTTGCTCAAACAGGCCGATCTTGCCAACTTGCTCGATAAACGGATTAGGCCGTTGCTCAAAGCCGACCTCTTAATACTCGATGATTTTGCTTTTAAAAAACTTGATCAACAATCTGCTGAATACTTTTATGCCATTGTTGATGCTCGCTATGCATCCAAATCCATCATTCTCACCAGTAATCGAGCTCTGAACGATTGGCAGGCCATCTTTCCAGATCCCATTATGGCTAATGCTTTGATGGATCGCTTAGCACACAATGCTCACCAGATTATTATCAAAGGAGAATCTTTTAGAAAAACTTTAAAACCAATATCAAATATATCTTGACTATGATATCATCTTGAATTACAATACAAAATAACTCACGTCAGGTGGGGAATTGTGCTGGCCCTGACAGTGGGGAATAAAGTGGCCCCCGACACTCCTATTTAAGAATTATGTTTTGAATCAGTACTACTTGATACTTGTTAGATGGTGATTGAACTATCTCTGTTTGAAGTGTATAAGATCCTGGTGTGACGGGCGCTCCAGATTTATTTGCAATTTTTTGGTAGATGCTATATTCTCGTATTTTTTTGATTGATGTGAATCTATAACTAAATATTCGCCAAGTGGTATAGCACCATAAGAATCCATGATAGTGTCATTTCTGCTGTTTTTTAACCACCGATTGAAATATTCATAATCCGCATATAGCGTTTCAGGATCAGATGTCTGGTTGTATACTTGCACTGTCGCACACAAAGTATCATCTACTGATAATGTTGTCGTTGGCATATTAAGCGAAAACACAAGTCCATTTTCATTGACTTCAGAGGTTCATGGGTTCCTCGTTCCATTGCATCCGACGAGACATCCAAATAAAGCTGATAGAACAAATACGAACAATAAATTATTACTCATAATATTTTGTGCCTTTACTGTCTAATAATCCTTACATCGAAAAAATCGATAAAAAGGATTTATTTTCTCCAGCAAGCCGGTCATGGCCTCGATTGTATTCCCCCGCTTTCAATTACCCACGGTCTACAATGTGAGGGGGTTATTTAGGAAGCATTACAAGAAATCGTTGAAAAAGATTCTTAAGTTCTTCCACCTGCTCACTGCGAATAAGAATGCGCTTGGGAATGACACGGAAACCAATGCTTTCCAATAAAACAAAATACTTTTCATTCTCAAGCCATCCAGTAAAGTCAGACCATTTTCTGACGTTAATATCTTTTTCATTTTTGGTGTAAAATCCATTTTCATCAATACGAGAAGAAAACGGAAGATATAACGTCCCTTGTTTTAATAATAAAGTATCGATTTGCCACTTATACGTCAGGTAGCGAAAGAAGTTAAGAAAAGCGATAACACCACAGAATAGCAATACAAAGGATTGAGACAAATTTGAAAACAACAACATACATATTGCCGCAAGACCAATAATCAATAATTTAGCTATAAGAAGTATGATCTTTTTCTTTTGCCAATTAAACAACCGATAACCATTTATCATGTCTTCTTTAGTTAATTGTCCCGCGTATTCCATTTTAACCTGAAACCTGCATGAAATAATGTTCTTAGAATGCGATTTCGCACAGCAGGGATAGTTTTTTCGTTCATAAGGTCATTACATCCAAACCTAACTAAAAGGTAGGTTTGCGTGTAAAACGAATTATAAAGAATGTTATTGTTTTTGCTATACATAATCAACTTTTGTATCTATATTCACGCAGGATTCAGGTTTAATACTTATGCAATACTGCTTACGATTTCTAATTTATGAAAAATAATGGAATATATTCCTCCAACGATATCGGCACTCCCGCAATCCGCAAATGGCCTCGATTGTATTCCAGCGCTCTCAAATACACTCGCTCCTACAACGTGAAGGAGTTATTTAGGAGTCGGCCTATGCTATCTCATTTCTCCTTTAACTGTTTGTTTTTATTTTTAGGGTGCAACCATCGCCGAATGCGTGTTCGCGCTCAAAGATAATGAGCCGCCGTACTGGCGCGTAAGTAATCGCTCAGCGTCCACGAAGGGCCCGTCCAGGAAAAACGATTTAATGTGACTAGGTCAGAATCCGGAAGAACCTCAATAAGCTTGACGACACGATCATGGTATAATTTGTAGTTGCGCATTACAGCCTGAAGTGACCGGCGATGATGCTTATGATATATCATCTGGTTTAAACGAGGCAAATCTCGTAGAGTGAACCCAGGTGCCGGGATAGCTGGTTTTTCTCCTCTCAATCCTGCGGCATACCAATCAAGGTTCATCCGCTGCCATTCGACCAAATGCGCCAGGATGTCTTTGACAGACCATCCTCCATGAGTGACGCCCGTCTTATTCATTTGATGGGCAGGTAAGAGCGCGAGCGTATCGTTCAGAGCAGTTTGTTCACGTTGGATTTCGCTCAATAGATCTTTCTTACGGAGTCGCCTACCCATAAATCACCTCATGATTCCTATTTCAACACCTATCTTTTATAATTTTATCCGTTCTTGACCATCATTGATCGCTTGAGCCTTTTATTCTAAATTGTATTGAACGCTACTGATAACATTTTTTATGCATTCCGCTCTTTTTAAAAAGGTTAGGAGGAGGAGGTCTCAGTTCGCTGCCGTGACTAACGAGCCCGTTTATTGGCCTTGAGGCGGCTCCCATAGTTCGACCTTGTTTCCCTCTGGATCAATCACCCAGGCAAACTTCCCGTACTCGGATTCGTCGATCTTCTCGAGTACATTGCAGCCTTCTTCCTTCAAGACTTTGACCAGGGCGTGGAGGTCTTCTACTCGGTAGTTGACCATGAAGGGAGCAGAGCTCGGAGCAAAGTGATCACTTTCTTGCGGATCAATGAGCCAGGCAGTTGTGCCTGCAACCGGCTTACCCTCGGCGTCGGTCCAATCGAAGGCAGCTCCGCCCCAGGCTTGGACATCGATTCCCAGGTGCCTCTTGTACCAAGCCTGCAGTGATGGAGCGTCTTTGGCCTTGAAGAAGATGCCGCCGATACCAGTCACTCGTTTCATGTTTTCCCCCTTTGCATTATAAATGGATAAATACCTTTTTAGAATTGCCATGCTTTACTTTTTTCACTGGCTTCTGCGATCGCAGCAGGGACACTGATTGCTCGATACCCCCTGTACGGATCCTGGCGTGCGGTTTTTCCGCCCCGGGATCTTCAGCAACACTCGCTACCGCACAAAAGCTCATGCAAACCTCAATGATAGCTGAACACGCGGTTTCTGGATAATACAAGGTGTCGGCACTCGATAACGCTCCAGTAGTTGCTCAAAGGTCTCCCACTTCCTAAGTTGTTATTTTTGAAAATTATTTTTATCTATAAATACGCTGAGCAGAACCATGAGGTTTATTCGTTGGACACCACACATTTTTATACTTTTTACTAAGTCAAAAAAGGATCACTTTGGGATGGTCAGGTCATACGTTCTTAATCCCGCTCTATGGGGTTCTTTTCGTATTTAAATAGATAGTCAAATAGCACTTCAGCTATAGGTTATAAGCCAATTCAATTTGAACGCTATTTTGAGTAACACTATATCGACCAACGCCGTGCATGCCATTTAATTCTCCCATTCCCGAACCGGCAATTATTTGCAAAGTTGAACTTGCTGCACCATTCTCAAATGTTCCGTGGTCTTCAATTACAAAACTTCCGTCTTTACCTTGAACGTTACCAACAAATCTGATTAATCCAATATACATGGCAGATGATTTATGTTGGTCAATCGCATTATGATATTTATATAACATCGTATATTCTACAAGTGCTTTACCATTGATCTGTCCACTCATCAAATATTCAACCGATGCTTTTGTCATTTTCATTTCAGAAGAGATTTGGTCGTATGGATTCTCTTCCCACTTTTTTACTGTGTACGTTCCTATTGCTTGCATTTATATTTTCCCTGTTTATTATTGTTGCCTACTTCTAAGTATTTTATTCGTTCTTAACTATAATTGATTGCAAGATGCTATGCTTGATTAATCTCTTTTGAAAATGGCTAGTCAGTGTGTGTTCCTGCGTTGTCCGTCCTTAAAGGCTTTAACAAAGACTTTCTTGAGAACCTCTGGGTTCACATCGCTAAGCGATTTTATATAGAGGCATCCTTTGCCGGTTCTATACTTCCCTAGTTTGGAAAGTTCTACCTCAACATTATTTAGTCCGCCCATTAAATAGATGCTGATGTTTTGTTTCCTTGGCGATAAGCCGATGACTACCGTGTCTCCTTCTCGTCCGCTTTTATAAACGTAGTGATATGTCCCAAAACCGATGATTGCGCTTCCCCACATAACGGGTTCACATTTAGAGACCGTCTGCATCATTTCAAGAATTCTAAAGCAATCGCTCCGCAGTTGTTTATCTGAGATTTTATTCAAGAAAGCAGTCACACTGCCTTTTGTCGGTTTGGTTTTGTTTTCTGCCATAGTATAACCCTTTCTTTGAACTAACTTACTAAAATACTATGCGTGTTGCAGTACATTATTCATCCTCCGATTTACCAGCTAATTTTTTAAACCGCAAAATTAATGTTTTTGTTCCCCATAAAAAACGATTCGAGATGTGTCAGAATCACCTACTTTAAAGAGATAGTCACCAGCCTCCGGCAAAGCCGGAGGCTTGAAAAGAGTGTGAACCGCTCAAAGCGGTTATAAGTTCTTATTCAAAAATGGTCAATTGATCCAAACATTTATCCTCTTCCTGTTGTTCACGTATGTATTCTCGTATCGCAGTCTCATCCTTTCCGACTGTTGAAACATAGAATCCACGTGCCAAAAAGTGTTGACCTGCATAGTTTTTTTTCTTACATCGATAATTCCGTACAACGTGAATTGCACTCTTTCCTTCGATATATCCTATCACCGCACTGCTGCATACTTCGGAGGAATGCTGACCAACATATGTACGTGATCTGCCAAGTGGTGCCCTTCTTCGATGCGGCTTTCTTTCTTACGGGCAAGTTCATGGAACACATTTCCAAGATTCCGTCGCAGTTCCGCGAATAACACTTTTTGACGATATTTTGGAATGAACACAACATGATATTTGAATTCATACTTTGTGTGCTGTAAATTGCTTTGCGTCTTCATTTGAGTCTCCTTTATGCTTCAAGCGGTTCACACATAAAGGAGATTCTTATGATTCCCGTAAAAGTCAAACTTTTGGAGTCCCCCAGCAAGGCTGGGGGTTTACCTTTTTCAATTATTCCTAAGTTTGTATTGCGCTTCGTGTAATGACATCGAAATGATCGCAACTCTTTTTAAAAATGGTTTGCCAGCAGTTATTTCTATTCTATTTTTTCTTGGAGCCACTTTTCAAGTTTTCCATTTTTTTCTTAAGACACAAGCTCATCGTTAGGTTCATCGGATATACGCCTTTGTCTTCTTTATGAACACCCGTAATCGCTTGAAGACCAGCAAGATGTCCATTGATTTTAATTTTATGATCTTTGCTTTCT